>NZ_PTPX01000007.1:2039-201112 GCF_003260095.1 Glaesserella australis
ACTCGTCGTAAAGCTTTGCATTGCACTGTCCGCTTTCGATAACGACTCTTTCGTCGTCTGTGCTAAGTCTATCGCAAAATCAGTGACATTGTTCGCTCCCGCTGTACCCGTGACTGTAACCGCTGTCGAGCCCGCCGATGCCGTCGTGCCATTCGCATTTACCGTGTAAATCGTTTGACCGTTCGTCCCTGTCTCACTC
Source organism: Glaesserella australis (assembly GCF_003260095.1). Classification (GTDB taxonomy): domain Bacteria; phylum Pseudomonadota; class Gammaproteobacteria; order Enterobacterales; family Pasteurellaceae; genus Glaesserella; species Glaesserella australis. The sequence continues at coordinate 2,239 of NZ_PTPX01000007.1, forward strand.
GTGACTGACGCAATGTTCGTTCCCTTGACAACTTCTGTCTTCGCTGCATTTGATGATGCCTGTAATTGACTAAAGTTTACCGCATCATTTGGCGCTGTGCCGTTTGCAACATTCGTGATTTTGTTTCCACCGTTGTCTAAGCCGTCTTTCGTTAAGCTAACTGACTTGCCTTGTGTGCCGTTATTGATAGTGATGCCATCTGTTGTGATGACGCTATCTCCCGCCGTCACAGTCGTTGCATTCACTTTCGTTGCGGTCACGCTAGTTACGTTCAAATTATCTGCCGTTTTTACCGTGTAAATCGTTTGACCGTTTGCTCCTGTCTCGCTTGTTACTACAATGTTGTCACCTTGAACAACTTCCGTCTTCGCCGCCTTACTCGCACTGTTTATCGCATCTGCAACATCTTCCGCTGTCGCAAAGTTATCTCCCTTCGCATCCGATGTCACCGTGCCATCTTTTGCTGTCGTGAGATTCGCTTTGTTTACATCAAAGGTAATGTTACTACTGTCATTACGTGCCGTCGTACCCGTGCCGTTCACAAAGTTAACATCTCGATTATCCTTAGTGATAGTTTCCACTGTCTGACCATTCACACTCGTTGTGAAGTTTTGTAGCGCAGAATCTGCTTTTGCTAATTGATCTTTAGTTGTAGCATTTAAATCCACCACATAGTCTGTTACACCATTAGCATTTTTCGCGCCCGCTGTTACAGTGACTGCATCTGAACCTGCACTCGCCGTTGTTTTCTCTGCATTCACGGTATAAGTAATGCCGTTTGCATCACTGCTATTCGTCACGCTTGTATGGTTGCCTGCAACGACTTTCGTTGTATTTGCTTTTAATTGTGCTAAATTCACCGCTTGATCGTCTGATGTCGCTGCAAGTACATTACTTATCGCTTTATTGGCTGCATTAATCCCTGTATTTGTAACACTCGGACCACCTGTAATGGTTAAACCGCTGTTATCAATCTTGGTATTACCCATCGTTACCGAGCCTGCTGTCCCTAAATCTAAGGTATTATTTAAGGTCACAACATAATCTGTACCATTGGTACCATTCTTCGTTCCATTTGCTGTAACAACAATATTGTTATTCCCTGCCGATGCCGATTCTTCTTTCGCTAATTGCGCTTTAGTGCTTGCATTTAAATCCACCACATAGTCTGTTACACCATTAGCATTTTTCGTGCCCGCTGTTACAGTGACTGCATCTGAACCTGCACTAACTGTCGTCTTTTCTGCATCAACTTTATACACTGTTGCACCATTAGTTGTGCTTGGTGTAACTGTAGTATGATTACCCGCTTCAACAGACACACCTTTTGGTAATGAGCTAGCATTAACAGTAAGTTTACCGTCACTATTAAGTTCAATAGTCTTACCATCCACTGCAACATCAAAGGTGATACTTGAACCTGAAACATTTGATGTTGTACCACTACCATTGACAAAGTTTACTTGATCACCAAATTTAATTTGAGCAGTTGCTGTTCTTGCATTATTGCCTACTTTCCAGTAGCCAGCATTAACCGCTGTCGCTACATCTGCAACAGTTGCAACGCCCGCTGTAGCTGTTGTCAATGCTCCTGTAGTCGTTGTGCCAAATGTACCTTTAGCTAGACTAACTTTATAATCTGTAACCGTTGCATCGCCAACAGTTTTAGTGCCGTTTGCATTCACACTAAGCAATGCACTGTCTGTTGAAACACTCGCACTCGTATCATTAGCATTAACGGTATAAGTTGTGCCATCTGCACTTGTTGTATTAGTAACGCTTGTATTTTTACCCGCGACAACTTTAGATGTATTTGCTTTTAATTGAGATAAATTGACCGCATCGCCTGCCGCTGTACCATTATCAAGGTTAGTAATTTTGCCATTGGTCATATTTAATGTACCGCCAACGGTTGCATCGCCTGTAGTGGTAATTGTGGTAAAGGTTGGGGTCATTGATGTGGCAACAGTAATATTATTACCTGATTTGGTTACATCAATATTAGATCCTTTATTTATACTAACTGTGCTGCCTGATTTGATAAATGAACCGCTTGCACCATTTGCTTGTAAAGTGAAGCCAGTGTTATTCACGGCATTGACCACATCTGCAGAAGTAGCTAAACCTGCAGTTGTGCCTGATACGGATGCTACGCCGTTTGTCGATGTAATACCTTGAGTTACAACATTAAATTTTACTGCAGTATTTCCTGTACCCGTTACGTTTGCTGCGGTATAAGTGCCATTAACAAAATTTACGATATTATTATTATTTACACGTGATTTATTTGCGCCATTTTCTTGCGTATTAAAACCCACGTTAGTAACAACGTTATAAAGTTGGCTACCGTTAATCGCTTCGGTAGATGTAGCCGATACAGTACCTGCAGCTACATTCGTAATTTTACGAGCATAGTTCCCCTTCCCGACAGAAACAACCGAACTTGCTGTTTGGCATGCTGCTGTCGCTGTAACTGCATCTCCTGCTGCATTAAGAAAGCTATAACTTAATGTCGTTGTAGGAACAGAAGTGCCTGTTTCTGAAGCATTACCTAGAGCAACAGCACCCGCTAAAGCTGATTTGGCTTCTCTACCTATTGCAATTGCATTTTCTGCTGTAGCGTGTGTAGTTCTACCAATTGCAATAGCATTAGTATTATTAGCTACGCTATAAGCACCAAAAGCCAATGTATTATCTGATACTGCATCTGCATCATTACCCATTGCAATAGAGTTTTGAGACGTTGAATTAGATGATTTACCAATAGCAATAGCAGAGTTACCTGTCGTATTTGCCAATGCACCAATAGCAATGGCATCTTCTTTAGTTGCTTGAGCTAGCCCACCAATTGCAGTTGCATTCATAAATGTAGCTTTGGCATCTACACCAATAGCTACAGTACGTTGATGGCTTGCAGTTGCATTAGTACCGATCGCTGTTGCACCAACTTGGCTTGCCTTAGCATTTGCCCCAAGAGCAGTTGCATTTGCAGAGCTTGCATTAGCATCAATACCCAAAGCCGTTGTAAAATCAGCACTTGCAGCGCTATTAATACCTAATGCAGTTGAACTATTGGCACTTGCTGTTGCATTCACACCACCCGCCAAGCTACCCACACCTGTTGCAGATGAAAAAGAACCAATAGCAGTCGAACCTTCTGCTTTTGCAAGCGCATTTGCCCCAATAGCACTTGAGAAGTCTCCTGTCGCCTGCCCCAATGCACCAATAACTACCGCACCTTTTCCGCTTGCAACAGGAGAAACATAAGTAACAGTCTGACCAGCACTGTTTGTAATAGAGAATGTTTTACCCGCAACAGTATAAGATGATTTATCACCGATATCGTCACCACCAATAGCAATAGAGCCATATCCCGATGCTTTTACATCATTACCAATCGCAACACTTTGTAGACCATTTGCTGTTGCATTAGAACCAAAAACAGCACTTTGGCTACCTGTAGCTGTTACACGATCCCCCACAGCAACGACACCATATCCAGTTGCAGTAGCACGTTGCCCTATTGCAATAGCAGCACCATTATCAATGATTCCACCAGTTGCTGTTGCTGTACCTATAGCTAAATTTAAAGCTGTATTCGTACCTGATGGCACATCAGCAACAATACCATTACCTGTTGATGAAGCTGCCCATATAGGATTAGTCGCTAAGATACTTAATAACGAAATAGCCCCTGCCGTCCACCATTTTTTATCTGAACGGTTTACAACCTCAGCTATATCAATTGAATTTGAAGATTTTGCTTTCCCTTTTGCTAATTCAGATACCGCAACCCAAGTTTGAGTAGAGTGATTCCATACAACTCTAAAAATTTTATTCATAACAAATTCCTAAAAATTAAATCAAATTAAATAAAAAAACCAACATTCTCGATTATGTAGTCAATTGCATAAATCCAAAGTAAGAGAAAAGTTTTACCCGACCCAAATAACCCCAATATTTAACGGATAAAGCTCCCCTATAAGTTCTTTTGATTTTTATGTCACGACTATATACCGAATAATATTTTGTATAAAATGTTCTTATCATAGCATAAAAAGTATGCAAAAAAAGATGACCAAAATAAAAATAAAGCAGGCCATCTAAAGCCTGCTTATATGTTTATTACACAGAATAAATCCGTCAATGATTTATAATTTATCGCATAGTAACAAATTCTTCCGAACCTGTTGGGTGAATCGCCACGGTATTATCAAAGTCTGCTTTGGTTGCACCCATTTTGATTGCAACCGCAAAACCTTGAATCATTTCATCTACCCCAAAGCCGATACCGTGTAAACCGACAACTTTCTCTTCTTTACCTACACAGACTAACTTCATTCGGCAAGGTTGACGATGTTGTGTGACAGCACTATACATTGGCGTAAATGACGATTTATACACTTTGACACTTTCTGCACCATATTGTTCAATCGCTTGTGGCTCGGTTAAACCGATTGTGCCGATTGGTGGGTGGCTGAACACCACGGTTGGAACAAGGTTGTAATCCAAATGTTCGTTCGGTTTGTTGTTGAATAAACGCTCAGACAAACGGCGACCTGCTGCCACGGCAACAGGGGTTAATTCGATACCGTCTTCAATAATATCGCCTACCGCATAAATCCCTTTTACATTGGTATTTTGGAACTTATCGACTTTGATAAAACCACGCTCGTTCGTTGCCACGCCCGTCGCCGCAAGGTTAATCACATCTGTAGCTGGCTCACGACCAATCGCCCACACTAAGCAATCGACTTCTTGCTCACGACCGTCTTCCAGTTTAAAGGTTAATGAGCTGTCCGCATTTTTCACCACTTCTTTTGGAATAGAATGGGTGTGAAGCTGAATGCCGTCTTGATTTAACACTTCAACAAGGGTTTCAACGATAAGTGGATCTTGATTACGCATTGGAGCGTGTTGGCGTACAAATAAATGCGTTTCAACGCCTAAGCTATTTAATACACCTGCAAGTTCCACGGCAATGTAACCTGCACCTGCCACGGCAACTCGTTTTGGCAATTCGGTTAACGCAAATACGCCGTCAGAATCAATCCCGTATTCTGCACCTTTGATTGCAGGGCGACTTGGACGACCGCCCGTTGCAATTAAAATATGATCAGCGGTAACTAACTCTTTAGTACCATCTGCATAGCTGACTTCAATGGTTCTTGCATCCACAAATTTACCGAAGCCGTTTAACACATCGACATTATTTTTTGCCAATACATTGTTATAAGAGGTGTGAATACGCCCGATATACGCCTGACGGCTTTCGACTAATTTAGCGTAGTCGAACTTGTTTACCGTGACATCAAAACCGTAATCCGGGGCATAGCTGTGAATGGCTTCAGCAATTTGTGCACCGTAGAACATCACTTTTTTCGGTACACAGCCAACATTCACACAGGTTCCGCCTAAATGTTTTGCTTCAATAATGGCACATTTTTTGCCATAGCTCGCCGCACGGTTAATGGATGCGATACCACCGCTACCGCCGCCAATAGAAATATAATCATAATGTTTAGTCATAAAGATTCCTTAATCAATACAAGCGGTGAGATTACCGCATTTTTTTACAAAAATTAGTGTTTTGTGTGCGCCACGCTGTTTAACAGTTTATCTGTATAAGCGACACCAATGGCAGATAAAATAAAGCCAATGTGAATAAGTAACTGCCACATCATTGTTTCAGAGCTAAGTTTTGATGCGTTAATAAACGTTTGTAACAAATGAATCGACGAGATACTAATAATCGCCATAGATAATTTAACTTTTAATACCGAAGCATTGACATGATCTAGCCATTCAGGTTGGTCTGGATGATTATCTACATTCAAACGTGAGACAAAGGTTTCATAGCCACCGACAACCACCATGATGAGTAAGTTAGCGATCATCACCACATCAATTAAATTGAGTACCGCCAACATAATGGTGTTTTCATCCATCACACCTAAATTGACGACTAAATTCCATAAGGATTTTAAAAATTTATAGGCATAAATGCCTTGCACCACAATCAATCCTAAATAGATAGGTAATTGTAACCAACGGCTCGCAAAAATAATTTTGCTAAAAATGCTTTGCTTTAATTCAATATTTTTTTGTGAGTTCATATTACCTCTAAAATGAAATAAAAAAACGGCAAGATTTTAGCAATTTTTTACAAAAAAATTAACAAATCTTACCGCTTGTTTCTATAGGAATTACTTTTTAAATCCTTGACCGTTATTCCATGACACCGTATATTCTGTTGAAAGTCTTGCACTTGGCAATGCTGGTACGGCGGCTTTGCCGATTGCCAGTAACATCACAGGCGCATATCGCTCACTGTCAATGGCTAAGGTTTCTAATACCGCTTTACGATCAAAAATGCCGATAGCGTGGCTGTCATAGCCTTTCTCTTTTATAATCAGCATTAATTGCATCGCTACAAGACTGCTATCAATTAGCACTTGATCGCGGATTTCTTGTTGGCTTAAGCTGTTATGTACGCCCAATAAAAAATTATACGAATTTTCGCGAAATCCTGGATGTAAACAACCGCTTGCGATAGAGTTATCTAACACGTCATCAAGCAGTTTTTCATAGTGAAGATCAGCTAAAATCATGATGACCGCAGAAGCACTTTCACAAGGCGGCGCATTAAAGGCGACTTTATCCAATAATTGCTTTTTCTGCTCCGTTTCATCAATCACCACAAATCGCCACGGCTGAAGATTTGCTTTAGAAGGTGCAAACTGTGCTAAAGTGAGCATCTCCATGATTTCTTCTCGTGGAATATTTACACCACGTTGAAACATTTTTATTGTTTTTCTCTGCTGAATTGCATCAATAAGTTCCATATTCTCTCCATTTAGTTAATCTGCCCATGCGTCTTCTGTAAGACGTTGCCCAAAATGGCTCTCTATTAATCGAATAGTAATGGGATGCTGTGGATTGAGTAATATCTCTTTGGTATTGCCATATTCCACCACTTCCCCTTGATCCATTACCATTAATTTATCGGCAATGTGTTTGATTAATCCTAAATTTTGCCCTACATAAATATAAGAAAGCCCAAGGCGCTCTTGTAAACTCAACATCAAATTAGTAAGTTGTGTTTTTAGGGAAAAATCAAGGGTGCTTAACGTGTCATCAATAATAATGACATCAGGGTTTAAAATCAGCGCTCGTGCTAAGGCAATACGCTGTTTTTGGCTGCTTGATGTTTCTTTAATATGCACAAGGGCATGTTCAGGGTACATTCCCACCAATTTTAAGGTACGGAAAATACGTTCGTTACGTTTTTCTTCAGATAAATTGGTTGCCAATCTTAACGGGGAATCCAAAATCTGCCCGATGTTGTAATTCGGGTCAAAGGCATCATTCGGATCTTGAAAAATCATCCGAATTTTTTTCGCTCGAAATTCATAATCGCCATAAGTTAATTCATGATCTTTAAGAAACATCTTACCTGAAGTGGGTTCCGTAATTCCCACTAACATTTTTGCCAGCGTCGATTTGCCCGCCCCGTTTGCCCCGATTATCGCCAAAGTTTCTTGGTGATGTAAGGTAAAAGAGACATTTTTCACCGCATAAAATTCTTGCTTACGAAAAATATTAATGCGATCGGTAAAACGTTTACTTAGGGATTGAACGTCGAGAAGTGGGAGTGCCATATTTAAATTAAACAAGGTAGGGACACACTGCGTGTGTCCGCTTAAAATCGATCTTATCGGACACACGCAGTGTGTCCCTACGTTTCATAAAACAAGACCGCTTTTACAAGCGGTCTTTTTTACGCAAAGTTTTGCGAATTACAATACATCAACACAGTTTAAGTCAATGAAAGATTGCTCTAAGCGTTTAGACATAGATTCTTCCATTTTACGTAACCAAACACGTGGATCGTAGTATTTTTTATTTGGTGAATCAGGACCTTCTGGGTTACCTAATTGACCTTGTAAGTAATCTTTGTTTGCGTTGTAGTAGTTTAAGATACCTTCCCAAGATGCCCATTGTGTATCGGTGTCGATGTTCATTTTGATTGCACCGTAGCTGATTGCTTCACGGATCTCTTCTTGTGAAGAACCTGAACCGCCGTGGAATACGAAGTCGATTGATTTCGCAGGAAGATTACGCTCTTTAGAAACGAACTCTTGTGATGCACCTAAGATAGATGGTTTTAATTTCACGTTACCTGGTTTGTAAACGCCGTGTACGTTACCGAATGCTGCAGCAACGGTGAAACGTGGGCTTACTGGGTTCAATGAATCGTAAACGAATAATACGTCTTCTGGTTGGGTGTATAAACGTGATTCATCAACATCGCTGTTGTCCACGCCATCTTCTTCACCGCCCGTGATACCGATTTCGATCTCAAGGGTCATACCGATTTTGCTCATACGCGCAAGGTATTCTTTACAGATTTCCATGTTTTCTTCAATTGGTTCTTCTGAAAGGTCAATCATGTGAGAAGAGAATAATGGGCGACCTGTTTCTGCAAAGTGTTTTTCACCTGCTTCTAACATACCGTCAATCCACGGAAGTAATTTTTTCGCTGCGTGGTCAGTGTGAAGAATCACGGGTACACCGTACTCTTTCGCTAATTCGTGAACGTGTTTTGCACCTGCAACTGCACCTAATACGTCTGCACGAGCACCTGATGCTGGTTTAATGCCTTTACCTGCATAGAATTGCGCACCGCCATTTGAGAATTGCACGATAACGGGTGCTTTCACACGAGCTGCCGTTTCTAATACAGCATTTACAGAGTCAGAGCCCACACAGTTTACTGCTGGAAGTGCGAAGTTGTGTTCTTTTGCATAAGCAAAGATTTTTTGAACGTCATCACCTGTTACTACACCTGGTTTTACGATGTCTAATAATTTTGCCATTTTGGTTTTCCTTCTATATTTGAATTTTTTGATATTCCCCACGGCTACACGCCGTGGGTTACGCATAAATGAGCTACTACGTAGCTCAATACAGCTCCAGCGGAGCTGACTTATGCTTAACCTAGGGCGTAAGCCCTAGGCAAAGAGATTTTAATTAACCGTTTGCACGTTTCTCTAAAATTTCAACCGCTGGTAACACTTTGCCTTCTACAAATTCTAAGAACGCACCGCCACCTGTTGAGATGTAAGAGATTTTATCTGCGATACCAAACATATCGATTGCTGCTAAGGTATCACCGCCACCTGCGATTGAGAACGCACCGTTTGCCGTTGCATCAACGATAGCTTGTGCAACCACTTCTGTACCTTTACGGAAGTTAGGGAACTCAAACACACCAACTGGACCATTCCAAAGGATTGTTTTTGCATTGCGGATAATTTCAGCTAATTCTTCTGCTGATTTATCACCGATATCGAAGATAGAATCTTCTGCAGTCACTTCACTTACTGCTTTGTGTGTTGCAGGGGCTGTTTCAGAGAACTCCGCACCAACACGCACGTCCACAGGAACAGGAATGTTCGTTGCTTTTGATAAACGTTGTGCTTCAGGGATTAAATCTGCTTCGTATAAAGATTTACCTACATTGTGACCTTCAGCCGCAATGAACGTATTTGCGATACCGCCGCCTACGATTAATTGGTCAGCGATTTTTGATAAGCTGTCTAAAACAGTTAATTTAGTAGAAACTTTTGAACCACCAACAATCGCTAACATTGGACGTTGTGGCTCTTTTAATGCTTTACCTAAAGCGTCTAACTCTGCCGCTAATAATGGACCTGCACAAGCAACTGGTGCATATTCTGCTACGCCGTAAGTTGAGCCTTCAGCACGGTGAGCCGTACCAAATGCGTCCATTACGAATACATCACAAAGTGCGGCATATTTTTTCGCAAGCTCAGGATCGTTTTTCTTCTCACCTTTGTTAATACGCACGTTTTCAAGTACCACGATTTCGTTTTCTTGCACATCAACGCCATCTAAATAGTCACGTACTAAACGGACTGGCACACCTAAATCTGACGCATTTAAGTAATCGACCACAGGTTGTAAAGAGTTTGCTTCTTCAAATACGCCTTCTGTTGGACGACCTAAGTGTGAAGTAACCATTACTTTAGCCCCTTTTTGTAAGGCTAATTTTAAGGTTGGAATGGTTGCACGAATACGAGCATCAGATGTCACTTTGCCATCTTTCACTGGTACGTTAAGGTCTGCACGGATGAAAAGGCGTTTACCTGCAAGATCAAGATCTGCCATTTTTTTAACGGACATAGTTAGTTCCTCTTTTGATTTTCAAAAATAAAAAACAGAGTGATTATATCAGTTTCAATTACATTTGGGATAATGTAGATCAAATTATTCGCTAATCTTACGAATTTCTTTATAAAATAAAATAAATCTTTTTGTTCGACATCACTTTTTTAGAAACATTTCCATCATCTGAAAGAAATATGCAAAAAGCGGCCACAAAGTGACCGCTTGCATTCCATTTAAATACGCTACTATAGCCAGAAGAAATAGCCCACTGTCGCAATAACAAAGATACAGATAATGTTAAGCCAGAAACCTGCTTTGACCATTTCGCTCTGTTTGATTTGCCCTGTACCAAAGACAATCGCATTTGGTGGTGTTGCCACTGGTAACATAAAGGCACAAGATGCACCTAAACCGATGATTAACGCTAAACCAACAGGTGGCATATTTAATGCTTGTGCAATAGAAATAAAGATTGGTACTAACAATGCGGCACTTGCCGTATTTGATGTAAATTCGGTTAAGAAAATAATAAAAGTTGCTACCAATAAACCAATGAGATAGAAATGACCGCCCTCAATTAAGAACACGATACCATCAGCCATTACTTTACTTGCCCCAGTTTGGCCAAGTACCGCACTTAGTGTCAAACCGCCACCAAAGAGCATTAATACACCCCATTCGGTATTTTTTTGAATATCATCCCAAGATGCCACTTTTGTAATACAAATTAACACCGCAGCACAAAGAGCAACGATACTATCAAAACTGCCAATTTTACCTTGTAAGCCAAGTATGCCTGAAATAATCGGGTTTAACTTGTCACCGAAAACCCAACAAATCGCAATTAATCCAAAAATGGATAAGGTAATAATACGATCGCGGTTTAATTCAATTTTTTCAAAGCTATGTTCAAATGTGACATCAAATTTTGGTTTGAATACAACATAAAGCGTTGCAATCATTAATGGCATTAGGATAAACATAATCGGCAAGCCATATTTCAACCAGTCCGCAAAGGTTAAATTAAGATGAGATGCAACAATTGCATTTGGTGGGCTACCGACTAGTGTTCCCATACCACCGATACTTGCACTATAGGCAATCCCTAATAGCACAAAAACATAGGTGTTATGGTGAGCATTTTTATCTAATTTACTTAAAATACCCATCGCAAGCGGTAGCATCATGGCTGCTGTCGCAGTATTACTCATCCACATAGACAGGAATGCGGTTACAGAAAAGAGATAGATAATTGCAACCGATAATTTTCCCTTTGCCATTGCCATAATTTTATTTGCAATGAGACGATCTAGCTCTTGAATATGTAGTGCTGTAGCAAGAGCAAAGCCACCAAAGAATAGGAAAATAGTTGGATCTGCAAAAGCACTCAGTGCTTCTTTAGACTTAACGAGACCTAATCCTATCGCAAGGACAGGAACAAGCAAAGCTGTAACAGTCACATGTAAAGCTTCGGTAAGCCATAAAATAGCAACGAAGACAAGTAATGCCAAACCTTTACTAGCTGCAGGATCAAAAGGTAATGTATTTAATAAAACAAAAAAGAGCACAATATCAAATAATAGGATAAGCCCATTTCTTGTTACTGGATTTGATGATTGGTTTGTTGCTGACATAACGCCCCCACAAATAAAATAACATATGGAAATATATTAATTTAGTTTATCAAAACAGTAATTTATTAAAACAATCAAATTCATTATTTGTGAATTATGTCACATATTTTTAACAAAAAGAAAAGGTAGGGATAAACCTACCTTTACAACATCTATACCGTATCTGACCGCTTGTTATTTTGTTGACTCTCCCTAGCCTGCTCTTTTTTAACCAATTGCAAGGTTTGACGAATCTCTCTTTTACTTTGCCAAACTAATAAACCAACCGCTAAAAACGTTAATCCATAAGAAAGCCATACATAAAAACCATAGCCGCCCATGGCAAAAAAATCGCTGATAGATGCAAATTGAAATGTCATTTTTCTCTCCTATACCCTTATTTTGCCAACGCTTTTACCCAAGGACGCTTGCGTTCATCTTGTAATAAGGCACTGCGATAACGCACAATACTTAACCAAATCATAAAAATCATTGAGCCGAAAATAGCTAACAATAACGGAGTGAGCATTTCTGTTGCCATAGAAGGTTTATCGAATTTAGTGATGGTTGCGCCTTGGTGTAAGGTGTTCCACCATTCAACCGAGAAGTGAATAATCGGTAAATTAATCACGCCTACCATTGATAACACTCCTGCGGCTTTTGCTCCTGTATTTTTATCTTGGAAAGCAGAATAGAGTGCCATTACGCCTAGATATAAGAAAAACAGAACCAAAGCTGAGGTTAAACGAGCGTCCCAAACCCACCAAGTTCCCCACATCGGTTTACCCCAAATCGCCCCAGTGGCAAGAGAGAGGAAAGCAAATACTGCGCCGATGGGAGCCATAGAAATCATCGCAAGATGAGCTTGGCGAATTTGCCAAACGGCTGCGATTAAGGCCGCCACCGCCATTGAGCCATAAACGCCCATTGACCAAATCGCAGCGGGAACATGAATAAAAATAATGCGATAGCTATCGCCTTGCTGGTAATCCTTTGGTGCAAACCCTAGCCCAATAATGAAGGCTGCCGAAAGTAACAAAAAACTCAACACAGCAAGCCAAGGCTGTAGTTTCCCTAGCAAATGGTATTGTGTTTCAGATTTTGCGTAAGGGTGTAACCATTTCCACATAAAAACTCCAATAATTGCAAAAAATTCTCTTAATCTGACCGCTTGTTACTGCAAGCTAACCCGTAATGCCCCTGCAATCGCAAAAGGTGAAAAGGTTAATGCTAATGTCAGCATTGCGCCTAAAATCGCCAACTGCCCCGTATAGCCAACGTTTAAGGTTGAGGCTTCTAATACTGCAGCAGCAAAAATTAACACAGGTAAAAAGAGCGGTAAAATCAATAAACTAAGTAAAGTTCCGCCTTTTCGTAGCCCAACAGTCAGTGCTACACCAATCGCGCCCAAGCAACTTAAAATTGGCGTGCCTAATAACAATGTTAACACTAATGCCCACCATACTTCTGTTTCAAGGGAAAGTAAAATAGCGGTGATGGGTGAAAGTAAAATTAATGGCAACCCGGTTAATAACCAGTGAGCGATCACTTTGGCTAAAGCAACTTGTGGTAAACCAATAGGCAGTAACATCATTTGTTCTAAAGAACCATCTAAATAATCATCACGAAATAAACGCTCAAAAGAGAGTAACGCCGAAAGTACTGCCGCTACCCATGCTGTACCTGAAGCTATTTTAGCGAGTAATTCAGGGTTTGGACCCATTAAAAGTGGAAACATGGTGATAATAATCAAGAAAAACCACAGTGGGTTTAAAATTTCCGCAGGTTTACGAAATGCGATAGTTAATTCTCGTTGGATAATGGTTAATAAAATCATGTTCTTACACCTTAAACGGATCTAACGATAATACCTGTACTTTATCGCTTTCAGCAGTTTGGTGACTAGTAAAAATCACCATGCCGCCTTTTTCGCAATGTTGTTCAATATGTCCAATCAATTCGGCAACACCTTTTTTATCAATCGCCGTAAAAGGTTCGTCTAAAATCCACAGGGTTGCTTGTGTGAGCCATAACTTCGCCAATGCCACACGGCGTTGTTGCCCTGCCGATAAATGCGAACAAGGCAAATCTTCTCGCCCAATCAACGACACCTTGCTCAACGCATTCCACAAGGTTTCATCATCTAACGGTAAGCCTTGAATTTTCTGATAAAAACGTAAGTTTTCCCAAGCGGTCAGTTCTGGCTTAATACCTGCATAATGCCCTAAATAGAACAAATTAGCGTAATATTCATCTCGTTGTTGTTGGATTTTCTCACCGTTCCACTGCACTTCCCCTTCTGCTGCCACAGATAATCCCGCTAAAATCCGTAGCAGACTGGTTTTACCAATCCCATTATGCCCTTCAATTTGCCACCATTGTCCGCTAGAAATGGAGAGTGAACAGCCTTCAAACAACCTTGTTTCACCTCGCTCACAGGCGATATTTATTAGTGAAAGTTGATTCATTTTATAATCCTAAAATTTCTTTGACAAAAGGAAGTGTTAGCTTACGCTGTGCTTGTAATGAAGCTTGATCCAAAATATCTAATTTATTGATCAAAACTTGTAAATCACGATCTAAGCGTTTCAACAGAAAACTTGTCACATCATCTGAAAGTTCCAAACCTTTATTTTGTGCATTACGCTGAAGAATAATCTGTTTCTGTTCATCATTTAGGTCGTTTAAATGATACACTTCCCCCCAAGTTAAACGAGAGCGAAGATCTGGCAAATGAATAGCCAATTGATGTGGCGGACAATTTGCACTAATCAGTAATAACGTTTTTCTCCCTTGACTAAATAATCCTTGTTGTTCCCGAATTTGGTTGAATAGATTGAAAATCGCTAACTCCCATTCATCATCGCCTGCCACAGCATGTACATCATCTAAGCAGACTACATCAAGCTGATCTGCATTATCTAAAACTGTAGGCCCAAAATAGCGAGATTTCTCTAAAGGTATATAGGTTGCCGATTGCTGATTCAATAAATAGTGATTACTTACCGCCTTTAATAGATGGCTTTTACCACTACTCTTATTCCCCCAAATATAGAAAAAGGGCTGTTGTACGTTATCAAAATTTTGACGTAACGAATCCAACAGCAACAAGCTATTTTCAGCATAAAAATTATCGAAAGTTTCATCATCTACTTGATGAATAGGTAATGTCAGTTGCAAAGTATTATTTAAGAGAAAAAAATTGTGCAAAGAATAACGGAAAAAAGAAAGGTTGAGAAGACTCAACCTTTGATTTATAAGAGATTTTCTTTAAGCTTTTTGAAGTTTTGTCCAGTTATAGTAACCGTACAGTGAATTTAATAAATAGGCTGAATACATAATATACATTGATGGATTTTCTGCCCAAAGAATAATGGAAAGAATATTCAATGCAATCCAAAGTAACCATTGCTCACGATAACGTAATAACATTAAGCCTTGCGCTGCTACAACAATAATCGTCGTTAATCCATCAAGCCCAGTAGAGCTACCACCTGCTGCATTTAAAGCTTGAACGAGTAATAACGTCCCCACTGTAATAAATGCTGCAAGGAAAATCCAACCTTTAATGCTTAATGATTTTGCAATAACCGCATCACTTCCTTCCGCTTTCTGCATATTTTGTTTCCAAAGGAAATAACCGATAAATTGAGCTGGGATATAGACATAGAGTGTAGTGTTCATCTCACCAAGGAAATTAGCTCCCCAAGAGACATAGAAATAGCTATAAGCAAAAATCAATCCAAAGAAATAGTTACTGATTTTCCCCTTACTCACGAACACCACGCAGATTAAACCTGAAATACCTGCGATCATGCCTAATAGGGAATCAGGCGAATGGATATAGACACCCACTTGGGCTGCAATAAAGAGAAAAAGCCAAATAACTTCAAACGGCTTCCAGCCGCTGAATAGTTCTTCTTTGATTTGACTAAGTAGTAATGAATAGTTCATAAAGACCTCATAAATGTGATATAAGACATCTATATTTTACGCCTTATTTGCTAAAAATGTAAAATATAAATCACATTTATGCGATCTAGTTCACAAAAAAGGACTGCTTAGCAGTCCTTTTTATTGATTATAGATTATTTAACCGAATATCGATTAACATCTTATCGCCTTCGCTAACTTTCTCTTTAGCTTGTTCGTAAGCACTTTTCGCTGCGGTTTTATCGCCTTTGGCTACAAGTAAGTCGCCTGTGAGTAGCTGTTTACGGAAGTCCCAAGCGGTATCTTTAATTTGTGCAAGGGTTGTAAGGGCTTCATCGTAGGCTTTGAGTTGGTAATCCACCGTCGCTAAGCGAAAACGGATCACGTTTTGTAATGTGGCATCTGTCGTTGAACCTAAGGCTTGTTTAAGCAAGGTTTTGGTTGTAGCAAAATCGCCTTTTTCTGCGGTCTGTTTGGCTTCTTCCAGTTGAGCAAACACCGCATAGCTTGACTCTTTATTGTCTGCAATAAATTTTTGTACAAGCGGTGCGTTTTTCGTTGGATCTTGCAAATAGCTTTCCATTACTTGTTGATAGCTTGCTGATGTGGTTTGAGCTACTTCAATTTGATGTTTTTGCCAGTAGTTCCAGCCAAATGTCGCTGCAGCCACTAAGAAGATTGTCACTACAATCGGCGTACCATTTTGTTTAAACCAACTTTTCGCTTCTTCAAACTGCTGTTCTTCAGTTTTATTCAAATAATCGCTCATTATTGCTCCTGTTTATGTACAAACGTTATGCAAAACGTTTGGTTAATTCATTAATTAAATCTGCTTGGGCAAGGGTGATTTGCTCGACTTCTCCAAACAGATCCTTGACCACCACCGTTTGCTCCGCCACTTCGCTTTCCCCTAATACAAGGGCAATTTTCGCCCCTGATTTATCGGCACGTTTGAATTGTTTTTTGAAATTCCCACCGCTTGTATGCAACATTGTGCGAAGCTGTGGAAAGGCATTGCGTAAGGTTTCAGCTAAACGGAATGCTGCAGCCGTTGTGCCGTCACCAGAATGTACCACATAAATATCGACCGCTCGTGGCAACTGTACATTCGGATTGACTTCTTGAACCAACAGCACCAAACGCTCTAAGCCCATTGCGAAGCCTACACCTTCAGTAGCGTGTCCGCCAAGTTGAGCCACTAAGCCATCGTAACGACCGCCGCCGCAGACCGTGCCTTGTGCACCTAACGCTGTCGTCACCCATTCAAATACGGTTTTGTTGTAGTAATCCAAACCACGCACTAATTTTTGGTTCACTTCGTAAGCAATGCCCATTTCATCAAGGATTGAACAAAGTCTTGCAAAGTGTGCTTTGGACTCGTCATCTAAGAAATCGTGCAGTTTCGGAGCATCGTTTAATACCGCTTGTAACGCTTGATTTTTGGTATCTAAAATACGTAACGGGTTGGTGGTTAAACGGCGTTCGCTGTCAGGATCTTGCTTTAACACGTCCAAGTGGTTTTGTAAAAAGGCGACTAAGGCTTCACGGTAGCGAGTACGTACTTCCAAACCGCCGATAGAGTTCAGCTGTAAAGTCACGTGTTCACGAATACCGAGTTTTTCCCATAAACGAGCGGTGAGAACGATTAGCTCTGCGTCCGCTTCCGCATTTGGAATACCGAAAATTTCCACGCCTGCTTGGTGAAATTGACGATAACGCCCTTTTTGCGGACGCTCATAGCGGAACATCGGACCGATGTACCACAAACGCTGTTCTTGATTGTAAATCCAACCGTGTTCAATCGCCGCACGCACGCAACCTGCAGTACCTTCAGGACGTAGGGTAAAACTTTCCCCCGCTTCTTCGCTACGAGTAAAAGTAAACATCTCTTTTTCAACGATATCCGTTGCTTCACCCACGCCACGTTTGAATAGGTCGGTGGACTCCATAATCGGACTACGCATTTCGGTATAGCCATAGCTGGCAAAAGTATCACGGATATTCGCTTCCACCCATTGCCACAACGGTGTTTCGGTTGGGGAAAGATCATTCATTCCGCGTAAGGCTTGAATTGTTTTTGACATATTATTCCTTTTATTACGGACACACGCAGTGTGTCCCTACCAATTAATCAGGTTGAGTGTAGGGACACACTGCGTGTGTCCACAAACCATTAATTCACTGCATTTTCACAAGGCACATTGCGATGTAAACAATCAATATTATGCAATGTCGTATCTGAAATGTTCATTAACGCTTCTTCCGTTAAAAACGCCTGATGTCCTGTTAAAAGCACATTGTGGCAAGAAGAAAGGCGGCGGAACACATCATCTAAAATCACTTCGTTTGATTTATCTTCAAAGAAAAGATCGCGTTCATTCTCATAAACGTCCATACCTAAAGCACCGATTTTACGGCGTTTTAAGGCTTCAATCGCTTCAGGTGTATCAATTAACGAACCACGACTGGTGTTGATGATCATCACACCGTCTTTCATTTTATCGAATGCCGTTTTATTGAGTAGGTGATAGTTTTCAGGCGTTGCAGGGCAATGTAGCGTAATCACGTGGGAGCGAGCATAAAGCTCATCAAGGCTCACATATTCTGCACCAAGTTCTTCTGCCGCAGGATTTTTAAAGGGATCGTAAGCCAAAATATGCATACCAAAGCCTTTTAAAATTCGCATTGTCGCAATCCCGATTTTGCCTGTGCCGATTACGCCAACAGTACGATTATGCATATTAAAGCCCGTTAAGCCCTCTAGTGAGAAGTTAGCTTCACGGGTACGCTGATAAGCACGGTGAATACGGCGGTTTAAGGTTAGCATCAAGCCGACGGTATGTTCTGCCACCGCTTCAGGCGAATAAGCAGGCACTCGCACCACTTGAATACCAAGCTCTTTTGCCGCCTGAATATCCACATTATTGAACCCCGCACAACGCAAAGCGATCATTTTCACCCCAACTTTTGCTAATTTTTCTAGCACAGGGCGACTGCCGTCATCGTTCACAAAAATACAGACCACATCACAGCCTTCCGCCATTTTTGCGGTGCGTTCATTCAACATAAAATCGAAAAACTCAATTTGGAAATGGTATTTCACATTCACCAATTCGAGGTATTTGCGATCATAATTTTTGGTACTAAAAACGGCGATTTTCATTGTGCTTTCCTAACTTCTTAACATTAAACTTGAGTAATATCAATACGATTGTGCTGTTCTGCGACTCTCGCACGGATTTTCGCTTCGAGTTGGTCAATCAATTTATCGTTATCGAAACGCTCTTTTTGGCGAACGCCGTCAAGGTAGAAACCGCTCATTTTATTCGATCCAGTTACACCAAGATCGGAAACTAAGGCTTCACCTGGTCCATTTACCACACAGCCGATAATCGAAACGTCCATCGGGGTGATAATGTCTTCCAAACGTTGCTCAAGGGCATTGACCGTGCCGATAACGTCAAACTCTTGGCGAGAGCAAGTCGGGCAAGCGATAAAGTTGATCCCACGAGAGCGGATACGTAGCGATTTGAGAATATCGAAACCGACTTTGATTTCTTCCACAGGATCTGCCGCAAGGGAGACACGCAAGGTATCGCCGATCCCTTCAGACAGCAATAATCCTAAGCCAATCGCCGATTTCACCGCACCTGCTCTTGCACCGCCTGCTTCGGTGATCCCTAAGTGGATCGGCTGTTTGATCGCTTTGGCTAACAAGCGGTAAGATTCGACCGCTAAAAAGACATCGGACGCTTTTACGCTTACTTTAAATTGATCGAAGTTCAAACGATCTAAGATCTCAACGTGGCGAAGTGCTGACTCTAACAAGGCTTCAGGCGTTGGCTCGCCAAATTTCTCTTGAATATCTTTTTCCAAAGAACCTGCGTTTACACCGATACGGATCGGGATATTTTTATCTCTGGCACAATCGACCACCGCACGAATACGCTCTTCTTTGCCGATATTGCCTGGATTGATCCGCAAACAATCGACACCATATTCCGCCACTTTCAAGGCGATACGGTAGTCAAAGTGAATATCCGCCACAAGCGGTACGTTCACCTGCTGTTTTATCAATTTAAAGGCTTCCGCTGCGTCCATTGTCGGCACGGAGACACGCACAATATCCGCCCCAACACGTTCGAGAGCTTTGATTTGTGCCACTGTCGCTTCCACATCAGTGGTGCGAGTGTTGGTCATAGATTGAACAGCAATCGGTGCATCGCCCCCCACAGGCACTTTCCCGACATAAATTTTGGTCGATTGACGACGTTGAATAGGTGGTTCTTTTAACATATTAATTCGCTAAAGGTAATTTGAAACGGGCAACACGACCATCTACTTTGAGTGGCACTAATTGTCCTTTATAGTAAATTTTCACATTGGCAGGAGCGCCAATGGTTAAACGATATTGTTCGTTATCGTTGAAACTTAATACTTCACCTGATTTATAAAGTTTTTCTGCAAGACGTTTATTTTTAGCACCACGTACCGTGATCCAGCTCTCTGATCCTGTAATCTCAATACGTAATTCTTCATTAATAGCGACTTGTGGTTGCTCTGCCTGTGTCTCAGTTGTATTTGTCTCTGTTGTCGCTGTTTGCTGTAACACATTAACTGGTTGCTCTACTTGAGCTTGAGTTTCCACCACTGGAGTAGCAGGTGCTTCAACTTTAACTTCTTCTGTTTTTACTGGTTCAACAGATTGACTCACTGTTGTTTCTACTACTGGCGTAGCAGAGATTTCTGTTGTTGTAGCCGTTGTTTGAGCGACAGTCGGAGAAACCGTCTCATTAGTTTGTGTGGTAGGTGTTGTTGATACATTTAACGCCACACTATTTTCTGCAGGTTTAGTCGTTTCTGTAACTTGGGTTTCAGCTGTATTGACAATTAATTGATCGCGACTTGCTTGATCTTTTTGATGTTCTTGCCACCACCAAGCTAATGTCATACCAACCGCGCCTAAAAGCACTAACCACGTTAAGCCTTTCACCCAACGAGTTTGTGATTTCTGATTTTTGACAGGAATTGGTGCCGCTTTTTTCACCTCTTTTGGAATAGTGACTTCACCATAGTTCACCGTGCCAATCAGCTCTTCAGGTAAACGTAAAAAACGCACATAATTTCTCACATAGCCACGAACAAAGGCTGGCGGTACGTTTTGTAAAATGAAAATATCATTTTCAAGGGAGTCAATATGGTTTTTCTTAAGATTTGTTTTTTGAGCAACGTCATCAATGGTTAAGTTTAATGCTTCACGAGCATGTTTGAGTTGCTGTCCTAAAGAAAGAGTTGTATCTGTCATCGCCGTTACTTTTTAAAATAAAAAATGAGTTGAGAAGTTTAAAGGGCTAAAGTCTCTTTTGCAATGCTCAAGCCTATAAATTATCTATTTTATAGGACACCTATTTCAGTGTCCTAAGTAATTTGTAAAAAATGGATAAGATCTCACCGCTTGTTAATTCACCGTTCCACAATTTAAACAGTAAAGGTAGCTCTGCTTTGGATCATTAAAGCGTGAAAGTGTGCCAAGTTGCTGTTTGGTCTGCTGACTGAAAGGCAATTCTAGCCATGAAATCAGTTTCACTTTCATATTTAGTTTAAAATCACGCATTACTTGCCCTAATAAGTCACTTGGCTCATCAATAAACCATTGCGTTTTAAACCCTTGAATTTCTGATTTGCCTTCGGCTTTGCGTTTCTGATTAATCAATTCGCTCACGGCGACATAAGCGGTATTAAAATCACCTAGCTCATCTACAAGCCCTTTTTCGAGCGCAGTTTCACCTAGCCAGACTTGACCTTGAGCCACTTTGTCTACTTCCGTCTTCGTCATCTTGCGCCCTTTGCTCACTAACTCAAGAAAACGATCGTACCCATGTTCAATACTGATTTGAATCATTTCAGCCTGTTCTTTTGAAAGCGGTTTCAATGCCGTTTGTTGCGCTAAAGGAGAAGTCGCAATGCCATCTTCACTCACGCCTAAATTTTTCGCCGTTTTTTCAAAACTGACGGACAAGCCGAAAATACCTATAGAACCCGTTAAGGTTGTCGGGCTAGCAATAATTTTATCACTAGTTGCTGCAATCCAATAGCCGCCTGATG
Source organism: Glaesserella australis (assembly GCF_003260095.1). Classification (GTDB taxonomy): domain Bacteria; phylum Pseudomonadota; class Gammaproteobacteria; order Enterobacterales; family Pasteurellaceae; genus Glaesserella; species Glaesserella australis. The sequence goes on from NZ_PTPX01000007.1 coordinate 24,084, forward strand.
CCGCCATACCGCCCATAGATGCCACAACAGGCTTGCCTGCTTGCTGTAAATCTTCCACTTCTTGACGGATAAGCTCTGATGCCATCGCACTTCCGCCGGGGCTATTAATCCGTAAAATCACCCCATCGACATTGGTATCTTCTCGAGCATCTCGCAATAGTTTGATGATAGTATCACTGCCTGCGACTTCCTCATCACTCTCGCCTAAAACGATAGCACCTTCCACATTAATAACCGCAATTTTATTTTCGCCTGATACATCAAACCTGTCAGATAACGTTGCTGAATAATCAAGGAAATCAATGCTGTTGTAGTTGCCATCGATATCTTCGCCAAATTGAGCAATAAGCATCTCTCGAATTTGTTTATAAGTAGATAACTCTGTCACCCAGTTTTGCTTTAAGGCATATTGCGCATCATCGCCTTTTATCTCTTTATACTGTTGAAGTAAACGGCTTGGCTCTGGCACAATATCTTTGGCTTGAATACCACGATTTTTAGCAATCTCTTCGCTAAATTTTGCCCAAAGTTTATTTAACCAAAGTTGAGCATTCTCTTTGGCTTCGGGTGACATATCATCACGTAAAAAGGGTTCAACGGCTGATTTATAAGTGCCTACTCGGAAAATATGTGGTACTGCTTCAATTTTATCTAATAGCGATTTGAAATAGAGATTGGAATAGCTCAACCCGTGTAAATCCACAAAACCCGCTTTGTTTAAATAGATTTTATCTGCGTAACTGGCAAGATAATATTGTTTTTGAGAATAAGCTTCGCCAATGGCGATCACCGGCTTACCCGATTGTTTAAAACGTTCAATCTCATTGCCAACAAAAGAAAGAGACGGAATATCGCCACCTGTAAAATAGGTTAAATCAAGAACAAGCCCTGTAATTTTTTCATCCTTTCTTGCTTTATTAATCGCTCTTACCACATCAAAAGTGGAAATTTTCATTGGTTCATCACTTCCGCCTAATTCAGAACGAATAAAGCGATTAAAATCGCCAAATTCATCATGATTATCCGCAAGATAGCCATCTAAATTGAGCGTTAAAGCCCCTTTCTCAAAGGGAATTTCTCTCTTCTGTCCTTGAGGATCCGTTGCTAATAAGGCTGTAAGTGCAAAACAGACTAAAACAAACAGAATAAAAAAGATGCTTAATACTAGCTCTCGAATACAACGAAAGATCTGATAAATACCTTTTAAAAGACGTAACATAACTTTTCCTTAGAAGAATAATATCGGCAATACGCTACCATAAAATGCACTAAAATTTAATTATTTTAAGCAGAATCATAAAAACAAGCTCAATCCCTAAATGTGAGTATTTAGCTCATCCAGATTATTTCATTAGAATATGACTGTTTTATGAATTATTAACAATTTTTATCGAGTACTATCGCCCCAATCCATCTCAAAATGCCATAAAGAAAACAGGGCGTATAAGCCTAAAATATGCTATTCTTTTAAAGATTTTTAATAAGAGGGATTCTCAATGGAAACGTTAGATTTACTACAACGTCGCCGTTCTAGCAAAAAATTTGGAAACGGTGTGCCAACATCTGAACAACTTGATACTATTTTAAAAGCGGGACTTCGTGCGCCTGATCACGGTCGCTTAAAGCCTTATCACTTCATCGTGATTGAAAAAAGCGGTATGGAGACTTTCCGTCGCTGTTTACTGGAGACGGCTCAAGAATTTGATATGGGCGAAGAAGGCTTAGCAAAAGCAGAAAAACTAGCAAACCGAGCGCCAATGATGATTGCTGTTGTGGCTAAAATTGAAAAAGATTTGCCTAAAGTACCCGCTTGGGAGCAAGTAGTTACTGCAGGCTGTGCAACCTATGCGATGCAACTCGCCGCAAATGCCCAAGGGTTTGAAACCTGTTGGATCACAAATAAATGGGTCAATGGCGCATCGCTACGACAAGCCTTTGGATGTCGAGAGCAAGATCAAATTGTTTCTTTAGTTATGATTGGCTCACCTGCCGATGCCGATGAAATTACCATGGCAAGCCAAACTGAAGATATTACCCCTTTTGTTACCTACATGAAGTAATCACAATGAATCAGAATGAACACGACTACGAAGATTTAATTCGTATTTTTGATAGTTGTTTTGCGCAAAGCTATAACACTCGACTCGAACGGGGAGACGATTATCCTATCTATTTACCCGCCTTTATCGATGAAGGCAATGTAAAAAGCGAACGCCCATATAATGTAATTTTATTTGCCCATGGATTTTACAGCAGCGGATTACACGAAATCGCACATTGGTTAGTTGCAGGAACTGAACGCCGTAAATTAGAAGATTTCGGCTATTGGTATGAACCTGACGGACGTTCCGCAGAGCGTCAGCGTGAATTTGAGCAAGTCGAAGTGAAACCCCAAGCAATCGAATGGATTCTCGCCACTGCAGCTAATTTCCGCTATTTTGCAAGTGCAGACAACCTAACAGGCAATGCGGGCGATAACTCTGCCTTTAAACAAGCCGTTTACAATCAAGTTAAAATTTATGCTGAAAAAGGTTTACCAAAACGTGCAGAACAACTACGCCAAGCGTTGAGTGCATTTTATGGTACGCCTAACTTGATAGATTTATCCAAATTTGACATTTCAAGAATTTAGGAGAGATTATGCGTTTTACCGTTATTATTCCCGCTCGTTATGCATCTACACGTTTACCCCGTAAACCACTATTAGATATCGTCGGTAAACCTATGATTCAACACGTTTGGGAAAAAGCACAGCAAGCTGGGGCAAGCCGAGTGATTATTGCGACCGATCATATTGAAATTGAACAAGTGGCAAAAGGATTTGGCGCAGAAGTTTGCTTAACGTCCGATAAACATAATTCAGGTACAGAGCGTTTAGCTGAAGTGATTGAAAAAATGGGGATTGCTGATGATGAAGTCATCGTAAATATCCAAGGCGATGAACCCCTTATTCCCCCTGTTATTGTGGCTCAAGTCGCTGAAAATTTGGAGAAACATCAAGTGAATATGGCAACCCTTGCCGTTAAATTGATGACTAAAGAAGAGCTATTTAATCCAAATGTAGTTAAAACATTAACCAATAAAAATGGTATGGCACTTTACTTCTCCCGTGCATCTATTCCTTTTGCCCGAGACCACTTTGCCGATTGCGACGATACCTTTGTACAGCAACAAAACTACCTTCGCCATATTGGTATCTATGCTTATAAAGCAGGCTTTGTGAAACAATATGTTGCTTGGGAGCCAACCGCACTAGAGCAATTAGAATCTCTCGAACAATTAAGAGCATTGTGGAACGGTGAAAAAATCCACCTTGAACTTGCCAAAGAAGCACCGCAAGTAGGCGTAGATACTGCAGAAGATCTTGAGCGAGTCCGCCAAATTCTCTCAGCATAATGCTAACAAGCGGTAAGATTTCATTCTTTTTTTGCGCTATTATGTAGCAGTTGCACAAAAATGTTGAGATCTCACCGCTTGTTATAGAAAAAGGCTCAGAATTTATAAGATTCTGAGCCTTTAAATTAGTCGATATTTTTTAACTCTTCTTCAGATAAAATTTCTTTTCCATCTGAATTGGTTTTGCCATCTTTCACTTTAAATTCAAGATTTTGGAAATACGCTTCCCTAAATGTCGTATATGGATCTTGAGATTGTTTCAATAGAGATTCTTGCCCTAAAAGTTTTGCTCTTGAATCGACACCTTGAACAACATATTTTGCCATTCCCCATGGGGTCGTGAGTAAAGAAAGTACTGGATAGGTTGTATCCGCTAAACGACCAAGATCTTGACGTGGCGTTGCTGGACCATAACCAGGCAACATAACGTAAGGACCTGTTGGTACACCATAAGCACCCAACGTATCGCCAAATGTACGACGACCATTATCAATTTTAAGATCATTCGTTAGGCTCGCAAAATCAATTAAACCGCCTAACCCAAATACCGTATTAAACCAAAAGCGAGTAAAATGAATCATGGCTTTTTCACCTTCGCCTTCAAGTAAGCGGTTCACAAAGCTTGCCGGTTCATCAAGGTTATTGGCGACATTGACTAATCCCGTTTTAATTGGGCTAGGCACATACTCTTTCCAACCTTTTGCAACAGGCTCTAAGACATAAGGATCGAGATACTCATAATTCACTTTCCACATAGCTCGATTAAATCCTTCTAAAGGATCTTTACGAACACCAGTTTCAGGATTAATCGTCGACGAACAAGCAACTAAAATCATGGTTGCTGCTACAATAAGTAGGGATTTTATTTTTTTCATATTATTTTAAAAATGGATTACTTTTCTTTTCTCGCCCAACAGTTGTATGTGGGCCATGGCCAGGGATAATAATAAAATCATCATCTAAATCAAATAACTGTGTTCTGATTGAATGAATGAGCTGATCAAAATCCCCTTTATATAAGTCAGTGCGTCCTATGCTATTTTGAAATAACACATCACCACTAAAGGCAATCTTATTATCAAAGTCAAAAAAACCAATATGACCTGGTGCATGCCCAGGTAAGTGACGAATATCAAAAGTCAAATTACCAACAGAAACACGATCTCCCGCATTCAACCAATGATCAGGCAAAAAACTAGGGGCTTCTGGTAACCCATATTTACGGCAAATATCAGGAAGCTGTTCAAATAATGGCTGGTCATCTTGATGAGAGCCAAATACTTCAACAGAAAAGTGCTTCCTTAATTTATCGACCGCCATAATATGATCAAGATGACCATGTGTAATAAAGAGTTTTTGAACGTTTAACGCTTGTTCTTCAACAAATTGAATAATTGCTTCTGCATTATCACCTGCATCAATAATCACTGCATTTTTATGTTCATCCCAAACGACAGAACAATTTTGTTGGAATACACTGACAGGAATAATTTGTAAATTAAACATATAAACTAACCGCTATTAACCACGCCATGTTCTAACTGGTCCAGTATCAACATGAACAAAATTACTACGTGGGTAATATCCTACACCGCCGTTAGACAAGCTTTCTGCTGCTTTACGAACTTTAGCTAACGGAATACCTGCAATATTAAAATCAACCGCTTTACCTAGGATATGATAACTATTGCTTGCAACGCCTCTACTGCGACGGCGCAATCTTGCATTTGTTTGTGCCGAACGATAACCGCTTAAGATAGTAATCTCAGCATTACGAGCTCCGAGACGAGATTGGATTTGAGTCAATTTGACAAATAATTGGGGATCTATATTTTTTACACGATCAATATAAATATCACGCATAATATAATTCAGGCGAGAACGATCCTTTGCAGAAAACCCTCCTGCAGAATAGCCCGCTGATAATGTCTCTCCTGTACTTGCTCTACGCAAACGTAAAATCATCGGCTTTGGCGTTGAGACTATCGCGCTAGCTAAATTAGGTAACAAACTTGCGCCTAATATGATACCTCCTAGAGATAACCATTTACGTCTTTGTAAATTTGTCTGTTCCATTTAATTATCCTCATTATTTTATGATAATGATTTATCGTAAATATTCTCCTTAATACTATTAACGATAAACCACTCAGTAGTGTGTAAAGTCAGTAGATTAGAGAAAAAGTTCCGAGAAACCTATAAAAATTTCTCGGAATTTTTTATTTTGAGACCTAAATCACATTTTTTACTTTTGCCCAATCAATAGAAACTTTAGGCAAATTCATATCCAGCTTATAAATGTCTGGTAAAGTATATACTTTACCACCTTCAACCCAAGATGTTACGTAATAAAGATAAACAGGGTTATCTGAACGAATAGGTGCCGAAGTTGTTTTATTGCTTGCTAGGACATTCTGTTTTTTACTTTCAGACCAACCAGCTTCTGTTAATAACAAAGTTGCCAATTCATCTGCTTTCGCAACACGAACACATCCTGAACTTAAAGCTCTATCTGTTTTTCCAAATAGCCCTTTATTTGGCGTATCATGTAGATAAATTGCATCAGAGCTTGGCATATTAAACTTATAACGACCTAATGCACTATCATCGCCTGCTTTCTGACGAATATGATATGGGAAGTTATTTTTACCTTCGTAAGCAGCCCAATCAATGCTTCTTGCATTCACCTTATTACCATTACCATCAATAATTTCATAACCTAATCTCTCCGCTAACCCAGGATCACGGCGTAATTTCGGTACTAAATCTTTATTTTTAATACTTGCTGGTACATTCCATGGTGGATTAACAACAACGTTACTTAATTTGCTGTACATGACAGGCGTACGACGATCATCACGTCCTACAATAACCTTCGATTGTAATGCCAATTTACCATCTCTAAAGTAATAAAGTTGATAACTTGGAATATTCACGAATAAACCATTATTGAAACTCGGAATTAAGCGTAAACGTTGAGCATTTAACGCTAATTTTGTAAAAGAGCTACTACCTGTTGGAGATTGAGCAGCTGAAGTTTCTGTGCTAGTCGCTTTTTTACTTTTCGCTGTTTTTTTAGCATTACTCGCCGTTCCATTTGGAGACATTGCAAATAAACGTTGTACGGTTTCTTGATAAATATGGTTACGCGGAACTAAATTAGCCACAAATTGCCCTGCAGTTCCGTTTTTTGAAGCTCTTACCCAAGAGATAATTTGAGCATCTGTTGGTGCTTTAGTCACATAGCTTCCAAGATTATAGAGCCATTGATTTGCATTTCTTCCTACATTTTTATTGTAATAGAGATAATCTAAGAAACTATCTGTTAGTAAAATATCTCGAGCAAAACTCTCATTCGTATTTAAAATTTGCTGTAACGCTTTTGCTGATTTTGCTGACACTCCACTTGCGACAAACGCTGCATACTCTTTTAAAAAAATCTTTTCAGCCTGCTTATCATGCCATAAAGGCGCAAAATCATTATCCAAGTATGTTTTAGCTGTTGTACTACTTAATAAAAGTTGATTTGTACCGATCTCTTGCCTAATACGGTTTTCAGCTTCTGCTAATTTCTGAGCTGCAATACGTTTTTCTTGCTCCTGCTGAAGAATATATTCTGCCTTCTTAGCCATTTCTGCAGCGCGAGCTTGTTGAGCCTCAAAACTTAAATGGGGTAAAACTGGCTCGTTAACAATTTTTTCAGGTGTAGCTACTGGAACTGATTCAACTACAGATGGAACTGTCGTCTCAGCAATAGCCATACTCGAAAAAACGACTAAGGGTAGAAACTTAACTATTTTCATTATTTAAAATCCAATTTGCAAAACTCTTAATAAAACAGACCGCTTGTAACGCGGTCTGAAAGTGTGGGCATTATAACCGAAATTATTATTTCTTATCAAATTGTAACCAATCTACCATCATTCTCTCTGTTTCTGTTAAGAAGAAATCTGGCGCTTCATAATCTTTTGGTAACTGTTCGATATCTTTGATCTGCTTTTTGCCTTCACGTTTAAAACGTGCATTTAAATCTTTCAAACGTTTAGCTTCATCAGCTTTGTTTTCCGCTAAACGTTCTTCTAGATTTAATGAAGTAAATTTACGCTCATCACGCTCCTTACGAATGGCTATATCCTCATTTAATGTAATAAATTCAGGATCTTTAGTAATTCTCGCTTGATGTTTCTCGGTTAATTGTACAACGACATCTCGTGCTTTACCCGTTTCGCTATAAGTCGCAGCAGGAATCTTATCCCAAGGCAATGCATTATCTTCAAAGCTTTCCCCTGTTTTCTCTGCATTGATTACTGCAGGGAAGTTAATATCTGCATCAACACCTTTTAACTGAGTACTTCCCCCGTTAATACGGTAGAATTTTTGAATCGTATATTGGATAAAGCCTAATGGTTCTTGATCTAGATCGTACACCATATTTAATGAACGGCTTTGTTGAACCGTACCTTTACCAAAGGTGGTCTGCCCTACAATAATTGCACGATTGTAATCTTGCATTGCGGCTGCAAAAATCTCCGAAGCTGAAGCACTATGACGATTGATCATAACCATGATATTGCCATTATATTCAATCGTATTACTTGGATCTTCGTGGACTTTAATACGATTAAACGCATCACGTACTTGAACAACTGGACCATCTTTAATGAATAACCCTGTTAATTCCACGACTTCTGTTAGCGAACCGCCACCATTTTCACGCAAGTCAATAATTAGGCCATCTGCTTTTTTCGTTTTCATACCCGCTAATAACTTACGGACATCTTTGGTTAAGCCAATATAGAAACCTGGAATTTTAATTACCGCAATATTCTTCCCATCAACTTTATCGATCGTCAGTTTTGCAGCACTGTCTTCCAAACGGACCGTATCACGAACTAAAGTGATAATTTTCGTTTTACCACCTTTTTCTGGCTCAATTTCTAAATAAACTTTAGAACCTTTTTTACCTTTGATTTTGTCGACGACATCATCAAGTCGCCAACCAATTACATCTTCAATCTTATCAGCAGATTGTCCTACACCGACAATTTTATCGCCCGCACTAATTTTCTTACTTCTTGCGGCTGGTGCGCCTGGTACTAGTGATTTGATCTTCGTAATATCATCTTCCATCTCTAAGGTTGCGCCGATGCCTTCTAGAGATAAATTCATGCTCTCTTGGAAACGTTTGGCAGCTCTAGGAGAAAGATAACTTGTATGCGGGTCAATTTCACGAGCAAAAGCATTTAAATAAGTTTGAAGAATATCATCAGCTTTATTTTGCGTTAAACGGCGAATCGCTAAATTATAGCGTTTGACCAACGTTTTCTTGATTTCTGACCATTTTTTATCTTTTAAATAAAGGCTAATGATGTCATTCTTAACACGTTGTTTCCAAAGTTCATCGGCTTCTGCTGTCGTTTGTGGAAATGCCGCTTTTTCACGATCGTTTTCAATTTGATCGTTTGCTTTAAGATCTGGTTCCTTATCCAATAAAGACAACGCATATTTATAGCGTTCATAACGACGTTTTGTCATTAAATCATACATTTCAAAAGCAATATCAAGTTTGCCTTCGTACAATGCATCATCTAACTTTGTCGAATATTTTTCTTTCATCGCATCAATATCAGATTGCAAGAAAGTATTATGAGCACCATCAAGCCAATCGATGTAACGGTTAAAGATTTTTGCAGAAAACTCATCGTCTAATTTAAACTTATGATAATGAGATTGTGTTAAACGAGCCGTTACTCGTTTTGTAGAAAGACTATGTTGCTCTGTTGGTGTTGGAATAATAAGCTCAGATGCTTTCATCTCTGGTTCAACAGCAAAAGCACCATTCAACACAAATGAACTAAAGCATAAGCCTAAAACAGCGGATAATTTACTCTTTTTCATACTGTTCCTATAAACAAAGGCGGTATACTATTTTTTTCCTTTGCTAAATTTACTTTCTAACGCTGCTAGACTCTCTAAAGAAGCTTTTGGAGTCTCTTTTCTCTCTGCACGTTTTTTAGCATTTTCTTCACGTGCCTTTTGTTTAAAGAAAGCTTTACGGTCTTCTTTGCGTTTTTCTTTAATTTGTTGAGCACGGCGTTCTGAATATGCTGCTTTTGCTTCAGCTAATGACTGTGCAGCATGAGCAGCCTGAGTTGCATCAACGACACCAGCTTCTTCACCTTGTAATCCAACACGCATTGCGCCTTCTTTACAGGCATGTAGGTAGCGCCAATTCATTGTATAGGCACGTAATGTTTGACGTAAAACAGTTTTACTTACCTTATCATCATGCTCTAAGGCTACCGCAAGATCTTGAAACAAACCAATTTTAAGAGGTTTTGCTTCGCCTTCTACACTAAAACACAAAGGAAATTTTTCAGCTAAATATGCGATAGCATCTTTGATTGATAAAGCAGTTTTTTGATTTTGAACGTTTTCAACTTGTTGTTCAGACATAACATTTTCCATTTTGAAACAAAAATTAATCTTTTCGAACCATATCTAATAAATAGACATAAAATGTTGCTTACTATATTTTATTTACCCTAAGTAGTCCATAGACTTTCCGATAAGTTCATCTATATCACTGAAATTTTTTATTTCAACACACTTAGTACTATCTATGTAAGCAAGGATAACTTATAAAGTAAAGCCATTTGTGAACACACACAAATGGCTTCGTTTATGTTATATAAATTAAGCTTGGCTTTCTAAAAAACGCTCTGCATCAAGGGCTGCCATACAGCCTGTTCCTGCCGAGGTAATTGCTTGGCGGTAGTTATGATCCATCACATCACCGGCAGCAAAAACGCCTTCAACACTTGTAGCTGTCGCATTTCCGTCTAAACCAGATTTCACCACAATATAGCCATTTTTTAACTCAAGCTGATCTTTGAAAATTTCCGTATTTGGTGAGTGTCCGATTGCTACAAAAACACCATCTAGCGTCACCTGCTCTTCATTACCAGTTTGAGTACATTTCAAACGCACACCCGTGACCCCCATATTATCGCCAATCACTTCATCAAGCACACTATTGGTATGAAGAATGACTTTACCTTCAGCCACTTTTTTCATCAGGCGGTCAATTAAGATTTTCTCACTACGGAAAGTCTCTCTACGGTGAACCAAATGCACAACCGATGCTACGTTAGATAGATAAAGTGCTTCTTCCACCGCCGTATTGCCCCCGCCGATAACCGCTACAGGCTTGTTGCGATAAAAGAAACCATCGCAAGTTGCACAAGCAGATACGCCACGCCCTTTATAAGCTTCTTCTGACGGTAAACCTAAATATTTTGCCGATGCGCCCGTTGCAATAATTAAGGCATCACAAGTAAACGTATTAAAATCACCTTTCAGAGTAAATGGACGTTTTGAGAAATCCACGCTATTGATGTGATCGAAGATAATTTCCGTATTAAATTTTTCCGCGTGTTTTTGCATTTTGACCATTAAATCAGGTCCGGTCATATCTTCAAATTCACCCGGCCAATTCTCAATTTCTGTGGTAGTCGTCAGCTGTCCGCCTTGTTGCATACCTGTTACCAGTACAGGATTTAAATTAGCACGAGCAGCATACACAGCAGCGGTATAACCCGCAGGACCTGAACCTAAAATCAATAATTTTGCGTGTTTTGTTGTCATTTTTCTCTCCAAACAAGCGGTGACTTTCTTGCACAATTTTGCAGAGATCTGACCGCTTGTAAATCAATTAATACAATAGGGAATAAAGTTGGCGACGGTATTTAGCAACAAGCGGATCGGCATTGCCCATTGCCGATAAAATCGCTAAAAACTGAGTTTTGAGCTCGCCATTGCCTGCGCCAAGATCTTGTTTCAACCAATCAAATAATAGATCTAATGCCTCTTCGTTTCGCGCAACTTGATGTAGTTGATTTGCCAATTTTACCGCAATATCAGGGCTTTTGGTTTTAGCATAATCGGCTTGTAGCTGCTGAATTTCAGGGGAATCAGCCGCCTGCTCTAAAAGGCGAATTTGATCTTGCAAGCCTTGCCAGCGACTGTCTCTATCCTGAATGGGAATCTGCGCTAAAAGCTCTTTGGCAGGTTCAATCTGCTTCATTGCAATATAAGTTTCTGCATAGAGTAGCCCAAAATCGCTGTTTTTCTTATCGGTTAATTCCCATGCATTTTTAAGTAATGGCAAAGCCAAATCGTACTGCTCTGCTTCTAAAAATTCTAAGGCTTGAGCAAATTTAAGCTCTTCTTCTTTTGGCAAAATATTGGCTAAACGAATACGGAGTTCTTGCTCACTCAAGTCTCCTTGAATCGCATCAACAGGTTGTCCATTTGCAAAAAAATAGCTCGTTGGTACCGCTTGTATGCGAAATTGTGCCGCAACCATCGGCTGTTCATCACAATTTACAATCGCCAATAAAAATTGCTTTGGATATTCATCCGCCAAACGACGAAAGAGCGATTCCATTTCTAAAGAACGAGATTCACGTGGTGAAATAAAATGAAACACAACAGGCACTTCTGCTGCTGCCTTGATTATTTCACTAAAATTCGTTTCATTAACATTAATTATATAATCCATAATTTCTCTAAAGATTAAGCGGTGAGTAAACTCACCGCTTTTATAATTTATTCAGAGTGATAACGACTAATCTTTGTCGATACTCCACCATTTCCTAAACAAGCTGAATCATCCGTTGCCGTTGAATAACTACCATCACGACAAATCGCTGTCACATTATTAGGTAAATGCTGTGGCAATTGAGCCTGAATAGAATGAGCTGGCTGAATAGTTGAAGAAGTACTTGCTGCTTTTACAACTTCAACTTTTTCTCCCGAACTACAAGCAATTAGCATAGTAGTTACTATAGAAAAAGCAATCATGTTGTATTTTTTCATAAAAACTCCAATAGGATTTTATATAAATAAAAAGCCGAAAACAGAAATGTTTTCGGCTTACATAATGACGATTTTTTTAATAAATTTCAATCATTATCCATTTACAAATTTTTCGCCTAATTCAATATCCGCTTTTAATGTTGGAATCATGGCTTGAATTGCATTTTCTTCATAGGCACTCACATTGCCAATTGGTAATAATTCTTCTACACCATTTAAACCTAATACGACAGGCTGAGCAAAGAAACGTGCATATTCACCGTTGCCTTCAACATAAGCATATTCGACCACTTTTTCACCAGTTAAGCCTTTTAAGACAGAATTAGCAAAACGTGCTGCCGCTTGAGCCATAGAAAGGGTTGCCGATCCACCACCTGCTTTTGCTTCTACCACTTCTGTTCCTGCATTTTGGATACGTTTAGTTAATGCTTCAATTTCTTCAGCGGTAAAATCAATTTTATCTTCTTCAATAGCTTGAGAAAGTAATGGAAGAATCGTCACACCAGAGTGACCGCCAATGACAGGTACTTTCACTCGGCTTACATCTTTACCTTTTAATTCAGCAACAAAGGTCTCTGAACGCAAAACGTCTAATGAAGTGACACCAAATAGTTTACGTTTGTCATAAACACCCGCTTTTTTCAATACTTCAGCTGCGATTGCAACGGTGGTATTGACTGGGTTGGTGATAATCCCTACACAAGCAGTTGGGCAAGCGACCGCAACTTTTTCAATTAAGTTACGCACAATACCCGCGTTAATGTTGAATAAATCTGAACGATCCATACCAGGCTTACGTGCAACCCCAGCAGAAATTAACACGAGATTTGCCCCTTCTAAAGCAGGTGTTGGATCTTCCCCCGCATAGCCGACTGCTTTAACGGCTGTTGGAATGTGGCTTACATCTACTGCAACACCTGGCGTTACTGGCGCAATATCATATAGAGCTAACTGAGTACCCGCTGGGAGTTGTAACTTTAATAATAACGCTAATGCTTGACCGATACCGCCTGCTGCGCCTAATACTGCAACTTTCATAGATTTCTCCTCATAGGTTATGTAAATTCAATATGATGAGTGTATGTAAAATAATATGAAGTTTCAAATAACAAAATTCAATTTTGAGACTTAGCGCAAATTTTCTAGAAAAAAAGTCTAGGAAGATTGTTTTTTATGAATAAATACGCAATAATTTTGCATATTTAAGACAGCTATTGAATAAGGAAAAAGGAGAATGGAAAAAATAGATTCGCTCCATGAAGCATTTAAATCACTTTTAAAAGAAGAAAAATTTAGCTCTCAAAGTGAAATTGTTACTGCATTACAAGAACTTGGGTTTGAACATATTAATCAATCAAAAGTCTCTCGTATGTTATCAAAATTTGGTGCCGTTCGAACACGTAATACAAAAATGGAAATGGTTTATCAATTACCCGCAGAGCTGAGTGTACCAACAACGTCAAGCCCCTTAAAAAATTTAGTGATTGATATTGACCATAATGATGTTCTTATAGTCGTTCGTACAAGCCCAGGAGCAGCCCAACTCATCGCCCGCTTATTAGATTCAATGGGAAAAGCAGAAGGTATTCTTGGCACTATTGCTGGGGACGATACTATTTTTATTACGCCAACAAGAGACACAGCTATTTCAAACTTGATTGATACGATCACTGAACTGTTCGAGACTTCACTCTAAATGAATATTTTTATTACTGGTGGAACGGGTTTTATTGGCTCTGCACTTTGTCAAACTTTAACCAAGCAAGGACATATATTAACCATTCTCAGTCGATACTCTCATACAAATCAACAAGCGGTCACATTCTGTCAGAACCTTGCAAATATGGAGAATTTTAATGACTTTGATGCAGTCATTAATTTAGCTGGTGAACCTATTTTTGATAAAACATGGAGCGTTCTCCAAAAACAAAAGTTAGTAGAAAGCCGTTTATCTATAACACAAAAGATCGTCGAACTTATTCAAAAAAGTGATAATCCACCACGTACTCTCATTTCTGGTTCTGCAACAGGATATTACGGGGATTTGCCTTTTGCACAAAGTTACGATGAACAAACCGCTTGTGGAAATGCTTTTCCAGCACAACTTTGTCAACAATGGGAAAATATTGCACTACAGGCACAGAGTGAGAAAACGAGAGTCTGCCTCATTCGTACGGGCATTGTCTTAGACAGAAAAGGCGGAGCATTAAAACGGATGCTTCCACTCTATCGTTTAGGGCTTGGCGGTAAACTAGGTTCGGGAAAACAACATTGGGCATGGATTTCATTAAACGATGAAATTCGAGCGATTTTGTTTTTACTGAACCACGCTGAATGCCAAGGAGCATTTAATCTTGTGGCACCACAATTAATCACCAATGCTGAATTTAATCAGGCTTTAGCAAAAGCATTACATCGCCCTGCTTTTTTCCATGTTCCAGAATTTGCCCTAAAATTACTTCTTGGAGAACGTGCGCAATTATTGCTAGATAACCAACCGCTTGTACCACAACAATTACAAAAGGCTGGTTTTAAATTTGAAGATCAATTACACGATCTGTTTTAATGACAATCTCCATCTTACGATGGAGCTCTTCATTAAAATTGCTTACTCACTTCAACAAATACCCTATGTTTATCGTAGCTATAAAAAACATGGTTACTTTTCGTCTTAGTGAAACTGTAAGTTAAACGAGGGGTTATACCCCAAAAGTGAACCGCACGATGCCAAATTGATGCATTAATCCCATACTCTTTATTACGTTGTGTAATATTGAAAATTGGCATTGGTGCTTTATAACGTTTCTGAGCTACACTGACTGAAAGACGTGTTGATAACCCTTTGCCCCACTCCTGTCCCCAACCTAAACTAATTCCCCGACGGAAGAAACTATCATCTTTATCACGGGTAGCGGTACGATTGTAGTTTAAATTTGCAAACCAGTATTGTTTCGCATTAGCAAGATAAACTAGCCCTGTTGAAATAAAGTGATAGTTACCATTAAGATGTTTGCGACTAGTATAACGTTGTTCCGCATACTCGTAATTACCACTTATTTGCCACTGTGGTGACAACCAATAGTTCGTTTCTAAGGTTGCTCCACTAGCCTTAGAGAAACGTTTTAAGGTATCGCTCTGCTTAGAGCCTCCAGCATAAAGTGTCTGCTCAATAAAAGGTAACAAAGTAACACTCAATTTCGCATTTTGAAAACCTAACCCCGTGCTAGCGCGTAAGCTGACTTCATTATATTTTTTGTTATCCCAATAATATTTACCATTAGTCGAAAGGCGTAATTCATTGAAAAAACCATCCCCCCACGACCATTTTTTACCAAGTTCAAAATTAAATCCTACACCTTCAGCAGTCTCTCGTTTTGGCGCTTGCCAATTACTATAAGTTGTACCTGATTTTGGTGCATTATTAATATTAGGATCGTTGAGATAAGTTAAACCACCTGAAAAGGTCCAACGATCTCTTCGATTAATCGCATTGAGATATTGATCAATAAGTTGACTCATTTCAGGAATGAGTGATTCAGAACGCAATTTTTTAAATTGATCTTCTGCTGCTTCTAATTCATTGTTCTCAAACAATGTCACTGCTAATTGCAATCTTACAGGTTGAATATCCGTTTGTTCCGCCAAAATTTGGCGATAAAGTTTAACCGCTTGTGAATAATTTTGATGCTTTTTCTCCATTATTGCTAAAGCCCATTTGGTTAAAATCGGATCATGGAATTGAGCGGGTAATTGTTGATAAATTGGATAGAGTAACTCAATATTATCGCTATTTCCTTGCATGACTGCTGGAACTAATGCTCGAATAACAAGGTCTGGGTGCTTTGCCAACTCTTCTTTTGTAATCGAAATGCTATTTCTACCCGCTTGTTTAGACTGTGTATTTGTTACTGGGGTAAGACGAGATTTGTTCGGCTGTATAATTGTCGTTTCAGTTTGAATACGTTGATCGTTTAATCTTTCTGCAATTTTTTGCTGTTCTTGATTTGCCATCGCAGAATGTACAATAGCTAACGTTAAGGTACTGAAAATAAAAGAATATTTCATAGATTTCCTTAAAATAGAGATAGATAGAGTCTTAGCAATAATCACCACTTAGCAACTAAAAAAAGTTTGGGTAATAAAATCATTTTTATTACCCAAGATAACAAAAATGTTCAAAAGCATTTCACAGAGAAATGATATTGCTCATTTCTCTGTGAGAATCAAACTTAGAACTTCATTTCTAAAGAAAGCACATAATTTCTACCTGGAGCAGCATATCTCGCATAATCTTTTACATTCGTATGCTGATGAATCGCATTAAGTGACGACTGACGCACAGATTCCCAAGTAGTATAGCGATAATTCATCAAGTTATAAATACCTGCTCTGATAGTGACATGTTTCCAAGGCGTAATATAACCAGTTAAATCAAAGGTTTGCCAAGAGCGAGTACGTTTTGTTGTCGCGGTACGTTCGTACTTCGCAAAGCCCACTTGTTCTTGCCCTTTTAATTCATCAGGATCTTTCCCACTGGAATGCGTCATCGTTAAATTGATTCCCCACTTCTCATCTGGCTGATCGTAACCGATGCCAATCACATAACGGGCAGGCTGAATCGTATCAAGCAACGGCGAGCGGATGTTCATATAACCTTGATAATTTTTCACCGCTTTGACTTTCATTTTGCTATATGCCAAGGTGGTATAGATTCCTTCAGGAATTCTATCCCAAATGCCATTCCAATCTAATTTCCCAATAATATTCACGCCATTTAATTTAATGTCTTGCACATTAAAATAGTTGATCATTGATTGGTTTTGATGCATACGTTCCGCTGGCGCAATCAGCTGTTTATAATCATTTTTAAAGAAGCTCGTTTCAATGATCCCAAAGTCACCTTTAAAGGTCACAGCCACTTCTTGGTTTAATGATTTTTCAGGAGATAACTTCACTGGTTTTTGATAAGCATCACTCGAACCTGCAACAGCTCCATCGTAACGTAGACCGAATAACTCTTGGAAACTTGGTACTCTAAAGCCTGAAGATGCACGATAAGAGAATGAAATAAATGAGGCTGGTTTAGCTACCACACCGATATTCCACGCACTATTTTTGTAGTCCCCCTGACTCGCCCAACGGTGATTACTACGGAATTTATGTGTATCAAAACGATAACCTAGTCCTATATCAAGGTATTTTGTAAGAGCAAAGTTATCTCGCACCGCAATATAGTGATTATGTCCTTTAATTTTACGTGTAGAACAATCTGCTCTTCCAGCAAGATTTCCCGTGTAATCACATTCGTTTTTACTATAAATTGACTGATTGGTTAATTCATAGATATAAGGGCTACTATAGGTACTATTGCCGCCTGTACGAGTCCAAGTTCCAACTGAAAATTCCCCCAAGATTTCATGGCGGGCTAACGTCGAATTAAAACGATCTGAACCTAACAATGCATTAAACTGATGTTTACCCCAACTGGTTTTTAAGGTTTTTTCCAATGAAAGTTGAAGGGTGTCGTGCTTTTCAGCATAAGTACTCCTTTCAGTTTTTGTTGCAGACCAAAGTTTATCTATCGTTGCACGACAATTTTTATCCACTATTGGATATTCAGAACAATTATTCTCTTTCAAGCGGGTAGATAACTTGATTTTTTGCTGATCGAAACTCAACGATAAGCTATCAATTATGCGATTTTCATCTTGATTAGTATAACGATATACACCACCTAAACGATCTCGAGTATGCCATTCATCAATAAAACGAGCTTTTGCCCAACGTAGCCCTTTAGACGACTTCACACCTTCTTCAGTGAAGTAATCTATCGCAACACCATCAAAGGCATTGGTATGATATAGCCCTTTGGCATTATTCATTGGATACCAATCTCCCCCCGCTTTACGTAAATCAGACGGTTGCCAATAAGAGGTATAAGTCATATCACGGGTATCATATCGCTGTTTGCTATGTTCATAGATCCCCGAAACATAATGTTTCGGAGAAAAAGCATAGCCTAATTTAACTAACCAAGCGTCTGATTTATATTTCAGTGGATCAGGTAAAGCACGGTACTCACCTGTATAATCTTTAGCATTCAAACGCTCTGTAATGTGTTTTTGATTTTCATATGCCTGTTTTTCTTCCACAGTATATTCGGGATATGTGCGGAAAGAAGGGCTATCTTTGGTCGCACGAGCCATCTGCTTCGGCGAACAGTCTAACGTTGGACATTGATCTTTCAATAAGAACCAGCCATAAGTCTGCTGATTATTAGTGCTGGTCGTATAACGATTTGAAACATCAAGAGTATTGGTTTCTACACCAACTCGGGTAATATTTTGCCCTCGGCCTTCAACATCTTTATGAGCTTGAATTTCTTTACCATTACGATGAGTATAAATGACGAGAGCATCAAAACCATTGTGAGTACCAGCAAATGCTACAGAATTTAGCCACTGCTGATTTTTACTACTATAAGCACTTTTGGTGTCTAATCCCCAAGATTGTCCCGCTTTAATAATGTCACTTGCATCTTTCGTCCGAAATTGTACGGAGCCACCAAGAGAACCACTCCCAAATTCAGAAGAACTCGCCCCTTTACTAATTTGGATTGAACGAAGATTTTCGTATTCTATTTCATTAATCGCACCGCTTGATGAGCTAGAGTATTGGTTTACATAAGATTGAATCTGCGGAAGCCCATCTAACGCTAAACCGACACGGTTGCGATCCACACCACGAATAGAGTAACCAGTCGTTGCCCCTCGTCCTTGTTCTACCACAGAAATCCCTGGATCATAACGAGTTAAGTCTCTGATATTGAGCACTTGTTCCTTATTTAATGAATCCGAGCTTTTCACTACTTTACCCAATCCTGTGACTTCATTCTCCTTTTTATGGACCTTCTTTTTTGTTCCTGTCACATACACATCATTTAATTCTACCGCTTGCTCTGCATAAGCCTGTACAGAAAACAAGCCAAGTAACGCAAGACTAATTAGATTTAATTTGTTATTCATTGCAAACTCCTTTCTTATTGTTGTTGTTCTATTTGTCGTTTTGCACCAAAGACTGCACCTACATTGCCATTATCTGACTTATGTTGGAATTGTCCTCCAAGCTCTCCTGCTGTTGGTCCATAAAATCCCCCCTGAACGGGAATATCTTGAAAAGATACTCTATCGTAGCGAGAAGAACCTGAATCAAGCTGAATGCCCGATGTGGAAGTTTTTGCTGTACCTGAGAAACCATTCCCCTGAATTTGAGCATCAATGATAAATGTTGGATCGATACTATTTTTACTGAAAAGCTGTCCTTTCACACTCTTATCATTACTGAAATTCACATCAAACTCTGCACGATAGCCTTGAGTTTTATTATCTGATTCAGCAATCCATGCAGAACCTTGAGAAGAAACAGAAGCATCCCAAGTACCCACATATTTGTAGTTACCGCCAACAGGCATTTGACTTATCTCAGTTCGCTCTCCTTGTAGGAATAAACTGTTCTCTTTTACTTGTTTTTCTCCATCTTTTTGCCATAGTTGACCAAATTTCGTATATTCCAAATTACTACAACAGGCCACTGCAACCATTGTTTTACCATTCACTGTAATGGTCTTGGTGTTTTTAAAATCCGAGCCAACAAGATCCATTTTCTGTCCATCAATAATTAGTACATTCGCATTACCAAAATTATTGAGCTCCTGAGCATCAAAATTAGTTAGATCAATTTTAGATGCATCAATGATTCTGACTGTCCCTACTTCTTCATCACTTCGTTTACCTGCAAACACAGCGAAGAGAGACTTACTATTGGTAAAGAATTTTCCTGCGAGCTCTTCAGCTTTAGGTCCGTAAAATCCACCTTCAAGATAATCTGAATTCGTGAAGATCGGATCGTTTGGATCCATTGCACTTGCTTTCCCCCTAAAGCGGTTACCTGAAATATCTGCTTCAATGCTATAACGCTTGGTTATTTCTTGAGCTCGATTTCTACTCACATAACCATTGCGATATAAATCACCTGTTAGTTTTTTATTGTCAAAATCCACTGTAAATTCACTGGAATGAGCAAGACCTCTGATCTCATTGTCACCAAACTTATCGCCTACTTTATATTCTCGATTTACATCTTCTGTGATCGAAGTAGCTGCCACATTTTTACCATCTCCATCACTTTTGAACCCTTTGATGTCGTAAGTGGTATTAACATCACTGGTAAAGTCCCACGTTCCTTTGTAATTAATTGTATTTCCTTTTGGTAACTCTTTTGATGGAGTTACTCCTTTATAATAAACATAGCCTTCAATGCCATTTTTAAAGATATAAACTTGTTCACTGGCATTCTTTATCATTTCACGAAAAGATGCGTCATACACATAACCTGAACGAACATACTGCAAATCGCGTGTTTTATCTGCTTTTCTTCCATCATGAGAATGGTAAGTTAAATAACTCGTTGTTTTCTCTTCTAACTCTTTAAGTTTAGGAATCTCATCTATATTTTCGCTCCATATAGCCATAATCTGTGACTCTGATAATTCAGCTGTTGCATCAGGAGTACTTTTTCTATTTCCATTCTCATCAAATAATGCTCTATTTCTACGGGGTATTTTGACTTCATATCCCAAAGCAGGCTCCATTAACTTATCTAATTCTTTTTTTTCTCTTTTCTGAGTTTCTTCATCTTTATAGATCACTTTAGGCTTTTCACTGCTCGTTACCGTACTAGGCTGAACATCATCCAAATCAAAGCTCCCTTTACCACCAGAACAAGCAACTAAGAAAGCGGAAGTAATAACTAACATATAAGGATTGAGTTTAAAACGCATGTTGCCTCCCATATAAAACAATGCATTTATTTACTAGGTTGAGTCACAAAGCCAATTTTAGTTAGCCCTGCATTTTGGGCGAGTTCAAGAACTTTCACGATATGTTGATATTCCACAGAAATATCCGCAGAAATTGCAATAATCGTATTTTTATTTTCTTGAAATTTAGTCATAAAAGTCTGTTTTAATTCTTCTTCATTGACTAAAGTCTCGCCTAAATAAATTCCCGTCGAATTAATTGCCACACAAAAAATATCTTTAGCTTCATCTTTTTTTTCAACATTGGCTGTTGGTAATTCAAGGGGAATAGATTGGGTTAATATCGGCATAGTAATCATAAAGACAATTAATAATACCAACATCACATCAACTAACGGGGTAATATTAATTTCAGACATCACCGAATTTTGATTATTATCGAAAGATCCAAATGCCATTATTTATTTTCTCCTTTATTTATTTCATAGTGATGTAATAAATAGATAAATAATTCATTCGCATAATGATCTAAATCTTGAGAAAGATTACGATTTAAACGAGTAATTAAGTTGTAGGCTAATACGGCAGGAATAGCGACAAATAGACCCATTGCCGTTGCGACCAATGCTTCGCCAATCGGAGCGGAAACCGTAGCAATACTCACTTGTCCTTGTTGGCTAATATCCATTAACGCATTAAAAATCCCCCAAACTGTACCAAATAAGCCAATAAAAGGCGCAACAGCACCAATAGAAGCAAGAGCGACTAAACCACCTTCATATTTACGCAAAGATTGAGTAATCGCATTTCGTAAATGTAACGTTAAAAAATCTCTAAACGGCAATTGATGGGATAAATAATGTTTATCTTTTGCTTGATAAAGCTCACATTGTGAATATGTGGCTTGCAAAATATCGGCAATATCAGATCGCTTGTTTTGAATAGCTTGTTTAGCTTGCAACATATTTTCCGCTGATTTCACAAGCTGAAAACTTTGCCGATTATTTTTCTTTACCCCAATCATTTTAATTAAGCGAATTAAAATAATGCTCCAAGATAAAATACTCATAAAGACTAAAATGCCAAATGAAATAGAAAGTACAATGTCTTGTTGTTGAATCAGTTCAATTAAATTCATAATTTAAGTTCCTTAAAATAATTTAAGCGGCTGCCCCACATTTAAAATGAATCGTAAAAATCACACTACCAACCACCGCACTGCCATTGATTTTAGCTGGTTGATAGTGATGTCCTGATGCCATTCGGCTGGCTTGGTTATCCAAGCGTTTAATCCCTGACGATGATAAAATCTCAACATGGCTCGCCTTACCGTTAGTGCCAATGGTAACTTTGAGCTTGACGCTGCCCACATCATCGGACTCATCAGAAATATCTGAGCAACGCCCACGCATTGCACTGCCATAACCTGCCCCGAGAGATGCATCAACCTTCGCATTACCTACGGTAGATTTACTGCCTTCTACTCCATTTTGATGACCTTGTGGTGCATTGGTGCTTTGACTAGCGACAACAGTTTTCTCAGCTTTAGGTTTCTCTGCTTTAGGCTTAGGCTCTTTCTTTTTCTCTGGCTTTTTAACGACCTTTTCAGGCACTTTTTTAATCTCTTTCACTAGCTTCGGCTTTTCAGGTGCTTCTGGCTTTTTCGCCAAATCTGCTTGAGTTGGCTTTGGCATATCGCTACTTAAAATCTCTTCAGGAGCTTTCACTACTTCAGGTTCAGGCTCTGATTCCGTTTTAACTTCAATAGGCACTTCACTACCTAAATTAACTTCAATCATTTGTAAATTTTCTAAATCTCCAAAGAGATCGAGATTTCTCTCCCATGAAAGTCTAGACAAGGAATACGCCAGCCCCAAATGAATTAAAGTTACAAATAACATGATGAAAAAATTATAAAAAATTCGTTGCATACGGTATTTTGTAAAAAAGAAAAGAACAAACTACATTACAAATAAATAAACAATAATTATTCTCATTTATTTTATTAACAAAAGTAATCTTTGTAAATAACTTTATGATATGTATATTAATGATCTTTATTTGATCGATTAAATTACATTCATTTACAGTTTTATGGTTGATGAAAGTAACTATGTAAATGAACTGAGTGTAGTTCATCACTTTCTCTTTGTATTAGTTCTACTACTGATAAACCGAAGGCTATCCTACTTAAGAAGCTTTTAGCTTTAATCTTACTAGCCTATCTGCCCATTTTGCTGTAAACTACGCTCCCGTCCTGATGGTTTATTCCATTTCCGAATTTCAACTCGATTTATCACACAAAAGGCAAATAACATGGCAACGAATTATATTTTCGTGACGGGCGGCGTTGTTTCTTCTTTAGGAAAAGGCATTGCGGCAGCGTCTCTCGCATCTATTCTTGAAGCGCGTGGCTTGAAAGTCACCATTATGAAACTTGACCCTTATATCAATGTCGATCCGGGTACAATGAGTCCAACCCAACACGGCGAAGTATTCGTGACCCAAGATGGGGCAGAAACCGACTTAGATTTAGGGCATTACGAGCGTTTTATCCGCACCAAAATGACCAAAGCCAACAACTTCACAAGCGGTAAGATCTACTCTGAAGTTTTACGCAAAGAGCGTCGTGGCGATTATTTAGGGGCAACGATCCAAGTGATCCCACATATCACCAATGAAATCAAAGCTCGTGTAATCGAAGGTGGTAAAGGTCACGATGTGGCGATTGTGGAAGTGGGCGGAACTGTCGGCGATATTGAGTCGCTCCCGTTCTTAGAAGCCTTGCGTCAGCTTGCGGTGGACGTGGGTCGTGAAAAAACCTTATTTATGCACTTAACCCTTGTACCTTACATTGCTACAGCTGGCGAAGTGAAAACCAAGCCAACCCAACACTCTGTAAAAGAGTTGCTCTCTATCGGTATTCAGCCTGATGTGTTGATCTGCCGTTCTGATCGAATGATCCCAGCAAACGAACGTGCCAAAATTGCCTTGTTCTGTAACGTGCCTGAACGTGCGGTGATTTCACTGAAAGATGTGGATTCGATTTACCGCATTCCTGCATTATTGAAATCACAAGGTTTGGACGATTTTGTCTGCGATCGTTTCCGTTTAACTTGTAAAGAAGCAGATCTGTCTGAGTGGGAACAGGTGCTTTATCAACAAGCTAACCCAACGGGCGAAGTGACGATCGGTATGGTTGGCAAATATGTGGAATTGCCTGATGCCTATAAATCGGTCAATGAAGCGTTAAAACACGCAGGTTTGAAAAATCGTTTAACGGTGAACATTAAGTATATCGACTCGCAAGATGTGGAAACCAAAGGCGTTGAAGTGTTGCAAGGCGTTGATGCGATTTTAGTACCAGGCGGTTTCGGCTATCGTGGTGTTGAAGGCAAAATCCGCACCGCTCAGTATGCCCGTGAAAACAAAATCCCTTATTTAGGCATCTGTTTAGGTATGCAGATTGCGTTAATCGAATACGCTCGCAACGTAGCAGGTTTAACACAAGCGAACTCGTCCGAATTTGACAAAAACTGTCCGCAACCTGTCGTGGGCTTAATTACCGAATGGCAAGATGCAGAAGGCAATGTGGAAGTCCGTTCTGATGACTCCGATTTAGGCGGTACAATGCGTTTGGGTGCACAACAATGCCATCTTATCGAAGGTACAAAGGCTCGTGAAGTTTACGGTGCTGAAACTATTGTTGAACGCCACCGTCACCGCTACGAAGTAAACAATATATTATTGCCACAAATCGAAGCAGCAGGTTTGAAAGTCAGTGGCTTATCCGCAGATCGTAAATTAGTGGAAATCATCGAAGTGCCAAACCACCCGTGGTTTATCGCTGCACAATTCCACCCAGAATTTACCTCAACCCCTCGAGATGGACACCCATTATTTGAAGGGTTTGTAAAAGCGGCGAAAGAACATCAAGCAAGCAGAGCTTAACAATAAAATGTATCTCAAGCGGTTGGTTTCGTTACAAAATTTGCAATGAAATCAACCGCTTTTCTTTACCACGCTCATCTCTCACTTTCAATAAAACAGCTGAAATAAAATCACTTTTTCACTTAATTAATGTTATTATTTTCATAATACTATTTATTAATATGAGAGTTTTAAATAATGAAGCCTATTTTCCTTGAACTCCGCCATTTAAAAACACTTCAGGCCTTAAAAGAAAGTGGAAGTGTTTCTTTAGCCGCTAAACGTGTTCATTTGACTCAATCTGCGTTATCTCATCAAATCAAGTTGCTTGAAGATCAATACGAACTGACCCTATTTGAAAGAAAAACTCAACCTATACGCTTTACTGTCGCAGGAGAACGTCTCGTTCAATTATCCTATGATATTTTACCAAAAATCATGGAAGCGGAATTAGATATTGCCCGTATCAAACAAGGTGAAGTGGGAGAATTAAGAATCGCCGTAGAATGCCACACTTGCTTTGATTGGTTAATGCCTGCAATGGATGCCTTTAGAAAAAGTTGGCCTTTAGTGGAGCTTGATATCGTCTCAGGATTCCATACTGATACAGTTGGTCTTTTATTAACCCATAGAGCTGATTGGGCAGTGGTATCTGAAATGGAAGAAACTGTAGGAATAGCTTATCAACCACTATTTTCCTACGAAATGGTCGCTATTTGCTCTAAAGATCATCATTTAGCGCAAAAAGAAATTTGGGAAGCAGAAGATTTTCGAGATGAAACACTTATCCACTATCCTGTGCCAGATGACATGTTAGATTTATTAAAAAAAGTGCTTTTCCCTGCTGGAATTAATCCTTCTAGAAGAACAAGTGAATTAACGATTGCCATTATTCAACTGGTTGCCAGTAAAAGAGGCGTGGCTGTTCTGCCTTATTGGGCTGTAAAACCTTACTTAGAAAGGGGCTATGTCGTTGCTAGAAAAGTTACTCAGCAAGGATTATATAGTAATCTATATAGTGCAATTCGGGAATCAGAAATAAACAGGGCTTATATTGATGATTTTCATAATACTGTTAAAGCAGAAAGTTTCGCATCATTGCCTGGATTACTCGTATTATCATGATAAAAATTGGAGCAAATTTTCATTTGCTCCAAGAAGATAATTCTTTTTAAAACTTATAGTTAACCCCAAAACTAAAACTTCTTCCCATTTGTGGAATATAAGGTAAGAAGGTTTCGTGAGCATAAACTGCTTCGTTGAGTAAGTTATTACCTTTCATGAAAACTTCATATTCACCTTTGCCGAGTTTGTTTTGGTAAGTTAAACCGATATTCAACATATTATGACCTTGTGTCTTGCTTTCAAATTTTGAAATACGATGTTGGCTAAAGACACGGTAATATTCTAATTCACCTTTAAGATTTTCAGTAAAATCACTTTTAATTCGTGTACCGAAACGGATTGGCGGTAAACGTGGCGTATACATTTTAGCATGTTCTTCATATACAGGTTCTTGTACGCGAATATTAGGTTCAATCCCCATTTGATTTCTCACAATCGATCTCGCTCTCCAAGGTTTTAAATTTGGATTCTCAGCGATTAATTTATCTATCGCCTGTTGGAATGCTGGATTTTCTACATAGCTAACTTTGTCGCTCACCCGAATATCGTGTTCTTTCAAATAGCCTTTTACATAGTCACCAAAAATGCTGATATGGTGTTTTGGTGTGACTTGATAACCGATATTGGCTTCTACCCCATAAAAACGAGCTGGTGCTTGCATATAGCGGTTAATACGTAAATCGCTATCCTGTTTCATTGAAGCTGGCCCTCTACCTGAATTGACCGTGTAGAGATAGGTATAGTTTTCAAAGTTATAGACAAATCCACTGAGATAATAATTAAATTTATCGTCTTGGTAACTAAGTCCTAAATCAATGTTGTTTGATTTTTCTTTAGTTAGTCCCTTATTGCCCATTTCAAAAGAGTTTGTCGCAAGATGCATTCCGTGCGCATAAAGCTCTTGAGCATTTGGTAAACGTTCCTGGTGAGATACGGTTAAAGAAAGTTTATAGTTTTCTCTAAATGCCCAATGAATACCTGCTGCAAAAGAGCGAGCGGTTTCCTTATGCGGTTTTGTTAAAGCATAGTAGCCATCCATTGCATTTTTTGTTTCAGGTCTTTTGCTGTCAATATAACCTAACGAGAGATATTCATCTCGGACTTTTTCATGATCATAGGATTTTGTCACTTTTTGTTTTTCTAAACGTGTCGATAGCTCAAAAGTAAAATCATTCCATTGATAGCTCTCTAAACCGAATAAACTCCAGTTTTGCATTTTATTATTGTTTAAGAGCTGCTGAACGCCACGGTGAACATGAGCATGGCTTGAATCTTCAGGCGATAACGCACTGTTTTTTTGTTGAAGATATTGGATTCCCCAAACGCCCGTGAGATCGCCTATTGGACTATGTACAATTTCAAGACGAGAAGTGATACCTTTATTTTTGAATAAATTCGCCGTACGACTACCTTCAATTTCGCCATGCTGATAATCTACATAGCTAGTACTAAAGCGCAATTTATCGACATGTTTCACGGGTTCAATCATTTCACCACGTAGATCATAACGTTTGCTTTGTAGATCAACATAAGGTGTTGCCGATAATCCATGGGCATGACAATCTGCCATATTCACTCCAGGATTAGCCCAAAAGAGATGTTGATCATCCGCCAATTCTGGATAAGGGAATAAGTAAGGATATTTCTGTTTCATACTTTCATCAATGATCCGTACTGCACAGCCTTCATAAATATGGTTATGTGCGGGTAAACCATATTTATCTTGGCGTTCTGTATAAGCCAACCCTAAATGTCCTTTTTCGTGAATCCAAGATATCCCTGCTGTTCCTACTTTAGATTTTGCCCAGCTTTCAGGAACATAAGAAAGATTTTGATAGCTCATTTCTCGCTTATTAAACGCTTTTTTATCTGCATAAGTGCCATATAGATAATTTGGAGTTTTGTAATTTCCAGCTTGGCGAGCTAAGCCTTCAAGATGAACAGCAACATTTTGACTCAATGCAAATGTAAGCCCTGCTGTAGAGAGCTTTTCATTATTGTTAGTATTAAAACGAAATCCTAGATCGCCTTTAAGCCCATCTTTTGGCATAACAGTTGGGATTTTATTATCTACCACATTCACGACACCCGCCGCATTACCTGAGCTATAGAGCAAGGTTGATGGACCTCTAACAATTTCCACTTGCTTTGATAACGCGGTATCAACTGTGACCGTATGATCAGGCGACATCATCGACATATCGATAACATCACTGTTATTTTGTAGAATTTTTATCCGTTTACCTTCCTGTCCACGAATAATTGGTGCAGATGCACCGCTTCCATATTGATTTGAGTGAATACCTAACTCGCTAGATAACGCATCACCTAAGGTTGTCGCTTTTTGTTTAAAGTCTTTGCCATCAATCAGTTGATCGCTCACATTGGGTCTATCGCCCAATAAGTTACTCTCCGCCATTTTGGCTTCGACTTGAATTTCATCAAGTACAGCACTCTCTTCTGCAATCACCAATCCAGAGCAAAAACATAACGAGATTGCTACCGTATTTTTTTTCATTATTTGTCTCCTTCTCAATAACCATAATTTTTTCATGGAATAATATATAAAAAAAGACATAAAAACAACCAAATAACTATAATTTTTTTATGGTTTTGTTTTGAATGCTATTCTAGAGCAGATTAAGAAATAAATTTTCATAAAATTACATTCATAGTACTCATAATGTAAATTAGTGATTGTTTTGTAATTAATTTAGTTGTATATTTTAACCGGCCTTAGCCAAATATTATTAAAATCAATGTATTGCATTAAGGTACATCGTATGCAAAAACGAATCTTTTCTTTCATTCAAAAAAAATATCTCTGCACTTTATGTTGTGCTCAAAATAATATTCCCTGGTCAAATGCGTTTTACTATGCTTTTGATGAAGAAAATAGACGATTAATCTATGTAACGGGAGAACAAACTCACCATAGCCAAATAATGAAAAACAACCCTAATGTCTCTGGAACAATATTTACACCAACGCGCTTTCACCCATCTTTACAAGGTATCCAATTCACAGGAAAAGCAAAGATACTTGAAGATGAAGAATATGAAATTGGGAAGGAACTATATAAAAAGGAATATTCTCACGAATTGATAGATAAATTATCTATATGGGAAGTTAAATTAGAATATATACGTCTTATAGATAATTCTTTAGGTTTATTCGCTACGGTAGAATGGACAAGAAATGAGGAAGAAGAATACGCTCATATCGAATAATTTATTCATGTATATTATACATGGGGAAAGCTATATGCTTTCCCCTTAAGAATATTATAATGATTTAAAGAAGATCACTAAAATAATAATTGGAATTACAAAGCGAACATAATTAAACCATAAGTTTGTTAAAACTTTACCCGCACCAAGTTCCTCTTTTGCTTCTTCTTTTAAAACAAATCCAACGAAAATTGCACTACCTAAAGCAGTAAGAATAAATAAGATATTCCCACTAATATAGTCAAAAGCATCGAAAATACTTTTCCCCATAATCGTAAAGTCTTTCCAAACGTTATCCCCTAAAACAGCTGGCACATTTCCTAAAATAAAAATAAAAGCCAAAGTTAAAAATATTGCTGTTTTTCTACTCACTTTTATCTTTTCTTGTAGTGCCGTAATAATCACTTCATAAATTGTCAATGATGTCGTTAACGCTGCAACAACAAGTAAACCAAAAAAGATAATAGCAAAAATTGTCCCCCCCCACATGTTTGAGAAAACAATTGGCAAGCTTTGAAATACTAGAGTTGGACCTGAATTTGGAGCAATGCCAAAGCTAAAGAGAGATGGAAAAATCATAAAGCCAGCCATTACAGCAATAACTGTATTTAATACACCTGTAATTGTCGCTGTTCTTACTAAATTCTCTTTCTTATCTAAATAACTAGAAAGAGTAATTAAGACACCAAAGCCTAAGCTAAGAGCAAAAAATACCTGTCCTAGCACAAACACAAATAACTGTGGAGTTATTTTAGAAAAATCTGGCATTAGATAAAACTTAATACCTTCTGCGGCTCCTGGTAGCGTAACATTACGGATCACCATCACGATTAAGAAAACAAATAGCATAGGCATTAAATATTTCACTGAGCGTTCAATACCATCTACAATGCCCTTGGCTAAAATAAAATAGTTTACTAGTACAAATAAACCCGTATAAAGCAAAATAGTAATAGGGCTATTAAAAATGCTTTCTTTAAAAAACACTGATGCTGTATCTAAACTAATCGGAGACGAGAGATCTAATTCACCTGTCGCTAAACTTCCAATATAGTTTAAAACCCATCCACCTAATACCATATAGTAAGCCAAGATACCAAATGAACCAAGCAACCCCATATAGCCAAGAATCTTCCATGCTGGATGGATATCTTTACCATTTGCTTTACCTGAAAATGCATCGACAGAATTCACTCTCATTCGACGACCAATCACATTTTCTACTAGAATCATCGGAATACCGATAACTATCATAGCAATACAGAACAGAGCAACGTAAGCCCCTCCACCATTTTCCCCAACTAAATAAGGGAAACGCCAGGTTGCACCAAAACCAACCGTTGCACCTGCAACTGTCATAATATATGCCAACCGATTTGACCACGATTGACGTTCTTGGGTCTGTGTATTCATATTTTTCCTACAACATCAAAAGGAAGTTAAGAGAACAGAGCAAAAAGTTCATCCACCTTGATTCGAGAGTCACCAGATTGTCCGATATGACGCTGAACTTTAATTTTTTTTATTTTTGCTCCACGGTAAATTTTCCGAGTAAACTCGGTATCATGATTTGAAATTAATACAGGAATATTTGCTTGCTGTGCTTCTTTCGCCCTATCCGCAAGTTCAATTTGTTGCTCAAGAGAGAATCCCCCCCCTGCATAATGGGTAAAATTAGTATCCTGTTTTAAAGGAGCATAAGGAGGATCACAATAAACCACATAATCATCAGGATGCATCAAAAGATACTGAAAGACTTGATTAAAATCCGCACAAATAAACAGTGCTCTTTGTGCCTTTTCTGCAAAAAAACGAAGTTCCTTTTCTGGGAAATAATGGGTCTTATAATCACCAAATGGGACATTATATTCGTGTTTTTGATTATAACGACACAAACCATTAAATCCGAAACGATTAAGATAGAGAAATAAAACTGAACGGCGAAAAGGCTCTTGACATAAATTAAACTCTTCACGTCGCTCATAGTAAAAGATTGCCGTATTAGCTTGAGAGTCAAGAAAAAGAGCTTTTGATTGCTGAATATAGGTTTCAACATCAATTTTAATCACATTAAACAGATTAATGAGATCAGGATTAATATCCGCTAAAATATAACGTTCAAAATTAGAATTAAGAAATACCGAGCCTGCACCAACAAAAGGCTCAACTAAGCAAGCCTTTTTTGGCAAATGTCGATTAATTTCATCGGTAAGGCGAAACTTTCCGCCCGCCCATTTTAAAAAGGCTCGCTGTTTTGTCATTGAATTAGGATTGAGTAAAACGACGAATAGCATCTAATACTTGTTGTTCAGTAGCTTTTGTTGCAACATATGCTGAACCCAAGGATTTCAATAGAATTAAGCGTAACTGACCGCCTAATACTTTTTTGTCTCGCCACATATAAGGTAAATATTCTTCAGGCTGCATTCCATCTGGAGAAACCGTTGGTAACACCGCACGAGCAATTAATTTCTCCAAACGAGCAATATCTTGTTCGGCTAGATCACCTAAAATATGAGATAAAGCTGCTGCTTCTAACATACCAACAGCAACACCTTCCCCATGTAGCCAATTACCATAACCAAGATGCGCTTCAATTGCATGCCCAAACGTATGACCTAAGTTAAGTAAAGCACGATCGCCTTTTTCTGTCTCATCACGAGCAACAACATCCGCTTTTAATTGGCAACAGCGTTGAATACAATATTCTAATACGTGTTGTTTAAGTGATACAAGATCATCCATATGTTCTTCAAGCCATTCAAAAAATTGAATGTCAAAAATCGCACCATATTTAATCACTTCTGCCAACCCTGCACTCACTTCCCGTTTTGGGAGAGTGGAAAGTGTATTAGTATCAACAATTACTGAAATTGGCTGATAAAACGCCCCAATCATATTTTTACCAAGCGGGTGGTTTACCGCCGTTTTTCCCCCAACGGACGAGTCCACTTGAGCCAACAAGGTGGTTGGAATTTGGATAAAGCGAATACCACGCTGATACGATGCCGCCGCATAACCAGCAACATCACCAATCACACCGCCCCCTAAGGCTATCAATACGCTATCTCGATTATGATTCTTTTCGAGTAGCGCTGTAAAAATGAGATTGAGCGAATCAAGTGTTTTATATTGTTCTCCGTCAGGAATAAGCACAAAATCAACCTTGCAACCTAAACTTTCCAAGGTTTCTTTAACTGTTACAAGATAGTGGGAAGCGACCGTTGGGTTTGAGACGATCATCACCTTATCTCCTGATTTTAACGGCTGATAACTGGCAGGATTGCTCAATAAACCTGCACCAATGGTGATCGGATAACGACGTTCTTTCAATTCCACATTTACTTGCAACATAATGCGTCCTTATTACTGTAAATTATCAATCATATCAATGATTTGTGTTGCGACTACTTTTGCACTCTGCTCGTCGGTCTGCAAAATAATATCTGCGATCTCTTCATATAAAGGATTACGAACTTTTGCTAATTCTTGTAAAGTTTGATATGGGTCTTCCGTTTGTAGCAATGGACGCTTTTTATCACGCTGAGTCCGCTCAAATTGCTTATCTACCGTTGTTTCTAGATAAACAACAATACCACGAGCAGATAAGACATTACGATTATCTTTAGAAAGTACTGAACCACCACCAGTAGAAAGTACCAACCCCTGAGACTGAGTTAGCTCATTTAATATACGCTCTTCACGTTTACGAAAACCTGCTTCGCCTTCAATATCAAAAATCCAATCAATATCTGCTCCTGCACGTTCTTCAATCACAGCATCTGAGTCTAAAAAGTCCATATTTAACATTTGTGCTAATTGACGACCAATAGTGCTTTTACCAGCGCCCATGGGACCAATTAAGAAAATATTACGTTTTTCTGCCATTATGTTTTTCAAAAATAAAAAATAGAATAAAAAAATTGATTTGTGAATATTGGGAAAAAACAGACCGCTTGCAGATACAAGCGGTCTGTTTTATGTTGAATTTTGTAAAAGTGATTAAAATTAAAACACTTATTTTATGAAATTTACCACAAATCGCCCAAAATAAAGATGGGTGATATTATCTCAATAAATCGCCCTACTTTTCAACTGTCACAAAGAGAATTATCGTATTTTAAAATAATTCTTTGCCTTGATGCTGTAAAACGCCTGGCGGAGGTAAACCTAAACGTTGTTCCAAAGCATCATGTTTTTGAGGCTGAACCGGTGCTTGAATCGCTTTTTCAACAATATAACGTTTAGTTGGCTCAGTACCTTTTATAAAAAACTCTGTTAAACCTGTGCCTAAAAAGCCACTTACAGGATCAATTTTTACTTCAATAATATTAGCGGGCAATATCTCTTCTCGCTCTTCCTTATCAGAAAGTGCCACTTTCATATATTTGATCCATGCAGGAAGTGCTGTTTGTGCACCAGCTTCTCCCCGACCTAATTCACGTTTATTATCATCAAAACCGACATAAACCGCTGTCACAATATTCGCACCAAAACCCGCATACCAAGTAACTTTGGCATTATTGGTTGTCCCTGTTTTACCACCAATATCTTTGCGCTTAATTTCATTTGCAACACGCCAACTTGTCCCTTTCCAGCTTTGACCTTTTTCCCCTGTGATTGCTGTTGTAAGCGCACTTCGCATTAAAAATGCAATTTCACCACTAATTACACGAGGAGCATAGTGTATTTCATTATTAGTAATAGCAGAATCTGCCATTAAGCTTGGCGCATCTTTTTTAGCTGTTGTAATCTCAAGTTCAGGAATTAAATCACTTTCTTCATCTTTTGGTGCTTCTGCTATCTCCTCATCTTTTGATTTTTGTTCTTCAATTTTCACAAAGTCAAAATACTCAGGTTCTGGATAGATCACTGGCTTATCACTACACTCTAAACAAGCAATAGCAGGGTTTGCCTTGAATAACTCATTACCTGCACTATCCAAAATACGATCAATAATATAAGGCTCAATCAAATACCCGCCATTATCAAATACCGCATAAGCTCTTGCCATTTCTAATGGAGTGAATGACGCTGCCCCTAAAGCTAATGCTTCCGTTGCTTGGTACTGTTCTCTATTAAAGCCGAAACGTTGTAAATAATCAGCAACATATTCAACTCCAGCCATCTGAACCGCACGAACCATCATCACATTCTTAGATTTACCTAGCCCAACCCGCAAACGTAGAGAACCTTCATATACATTTGGAGAATTTTTAGGTGTCCACGGCTTTTGACCACGCTTAGTAATAGTAATAGGTGTATCGCTTAACGTTGTTGAAAGACTTAAGCCTTTATTTAAGGCAGCTGCATAAATAAACGGCTTAATAGATGAACCGACCTGAACTAGCGATTGTGTTGCACGATTAAAACGGCTCTGTTCGAAGCTAAAACCACCGACAATAGCTTCTATCGCCCCATTATCACTATTAAGAGAAACTAACGCTGAGTTCACATCAGGAATTTGTCCAAGTTCCCATTCGCCTTTACTATTTTGACGCACCCAAATCTGCTCGCCAACATTAATTACATCTTTAACTTGAGTCGGGGCTTTGCCTTGAGCGGAATCATTAATAAATTTCCTTGCCCAACGCATGCTAGCCATTTTTAGATCTACTTGATCACCATTTGGAAGCATAATTTTAGCTTTATCTTTAGATACCGATAAAACAGCAGCTCCAATAAAAGGCTCTGAATTTGGTAATTTACTTAAATGCTCAATAATTTTTTCTTCATCCCAAGCACGGTCTTTCGGATTCCATAATTTTTCTGCACCACGCCAACCATGACGACGATCGTAATCAATTAAATTATCTCTTAATGCAGTTTGCGCTTCTCTTTGGTCTGCCGATAACACTGTGGCATAAACTTGAAAGCCTCTTGTATAAGCCACTTCTTCGCCATAGCGTTTCACCATTTCTTGACGAATCATTTCAGTGACATAGTCAGCCCTAAATTCTAGAGCAGAACCATAGTATCTAGCTTTAATTGTCTCTGCCTTAGCCTGCTCATATTGCTCTTTCGTAATTTTGCCTACTTCAAGCATTCGGCCAAGAACAACATTACGACGATTTTCAGCACGTTTTACCGAAAACAGCGGATTCATCGTTGAAGGCGCTTTAGGCAATCCTGCAATAATGGCAATTTCAGACAACGTTAACTCATTTAATTTTTTACCAAAATACGTTTTTGCAGCTGCAGCTACACCATAAGAACGATAACCGAGATAAATCTTATTAAGATAAAGTTCCAAAATTTCACGTTTAGAGAGATTGTTCTCAATTTCCAACGCTAAAATAATTTCTTTGAGCTTACGTTCAAGCTTACGCTCTGGTGAAAGGAAAAAGTTACGCGCAAGTTGCTGTGTAATAGTACTTGCACCTTGTGTATCACCTTGGCTTGAACGCCAAACTGCCCTCATAATCCCTTTTGGATCGATTCCCTTATGCTCATAAAAACGAGTATCTTCTGTCGCAATAATGGCATCAATTAAAGTCTGAGGAATATCATCAAGTTTGACAGGAATACGACGTTGCTCACCAACTTCTCCAATCAGCTTACCATCAGCAGTAAAGATCTGCATTGGTTGTTGAAGCTCAACGGTTTTTAAACTAGCGACATCTGGCAGATCTTCTTTCAAATGGACATAAAGAAAGCCCGCAGAAATTGCGCCCACAATTATTAGCGTAAGTAAAGCACTAAATATGATTTTTACGATCTTCATCGAAAAATTCTCTTTTACTGAATGACGAAAGAAAAATTCTAGGTCAAGATGACCTAAATCCGAAATACTAAAATTAGTCAATTATAGTTTCAATCTAACTTGGAATCTATTTTATTTGGTAAATATGATGAAATTCTTTCAATTTAGTCGCTCATCTAGAGATTCTGATAAAGTCCATTATGTTGGACTAAGCCATCAAGGGCAGTGCATCTGCTTATGTTACAAAAGTGATGAAAGTGAGATTTACACGCTTTGGCATACTATTGATGATTATGAACAAGCACTTAATGCTCTCACCTTTACTTATCAGTTAATTGTTCCTATTCCACAGCACTATATTTGGAAAAAAACCATCATTCTACCTGCCCCCGACTCACAACTGGCTTTAGATAGATATATTGCTCAAATTCTAAAACAATATCTACCTATTACATCTGAACATCTTTATATAGATTACTACATAGAAAAATTAAATGAAGATAGACTTCATAAATTATCACTTTTTGCCTTACGTAAAAACTATCGCCAACCATTAATAAATAGCTTAAAAGCAATATTTGATTGTGAAGTCCATTGTCTTATTCGAGCAATTCAGCATCTAACTCAAATACCAAATGAACAAATTCAGCAATACTGTTTTATCATCGAAAATCAATTTATCTACTACCATAATCAACAATTCATTATTAATGATAAAAATGATAGTAAAAATACTGAAATTAATATAAATGGCTATTTACCAGAGCATTGTCAAAATAGCTTTCTTTATTTAAAAGCACTTGGAGGTTGTTTATGGAATGGCAAGGAATCAATTTAAATGGCTTTCGAGAACAACAATGGCTTAAGCAAACTGAAAAAAATTTGTGGTTTTTAACCGCTTGTATATGCATTTCTATAACATCTTTAGCCATAATCAGTTGGCACAATCAGCTATTATATCAACAAGATAGAGAAATACAAAAACAAGTTGAGCAACAAAAAGCCCATAACGCTGAATTGATAGAAAAAATAGAACAGCTCAGTTTACAGCATCAAAATCAAACTTATGAAACTATTTCATCGGAGCAAATTAACGCATTTGTTCACTATTTGAAGCATATTCAGTTATCGGGTGTAATTGATACCATTCATTTTTATAAGAATAATCAAGCGATATTAAAAATTGTAGGAAAACTACAAGACGAGAAAGAGATAAAAATATTAGAAGATCAAATTAAAGCATCTAACCATCAATATCAAATAGAGCATATTCAGATGAATAAAAATCATCAATTTGAGTTCAGTTTATTAATTTATATTAAATAAGACACCTTATGAAAAACAACATATTGAAAATTTATAACAATCCTTATAGTCCACTATACAGTACGTTATACTACCTAAACCAATATAAACATATTATTTTCCTTTTGATATTTATATTATTAAATACACCCTCTATTTTTCAGTTTTTTTCTATTTCAAACCAAACTTACGACCACCAAAAAAATGAGATCACCTTAAAAGAAGAGAATCTACATAAACAACAGCAGCTTAAATTGTTACAAGAAAAGTTTCAACTTAGTCATAATGAAAGTCAAAACATAAGCGATATAAATCAACAAATTAGATCCATTTTATCTCAAAATGGTGCTAGAGTTGAGAATATACAATGGAATATGGAAGAAAAGAAAATTTATTTAATTTTAAGTCAACGTACACAAAGTATATTTCAAATTATTCACTTATTAAATCAAGTTCCTACAATAAAATTTCAAGAAATGATATTAACAAAATTAAATAGAGAAAAGCATATCCAAATCAATGTCACATTATTACTTAATCAATAGGAGATATTATGTTAAAACCAATCTTTTTGATCACACTCTATTTCAGCTCTATCTTTACTTATGCTGATCCATTCTATAAAGATGAAGAACAAGCGGTGATTTCAGAGGAAAAAGTTGCAAAAAATGCAGAAAAATTGCCCACTTGCCTTCCTAACTCTCTCGTAAATAAAATCAATATGGAAACTACTTTTGATAAATTAACCTTAGTTGGCATTCTTCAAATTGATGAAAAGATCAGAGCTATATTTATTGATGGTAAAAAACGAATCATTGATTTATTTCCTGATGATTATTTAACAAAAGACAATATACAGATAAAAGAAATGGATTTTAAATCTGTACGTTATATTGCTTGGGATAAGGTTACAGAATGCCAAGCACCAAAATTATTCACACTCAAATTTTAAGGGAAAAATATGCGTAAGATTATCTATTTCTTTATTTTATTTTTTACGGTTTTTCCGATTATGGCAAACCAAATTTCTCTTTTGCTGAAAAACGCCCCTACTGCTGAAGTACTTGCTTATTTAGCAGAAGAAACCGAAAAGAACATCATCATTTCAGATGAAATTAAAGAGACTAAAAATTTAAGAATGGAAAAAAGTGATTTTGATCGCATTTTAAATGCTATTGTAAAAACGAATCAACTTTCGCTTAAAAAAGAAAATGAAGTTTATTATATTAGTCATAAAAACGCAGAGAAATTAGTAGAAAACAAAATATCTATTCAATCTAATGTGGATCTCACACCTAAGCCACCTAAATTAATTACCAAGACATTTAAATTACATTATTCTAAAGCATCGGAAGTGATTGATACGTTAACCAAAGGGCAAGGTAATTTATTATCGGAAAATGGTTATATTCATTTTGATGATCGCAGTAACAGCATTATTGTTAAAGACAGTCCTGCATCTATTAAAAATTTCACCCAATTACTTAAAATTATCGACAAACCGACAGAACAGATCGCTATTGAAGCCCGTATCGTTACCATTAGCAGTGAACATTTACAGCAACTTGGCGTACGCTGGGGGCTATTTTCACCTTCAGAAAGTCATCATAAATTTGCAGGTAGCCTTGAAGGGAATGGTTTAACAACCAATAATCTCAACGTAAATTTCCCTGTTAATCCGTCCGCTTCCGTTGCCCTACAAATTGCATCAATCAACAGCCGAGTGCTAGATTTAGAACTCACCGCTCTAGAGCGTGAAAACAACATCGAAATTATCGCCAGCCCACGCTTGCTCACCACCGACAAAAAAGTCGCTAGCATCAAGCAAGGCACGGAAATTCCCTACGCAATTTACAGTAAAAAAGAAGAAATTTCCGACATTGAATTTCGTGAAGCCGTGTTAGGTTTGGAAGTGACACCCCACATTTCAAGCGAAAATCAAATTTTGTTGGACTTATCTATTAGCCAAAACTCGCCTAACAGTCAAACCACCAACAACGCAATGGTCACCATTGACAAACAAGAGATAAAAACACAAGTATTCGCTAAACACGGAGAGACTATTGTGCTAGGCGGCGTGTTTCAACACTTAATTTCCAAAGGTGAAGATAAAGTGCCACTGTTAGGCAGTATCCCTGTGATTAAAACGCTGTTTAGCCAAAATCACGAGAAAATATCCAAACGAGAATTGATTATTTTTGTAACACCTTACATTGTGAAATCAGGGAAAATTCAAGGGAAAAGCAAGTAAATAGTGGCGACAACAAAAGCGGTCTATGCTAAAATCGCCCACTATTTTTTATTTCGATAAATTGAGGTTTTATGAAAGTTTCTCCCCGTCGCCGTGCGAGAGAGTGTGCGGTGCAAGCCCTTTATTCTTGGTATATTTCACAAA
Organism: Glaesserella australis; assembly: GCF_003260095.1. Classification (GTDB taxonomy): domain Bacteria; phylum Pseudomonadota; class Gammaproteobacteria; order Enterobacterales; family Pasteurellaceae; genus Glaesserella; species Glaesserella australis. The sequence goes on from NZ_PTPX01000007.1 coordinate 63,866, forward strand.
ATAGTATTGAACAAGTTGAATTGGCTTTTGTTACCGATCAAGATATGCAAGGCGTGGATATGCCTTATTTCCGCAAATTGTTGCGTAGTACCGTTGAAAACATTGAAACGATTGATGAGAGCCTGCGTCCTTATTTAGATCGTGCAGAAGATGAACTGGATCCGATTGAACGCACTATTTTGCGTTTGGCTGGCTACGAGCTGAAATTTGAGCTTGATGTGCCGTACAAAGTGGCGATCAACGAAGCGATTGAAGTGGCTAAAGTGTTTGGTGCTGATGACAGCCATAAATATGTCAATGGCGTGTTGGACAAACTTGCTCCCGCGTTAAACCGCAAATAAACGTCAGTAGGCAAAGCAATGGGCGAGTTTGATCTGATAAAACAGTATTTTAATCAGCACAAGCGGTTAGATCGTGATGATATTCTGCAAACGATCGGGGACGACTGTGCGGTCACGCAACTGCCTGTGGATAACCAGCTCGCCATTACGACAGACACACTGGTTTTAGGAACCCATTTTTTACCGACCATTTCCCCAGCGGATCTAGCCTATAAATCTGTGGCAGTAAACCTAAGTGATTTAGCGGCAATGGGGGCAAAACCAGCGTGGGTTTCCCTTGCTTTGACCTTATCTGAAGTGGATCATCAATGGCTAGCAGACTTTAGTCAGTCGCTTTTTGCATTTTTAGATCAACATCAGACCGCTTTGATCGGTGGTGATACCACCAAAGGACATCTCGCCATTACCCTTACCGCACAAGGCTTCTTACCCAAAGGAAAAGGGCTGTATCGCCACAAAGCGAAAGTCGGCGATCTGATTTATGTGTCAGGTTATGTGGGCGACAGCTCCGCAGGTTTAGATCTGCTACTTAATCCACCGACATCACTTACCGCTGAACAGCATTACTTAATTCAACGTCATTTACGCCCAACGCCACGTATTGAACTAGGACAGTTGCTTCTTAATTATTCACAATGCGCCATTGATATTTCTGACGGTTTGTTAGCAGATTTAGGGCATATTTTAGAGCGAGGCGGTTGTGGTGCGGAAATTAATGTGGATAAGTTACCGCTTTCAACGGCATTATTGCAGACTTATTCACAACAGCAAGCAGAACAGTTTGCTCTCACTGGGGGAGAAGATTATGAACTCTGTTTCACTGTGCCAAAAGAACAGCAACAAGCAATGGAACAAGCCATTGCCAAACTTGGTTTAAACTGCACTTGTATCGGAAGCATTACGGACGCAAGCGGTGGTTTATCCCTATTAAAAAACGGGCAAATTTACCCACAACCAACTCATATCGGTTTCGATCACTTTACAGCCAAATGAAGATTAACTTAAAAAATCCCATTCACTTTTTCGCCTTTGGTTTCGGCTCGGGACTAATCAAACCTGCACCAGGAACTTGGGGAAGCCTTGCAGGGCTTATCCTTGCGATTTTTTTATGGAAACTGACCGCTTCTACCGCCTTTTTTGTGCTACTGAGTTTTGTCGCTTTTATCGGCGGTTGCTACCTGTGCGAAAAAGCAAGCCACGATCTTGGCGTACACGATGACGGACGGATTGTGTGGGACGAAATTGTCGCTATTTTTGTGATCTTCATCTTTTTACCCGAACACAGCTGGCTCTATTACGGGCTGACGTTCATCACTTTCCGCCTGTTCGATATTCTCAAACCTTACCCGATCCGCTATTTCGATCAACATCTCAAAGGGGGACTGGGCATTATGTTTGACGATATTTTAGCAGCCGTTTACTCGATCATTTCACTCTATTTAATTTCTTGGTGTATTTAAAATGTGGACGATCTTTTTTGTGCAATTAGTCGGCTTAATTAGTCCCGGTCCTGATTTTTTCTATGTTAGCCGCAAAGCAATGGCAGACACTCGTCGTAATGCGATTTTAGGGGCAATCGGCATTTCTATCGGCGTAGGATTTTGGGCATTGCTCACCCTATTTGGCTTGGCGTTTTTAAACAAAACCTTGCCATCATTTCAATTTATTTTGATGATTTGCGGCGGCAGCTACTTAACCTACAACGGTATTCAAATGGTGCAAATCACCCAAAACGCCCAAATTCAAGGCGGAAAAACAACAACCGACAACACATCAGCGTGGAAAGAGATTGTCAAAGGCTTGATGATCAACCTTTCCAATCCCAAAATCGTGGTCTTTTTCAGTAGTGTATTAGCAGGTTATGTGGCAAATCTATCCGCTTTATCGGATCTGCTTGCCGTGTTAGCTATTTTAGTGGGCAGTGCGATTGTCTATTTCTGGCTCGTTGCCCTACTTTTCTCACGCCCTGCTATTCGCAATTTTTACGCCAAATATAACCGCTATTTAGATAACTTCGCAGGAGCAGTGTTTATCTTGTTTGGTGGGAAGTTGGTGTATGAAGGGATTATGGCATTTATTTAGAGTTGCCCAAAAGTAACTCGAATCTGCTCAACGTTTTTATTGCCATCCAATTGTTTTAATAAGAGTGTTACAGCCCCTTTTCCCGCTTGTGGATAACCAAAATCTAAACTGATTAATTTAGGGGCAACAAATTGCAACATTTCATTCTGTCCAATACATGCAAGCGGTCGGATTTGCGCTATTTCTTGCATATATTTAAATGCTCCGACTGCTAAACTACTACTTGCGCATAATAAAGCCGATATAGGTTTATCAAAAAGTAAGCCAACATTTTGATAACCGCTCTCTGCACCTAGGTCAGCTTTAACCAAATTAGGTTCTAATTGGTATTTTTGACAAAAATTAAGGTAGCTTTGATTTCGTAGTTTGCCTGTTGTTTCATCACTATCTTTTACACCAAGGTATGCAATATCTCGATGACCTTGCATATAAAGCTTAAACATCAACGCTTCTACTGCTTTTTCATCATCATAGACAACTGAAGAAATCTGGGGATACTCTCGTGCTACTGTAACTAATGCACCTTTCCACGACTTCATCATATCTGCATTTAATTGAGAAAAACCAAACAGAATAATGCCGTTGACTTGGCGTTGTTTAAAGAGCTGGAAGTGTTTACTCACTAATTCAGGCTGAAACTTACTTTCAACAATTAATGGTGTAATACCTTTTTGATACAATTCATGCAAAATTGCACTCAATGTTTGGGACTCAGCCACAGAATTTAAGCGTGTTACAATAATACCAACAACAGGATCTGCAGCCCCTCGCATTGCTCTTGCACTACGATTTGGTTCAAAACCAACTTGACTGATAATGTCCTGAACTCTCTGACGTGTTTCTTCTGACACGTTCGGATCATCATTTAAGACGCGAGAGACGGTTGACTTACCAACCTTGGCAAGTAAAGCAATATCTTTAATTGTATATTTCATTAGATCGCTGGCTGTGCTTTCTCTGGAATTGGATCGCTTGCTGGAATAATCTCAATTTCTGAATCGTCTTGAGTTTCTTCCTTCTTATCTATTGGCTTTTCTGTATTCTCTGGCACACTATCTTTGGAAACATTTTCATTCGTTTTTTCCGAAGTTTTAGATTCCAAATTATCTACGGATTGTTCATTTTTCTCCGTACTATTTACCACCTGCGGAGTATTCACAACAAATGTCTTATCTTGCTCTTTTTGTTGAATTAATTTACGACCAATTTCAACTCGCGGATCTAACCAAATAGAGACAACTGCATCACTAAACTCTTTATTAAACTCTTCAGGAATCACTGTATCATTTAAAACAAAGTAGCCTTTATCATCCAAAGCGATATAACTTAATACATCATCCTTTTTAATGTTAGGAAGAATTTTGCGTAAACGATCTACAACATCATCTTGGTCTTTTAGTGTAATCCCTAGATTAGACCAAGAACGAGCAAGAGAAATAGCAAAATCACGCCCATCTACAGGTTTTGCATATTTTAGCGTCAACATCAAAGGACGCATATTTTCTATGTATTGCCCTGTTTCTGAAAACAGCGAAATATTATAAATTTTGAATGGGCCCCAAACATAATCTACATCATTAATTTTCTGCCACGTTGCTTGAGCAACTTGACTAAAGATTAATGATAAAAAAGAGATAAAAATAAGACGACGCATATGCTATACAATAACTAACCAAAATTAACTAACATTATACCGCTAAATGAAAAGATTTAGCATGAAGATTTTATAGGAAAATTTTGTGATCAACTTCAAATTTTGAAGATATTATCACAGCTAACTTTGTTAAAGATGATACTATGCGACAAATTATCCACAACATAGGAGTCAATTATGTTCCCAGAATATCGAGATTTAATCACCAAACTCAAAACTGAGGATGCGCACTTTGCTCGTCTTTTCGATAAGCACAATGAGTTAGATCAGAGAATAAAAAATATGGAAGCCAATATTGAATTAGCCACACACACAGAAGTGGAAATATTGAAAAAAGAAAAGCTTCATATTAAAGACGAGCTTTATGCTATATTGAAAAGCAAAGGATAAACCCTAAAAAATAAAAGCGGATTTAATCCGCTTTTATTTATTAAGAAGTAAATTATTCTGCTTTAATAACTACACGACGGTTAGGTTTCAAGCAATCTTTTAATGCTTGACCTGTTTCACCTTTACATGCTTTTACTTGATTCGCTTTACCACGACCAGTAGCTTTGATATTTGCTTTCACACCTTGTGATTGTAAGTAAGCTTTCGCTGTATTTGCACGTTCTTGTGATAGTTTTAAGTTATAAGCTGCAGAACCTAAACGGTCAGTATAGCCTGTTACAGTTAAGCGGCTTGCACCTGACGCTTTGATTTCTTTTGCAATACGATCTAATGTCGACTTACCTTTAGCAGTTAAATTTGATTTATCAAAATCAAATAAGAAGTCGCCACTTAACACATATTCTTTAGCTGGTGCTGGTGCCGCTGGCGCTGCAGGAGCTGGTGTTGCTGCCGGAGCTTGCATATCACGGTTAACACTTGATGCAGAGAAACAACCTGCAAGAAGTAATGCTGTTGCAGAAACAGTCGCTAATTTTGCAAAATTTTTAATCATCATAATTTCCTTAAAAATAATAAAATGGTTAGAAAATAAAACCGTTTGTTATACTAAATTTTTCTTGTCCAAAACACAAGATAAAAGGCTTTTTATTAAACAAAATATTTAAATGTTTTATTAATTTTTTGTAAAAAATCCGACAAATCTTACCGCTTGTACGCTATAATAACTCCATTTACTGTATAAAATCACATAAAGAGGCAGTGATGGATTTTTCTTTACTACTTGATGGCTTAAACGACAAACAGCGAGAAGCGGTGGCAGCCCCGATTGGTAACTATTTGGTACTGGCGGGGGCTGGTAGTGGCAAAACACGGGTGCTGACACATCGTATTGCGTGGTTGATCGGCGTGGAAAATGTCGCTGAATCGAATATCCTTGCGGTAACCTTTACCAACAAAGCTGCAACCGAAATGCGTCATCGTATTGAATATACCCTAGCTCAAGCAAGCGATCATCGCCTGTTTGGTATGTGGGTTGGGACTTTCCACAGCATTGCTAACCGCTTGTTACGCGCCCATTATCTTGATGCCAATCTTCCGCAAGATTTTCAGATTATGGATACGGAAGATCAGCAACGCCTAATCAAACGCCTGTTGAAACTCCATAATTTAGATGAAAAACAGTTTCCGCCAAAACAGGTGGCGTGGTTTATCAATGCCCAAAAAGATCAAGGCTTGCGTGCCAAAGATTTGAAGAAGAGCCACGATGATCTCCATTCGCAAAAACTGGTGCAAATTTATCAAATCTATCAAGAAGCATGCGACCGTGCAGGTTTGTTGGATTTTGCCGAATTGCTTATCCGTTCTTATGAATTGTTCAAATATAACCCATTGATTTTACAACGTTATCAACAACGTTTTCAGCATATTTTGATTGACGAGTTTCAGGATACCAACAACATTCAATATGATTTAATCCGCTTGTTAGCAGGTAATACGGGAAAAGTGATGATTGTTGGAGATGACGATCAGTCGATTTACGGCTGGCGTGGGGCGCAAGTGGAAAATATTCAACGTTTCTTAACGGATTATCACCAAGCTCAAACCATTCGTCTTGAACAAAATTACCGCTCAACAGGGCATATTTTAAATGCCGCAAATGAGCTGATTGCCAATAACGACAACCGTCTTGGAAAAAACCTTTGGACAGACAAAGGCGATGGCGATCCTGTTGATATTTATTGTGCTTTCAATGAGTTAGACGAGGCTCGCTTTGTCGCATCGCAAATTAAACAGTGGAAAGAAGATGAGGGCGATCTCAATCAATGTGCCGTGCTGTATCGAAGCAATGCACAGTCTCGGGTGGTTGAAGAAGCTTTAATTCAAGCCAACATTCCCTATCGTATTTACGGTGGAATGCGGTTCTTTGAACGTCAAGAGATCAAAGATGCCCTTGCCTATTTGCGTTTGATTGCCAACCGCCAAGATGATGCCTCCTTTGAGCGTGTGGTCAATACGCCGCCACGAGCGATTGGGGATCGCACTTTGGACACATTACGCCAGCTCACTCGTACTCGCCAAATCACTCTGTGGCAAGCCATTCAAGTGGCTATTCAAGAAGAACAACTTTCGGGGCGAGCAGCGTCTGCCTTGCTTCGTTTTGTTGAATTGATTAACGCCCTTGAGCAAGAAACGGAGCAGATGCCCCTGTTTGAGCAGACCGATTTTGTGATTAAAAAATCGGGGCTATATGAAATGTATAAGCAAGAAAAAGGCGAGAAAGGCGAAGTGCGGATCGAAAACTTGGAAGAGTTAGTCACCGCCGCACGCCAGTTTGTGAAGCCTGACGAAGCAGATGAAATGACGGATCTGACCGCTTTCTTAACCCACGCAAGCCTTGAAGCAGGTGAAACGCAAGCATCGCCACATCAAGATTATGTAGAACTGATGACGCTACACTCAGCAAAAGGCTTGGAGTTTCCACGCGTATTTATTGTCGGTGTGGAAGAAGGGATTTTCCCGAGCGGAATGAGCTTTGATGAAGGTCGTTTGCAAGAAGAACGCCGCCTTGCTTATGTTGGCATTACCCGAGCGAAGAAAAAACTCACAATCAGCTACGCCGAAAGTCGCCGATTATACGGCAAAGAAGAACGACATCTGCCGTCTCGTTTTATCGGCGAGTTGCCCGAAGAACATATTCGAGAAGTGCGTCTGCGTGGCAATATCAACCGCCCAGCCAGCGTTGCTACATTTGCAAAACCACAAGCTAAATCAACCGCTTGTATTGACGACGGCAACGTATGGAAAATGGGGCAAAAAGTCCGCCACGAAAAATTCGGGCAAGGTACCATTATCAATGTAGAGGGCAGTGGCGAACAGACACGCTTACAAATTGCCTTTGTACAACAAGGGATTAAGTGGTTGATTGCCAAAGTGGCGAAATTAGAAAGAATATAAAACAAATAAGCCGAGTTAACTACTCGGCTTATTTCATTAGGCTTGGTTTTCTCTTTCCACAGCGCGATAACCAATATCACGACGATAGAATCTGCCCTGCCATTGAATCTGTTCCGCTAATTTTAACGCTTTTTGTTGAGCCTCAAATACGCTAGAACCTAATGCTGTTGTACAAAGCACACGTCCGCCGTTTGTAAGCAACTTACCATCTTTCTGCTCAACACCAGCAAGGAACACTTTTTCGTCTTGTCGGTTTTCTGTCGGAATGCCACTGATTTCATCGCCTTTGCGATAATCGCCTGGGTAGCCTTCTGCCGCTAAAACAATCCCTAATGCTGCCTGTTCGCACCATTTTGATTGCATTTCGTGTAATTTGCCGTCACAAGCTTTTAAACAGAGTTCGACTAAATCTGATTGCAAGCGCATCATGATCGGCTGCGTTTCAGGATCACCAAAACGGCAGTTAAATTCGATCACCTTCGGCTGACCGTTTGGCATAATCATCAAGCCTGCGTAGAGAAAACCTGTGTATTCATTATTTTCACTCGCCATACCACGCACAGTTGGATAAATAATTTGTTCCATCACACGTTGGTGAATCTCTGCAGTCACTACAGGTGCAGGGGAATAAGCGCCCATTCCACCTGTATTTAAACCTTGATCGCCCTCTCCGACACGTTTATGATCTTGGCTCGTTGCCATTGGCTCAACATTTTTACCGTCCACCATCACGATAAAACTCGCTTCTTCACCGTCTAAAAATTCTTCAATCACCACACGGCTACCCGCTTCTCCAAAAGCATTGCCTGAAAGCATATCTTTCACGGCATCTTCCGCTTCCGCTAACGTCATCGCCACAATCACGCCTTTACCTGCGGCTAAGCCGTCCGCTTTAATCACAATCGGTGCGCCTTTTTCACGCAAATAAGCTAATGCAGGTTCGACTTCGGTAAAGTTTTGATATTCAGCAGTCGGAATACGATGACGAGCAAGGAAATCTTTGGTAAAGGCTTTTGAGCCTTCCAATTGGGCGGCGGCTTGAGTCGGTCCGAAAATGGTTAATCCTGCAGCACGAAATGCATCCACCACGCCGATCACTAACGGTGCTTCAGGGCCAACAATGGTTAATCCAATGCTGTTCTGTTTTGCAAAATCTACTAATGCCTTCACATCTGTCGCAGAAATCGCCACATTTTCAATGCCTTGCTCTGTGGCTGTGCCTGCATTACCTGGTGCAACAAAAACGTTATCAGCCAAAGGCGATTGGCGTACTTTCCAAGCAAGCGCATGCTCACGCCCGCCATTTCCGATAATTAAAATGTTCATCTGAATACCTCATCTGTGAAATAGGCTATCTTGCAAAAAATTAGCAAAATCTGACCGCTTACAGCTTATGAAAAAAAACAACGCAAACGTTTGCGCATTTTAACGGATTTATCTCCAAGCTAAAAGAAAAAAACTACAAAACTGTGTTTTATCTTATAATTTCATCAGAATCTACAAGAAGGAAAATATAATGACACAAGTAGCTTATTGGGTTTTAGTCCGTGATTTCGAACTCTATCTTGTTGATAATGAAATCCCTTTTGGCAAGGCTAGCCAATTTGGAATAGAGAATCGCCCTTTTATTGAAGTAGGGCAATATCAGCAGAAGCCTGTTTTACTTGTACAAGCTGATGCTCAAGATAATCACAGGGAATTTGTTAATCTACGCACTCAACTTTTTCGTGAAGAGCCAATCCTAAACTTACTTCACAGAGCCGTTTCACTTAACCATTTTTTAAATACCCATCGTTACTGTGGTAAATGTGCAACACCCTTTAAAATGGCAGAAAATGAACTTGCTTTGCACTGCCCTTCTTGCCATAACCGAATCTATCCAACGATTAGCCCGTCAATTATTGTTGCGGTAAGACGTGGTAGAAAGATTTTATTAGCGAATCATTTACGCCATAAAGGCACGATTTACACGACGTTAGCTGGATTTGTCGAAGCCGGTGAAACCGTTGAAGATGCAGTACATCGGGAAGTGTGGGAAGAAAGTAAAATCAACATTAAAAATATTCGTTATTTTGGTAGCCAACCTTGGGCATTTCCTAATTCGTTAATGCTTGGTTTTTTAGCTGATTATGAGAGTGGTGAAATTGTTTTGCAGGAAGAAGAGATTTTTGATGCGAAATGGTTTGACTGCGATGAGCCTTTGCCTGAATTACCGCCCGAAGGGACAATTGCGTTAAAGCTAATTCAAGCAACGCTAGAGCTGTGTAAACAAGCATAAAAAAGAGCAACTTCGACGTTGCTCTTTTAAAAATTTATGCTTTTTCTGCTTCTAGTCGTTCAAATGAAAGCACTTTACGTTCTACTTTACGCAAAATCACAGTCATAATACCAGTGATTACCAAATAGATTGCTCCAGCTAAACCGTAGATGGTTAAAGCGTCATACTCTGTGCCGTAAAGTTGGCGAGCATAGCCCATAATATCCATAATGGTAATGGTTGAAGCTAGAGACGTTCCTTTGAACACTAAAATAATTTCGTTGCTATAAGACGGTAATGCCCGTTTTAATGCGTAAGGGATTAAGATTTTCAACGTTTGTAATCTGCTTAATCCTAAGGCTGCACAGGTTTCCCACTGCCCTTTTGGTATTGCTTTAACTGCACCGTGAAAGAGCAAGGTGGTGTAAGCGGCACTGTTTAAGGCAAGAGTGAGCATTGCACAGAACCACGCATCAGATAACAGCGACCACAACGGGCTAGCAACAATCCATTGGAATTGTCCTGGACCTGCGTAAATTAAGAAAAACTGCACTAATAACGGCGTGCCTGTAAACAGGGTTAAAAAGCCGTTTACCGCCCCTTTCACTAGGCGATTTTCCATTGAGAGTAGGAATGTCATTCCAACGGCAAGGAAAAATGCCACAATCAGCGAAACAAAGGTGAGCAATAAACTGGTTGGGATCCCTTGTGCGATCACCATAAAGTATTCTTGCAACATTATTTACCTCCCCTTTCAAAGCGGGTGAATCGTAGCTCAAGTTTGCGAATAATCACTTGGCTCACTAAGGTTACTGCAAGGTAAATTAATGCGGCGGTTCCATACCAAGTAAAAGGCTGATGTGTGCTGGTATTAATCAATTCGGTCTGACGCATAATGTCGTGTACGCCGATAAGCGAAACCAACGCAGTGTCTTTCAACAATACAAGCCATTGATTGCTCAAACCTGGTAAAGCGTGTCGCCAAACTTGTGGCATCACAATATTGACAAAGGTATAACCACGACTTAAACCGAGTGCCGCCCCCGACTCCCATTGTCCTAATGGGATCGCTTGAATAGCACCACGTAAGGATTGAGACGCATAAGATGCAAAAATAATCGACAACGCCACTACGCCACAGCCAAACGCCCCCAGTTCAACATATTCGCCCGTGATGATTTCAAGCACTTCAGGCGCGCCAAAGTAGATTAAAAAGACCACCAAAATTTCAGGCAAGCCACGCAACAGGGCAACGACAACTGTGGTCGGCTTGCGTACCGCTGCCCATTTGTGCGTTTCCAACACCACAAACAGAATAGCAAGTAGCAACCCGAGCAGTAAAGAACAAACAGCCAACCCTAAGGTCATTAGGGTTGCTGAATAAAGTAAAGGAAGATAATCCAAAAACATAATGATTATTTAGTCATCCATTTGTCATAAATTTTTTGGTACTCACCGCTTGCTTTGATCGCAGCAATACCTTTATTTAATTTTTCCACTAATTCCGTGTTTGATTTTTTCACTGCAATGCCTAAACCATTATTGAAGTAACGCTTGTCGGTGACTTTTTCGCCAACAAATTGAGCTTCAGGGGTTTTGCTTAACATATCTCTTAACACATCAGTGTCGCCGAAAATTAAATCAATACGTCCATTTTTTAAGTCCAAAATCGCATCTTGTAAACTTGCATAAGATTTTGCTTGATACTGTTTCGCTTCCGCTGTGGCATATTGTTGATAGGTTGTACCATTTTGTACGCCTACTGTTTTTGCCGCTGCTAAATCCTTACCGTTTAACGCAATGTAGCTTGCTGAACTTTCATAGTATGGAGCAGAAAACGCCACCTGTTTTGCACGCGCTTCGGTAATATCAATAGCAGAAATCGCTGCATCAAAACCGCCACGACCTTTGATTAGGCTTGGGATTAACGCATCAAAGGCTTGAGCTTTGAACTCACAAGTCGCTTGAACTTCCTTACAGATCGCATTCGCAATATCTACATCAAAACCAACAATTTCCCCTTTTTCATTGGTTTGCTCAAATGGCGGATAGCTTGGTTCCATTGCGAAAGTAATTTTGTCGTTCGCATAAGCAGAAACAGCGGTTGCAGCTAAAACAGTTGCTAAAAGTAATTTTTTCATAGTGAACTCCTATTAATTATATGATGTTGTGTTAATCTGAATGTGAAAGATATTGAGCAAATTGTGCGGTTTTTGGCTGCTCAAAACAGCTCGCATCACCCATTTCCACAATTTTGCCCTGTTCCATATAGACCACTTTGGTTGCCACTTTACGAGCCACAGAGACTTCGTGGGTAACAATCACTTGGGTGATCCCCGTTTGTTGTAATTCCTTAATAATATCAACTACTTGAGCAGTAATTTCAGGATCTAATGCCGCCGTAGGTTCATCAAACAACAACACTTCTGGCTGCATCATCAAGGCTCTAGCAATCGCCACACGTTGTTGCTGACCGCCCGAAAGTTGCAACGGAAAACGCTCGGCAAAGGCAGTTAATTGCAAACGAGCTAGCAAACTTTTCGCTCTTTCGACCGATTGTTCTTTGCTTAATCCCAACACTTTCATCGGGGCTTCAATCAAATTTTGCATTACGCTTAAATGTGGCCATAAATGATACTGCTGAAACACCATTCCCACTTCTTTACGCAATAACGCCACCTGTTTAGCATCTGTTTTAGCGGTAAGATCGAACTTATGATTTGCAATTTCAAGCTGCCCCGACTGCGGCACTTCCATTAAATTTAAGGTGCGAATTAAGGTACTTTTACCAGCCCCACTTGGCCCGAGCAACACAACGGTATCGCCTTTTTCAATGTTCAAATTAATATCAAACAAGGCTTGGCTCGAACCATAAAAGAAATTGACATTACTAATGCGAATTGCCATTAACTACTTCCTATCAACATTTTCAAACTGAATAGATATTAAATTTTATTGCATAACTATGCAAGCGGTTTTTGTAAATTTTTTGAAAAGAAAACGGTCTGATTTGCAAAAATTCACAAAATCAGACCGCTTATATTACATTTGAGCTTATTCCACCATAAAGCACGCTATTTTAGTGCCATTTTCATACTCTTTCAGCTCTGGGCGTTCTTGTTTGCAACGCTCGGTGGCTAAACGGCAACGGGCGTGGAACGCACAGCCTTTTGGTGGGTTGAGTGGGCTTGGTAGTTCGCCCGTGAGTTTGATCCGCTCACGGCGGTGTTCTGCTTCTAAACGTGGTGTCGCAGAAAGCAGAGCTTGGGTGTAAGGGTGGCGTGGGTTGCCGAAAATTTCTTTGGTTTCCCCTTGTTCTACACAACGCCCCAAATACATCACCATCACTTCATCAGCAATATGCTCTACCACCGACAAATCGTGTGAAATAAACACATAAGACAGCCCGAGTTCTTCTTGCAGATCCATCATCAAGTTCAACACTTGTGCTCGTACCGATACGTCAAGGGCCGAAACAGGTTCGTCCGCCACGACAATATCGGGCTTGAGCATTAAACCACGTGCAATCGCAATACGCTGGCGTTGTCCGCCTGAAAACATATGCGGATAGCGGTCGTAAAATTCAGGTTTTAAGCCTACTTTTGCCATCATTTCAAGCACTTGCTCTTTGCGTTCTTGTGCCGATAAATCGGTATTAATCAGTAACGGCTCTTCTAAAATCGCCCCGACCTTTTTGCGTGGATTGAGTGACGCATAAGGGTTTTGGAACACAATCTGAATTTTTTTACGGCGGAGTTTTTCTGTTTCGCTGTCGCTAACTAAAAAATTCTGTCCGTTGTAAAATAACTCTCCCTCCGTTGGTGGTTCGATCATTGTGAGCATTCGCCCTAAAGTCGATTTCCCACAACCCGACTCGCCCACAACGGCAAGGGTTTTGCCACGTTCAAGGGTAAAGGACACACCGTCCACCGCTTTCACGAGTTTCGGCTTACTGAACATTCCCTTTTTCACAGGGTAGTATTTTTTAAGATCCACCGCATTGAGAAGCGGTGGGTTTTGGGTGTTGTTTTGCATATTTAGTCCAACTCTATCTTTTCCCCTGAAACAGCTTTTGCCAACATTTCCCCCTTTGAAAAAGGGGGATTAAGGGGGATTTATAATCTCTGCATTTTACCTATCTTTTTAAAATCCCCCCTAGCCCCCCTTTTTCAAAGGGGGGAATAAGGGAATTTGTGAGTTTATTTACATCAACTTGGCAACCCATTCTCCCCCAACGGCGTATGGCATTTCACCTGTCTGCCGTTGATTGTTCTTAACTCTGGCTCTTTTTGTCGGCACAGATCTGTCGCATACGGACAGCGTGGGTTGAGCAAACAGCCTTGTGGTCGGTCGTATTTGCCTGGTACAACGCCCGGTAGCGACTGCAAGCGAGATTTGCCTTCCGCAAACTCAGGCAAGGCTTTGAGCAAGGCTTGAGTGTAAGGATGAAGCGGTGATTTGAAAATCTGTTCTGATTTACCTTCTTCCACCACTTGCCCTGCATACATCACGATAATGCGGTGAGCCGACTCTGCTACCAACGCTAAATCGTGGGTGATCAAAATCAACGCCATATTCTCTTTGCGTTGTAGCTCAAGCAATAGGTCGATAATTTGAGCTTGAATGGTTACGTCTAACGCCGTTGTTGGTTCATCGGCAATCAACAATTTCGGGTTACACGCAATCGCCATTGCGATCATCACACGCTGGCTCATACCGCCTGAAAGTTGGTGCGGATACACGTCCAAACGAGATGTAGGATCAGGAATACCAACCATTGTCAGCAACTCAATCGCACGCTCTTTCCGCCACGCTTTTGTGCCGCCTTGATGTACTTTCAAGGCTTCCATAATTTGATAACCCACCGTATAACTTGGGTTTAGGCTGGTCATTGCGTCTTGGAAAATCATCGCCACGTCCGCACCGACAATTTTCTGCTTTTCTTTTGGTTTTAAATCAAGCAAATTATGCCCGTTAAAACGCAATGAATTTGCCATTACTCGTCCTGGAAAATCAATCAATCCCATAATGGCAAGGGAACTGACTGATTTCCCCGAACCCGATTCACCTACGATACCAAGCACTTCACCTTCATTGATTTCATAACTCACTCGATCCACCGCTCTAAACGGCGTTTTTTTATCGCCAAAGTGAACCGAAAGCTCATCTACTTTTAATAATGCCATTTCGTCCCCTTACTGTTTCAATTTTGGATCAAGTGCGTCACGCAAGCCGTCACCCATTAAGTTAAAGGCAAGCACTAACGATAAAATTGCTAAACCTGGAATAGTAACTAACCAGTTTGCCGATTGCATAAAGCCACGAGACTCCGCCAACATTGTGCCGAGTTCAGGCGTTGGTGGTTGAGCACCGATACCTAAAAAGCCGAGTGCTGCCAACTCTAAAATCGCATTGGAGATCCCCATTGTCATCTGCACGATAAGCGGTGCTAAACAGTTTGGCAAAATCACGATAAACATCAAACGCCATACGCCTGCCCCTGCCACACGGGAAGCGGTCACATAATCACGACTTTTTTCACTTAACACGGAAGCACGGGTTAAACGCACATAGCTTGGAATGGAAACCACCGCAATCGCAATCGCTGCGTTAATCAGGGACGGACCTAAGATCGTCACCACACCGATAGTCAATAATAGGCTTGGAATAGCGAGCATAATATCGACAAAACGCATAATCACGATGTCGATACTGCCGCCGTAATAGCCTGCGAGAAGCCCTAAAATCACGCCTAACACACAAGACATCAATACGATCAACAAGCCGATGAAAATAGATAATCTCGCCCCGTAGATAATCCGAGAGAGAATATCACGCCCGATGTCGTCAGTTCCGAGTAAATAGGCGGAATTTCCGCCGTCAAACCACGCTGGCGGTAGCAGTAAGGCACTGCGATTTTGAGCAATAGGATCGAAAGGGGCGATAAATTCTGCAAATAAGCAGACAAATGCCACGATCACAATAAAAGTTAAACCAATCACCGCCCCTTTGTTTTGGCGAAAATAGTACCAAAATTCCTGCAACGGCGTTAATGGCACTGGGGCGGTTGTTTCTACTTGAGAAGACATTTATTACTCCAACAAATATATCTATTAAACTTCCCCCGCATCATTTCCCCCCCCCCGCTTGCGGGGGAGGGCTAGGGTGGGGGGATTGCCCGTTAGGGCAACTAAAAGCGGTCTAATTTACAGAAAATCTTGCAAACTTCGTTTGCAATCCCCCCATCCGCCTTCGGCACGTTATTCGCTTCGCTCACCCTACGGGTCGTTGGCAAAGCCAACGCTCAAATGCTATCGCATTTGTCCTCCCGTAAACGGGGGAAGGGAATTGCTCCCTCAGGGGGAAATTTCTTTAAGTATGTCGAATACGCGGATTCACCACGCCATAAATCAAATCGACAGTTAAATTCACCACAATAATCAAAGTCGCAATAATCAACACCGAACCTTGCAGCACAGGGTAATCTCGTGAGTTAATCGCATCAATAATCCATTTGCCGATACCTGGCCACGAGAAGATGTTTTCGGTTAGAACAGCCCCTGATAACAGCTGTCCGACAATCAAACCGACCACTGTCACCACAGGGATTAAGGCATTACGCAAGGCGTGAATAATCACAATGCGAGTGGTGTTCAACCCTTTCGCTTTGGCGGTGCGGATATAATCTTCACCCAATACTTCAAGCATAGAAGAACGGGTCATACGGGTGATTATCGCAAGGGGAATTGTGCCTAATACAATCGCAGGCAAAATCAGCGACTTAATTGCCGCCACAAAAGCACCTGGTTCGTCCGAGTTCCACGTATCGATCAACATAAAGCCTGTTTCTGCTTCGATCCAGTATTCTGCCGGCAAACGCCCTGACGCTGGTAAGCCTAATGGGGTGGAGAAATAGAGAATTAAAATCAAGCCCCACCAGAAAATCGGCATTGAATAGCCTGTCAGTGAAATGGACGAAATGGCGTGGGAAAGCCACGACTCTTTTTTCACTGCGGCGATCACGCCAAATAAAATCCCTGCAATAAGCGACCAGAGCAATGCAAAAAATGCCAGCTCAACGGTTGCAGGAAACAGGGTAAAAAATTCTTTCAGTACTGGCTCATTATTACGGAACGAATTGCCTAAATCGCCCTGAAACACGCCTTTGATATAGTTAAAATACTGTTCGTGTAACGGTAAGTCTAAACCGAGTTGAGCCATCATTTGAGCGTGAACTTCTGGCGTTAAGCCCCGTTCGCCCATACGAATCTCAATCGGATCCCCCGGAATTAAATGCACTAAAGCAAAGGTAATCAAGGTTATCGCAATAAAGGTTGGGATAACCATCAAAATACGTTTAAGAATAAATTGAAACATTAAATATCTCAGCGTTTATCAATAGGTAGGGTGGGTCTTGACCCACCACAACTTTAAACTATTTAAACTAAAAGGTGGGTCAAGACCCACCCTACAATGTTGTCTTATTTCGCTAAATCTACAGAATAGAAGTTATGTAAACCAAATGGGCTGACCACATAACCTTTCACTTCCTTACGAATTGGGAAGTAAGTGGTTGAGTGTGCAATGGTTACCCACGGGGCTTGCTCTTTAAAGACTACTTGAGCTTGTTTGTAAAGCTCCGTACGTTTTGCTTGATCTGTTTCTTGTGCCGCTTGAGTGACTAAATCGTTAAACGGTTTGTAACAGAATTTCGCATAGTTAGAGCCAGCTTCTAATGCAGAGCAGCTTAATAAGGTGTTTAAGAAGTTGTCTGGGTCGCCATTATCGCCTGTCCAACCGATCATTGAAGTAGATGCTTCACCGTTGCGTAAACGTTTTAAGTATTCACCCCATTCGTAGCTGACGATTTTCGCATTTACGCCGACTTTTTTCCAATCATCTTGGATAATTTCTGCCATACGACGTGCATTTGGGTTATATGGACGAGAAACTGGCATTGCCCAAAGTTCTGTCTCAAAACCATTTTCAAAACCCGCTTCTTTTAACAACGCTTTGGCTTTTTCAGGGTTGTATTCATAATCTTTCACATCGTCATTATAGCTCCACATTGTTGGTGGCATTGGGTTTTTCGCCACTTGTGCAAAGCCTTGATAAACCGATTGAACAATTGCTTCTTTGTTGATAGCGTGGTTCAACGCTTGACGCACTTTTTGGTTATCCAATGGTGCTTTAGTCATATTCAATGCAAGGTAACCCACGTTCAAGCCTGGTTTTTCTAACACTTCAATGTTTGGATCCGCTTGTAATTTCGCAATATCCGCTGGATTTGGATATGGCATTGCGTGGCATTCGCCTTTTTGTAATTTCGCTAAACGTACAGACGCATCAGGGGTAATAGAGAAGACCAAGCGGTCAATTTTCGCTTTTCCTTTCCAATAATCTTCAAAGGCTTTATAGCGAACGGTTGAGTCTTTTTGGTAATCAACAAACTGGAACGGACCTGTTCCCACTGGGTTACTATCTAGCTTCTCAGGGGTTTTCGCTGCTAACATTTTATCAGCATATTCCGCTGAATAGATCGCCGCAAAGTCCATCGCAAGATTTGCTAAGAATGGTGCATTTGGTGCTTTTAAGCTGATTTTAACGGTGTAATCATCCACTTTTTCCACTTTATCAATGATATTTTGCATATCCATGCCAACAAAGTATTCATAGTTACCGCCTGATACTTTGTGATACGGGTGATTTGGATCTAACTGACGATTAAAGGAAAATACCACATCGTCTGCATTAAAATCACGGGTCGGTTTGAAATCTTTGGTTGTGTGGAATTTCACCCCTTTACGCAAGTGGAAAGTGTAGGTTTTACCGTCTGCGGATACGTCCCATTTTTCTGCTAAATCAGGAACAACGGTTGTTTCTCCCTCTTTAAAATCAGTCAATTTGTTAAAAATAGTACGTCCACTCGCATCTAACGTTGCTCCGTCAGTACCAAACACAGGGCTGAAGTAAGACGGTGATGCTTCCAAACAATAAACGAAAGTTTTCGGTGCAGCCATTGCAGAGCCTGACGCTACTGCTAAAGCTAATAAAGAGAGTTGTGTTAATTTTTTCATTGTTTCACTCCAAAAGATGTTGTGTTATATGGGATGATAATTTCAAACCCAATGACTCGGAATATACAAGTTTTTTTATGAATCGCAATACTTTTTTTTATGCAAATGGTATTTTTTGACTATTTTTTTACAAAATTTTAACTACTTCACAAATTCTACTGTGTAAAAATTATGAGCCATAAATGGACTTTGTACATAGCCTTTAATTTCTTTACGTATAGGGAAGTAGACAGTTGAGTGTGCAATCGGTAACCATACTGCTTGATCTTTTGCAATTTGTTGAGCTTGACGATAAAGTGCTGTTCGTTTTTCTTTATCTGAGATTTGAGCAGCTTCAGTCACTAACTTATCATATTCATTATTACAGAAACCTGCATAGTTAGAACCTTGTTTGACCGCATTACAGCTCAGTAATGTATTTAGAAAATTATCAGGATCACCATTATCTCCCGTCCATCCCATCATTCCTGCACTGTGTTCGCCGTCTGCCATACGTTTAAGATATTCGCCCCATTCGTAGCTGACAATTTTTGTTTTAATGCCCACTTTTTCCCAATCAGCTTGAATCATTTCTGCCATACGACGTGCATTTGGGTTATAAGGGCGAGCGACAGGCATTGCCCAAAGCTCTGTTTCAAAACCATTTTCAAAACCCGCTTCTTTTAATAAAGCTTTGGCTTTTTCAGGATTATAGTCGTAGTCCTTAATTTCTTCATTGTAGCCCCAAATTGTGGGTGGCATCGGATTTTTTGCAACACTTCCTGCACCTTGATAAACCGATTCTAAAATTGCTGCTTTATTTACCGCATAATTGAGAGCCTGACGCACTTTTTGGTTATCAAAAGGGGCTTTACGTTGATTTAAAGTGATGTAGCCAATATTCATCCCTGCTTTTTCAAGCACGGTGATATTCGGATCCGTTTGTAATGTTTTTACATCGGCAGGATTTGGGTAAGGCATTGCTTGACATTCATTGTGCTGTAATTTTGCTAAACGCACTGTAGCATCAGGCGTGACTGCGAAAACCAGGCGATCAATTTTGGCTTTGCCTTGCCAATAGTCGTTAAAGGCAGTAAAACGCACATTGGCATCTTTTTGATAAGAGTGGAATTGGAACGCACCCGTTCCGATTGGCGCAGTATCCACTTTTTCAGGTGTACCCGCTTTTAACATCGCATCCGCATATTCAGCAGAAAATATTGCGGCAAAGTCCATCGCTAAATTTGCTAAGAAGGGAGCATTTGGCTTTTTCAAATTAATTTTGACGGTGTAATCATCTACTTTTTCTACTTTATCAATGATATTTTGCATATCCATACCGAAGAAAAACTCATAGCTTCCGCCTGATACATTGAAATAAGGATTATTTGGATCAAATTGTCGATTTATCGAAAATAAAACATCGTCCGCATTAAAATCACGGCTTGGTGTAAACATTTTATTACTGTGGAATTTCACACCTTTGCGTAAATAGAAGGTATAACTTTTACCGTCCACACTAATATCCCAACGTTCTGCTAGGGATGGAATAAGATTTGTTGTGCCTGCTTCAAAATCAACAAGACGGTTATAAATCGCCTGTCCAACATCCAATGTTGCACCGTCTGTGCCAATTTGGGGATTTAAGTACGCAGGCGATGATTCAATACAATAAGTGAAGGTTTTATTGTCATTCGCATAAAGAGAAGTGATACCTACACAGTAAGCTAACGCAGTTAATGTTGCAAATTTTTTCATGTTGTGCCCTTGTTAATAATGAATTATAAAAAGAAACCCCTCGAAAGTTGCCTTCCGAGGGGTAGAAATTGAGATTTGGTTGTAGCCATTTCACGCTCGGAAGTTATCTTCCGAACACGCCAAATGCCCGAAAGATTATTCAGGTAAATGGTGGTGATGATGGTTAAGAATAAATTTCATAGCTACTCCAAAATGAACTATCTTGAACTATATCCTAAGCCATTTTAGAACGCAAACGGTTTTCTTGCAAAATTTGAATAAAAAAACCGCTTGTCTATGACAAGCGGTCAGATCTTATAGCTATTTTACAATTTAGCCTAAAATTTTATTCAGCTCTGCACTCACAGCTTCAACTGGTTGTGTACCATCTAAGCGGTGGTACTGCGTATTACCCGCTTCTGCTTCTGCAGTATAGTAAGCAATTAATGGCTTAGTTTGTTTGTGGTAAATCGCTAAACGCTCTAAGACTGTTTCAGGTTTATCATCTTGACGAATGATTAAATCTTCACCTGTTACATCATCTTTACCTTCCACTTTTGGTGGGTTGTAAACCACGTGATAAGTACGACCTGAAGGTTGGTGTACACGACGACCGCTCATTCGCTCAACAATCACTTCATCTGCTACATCAAACTCAAGCACGAAATCAATTTTCACGCCTGCTTCTTTTAATGCATCCGCTTGTGGAATGGTGCGTGGGAAACCGTCAAGTAAGAAACCATTTGCACAATCCGGTTGTGAAATACGATCTTTCACTAAAGCAACAGTTAATTCATCAGGCACTAATTTACCTTCGTCCATTAACGCTTTCGCTTGTTTACCAAGCTCTGTACCTTCTTTAATCGCCGCACGGAACATATCTCCCGTGGAGATTTGTGGGATACCAAATTTATTCATCATAAATTGTGCTTGTGTTCCTTTTCCTGCACCTGGTGCACCTAAAAGAATAATTTTCATAGCAAGACCTCTTAAAAAATAAAAGAATGAAGTTAAGTCGTAACCTTACCGATTACTGCTAAAAATTGCAAATTGATTATGCAAATAACGCGGTGATTTTTAGAAAAAAGGCAAAATGAAAGCTATTTCATCTATTTGCACAAAATACAAATCTTGTTAAAATACAGTTGATAATTATTCCTATCAATATGGAGATTAGTATGCTAAAAAAATCCCTTTTAACTCTCGCTTGTATTGCATCTTTTGCGGTTTCTGCGATTGCAAAAGAAGTGACTATTCCGACCGCTCGTGGAGAGGTGATGCTTTCCGCTCCGCCTGCCAAAGTTGCGGTATTTGATACGGGGAGTATTGATACATTGCACGCCTTAGGGGTGAAAATGGACGGGGTGGCAGATGTTACTAAAGTGTTACCTTATACGAAATCAAGCCTTGAAAATGCCAAAATTGTTGGAACCGTGTTTGAACCCAATTTTGAAGCCTTAAATGAATTAAAACCCGATTTGATTATCGTTGGGACGCGTACTGCGAAGAAATTTGATGAAGTAAGTGCATTAGCGAAAACCATTGATATGACTGACAATGGCGACAAATTGATTGAAAGTGGCTTACAGCGTATCGATAGTTTCGGTAAGATGTTTGGCAAAGAAGAAAAAGCGACTCAACTTAAAGCGGAAATTGGTGCTCTTTACAAAGAAACACAAGCGGCGGTGAAAGGTAAAGGCAATGGACTAATCATTTTAGTCAATGGCGGTAAAGTTTCTGCCTTTGGTTCAGGTTATCGTTTAAGCTGGATCCATCACAGTTTAGGTATTCCCCTTGCGGATTCGTCATTAAAAGGTAAAGGACACGGGCAGCCTATTAGCTTTGAATACATTCAAAAACTAAATCCTGATTGGTTGTTTGTGCTAGATCGCATTGCGGCGATTGGCGAGGAGGGCAAAACTGCTAAAGAAGTGTTGGATAATGAATTAATTCATCAAACAACGGCGTGGAAAAATGGCAACATTGTCTATTTAAGCAGTGCGTCTTATCTTGCTCCAGGTGGCGTTGAGCAAATCAAAACCGATTTAACCACAATCAAACAAGCGTTTGAGAAAAAATAGTTCACCTTAAATCAAGCGGTCTGATCGGCAAATTTTTTTGCAAATCAGACCGCTTGTTTCCTTTATGCTTATGTTTTCTCTAACGCGAATTAACTTTCTCATTCTTCTTATTCTCTGCCCTATCAGTATGGCAACGGGAGTAGCGGATTTTCATTGGTCAAGTGTCTTTAGCTCACCTGAACAGATGCAAGTGCTACTCATCAGTCGTCTGCCACGCACATTAGCGGTGTTGCTTGTTGGTGCAACTCTTGCGATAGCGGGAATGGTGATCCAAATTGTTCTGAAAAACCGATTTATTGATCCGAGCCTGATTGGTGCGACACAAAGTGCAGGCTTGGGGATTTTATTGGTCAGCCTGTATTTTCCTGCAACGGCTCTGCTGTTTAAAATGTCGGTCGCAACACTGAGTGCGTTAATTGGTATGAGCATTTTTATGTTGCTACTTCAACGACTTCCACCACAACAGCAGTTAATGGTTCCGTTGATAGGCATTATTTTTGGCAATGTGATTGAATCCATTGCTACCTTTATTGCCTATGAAACAAACAGCCAACAGATGCTTAGCATTTGGACTTCGGGGGATTTTTCGGGCGTGTTGTCTGGGCGTTACGAACTGCTGTGGCTAACCGTTGGATTGGCGATCTTCGTTTATATCATCGCAGATAGGCTGAGTATTGCGGGGCTTGGTCGCAATATCAGCACCAGTCTTGGTATTAATTATCGACAAATCACTTGGATTGCGTTGATTGTGGTGGCGATGATTACATCGTTAGTGGTGGTGACGGTGGGACAAATTCCTTTTATTGGCTTGGTTGTGCCGAATATCATCTCTCGCTTGGCAGGTGATCGCTTACGCCAAAATTTACCTGCAGTGGTGCTATTAGGGGCAAATCTCGTATTGGCTTGCGATATTTTAGGGCGTGTGTTAAATGCCCCGTATGAAATTCCGATTTCAACGGTATTTGGGATTTTAGGCACGATTATTTTCCTTTATCTGCTTTTTAAAGGGAAACGTTATGCGAGCTAAAACCTTACTATTGCTACTTGGTGGGTTGTTCCTGCTCTCTTGTTGCCTGTTTATGAGCTACAACGCCAACGGGAATTGGGACTTCGTTTTGCCTTTTAGAAGTAAAAAATTGCTGATGTTGATTGTGATCGGTTATACCATTGGCGTTTCAACCCTGTTGTTCCAAACGCTTACCCACAACCCTATTTTAACCCCGAGCATTTTAGGCTTTGATTATCTCTATCTGCTTATTCAAACAGCTCTAGTCTTTTTTGTCGGCGGTATTGGCTTTACCCAGTTGGATACCCTGTACAAATTTTTCTTTGAAGCAGGACTAATGTTGGTCGGCTCACTGCTACTTTTTGCCACCTTGAACAAAGGCAACAGCGATCTCTCCCGAATGATCCTTGTCGGTGTGATTTTCGGCGTACTGTTTCGTAATTTGAATAATCTGTTACAGCGAATGATCGATCCTGATGAATTTGCGATCACCCAAACATCGTCTTTTGCTAATTTTAACAGCGTCAAAATTGAGCTACTTTATGTTGGCATTGCCGTTGCGATCATCAGTTTTCTCTGGATTTGGAAACAACGCCACCAACTTGATGTACTGCTTTTAGGGAAAGAGTATGCCTTGAGCTTAGGGGTAAACTATCTCGCCTTCTCACGCCAATTATTGATTTGCTGTGCCATTTTGGTTTCCGTCTCAACGGCGTTGGTAGGACCTATTTTGTTTCTCGGTTTATTGGTCTGTGCGATAACCAATGCCATTAGCCCAAAAGTACATCACCAAATTCGTCTCCCTGTCGTCTTTTTTATCTCAACGATCACGTTGGTATTAGGGCAAGTGATTTTTGAACATATCATCAAAATGCAAGGTGTATTAAGCGTTGTGATTGAATTTGTCGGGGGCATTGTCTTTATTTACTTAATACTTAGGAAAAGTAAACGATGATTAAAATTGAGCAACTTAGCCATAAAATAGGCGATGAAACGATTTTAGATCACATTGATTTAACCATTGAAAATGGCGGTATTACCGCATTGGTAGGGGCAAATGGAGCTGGAAAATCGACACTGTTGTCGCTGATCGCCCGCTTGCAACAGATACAGCAGGGGGAAATTTGGCTTGATGAAATGGATATTTCCCAAACAGCATCACGGAAAATTGCCCAACATTTAGCGATTTTAACGCAAGAAAATACCATTCATAGCCGTATTACTGTGCAAGACTTACTGATGTTTGGGCGATACCCACATCATCAAGGTAGAATTTCAGCGGAAGATAAAACGATTGTACAAGATGCGTTAAAACGTTTTGATTTGATGTCGTTGGCAAATCGCTATTTGAGTGAACTCTCTGGCGGGCAACGCCAACGTGCCTTAATCGCAATGATTTTTTGCCAACAGACTAGCCATATTTTATTGGACGAACCTTTGAATAATTTGGATATGTTCCACGCAAGAGAATTGATGCGTTTACTGCGTCAATTAACGGACGAGCTAAAATTAACAACGGTAATGGTCGTTCACGACATTAATATGGCAAGTGCTTATGCGGACAAAATTGTGGCGATGAAAGACGGCAACATTTTAATGGTTGGCTCACCAGAACAGATCATCACCCAAGCCAACTTGAAAACTATTTTTAACCTTGATGCCGAAGTGATTCAACATCAAGGAAAGCCAATGGTTATTCACCATATCTAATTTACTAGCTAGCTCACTAACTAATTAGCTAACTAGCCACTTTTCAACCAGTTCCTGTGTCGTTTCTTTATGTCGCCACATACTGCCGAGTTCAGGTTCTGGGAATTTGGTGTGGTTGTAGCCGACAAACTCACGGAAATCAAACACCGCGTGGGGATAATCATTCAGCAACAAAAAGGCTTTATAACCGTCTTCTGACCAACAGATCTGAAAACGGCGTGGCTCTTTTAAGGTTTCTGGTTTGACATCACTCACCCGATAAACAAATAAGCTATCCACCACAGGCTGAGCTTCTTGATGTAAATCCATCGCATAAAAATAACCTGTTTCGCCGTCATCTTCAAACATCACAACCAAATGTTCGTGTTTGATAGAATGAGCACCGTTGCGATAGGGTGTACCAAGTGTAATGTGATCGTTTAGGACTGAATAGAGCATATGCATTCCTTTCTAGCTGAAAATTTTCATCATTTTAACATATTTATGATCATACTTTCATTAGAACGTTCTTTCAAAACTCACTGTAATATTATGCATTTTATAAGAATAGAGACTATCTAGATTACTTTTTTGCTTTTTCCATTCTATATTCAGTTTCGGCGTAATTCCCCACAAATGCCAATCTCTTTTCCATACTTGAGTAAAAACGGCATAAGCTTCATCTTTTCGAACTTTACCCAACGGTAAAATACCACCTAACACAGCTTGATCTTTAAATTTACGATGAGAATAGGATAAATTTAGCTTGGTCGAAATTCCCCAAGCATATTCTTGCAACCAACCTAGCCGAAAATTTTTGATATCCGAACTATATTGCTGTTCTTGCAAACGTTGTTGTGAATATGTAGATCCTATATAAAACAATTGCTTTGGGTTTCGATACCAAATCACTGTCGTAGAAGCAGTTCTAATATCCCCACCTTGTGGATTAGCTTTGAAAAAAGATCGCTTTTCATATTCCAAAACAGTCTGATTTTGCCAATTTTTTGCAAGCCAAAAACTGTAACTGACTTCCATACCATTGGACCAATGAAATGCATCGCTACCATACCAACGCTTTTCATAAAAAGGTTGTAGCCTAAATGTTGTATCATTTTTCTTGTAGGAATAACCGATAAAAGTGCGATTAAAAAGCTCATCAAATTGATGATTGTCCCAGTAACTCTTACCATTAGTTTCATTACTTATACCAATATAATGAGAACCTATAAGATTTACATCACGGCTAACACTTAGATTATAGGAAAAGCCTCGTGCCTTTTGCGGCAACATTCTCTCTCCCTTGATAAACCCCGTGTTTTCAATGCTTGCCGCAGATGACACATTTTCTACGTTATCTGTTTTAAGATAGGAAACACTCGCATCAATCTGCCAATTATTACGTGAATTAAGTGCATCAATATAACGATTAACCTGCTGATAAGCCGAAGCGGGCAAATTTTTAACACTTTTTACCTTATCAAATTGCAATCTTGCTGCACTATCTTGACGGTCGGCAAATAACGCTTTGGCAAGTTCCATTCGGATAGAAGTTAGATCTGGATGTTCACTCAACATTTCACGATAAATCAGAATCGCAAGAGCGTAATCTTGATGCAAACTCGCCAGTTTAGCTTCCGCATAAGAGATCAGTAAGCGATCTTGCTGTGCCTGTTGTTGATATTGAGAAAGAAAGGATTGAATTTGCTCTGCATTATTTTGATAAATCGCTAGTTTGAGTTGCTCATCTAACGCGATAGTTGAGCCATTAGAAGAAGCCAATGCAAACGTTGAA
The DNA here is from genome assembly GCF_003260095.1 of Glaesserella australis. GTDB lineage: Bacteria > Pseudomonadota > Gammaproteobacteria > Enterobacterales > Pasteurellaceae > Glaesserella > Glaesserella australis. The sequence continues at coordinate 90,909 of NZ_PTPX01000007.1, forward strand.
CAAAAGAAAAGAGAATAAAAAAGCTTACGCATAGATATGGATTTAAAAGAAAAGCTGCCCCTTTAGGCAGCTTAATGAAATTAGTAACGAATACCGCCAAATGAAGTATCATAGCTGTGATCGCCATCAAAGGTTGCAATACCAGCCGCTTCTTTTGCACCATCACCAAATAAGCCACCTTGATATGTTCCTTCTTGTAACAAAGTGCTCGCACGACCACTAAATTCTGTACCGTTTAACTGAGTTTGGTGTAACGTAATATCTTGCGCTCGACCATCTGAAAGTAGTGAAAACTCAACTTTTCCATCCACCGTTTTTTTGTCGAAATCCACATTTAATGTAGTTTTACCACCCTTACTTGGTTGCCCTGTTGTGCCACTTACCCAGTAAGCATCACCTAAATAAGTCGCAGTACCACTTGGCAAATTGGTTGCGGCTGTTCCTTGATAACGTACTTCTTTTACCGTCTTCGCATCGTTGATCCAAATTCCGTAGAAAGAATCGTTACTATTTTGACCATATAATTCGCCGTCCGTGGTTTTTGCACCAATATCGCCTTTAGCACTGTTATCTAAATCCACTTTTGTGTTATCTGGTGTCGTTGCGGTTCCACTACCACCTCTACCCCCACCACTACAAGCGGTTAAAAATCCAACTAAAATTGCAGAAAGAAGTAATTTTTTCATTTTCAGATCCCTATGATGAGTAGAAAGACAAGTTTTTACTTACTAATTATTAATAGATGAGTAAGTAAGATTGATTTTACTCACCTATTACTCTGTTTTCAAGCTTAAAAATCGACAAAATGTGAATAAACGAGTATTTAAGTAAAGGCAAAAAATGGCACAGCTATTGGCAGCAGCCACAGACAAGTTAATTGGGCAACGCATTCAACAAAAAAGGAAGGAATTTGGTTATTCGGCAGAAAAATTGTCGGAAAGTATCAATTTATCTCAGCAACAACTTTCTCGTTATGAACGTGGTGCGAGTAAAATTAATGTGAATCATCTGATTGATATTGCTATCTTTTTTAAAACACCGATCAGCTGGTTTTTTCAAGATTGCATTCCTGAAGAATTAATGGCAGGGGATTTAAAAGAAATAGAGCTTAATCAAAAATGGGATAATTTGTCCGTTGAACAAAAGCGGGCGTTTATTTATTTTTTGGAAACGTTGAGATAAATTTAAGAGCAAAAAACTGCGACATTTCTGTCGCAGTTTTATCTAATCTAATTCACTAAAGCAAATTACGCTTGACCTTTCACTTCTTTACGACCGTTGAAAGGTGCTGGTGTGCCAGCTGCTGCCAATGCTTCTTCGATACGAATTAATTGGTTGTATTTCGCAACACGGTCAGAACGGCTCATTGAACCAGTTTTGATTTGACCTGCTGCTGTACCTACCGCTAAGTCAGCGATAGTCGCATCTTCAGTTTCACCAGAACGGTGTGAAATCACAGCGGTGTAACCAGCATCTTTAGCCATTTTGATTGCTGCTAAAGTTTCAGTTAATGAACCAATTTGGTTGAACTTGATTAAGATTGAGTTTGCAATACCGTTTTCGATACCACGGCTTAAAATCTTAGTATTGGTTACGAATAAGTCGTCACCTACTAACTGTACTTTGTCGCCTAACACTTTAGTTTGGTATGCGAAACCTTCCCAGTCAGACTCATCTTGACCATCTTCGATAGACACGATTGGGTACTCTTTGCATAAGCCTTCAAGGTAGTGAGTGAACTCTTGAGAAGTGAAAGTTTTACCTTCGCCTTTCATATCGTACACGTTACGCTCTTTGTCGTAGAATTCAGAAGACGCACAGTCCATAGCTAAAGTTACATCTTTACCTAACACATAACCTGCTTTTTCTACTGCTTCTTTGATACACGCTAAAGCGTCTGCGTTAGACGCAAGATTTGGTGCGAAACCACCTTCGTCACCCACTGCAGTATTTAAGCCTTTCGCTTTTAATACTTTCGCAAGGTTGTGGAATACTTCTGCACCGATACGAAGTGCTTCTTTTAAGGTTGATGCACCTACTGGTTGAATCATAAATTCTTGGATATCAACGTTGTTGTCTGCGTGTTCACCACCGTTGATGATGTTCATCATTGGTAATGGCATAGAGTACACACCCGGTGTGCCGTTAAGTTCTGCAATGTGAGCATAAAGTGGTAAACCTTTAGACGCTGCAGCTGCTTTTGCGTTTGCTAAAGAGACCGCTAAAATTGCGTTTGCACCGAATTTAGATTTGTTGTCTGTACCATCTAAGTCGATCATAATTTGGTCGATTTCAGCTTGGTTAGACGCATCTTTACCAACGATTGCGTTAGCAATTTCGTTGTTTACTGCAGAAACAGCTTTTAACACGCCTTTACCTAAGAAACGTGATTTGTCGCCGTCACGTAATTCTAACGCTTCGCGTGAACCTGTTGATGCACCAGATGGAGCTGCTGCAAGACCAACGAAACCACCTTCAAGGTGAACCTCTGCTTCAACAGTTGGGTTACCACGTGAGTCAATGATTTCACGACCGATTACTTTAACGATTTTTGCCATTGTTAATATCCTCTATGAGAGTTAATAGTTAATGTTGAAAAAACTTGCATATAGTAAAGGGATTTTTCTGTTTTGTCTTGTAAAAAAGTGACATACATCACAGAAATTTACGGCTTATTTGATCGGACAAGGCATTTTATCTCGGAATACAAAAAGAAAAGGCAATATTTGAAAAATACTGCCTTCTTTGCAAATGTTCAGACAAATCGTACCGCTTATTTAAGCCCTTTCTGGATTAACTCCGCATAGCCGCCGTGATTAGTCACATTAGTATAGCCCAACTTTTTCAGCTCGATTAACGCCAACTCAGAACGTCTGCCTGAACGACAATACAAATGAATCGGTTCATCTTTATTTGGACTAATTTTAGCAATTTGCGTTGCAATCTCACCGTGTGAAACGTTCAACGCTCCTTGTAAATGTCCAGATTGATATTCTTCTGCACTGCGAACATCAATCCAAATACCTTGAGCTTTTTGAGATTGTGTTTGAGCTTTTGTTTGTTGAGCTATTGTCTGTTCAGCATAGACAGGTTGCCCACCCAATACAGCTCCTAAAAGTAAAGTTAGATAACTTAGCTTTTTCATTATTTTTGCTCGTCAATCGCTTCTAATGCTCTTAATGCGTAGGTATAAGCCGCACCGGCGTTTAAAGCAATCGCAGTAGCTAATGCCCCTGCGATTTCACTTTCCGTTGCACCAGCCTTCGCAGCTTTCTCTGCATGAACACTGATACAGCTTTCACAACGAGTGGTAATGGCTACGGCAATAGCAATTAGCTCGCGGGTCTTTTCATCTAAAGCTTCAGCAGCCGCCGCTTGATCTAAAGCGGCATAGGCTTGCAACATTTTTGGGTGTTTTTTGCCTAATTCGCCAAATGATTTTTTAACGTGAGCAGTATGTTCCGTCCAATTTTGAAATGACATAGAAATCTCCTGTAATCAGTAGGTTATATAAAGTATTCTAATTTTAACGTTTTCAAGTAGCGTCTGCCACGTTTTTTGTTTAAGATCAAAACGAAGAAATCCTTACTAAATAGAAATTATGTACCCTAACGAACTTCTGTGCTGTACCAATATCAGCAAATTTTACCAAGAGGGCGAAACGGCTACTCAGGTGTTAAAAAACGTCTCTTTTTCAATGAATACAGGGGAACTAGTGGCTATCGTCGGTAGCTCTGGTTCGGGCAAAAGTACTTTGTTACATACCCTTGGTGGTTTAGATCAACCAAGTGAAGGCGAGGTGTTTATCAAAGGGCAATCCTTACAAAAATTGAGCAACAACGCCCTTGCTAAACTTAGAAATCAACATCTCGGATTTGTTTATCAATTTCATCACTTAATGGCAGATTTTTCGGCGTTGGAAAATGTGATGATGCCGATGTTAATCGGGCAACAGAACAAAAGCGAAGCCAAAGATCGTGCTGAAAAAATGTTGCAAGCGGTCGGATTAGGGCATCGCATTACACATCGTCCGTCTGCCTTGTCGGGTGGTGAGCGTCAGCGTGTGGCGATAGCTCGTGCGTTGGTGAACAACCCTGCGTTAGTCCTTGCCGATGAACCAACGGGCAACCTTGACCAGAAAACCACTGAAAGCATTTTTGAGCTGATCCAACGTTTAAACCAAGAACAGCAGATCGCTTTTTTGCTCGTGACCCACGACCTAAACCTAGCTAATAAACTAAACCGCCGTTTGATTATGCAAGACGGCGTTTTGCGTGAGGGCAACTGATGAGTACGCCATTTTTTATTAGTTGGCGTTATCAGCGAGGCAAGCAGAAAAATCGCCTTGTGTCGCTGATTTCGCTTTTTTCTAGCATCGGTATTGCACTCGGTGTGGCGGTGTTGATTATCGGCTTGAGTGCGATGAACGGCTTTGAACGAGAGCTAAATCAACGTGTGCTGTCGGTGGTTCCCCACGCTGAAATTATGGCGTATAGCGAAAACAAATCGGCTACCATTCAACAGGGTGAAAAGCTGGAAACATTGGTAAAACAGAACCCAAATGTGACCGCTTTGTCGCCTTTTGTGAGCTTTACAGGGCTGATTGAAAACGGTACGCAACTTAAAATCGCACAGGTGAGAGGCATTGATCCCGATAAACAGGAACAGGTGAGCAAACTGGTTCAATTTATCCCTAGTGAGCAGTGGCAAGCCTTCAAACAAGAAGGCGGTTTAATTTTAGGGGCGGGGATTGCACGAGATTTAGACATTAGCGTTGGCGATGAAGTCACCTTGCTACTGCCACAACCTACAGACGACGGCAAATTGGCGCAGCCGTTGCGTTTTAGTTTAACGATAACAGGGATTTTACGCCTAGACGGACAGCTCGACCACAGCTACGCCCTAGTGCCGATTGCCAAAGCTCAAGAGTTATTGGAGCTCAAGCCGAGTGAGTACAGCGGTGTAGAACTGGCGGTAAAACAACCGTTTCAAGTAAGAAATCTTACCTTTCCTGAACTCGCTACATATCCACAACAACTTTATATGCAAACGTGGATCGATAAGTTTGGCTATATGTACAACGATATTCAGCTAATCCGCACTGTGATGTATATCGCCATGGTGCTGGTGATTGGAGTGGCTTGTTTTAATATCATTTCGACACTCATAATGGCAGTCAAAGATAAACAGGGCGATATCGCTATTCAGCGAACACTCGGGGCAAACAACCGCTTTATTCAGCAAATTTTCCTTTGGTACGGCTTGATTTCAGGAATGAAAGGGGCATTGTTCGGCGTGATTTTAGGCGTAATCACCGCCATAAATCTCACCTCTATCATCAAATGGTTTGAAGGCATCATTGGAATGAAACTACTCTCAGACGGCGTCTATTTTATTGACTTCCTACCAAGCGAAATTCACTGGCTTGATATTGTTTGGGTCTTGCTCGCTACGGTCGTATTAAGTTTAGTGGCAAGTTTATACCCTGCAATTCGAGCGTCAAAATTAGAACCGGCGAAAGTGTTGAGTGGGCATTAATGAAAACAAGCAATATTATATAGCAGTTGTTGCATAAGACTCGCAAGAACTGCTAGGAGATTATTATTTCTTATAACACTTACCAACTATTTTTATATAAAAAAATCCCTAGCAAAAGCTAGGGATTTTTTATTTTCTCGTAAATTATTCAGAAACTACGTTAATCGTAACAACTGCATTTACTTCAGCGTGTAAGTGTAATTTCACTTCGTGTTCGCCAGTAGTACGTAAAGCACCTTCTGATAAACGAACTTCAGCCTTAGTTACTGCAACGCCTGCTGCAGATACTGCTTCAGCGATATCACGTGCACCTACAGAACCGAATAAACGACCATCATCACCTGCTTTTGAAGTGATAACGATTGCTGCAAGGTTTGCAACTGCTGCTGCACGAGCTTGTGCTGCTGCTAATGCATCTGCTGCTTTCGCTTCTAATTCTGCACGACGAGCTTCGAAATGAGCAATGTTTGCTGCGGTTGCCATCACTGCTTTACCTTGTGGGATTAAGAAGTTACGAGCAAAACCTGCTTTAACAGTTACTTGGTCACCAACGGTACCAAGTTGAGCAACTTTGTCTAATAAAATAACTTGCATTGTACTCTTCCTCTCTAATTACTGATGGTTGTCAGTGTATGGAAGTAACGCAAGGTAGCGAGCGCGTTTGATTGCACGAGCTAATTGACGTTGATACTTCGCACGAGTACCTGTGATACGGCTTGGAACAATCTTGCCGCTTTCTGAAATATAGTTCTTTAATGTAGCGATATCTTTGTAATCGATTTCAACAACATTTTCCGCGGTGAAACGGCAGAACTTACGACGACGGAAATAACGTGCCATTTTGGCTTCTCCTAATCTATAAATTCAATCTGTTCGGTGTGCAAGACTAATTGATTTAAACCGTTATAGTCTTTGTGAGTATGGATAAAACCAGCTACTCGAACTTTGCCACCGACCTTCATTTGTTGGGTTATTAAACTAAATTGATTGCCTGCCAAAATCACTTGGATTTTGCACCACGCTTGGCGTTCTAAATTCACTTCTTTTTGGCTTGAACGATGTTCTAAATAAAAAGAGTAAGTTGGAATACCTATCGGGCTTAGGCTTTGTTTAATCGCTGTGGCAATCGTGCCGCTTAGGATTAAACAATTATCAATAGACGAATTACTCGTCTGCATCCTCAGCTTCAACTTCTACTAAAGCTTCTGGAGCTTTACGCTCATCTTTTGCTTTAAGCATTGGTGATGCTTCTGTTACCGCTGCTTTAGTGTGTAACACTAAGCTACGAAGAACAGCATCGTTGTAACGGAAGTTAGTTTCTAACTCATCGATTACGTTTTGTGGAGCTTCTACATTCATTAACACATAGTGTGCTTTGTGAAGTTTGTTGATTGGGTATGCTAATTGACGACGACCCCAATCTTCTAAGCGATGAACTTGACCGCCTGCTTCTTTAACAGAAGCGGTATAACGCTCGATCATACCAGGTACTTGTTCGCTTTGGTCCGGGTGAACCATAAAAACGATTTCGTAGTGACGCATTGTCGATCCTTACGGGTTAACAGCCTCCAAGATTGCCAGTCACCAGCGTTGGAAGCAAGGATTAAAAACGGATGTGACTGAAGATGCGTATTATACGGAGAAATAAAATTTATACAAGAAGAAAATAGACTAACAGTAATACGCGCTAAAATTTTTAGAAAATCCTACCATTTAATTTATGAAAATTGATAAAAATTTTCTATTTCACTTCTTAATTAAAAGCAGTATAAAAAACTAAATTAATAATAAATTTAGCGCAATATTCTTTTAAAGAGACAAAAAATGGCTTTTATATAAATTAACACAGATTTTAATACTAAACATAGTGTTGTTTTGTTTTTTTTAACATGATAATGTACAAGCTCTTTTTCGGATACCTTTGGATTTTTCAAAATGGCAGTACATACTTTAAGAAACGACCCACGTAAAGTGGCGATTGCAGCGATGATCGGCACTGCAATCGAATTTTTCGATTACTACATCTACGCCGCTGCTGCGGTATTGGTTTTTAATACACAATTCTTTAACAGCGATGACCCTGTTTCAAATGAATTGCTTTCTCTTTCAACTCTTGCGTTAGCGTTCTTCGCTCGCCCGATTGGTTCTGCACTTTTCGGACACTTTGGCGATAAAATCGGACGTAAAAAAACCCTTGTCGCTTCACTCTTATTAATGGGCGGCTCAACGGTCACTATCGGCTTACTTCCAAACTATGAAAGTATCGGTATTTGGGCGACCATTTTGCTCTGCGTATGTCGTATCGGACAAGGTATCGGCTTAGGTGGCGAATGGGGCGGTGCGGCGTTAGTTGCCACTGAAAATGCACCAGACGGCAAACGTGCTTGGTACGGTACATTCCCACAATTAGGTGCACCAATCGGCTTGTTCTTAGCCAACTCATCTTTCTTCTTAGTAAGCTACTTCTTTGGTGCAGATGCCCTTGTTGAATGGGCGTGGCGTATTCCGTTTATTTCATCTATCGTATTAGTTGCGGTTGGTTTATATGTTCGTTTAAGCTTACATGAAAGCCATGTATTCAAAGAAGCTGAAGCAAAAGGTAAAAAACACGCTGCACCTGTGAGTGAAGTATTTAAACATCACTTAAAACCATTGATTATCGGTACATTCATCATGACCGCAACTTATGTGTTGTTCTACATCATGACAGCCTTTGCCCAAATCTACTCAAAAAGTGCACCAACCCTTTCGCCAGCAGGTCACCCAATGGGGCTAGGTATTCCGTCAAATACCTTTACGGGCTTGCTCTTATTAAGCGCGATTATCTTTGGTATTTTTGTGAGTATTTCAGGGATCTATGCAGATAAAATTGGTCGCCGTAAATGGTTGATTTATGTTACTACAGGTATCGGTATTTTCGGTTTATTAATGCCATTCTTCTTACAAAATGGCACGCCAATGACGGTATTTGCGTTCCTTGTTGTTGGTATGATTTTTATGGGAATGACCTTCGGTCCAATGGCAGCATTATTGCCTGAATTGTTCCCAACAGAAGTGCGTTACTCAGGTGCGTCCCTTGCGTATAACTTTGCTTCTATTGTCGGTGCAACTATTGCAGCCACCTTTGCGATTAAAATCAATGCTGCTTATGGATTGATTGGCGTGGGCGTGTACCTTGCTATCAATGCGGTCATCACCTTAATTGCACTCTTTGCATCTAAAGAAACCAAAAACTTAGATTTAACGGAAGTGTAAACTTAAATATTTCCCTTAAGCCCTATTTTCTCTAGAATAGGGCTTTTTTATTGTGTTGGGAAAATATGCGTAACATTCTACTTTCGCTACTTTTTGTATTCTTGAGCTTTTCACTAAACGCTGCACCACTTCGCCATTTGCAGTGCAAAGTCATTGGTATTTCTGATGGCGACACGCTAACTTGCCTTTATAACCGAACCCAGCTAAAAGTCCGCTTACAACATATTGATGCGCCAGAATCAGCCCAAGCTTTTGGTAATAAAGCCAAACAGTCCCTTGCGGTTCTTGCTTTTAAAAAAAACATAACACTAGAAATTTCAGGTTATGACAAATATCAGCGTTTACTTGCAGTGGCTTATGATCTACAAGGCAATAACATCAATTTACGCCAAGTTCAGCAAGGTATGGCTTGGGCATATAGACAAACACAGCCGATCTATGAACAAGCACAAGCTATCGCTAAACAACAACATATCGGCTTGTGGCAAGATAAACATCCAATCAATCCTGCCGATTGGAGAGCGATCAAGCGGTCAGATTCCGATAAAAATTTGCAAAATTTTCCACAAAACCGACCGCTTGTAACCATGAACTGCAATGTCAAATTAAGTTGTAATAAAATAGCGGATTATGAAACTGCAAAACGTTATTTTCAGCAATGTGGTTGGAAAGAACTGGACGGAAATAACGACGGCATTCCTTGTAACAAACTTTATCGAAAGGAACAAAAACGATGATTAACCATGAATTTCGCGCCCATTTTCCTTTTTTTACAGAAAATCCTGAATGGCGTTATTTAGACTCAGCGGCAACCACTTTAAAGCCACAAGTGTTAATCGACAGTAGCGTGAATTTTTACCGCTCTTCTGGCTCTGTTCATCGTAGCCAATATGATTTTGCCCAAACGCAACGCTATGAATTAGCCCGAGAGCTTGTCGCCAAACGCTTTAATGTGGAAAGTAAAAATGCGGTTATTTGGACAAGCGGCACAACACACTCACTCAATCTTGTCGCAAATGGTTTGGCTGAAAATATTCAAGCGGGTGATGAAATTGTGATTTCGGTAGCTGAACATCATGCTAACTTTATTCCATGGCAACAGCTGGCTGAACGTAAGCAAGCCAAGCTCATCGTTTTACCGCTTAACGACGATTATCAGCTTGATACAAAAACGCTACAAAATGCGTTATCTGAACGGACGAAAATTGTGGCGTTTAATCTCGTGTCTAATGTGAGCGGAGTGCGCCAGCCTGTAGAAGCGTTAATTCCGTTGGTTCGCCAATATTGTTCGGCTAAAATTGTGCTTGATATTGCCCAAGCTGTTTGTTCGGAGCAGGTTGATGTCCAAAAACTTGATGCTGATTTTTATGCATTTTCTGCCCATAAAATGTATGGTCCAACAGGCGTTGGCGTTTTAATGGGAAAGCTTGAAAGCCTTGAGCAACTTCGCCCGCTGTTCTTTGGCGGTAAAATGCTACAAGATATTACCGAGCAACAGCTCACATTGGCTGAATTGCCTTATCGCTTAGAAGCAGGTACGCCAAATATTGCAGGGATTATTGCCTTTGGTGAAGTATTAGCATGGCTTGAAAAATGGGATTTTTCCGCATTAAACCAATCGCTTTATCAGCTTACAGAGTATGCTCGTAAGCGGTTACTTTCTTATAAGAATTTGCAAATTTTGGCAAAAAACAGTAAAAGCCCCACGATCAGTTTTATTTTTAACAATCAACATCATGCGGATGTCGCTACGATTTTAACTGAACAAAACATTGCGCTACGCAGTGGCGAGCATTGTGCTAAACCTTATTTACGTTACTTAGATAAGCAAGGAACACTCCGCATTTCTTTGGCACATTACAATACATTGCAAGATTTGGATGGCTTTTTTCAAGCGCTCGATTTTGCATTAGATATTTTGGAAAATTAATCTCTATTTAGATCAAAAAAACGTAAATTTCCTTATTTTTCGCTAGAACGTAAAGGCGTTATAAGGTAATCTGCGCATCGTTTTTCAATTTATTTAAAAAATTTAATTATTTCGTTATAGGTATTTAATATGGTAAAAAAAATCGCAGTTTTAACGAGTGGTGGTGATGCACCTGGTATGAATGCCGCAATTCGTGGTGTAGTTCGAGCAGGTTTAAGCGAAGGATTTGAAGTTTATGGTATCCAAGATGGTTACTATGGCTTATATCATGACCGTATCATTAAGCTTGAACGCCGTTCAGTTTCTGAAGTGATCAATCGTGGTGGTACATTTTTAGGTTCTGCCCGTTTCCCTGAATTTAAAAATCCTGAAGTTCGCGCAAAATGCGTTGAAACATTAAGAAAATATGAAATCGATGCATTAGTCGTAATCGGTGGTGATGGCTCTTATATGGGCGCTAAATTATTGACCGAAGAGCATGGTATCGCATGTATTGGTTTACCTGGCACGATTGATAACGATGTGGCTGGAACAGATTACACAATCGGCTTCCAAACTGCACTTGAAACTGCCTTAGAAGCAATTGACCGCTTACGTGATACTTCAACTTCTCACCAACGAATTTCTATCGTTGAGATCATGGGACGTCACTGTGGTGATTTAACCTTAAGCGCAGCATTAGCAGGTGGTTGTGAATATATTGTTATCCCTGAGAAAGGCTTTGATAAAGAGTCTCTTATGCGTAATATTGAAGATGGATTTAATAAAGGTAAACGCCACGCGATCATTGCAATTACTGAATTAATGACAGATGTTCACCAACTTGCTAAAGAAATTGAAGAGCGCTTTGGTCACGAAACACGCGCAGCAGTATTAGGTCATACTCAACGTGGTGGTGCACCTTGTGCGTTTGACCGCATTCTTGCATCGCGTATGGGCGTTTATGCGGTTGAATTATTAAAACAAGGCTATGGTGGTCGTTGTGTTGGTATTCAAAATGAGAAATTAGTACACCACGACATTATCGATGCAATTACTAATATGCGTCGTCCATTCAAAGAAGAACTCTTTGAGACATCTCGTAAATTGTTCTAGAAAGCAAAAACGCCGATAAAAATCGGCGTTTTTTCTATGTGGAAAAAGCTATTTTAGTTGTTCTTCAATGATTCCACCACCTAAGCAAACTTCTCCTTGATAGAATACGGCGGATTGCCCTGGGGTCACGGCAATTTGTGGTTCATCAAAAATGACACGAATCGTTTCATCATTAATCGGTTCAATCACACAATTAATATCTGCTTGACGATAGCGAGTCTTCACCGTACAGCGTAGTGGTTCTCGGATCGGCTGGCGATCAACCCAGTGAAGTTGGCTAGCAATCAGACCGCTTGAAAGTAACGCAGAATTATCTTGCCCCTGTGCCACAATCAGAACATTATTCACGAGATCTTTTTCTACCACATACCACGCATTCTCGTTTGCCCCTTTAACACCACCGATGCCTAAGCCTTTACGTTGTCCAAGAGTATGATACATTAAACCATCGTGGCGACCGATCACTTGTCCATCAACCGTTTTAATTTCACCTGCTTGTGCAGGAAGATAGCGAGCCAAGAAATCTTTGAATTTACGTTCACCGATAAAACAAATTCCTGTTGAGTCTTTTTTCTTTGCAGTCGCCAAGCCAAGATCTTCGGCAATTGCTCGTACAACTGGCTTTTCAATATCACCTACAGGGAACAGGCTTTGAGCAACTTGTTGTTCGCTTAAGGTATAAAGGAAGTAGCTCTGATCTTTATTGCTGTCTAAACCACGTAATAACTTTGGCTGTTCATTGAGTGGTGGACGGCGGACATAATGTCCTGTAGCAATAAAATCAGCTCCTAAATCTTCGGCAGCATACTCCAAAAAGGCTTTAAATTTAATTTCTTTGTTGCACAAAATATCCGGGTTTGGCGTGCGCCCTGCTTTATATTCAGCAAGAAAATGTTCAAAGACGTTATCCCAGTACTCTGCCGCAAAGTTGATTTTATGCAGTTTAATGCCTAATTTATCGCACACCGCCTGAGCATCCGCCAAGTCTGCCGCTGCCGTACAATAATCGGTATCATCATCTTCTTCCCAATTCTTCATAAACAAGCCTTCGACTTGATAGCCTTGTTGTTGAAGAATAAAGGCAGAAACGGAAGAATCCACTCCTCCAGACATACCACAGATGACCTTCTTCTTACTATTTTCAGCAAGCTGTTCTGATGTTAATGTCGGAAAATGTTGTTGGTAAGTTTTTGAAATCATCATTTATTTCACTTCGTAAAACTGCGCTGATTTTTTCGCAAATTTTTCTTCATATTCAGCTTTTGCTGCTTCATCACCCGCATCCAATTTCTTTTGTAAATTGTCACAAGGCTCATCACAGTCACAAGCTTTCTTCATACCTAAAGCGGTAATACCACCACAACTTCCTTTCAATGTTTTTCCTTTAACGATAAAACCAATTGACATTAAAAAAATAATGGCAACTAAGAAGCCAAAAGTCAGTAAAATCGTTTCCATTTTTTATCCTATTGTTGATTAATTAATTTTTCAAAGGCACTCGACATTTTAGTATCAAAGCCTTCACCATTTCTGATGATTAAGAAAATAGCTAAATTCTCACGTTCCGCAATTTCTAACGCTCTCTCTGCACCGAGTACATATAATCCTGTTGAGAGCCCATCAGCGGTCATTGTTGATGGAGCAAAAACAGTTATTGATGCTAAATTATGAGTAATAGGGCGCAACGTTTTTGGATCAATAATATGAGAAAGGCGATTGCCTTTTTCATCTTCAAAGTAGTTGCGGTAATTACCTGATGTTGCCATACCTAAATTGTGTAAAGGAACCGTGATTTGACTTGCACTACCTTGAACCAATTCAGGTCTCTCAATTGCAATACGCCAAGGCTTTCCTTGCAGATTATTACCTTTACCACGTAATTCACCACCAATTTCAACTAGATAGTGTTGTAAACCCAATTGTTCAAGGTATTCAGATAATTTATCTACACCAAATCCTTTAGCAATAGAAGAGAGATCTAAATAGAGCATTGGATCTTTCTTTACTAATAATCCTTTACTATTTTTATTCTCTCTATTGTCTAAAGTAACAGAAATCTTTTCAATCCCTATAGATTTAGCCTTCTCTGCAATTTGTTCTGCTGTTGGTTCCTTATTCAATCGTTTATCTGGACCAAATCCCCAAAGATTTACAAGTGGACCAACAGTAACATCTAAAGCTCCATCCGTTACTTTATTTAAACGAATCGTTTCTTCAACAACAATAGCAAAGTCTCTTGAAATAGAAAATGGAACATCCGTTTGTCGAGAATTATTAAATTCTGTAATCTGTGAGTTTTTCTGATAAGTAGACATTTCATTATTTACCATTTTCAATAATGATTCTATCTGTTGCTGAACTTCTTCTGGTGAAACAAGATTATCAACACTACCATCATCAATATACTTAATATGATAGGTTGTCCCCATTGTTTTCCCTTCAAAGGCAATTTGCTGTGGTTCTTTATTACATGCTGATAATGTAATAGCTAATACTCCTGATATTAACCACATTAGTAACGTTTTGATTTTCATACATTCTCCCAAAACAGATAATTAATAATGGAAAATGGACAAGATATGACATCCCTGTCCATTTTCCATTACTCATTTTTACAAGCGGTCACTTTTTCAAAGTTTTCTGTTTTATTTCGCAGTTACACATATCTAGAGTAGAGATTAAATCCCTTTACGATTACTTTTAAGTTTGTGCAACTACTACATAATATCAAAATTTTTTGCAAAATCTGACCGCTTGCATGACTAGTGATTAACCACCGAAATCATCTAATAAGATGTTTTCATCTTCTACACCAAGATCTTTTAACATCTTGATCACAGAAGCATTCATAATTGGTGGACCACACATATAGTATTCACAATCTTCTGGTGCTTCGTGATCTTTTAAGTAGTTTTCATAAAGCACGTTGTGAATAAAGCCAGTGTAACCGTCCCAGTTATCGCCTGGTTGTGGATCAGAAAGTGCCACATACCATTTGAAGTTGTCGTTCTCTGCTTGTAAGCCGTCGAAATCTTCTACATAGAACATTTCACGTTTAGAACGAGCACCATACCAGAAGGTCATTTTACGTTTAGATTTCAGACGTTTTAACTGGTCGAAAATGTGTGAACGCATTGGTGCCATACCTGCACCACCACCGATGAAGACCATTTCTGCATCAGTATCTTTAGCGAAGAACTCACCAAATGGACCAGAAATTGTGACTTTATCACCTGGTTTGAGTGACCAAATATATGAAGACATTTGACCTGGTGGTACATCTGGATTATTTGGTGGCGGAGTTGCAATACGCACGTTAAGCATAATAATGCCTTTCTCTTCTGGATATGAAGCCATTGAGTACGCACGGATAATTGGCTCGTCCACTTTAGACACATAACGCCATAGGTTAAATTTGTTCCAGTCTTCGTGATATTCTTCGTCGATTAACGCTTTGTAATCTTCATATCTCACAGTGTGAGCAGGTGCTTCGATCTGAATATAGCCACCTGCACGGAATGGTACTTCTTCGCCTTCTGGAATTTGAAGTTTAAGCTCTTTGATGAAGGTTGCTTTGTTATCATTAGAGATAACAGTACATTCCCATTTTTTCACACCAAAGATCTCTTCTGGAAGCTCCACTTCCATACTGCTTTTCACATTAACTTGACACGCTAGACGATAACCTTCTTTTGCTTCACGTTTTGTGATGTGTGAAAGCTCAGTTGGAAGAATCTCGCCACCACCGCTTTTTACTTTAACGATACATTGACCACAAGAGCCACCACCGCCACACGCAGATGAAACGAAGATACCTTTACTTGCTAAAGCACCAAGTAATTTACCGCCAGCTGGCAAGGTAATTGCTTTTTCTGGATCATCATTGATAGAAATCGTGATGTCACCTGAGTCCACTAATTTTGATTTAGCTACAAGGATAAGTACTGCAAGCACTAATACAAGGGCAGTAAATACCACGATACCGAAAATAAAATTATCCATTCGATACGCTCCTTATAATTGAATGCCTGAGAAAGACATAAAGCCAAGTGCCATTAAGCCTGCGGTGATAAAGGTAATACCTAAACCTTTTAAGCCAGCAGGTACGTCAGAGTATTTCATTTTTTCTGTAATACCAGCTAATGCCACAATTGCCAACATCCAGCCTGTACCTGCACCGATACCATATACCACAGATTCAGCGAAGTTATATTCGCGTTGAACCATAAATGATACCGCACCAAAGATTGCACAGTTTACGGTAATAAGTGGTAAGAAGATACCTAATGCACTATATAGTGCAGGGAAAAACTTATCCAAAATCATTTCGAGAATTTGCACTAGTGCAGCGATAACACCGATAAAGGTGATAAAGTTAAGGAAAGTTAAATCAACCCCTTCCACTAATGCACCATCTTTTAAGATGTTCTCGTAAACAATTTGGTTAGCTGGAACTGCAATACCTAGTACAACGATTACCGCAATACCTAAACCAAATGCTGTTGAAACTTTCTTAGATACCGCAAGGAATGTACACATACCAAGGAAGAAAGAAAGTGCCATATTTTCAATAAATATGGACTTAACAAATAGACTTAAATAATGTTCCATCTTATTTCTCCACTTGCTCTGGTTTCCAAGTTCTTAAGCCCCAAATTAAGAAGCCGATGATGAAGAACGCACTTGGTGCAAGTAGGAATAAACCATTTGCTTGATACCAACCGCCATCTTGAACAGTTTGGAATACCGTCATACCAAAGAGTTTACCTGAACCGATTAACTCACGAATGAAGGCAACAATCACAAGGATTGCACCGTAGCCTAAACCGTTACCGATACCATCAACAAAACTTTCTACTGGGCCAGATTTCATTGCAAAGGCTTCCGCGCGTCCCATTACGATACAGTTAGTAATAATCAAACCAACAAATACCGAGAGCTGTTTAGAAAGATCGTAAGCATAAGCACGCAATAACTGATCCACGAGAATTACAAGCGATGCGATAATCGCCATTTGTACAATGATACGAATACTATTTGGGATATAGTTACGAATCATCGCAATGAACATACTTGAAAAGCCTGTTACAAAGCTTACTGCAATACCCATTACCACCGCAGTTTCTAGCTTGGTTGTTACCGCTAGTGCAGAACAGATACCTAGAATTTGCAATGCAATCGGGTTGTTATTCACAACAGGTGATAACAAGAGATCTTTAAGTTTATTGCTTGCCATTAGTTAGTCCCCGCTTTTAATTTCGCTAAATATGGACCAAAGCCGTTCGCACCAAACCAGTATTTGAATGAACCATCAACACCGTTAGAGGTGAGTGTTGCACCTGATAAGCCATCAATACCGTGATCTTTATCAGCTGAAGCACCTTTTGCAATGCGAATTGCAGATTCACCCTGAGCATTTTGTAATTTTTTGCCCACGAAGTTTTGTTGCCAACGTTTGTTTTCAATTTCACCACCAAGTCCCGGTGTTTCACCGTGTTCGTAGTAAGTGATACCTTTGATTGTATTGCCATCTGGCTCAACAGAGACAAAGCCATACATTACAGACCATAAACCTGTTCCGTAGAATGGGAGTACGATTTGATTTACTTGTCCATTTGTATCTTTTACAAGGTAAATTTCTGCATATTTTGCACGAACTTTGATACCTGCTTTATCATCTGCTGGATTGATAGCGATACTTTGAGCTGGATCTTTTGCAGCTGCTTTTGCATCAAAATTCGCTACGCCTTCAACATAATCACCTGTGGCAAGATCAACGATTTTAGATTCGATGTTTTTCACATAAATATCTTTAATTTCGCTTTTCTTCGTGCCTTCAGGTAATAAACCAGCAACACTTAAAATGTTTTTCTGTTTATCAAGGGCTTTTTGTTCTTCCTGTGCCGATTTTAACAACACCGCAGAACCTGCCACGATAAGAGAACAGATTAAACTTAATAAAACCACGACGGTAAGTGTTCCGCCAATGCTATCTTTATTAAACTTAGCCATTGCGTGCCTTCCTACGTTTGATGTTAGCCTGAACCACGAAGTAGTCGAAGATTGGAGCAAACAAGTTAGCAAATAAAATCGCTAACATCATACCTTCTGGGTACGCTGGGTTTGCCACACGAATAATCACACACATCACCCCGATTAAGATACCGTACCACCATTTACCTTTATTGGTAAAGGCTGCAGATACAGGGTCGGTTGCCATAAAGAACATACCGATTGCGAAACCACCTAACACTAAGTGCCAGTGCCACGGCATAGAGAATAATGGGTTAGTATCTGAACCGATTAGGTTGAATACCGTTGCCATTGATGCCATACCGATCATTACACCAGCAATGATTCGCCAAGACGCAATGCGAGCAAATACAATAATCGCAGCACCGATCATTAATGCGACAGTTGATACTTCACCGATAGAACCAGGAATGTTACCTAAGAATGCGTCCATCCAAGTAATAGTCTCGCCTGTTGCAACGTGTTTAAGTGCAGCTTGACCGCCGACTGCCCATTGAGAAAGTGCTGTTGCACCTGAGAAGCCATCTGCTGCAGTCCAAACTAAATCACCCGAAATTTGTGCTGGGTATGCGAAGAATAAGAACGCACGACCTGCTAACGCTGGGTTCATAAAGTTTTTACCTACACCACCAAAGACTTCTTTTGCAACTACAACACCAAAGGTTGTTGCTAATGCTGCTTGCCATAATGGTAATGTTGGCGGAACGATTAATGCTAAAAGGATAGAAGTAACGAAGAAACCTTCATTGATTTCATGTTTACGCACCATTGCGAATAGCACTTCCCAGAAACCACCTACTGCAAAGATGGTTAAGTAGATTGGTAGGAAGAAAATCGCACCGATTAACATTTTGCCAAATACGCCAGCATCTTGTGATAACACGCCAAATGCATTTGCTAATGCAAAGTGCCAGTCATTTGCCACGTTTTGAGCTACGTTTTGGGTAAAGTCACCCACGCCTAATGCAAGGATTGATTGAGCACCCACGTTATACATACCGTAGAACATTGCTGGGAACAATGCCAACCACACGATTAACATCATACGTTTAGAGTCAATCGCATCACGAACGTGAGCATCTTTTTGAGTTACTGTACCTGGACTATAGAAAATAGTATAAGCTGCTTCAAACAGAATATACCATTTCTCATACTTTCCACCTTTCTGGAAAGCAGGTTCCATTTTATGAAAAAGATCTTTTAAAGCCATTTGATTAACCTTCCTTCTCGATCTTATCTAACGCTGCACGCAACATTGGTGCATAGTTGTTTTTACCTGGGCAGACAAAGGTACATAACGCTAAGTCTTCTTCATCTAACTCTAAACAGCCTAGTGCTTGAGCAGAATCAGTATCACCCGACGCTAAGTCGCGTAACAACAATGTTGGTAAAATATCTAACGGCATTACACGCTCATAAGAGCCGATTGGCACCATTGCACGCTCACTACCATTAACCGCTGTGGTAAAGTTAAACAATTTCCTACTAAACGCACCTAACACAGTACGAGTAATAGAGAATTTGTGTGAATATGGGGCAATCATACCTAAGAACTCTTGCTCACGCCCTTCTGCAATCACAGAAACTTGTAATGCGTAACGACCTAAATAATCGTGAACACCAACTGCTTTCGCACCGCTTAACACAGAGCCTGAAATCACACGGTTTTCACCCTCTGCTAGTTCACCTGCAGTTAATTGAGAAAGGTTTGCACCAAGTTGTGTACGCACTAAGCGAGGTTGTTTCACCTGTGGACCTGCTAAAGAAATCACACGACCTGTGTATAACTCACCTGTCGTAAATAATTTACCGATAGCAATCACATCTTGATAGTTCAAATACCATACACTTTTCGTCGCAGATACAGGATCGATAAAGTGGATATGTGTACCACTTAAACCTGCTGGGTGAGGACCTGCAAAAGATGTTACTTTTACATTTGCCACTTCAGCGATTGGTGTATTGCTGTCTGGCGCACGGCAGAGATGAATCGTTTTTTGACCTTCAAATAAACGACTTAATACTGTTAAGCCATCAACGAAATCCTGTTTATATTCGTTTAAAATCACTTCAGGATCCGCTGCTAATGGATTGGTATCCATTGCATTAACAAAGATAGAAGAAGGAACTGCATCTAATGCAGGTACTTTACTGAATGGACGAGTACGGAACGCTGTCCACAAACCTGAGTTAACCAAATTCTGCTTAACTTGCTCTGCAGTTAATGATGAAAGCGCTTGAGCATCATAACGAGCAAAAGTTTCTTGCTCACTACCTTCGACTTTAATCACGACAGATTGAAGAACACGTTTTTCACCGCGGTTAATTGCAACAATCGTACCGCTTGCAGGAGCAGTGAATACTACGCCAGCGTTCTTTTTGTCTTCAAAAAGCACTTGACCTTTTTTCACCACATCACCTTCACGCACCTTCATTGAAGGGCGCATACCCACATATTCTTCGCCAAGCACAGCAACTTCACTAACGGTATTGCCGTTATGGATTACTTGCTCAGGTTTCCCAGCAATAGGAAGATCTAAGCCTTGTTTAATTGTAATCATATTGTTTGCACTACTAGTTGGGTTAAAAGAATGACTGCAGAAACTGCAATCGCTATATTGAGGCGTAGCTACATCAAATATAAACGTTGAATTCCCCCACTTACATTTGACCACTACATTAAGTTCTCAAATCGAGTTTTATCTTGGATTATTCAAGATAAAAGAAACATGGCATTCTACCCGAAAAAGCCCCTTTATTGCTAGTTTAAGCACATTTTTTTAACATTTACCCCATAAAAACTTGAACCAAATCAAATTTGAATATTTTTTCTGCTTATTTTTTACTTAATCATAGAATCTATCGTTCATTTTCTCACCTTTTATTAACATTCTATATTCAAGCAAATTTGATGCTAGTCAAAAAATCAGGATAGGGATAGAATAGCTACATTACTCACAATTTGAATATGACTAAAAAATGAACATTACTATTTCAGATGCGGCACAGAGCCATTTCCGCAGATTGCTTGATCAGCAAGAAGAAGGCACAAACATCCGTATTTTCGTCGTTAATCCCGGTACACCAAACGCTGAATGTGGCGTTTCTTATTGCCCGCCAAACGCTGTAGAAGAAACGGATACCGAAATCAAATTTGCGCAATTCTCTGCTTTTATTGATGATGTGAGCTTACCATTCTTAGATGAAGCTGAAATTGACTACGTAACCGACCCAATGGGTTCTCAACTTACCTTAAAAGCACCAAATGCAAAAATGCGAAAAGTGGCAGATGATGCGCCCTTTATTGAGCGTTTGGACTATGTGATTCAAACTCAAGTCAATCCACAACTGGCAAGCCATGGCGGACGTGTCACGTTAATTGAAGTGACGGAAGACAAATATGCGGTGCTACAATTTGGCGGTGGCTGTAACGGTTGCTCTATGGTGGATGTCACCTTAAAAGAAGGGATCGAAAAACAACTTCTTGCCCAATTCCCTGATGAATTAGTCGGCGTAAAAGATGTGACCGAGCACCAACACGGCGAACACTCTTACTACTAATTTTCTTTTCTATAAGCGGTCAGATTCGGCAAAAATTTTGCAAATTTTATGTCAGATCTGACCGCTTTTTTACACCTATTTTCTCCACAACACTTCCTTTTTTCATTTTTTTAACATAAAAATCTTGAACAAAAACTTATTGCGAATTATTATCAATAACATAAATTCAAGTTGGAGATTAAAATGAAATTCGCAAAAAAACTACTTTCAATTTGTTCTATTCTCACTCTGTTTCAGGTTCAAGCCAATGCACAAGAGCGTATTGTGAGCATTGGCGGCGATGTGACTGAAATTATTTATGCATTAGATTCACAACAATATCTCGTTGGTAGAGACAGCACGAGCATGATCCCAAAAGAAGTCAATGCCTTGCCTGATGTGGGTTATATGCGTCAGCTCAATGCAGAAGGGATCTTGGCGTTAAAACCAACGAAAGTCATTACCAGCGAAGTGGCGCAGCCGTCTATCGTGCTTGAGCAGTTGAAATCTGCAGGTATCAAAGTAGATACCATTCCGTTCAAATACAACGCCGAAAGCGTGTTGGAGAAAATTCAAAAAGTCGGAGAAAGCCTTGGTAAACCAACACAAGCGGTCACTTTAGCGCAAAAATTTACCAATGAACTTCATGCCGTTCCGAATTCACCGCTCGATGTGCGTATTCTGTTTGTGCTAAATCGTGCAGGAGCCAATCAAACCGTGGCGGGTAAAGATACCGTTGCCGATGAAGCGATTAAATTAATCGGCGCAAAAAATGCGATGGGTAGCCATGTTCGCTTTGTGCCGATTTCACAAGAAGGCGTCATTTCCGCCAATCCTGATTTAATTGTGATGACCCATTTAGGCGTGAAAGGCTTAGGTTCAATAGACAAAGTTTGGGATCTCCCTGGTATTGCCCACACCAATGCAGGTAAAAACAAGCAGCTTGTGATTGTGGACGATATTGCCTTTATGTCCTTTGGGCTAACTACGCCAAAAGCCTTATTAGCTCTTCGTCAAGCAGCTGAACAGGTGAAAAAATAATGGTAAACCGCCCTGTTTGGTTAATTGGCACGCTGATTTTACTCTGCCTTACGGTTCTAATTACGTCCAATATCGGCGCATTATCGCTCACTTGGCAAGATCTTTGGCAGAGCCAAATTCATGAAAGCCAGTGGCAAATTTGGCTCAATATCCGTTTGCCGAGAATTTTATTGGCGATGATCGTCGGCTTGGCACTGGCTTTATCAGGCACTTTATTCCAAGGGCTATTTCATAATCCGATGGCAGATCCCGCACTAATCGGCGTAAACAGTGGCGCAGCACTTGCCGTAGGGTTATCTATCTTAATCCCGAGTTTATTACCCAAAGAATTTGCCCTTTACAGCACTATGGTTGCTGCCTTTATCGGCAGTGTCATCGTTTCAAGTTTAATTTACGCCTTGAGCTATCGCTCACAGGCTTCGGTGAATAAATTATTACTGGCTGGAATTGCCGTTAATGCCTTGTGCTTTGCTGCCGTGGGTGTTTTGACCTATTTAAGCAACGATCAACAGCTACGCCAGTTCAGCCTTTGGACCATGGGAAGCCTTGGACAGGCACAGTGGAAGCCTGTCCTTGTTGCAACATTGGTCATTTTACCGACCGCTTGTTACTCGCTATTACTGGCAAAACAGTTGAATTTACTACAGCTTGGCGATGAAGAAGCGCACTATTTGGGCGTTAACGTGATTCGTTTAAAAAAGCAACTGATTCTACTCGGGGCGTTATTGGTGGGAGCTGCCGTGGCAGTCAGCGGGGCGATTGGTTTTATCGGTTTAGTCATTCCGCACCTTGTCCGCTTTAAATTAGGCGCAGATCATCGTTGGGTTCTGCCTGCATCTGCCTTATGTGGCGCTATTTTATTGCTGATTGCCGACACTATCGCCCGAACCATTATTGCCCCTGCCGAACTACCTGTCGGTATGCTGACCAGTTTAATTGGCGCACCTTATTTTCTCTGGTTAGTGATTCGTTACAAGGAAGAGAACCGATGATTTGCAAAAAATTGACTGAATCTGACCGCTTGTTACACGTCAAAAACTTGAGCTACCGCTTGCAACAACAGACGATTTTACACGATCTCAATTTTGCGATTCCACAAGGCAAGCTCACGGTGTTAATTGGTCCGAACGGTGCAGGGAAATCGACGTTATTACGCATTTTGTCAGGCTACTTAAAAGCAGAACAAGGGCAATGCGAGTTTCATCAAAAGCCGATTCAGCACTACTCTGCTACAGAGTTGGCTCATCAGCGAGCGGTTATGCGACAACATAGCCAACTTAACTTCCCTTTTTCTGTAGAAGATGTCATTCGCATGGGGGGCTATCACCGCCGTAAGCAAGAAGTGGAACAGTGGCTTGAAACGGTTATCACGCTCACCGATTGCCAATCGCTACGCCAAAAAGCCTATCGCCAACTGTCAGGCGGTGAACAGCAACGCACGCAACTGGCGAGAGCCTTATTACAACTTTGGTCTGCGGATATGCAAGGTAAGCTCCTTTTTCTTGATGAGCCGACATCTGCGTTTGATCTCTATCATCAGCAACACTGTTTACGTTTGATGAAACAGCTTTGCGATGAAAAAAGGCTGACCGTGTTTTGTATTTTGCACGATCTTAACCTTGCGTCCCTTTATGGCGATCACATTCTGCTGTTGGCAGAAAAACAGATTCAAGCGCAAGGCACCCCCCATGAAGTGCTGACCGAAACGCAAATTCAACGGTGGTATAAGGCAGAAATTAAGACCCTGCCCCACTACGCAACCCAAACCCCACAGTTTCAATTTTGTTACTAAAACGTGGTTATAGACGAAGGTTACAAACACATTTAAGCATAATTTATCAAGGAGATCTTATGAGTAAAAAAACACAACTCGCTATTTTTGTTACCGCCATTTGTTCTGCCTACGCCTTTGCGAATCAACCAACAACCTTAGAAGCGGTAGAAGTTGTTGGAACACAGGAGCGTGCAACCATCAATAAAAAGCAGATTGAGCAACAGCAACCCAAAGATGTCAAAGACTTGCTGGCTAATCAGCTTGATGTTCAGGTTAATGACTTACAACGCACTCGTTCAGGCAATGACGGCATTAACATTCGTGGTTTACAGGGCAACCGTGTTGCTAGCAGCGTTGACGGCATTCCTTTACCTGAAACCCAAGAAAATAAACTACTCACGTCTCTTGGTTTAGATTTTGGCGGCGCAAACAGTGTAGAGCCGACATCACTGCGCTCTGCACAGGTTCAATATGGTGGATCTTACCGTTCACTCTCTGGGGCAGTGGATTTTTCGACCCTTGAACCGACGGATTTAATCCAATCAGGCAATGTTGGCGGCTTTGTGGCAACAGGCTATAACAGCGTCGATAACTCTGTGTATGGCTCTTTAGCTGGTGCGGCAAAAAATGACCGCTATGAAGGGCTAGTACTCACGACACTTCGCTTTGGACATGAAACGGAAAATCATGCGTCTATCGGTGGTGAAGGCGCAACGCGTACCAAAGCCAATCCTGCCGATTATAAAAACAGCTATGTGTTAGTGAAAAATGCTTATCAAATCAATGAAGAACATAAAGTGAAACTTACTGTTGAGCATCAACAAAAAACCCAAAATACCGAGTTACTTTCAGGTAATGGTGTTTCTGTTGATCGTGCAACGGGCATACAAACATCAGGCTTTACCGAAGATGAAAACCGCCGTACTCGAGTTTCTTTTGGGCATGAATATCAAAATGAGAAAGGTTGGCTAAACGGCGCAAATACCCAAATTTATTTCCAACATGCGCAAACTGAAAATTATCGCCAACGTTTATCTGCTCGCTCTAATCGCACAGAATCAGGCGAAGTCAAACAGCAAACCTACGGCATTACGACCAATTTAACCAGTTTGATTGAATCTGCCATTCCACAGGTATTGCGTTATGGTATTGCTCATCATCAAGCGAAATTTAGCTCAGATATGTATTGTAATAGCTGCTCAACGGGGCTGACGTTTGATGCTGCGGCAACCACCAAACAGAGTAAAACCCATCTTTATATCGAAGATGAAATTGCGCTCGGCAATGTGGTGATTACACCACATTTGGGCGTGTTACATTATCGTTCCAACCCGTCCAAATCGGGCTATAACCAAGCGGCTGAACAGTATGCGGCTGTAGAAAGCCAAAAAGAGACTATTTTCCTGCCAAAATTTAGCGCAAATTGGAAAATTGCGCCGATTTTTGAACCTTATTTCCAATATTCGAAAGGGGTAAGAACACCATCAGCGCAGCAATTAACTTCATCTTTTGGTAATACTGTGGCTGTGGGCGGCAGAATCATTCGTCAATATGCTGTGATTGGAAATCCAAAATTAAAAGCAGAAACAGGCGATAACTTCAGCCTTGGATTTAAAGGTGCGAACGATAAGGTTCAGTATGATATTGCAGGTTACTACAATAAATATAAAAACTTTATTGATTGGGAATCTCGTGCAACGGCGACGCATAACCCATTGATTCAGTATCAAAATCTTGATAAAGCTAAAATTTATGGTGTGACTGCCAATGCCCGTTGGAACTTTATTGAGCATTTCTATCTGTCGGGCGGTATTGCTTATTCCAAAGGGAAATCAGAGCATAACGGTGAAAAAGCACCAATTAATACCATTCAACCGCTGAAATTAAAAGCAGGCTTGGGGTATGAAGGTGAACGCTTTGGCGCCAATGTTCAACTTACTCATGTAAAAGCAAAATCTGATAATGACATCAATGGTACGATTTACAACCCAACTAGTACGGTTAATTTGGTGGATTTAGGCGTTTATTGGAAACCGATTAAAAACTTAACGCTCACCGCCAATGTAAATAACCTATTTGATAAAAAATATTGGAACTGGGCAGATATTTCTTACTTTGCCGTTCAATCTTCTTCTGCGGCAGCAGGTCCAAGTAGTTCAAGTCTCTCTGCAACCAATGCTGATACTTACACAGCACCGGGGCGTAACTTTAATGTAGGACTCCGTTACGAGTTCTAATGAAATAACAAGCGGTCAGATTCGATAAAAAATTCGGTATTATGTCACAAACAAATAAGAACTAACCGCTTGAAATTGCTAAGATTCTCGTAGTTCATTTTTTTGAATACGAGAATTTTTTATGGCTCAAATTTCATTAATCAAGAGTTTTCGTTAAATGAAAAAGCTCTTGTTGATAATTATAGAAAAATATCTAAAGAGATACAGCAAACAATCTATACTTTATGTCTAGCAATTTCACAAAAAAATAGCGAGCATTTAACTCGCTATCCTATTTAAGTTTTGTGATTTATTTATCAATAACATTCTTCATTTGATGAAGAAATATTCTCATAGCTAGTATGGTTGTTATACACCATTAGTCAACTATATCAGACCGTATATATTCTATGCCGTATTACTCCCATTCCCCCTTTCTTTTCTCTTTAAATCTCAACGCATAAAATTAAAGTGTGAAGTAAATCACAAATTCAATGACTGGTTATTTATCAAACATATTTGGTGTGTTATAAAAACAATATTGTTATTCCTTTATACCCTGTGAAATATAAAAAATGATAGTGAGATTTTGTGATGAGTGATCGTATTTTGGATAAATTAAAACAGCATTTTATAAAACATCGATTCTGCTATATCGCCCTTGGGTTATTTTTGCTTATATTTCATCAAATGATTATTGCAAGTATTATCACACCTTATCGTTGTGATATGTGGAAAGGTAAAGAAGTGGAAGTTTTTTTAACACCTGAAGAATGGCGAAAGTTATCAGGTGTTAATGAATCTTTAAAAGGTACTGAATGGGTATATTATCCTACGATTGAAGGAGAGCTAGAAAAAGATCCTTTTTTTATAAAAAATCAAGGGTTATATCAACCAGTAATGTATTTTAATGGAAATAGACATACACTCTCTTCAATTAACGATAAGCACCCAAATTTAAATATATATGTGTATATATTCCCAAGAACGATACTGGGGCATGATACATTTATACTTTATGATTACAAACTTCAAAAGATTATTCTACAATATAATTTAATTGGGGGATATGTTAGAAATCCTCTTTCGGGGCTACCAGAAAGTTTTGATTGCAATAACAATGCCATGTCTGATGGTCTAAAATTGATAGAAAGCTATTTAAATAACTAGTGAGGTGAGATTATGTCTAATGATAACTTAGCTTTATTGGCTGCAGCATCATATGGAGAATTCTCCGAAATAAATAATAAAAAAGAAATTCAGAATAGTCTAAAAAAAGTAGAAATATCTGAATTTCAGGCTAACAAATTTACTGATACCTATGAAATACTTGCTCATAAACCAAATACTGAAAAGAGTCATATATTATGAAGAAAAAGATAATATATATATTTCTAGCGTTGACTGTTGTTACATTTGTAGCCACATATCCTTACTCATACTTACTTCTTAAAGTTGGATTTAGATTATCAGCTCATACACTTGATCTCATAATGCTTCCTACTAAAAGAATAAAAGTTTCAAATAATAATGGATTTATTATTGAACAGAAAATCTGCATCCCATACAAAAGTCTATTTGGTTACTATGTAATTGATGTCGATCTAAAAGATAAATCCATAGAACTATTTGAAACCAAACAATATTTATTAAATGAATTCGATATATATGTATCAATATATAATAACAATAATGAATTATTGTTCTATGATACCCCATTGACAATTCAAGAAAAATCTAGAGATAGATATAACTCTGTAGTATTAAATGAATATACTCTTCCTAAGGCTGGGTGCTATAAATTTAACATTAGGGGAATAAGTAAAAACAAATATGAAAGCAAATATAAAGATTTATATTTCACTCTATCTATAGCGGATCGAAATCCTTAATTTAAGTATTTTTACAGGTGACCACAATGAAAAATTATACTCTAGAAGTTAAAATTGCGGAAAAAGGGACGTTGTATCAAAAAAAAGAAACTTCTACTTTTGGACATATGTACTATGTATTAGTAGATCAGCTGGGTAATAGAAAAAGCTTTGGTTGGGGATATGGAGAAAATTCAATGTTAGGAGGAATAGAAAACATTCGAAAAACTGATGATACAGACTATTCAGAAACCAAAGATGGGAAAATCCATACTATAAAATTCAACATTACTGAGAAACAATATAATGTGCTTATTGAACATGGAGATAATCCATTTCATGACCGCTTATTTTATTATAATTATAATTTGCTTAGTAATAATTGTGTTGATTATGTCTTCATTGGATTACATAAGGCAGGTATAAACCCTTATGCCTATGAAGGAAAATTAGTCCCATCTGCCAATATAGATGTCGTCAATAATTTTAAAGAAAATAGATTTATAGTACCGTTAACTTCATATGGTATTTACTTAAAACAAACTGAAATATTAAATCAAGTAAATAAAAAAACAAAGGTACTTAATGAAAATAAAGCAAAAAATAAATTTTCTCTTCCTTCCTTATCCGAAACATCCAAAGAGAAAAACCAAAACTTTGACCATTTTTCTATTACGAAGAAATTATCATTAGGCTTTAATAAAGAAGCGTTAAATAAAAGCACAAAAACTTCAGATTTAGCTTCTTCATCAATTTTGACTGATGATACTAGAATTGCGAACCACAATCCTGTGATTTTAAAATCCATTGATATTGCAAATTATGTGATTTCCAATCTCCCAGGAAGCAATCAAGCGAACAATGTTAAATTAAACCGTACACAGGGTAAACCTTTTAAAATTGCCATCGATCCTCTTATTCTCGATCTCAATGGGGATGGCGTGCGGGCTGTAAGCTACAACGAAAAACCCGTGTTGTTTGATATTGATAATGATGGTGGCTCACTAGAAGAAACTGGTTGGTTAAGCCAGCAAGATGGTTTGCTTGTTAAGGATTTAAATAATAACGGCAAAATTGACAATATGTCTGAAGTGTTCTCTGAATACTATGCTGGTAAAGCAGGACGTAATGGCGAAACAGGGGAAAAGCGTTTTGCTAATGGGTTTGAAGCATTAAAGAGTTTAGACAGTAATAAAGATAATGTTTTTGATAGCAAAGATAAGGATTTTAATACGCTACGTGTGTGGCAAGACGCTAACCACAATGGCATTACAGACTCTGGAGAGTTAAAAACCTTATCTAGCTTGAAAATCAGTGCAATTGACTTGGCTTACCAAAATGCGGGTGGGCAACTCTTCTTTGGCAATGAGTTATTAGCAAAAGGATATTTCACTCGAAATGGCAAGAAACACGAAGCCGCAGCGGTGAACTTTTTAGCTAACCCAAGAGGGCATACTATTACCAATGTCAGCGGAGGTAAAAAAACGGTAACTGAAGCAGCCGGCGTGTTAGCTCAAACCAGCAGTTTCACCGCCGATGGTAATCAGGCTCGTACCTTAGAAGCGAAAAAATTAGGGGTTGTGAATATTCAAGCAGGAGATGGCAATGATGTGCTACGAGGTGATGAGAAAGATAACTGGCTTGCAGGGGGAGGCGGTGCTGATACCTTCTTTGGTGGGGATGGTGATGATGTCTTGCTGATTGATGGGGACGATCTGCCTGAGAATATTCACGGTGGCAAGGGAGATGATATTGTTCAAGTTGTTGGTAATAAAGACGTAAGCTTAGATCTTGGTGCTGCTGAAATTGAAATCGCCCACGGAGGACGAGGCGATGATATGTTTGTTTCTTCTGGCAATAGCTCCATATTTGTGCGGGGTGGCGATGGTAACGATGTAATTGTAGGCAGTGTTGCGAATGATGCGTTATCCGGCGAAAACGGTGATGATTTTATTTCTGGCGGTGCAGGCAAGGATTTAATTCGAGGACATCGTGGCAGTGATCGCCTGTTTGGTGATAACGGTGATGATGTTCTCTTCGGCGGTTCCGATGATGATATGTTATACGGCGGAGAAGGCGCAGATACTTTGCTTGGTGAGGGCGGTGATGATTATCTTGACGGTGGTGAAGGCGAAGATACGGCAGAGTTCTCAGGCGATTTTGCCGATTATAAAATCTCAAAAATGGGAGATGGATTATTAATTAGCGACACCAAACAAGGGCGAGATGGCACAGATTTCTTAAGAAATATTGAGAAGCTGAATTTTAAAGATATAACAAATTACACCACACCTGGCACAACTTCAGAATGGGAAAATCCAACCCCAGTGGAAGATATTCTCTATCAAGATAGCAAAGGGCAACGTTTTGACGGTTCACGTCCATATATCATTAAGCAATCTCAATTACTTAAAAATGACATTGATCTACAAGGAGATAAGATCGTTATTTATCAAGCATCAAATATTCGAGGTGGCTCTCTTAAAGTGCTGCAAAATGGTGATCTTGAATTTACCCCTACAAAAGGGTTTAAAGGCATTGCAAGCTTTGAGTACGCTATTGAAGATTCAAAAGGCACTAAAGCGATCCAAACGGCGGGTAGCGGTGAGTTAAAAGGTAAAGTCTATCTTGTACCTCCGTCATTACCTTCCGATCCTGATATTATTCGCCAGTATTATTTAGATGCAGATAATATTTCATCCGTATGGAAACATTATACGGGTAAAAATATTCGTATTGGGCAGTTTGAACCAAGTGGTCCATTTTCTATTGCGGAAGAGGTTGCTGACTACCGACACCCTGAATTACGTAATAAGATCGATAAAAAGTGGCTACATAACTATGAATATAAACGTCAAGAAGATGATAAAGTCTTCAGTAAGCATGCGACAGAAGTTGCTGGCATTATGGTAGCTGAACGTAATGGAGAAGGAGGTATCGGTATCGCTTATGATGCAACCGTAGCTAGTCATTGGGTCGGTGCAGATGTTTCTAGCTTGGAGCAGATGAAAAACTATGATATTGCGAACCATAGTTGGGGGCATACTCAGAACTTTAAACAACAAATTAGCTTTTCTGATAAAAACAAAACGATTTTTGATATTTATAAACCCGCGTTAACTGATGGGCGTAATGGTTTAGGAACGGTTATTGTTAATTCGGCTGGTAATGATAGACAAAAAGGAGGAAATACTAATTATTCTGAACTAACGAATGTTAGATATGGTATTGCGGTGGCTTCCGCTGAACAAAATCGACAATTTGAGACTAAAATTGCATCCTATTCAAATCAAGGGGCAAGTATTTTAGTGACAGCTCATGGTTCTGATGCTTATTCAAGTTCTCGTGAGATTGTAAACGAAAATGGTTCAGTATTAGGTCGAGACTATGCACGTAGCAATGGAACAAGTTTCTCCGCCCCTATTGTTTCAGGTGTCATTGCATTAATGCTTGAGGCAAATCCTTATCTCGGATATCGTGATATTCAGGAAATTCTAGCTCTCACAGCAACAACAAAAGGAGTGACAGACAGTCAGTGGCAACGTAATGGCGCGAAGAACTGGAATGGAACGGGTATGCATATCAGTCACGATTACGGTTATGGTGTCATAGATGCTCAAGCGGCAGTAAGATTAGCTCAAGATTGGAATACTCAACATACTTATGAGAATGAAGCTAAACTAGAAGATATCTATAAATCAGGGAAAGTGAATCAGGCTATCACAGATAATAATGGCAGACAATTTTCAGTAAATGTGTCAAATGCTTCCATATTACTCGAAAATGTAGCCGTTAAAGTAAATCTAACACATACAAGAGCGAGTGATTTAGTTATTAAATTAATTTCTCCATCAGGTGCAGAATCTATTTTAATGAATAGACCTGGAAAAGATACTAATGATGATAAAGCGATAGGAGATGTTAAGTTTGGAGAGTCTTCCACATTAAATTACACATTCAATACCACTTTGTTAAAAGGAGAGAGTCCTAATGGCCAATGGAAACTACAAGTTTTTGATGTAGCAACAGGAGACGTGGGAACATTACATGATTGGTCATTGAGTTTCTATGGGAGAGCTTACGGTAATAACGATATTTATGTCTATACTGATGAGTTTCACAATACCCAATCTGTTGATACATTGAATGATACAAATGGAGGAATAGATACAATTAATGTTGCAGCAATGGATGGTGCAATTGAAGTAAATCTCTCAACAGGAAAAGCCGATTTAGTAGGAAAAACCTTGACGATTAAAAATTCTCAACATATAGAGAATGTAACTGGAGGGGATTACAACGATAAACTCACAGGGAATAATGCCGCAAATGTACTTGTTGGAGGACGAGGCAATGATATCTTAGTTGGTCTAGAGGGCAATGATGTGCTTGCTGGTGGCTTAGGTAATAACACATTAACAGGTGGAGAAAATAATGACACCTTTATTATTGAGAAGAAATCAAATAGTCAAGATGTGGTCACTGATTTTAATGTAGGAACAGATCGTTTAGTCTTTACTGGATTTAAATCTTTTAATTTATCTAAGCAACAACAGGGCAATGATACTCTTATTTCTTTAGGAAATGGTCAAACCCTTCTGCTCAATAATGTACAAGCAAATAGCTTAAATAATAACAATATTGTGGTAACTGCGGAAGTATTCAAACCTTATTGGCTAAATCAAACGGGAGGATATGGATTCTCGAATAACAATGCTGAAGTTGCACTACCCGATTTTGGAGTAGCTTTTTGGGGAACAGAAGGTGAAGATCGTATATTTGGGGGTAATGGTAATGATCTTCTTCAAGGTGGAAGCAGCAACGACATTATTGTTGGTGAACACTCGGCAGATTCTGTCACAGGCGGTAATGATACATTGTATGGTAATGATGGCGATGATCGTATTTTAGGTGGAGGAGGTAACGATACTCTCCATGGTGGGGCAGGCTCTGATTATCTTGGTGGCGGTGTAGGTAATGATGTACTTTACTTAGAAGGTGATGATACAGCACTATCATTAACTTATCGTAATCAACAATATACGACATTAAATCAATATAATAATGTGGAATTTAGTTGGGCAAGAGCTGAAGGAGGTAAAGGAAGTGATCGATTTGTTGTCGTTAAAGATACAACACCAAATGCATCCAAAGGGCTTTTGAAGAATCTCATTTGGGATTTTGATATCAATGACAAAGATGAGAAAATTGATATTTCTCAGTTTAAGGGGGTAAAAACAATTAATTTTTATGGATTTAGCGTCAATAATGAACAATATACACGAATCTGGTTAGGGGAACCTAAAGCAGGCACACAATATGTGACTGTAAAAGGTATTAGACCTGATCAGCTAAAAGCAGAAATGTTTATCTTTTCTCAAGAGCAAGCAGAGTTACCTCAATTGGTTCATACTATTATCGGAACCAATGGTAATGATACGCTAAAAGGCAATGCAATTGGTAATTTAATTGATGGTAAAGCTGGCTCTGATAGTATGGCTGGTGAGTTTGGTGATGACACTTACCTTGTTGATAACGTAGGTGATAAAGTATTAGAAATACAAAATGGTGGATATGACATAGTCAAATCTTCAGTAAGTTATTCATTATCTAATTATGTTGAAGAACTTCAATTACTGGGTAATTCACCAATTAATGCTATCGGAAATAGTGAAAACAATCGCTTGATAGGAAATTCAGGTAATAATAGTCTGGATGGCAAGGCTGGGTTTGATACGATGATTGGTGGCTCGGGTAATGATACCTATATCGTTGATTCTCACCTTGATAAGGTGATTGAGAAAGTGAATCAAGGAACAGATACTGTTATCTCATCGGTCTCTTATACCTTACCAAAAAATGTAGAACATGTAGAGTTAACAGGCAATGCACATATTTCTGCAACAGGAAATGACACCAATAATTCCCTTAAAGGTAATTCAGGAAATAACCGACTGATTGGCTACTCTGGTAATGATTCTCTAAACGGTATGCGTGGAAATGACTTCTTAATGGGTGGTCTAGGAAATGATACTTATTATTTCAATAGAGAAGACGGTATTGATACTCTCTATGATGAGCAAGGTAACGACACATTACGCTTTACTGGTATAAATCATAATCAGCTTTGGTTCCGTAAATTAAACGCCGATCTGGAGATCAGTGTTATTGGTACTCAGGACAAAATAATGATTACGGATTGGTATGGTAAGAATTATAAAGTAGAGAGTTTTATCGCTGCGAACAATAAATCTTTAAGCCATACCAATGTAGATAAACTAGTAAGTGCAATGGCTGCGTTTTCTCCACCAGCTGCTGGGCAAATATCATTACCACAGGCAATAAATACCAAATTAGAGCCAATTCTAGCGGCTAATTGGACATAATTTAGAGTAATTATTTCGATATTATGTAGTAGTTGCACAAAACTCAGAAAAGCTTGTAGCAACTGCTACATAATACCGAATTATTTAAAGTCTCACGCTGTTCTTAATATTGGGCATAGTAGACAAAAATTTTGCAAAAATTTCATTGAATCTGACCGCTTGTCACTTACTCATTACTGATTTTTCAGAATCTCATTCATCAGCTGAATATCAATGTGACAATATCCATTTGGGTTCTTATCTAGGTAATCTTGGTGATACTCTTCTGCAGGGAAGTAATGTTCTAACATCTTATTTTCAACGGCTAATTTTTCGCTATATTGAGCTTGCAGATCAGAGAGTGCTTGAGTCACAACAGGTTCATCTTGCGGATCAACATAGTAGATCCCTGTACGATATTGAATCCCTTTGTCTTCGCCTTGTTGGTTCACACTTACAGGATCGATCACTTTAAAGTAGTAATCTAACAATTTTGCTAAGGCAATCTTCTCTGCATCATAAGTCACTTTCACCACTTCTGCGTGACCACTTCCCTTACAGACTTCTTGATAAGTCGGGTTAAGGGTATCGCCATTTGCATAGCCTGATTCAGCATCAATTACCCCATTAATGCGTTGCATAAAGGCTTCTGTTCCCCAAAAGCAACCGCCCGCTAAATAAATTTCTTTGATATTTGCCATATAAACTCCTTTGCAAAATTTATGTTAAATCTGACCGCTTGTAACGATTAAAAAGCGTTGCGGTATATTGGATAATCCAACCAACACAAAAGGCAAAAGCCAACGTGCTAATGCCTACCGTGCCACCTAATAAAAAGCCTAATACACAGACCTTCACTTCAATAGAAGTACGAACCACACCGACTTTCCAGCCATATTTTTGGCACATTCCCACCATTAATCCATCTCGTGGCCCTGCACCTAAGTGACAAGAGAGATAAAATGTCGTACTAATCCCAAATAAGAGAATAGCGCCAATCATCAGTAAAAATCGAGAAAATAACGTCTCTGGTGCAGGAACATATTGCACGGTTAAATCAATAAAAAGTGCAATCCAAAAGATATTCAGTACCGTTCCTAAGCCAAAACGTAATTGCAACGGAATCCAAAGCAATAAGACGATCACGCTAATAATGGCAACCACGACGCCAATAGATAAGCCCGTTTGCAATGAAATACCTTGAGAAAAGACGGTCCAAGGGCTTGAACCTAAATGAGCAAGCACTAACAGACCTTCGCCAATACCCATTAAGATAGTTGCAACGGAAATCATCAACAGCGAACTTGGCTTTAAATGCCATTGATGATCCGCCGTCCAAGGCATTCTAGGAATAGGAGATTTTCTACTCATAGCGCAAGGCTTCCGCAGGTTCAATTTTTGATGCTCGATATGCAGGGTAAAGCGTGCAAGCCAATGATAATGCAATAGATGAAACCACAATGACAATAACCTGCTCCAACGCAATTTCCGTTGGCAGAACCATACCTGTTGGATTAATCAGGCTGATGAAATCACCTAAATAAGTTGTTGCTAGTACCCCCAATATGCCACCGACCAATGCGCCAATAACCCCAACTATCGCCCCTTGAGCGACAAAAATTTGGGTCACTTGCCCTTTGGTTAAACCTTGTGTTTGCAAAATGGCAATTTCACCCTGTTTATCCACCACCATTAAGCTCAAGGAGGTAACGATATTGGAAATCGCCACGATGATGATTAAGCTAATCAGTAGCCCCATCATATTTTTTTCCATACGTACCGCTTGGAAAAATTCGCCTTTTTGCTCACGCCAGTCACTAATTTGCCATTTATCCGCAGGGAATGCGCTTGCCAATTCTGTCACTAAGAACGGATCCGTTAAGAACAAACGCACACCTTGGCTTTTGCCTTCTTCAATCCGTAACAAACGCCCTACATCTGCCAAATTGGCAAATAAGGTGTAACTACTTGCTTCATTGTTTGAATAATAAATGTCTGAAACGGTAAACAAACGCTGGACAGGCACTCGTCCAAACGGGGTATATTGGCTATTTTCAGTGATCATCAAACGAATTTTATCGCCAAGGTTTAAGTTAAGCTGATCTGCCAAACGAGAGCCAATAATCACATTAAATTCCCCTGCAGGTAAACGTTGAGATAGATCGCTAATCTCAATTAACAAAGGATCATCACTTGCCTTTTCGACACCGATTAACTGCCCTGCATTCATACCTTGTTGGCTTTGAATCATCACATTTGCACGGTTAATGAGTACCGATTTTTCCACATAAGCGGGTAAATCAAGCTTTGCCGTATTTTGCCAATGTTCATCTAATGGGGAAACAATCGCATGGGGAAGAGTGGAAAGTAGATTGCGTTTCTGCATGTTTTCCAAACCATTCATCACAGAAAGCACAATGACTAACGCCATGACACCGAGTACAATGCCAAAACTCGCTAAATTGGTGACTAATCGACCAAAACGGTCGCCACTTTTAGAACGCCAATAACGAAAAGCAATAAATAAAGGAGTTGTTAAGTTCATAAAAATTAATACGGATAGACATTGGTAAAATTCTACCAAAATCTATCCGCTTGTCTTAGATATTTCTGTTATATCAACAAAAAAAGTGAATTGATACACCTAGTATCTTTCTAGCATTTATACATAAAAGACTATTTGCCCGTTGCAACAAACTCTTCAATATTTTGTGCAACTTTATTGACCAAAGTAGTCACCGCCGAATCACTCGCCCACGCAACGTGTGGTGTAATTAGTAAATTCGGCAGACGTTTTGCCGCTTGAATGAGCGGATTATCAATCGCTGGCGGTTCTTTGACTAGGACATCTAACGCTGCTCCTGCAATTTTGCCATTTTCCAATGCGTCAAGCAGTGCAGCTTCATCAACTAAAGGTCCACGTCCCGTATTAATGAGATACGCCGTTGGTTTCATTAATGCTAAGGTTTCAGCATTAATCAGGTTTTGAGTGGTTTCTGTTAAAGGACAATGGAGCGTCACAATATCCGCTTGTTTTAATACGTCTTCAAACGGGGTATAGCCTTCACGGATTGTGGTTGCATCTTTATGCTCTGCATACAACACGTTCATGCCAACAAGTTCTGCCAAACGCCCCACTTCTGAGCCTAAACAGCCTTTGCCGAATACACCTAAGGTTGAGCCACGCACATCTGTGATCGGATAATCCACATAACAGAATTGTCCGCAAGTTGCCCAACGGTCGCTAGTCACTTGATCACGATGATAGCTCATTAAACTGTGCTTCAATGAAAAAATCATACCCAAAACGTGTTCTGGCACGGTCACACTGGAATAACCTGTCACATTTTTCACCGCAATGCCGAGTTCTTTAGCGGCAACCAAATCAATGTTATTCGTGCCTGTGGCAGTAATGGCAATTAGCTTGAGTTTTGGTAATTTGGCTAACAGCTCACGCCCAAATAACACTTTACTGGTGATAATAATGTCAGCATCTTTGGCACGATCATAAGTTTCTTCCGCTGAAGTGCGATCATATTCGATCCAATTGTGTGGAAAAGTCGGACGTGGGATTTCGTGAGTGGCAGGAATGCCTGTACGGTCAAGAAAAACGATATTCAACATAGCATTAGCTCCTTGTTTGCAAAGAAAGTTTGTTGAATATACAACAAGCGGTGCGTTCTAACAAAAAATTTACAAAAACGCACCGCTTGTTTAATTAGTTACTGGTATCAATCTCTTCAAAGGATTTGACCAAATCATCAATCGCTTTCATCTGTGAAACAAAGGCTTCTAATTTTGAAAGCGGTAATGCAGATGGTCCATCGCATTTCGCATTTTTTGGATCTGGGTGAGCTTCTAGGAATAAACCTGCTAAACCAACCGCCATACCCGCACGAGCCAGTTCTGTTACTTGATCACGACGACCGCCTGATGCAGCACCAAACGGATCACGGCATTGTAATGAATGGGTGACGTCAAAAATTACAGGGCAACCTTTTGAGACTTTTTTCATCACATTGAAGCCAAGCATATCAACCACTAAGTTATCATAACCAAAGTTAGTACCACGATCACATAAAATCACTTTGTCGTTGCCACACTCTTCAATTTTTTCCACGATATTGCCCATTTGTCCTGGGCTTAAAAATTGTGGTTTTTTCACGTTAATCACTGCACCCGTACGAGCCATTGCTTCAACTAAATCGGTTTGACGAGCAAGGAACGCTGGCAGCTGGATAATATCGACCACATCGGCAACAGGCTGACATTGATAGATTTCGTGAACGTCAGTGATGATTTTTACCCCAAACGTCTCTTTTAACTCTTGGAAAATTTTCAAACCTTCTTCCATTCCCGGTCCACGATAAGAGTGGATTGAAGAGCGGTTCGCTTTGTCGAAAGAGGCTTTAAATACATAAGGCACGCCTAATTTTTGCGTCACTTCTACATATTTTTCACAGACTTGCATCGCCATATCACGACTTTCAAGCACGTTCATTCCGCCAAAAAGTACGAAAGGTTTGTTGTTGGCAATTTCAATGTTGCCAAGGGTGATTGTTTTTTGTTGCATAAGAGATTCCTTTAAAATTTTGCTCCACCTGCTTGTGGGGGAACTACCAACCGTTCGAAATATATCACTAATTAATTTACCCCATTCCCTTCCCCCGTTTACGGGGGAAGGGAATGTTGTTAATGTAAAACGCTTGCTTTGCTCTGCTTTTCCAATCCAGCGATTTCAAGTTTTAACATCATTGCCGATGGGTCATCAGGGCATTGATCGATAAAATAACTTAAATCATCAAACGCCGCTTGATAGCAATCCATACTGGCTAAAATCATTCCCCGATCCCGAATTTCATAAGGATCTTCAGGGCTTATCGTTAAGCGGTATTCAATTAACCGCAACG
The DNA here is from genome assembly GCF_003260095.1 of Glaesserella australis. Classification (GTDB taxonomy): domain Bacteria; phylum Pseudomonadota; class Gammaproteobacteria; order Enterobacterales; family Pasteurellaceae; genus Glaesserella; species Glaesserella australis. The sequence goes on from NZ_PTPX01000007.1 coordinate 130,477, forward strand.
CTTCTTCATATTTGCCTTCACGGGTGAGTGCCATTTTAAACACCGTTTCCAACCGCTCTAACAGCTCTTCTTCATCGGCAATACGTAAAAATTCTTGATTCAGTTCTACGCCATAGCCCATTTCGCCTTCTAGCCATTTTTCCAGCTTTTCACGCTCAAGTTCAGATCCGTCCCACGGATTGATAAACTTCACATCGGTTCTGCCTTGCTCATTTTTCAACTCAGCACGCAAAATTAACTGAGTCGGGAAATTGACAGGATAAAGGGGCAAATTCAGCGATGCGGCTAAATAAAGCACCACCGCACCCAATGAAACAGGCATACCACGACGTTTACGAATTACGTTATTAATCAATAAGTTATCCGTATAGAAATACTCGGCGTGATGACAATGGAAGCCCCACTCTTGATAAACCAACGTCAAAAGCTGTGTCAAACGTTCTGCGTCCGTTTCGCCATTGACATCATAACGTGCCTTTTTAACGAGCGATGACATCAAACCCAACACCTGTGGCTCCGAAAGTGAATCGTCAATCATCAAGGTCAAACGCACCAATTCACGATACAAAAATTTTTGTAACTGTACCTTATTTATCACGCTTTTTGGCTGTTTAATCTCTTGGAAAATTTGGTTAATTATCGTGTCCATTTTGCTACCGTTACTCTATCATTACCGCCATAATCTTGAAAAGTCTGCACATCAACCCATTGATTTTGTTTGAAAATCTGTTGAACATCGTGTGCCTGTTGCCAACCGTGTTCTAACATTAACGTGCCATTTTCGGTTAAATAAAGCGGTGCCTTTTCAATAATTTTTTGCAAATCGCTCAAGCCGTTCTGTTCGGCAACCAATGCCGTTAAAGGTTCAAAACGCACATCGCCCCGAGTCAGATTTTCATCATTTTTATCAATATAAGGGGGATTGCTCACAATAAGGTCAAATCGCTGATTTTGCAAGGCGTCAAACCAATCACTTTGTAAAAAACGGACATTAGCAAAACCGAGCTTTTGGCGATTTTTTTCTGCCAGTTGCACCGCATCGGGCTGTTTATCCACGCCAATAATGTGAGCCTTATCGCCTAATTCACTTGCCAACGCTAAGGCTATCGCCCCTGTGCCTGTGCCAAGATCGAGAATGTGCAAATTTTTCTCTGAATCTAACCGCTTGTATGCCCACGCCAACGCTACTTCCACCAAACGCTCCGTATCAGGACGGGGAATGAGTGTTGCCGTTGAAACTGCTAGGGGCAACGACCAAAACTCTTTTTCGCCCAAAATATACGCCATTGGCTCACCTTTGGCACGGCGAGCAAGCAATTCAGCTAGTTGGCGTAATTCGGTATCGTTCAGCTCTGTTTCCCCAAAAGCAAAAATTGCAGATTTTGAGCGTTTTGTTACCGCTTGTAGCAGAATGTTAGCATCGGCTTTGGCGTTTAAAAACGGATCTTGTTCCGCATTTTCAAGCAAAGTCTGTTCGGCAAATGTGAGCCATTGTTGGTAGGTTTGAGACATAGATATGTTTATATTCGTAACGGTGGGTTAAAACCCACCCTACAGTACTAATTTTGATCCGACAACGCCGCGAGCTGATCCGCTTGATATTCGGTGATAATCGGCTGAATTAATTCATCAATTTTGCCGTTCATCACTTCATCTAAACGATACACGGTTAAGTTGATACGGTGATCGGTAACACGCCCTTGTGGGTAGTTGTAAGTACGGATTTTGTCGGAACGATCGCCCGAGCCGAGTAAGTTACGGCGAGTATCCGCTTGCTCTTGGGCTTGTTTCTCTTTTTCTACTTGCACAATGCGAGAAGCCAATACCGCTAAGGCTTTGGCTTTATTTTTGTGTTGAGAACGTTCATCTTGGCACTCAACCACAATGCCCGTTGGAATATGGGTAATACGCACCGCTGAGTCGGTCGTATTAACGTGCTGACCGCCTGCACCAGATGAGCGATAGGTGTCGATACGCAAATCCGCTGGGTTGATTTCAGGCATTTCGCTCTCTGGCAATTCAGGCATCACTGCCACAGTACAAGCGGAAGTATGAATACGCCCCTGTGATTCGGTTTTTGGCACACGTTGCACACGGTGTCCGCCCGACTCGAATTTGAGCTGTCCATAAACGCCTTCACCGCTGATTTTCACGATAATCTCTTTATATCCGCCCTGTTCGCTTTCGTTTGCAGAGAGTTCTTCAATTCGCCAGCGTTTGCTTTCAGCATAACGGCTGTACATACGGTATAAATCGCCTGCGAAAATACCTGCTTCATCGCCGCCTGTTCCGGCACGGATTTCAAGGAAGCAGTTATATTCATCGTTTGGATCTTTTGGCAGTAATAAAATTTGCAGATGTTGCTCAAGGTTTTCAATTTCCGCTTTGTTCGCTTCAATTTCCTCTGCCGCCATCTCTTTCATATCAGGATCGTCAAGTAAGATTTGAGCTTCTTCAATATCGCTGTGTAATTTTTTCCAACGGTTGAAAGTGCCAACCACTTCTTCTAATTGCGAATACTCTTTGGAGTAGGCACGGAATTTTTCTTGATCACTAATGATAGTTGCATCGCCAAGTAGGGCTTGTAATTCCTCGTGGCGTTCGCTGAGACTGTCTAATTTATTGATGATGGATTGTTTCATTGTCTTGTTAAAATTTGTGTTGAATGTCGCTATTGTAACGGAAAATCGCCATCTAATAAACGCAAAAAAGCCTAGATTTCTCTAGGCTCTCCAGCAAAATTCGTTGTTAAGGAATTATTTTACTAAATCTTTTAATGCTTTACCTGCAACGAATGCTGGCACGTTAGCTGCTGGAATTTCAATTGCTTCGTTAGTTTTTGGATTACGACCTGTACGAGCTTTACGGTGATTTACTTTAAAAGTACCGAAACCGATTAGTTGAACTGCATCACCTTTTTTAAGGCTTCCAGAAATAGCATCTAAAGTTGCTTCTAATGCTGCTTTAGCATCTTTTTTGCTTAACTCTGCGCCTGCTGCGATTGCATCGATTAACTCAGTTTTGTTCATAGTTTTATCCTCTAAAGATGTGTATCAGTAAGACGGCAATAATTGCCTTAATAAAATTGCGAAAATGCGTTGCGTAGCTTAATTCAAACAACCATTTTCTCAAAGGAAATAATGCAAAATTTGTTAGCTAAGTCACACTTATTGACTAAAATTTAATCCAATATTACTTATACCACTCATTCTTATCTCGTTTTTGAGAGATAGGAGCAATTCAATATCCCGTTCTTCACACTCATTCAGTAAACGATATATTTGCCATTGCACATCTAGTTCATCTTGAATTTCAGTAGCATTTTTCAGTTCTTGTTCATTTAAACGGCGATCAGCCTGCGTTTCTAAATAGGTTGCAACGGTGGCAAGTGAAATTTGGCTAATTTTAATCGCTTGTTCTAAGGTTTCCCCTGCAATAATGCTGTGCAGCAGCTCTGCAAGAGCCTGACAAGCATCTTCAGCAGGGAAAACACCGTAGAAATCAAATTCATTGACATCAGGGATAATCGCTTCAAGCTTTTCAAGCTGATTTTCAAAGTTGATTTTCGCCCCTTTGACCGTTAAATGTTCCCAAACAAGATTTAGGATATTTTGGAAAATTTTGGCATCATCAGACCGCTTGCTCACTTCGCAAAAGAGCTGAAAATTTGGGTACATACGCTCGCATAAACACACCATAAAGGTGAGATGTTGCCAGCTCTCAAAACGCTCAATGCGTTTATGAATAGGGTTTCGCATTTGTTATATTTTCCCTCTCTCTGCTCAAAATAGCCTTACGCTATTTTGAGCTGTCTCTCTCCCGTAAACGGGAGAGAGTAACCTAAATTTAAATAATTATTTATGATACTGCTTAGAAAACTCGTGAATTGCATCAACAAACACTTTCGGGCTTTCTACTGGCACATCTTGATGAATACCGTGTCCCAAATTGAACACGTGTCCCGAACCGTTCCCAAAACCAGCCAAAATCGCTTTTACTTCTTGCTCAATACGTTCAGGGCTTGCATAAAGCACACTCGGATCCATATTGCCTTGTAAAGCAACTTTATGCCCTACACGGCGGCGTGCATCGGCAATATCCACTGTCCAGTCTAAACCAACGGCATCACAGCCTGTTTCTGCAATCGCTTCTAACCACAAGCCACCGCCTTTGGTGAACAGAGTTACAGGCACTTTTCTGCCTTCATTTTCACGGATTAAACCGTCCACGATTTTGTGCATATAGCGTAATGAAAATTCTTGATAATCACGGTGAGCCAATACGCCACCCCAAGTATCAAACACCATTACCGCTTGCGCCCCAGCTTTAATTTGAGCGTTTAAGTAAAGGATAACGCTGTCCGCCAATTTATCTAATAAAGCGTGTAGCAGAGCTGGCTCAGCGTACATCATTTTTTTGATTTTGGTAAAGGCTTTGCTACTTCCGCCTTCGACCATATAGGTCGCTAATGTCCAAGGGCTGCCTGAAAAGCCGATTAATGGCACTTCGCCTTTTAATTCACGGTGAATGGTACGCACCGCATTCATCACATATTGCAACTCTTGTTCTGGATCAGGAATTGGCAAGTTATCTACATCAGCTTTGCGTTCAATTGGACGAGCAAATTTCGGACCTTCGCCTGCACCAAAACTTAAGCCCAAGCCCATGGCATCAGGAACGGTCAAAATATCTGAAAATAAGATCGCTGCATCTAACGCATAACGGCGTAAAGGTTGAAGGGTCACTTCACAAGCTAAATCCGCATTGCGACAGAGCGACATAAAATCCCCCGCTTCCGCACGGGTTGCCTTATATTCTGGCAAGTAACGCCCTGCTTGACGCATCATCCAAACAGGCGTCATATCCACAGGTTCACGTAACAAAGCTCTTAAATAGCGGTCATTTTTTAAGGTTGTCATAATCTTCTCTCAAAAATAAAATTGCCCTATCGGGCTTGATAGGGCAAATAATAGCATAAATTATTGATCTTTGACGCTAATTTTCACGCTCACTTGCTCCCCTGAGCGAACAAGTTGATGAATGCGTGCGGTTTCAACGCAAACCATCGTCTGATAGCCCATTTCGCTCATTCCGCTCATCGCTTTATGCCACGGGTTCCACACCACCACTTCGCTAGCGTTATGGTGATCTACTTCAATTTGACGCTGATAGCTCGAATCGCTAATCAGGCTCGGCTGTTGATTTGCCGTATAAACTTCATCAACTAAATTCGCAATTTTTCGTGGCGAACTGACCGCTTGTCGCTGTTGTGTTACGGCATCAAAGGCATTATCTGGCAAGCCAAAGAGCTCCACTTGCTCAATGTTTTTCACCTTGAAATAGCTATGCAATGCCACCTGTGCTTCGCTCTCTGCCAAATGCGTAAAACGTAGTTGGCAGGTTGAGCCGAGTTCCATTTCCATTTTCGCTTCAAGCTGTTGCTGTTCGTCAAACAGACTAAACTCAAGCTTCACTTGCTCTGCGTCCACCTGATAAGCCGACAACTCCCACAAACGATTTCGAGCCGTGCCGTGCGGCGGCTGTTTCGCTCCGCCAAACCACGGATAACAAATCGGCACACCGCCACGAATAGCATTGCCTTGCTCAAAAGGCTCAATTTCACTTAGCCACAGCACATCTTCTGCTGTATGGCTAGGCTTCCAGCTCAATAGCTGAGCGCCTTGCAACGCTACCTTAGCGGTGACTTTTGGGTGAGAAATTTCAAGGACAGGAATTTGGTGATAATCCACCAAATTGAGTTCTGGGGTAAGTTGTTTTGTCATATTTACTCCTTTTGTATAGACAAAAGGGGTGTATTGCTACACCCCTTAAGATTATTGATTCAAATACTGTTTTGCTGTTGCAATCGCTTCGGCAACACGTTCTAAATTCACACCGCCTTTGGCACAACGTTTTGCCAAGCACGAGTCGAGAGAAAGAATTGGGTAAACATCGTCACTTATGACAGCGTGGAACTGTTTAAATTCATCTAAATTCAATTCTTCAAGGGCTTTCTTCTGACTAATCGCATAAACCACCGCTTCGCCGACAATATGGTGAGCTTCACGGAATGGAATACCTTTTGCCACTAAATAGTCGGCAAGCTCGGTTGCATTAGCATAACCTTGTTGTGCTGCTTCTTTGGTGCGTTCCGTATCGACTTTGATGTCTTCAAGCACTAACGCCGAAATGTTTACGCACGCTTGCCAGGTTTCAATCGCATCAAAAATGCCTTCTTTGTCTTCTTGCATATCTTTGTTATAGGCAAGTGGCAAGCCTTTGAGTGTCGCAAGCAAGCCACTTAACGCCCCAAATACACGCCCTGTTTTACCACGCACTAATTCGCAGGCATCGGGGTTTTTCTTTTGTGGCATCAGTGATGAACCTGATGTAACACGGTCGGAAAGTTCGACAAAGTGCGATTCGCCACTGTTGAAAATAATCAAATCTTCCGCAAAGCGAGAAAGGTGCATCATACTGATTGACGCTGCCGCTAATAGCTCTAAAACGTGGTCACGGTCTGATACGCTGTCTAAGCTGTTGCGAGTAGCGGTTTCAAAGCCGAGATCTTGTGCAAGCAGATCACGATCTATCGCATAAGCCGTCCCTGCCAACGCCCCTGAACCCAGTGGGCAAGTGTTCATTCTTTTATAAGCATCGGTCAAACGGCTGTGATCACGCTCTAACATTTCGTAATACGCCATACACCAGTGAGCAAAGGTGATCGGTTGAGCCCGTTGCAAATGGGTATAACCCGGCATTACCGACAGCTGATTAGCTTCAGCAGTTTCGACCAATTTCTCTTGCAAGGCACGAATAGATTCTTGTAATGAAAGTACTTGGGCTTTACACCACAGTTTCATATCTACAGCAACTTGATCGTTACGGCTACGCCCTGTGTGCAGTTTTTTACCGAGATCGCCCACTTTCTTAATCAGTTGCAACTCAACCCAGCTGTGAATATCTTCTGCATCTTCTTGCAATACAATCGCTAAATTCGGGGCAACTTCCGCACGAAGCTGTTTTAACGCCTGAATAAGTTCCGCCAGTTCGTTTTGATTGATAATGCCAACAGAATGAATAGCTTTCGCCCAGCCGATAGAGCCGTCAATATCTTGTAATGCTAAACGGTAGTCAAAACGTAACGAGTCATTAAAGTATTTGAATTGTTGATCTGCCTGTTGTGTAAAACGTCCACCCCAAAGTGCCATATTGGTATCCTTTTAAATGAAAATTGCAAAATAAAAAGCGGATCTCACCGCTTGTCTTGGTGGTTATTATGCATAATTATGCAATTAAACTCAATAATTATTTACTCTTTTCTGCTTTCGCCGTTAAATTTTCTGCCCCATTAGCTCGCATCACAATGTTATCTTCGGTGCGAATACCGCCATAGCGTTTCAGTTCGTCAATTTTCTGCCAGTTAAAGAAACGAGCAAGCGGGTGGTTTCGCCATTGATTTAGCAACATTTCGATAAAATAGAAACCCGGCTCAATGGTTAACACCATATTTTCGGCTAAATCACGGGTGCAACGCAAACTTGGGTAAATCTCAGGGGGCGACTTGCGTGTGCCACGCTGATTTTGTTGAAAACCTGCCACGTCGTGAACTTGCAAACCTAACTGATGCCCTAAGCCGTGTGGGAAAAAGGTGCGACTAATGCCTTCTTCAAAAATTTGATCGGCAGGCAATTTCACTAACTCAAACTGCTGTAACATCTGCGAAATCCAGCGGTGCATTTGGCTGTGATAGCTCAAATAATTTATCCCCACTTGCATCTCGGCGATAATATCTAGTTTGAACTGTTCCATTTGAGCCACCATTTCCGCAAATTCACTTTGTGGATCAACAGCATAGGTGCGAGTGAGATCAGACGCATAGCCTAAATAGCTTGTTCCTGCGTCAAGCAAAAAGCTGTGGCGTTCGTTTGGCGGAGTAAAATCGAGTTGGGTGTAATGCAAAATCGCACTGTGCTGATTGATTGCGACAATGTTGCCGTAAGGGACATTGTTGTCCGACTGCTGTGTCGCTTGCAAATAGGCAAGGTTGATTTCAAACTCACTTTTCCCTGCAAAAAACGCTTCTTTTGCCGCCTGATGACCACGCAAAGCGGTGAGTTGAGCCTGATAAATACAGGCAATTTCAAATTCGCTTTTGATCGAACGCTCAAAATGGAGTACATTTAGCACTTTCTGCGGATTGATATGCTCAAAGCCCAACGATTGTGCAAGGGCTTCTTGCTCGCCGATAAAGGCACAATGTTTCGGATTTTGGATATATTGCTGAATTTGTTGGCTATTGCTTAACATCTGCCACTCAAATTCATCGGCAAAAAATGTCGATGTCGGCGGATTTGGCGTACAATGCCAGTAATCTTGCGGTGCGTAAAAATAGAGCTTCGGCTTGTTTTTGCCATCAAGGAAAAGCCAGCTTTGTTCCGCTGTAGGATCAGGGAAAACGTAGTTAAAATGCGGATTGATTTTAAACGACGATGTTTGATCGTCTAAAAAATGATATTTCGCCTGCCCTGCGTAAATCCAAAGCCCATCAAGGCGAGCAAGCTCTAAGGCGTGTTGCACGATTTGCTGAATACGTGCGAGATGTTGAGAGAAAAAGTGTTGCATAGAAATTCCTGATTTATATAAATAATGAAAAAAACTCCCACTTTTAGAAAAGTAAGCCTGTGGAGTTCTATGTAGATAAAGAACATTTCCCCCTTTGAAAAAGGGGGATTAAGGGGGATTTTAAAATGCAAATGTTTGCACAGGGCTACTAAAAATCCCCCCTAGCCCCCCTTTTTCAAAGGGGGGGAATTTGATCAACGAATAATTCAACTTAAACAAACAACTATGACCGAACCAACCATTCACCACACACTAGACACATTAGGGCTTCGTTGCCCTGAGCCTGTAATGCTGACCCGCAAAACCATTCGCAATATGGCGGACGGCGAAGTGTTACTCATTATTGCCGACGATCCTGCCACAACCCGAGATATTCCGAGTTTTTGTCAATTTATGGATCATCAATTACTAAAAAGCCAAACGGAAACCAAGCCATATCGCTATTGGGTGAAAAAGGGGCTATAACAAACAAGCGGTAAGATTTCGCAAAACATTTGCAATATCCTACCGCTTGTAGCCTAATTAATGACGACGTTCATCGTCAAAATCGTCATCTTCATCATCAAAGAACTCGCCATCATCGCCGTACTCATCTTCATCGCTGTTTGGATCTTCAAAGTAAGTTCCCCAGCCTTCATAAACGGCACCTGATTTTTCAATCAATGGCAGTAGCTCTTTTTGTTGAGCGGTGATTAAATCAGCATCGAGCTTGATTTCGCTAACAATATCGCATACAAAAACCACATCGCCGTTTTCTTCTTCTACTTCTTCCGCTTCAGAAATTTCATAGCCCAGTTTATAGGCATCGACCACTAATTTTTCAAGTTTGTCGAAATCGTGGTGAGCAACGTGGTGTTCAATAATATAAAGGGCTTCAGGATCGCTGCCGTCAGCTAATAACGACTCAATAATTTCATCGGTTTCTTGGCGTAATTCGGTTAAGTTGTACATAAGTAATGTTCTCCAGATAGCGCTCGTTTGTAACGAGTGCTTTTTGTCAGTACAAGGCACACGTTAAAAACGTGTGCCATCAATGAGTTATTCAAATGCTTCGGCAAACCAGCTATCTAATTTTGCCGCCAGTTTGTCAATGCCGATACGATTTTGAGCGGAATAGGCTTCCACTTGTACATCGCCTTGAAAAGGCAAAATCGCTTCTCGTACCATTTTCACCGTTTTGCTTCTCGCACTTTGGCTGAGTTTATCGGCTTTGGTTAATAGCAACAACACAGGCAATTCGGCAGACACTGCCCATTCGATCATCTGTTGGTCGAGATCTTTTAATGGGTGGCGAATATCCATTAAAATCACCACGCCACGCAAACATTCCCGTTTCTGCAAGTATTCGCCTAATGAACGTTGCCACTGCAATTTCATCTGTTCAGGCACGGCAGCATAGCCATAACCCGGTAAATCGACCAATTTGCAATTTGGCTCCACTTCAAACAGGTTAATCAACTGAGTGCGTCCTGGTGTTTTTGAAGTCCGTGCCAAGTTTTTTTGGTTCGTTAAGGCATTGAGTGCCGTTGATTTCCCTGCATTTGAACGTCCTGCAAAGGCAATTTCTACACCGCTGTCTTCAGGCAAATGGCGAATATCAGGGGCAGAAGTTAAAAAATGGGTTTTATGATAGTTAAGTTTTATTTCGGTCATTTTGAATGTATATTTCTATGAAACAAATTTGTAGGGACACACTGCGTGTGTCCGAAAAAATAGACTAGTTAAGCGGACACACGCAGTGTGTCCCTACTATTTAAATTTTATGCTCAATCCCTTCTCCCCATACCCATTCGCATCGGGATTTCCCGCAAACACGCCCCACTCCATTAGCAACACGGTGCTAATAAACACTGGCATCAGTGTGCCAAGCAGAAACGCCATTGTACCTTGTGAACCAAGCGAAGCGACATAACATAAAATCGGCACAAGTACCATTAATAACGCTTTGCCTGAACGGTTGCGGTCGTGTAAGCGTTTGACGATGACTGCCGCTAAACTATAGAACGATACCGTCAAAGGCATAACGCTAATCCAGTTGAAAGCGGTTGGATTTAGGAAAAAATTTGCAAAAATAAACAAAAAGGCAAAGTTGATTCCAAAGCCAATCCAAAAGCCTTTGCGGTTTAATCTGCCGTCAAAAGAGAAAAGTGCTTTATGCCAAATCATTACTGCAACGCCTTTTCAATTTTCTCAAACAAGTCTCTTGCCAAGTTATCCAAGCCTTTTAAGCGTTCTAAGCCACGACGCATTAAGGTTTGGCGTTGTGCATCGTAGCGAGAAAGTTTAATTAACGGCTCAATCAAACGAGATGCCACTTGCGGATTGCTTTCGTTCATTTTAATCAACATATCGACTAAGAAACGGTAGCCTGAGCCGTCAATCGAGTGGAACGCTTTTGGATTTTGGCTGGCAAATGCCCCGACCAACGAACGCACACGGTTTGGATTTTTGAAGTTGAAACTTGGGTGCGACAACAAACTTTGCACAATCTCTAACACATTTTCATCAGGGCGTGTGGCTTGTAAGGCAAACCATTTATCCATTACCAAGCCATCGTGTTGCCATTTCTGTTCAAAATCCGCCAATAGTTGATCTCGGCAAGCCAGCTCTGCTTTGGTGGAAGCAGTCAATGCCGCTAATGTATCTGTCATATTGTTGGCTTGATGATAATGTTTATGCACAAGGGTATTGCCCACATCGGTAAAGGCAAGGTATGACAAGCAGACGTTACGCAACGCACGTTTTGCCAAATCGTCTGCCACCACACGATATTCGGTCAATTTGTTCTGATTGTAAGTCACCAAGAAGCGATCTTTTAGCTCGTCAGCAATCGCCTTTTGCATAAAGTGGCGAACCACCGCAATGCCAGCAGGGTCGATCACCTTAAACAGCTCCGCAAATTCCGTCTCTTTTGGCAAGGTTAATGCTAAAGCGGCGAGTTCAGGGTCTTTATTTGCATTGTCAATTACAAAGGTGAGAGCTTCAAGTAAGCCTGCCGAAAAGCTCATCGCTTCGCCTTGTTGGTAACGGCTTAGGTTTGCACGCAGTTCGTTATTGAACAACATTTGTGCTACGTCCCAACGGACAAAATCGTTTTCCGCAAATTTTAACAAGGTAAGCAGTTGCTCGGTCGAATAGTTGTAATCCAAACGCACAGGGGCAGAGAAATCGCACAGCAAGGCTGGCACAGGGCGTTGTTGCACATTGTGGAACTCAAAGGTCTGATGTTCGTGGATCACATCTAGCACATCGCTCACAGTCAATAATTCGTGTTGCAGATTGATTTTTTTGCCGTCTTCGCCATATAACGCCACTTTCAGCGGAATATGCAAATTCACTTTTTCAAGCTGATCAGCGGTCGGTGGCGTGCTTTGCGAAACGTGCAAGCGGTAAGTATGGCGTTTTTCATCGTATTCATCGGCAATAGTAAGTTCAGGCGTTCCCGACTGGCTGTACCAACGGCGGAACTGGGTTAAATCCACGCCCGATGCCCTTTCCATTGCCGAAACAAAATCTTCACAAGTCGCCGCTTTGCCGTCATTTTCCGCTACATAAAGTCGCATACCTTTTTGGAAACGATCTTCGCCAAGCAATGTGTGGATCATACGGATCACTTCCGCCCCTTTTTCATACACGGTTACAGTGTAGAAGTTGTTCATCTCAATCACTTTTTCAGGGCGGATCGGGTGAGCCATTGGGCTGGCATCTTCGGCAAATTGCACCGCACGCAACAGACGCACATCTTCAATGCGTTTTGCCGATCTTGCCCATAAATCTGACGTAAACTCTTGATCACGGAACACGGTCAAGCCTTCTTTCAAACTCAACTGGAACCAGTCTCGACAAGTGATACGGTTGCCCGTCCAGTTGTGGAAATACTCGTGAGCAATCACCGCTTCCACATTCAAATAGTCGTCGTCCGTGGCAGTTTGTGGGTTGGCAAGCACAAATTTTGAGTTAAAAATGTTCAACCCTTTATTCTCCATTGCCCCCATATTGAAGAAATCGACCGCCACGATCATATAAATATCTAAATCATACTCTAGCCCGAAACGCTCTTCGTCCCATTTCATCGAACGCTTCAAGCTCTCCATTGCCCAAGTCGCACGGTCTAAATTGCCCCGATCTACATAAATTTCGAGAGCCACTTCACGTCCGCTCATCGTGATGAATTTGTCTTGCAACAGATCAAAATCGCCAGCCACCAACGCAAACAGATAGCTTGGTTTAAAGAACGGATCTTCCCACTCGACCCAGTGGCGACCGTCTTCCAAATCGCCTTGTGCGATGCGGTTGCCGTTAGAAAGTAGGTAAGGATATTTGCTCTTACAAGCGGTGATTTTTGTGCGATATTTTGCAAGCACATCAGGGCGGTCAAGCATATAGGTAATTTGACGGAAACCTTCCGCTTCACACTGGGTACAAATGCCGTCCCCCGACTGATACAAGCCTTGTAGCGATGTGTTTTGGGACGGATTGAGCTGGGTCTGAATTTCCAACGTAAACTGATCCGCCGACAAAGCGGTTAAATCCAAGCTCAAACTTTCATCATCTTTCTGATACGCCTTAAACGGCTCACCATTAAATTTGACCGAAAGAAACTCAAAGCTATGCCCGTCAAGGCGTAATGTTGTCGCCTGCGGATTTTTACGCTCAACGGAAAGGGTCGATGTCACCAACGTCTGTTCAGGATCGAGTTGCACATCAAGGTAAATTTGGTTAATCGTAAAATCAGGCTGACGGTAATCTTTTCTAAATTTCGCTTTAGGTTGCATAGCTTTTCCCTTAGGTTTTTAAAATGTGGAAAGGATAAGATTATTTATCGTGAAGAGCAATCAAATTTAAGATCTTGCCCCAAAAATTGCCGTACCAATTCTCACCATTGTCGAACCGCACTCAATGGCACTTTGCATATCATCAGACATTCCCATTGATAACGTATCAATACCATCAAATTGTGCCTGTAATTGTTCAAACAGTTGTTGCATTTGTCGCAGTGCGATTTTTTGTTGTTCAGGCTCGCTTTCAGGCTTTGGAATTGCCATTAATCCACGCAGTTTTAGGCGTGGCAGTTGGCGAATTTGAGTGGCTAATTCTAGCATTTCTTCAGGGGAAATGCCCGATTTTGATGTTTCATCGCTGATGTTAATTTGAATAAGCACGTTCAAAGCGGGCAAATGCTCAGGGCGTTGTTCGTTTAAACGCTGAGCGATTTTTAGGCGATCAATGGTTTGTACCCAGTCAAAATGCTCAGCAACCACTCGAGTTTTATTTGATTGTAACAACCCAATAAAATGCCACTCTAACTCGCTCTGTTTAGCAAAATGTTGAATCTTTTCCACGCCTTCTTGTACATAATTTTCGCCAAAGGCACGTTGCCCTGCACAGATTGCTTCTTTAATGGCGGAAATCGGTTTGGTTTTGCTCACGGCAAGCAGTTTAACGCTATTTTCAGGGCGGTTTGCTTGCTGACTAAACTGTTGAATTTGTTGTGAAATGGTGTCTAAATTTTGAGAAATCGACATCGGTTACTCCAAAAGGCTATAATGGGCAAGATCATAAAACTCCACCCAATTTAAATCAAGGATACTTATGCAACAAAAACTTTCAAACATAAAATTGGTGATTACCGATGTGGACGGCGTTTTAACTGACGGTAGTCTTTATTACTCCGAAAACGGCGAAACATTGAAGTATTTCAACGTCAAAGATGGACTAGGCATTAAAATGTTACTTGCGTGCGGTATTCAAGTGGCGGTGCTTTCAGGGGGCGATACGCCTATTTTACGCAGACGAATCAAAGACTTAGGTATTCCGCTCTATCAACTCGGCAAAATGTCCAAACGCCAAGCCTGTTTTGATTTAATGCAACAAGCGGGTGTTTCGGCAGAAGAAACTGCATTTTTAGGTGATGATACGTTGGATTTACCTGCCTTTGAAGTATGCGGACTTGCTGTCGCTGTTGGCAATGCGTTTGATTATGTGAAAAATCAAGCGGATTTAGTGCTAACCCGTGACGGCGGAGATGCGGCATTTCGTGAGCTGTCTGATATGATTTTAAAAGCACAGGGCAAAGAAGAGGTGTATGCAACGGCTGATGGCTTTATGAAAGTGGTACATCAGATGGCACAGTAGAAAAAATCTGTAGGGCAGACATAAAAGTCTACCCTATAGCAATTAAATATCTAAATCTGCTTCATCACCACGGGCTTGAAGCCACTGCTTACGATCTTCAGAGCGTTTCTTCGCCAGTAACATATCCATAAGCTCAAAGGTTGATAAAGTTTCTTCTTCACTTTGCTCTTCAAGCACTAACTGAACTAAGCGACGGGTACTCGGATTCATCGTCGTTTCACGCAGTTGTTCTGGATTCATTTCACCCAAGCCTTTAAAGCGCTGTACATTAGGTGTTCCTTTCTTCTTCGCAAGGCGTGCTAGAATGCTCTCTTTTTCAGCTTCATCTAACGCATAGTGAACTTCATCTTTACCAATATCAATACGATAAAGCGGTGGCATTGCCACATAAACGTGTCCATTTTTGACAAGCGTTGGGAAGTGGCGGAGAAATAATGCACAGAGCAACGTCGCAATATGTAAGCCATCTGAATCCGCATCCGCTAAGATACAGACTTTGCCATAGCGTAGCTGGCTCAGATCTTCATTATCAGGATCGATCCCAAGGGCTACCGCGATATCATGCACTTCGGTCGATGCTAAAACTTGATCAGGCGACACTTCCCAAGTATTTAAGATTTTCCCCCGCAATGGCAAAATTGCTTGAAACTCTTTATCACGCGCTTTTTTCGCCGAACCACCCGCAGAGTCCCCTTCCACTAAGAACAACTCGGTTCGCTTAATATCTTGAGAATTACAATCCGCTAATTTCCCTGGGAGCGCAGGCCCACTGACTAATTTTTTACGAACAACCTTTTTCTCTGCTTTCAAACGATTTTCAGCGGAACTAATCGCCATGCTTGCCAGCTGTTCTGCCACTTGCACATTTTGATTTAGCCATAAGCTGAATGCATCTTTAATACTATTTTCAACGTAACTCGCCGCTTGTCGTGAAGATAAACGCTCTTTGGTTTGCCCTGCAAACTGTGGCTCTTGCATTTTCAGAGAAAGTACATAGCAACAACGTCCCCACACATCATCAGCGGTTAATTTCACCCCTTTTGGTAACAAGTTACGAAAATCACAAAATTCCGCCATCGCCTTGAATAGGCCTTGACGCAAGCCATTGACGTGCGTTCCGCCAAGTGCAGTTGGAATCAAGTTGACATAGCTCTCATTAACTTGTTCCCCCCCTTCAGTGAGCCAGCTTAACGCCCAGCTTACAGCTTCTGTATCACCCTTTACATCTCCTACAAATAATGGATTTGGTAGATACTCATAGGCTTTTAACGCATCACTTAAATAATCACGCAAACCATCTTCGTAGTACCACGTTTCCTGCGTGTTATTGATATGGTCGGTAAAGTTGATGGTCAGTTTCGGACAAAGTACTGCTTTGGCTCTTAACAAATGACGTAAGCGACTGACTGAAAATTTCGGTGAATCAAAATATTTCGGATTTGGATAGAAACGAACGGTTGTTCCTGTTTGACGTTTTGGGCAAGTGCCAATCACTTTCAGATCTTCGACTTTTACACCATTAGCAAAAGCAATGGTATAAATCTCGCCATTACGCTTAATGGTAATTTCAACCCGCTCTGAAAGAGCATTCACAACCGAGATCCCCACGCCGTGCAGACCACCTGAAAAGGTATAGTTTTTATTAGAAAACTTACCGCCTGCGTGTAATTTGGTTAAAATCAACTCAACGCCTGAGATTTTTTCTGTCGAGTGAATATCAACTGGCATACCACGCCCATTATCGACCACTTCGAGAGAATTATCATTGTGTAAAATCACATCAATTTGATTAGCAAAACCTGATAACGCTTCATCAACACTATTATCAATAACTTCCTGCCCTAAATGATTCGGACGAGTGGTATCGGTGTACATACCCGGGCGAAGTTGTACAGGTTCAAGATCTTTAAGAACGGTAATTTCATCAGCACCGTAGCGTTTTTCAGACATAATAGGCTCTATGATTGATTTGATGTAAATAAAAACAGGGGCAAATTTTAGCGAATTTCGACTAATGGCTCAATAGAAAACCACAAGCGGTCTGTTTTCGCTAATTTTTTGCAAATTTTTCAGAAAAACTTACCGCTTGTCGTTTCATTTCCTTACTGTTTGAACACCCTTTTCAATACATTCAATACGGCGGCATTTTTGGCAGATTGTGCAGCGTTTGCGACTACGGCGGAGATGCGTTTAGTCGGTAATTTGGCTTGGGATAGAACTCTCTGCAAGCGGTGATTTTTTTCAAAAACTTGCAATTCGCCTTCTAAAATAAAGGTCAGCCCCATTCCTTCCGTTGCCAGATAATAAGCAATTGCCGACATATTCGGACATTCGGTGCGTTTTTCAGGCAAAATTTTCGGCAAGTTTAAAGTTTCAAAGGCGTTGAGCAACACAAAATCGCTGTGATTTAACCAATGTGCCGTGAGCAAATCTGTCGGTTGAGTTATGGGATTTTCCGCCAAATATTCCATTGCTCCAGCAATACATAGCGACCAATCCGCCAAGCGATAAACCACATTATCCATTGAATCGCTGATTTCGCCTGCTCGCAACGCAATGTCTGCCGTGCCTTGTTGCAGCTGTGCCAGCGAATCTTCGGCGAGCAACACCAGCCTAATATCAGGGAAATCCTGCTCAACAACACGCATTAATTCCCGAATTTCACGGCAACGCACAAATCCCGTAGGCAAGGACAACCGCACGGTTCCGCTCGGTTTGGCTTTAAGTGCGGTCATTTTTTCCTGCGTTTCTTGCATAATTGCTGCCAACTTTTCCGTCTGTTGCCACAAAATCCGCCCTGCCTCGGTGAGTTCCAAACGGCGAGTGTTGCGGTTCAGCAGTTTCAAGCCGTAATCGCTTTCCAAATTTTGCAAATGCTGGCTTACCGCACTAGCGGTCATTCCCAAGCTTTGTGCCGTTTTGCTCATACTTCCTTTTTTGATGACTTCATTGAAGATCAATAATCGTTTTGCGCTTTCCATTTTCAAGTTTAACTTAAAAGAGTTTTCATTATTTAGCGTATTATCAAGTAAATTCACTTCAATTACAATGCACCCATCTTAACTACTTCAGTACAACTTAACTTAACAAGGAGCTTATTATGGCAACCATTTCAATTTTTGGTAAAGGCAATATGGGTAAAGTATTGGCAGAGCGTTTTAGCCAAGCAGGAAATCAGGTTTCATTTGTGGAACGTGATGAACAAGCAACCTTGGGTGAGATCGTGATTTTTGCCGTGCCGTATGCGTCAGTAGATGACATTATTACAAAATACAGCACGCAACTTGCCGATAAAATCGTGATTGACATCACCAACCCAGTAGATTTCAGCACAATGGATAGCTTACTTGTGCCAGCGGACAGTTCAGCGGCGGCAATTATTGCGCAGAAATTGCCAAAATCAGCGATTATCAAAGCATTTAACACCAATTTCGCAGCAAATATCGGCTTAAGCAAAGTGGCAGATAAAGCCGACACAACTGTGTTGCTGGCAGGTGATTGCGAACAAGCGAAAGCAAAAGTGGCGGATGCACTAAAAGGCAGCGAGTTAATCGTGAAAGACGCAGGTTCACTCAAACGTGCCAGAGAGTTAGAAGCGTTTGGTTTCTTACAAATCACCCTTGCCGTGCGTGAACAAATCGGCTGGACAGGTGGCTTTGCACTGTTTGAATAAACTCACACAACTTATGTTTAACCCACTTTCAAGAAGGACTAAAAATGAATAAACTTTTAACCGCACTTTTTGCAACCACAATCCTTGTTGCCCCTATTGCACAAGCACAAACGCAACCGACTACGCCTGTTGTGATTAAGGCTGAAAAGCAAGATGAAACCGCCATTCGTCAATTGATCAACGATTATGCGGCAGCGTTGAAATCGGCAAATCCGCAAAATGTGTTGGAATTGTATCGCAACGATGGTGTATTAATGCCGTCCAACGCCCCAACCGCACAAGGCTCGGCAGCGATTACCGCAACTTATCAGCACATTTTCAGTGCGGTCGGCTTGAATTTGCAATTTGACATCAAAGAAATTACGGTCAATGACAACGTAGCAATTGTCCGCTCAATCTCAAACGGCACAGCCACTGTCAAAGCCAACAACACTCAAGTACCCGAATTAAACCGTGAACTGTTCGTTTTGGAAAAAGTGGAAGGCAAGTGGAAAATTGCCCGTTATATGTTTAACAAAACCGAATAGTGATTTAGCCCCCTGATGGCGCAAGCTCCCTAACTTGTGCCAAAACAAGCGGTCGGTTTCCCACGAAAATTTGCAAATTTTTCAGGAAAACTGACCGCTTGTTAGCATTTTAACCCTTGTAAAATCGAACATTCAGGTTTGTCATTACCGCAACAGCTGTGATGCCAACTTTGTAATAACACCAACATTGCTTGTAAATCGGCAATTTTTGTTTGTAACTCGATGATATGTTGCTCAGTTAGCTTTTTCACTTCTCGACTGGCTCGATTTGGATCGTCATTTAACTTTAATAATTCAGCGATTTGAGCCAAGGAGAACCCGACTTTTCGTGCGTTACTGATGAAATGTAAACGCTCGATATCCTTTGTGGAATAAAGACGATAGCCCGATTCACTACGCTGTGCATGGGGAAGCAATCCTGCTTTTTCATAATCTCGGATTTGTTTGGCGGTTAGACCTGATAATTTTGCTGCTTGGCTGATATTCATATGACTTGACCTTAACCTAGGGTAAAGGTTTATTATGTCTCTAAATCAGAAAACATCAAAGGAGAATCTTATGTCAACCATTACACTTCAACTTAGAGGATTGCATTGTGGACATTGTGTAAAAAGTGTCGAAAATGGCTTAAAAGCGTTGCCGACAGTCACTCATGTTCAAGTGGATTTGAACTCGCAAACAGCCATTGTGGAAAGTGAAGAGTCGCTTCAAACCTTGGTAGAGACCATTTATGACCTTGGGTTTGAAGCCAAAGGAGCATAATCTATGGCTTTAGAGCAACAATTTCTCTTAAATGGTTTGCATTGTGCAGCTTGTGTTCGGCGAGTAGAAACGGTAGTCGGGCGATTAGCTGATGTGCAATATGTGTCGGTGAATTTGGCGGATCAAACGGCTTTTGTGCAAGGTAACGTGCCAGCTGATGCGGTGATACAAGCTGTGACCAAAATCGGTTTTGGTGCAGAATTGCTTGAAAGTGAGCAAATTCGCCGTGAAAAACAGCAAGCACAAACTAAAGCCACCTTAAGTGAAAAACGCTGTCAGTTTGCCTTGGCGTTAATTGTTGGCTCATTGTTAATGGCTTATGGTATGTGGTTTGGTATGTCGCCGACGGAAGAGAACCGCCCAATTTGGCTAGTTTGGGCGGCTATCACTGCTAGCACAATGTATTTCAGTGGTAAACATTTCTTCACAGGTGCTTGGACTAGCCTAAAGCACCGAGCAGCAACCATGGATACGCTTATTGCCATCAGTACAGGCGTGGCGTTTCTTTATTCGCTGTATTTGACGCTGTTTCCACAATCTCACGCTCATCTTTATTATGAAGCTAGCGTGATGATTATCGGCTTTCTGAATTTAGGAAAATACCTTGAGTTGAAAGCCAAACAGCGTTCGTCGTTAGCGTTAGAGAAATTGCTCGATCTTGCGCCACAACAAGCGGTCATTTTTGACGGAGAAATTGCAAAAACCATTTCAACTAAAGGTATTAAGCCACAAATGCGGATTCAAGCTTTAACAGGCGATCGCTTTGCGGTGGACGGCGTGTTGCAAAGTGGGGCGCTTTGGGTTGATGAGTCTATGCTCACGGGCGAAGCCTTGCCTGTGGAGAAGAAAGTCGGCGATAAAGTACGGGCAGGCACGATTGTGCAAGACGGAGCGGGAATCTACCTTGCTGAACAAGTTGGCTCACAAACGGCACTGGCTCGCATTATTACCGCTGTTCGCCACGCACAATCCTCTAAGCCCCCTTTGGCTAAATGGGTGGATAAAGTCGCTTCTATTTTTGTGCCGATTGTGGTGAGTATTGCGTTTGTCAGTAGCCTGATTTGGCTTGCCTTAGGCAAAGATTTTGCCTTTGCCCTTTCCATTTTTACCACTGTATTGATCATTGCCTGCCCCTGTGCCTTAGGGTTGGCAATCCCCCTTTCAACTATTGCGGGGGTCGCTCGCTCCGCTGAATTTGGCGTGTTGGTACGAAATATTGAAGCGTTACAAGCCAGCAGTGAAATTGACACCTTGGTTTTCGATAAAACAGGGACGCTCACCACAGGTGAAATGCAAGTCACTCATATTGAAACCTTCGGTCACAGTGATAAAGATGAAATTTTACGTTTAGCCAAAAGCCTTGAACAGCACGCTTCTCACCCTATTGCCAAAGCCATTACAAAATATCGTGACGATCTGACCGCTTGTTCCGTCACTGATGTAAAAATTGTGAAAGGATTAGGCATATCCGCTCGGGTAGGTGATGATGAAGTAAAAGTAGGAAATCGTGCATTTGCAGCCCATTCACAGCTAACGTTTACAGGGAAAAGCCTTGGTACCGAAGTTTTTGTTGCGGTAAATAATCAAACCCTTGGTGTTATTTACCTGCAAGACCAACTTCGCCCTGAAAGCAAGGAAATCATCAAACAGTTTCAAGCGCAAGGTTATCAATGTGTAATGCTAACAGGTGATCGCCAAGATACTGCGCAACATTATGCGAAAGAATTGGGGTTAGATGATGTTATCGCCGAAGTGCTGCCTGAACAAAAAGCCGAACAGATTGCAATATTACAGCGACAAGGTAAAAAGGTAGCAATGATTGGCGATGGTATTAATGATTCCCCTGCATTAGCTCAAGCCAATGTTGGTATTGCGATGCATAACGGCAGTGAAATTGCGGTAGAAACGGCGGATCTTTCGCTAATGCAATCGGGCTTGCAACCTCTCGCTGAAATTTTGCCGTTCTCAAAACGAGTGGTGCAAAATATGAAACAGAGTTTATTCGGAGCATTTATTTACAACCTGATTGCGATTCCTATCGCTTGTGGCGTGCTTTATTCTGTCACGGGTTGGCTACTTAATCCGATGATTGCAGCGATTGCCATGGCGTTATCGTCTATTACGGTGGTGTTAAATAGTCAACGGTTACTGAAATAGCAAAAGGGCTTAAAATTCTTCAATTTTAAGCCCTAATTCTTCATAGTATCTGTTAAATTAATACTTGTTCTGCAACTTGATATCCTTGCGGCACTTCTGCTTTGTCTTCGAAAGTGACAAATTCCCAAGCATGTTGGTTTGCTAAGACTGCACGCAATAATTTATTATTTAAACCGTGACCTGATTTATAGGCTTTAAAGTCACCTAAAATATTGTAGCCACACATAAATAAATCACCAACAGCATCTAACATTTTATGGCGAACAAGTTCATCTTTAAAACGTAAACCTTCTTCATTTAAGATACGGTATTCATCTAATACAATCGCATTATCAAGGCTACCACCTAACGCTAATCCAATAGATTGAAGGTACTCTACATCTTTCATAAAGGTAAATGTTCTTGCACGGCTTAATTGTTGAATAAAATGCTGTGCAGAAAATTCCATTTTATAATTACGCACTTCTTTGGTGATCATTGGATGCGTAAAATCAATGGTAAAATCTAATTTTAAGCCGTGATTATAAGGCTTAAATTCTGCCCATTTGTCACCTTCTTCTACTCGTACCGTATCTTTAATACGAATGAATTTTTTAGGTGCATTTTGTTCCTCGATGCCCGCATCTAATAATAAATAGATAAATGGACTTGAACTACCATCCATGATTGGAATTTCTGGCGCATCAACTTCAACAATAAGATTGTCTAAACCTAATGCTGCCATTGCCGCATTAAGATGCTCAACGGTTGAAATACGTACACCATCATCATTAATCATACAAGTACAAAGCGTCGTATCACGGATAGAATCTGCACTTGCAGGAAAGTAAACGACAGGATCAAGATCTGTTCTTGCATAAATGATCCCTGTATTTGCAGGCGCAGGGCGTAAAGTTAACGTCACTTTCTTGCCGCTGTGCAAGCCAATGCCTGTTACTTTTGCTGCTTGTTTAAGGGTTCTTTGTTTAATCATATCGTTTCCTTATTTCCCAATAATTATTGGCTATTTCTCATAAATCCAGGGATTGAATTTGGTGAGAAAACCTGTGTTGTATCCACTTGTTGCGGTCTTGGTGCTACTTGTTGCATTTGCTGTGGTTGATGTAACTGCTGTTGAGCGTATTGATTTGGATTAGGATACCCACCGCCCATATTATTCATAAAATCAGGTCTATGTGAATTTGGCATTCCTTGAACTGATTGTGGAGAAATATCATGTCTTACTGGTTGAACACTTGGAATTTTTGGCATTTCTTCTGGTTGACCAATACCTGTTGCAACTAATGTTACACGAATTTGTCCTTCCATTTCAGGATAGAATGCAGAACCAAAAATAATTGCAGCATCAGGATCAGCAAAGCTAGTCACATATTCCATAATTGTATTTACTTCAGCAAGTTCAATATCGTAACCAGAAGAAATATTAACGAGAATACCTTTAGCACCTGATAAATCTACATCTTCTAATAATGGACTTGCAACAGCTTCTTTTGCAGCGTTTTCTGCACGATTTTCGCCCTCAGCAATACCTGTTCCCATCATTGCTCTGCCCATTTCTGACATGACTTTTTTCACATCCGCAAAGTCAACATTCACTAAACCTTCAGACGTAATCATATCTGTAATACCTAAAACAGCATTACGTAAAACATCATTAGCAACGCCAAACGCCTCATTAAATTTAACGTTTTTTGGTAACACTTTTAATAATTTATCATTTTGAATGATAATCAGAGAATCAACATGTTTTGCAAGCTCACGGATACCTTGTTCTGCATAGCCTGAACGTTTTTTACCTTCAAAAGAGAATGGCTTAGTAACAATACCAACGGTCAAAGCACCTTTGCTTTTCGCAATTTCTGCAATGACAGGTGCAGCACCTGTACCAGAGCCACCGCCCATACCTGCTGCAATAAATACCATATCCGCACCGTCAATCATGTTGCTCAGAGCTTCTCTATCTTCTTCTGCAGCCTGGTGACCTACATTTGGATCTCCGCCAGCACCTAGACCTTTGGTTAATGTTGCACCTATTTGAATAGTATTTCGAACAGCACTACTACGTAACACTTGTGCATCTGTATTTACAGAAAAAAACTCTACACTACCAACATCAGATTGTGTGCTACTTACCATATGATTTAGTGCGTTACCACCACCGCCACCAACACCAATAACTTTGATGACTGCATCTTGCGTCGCTTCAAAAATAGGTTCAAACATTTGTGATTCTCCCTAAAGGCTCAATTTTATTAATTAATGCCAATTAAAAATTTGATTTTATCAATTTGTATGCTTTTTTAGCTGCATCAACTATAGGACCAAAAATATTGCTGTCTGGTTTACCGCTTGGGCTACTCTCAATATCATTGTAATGACTATATTGTAACAATCCTAATACTGTGGCATATGATGGTTTATTTACATAATCCGTTAAACCTGTAATATTTAGTGGATAACCAACTCGAACTTGTGATCCAAAGACAGATTTTGCACATTCTACAATATCTTCTATTTGAGAACCACCACCAGTTAATACAATTCCTGCAATTAATTCCTGTTTTATACCTTTTTGATACAATTCATGGCGTAATTGAGATAATTCATGAGAAACTACGCCTAATAAATCTTGATAACATTGCGATGTGACCTTCGACAACTGCTCTTTTGTAAAAGTTCTAGGAATTCTTCCGCCTAAACCAGCAAATTCAATTTTTTTCTCTGGAAAATGTGTTGGTGGAGAAATAGCACTACCATACTGCACCTTAATTGTTTCGGCCTCTTGACGTGAAGTCGCAAAAACTTGTGCAATATAGTCAGTCACATTGTTACCACCAAAAGGAATGACTTTACTAAAACGAAGTGCACCATCTGTATAGACGAGAACGTCCATTGTTCCGCCACCAATATCAATTAAGCAGACACCAAGCTCTCTTTCATCATCTGTTAAAACTGAATAGCTTGATGCTAATCCAGAAAAGACAATTTGATCGATTTTTAACTTGCTACGCTCTACCGCATTCTTTAAATTACGTAACCAATCATTATGACAAGCAATTAAGTGAGCTTGAGCTTGCAATCTCATGCCCGATAGCCCTAATGGATTTTTTGTTGCTGGTAGCCTATCAACTTTATATTCTTGCGGAATAATATGTAAAGTTTCTAATCCATCAGGCAATTTAATAGAACGAGCAATATGAATCGCATTATCTAAATCCTCATCACTTACGGCTCCAGATAAGGGGACTGTGCCACTTTCATTAAAAGCGGTAATGTGAGAACCTGAGAGTGCTAATGTTACTCCCATAATTTGGCATTCTGAAATTGATTCAGCTTCTTCGATAGCTCTTTGTATAGAGCTTACTACCGCATCTAAATCAACGACACCGCCACAATAAACGCCCTTAGATTGACTCACACCAGAACCAATGACATTAATTACGCCATCAGGTAATACTTCACCAACTACGGCAACAATTTTATGTGTACCAATCTCTAAACCTACAATTACTTTAGATTCTGCTATTTTTGTCATATTTTATTGCTTGCATACTATAAATTATTGATTACTAAACCCTACTGATGCGCCATGTTCATAGCGTAAATCAACATAGGATAAACGTTTTCCTTCAGGAATTTCGATTTCAGGAAAAATTGTGACAAAGCGATCGATTTTAGGTAACCAATCTCCTCTTCCTAAACGTAGCTCAACCCCATTATCAAGGCGAATTGACCAAGATCCGCGATTATCCATCGCAACCGAATACAATCCTAAATTCCGAGCTTTTAAATCTGTTTTTATCTTATTCCAAGCTTCAAGAACTACTTTCCCTTCAGAATCGGGTCCATAAAGAATTGGGAGTCCTGAATGATCAAAACGCTCAGAAGGTAAACTAAAAACAACACCCTGTTCAGAAAGATATTGGCTATTGTTCCATAAAGCGACAGGTCGATATTCTAATAAAGTCAAACTTAATTTATCAGGATAGACTTTTCTCACCACAACATCTTTAACCCAAGAAAGTGCCAAGAATTTTTCTTTCACTTCCTGAATATTTTGCCCAAAATAACCCTTTAATACGGGTTCTTTGGATAACACTTCTCGAATATCATTATTCGTCGTAAATTGTGTTTTATGTGTCAATGCATAAGAGCGAATTGGCGTTTTATCTAATGCCTGCAACCAATTTACCCAATTTGCATAAACAATATATACAAAAACAAGGCATATTAATACCAAAGCAGGTTTAAAAAAACTCAACCAATTTATTGGCGGTTTCGGTTTGCTCACTTTTGTTCGAATAACCGATGTTGGTTTTTTACGAAAAACCGCAACCATTAAGCACTTAACTCCAATACACGTTCAACTAAACGCTCAAAACTGTAACCAACAGTCGCCGCTGATTTCGGGAAAATACTGTGGCTCGTCATACCCGGACAAGTATTCACTTCAACCAAGCGGAAATTGCCTTCTCCATCTTCCATCACATCAATACGGCTCCAACCACGGCAGCCAACCACATCATAAGCCTGTTTCACTAGCTTCGCCACTTCCGCCTGACGTTCAGCATTTAATGCTGGCACAACATACTGTGTATTATCCGAAATATATTTAGCGTGATAATCGTAGAACTCGCCATCTGGGATAATTTGTACTGCTGGCAACACTTCGCCGTCTAACACTGGCACAGAATATTCTGCACCCGCTAAGTTTTCTTCCACTAGCACAATCGAGTCATATTTTAGTGCTTCTTCAATCGCTGGTAGTAATTGTTCAGCCGTTTTTACTTTGCTGACCCCAACACTTGAACCTTCACTTGCTGGTTTCACAAATAATGGTAAGCCTAATTTTGCAATAATTTCATCATAATTGACCGCTTGTCCACGGCGAACGACTTCCATTGCCGCCGTTGGCAAGCCCACAGCGTTCCACAATAATTTAGTACGGAATTTGTCCAGTGTAATCGCCGATGCCATTACGCCACAGCCGGTATAAGGAATACCGAGTTGCTCCAACGCTCCTTGCAATACACCATTTTCCCCGATACCACCGTGTAGAATGTTAAATACACGTTGAATACCTTTTTCTTTTAATTTTTCAATCGGAAACTCTTTGGTATCAATGGCTTCGACGTTGTAGCCTAAACTCTGTAAGGCTTCAAACACTGATTTGCCCGAGTTCAACGACACTTCACGCTCTGCCGATACGCCACCAAATAACACCGCAATTTTTTCGTTTTTTAAGCTCATTATTTTTTACCTTAATTCAATCAGATACTAAGTAGGGACACACTGCGTGTGTCCGTCTAATCTAGACTTATGTAAATTTTTATTCAGTGGACACACACAGTGTGTCCCTACAAGAACAGGAGCGTTCAGATTAAAAATAGCTCACCTATGCCTTCCAGCTCTCTGCTAAATCACGCGAAAGCTTGCTCACGTTGCCCGCACCTTGCGCTAAAATCAAATCGCCGTCTTGAATAATTTGATCTAACACTTCGCCCAGTTGTGATGTATCTGACACTAAAATCGGATCGACCTTGCCTAATGTACGAATAGAACGGCAGAGATCTTTACTTTCTGCCCCAACAATTGGCGCTTCGCCTGCGGCATAAACATTCAGCATAATCAAGGCATCAACCTGTGAAAGCACCTGCACAAAATCATCAAATAGATCACGAGTGCGAGAATAGCGGTGCGGTTGGAATACCATGACCACACGTTTATTTTCCCAACCTTGACGAGCGGCTTTGATTGTTACGTCCACTTCCGTTGGGTGATGACCATAATCATCCACCAACATCACTTTACCATTTGGACGAATAAAGGAGCCTAATTGGTCAAAACGGCGACCTGCACCTTGGAAATCGGCAAGTGCGGCTAAAATCGCTTCGTTTGCAATTCCTTCTTCTTTTGCGACCGCTAGGGCGGCTGTTGCATTTAAGGCGTTGTGTCTGCCTGGTACATTGAGTAATACTTCAATGCGTTCACCTGTTGGGCAAACAACCGTGTAATGCCCTTGGAAACCCGTTTGTTGATAATCTTCAATACGGTAATCTGCTTTTTCACTAAAACCGTAGCTAATCACTTGGCGACCGACTTTTGGGGCAATTTCCATTACCGTTTCATCATCGGCACACATCACCGCTAAACCATAGAATGGCAAATTGCGTAAGAAGCGAACGTAAGTCTCTTTCATCTTCTCAAAATCGCCACCGTAAGTATCCATATGGTCTGGCTCAATATTTGTCACCACCGACACCATTGGCTGTAAATGCAAGAAAGACGCATCACTTTCGTCCGCTTCCGCAATCAAATAACGGCTTGCCCCTAAATGTGCATTTTTACCTGCAGATTTAACTAAACCGCCATTTACAAAGGTTGGGTCAAGTTTCGCTTCCGTATAAATCATTGAAATCATTGCGGTTGTCGTGGTTTTACCGTGTGTACCCGCAATCGCAATGCCGTGACGGAAACGCATAATTTCTGCTAACATTTGCGCACGCTGAATCACAGGAATACGAGCTTCTTTTGCAGCTGCGACTTCTGGGTTCGTTTCATCAATAGCACTAGATGCTACTACTACACTTGCACCTTCAATATTTTCAGCTTGGTGACCAATAAAAATTTTCGCCCCAGCTTTTGCCAAGCGTTGTGTTACTGCTCCATCAGCAATATCTGAACCTGAAATTTGGTAGCCTTCGTTTAATAATACTTCCGCAATCCCCGACATACCTGCACCGCCAATACCGATAAAATGGATTTGGCTCACACGACGCATTTCAGGGACTAATTTTTTCACTTTATCTTGGAAATTTTTCATTGTTATTCCTTCATTCGATCATTTTGTAAAAAATTCACACAATCTGACCGCTTGTAATCAACGTAATAAATATACGCTCAATAAATTTATAAACTATTTTCAACAATCACTTCCGCCACGCGTTTTGCTGCAAGCGGTGTGGCTTTTGCTCTTGCTTTGACTGCCATTTCGGTCAATTTTTGACGATCAGCAATCAACGGTTCTAATGCTTTTAATAGACTCTCAGGAGTAAAATCCTGCTGTTCAATAATCACCGCAGCCCCTGCTTGAGCAAGGTATTCTGCGTTTAAAAACTGCTGGCGATCTTTATGTTGAAACGGCACGAAAATCGCTGGCAAACCAGCCGCCGCAATTTCACACACGGTTAAAGCCCCCGAACGACAAATGACTAAATCTGCCCATTCGTAAGCGGCTTTCATATCATCAATAAATTCGCTCGCAATGCCGTTGCCAGTAACTTGATAGACTTCTTCAACCCCAGCCAATTTGCCTTTGCCAACTTGATGACTAATAAACACATTATTGCCTAAACGTTTTGCCACTTCAGGCACAGTTTGGTTAATCACCATTGCGCCTTGACTACCACCCATCACTAAGATATTGATCGGATAGCCTTTTTCGGCAAAGCGTTGCTCAGGTAGTGCAATTTGGAACAGGTCTTGACGCACTGGATTGCCAACCACTTCCGCCGTAGGAAATGCCGTTGGAAAGGCTTGTAAGGTACGGCGTGCAATTTTAGAAAGCCAAACGTTCGTTAAACCTGCCACCGCATTTTGTTCGTGCAAAATCACTGGCACGCCGCACAATTTTGCAGCAATACCGCCTGGACCTGACACATAACCGCCCATACCTAATACGGCATCAGGTTTATAAGCTTTAATAATTTTTCTCGCCTGAAGTACGGCACGTAAGATCGCAAAAGGGGCAGTGAGTAATGCTTTAATCCCCTTGCCCTTTAAACCTGAAATTTGGATAAATTCAATCGGAATACCATGTTTTGGCACCAACTCCGCTTCCATACGATCTTTCGTGCCTAGCCAGCGAATCTCCCAGCCTTGTTGTTGTAATTCTCTTGCCACGGCAATGGCAGGGAAAACGTGCCCACCTGTACCACCTGCCATCACTAATAATTTTTTTGTCATTCTATTTTCCTAAACTCAATCATCGTTTAAATGCGCATGGCCAATACGCTCAAGACGATTTTCATGATCTATACGCAATAATATTGCAATTGCAATTGCCATAATTACAAGGCTTGAACCACCATAGCTTACAAGTGGGAAGGTTAAACCTTTGGTTGGCAATAAACCTGATGCAACACCTAAATTTACAAAACCTTGTAAGAAAATCCAAATACCAATACCAAAAGCAAAGAAACCTTTAAATTTTTCTTCTAGTATCAAAGATTCTCGACTAATTTTTAACGCTCTTGCCGTTAAAGCAACTAATAGTAACACAACAACGACTATTCCCAATAGTCCAAATTCTTCTGCCACTACAGCCATTACAAAGTCTGTA
Organism: Glaesserella australis; assembly: GCF_003260095.1. Taxonomy (GTDB): domain Bacteria; phylum Pseudomonadota; class Gammaproteobacteria; order Enterobacterales; family Pasteurellaceae; genus Glaesserella; species Glaesserella australis. The sequence goes on from NZ_PTPX01000007.1 coordinate 160,697, forward strand.
TGCGCTTCGGGTAAATATTCCAATTTTTGAACGGAGTTTCCTAAACCTCTTCCAAACCATTCTCCTTGTCCAAATGCCATTTGTGAATTAGAGAGTTGGAAACCATCTCCATAAGCATCAGCAAACGGGTCCATAAAAGACGTAACCCGTTTCAAACGATAGGGAGAAGTCAGGACTAATAAACCAAATACAATGATTCCCGTAATGATTAAAAAAACAAATTGTAGCTTTTTCGCTCCCATAATAAAGAGCATGGCAAAGGTTAAAATAAAAATAACCGCTGTACTTCCCAAATCTGGCTGCAATAACAACAATGCGCTAAATAAAATCAAAATAGCCATTGGACGCCAAAAACTCATATTATGCTGACGAATTTCATTGAACTTACGTACATAAAAGCTAGAGAAATAACAAATAACAGCAAGTTTTGCGAGTTCAGCTGGCTGAAAGTTAATTGGTCCAATAGGAATCCAACGTGTTGCCCCATTCACATTTTTGCCTATAGCTAAAGTAATAGCTAATAATATTAATGCAGAACAAAACAGCCAAACATTATATTTTTCCCAACTTTTACTTGGAATTTGGACAAAAAAAGCACATGCGCAAATAGAGACTAGAACATAAAAGCCATCACGAACCGCAAAATGAAATGGATCATCAAATAATCTTGTACTTACAGGAATAGAGGCTGATGTGACCATCACAAAGCCGATGATCAATAAAATCATAAACAGCCAAATGAGCGTACGGTCATACAGCGCATTTGCGGGAGTCAGTACCACCCATTTTTGCCATTCTTGCTTCACTTTCTCAAGCATGACGCTTATACCCCTTGAGCCAATTGTGCAAACTGCTTACCACGCTCTTCAAAGTTTTTGAATTGATCTAAACTTGCACAAGCTGGAGAAAGCAATACCATATCGCCATCCTTTAATTGCGGACGAATTTGTGCCACCGCTTGAGCCATGGTTTCCACTAACACACTGTTCTCCGCTAAGGCAGCAAGTTCCGCCCCGTCTTTTCCAAAGCAGTAGCAAATGATATTTGGTTTATTGATAAGTGGCTTTAATTCCGAGAAATCCGCAGATTTGCCATCACCGCCCAATAACAAATAGAGCGTTCCCTCCACTTGCAAACCGTTTAATGCCGCCACTGTGCTACCCACATTAGTTGCTTTTGAATCGTTAATCCAACGTACGCCGTCTGTTGTCGGCACTAATTGAAAACGGTGATCTAACCCTGAATAACTTTTTAATGCTTTGATAATACCTGCTCGATCAACACCTGCCGCTTCCGCCAACGCCATTGAAGCCAACGCATTCATCACATTATGGCGACCCGTGATTTTCATCTCATCAATGGCAATCACCGCTTCATCGCCCGAATAAAGTTTACCGTTACAAGCGGTGTAATCGGCTTCTTTTTCTGCAAATGTTTTCAAAGATCTGACCGCTTGCTCAGGCAAGGTGAGCGGATCTTCGCCGTTTACAATCACATTTTCCGCATTATCATAAATCCGCAATTTTGCCGCACGGTATTCCGCCACAGAATTATTGTAGCGATCCATATGATCTTCACTGATATTTAAAATGGTTGCGGCTTTGGCTTTTAATGAATAAGTCGTTTCAAGCTGGAAACTTGATAGCTCAAGCACATACAGCTCGTAATCGCCTTTTAACAAACTCAAAGCAGGCACGCCGATGTTACCTCCCATACCGACTTTTACCCCTGCTTGTTTCGCCATTTCAGTGGTTAAAGTCGTCACGGTACTTTTGCCGTTAGCCCCTGTAATCGCAATAATTGGAGCTTTCGCTTCACGACAGAACAACTCAATATCGCCCACCACTTCCACTCCAGCTTGAATAGCTTGCTGAATTTCAGGTGTCGCCAACGCAAGCCCTGGGCTAATCACAATTAAATCAGAACTCAACAGCCACTCAACGTTTAAACTGCCCGTATGTAACGGAATATTTTGAGCCAATTTATCCGCCCCAGCAGGATTTGCGCGGGTATCAATCACACGCACATTCGCCTGTTTATCCGCCAAAAACTCGACACAAGATAAGCCCGTTGTGCCTAAGCCGATAATCGTAATGGTTTTGCCTTGATATTGATTTTGCATTTTGTTGTTCTCTTAAATTTGTCAATTTCGGACACACGCAGTGTGTCCCTACGATAAAAGGGCTGTTGTAGGGACACACTGCGTGTGTCCGTTCAACCCCCAATATGTTTATTTAATTACCGCAATTTCAACGTCACTAACCCAATCAACACTAACATTAAAGTGATGATCCAAAAGCGGACGATCACTCGTGGTTCTGGCCAGCCTTTTAATTCAAAGTGGTGGTGGATTGGAGCCATTCGGAAAATACGTTTTTGGCGTAATTTGTAAGAGCCGACTTGTAAAATCACCGATAAGGCTTCAACCACAAACACGCCGCCCATTACCACTAATAACAATTCTTGACGCACCAACACCGCAATCACACCCAACGCACCGCCGAGTGAAAGTGAGCCGACATCGCCCATAAAGACTTGAGCTGGGTAAGTGTTAAACCATAAGAAACCTAAGCCTGCACCGACAATAGCGGTACATAAAATCACCAACTCACCGCTGTATTTGATATAAGGAATGTGCAAGTATTGAGCAAAATTGTAGTTCCCTGTCGCCCACGCAATTAATGCAAATGCCCCTGCCACCATAATGATCGGCACGATTGCCAAGCCGTCTAAACCGTCTGTTAGGTTTACGGCGTTACTGGTACCGACAATCACAAAATAAGTTAAAACAATGTAGAACAGCCCAAGTTGTGGCATCACATCTTTGAAAAACGGCACAACAAGCTGGGTTGCTGCGGTATCTTTACCGATAGCGTACATTCCAAAAGCAGAAACCAACGCAATCACCGATAACCAAAAATACTTCCAACGGGCAATCAAACCGTCCGTGTTTTTGCGAGCGATTTTCCAATAATCATCAACAAAACCCACCACGCCGTAGCCGAATAAGATAAACAACACAAACCAAACATAAGGGTTACGCAGATCCGCCCACAGCAACGTACTCACGCCGATAGCGAACAAAATCATAATGCCGCCCATCGTTGGCGTACCACGCTTTTTATAGTGGCTTTCAGGGCCGTCGTGACGCACTTCTTGCCCGAATTTGAGAATTTGTAAACGGCGAATGACCGTAGGACCGATCCATAAGCCGATAATCAAAGCGGTCAATAACGCCATAATCGAACGGAAAGTAATGTACGACACCACGTTAAACGCTGTGTTGTATTGCACCAAGTATTCAGCAAGCCAAACTAACATAAGTTAATCCTTAAAAAGAAACATCAAAAGAACGACATAAGGAAGCGATAAGTTCTTCCATTTTTTGGCTACGAGAGCCTTTTGCCAACAGAACAAGCGGTTGTTTTTGCTCGATTTTTTGCAAAATAATCGGGCGTAAAAATTCCGCCATTGCGGTTTTATCATTAAAGTGGTGAGCTGAATTACCGCTAATCACCTCACTCTCTTTGCCGAAGCTGACCACTAAGTCCAACTCCGCCTGTTTGACGAAATCCGCCACTTCTTGATGACAAGCTGGGCTATCCTTACCCAACTCCGCCATATCCCCCACCGCAAAAATGCGAAACGCAGGGTAATTTTTTAATACCGACACCGCCGATTTCATCGAGTCCACGTTGGCGTTATAAGTATCATCAATCAGCAAACAATGTTCATTAATTTCAACAGGATACAAACGCCCTTTCACCGCCGAACGCTGTTCTAAACCAGCTTTCACCGCCTGTAAATCTGCCCCGACCGCCATCGCTAACGCCGTTGCCGCCAACGCATTGCTGATATTATGCTCGCCCAAATAAGGCAAGTTGATCTCAATTTCGCCCTGCGGACTGTGCAAGGTAAAACGGGAGCCGTTTAGGTGCAGTTCCACATTCTCCGCCCAAAAATCAGCGTAGCTGTCTTTATCTTCGCCCGTGTAGCAGAACGATTGCAACTCGTGGTTGCCAATCTCTTTTTGCCACTGCGGATAGTAATGTGCCAAATTCACAATCGCCTTACCGTCTGCTTTCAAGCCACGATAAATCTCGCCTTTGGCTTGAGCCACACCTGCCAACGAGCCAAAGCCCTCAAGGTGAGCAGACGCCACATTGTTCACTAAACAAGCATCAGGTTGAGCAATCTCAGTGGTATAAGCAATTTCGCCGATATGATTTGCCCCCAATTCCACCACCGCAAATTGATGTTGTGGCGTTAAACGAAGCAACGTTAGCGGAACGCCTAAGTCATTGTTTAAATTACCAAAAGTGTAAAGTACTTGCTCTTCGCAAGCGGTCACTTTCTGCAAAATTTTTGCAGTCATCTCTTTCACGGTGGTTTTACCTGACGAACCTGTCATCGCCACCGTTTTTGGATTAAGCTCTGCCTTTAACCACTTCGCCAGTTGCCCTAACGCTAAACGGGTATCTTCCACGATAATTTGCGGCACAGAAACCGCTAATTCACGCTCCACTACCAACGCCACACAGCCTTGTTCTATCGCTTTTTCCACATAATCGTGAGCATCAAATTTCTCGCCCTTTAATGCAAAAAATAAGCCATTTTCGACCGCTTGTCGTGTGTCGGTGCTAATGTTTTCAATAACAATCTCGCCACTGCCGAGCAGTTTACCTTGAAGAATATTCGCAATACTTTGAACTGAATATGAAATCATAATTTAATTACACAAACCTAAGAAAAACGCTGCTCTACTATATGCCAAGATTATTACTATATTAGGTAATATAGCTAAGACAGACATAAAAACATAAGAGAATTTTGACTTAAATAATGCATCTTCTCTTCGTTTTATATAATTTATAATACCTTTAGCAGAAAAATACACCGCACCTAACCAAGAAAACCAAAAGATAAAAGAAAACTTATGATTTATATCTCCATCTATATAAGCAGCAGAAATAAATACAATTAAATACCAAAATAAAGCTGTTTTTAATGTTATAAATAATTTATATTCTACATTAAAATTTTTTATAAATTTCCTTTTACAGATTTTTATATAATTTGAGAATGCACCTATATCTTTTTTTAGTTCATTTAAAAATGATTCTCTATCTTTTTTTGGTTTATCAGATATCATATGATCTCCTTGATAATTTAAGGGTCTATCTTGTATTAAGTATACTAGGTCTAGAATTTACCCCAAAAACTTCCTCGCCCACTCTTGATCCGAGAAGTGATATTTCTTGGTACCGATAATTTGGTAGTCTTCGTGTCCTTTGCCGGCGATTAAAATCACATCTTTCGGTTCGGCTTGAGCAATCGCTTGTTCAATCGCATATTGACGAATATGCATTGATTGCACCGCTTTTGGCTTGCGGAAGCCTTTCATAATGTCGTTGAAGATCACATCAGGATCTTCGGTTCTAGGGTTGTCGTCAGTCACAATGACACGATCCGCTAATTGTTCCGCAATGCGAGCCATAAGTGGACGTTTGCCTGTATCACGATCACCACCACAGCCAAAGACGCACCACAATTCGCCCTCACAGTGTAAACGTGCGGCTTCCAACGCTTTTTCTAGTGCATCAGGGGTGTGGGCGTAATCGACAATCACCATCGGGCTTTCTTCAGGATTTTCTTCGCTGATTAAGCACTCCATTCGTCCGCATACGCCGTTTAAAAGCGGTGCGGTGTCGAGTAATTTTTGTAAATCGTAGCCGAGAGCCAACAAGCCTGCGAAAGCCGTCAATAAGTTGCTCACATTAAACGCCCCAATTAAACGGCTGTTAATTTCGCCATTGCCCCAGCTACTTTCAAAGGCAATCGTTGCACCTTGTAGGGTAAAACTGACCGCTTGGGCTTTAACCCAACGTGCTTGCTGTGTCTGAAAATCCGCATTGCAACTGACCGCCACCGCCTGTGGCAATTTCGCCAACCATTCACGCCCGATTTCATCATCGGCATTAATCACTTGCTGTTTTGATGAAAGCTCGCCGAACAAGCGGAATTTCGCTTCGGCATACTCTTCCATTGTGTTGTGATAATCCAAGTGATCACGGCTTAGGTTAGTGAAAATTGCCAAGTCAAAATCTAGGGCTTCGGCACGATATTGAGCCAAGCCGTGCGATGAAACTTCCATTGCACAAAAATCCGCCCCTTGCTCGACAAAACTGGCTAAGTTGCTTTGAATTTCAATGGCTGAACCTGTGGTATTTACAGCTTCTTGCACTTGTCCGTATAACCCGTTGCCAATCGTCCCCATTACTGCTGATTTACCACCAAGCAAGTTTCGCCATTGGGCAAAAAGTTGAGCTGTCGTGGTTTTACCGTTGGTGCCAGTAATGCCGACTAAGGTTAATTTTTCTGATGGATTGCCGTAAAAAGCCCCTGCGATTGCGGAAAGCTGTTTTGGTAAGTTCGGTACTTCAAGTACACAAGCGGTTACTTTTTCCTGATTTGGTGTAAATTTTTCTGCAAATCGCACCGCTTGCACGTTTTCATCCGCTTCGGCTAAAACTAGCGTTGCACCTTGTTCAATCGCTTTTTCGATAAATTGACGACCATCAACTTGATGTCCTTTTAACGCGACAAAAAGATCGCCTTGCCCGACTTTGCGGCTGTCTAAAGTCATTTGGTTTAATGTACCTAGTGTTGTCCAATTCGCTAATTCAGGAAAAAACGGAAGTAAACGGTTCATTATGTTGCCTCAATATCTAATTTGTCGAATTCGTCTTCATCTCTCTTACGGCACTTTGAGTGTCTTCTGTGAGATTGTCTGGTTTAATATTTTTTGCTTTTAAGGTATAGCCCATAATACTTGAAAACAGTGGCGCAGAAATTGCACCGCCATAGTAGGCTCCAGCTTTTGGTTCATTAATTAATACTACCAATGCAAAACGTGGGTCGCTCGCAGGTGCAATCCCAGCCGTATACGCAATATATTTTTCAACATATTTGCCCTTTTCTAATTTACGTGCCGTACCTGTTTTAATCGCAACTCGATAGCCGTCAACTGCGGCTTTTGCGCCACCTTCGCCTTTTGCTGCTACGCTTTCCATCATATGTACGACATCTTTGGTAATTTTCTCTGGAAGTACACGCTCACCAATCACAGGCGGATCCACTTTGGTAATGGAAAGTGGTCTATAAATCCCAAAACTTCCCAAAGTGGCATAAGCTCGAGCCAACTGTAATGGCGTCACATTCAAACCATAGCCATAAGCCATCGTTGCACGTTCAATGTCTGCCCAACGTTTACGATCACCGTTCGTACCACGTTGTTCACCAAGCCCTAACCCTGTATCTTTACCAAAGCCAACTTTGCTATAGGTTTCTACTAAGGCAGTTGAAGGCATTCTTAACGCTAAACGGCTTACACCAATATTACTAGACTTTTGTAAGATGCCTGTAAGTGTTAAGCTATCACGTGGCGCCACATCTTTAATCGTATGTCCATTTACTACAAAAGGTCTTGTGCTAATGACTTCACTTGGGTAAGTCACTTTATTTTGCAATGCTGTTAATACCACTAAAGGTTTTACCGTCGAGCCTGGTTCAAAGGTATCCGTAATGGCTCTGTTACGTGCTAAATCAGATTTAAATTCAGCACGATTATTCGGGTTGAAAGAAGGTGCATTCGCCATTGCTAACACTTCCCCCGTTTGAATATCGACCAAAACGGCTGTGCCTGATTCTGCTTTATTTTCAATTACCGCTTTCTTAATTTCACGGTAAACCATTGACTGCAATTCTTCATCAATACTTAAAACAACATCTTGTGGGTCATATTTTTTTTCATCTCGAATATGTTCAATCACATTACCACGAGCATCTTTACGAATCACTTGTTTACCATTTTTACCCACAAGTAAACTATCGAAACTTCTCTCTAAACCTTCGGTACCTTGCTTGTCATCAACATCTGTAAACCCAACCAATTGTGAAACTTCTTCTGCTAAAGGATATACACGACGAGATTCTACTTTAAGCACTAAACCATCAATTTTTAACTCTTTTGAATAATCAGCAATGACTTCAGACTCATGACGAGAAAGATATAAAAAACGTTGATTAGATGATGTATACATTTTATCCATCATCTCGTTATATTTCATACCTAATGCTTTAGCCAGTTCTTGCATTTTTTGACGCTCTAATTGGCTGTATTCATTATCTAAACGTAAAAATGCAGAGTCCGGATTATTTCTTACTCGTTGAATTAACTGGTTGTAATCTAAACCTGTTGATTTTGCTAATAATGTCCAATAATCTTCATTTTTATTATTTAAAATAGATCTTGCATCATATTTTACTTCTTTATTTTGCGGCTTAGCTTTAATGAAATTATTAACACTCGCCTCAATCTTACTCGCTGATGCTTCCATTTCCATGGCAAGTGCTCGCCATTGTGTTTTCGTACGACGGAGCTTCGTATCAAAATATTCTTTAGGATCGATCGTAATCGAATACATTGGTACACTAATGGATAAAACACGACCATTACGATCAAGAATTTTTCCTCTCGTAAAAGGTAACTCTTTTGTTCTTAATGAACGATCATTTGCCTCTTTAATCAATCTGTCAGAATCTATCACTTGTAAAGAAAAACTTTTCCAAATTAATGCCAATGCGCCAATAATCAAAAGGGCATAAGTAAGAATAAAACGCCAAGGCAAAAAACTCGGTTGATTCGCTAATTCCGAGTTTTCTGCAATCTGATTAATTTCTTCTTTTTTCTTACTACTTTTAAATTTGACAGACTTTTTCATATCACTCTACTAAAATAATCTCTTGCTCTTTTTTGATTGGTTGCAAACCAAACTTCTCTGCAACAGCCTCAACACGTGATTTCTGACTACGAGAATTTTCTTCTAACTGTAAATGAATATATTGACTTTCTAGTTTTTGATTTTTTTGAACAAGCGCACCTTGCTCTGCAATTAATAAACGTGTTTGATGAGTAATCCAAATTGTTGCCACAGCACTAACAATAACCCCTAATAAAAGCAATAAAGCAACTTTATTATGACTGGTTAAATCATCTAAAATCACTTGTCGTAAAGGATAACGTTCGTTTGACATTATCGTTTCTCCGCAATTCTTAACACGGCACTCCGCGAGCGTGGGTTCGCATCAATTTCGGCATCGCTTGGCATAATCGCTTTGCCGATAGTTTTTAAAGGGATATTTTTATTTAATTCACTTTCTAAAATCGGCAAGCCTTTTGGCACGGCTTCGCCTTTACTCTGCTTACGCATAAACTGTTTGACCATTCGATCTTCAAGAGAATGGAAGCTGATTATCGACAAACGTCCCTCAGGAGCAAGCACATTGATTGCCGAATTTAACGCTTTTTCTAACTCATCTAATTCGCTGTTGATATAAATGCGAATCGCCTGAAAAGAACGGGTAGCTGGGTGTTTGTGCTTATCTTTAAACGGTACAGCATCAGCAATGATTTGCGCCAATTGCAAGGTGCGAGAAATTTTCTCATTTGCAGATTTATTGTAAGAAACGACCGCTTGTGCAATGCGTTTTGCAAAGCGTTCTTCGCCAAACTCTTTTAACACCCAAGCCAAATCATCTACAGAAACTTGAGCCAACCATTCCATTGCTGATAAGCCTTTGGTGGTATCCATACGCATATCCAACGGTCCGTCTCGCATAAAGCTAAAGCCACGTTCCGCTTCGTCAAGTTGTGGAGAAGATACACCAAGATCAAGCAAAATGCCGTCAATTTTGCCGATCAAGCCGAGATCTTCACAAATTTCAGGAATAGACGAAAAGGCACTATGGACAATTTGAAAACGGGAATCGGTAATGGTTTGAGCTTCGGCAATGGCTCGTGGATCACGATCGATCGCAATCAACCTGCCTTGCTCGCCTAGCTTGCTGAGAATAAGACGTGAATGACCGCCACGCCCGAAGGTGCCATCAATATAGATGCCATTTGGTTTAATTGCCAATCCATCAACAGCCTCTTTTAAGAGAACGGTGATATGTTTTGGAGCGTCACTCATATTATTTCCTACTATAAAGAGAGATGTTTTAACGCTTCACAGTTCAACATCTCATCTGAACTGCCAATAGCAAGATCTTCGCTAATTTGTTTTTGCCACTGCTGATCTTGCCAAATTTCAAATTTATTTAGCTGCCCAACTAACATAATTTGTTGCTCAAGCTGAGCGTGCTGACGCAAGGTTGGGCTAAGCAAAATTCTCCCTGAAGCATCCATTTCACACTCTGTAGCAAACCCCTGCATAACACGCTGAATACGGCGTTGTGTTGGATCAAAATTAGAAAGAGAGAGTAATTTTTGTTCAACAATTTCCCATTCATGTAATGGATAGAGCAATAAACAAGGCTGACGAATATCTACCGTACAAATTAATGATCCGCTGTGCTTTTCTAAAAGTTCTGCACGATAACGGGTCGGAATAGCGATCCGCCCTTTACTATCAATGCTAATTGAAGTTGCACCACGAAACATTTTCTTGCTCATCTGAATGAAAGATTAGGAATTTTGGAAAAAGTTCCACAAAACACCACTTTTTCCCACTTTAATTGGAGAATTTTATAGTGTTAGAAGATACTGGGCAAGCTTTATATATAAAAAAAGAAAGGCATCTTTTGATGCCTTTAGAATATAAAAAGAAAAATTCACTATTCTCCAAAATTTGGTGGTAAATTTTTTAACATTTGCGCCCAGATTTCCGTACTTCGTTGTCGACTGATCGCTAAGCATTCTACAGCTTTTTGGTAATCATTTGATTCACAAGCGGTACGAAGAGCCTGATAAAATGAAAAACTCAACTGACGAGAATTTGGATTTGAGAAAAAGAGAGAAGCCGTTTTTAAATACAGATCTTTAAAGCTATTTAAAATTAATCCATATACAGGTTTATTCGCAATAAACGTAAAATCATGGTACAGTTTATAATCAAATTCAGCATATGACTTAGCATTATCTTGTAACGTATCTAGATCCTGTAAAAGTAGAGCAGATGTTTGATGATCAGCTTTAATTGCTTCTGGAATAAAGTATTCCCCCATTCTCGTTCTTAAAGAAACAACATTTGAAATAATCGTAGGAGTAATAGATTCATCCAAACTAATCAAAGTATGGATAATGTTTGGTCCAGCTGTTTCCCAAATATCATTAACCCTTGTCGGTTTTCCATGCTGAATATTGACCCATCCATCGCGAGCAAGCCTTTGTAAAACTTCTCTTAGTGTTGTTCTTGTTACACCAATAATATCTGCCAACTCACGTTCCGCAGGTAAATCTGAACCTGCAGGGAAATGGTGATTCCAGATACTTTTAACAATATATTCCTCAGCAAGTGCTGCCGGACTTTGTGCTTTTAAGATTTCAGATTGACTCATTGAGATTATTTCGCCAGAATGTGAAGAAAAACTCCACGTGAATAATAAAAATTGTGACGCACTTATCAAATTTTAGACGAGAACTCACAATAATGTGCTTTTTGTATTATCGTTTAATCTAAAGTAGATTACAATCCACAATCATTTTTTCCTTACCTAAGTGAATATTATGAATAATCTTGATGCCTTTTATAAAAATTTTCTAGGTAATGCGCCTGAATGGTATAAGGTTTGCATTGTTGCCTTTTTAATAATTAATCCACTTCTTTATTTCTTTATTAGTCCATTTGTCGCTGGATGGGCTTTGGTTGCAGAATTTATTTTCACTTTAGCCATGGCATTGAAATGTTATCCACTTCAACCCGGCGGGCTTTTAGCAATCGAAGCTGTTATCATCGGCATGACAAGTGCAAGCCATATCAAAAAGGAAATTTTAGCGAATTTTGAAGTTATTTTACTGTTGATGTTTATGGTTGCAGGCATCTATTTTATGAAACGCTTGCTCCTTTATGCTTTCACTAAACTTCTCATTTCAATCCATTCTAAAAAAATGCTTTCATTAACGTTCTGCTTAAGTGCGGCATTTTTATCTGCTTTCCTTGATGCTTTAACCGTTATTGCAGTGATTATCAGCGTCGGTATGGGATTCTATAAGGTTTATCATAAAGTCGCTTCAGGTGGATTACTAGACGATGATGAATCCGATGATGCTTCAAGTGACAACCTAATTACTAATAAACAAATCTTGGAGCAATTTCGTGGCTTCTTACGTAGTCTCTTAATGCACGCTGGTGTAGGTAGTGCATTGGGTGGTGTAATGACTATGGTGGGAGAGCCGCAAAACTTAATCATTGCAGCACAAGCCGACTGGGGTTTTGGTGAGTTTTTCTTACGAGTTGCGCCAATTAGTATTACGGTTTTAATTTGTGGTATTGCTACATGCTATTTAGTAGAAAAATATAGATTATTCGGTTACGGCGATCGTTTACCTCGCAAAGTTTGGGTCGTTTTAGCTCACTATAATTTACGTAAAGAACAAGAAATGACCAAACAAGATAGAATGAAATTAGTCATTCAAGCGATTGTTGGTGTTTGGTTAATTATTGGATTAGCTTTACATTTAGCAGATGTTGGCTTAATCGGTCTCTCTGTTATCATTTTCTGTACTGCCTTTTGTGGTGTCACCGATGAGCATGCGCTTGGAAAAGCATTCCAAGAATCATTACCTTTCACTGCACTGTTAGTTGTCTTCTTCTCCGTCGTCGCAGCAATCGTCGATTTAAAACTTTTTGATCCAATTATTCAATTTGTACTTTCAGCAGAAGAAAGCTCACAGCTTGCACTTTTCTATATCTTTAACGGCCTACTCTCCATGATTTCAGATAACGTTTTTGTCGGCACAGTCTATATTAATGAAGCAAAATCAGCCTTTGAATCTGGGATAATTAGTCGTGAACAATTTGATTTAATTGCGGTTGCTATCAACACAGGGACAAACTTACCGTCCGTTGCAACACCAAATGGTCAAGCGGCATTCTTATTCCTATTAACTTCAGCAATAGCGCCGTTAATTCGTTTATCCTATGGACGAATGGTCTATATGGCATTACCATATACCATCGTACTCTCTGTTGTAGGTTTTCTCTCTTTAGAATTTTTACTGCCTACATTGACAGAATTAATGACGAATTGGGGATGGCTTGTTACCCGTTAATTAAGGAATATTATGTTTAGTTATTTCAAAGAGCTTTCACTTAGTCGCGGAGCTTGGATATTACTCACCGTAAGCTGTATGGCATTGGAAGCGACCGCTCTTTATTTCCAACATGGCATGGGGTTAAATCCTTGTGTAATGTGCATTTATGAACGTTTGGCACTATTTGCTATTCTTGTTGCAGGCATTATTGGAATGCTAGCACCACGCAATCTACTGATTCGTTGGATAGCATTACTTATGGGATTGTTTGGATCTATTAAAGGGCTAAACTTAGCGATAAAACACACCGATTATCAGCTTAATCCAGCTCCATGGAATCAATGTTCACCTTTCGTTGAGTTTCCAGAAACCCTGCCATTAAATAAATGGTTTCCAAATGTATTTGAAGCAACTGCAGGCGGTGACTGTGGAAAAATCGTTTGGAAGTTTCTTGATTTATCGATGCCACAATGGTTAATTGCTATTTTTGCGGTCTATGTTGTTATTTTTGTTTTAATTACGTTAAGTCAATTTAAGCGTAGCCGTAAAACTGGGCGTAACTTATTCCGCTAAGGAGATACGATATGGAAGCAGAAAATAAAAGCTTTTTCCGTAAACTTCTAGATAAGTATGATGAACTTTGTAAAGATCTCGGCGTAGATCAAGGTGCGTGTCGTGGCTGTGTTCCTGTCGTGAAGTTTGATCCTGAGAAGGATGATAAAAAAACATCACCACAAGCGGATAGATCCGAGTAATGTTTTGCAAAAGCTGAATTCATTTCAGCTTTTTTTATCTCTATCTATTGCCTTATTCACTAGGCATTTATCCCCTTTTCCGCTACAATCCCTATAATTTTTTGCTATATTTTAGAGAGATTTAGAATGTCCAATCCAACAAGAAAAATACTGGTTACTTGTGCCTTGCCTTATGCCAACGGTGCTATTCATTTGGGGCATATGCTTGAACATATTCAAGCGGATATTTGGGTGCGTTTCCAACGTATGCGTGGCAACCAAATTCACTTTGTCTGTGCCGATGATGCTCACGGTACGCCGATTATGCTTAACGCCGATAAACTCGGCATTACCCCTGAACAGTTAATCGAAAAAGCCAAAGCCGATCACGTTGCTGACTTTGCTGGCTTTAATATCAGCTTTGATAACTATCACTCAACCCACAGCGAAGAAAACCGTGAATACACTTCGGCAATCTATAAAAAACTTAAAGCCAACGGTTTTATCAAAAGCAAAGTGATTTCTCAACTGTTCGACCCTGAAAAAAATATGTTCTTGCCCGACCGTTTCGTCAAAGGCACTTGCCCGAAATGTAAAGCGGAAGATCAATATGGCGACAACTGTGAAGTTTGTGCTTCCACATACAGCCCAATGGATTTAATCAATCCACGCTCAGTGGTGTCAGGCTCTACGCCTGTGGTAAAAGAGTCGGAACATTTCTTCTTCGACTTGCCAAGTTTTGAAGGTATGTTGAAAGAGTGGACACGTTCAGGCTCGCTTCAACCTGAAATCGCCAACAAAATGCAAGAGTGGTTTGAAAGCGGTTTACAGCAGTGGGACATCAGCCGTGATGCCCCTTACTTTGGCTTTGAAATTCCAGATGCGGATAACAAATTCTTCTATGTTTGGCTCGATGCGCCGATTGGCTATATGGCATCGTTCAAAAACTTGTGCGACCGCACAGGCTTGAACTTTGATGATTTCTGGAAAAAGGACTCAGACGCGGAACTTTATCACTTTATCGGCAAAGACATTGTGTACTTCCACAGCCTGTTCTGGCCCGCGATGTTGGAAGGGAGCGAATACCGCAAACCAACCAATGTATTTGCTCACGGTTATGTAACGGTGGACGGACAAAAAATGTCGAAATCCCGTGGCACATTCATTCAAGCCAGCACCTATTTGAAACATATCGATCCTGAATGTTTGCGTTACTACTACGCAGCGAAACTCAATGATCGCATTGAAGATCTTGATTTCAGCCTTGATGATTTCGTGCAACGTGTAAACAGCGACATCGTCAATAAACTGGTGAATTTAGCCTCTCGCACCGCAGGTTTTATCACCAAACGTTTTGACGGCAAATTGGCTGAAAAATTAGAAGATCAAGCTTTATTTGATGAAGTTGTGGCACAATCGGAGCAGATCGCTACTTATTTTGAACGCCGTGAATACAACAAAGCGATCCGTGAAATTATGGCTTTAACCGATAAAGCCAACAAATACATTGACGACAAAGCCCCTTGGGTGATCGCCAAAGAAGAAGGTAAAGATGCGGAACTACAAGCGGTCTGTTCAATGGGCTTAGAGCTGTTCCGTGTGTTGATGAGCTATCTCAAACCAGTGTTACCAAAACTTGCCGAACGTGCCGAAGCGTTCTTGCAAACGGAATTACGTTGGGACAATATCGGCACGCCGTTGCTCTCACACAGCATTGCACCGTTTAAATCGCTCTTCTCTCGCTTAGAGAAAAAACAGATCGATGCCGTGATTGAAGAAACTAAAGCACTGTTTGCTGAAAGTGTTAAAGCAGAAGAAGCAAAAAAAGCGAAAGAAACGACCGCTTGCAACACAAAAATTGAACCAATTGCCTCTGAAATCACCATTGATGATTTTGCGAAGCTCGACTTGCGTGTCGCTAAAGTATTGAAATGCGAAGCCGTACCAAAATCAGACAAACTATTACGTTTTGAATTGGATTTAGGCGACCACACTCGCCAAGTCTTCTCGGGGATCAAAGCCGCTTACAACAAACCTGAAGAACTCGAAGGCAGATTTGTGGTTATGATCGCCAACCTTGCCCCACGCAAAATGTCTTTTGGTATGTCGGAAGGTATGATCTTATCCGCTGGCACAGGCGGCTCGGATCTGTTCTTGCTCTCGGCAGACAGCGGTGTTACTGCGGGAGTGCAAGTGAAGTAAATAACAAAAGAATCAAAATAAGGAATAACAATGATCCAACAAACCCTTGCTATAATTAAACCAGATGCAACAAGACGCCATTTGACTGGCGAGATTTTAAGTTATATGGAAAAAAATGGCTTAACTATCAAAGCGTTAAAAATGCTGCACTTAACTAAAGAGCAAGCTGAAGGCTTTTATGCCGAACATCAGGGCAAAGACTTTTTTGAGCCGTTGGTCGATTTTATGATTTCAGCCCCAATCGTCGTGGCGGTATTAGAAGGCGAAAATGCCGTTGAAAACTACCGCTTGTTAATGGGGGCAACTAAGCCAGAAGAGCGAAAATTAGGCACAATCCGCAAAATGTTTGGTTTGAGCTACCGTGAAAATTCTGTTCACGGCTCAGACTCTGAAGCATCAGCGAAGCGTGAAATCACCTACTTTTTTACACCAAATGAAATAGTCTAATTTTTTATAAAATAGACTTTATCTCATAAAAAATCCCTTTTTGTGATCTATCTCACAAAAAGGGATTTTTATTTTGACTTTTTGTCAAATTGCTAGATCGGTTTAGCAAAAAATAGAGTACAATTCCTACAATTATTTTATCTTTTAAATTAAATTTATAAGGAGTTTCAATGCTCAACTTATCTGCACAAAATATCCGTTTAAACGGCTCGGCAAGCAACAAAGACGATGCTATTCGCCTTGTGGCAAGTGGCTTAGTGGCAAATGGCAACGTAGCGGAAGGCTACGAAGCAGGAATGCTTGCTCGTGAAACGCAAACATCAACCTATCTTGGCAACGGTATCGCCATTCCGCACGGCACTTTAGATACCCGTGATTTAGTTAAAAATACGGGCGTACAAGTTTATCAGTTTCCGCAAGGGGTTGAATGGGGTGAAGGTAATACCGCTTATGTGGTTATCGGCATTGCGGCGAAATCAGACGAACATTTAACGTTACTTCGTCAATTAACCACTGTTTTAGGCGATGAAGCTGTTGCAGAAAAATTAGCGAAAACGCAAGATCTTGCTGAATTTGTAGCGTTATTGAGTGGTAAACGCAACGAACCTGTGATTTCATCAGAACTCCTTTCTTTAGATATCGACACATCAAGTCTTATTACTCTTTCTGCGATCAACGCTGCCAAATTACAAGAAAAAGGCTATGTTAATCAACAATTTATCAGTGATGTTGTGGCAAGCCAGCCCCTTGCTTTAGGCAATAATGTCTTTTTAGCCGATAGCAATAAAGGTAATCTTTTGAATGGTGTTGCAATCGCTCGTAATAAAGAAGGAAAAACCCTTGTCACTGTAGCTGCAACGGACGATAGCTTACAAGAAACACTCGCAAAATTGCTTAATATTACAACTCGTCAGCAACTAATGATTGCACCTGCAGATCGTATTTTAGCCGTTTTTGGTCAATCTGTTCCTGAAGCTACTCCACAAGCAGTACAAACAGCACCACAACAAGCGGTCATTTCAGCAGAAAATTCTGCAAATCAAGTCATTGGTACATTCACAGTGCGTAACGAACATGGCTTGCACGCACGCCCTTGTGCTGTGTTAGTACAAACTTTAAAACCGTTTGAAGCGAAAGTGACGGTAGAAAACTTAGATCGCCCAGCGGCAGCGGTGAATGCGAAAAGCACAATGCGAGTTGTGGCACTTGGTGCTGCTAAAGGACACCGTTTACGCTTTGTGGCTGAAGGCGCAGATTCTCAACAAGCTATTGAAGCCCTACAACAAGCCTTTGTTGCAGGTTTAGGCGAAAGTGTCGCATTTATTCCAACGGTAGAAGATACCATTGAATCATCAAATAACTCCGTTGTTGCTACTGTCGCTAATGTAGCTCAACAAGTCGCACAAGCGGTGACTTCCGCAGAAAATTCTGCAAATGGCGAACTAGAAGCGACATTCACCGTTCGTAACGAACACGGCTTACACGCTCGTCCAAGTGCTGTGTTAGTGAATGAAGTGAAAAAATACAATGCGACCATTCAAGTACAAAACCTTGACCGAGACAGCCAACTTGTTAGTGCAAAAAGCTTGATGAAAATCGTGGCGTTAGGCGTACAAAAAGGTCATCGTTTACGCTTTGTTGCTACGGGTGAAGAAGCACAACAGGCCTTAGACGGCATCGGTAAAGCGATTGAAGCAGGTTTAGGTGAATAAGAGGCAACTATGGCACAACAATTACGCATCGCAACGGTAACGCTCAATCCTGCCTTTGACTTAGTCGGGCGTTTAAAACGGATTGAAATCGGCGAAGTAAATACTGTCGAAACACTAGGTCTTTACCCCGCTGGGAAAGGGATCAACGTGGCGAAAGTGCTTGCTGATTTAGGCACAGACTTAACGGTAACGGGCTTTTTAGGCGAAGAAAATCAGGGCGATTTTGTACAATCTTTCCAAAGTAATGGTTTAACGGATCAGTTCTACCGCATTGCAGGCAAAACCCGTATCAATGTGAAAATTACGGAAACGGAAGCCGATGTTACCGATCTCAACTTTTTAGGCTTTGAAATCCAGCCTAACGATTGGCAAAAATTCACTGCCCTTTCACAACAATGGCACGAGCAGTTTGACTTAGTCGCTGTGTGTGGCTCACTGCCCCGTGGAGTGACCGCCGAACAGTTTGCAGATTGGTTAAAATCCTTACACTCACAGGGCTTGAAAGTGGTTTTAGATACTAGCAATCAAGCTCTCACCGCAGGATTAAAAGCGAACCCGTGGCTTGTCAAACCAAACCGCCGTGAGCTAGAAGTTTGGGCAAACCGACCGCTTGAGAGCTTAGAAGCTGTTATCACAGCCGCTCAAGAGCTACGTTCACAAGGCATTGAAAATGTGATTATCTCAATGGGCGAAAAAGGCTCTGTGTGGATCAACAACGAAGGCGTACTCCAAGCTCAACCGCCACGTTGCGAAAATGTGGTCAGTACCGTTGGAGCGGGTGACTCAATGGTGGCAGGCTTGATCTACGGTGTTGCTCAAGGTTGGGATAAAGCGAAAACCCTTGCTTTTGCTAGTGCGACTTCAGCGTTAGCAGTTTCGCAAAGTAACGTAGGCGTAAGTGATAAAGCAGCGTTAGAAGCGATTTTGGCGAAGGTGGAATTAACCCATTTAGCGTTTTAAATAATTTCCTTCCCCCGTTTACGGGGGAAGGTGCCGAAGGCGGAAGGGGGGATTGCAAACGAAGTTTGCAAGATTTTTCACCATAGTAACCGCTTACTCTTTGCCCGTTGGGCAAATCCCCTCTCCCTAACCCTCCCCCGTAAACGGGGGATGGGAATATAAGGACAAATTTCTCAACATTAATTAGGAATAAAATATGAATATTTCATTTATTTTCCCAGCACAACTAGGCAAGGCACGTGCGTTCCTTGTGAATGAAGTGCTAACAGCGGCAGCCAAACAGCAAGGGCATTCTGTAGTAAACGCAGAGCAAGCTGAGTTTGTGGTGCTATTTGATGAACAAGTGCCTGCTAATGTGGTTGGCAAGAAAGGAACGGTAGTGAACCTTGAACAAGCGTTCGCTCAGCCTGAAGCGACCCTTTCACAAGCGGTCAATTCTGCTCAAACTTTTGCAAATGCAACACAACCTGCGGTGGCAACATCATCAGCTGTAAAAAATATCGTTGCCGTAACCGCTTGTCCAACAGGCGTAGCTCATACCTTTATGTCCGCAGAGGCGATTGAAAACTACGCTAAAGCACAGGGTTGGAACGTGAAAGTTGAAACCCGTGGACAAGTAGGTGCAGGCAATCCGATTTCAGCAGAAGAAGTGGCAGCGGCAGATTTAGTGTTTGTGGCGGCGGATATTGATGTGGATTTAAGCAAATTCCAAGGCAAACCGATGTACCGCACTTCCACAGGCTTAGCGTTGAAGAAAACGGCTCAAGAGTTTGAAAAAGCGTTCCAACAAGCAACCGTGTATCAAGGCGGTTCTGCAGCAGCGGCAAAAGGCGAAGAAGCAACTGGCGAGAAGAAAGGCATTTACAAACACTTGATGACAGGTGTATCACATATGTTGCCATTCGTGGTAGCAGGGGGCTTGTTGATCGCCATTTCCTTTATGTTTGGTATCGAAGCGTTCAAAGATCCGAATATCGCAGGCGGCTTACCAAAAGCCTTAATGGATATCGGTGGCGGTGCGGCGTTCCACTTAATGATTGCGGTGTTCGCAGGTTATGTGGCGTACTCGATTGCTGACCGTCCAGGCTTAACCGCAGGTTTTGTCGGTGGTATGTTAGCCACCACCGCAGGGGCTGGGATTTTAGGCGGTATCATCGCGGGTTTCCTTGCAGGTTATGTGGTGAAATTCTTAAACGACAATATCAAATTGCCAGCGAGTTTAACTTCGTTAAAACCGATCCTAATCCTACCGCTATTAGGTTCAGCGATTGTCGGTTTGGCGATGGTTTATGTGATCAACCCACCTGTTGCAAGCATTATGGAAGCCTTGTCTAACTGGTTAAAATCAATGGGTGAAATCAATGCGATTGTGTTAGGTATCGTGCTTGGTGTGATGATGTGTACCGATATGGGCGGTCCAGTAAACAAAGCGGCTTATACCTTCTCTGTAGGTATGCTTGCATCAGATGTAAACACCCCAATGGCTGCAGCAATGGCGGCTGGTATGGTGCCACCAATTGGTATGGCGATTGCGACTTGGATTGCACGCAACAAATTCACTGTAAACCAACGTGATGCAGGTAAAGCGTCATTCGTACTTGGCTTATGCTTCATCTCTGAAGGTGCGTTACCATTCGTGGCGGCAGACCCTGTGCGTGTGATTGCGACTTCTATCCTTGGCGGTGCAACGGCAGGGGCAATCTCACTTGGTTTAGGCATTACTTTACAAGCCCCACACGGTGGTCTATTCGTGATTCCATTTGTGTCACAACCGTTGATGTATTTGGCTGCGATTGCAATTGGCTCTGTGGTAACAGGTGTCACTTATGCGGTAATTAAGCCAAAAGCAGAATAATTCATTCTCAACGATAAATAAACACGGAGCAGATCATATGCTCCGTGTTTTTTTATTTGTCTAAACTAGCGTATAATGTGCCTATATTCCCTGTTGAATAAGGATCTTCTTATGAATCATCTATCTAATGCTAACAGTGCCTTATCTCTCTATTCTCAAGCTATTACGAGATTAAATCAGAATCTTTCGGATAACTTTAATCAAGCTGTCGAAATGATTTTACATTGTGAAGGGCGTGTCGTTGTGGCAGGTATTGGTAAATCTGGTTTGGTGGGAAAAAAAATGGTGGCAACCTTTGCTTCTACAGGTACACCAAGTTTTTTCTTACATCCAACGGAAGCCTTTCATGGTGATTTAGGCATGCTAAAACCGATTGATGTTGTTATTTTGATTTCTTACAGCGGTGAAACAGATGATGTCAATAAACTGATTCCAAGCCTGAAAAATTTTGGCAATAAGATTATCGCTATGACAGGAAACCCGCAATCCACACTTGGACGGTACGCTGATATTACGCTAGATATCAGTATTGAGCGGGAAGCTTGCCCTAATAATTTAGCGCCAACGACATCAAGCCTAATTACAATGGCACTAGGCGATGCATTAGCTATCGCATTAATCAAAGCGCGAGATTTTAAAGCAGAAGATTTTGCCCGTTTCCACCCCGGCGGTAGCCTTGGACGTAAATTGCTTTGTCGTGTGCGTGATGTGATGCAACGCAAATTACCTATTACTACACCATCCGCTTCTTTCAGTGACTGCTTGCATGTGATGAATGAAGGCAGAATGGGGGTTGCAATTGTGATGCAAGATGAACAGCTACAAGGCATTATTACTGATGGCGATATTCGTCGAACCTTAGCGAAATTTGGCGCAGAAAGTTTAAATAAAACTGCTGAAGATATTATGACACGCAATCCAAAAACGATTTTAGATAGCACATTCCTTGCTCATGCGGAAGAATTTATGAAAGAAAAACATATTCACTCGCTGATTGCAGTCACCGAAGATGGCAAAGTCTCTGGTATTGTGGAGTTTTCAAGCTAATGGCAAAGTCAAATCATATTACCCGAGCAGGTTGGCAAGCCCTAGATCAAGAGTTGAAATATCTGTGGAAAGATGAACGCCCTAAAGTAACGCAAGCGGTTTCTGATGCTGCGGCTCTCGGTGATCGCAGTGAAAATGCAGAATACATTTATGGTAAACGCCGTTTGCGTGAAATTGATCATCGAGTACGCTTTTTATCTAAACGTTTAGAAGTACTTCAAATTGTCGATTATCATCCAAGCCAAGAAGGCAAAGTCTTTTTTGGCGCTTGGGTAGAATTGGAAAATGAAGAAGGGGAAATTAAACAATATCGTATCGTGGGTTGTGATGAATTTGATCCTGCAAAACACTGGATCTCCATTGACTCCCCCGTTGCTCGAGCATTAATTGGTAAGCAAGTAGATGATGAAATTCAAGTAGAAACGCCACTGGGTAAAGTGACGCTCTATATTAATAAAATTTGGTACGACGTGAGTGCAAATTAAGCTGCTTCTCTATGATAGTGTCTTAATGTTTGCTCTTTCTGCCGTGCAGAGCTAAAAGATGAAATACGTTTCAAATAGCCGATCACCCTTGTTGCATAATCCACATTATCAGAGCCACAACAAGAACAGTGTGATAGCGTCCGCTTATCAATATGCTCACATTCATTGCAAATAGTTATTTTGACGTTAATGCAGAAATAGTTGCAGCCCGTTTTTGCCGCAATATCTAACAGTGAGCGATAGCCCTGTTGAGTTAAGGCTTCGGCTAAATTGAGATGAAGTGCAGAGCCACCGTCAAGATATTCCACAAGCTCTTTACCGTGTAGCAGAAACTTATCAAGGGCGTTTGTCTGCTCGTCTTCCACCACATAAAAATAAGAGTTGTAACATTCTCTTGGTACAAAATAGCCATCTTCTTTATCCCACTTCGCATTTTTTACACCAAGATTTTCCGCTGGCACAAACTCGGTATTAAATTTCACCCCGTAGGTTTGACTAGCGGTCTGATTTGCTTGATAAATTGTAGATAATCGCTTACGCACAAAATCAAGATATTCTGAATTGTAGCCAATCTTTATTCCACAAGACTCGGCGGCTTCAACCATTCCATTAATACCAATTGTCAGAAATTGCTTATCTAATGAAATAAATCCTGCATCATAAACAGGCAACATCCCTGCATTAAGATAATCTTCCATTAATTTACGATAAGCGTATTGATATTTATGGATCTTGCTGACTTCTGTCGCTAAATCTCGCCCACCTTGCTCTAAACGGTTCATATTTAAGGTAATCACATTAATTGAACCTGTAGCAACGCCACCCGCCCCAAGTGAATAGGAAAAAGAGCGATCAGCAATTTCATTGCGTAAACGGCAACAAGATGCGAGAGAGTCTGGGTTGTCCGATTGGTAGATAAAAAACGCATTGCCGTCTGCCAACTCTTTTGCCATTTTATCGGCAAATTCGCCGTCCTTACATTTTCCTTCCGCAGTCAGCATTGCAGCAGTGACCACAGGAAAGGTCAAAATCGCTTTACGGCGTTCTTGATTAAACCACTGCATAAAGAAATCTTGTAGGGCAGAAGTCGTTTGCCAGTTTGGTACAGAAAGATCAGGAAAAACAAAATTACCGAACATTGCATCAAAATAGTAACGGTCGTAAATGGAGATATTCCAAAAGACACTTTGATAGCCACGAGCTGCCGCAGGTTGATTGATGCTATAAACCACTTGCTGTAAGTGATTGGTAATGTCGTGACGATGCGTATTAAGATAATCATCGCCAAAATCTTTACGAGCAAAATAGTCAAAGTAAGTTAAAAACTCAACCGTTGCCACCGCACCAGCAAATTGAGAGCTGATTGCAAAAACCAAATTTACAAAAGATCCACAAAAAGATGCAAGATGCTTCGGTGCTTTAGACTCACCGCCCAGCTTAGTCAAACCATCGCGTAAAAAAGGATAGAGCGTAACCGAAACGCAATAGGGCTTCAAACTGGTTTCATCGTGAACATAAATTTCGTGGGCTTCAATTTGACGTAAATACTCATCGGCAAGGGATTGGTCAAAAATCTCAGCAATCTTACCGCTTACTTTGGCACGATTGACTTGCACAAAGAAATCTTTCATCAATTCCTGTTCCATTGTCGCTAAATTTTTTTGGGTAACATTGGCATTTGCGTCCATTTTTGAGCCATCAGCGGCATTTTTAGCGTACATATATTGGTCGATAAAATTTAATTTTCCACGTAATTGGGACGGTTCAAGTCTAATCATTGTTTATTCTCTCTAAAATGTGCATTTAGCACTTTACCTGTATGAAGATTGATAAATTTCTGGTTAGTGGTAATACAATTTAGTCCGCCTTTTTCCGCAATCCATCGCCCTGTTTTGACATAATCCAACATTGAAATCATCGTAGGAGATAACTGTTCTAGCTCTAAGCCCGTGTAAAGACAGGTTTTCAAGCCATAGTGACGAACAAGTCGTAACCGCTCGAGTAACAACTCTGGCAACCATTCACCGCCAAGAAAACAGACACAGCTGATCAACCCTTGATATAAACTCAAGCGTTGTTGCAAGTAAATGTCTGATAGAATCTGACCGCTTCCAAGCTTCCAACTTTCTGCACTGTGACACCCTTTACAACCTAACGGGCAACCTGTGATAAGAAAAGCGAGAGATGTTTCATTTAGGACTTCCTGCCAAACGATCTGTTCTGAAATAAAGCGAAGTTGTTTCATTGTATAACCACTATATCTTGTGATTTATCTGCAGTAAAAACACAATATCTAGTAGTTTAAGGATTTGAATGTAAAGGAACTTGATAAAAATCAAAGTGCATGAAATCACTTTTATTGACAAAAAAGAAAGAAAAGAAAATCAAAAGGATAGGAAATGTAAATTTTAACGAAGAGAAATGATAAAAAGCCTGCACGCTAACACGAGCAGGCTTTTTGTTCAAATTAGAAACCCGCTTGTTTTTCTAATTGCTCAACTAACGCTTCATCTAAATTTAATGCTTCTGCTAATTGACCTAAGAAAACAATCTCTTTACGAGAAAGATCTTGGCAAACTAAACGTGCAGCAAGATAAACTTGAGCAGCTAAAGCGGTATCATTGCCAACTACTTTTGCAATTTCTTCTACAGAAATTGGGTTATTCATTTCTTGAATTAACCATTGTTGTAGTTCAGCGTCATTACCACCTTCTTTTAAAATTAACGCTTCTTCATTTTCATCTAAAGCACCGTCAGAAACTGCCGCTGCAATCATAGTACGCAAAATAATTGCACCTTTTTCTTCTGAGCTTTCAGATTCAAACGCAGTTGGTGCAATGTCTGTTGCTTGGTTTGATTGGCTTGCTTGATAATCTTGATATGCTTTATAAGCAAGGCTACCAAGTGCTGCAAGCGAACCTAATTTTGTTAAGTTCGCACCGCCATTTCTACCTAATACCATAGATAAAATTCCTACTAATGCAGCACCACCGCCAACTTTAGTAATCGCATCAGTATTACCTGATTTTACTTCGCCCATCGTGTTTTTCGCTGAATTTAACACTGAGCCTAATACGCTACCTAAGTCAGATGAGCTTTGATTTGCCGTATTGCTAACTGATTTTAATACGCCATTTAAAATGTCGTTGAAGTTCATTTTTTGTTCCTTATATTAGTAAAAAAGTCCTTTAATAGACCAACGTTTAAAAGAATAATTCAATTTTTTAATGAAAAACAAGCAATTTTTGTGATAAATGTTGGAAATCATTTTATCTTTGGTAAGATTGGAATGCATATATAAATATAAGTAAGATATACCTATGGCATTAATCGAATACAATCCCCCTGTTGAGCCTTGGCTTGACGAAGTTTATCGGGACAATCATATTTTGGTAATCAACAAGCCGAGTGGCTTGCTTTCCGTACCAGGCAATCTCCCTGAGTATCAAGACAGTGCAATGGTTCGGGTGCAACAAAAATATGGTTTTACCGAGCCTGCTCACCGTTTGGATATGGCAACAAGCGGTATTTTACTGTTCGCATTAAGCAAACAGGCTGAAAAAGAGCTAAAACGCCAATTTCGTGAACGTGAGCCGAAAAAGCATTATCAAGCGTTGATTTGGGGCAAACTGGGCGAGAAAGTGGGCGATACTGGAACAATGGACTTTCCGTTGATTTGTGATTGGGAAAACCGTCCACGTCAAAAAATTTGCTACGAACGGGGCAAACAAGCGGTCACTTTCTATGAAATTCTTGCACACTATCCAAATAACACGACAAGAGTAAAATTGACCCCTTACACTGGTAGATCGCACCAGTTGCGAGTGCATTGTTTAGCGTTAGGTCACCCTATTGTTGGAGATAAGTTTTATGCCAATCCATTAGCCAAAAGTTTATCGCCACGTTTATGTTTACACGCAGAGTCATTAACGATTACGCACCCAATTACTCACGAACCGATGACCTTCGTGGCAAAACCAGAATTTTAAAAGGCTGAAAAAATGAATTTTCAATGGCAACACTATCCTGAAAATACGAAAAAACTCTTTAGACTCTCTACGCCTATTTTTGTGTCACAACTGGCAACATCAGGTATGGGATTAGCAGATATTATTATGGCAGGTTTGGTAAGCGATGCCGATGTCTCGGCGATTGCGGTCAGTCATTCAATTTATTTTCCACTTTTCTTACTGGTGTTAGGTGTTTTAAATGCCATTACTCCAACAGTTTCTTATTTAAATGGTGCAGGTCAGCGCTCACTTATTGCTCATCAAGTTCGTCAAGGCGTGTGGATTGTTCTGATGCTCAGTATCCCACTGATTTTTATCTATCTTAATGCACATCTGATTTTCACCTTGATGGATACCCCCGCAGAGTTTGCCGAAAAAGCACAACAGTATCTCATTGCGCTCTGTTTTGGTTTGATTCCAGCACTACTCGCCGTGAATCTGCGTTGCTTTAATGATGGTTTATCCAATCCAAAACCAGCAATGTATATCACCTTTTTCGGCTTGATTTTGAACATTCCACTCAATTATATTTTTATTTTCGGCAAACTCGGCATGCCAGAATTAGGGGCGGTAGGCTGTGGTGTGGCAACGGCAATCGTAAACTGGGTCATGTTCGGTTTGATTTTACATTACTGCTATACCAACTCATCTCAAAAAGATATTCGTCTATTTGAAAAATGGATCGAAGCCCCTTGTAAAGCAACCCTTGCCAAGCTGTTCAAACTTGGTATGCCAATAGGCTTTGCGCTATTTACCGAAGTGATGTTGTTTGCCGCGTCTTCACTGATTATCTCACCACTTGGCTCACAAATGGTAGCAAGTCATCAAGTTGCGCTACAAACTAGCTCACTGTTCTTTATGATTCCACTCTCCTTTAGTATTGCAACAACCATTTTGGTTGGACAAACCTTGGGTGAAAAACGGATCGAAGAGACCAAATATTTAACCTACCATGCGATTTTCACTTGCTCTATCGTCGCCGTTGGCATGGCGCTGATTATCTTATTGTTGAAAGACTTTATCCCTTATGCTTTTACAAGTGATCCAACGTCTATTGCGATTGCGTCAGGTTTATTGATCTTTGCGGCGATTTATCAAATTCCAGATTCGATCCAAGCTGTTTGTAATGGTATTTTGCGTGGTTACAAAAACACGAAGCCGATTTTGCTTACCACCTTGATTTGCTATTGGTTGGTAGGCATGCCATTAGGCACCATTCTTGCTAGAACTGATTGGCTTGGTAAACCAATGGCAGCGGCAGGTTTTTGGCTGACCTTCTGTATCTGTTTGAGCTTAGCCGCAGGGTTATTTTTCTACTATATGCGCAAAATTCAATCTATGCCTGAACAAGCATTGATTCAGCGATTAGAAACCATGAAATAGTAACAAGCGGTAAGATCATCTTTGTTTTTTGCAAAAAACCAAACGGATCTTACCGCTTGAATTATCCATTTAGTCCTCTCAGTTTCACCATAAATAAGGCAACTAAAAAAAACACTGCTTGCAACACCACAATACAAGGCCCTGTTGCCACATCAAAATGGAAGCTCATAAACACGCCCCAAAAGGCACTGTTAATAGCGGTGAAAATGGCGATCATTAACATTCGGTCAAATCGTTTGGTTAGCACATAGCCTGTGATCCCTGGGGTGATCAACATTGCAATCACTAAAATCACGCCGACTACTTGAATTGCACTGACGATAACCAACGCTAATAAGGTAAGCAAGCCATAATGTAGCCGTGAAATGTTTAGCCCAACGGTGCGAGCGTGGCTTGGGTCAAAGCAGAACAGTAGCAGATCTCGGCGTTTGCAGATGATCAGTAATAACACGACTAGCGAAATAGCCAGCGATTGATACATTTCGCTTTTGATCATACCGAGCAAATTGCCGAAGATAATGTGGTTTAAATGTTGATCGGATTCGACTTTGACAAACATCACCAAGCCTAAAGCAAACATTCCCGAAAACACGATCCCCATTACCGTATCTTCTTTTAATCGGCTATTCTCTTTCAGATAACCAACCGACACAGCACAAAAAATCCCTGAAAAAAACGCCCCGATACCAAGGGGAATGGCAAGTAGGTAAGCAATCACAATCCCTGGTAACACAGCGTGGGAAATCGCATCGCCCATAAGCGACCAGCCTTTAAGCACCAAGTAACAAGAAAGCGTTGCACACACGGTGGCAACCACAATGCCGATAAGCAAGGCTTGTTGCATAAAGGGGTAAGTAAGCGGTTCGGCGAACCATTGATAAACGCTGTTCATCACTCTTCCCCCTGACAAGCGGTCAATTTGCCGCTATTTTTTGCAAATTTACGGGGCAATAAGCCATATTCTGGGGCGAACAAAAAGGCTAGTAAGAAAACAAAGGTCTGCAGCGAAACAATAAATCCGCCCGTGGCTCCGTCGGCAAAGTAGCTCAAATAAGCCCCGACAAAGCTCGTTACGCCGCCGATAACGCTCGATAAAATCAGCAATCTCCCAAAGCGGTCGGTGAGCAAGTAAGCCGTTGCCCCAGGGGTAACAACCATTGCGATCACCAAAATCGCCCCGACACTCTGCAAGGCACTGACGATACAGGCACTTAGCAAGCTAAAAAAGAGAATGCGTAATTTGAGTGGCGAAATGCCGACGGCTTTGGCTTGCACTTCATCAAAAAAGACCAACAGCAGATCTTTCCAGTAAAATAGCAGAAGTAGGATCGTAACACCCATTACAATCGCCACTTGCAACATATCTTCATCAGCAATGCCAAGAATGTTGCCGAAAATAATTGACTCGACGCTTACCGACGTGGGATTGATCGAAATAATCAAAAGCCCCACCGCAAAAAAGGTACTGAAAATAAAGCCGATCACCGCATCTTCACGCAATTTTGTGGCAGATTTCACCGCTAAAATCGCCACAGATGCAAGCAATCCAGCAAAAAATGCCCCCACGGCATAAGGTAATGAAAACGCATAGGCAAGTGCCACACCCGGTACGACGGCGTGGGATAAAGCATCACCGATTAACGACCAACTTTTCAACATCAAATAGGCGGAAAGAAAGGCACAGACCGCCCCGATTGCCCCACTTAACGCAATCGCTTTAAACATATAATCGTAGGAAAAAGGTTCTAATAATAACTCAAGCATTTATGGTTGTTCCTTTGTCTCTTGAGTTTGCATTGCCCCGAGTAGCTGTTGATAACGCAACACGCCACCAAAAACACGTTCGAGATTAGCAGGGGTAAAGGCATTTTCAATAGTATCCGCCACAATCACCGTACGATTAATCATCACGACTCTATCGCAAAAACTTGGGACTGCCCCTAAATTATGGGTAGAAACTAAAATTAAATGACCACTTGCACGCAGTTGTTTCAACAAGTCGATAATCGCATTTTCGGTATTAACATCAACTCCTGTAAAAGGCTCATCTAACAGAATAATTTTGCTCTCTTGAGCCAGAGAGCGAGCGAGAAAAACCCGTTTTTTCTGACCGCCCGAAAGCTCGCCGATTTGTCGATCCGCAAGGTGAGAGATATTGACCCGTTCCATCGCTTCCGCCACTTTTTGTTTGTCGGTCGCTGACGGAATACGCAGAAAATTCATATAGCCGTAACGCCCCATCATCACCACATCATAAACCGACACGGGAAATTGCCAGTCCACTTCTTCGCTTTGTGGCACATAGGCGACTAAATTGCGTTTTAAGGCTTGGTTAACAGGCAGACCGCATAGTTCAATGCGTCCTTTGGGCTGAACTAAACCCATAATGCTTTTAAAAAGTGTTGATTTGCCACTGCCGTTCACCCCAAGTAATGCACAAATTGTGCCACCTTCAAGGCGAAAGCTAACATCGTGAATTGCCGTGTGTCCGTTGCTGTAACGCACGGTAACATCGGAAACAGAAAGAGAACTCAGGGGAATGTTCATTTGGTTTTGGTAATCCTGTGGTTTTTTATTTGTTATTAAAATATAAATCAAAAATAATGTTGTAGGGACACACTACGTGTGTCCATAATGTCTGACACATCGTTTGTTGTGACGGACACACACAGTGTGTCCCTACATTTGTTATATGATAGTGTTAAACTTATTTCCCATCAAACCCATCTGCAATGGTTCCCACCGTAACATTGAGCAAATCAATGTAGGTCGGTACTTTGCCATCTTTGGTTGAAAGTGAGTCAACATACAACACACCGCCGTATTTCGCTTTGGTTTCTTTAGCGACTTGTTTCGCAGGTTTGTCGGACACGGTACTTTCACTAAAGACCACAGGAATATTGTGTTTACGCACACCGTCGATCACTTTACGGATCTGTTTTGGTGTACCTTGCTCATCTTGGTTCATCGCCCAAAGATAAAGCTCTTTGAAGCCATAATCGTGAGCCAAATAGCTAAATGCCCCCTCACTTGTGACCAACCAACGCTGTGCTTCAGGCACTTTGGCTAAACGTTCACGCAACGGTTTGTCTAACGCTAAAATTTTCTCTGCATAGGCTTTGGCGTTTGCATTATAGACTTCTGCATTGGCAGGATCGTGTTGAGCAAAGGCTTTGCGGATATTTTCGATATAGACCAACGCATTTTTGGTGGACATCCACGCGTGCGGATTTGGCTTATCTTTATACGGCCCTTCGTAGATCGAAATCGGAGTAATGCCCGCTGATACCGTTACCGCTGGCTTGTCTTTTAACTGCGTTAAGAAACGCTCAAACCAACTTTCAAGGTTCATACCGTTCCAAAGCACCAAATCAGCCGATTGTGCTTTCACAATATCTTGCGGAGTTGGTTCATATTCGTGAATTTCCGCACCTGGTTTTGTTATTGATTGGACATCTGCCACATCTCCACCAACATTTTGTGCGATATCTTGAATAATGGTAAAAGTTGTGACGACTTTTAATTTTGCAGAAAGTGGGCTAGCCACGATCATTAATGCCCCTAGAATTGCTATAAATCGTTTCATTATGTATCTCCTCTAAAAAAATTGTGGATTTAAAGCGAGAGACATTCTAGGAAACAAAAAATCATCTGTCAACAAATACAAATCATTCTCAACAACCACCCTTAGATGATAATCAACTAGCTGTAAAAGATGATAATCAACAAGCTTTCTAAATGAGAATGGGTTGTTACCTATTAATAACAACCCATTGAATTTATTCATCTTTTCTAAAATATCGCTGACTTTTCGTCTCTTGACGGCTTTCTAACAAGCGATGATAGTTTTCAAAGCGTGTCAGATCGATCTTACCTTGTTCAACAGCTTCCCTTAATGCACAACCAGGGTCATCTTTGTGTTTACAATCTCTAAATTTACATGTGCCTAATACTTCAGCAAATTCTCGATAGCCTTGTGTAATCTGTTCGGCTTCCAAATGCCACAAGCCAAATTCACGGATACCTGGTGAGTCAATAAGGTTTCCGCCTTGTGGTAAATGGTATAAACGGGAAGCAGTGGTGGTATGTTGTCCAAGACCTGAAATATCGCTAACTGCCCCTGTTTGAGCATTGACTTCTGGAAGTAACTGATTGATTAAACTCGATTTTCCAACCCCTGACTGTCCGACAAAAATTGACGTACCTTTGGCTAAATAGGCATGCAAGGCATGCATATTTTCACCTGTATCAGCCGATAAACATAGCGTTTGATAACCGATTTTTTCATAGATGGCGAGCTGTTGTTGAACGGCTTGACGCTCTTGTTCGCTCAACAAGTCGATTTTATTCAGCACAATCAAGGCTGGAATATTAGCGTTTTCACAAACCACTAAATAGCGATCAATGATATTCAATGAAAGTTGTGGCAATACCGCCGAGACAATGATAATTTGGTCGATATTCGATGCCATGACTTTAATGCCGTCATAATAATCGGGGCGTGTTAGCTCATTTTGACGGGGATGAACCGCTTCAATCACACCGCTTATCCCTTGCAACTGCTCACTACCTAACCGCCAAGAGACCCTATCGCCCACCACCACATTTTTTAAGGTTCGACGTAAATTACAACGGAAGATCTCACCGCTTGCGGTTTCCACATCGGCGTGTTTGGCGTGGCGAGTAACGACTAGCCCTTGTTGCACTTCACCAAGCATCTCATCTTGCCATTCAAATTCACTTTTGCTGATTTTTTTATGGTGGTTGGTTTGAATACGGCGTTGTTGATTTTGGGTTAAGCGACGTTTGCTCAAAAGGGGATCCTCATCGTCAAGAAAAAATGGAAGAAAGGATACTATAAAAAATGGCAAGCGGTAAGATCTTACAAAAAATTTGCAAGATCTTACCGCTAACTAATATAGAAATAGCTTAATTTTTACCAAAGATTTTTTGATCTAACGATAATTTACCTGCCCCAGTAAAGACTAAGACTAAGAAAAATAATGAGTACAACGCAGCTAATTCACCGTGATTTAACATTGGTTGGAATAAGGTTTCAGCGGTAACGTGAACGCCAAAATAAGCATACGCCATTTGACCTGAAAGTAAAAACGCCGTTGGGCGAGTAAATAAGCCTAACGCAATTAACACACCGCCAACGATCTCTAAAATTGCCACCACACCGAAGAGTGAGAATAGCTCAACACTACCGTTGCCGTCTGTCATTGATACAGGGAATTCGAAGAATTTGGCAGTGCCGTGTAATAAGAACATATAGCCAACGATAACGCGTGCTAATAAAAATGCCACTGGGCTGAATTTGTCTAAAAGTTGATTCATTTTGTTTTCCTTGAGTTATTGGTTGGAATGAAAGGTGCGCATTATAGAGATGAAGAATGATTTGATCATTGCTGATTTACTTAATACACTATTAAGAAAAAGTGAAGAAAGGAGTGATTATGTACGACTATAGAGCAATGTCCGTCTTTGTGACGGTGGTTGAACTCGGCTCTATGCAGGCGGCTGCCGAGCAACTGGCGATGACCCCGTCGGCTGTGACACAATCTATTCAAAAATTAGAAACTGGCTTACAAATCAAACTGTTAAACCGCACCACTCGGAAATTATCGCTCACTGAAGCGGGCGAAATTTTCTACCAAAACGCCAAACAGATGCAACAAAGTGCCGAAAATGCGGTGAAAAGTGTCGAATTGTTGCGAGAAACGCCCTTTGGACAGCTGAATATTGCTTGTGTCACGGGCTTAATGGATAGCCATTTGGTGAAAGTGTTTAAATCAGTGCTAGATAAAAACCCTGACTTCCATTTGAATTTGATGTTTGAAGATAAGGTGCTTGATCTGCTTGACGGACGTATTGATATTGCGTTGCGAGCAGGTCCTAACGTGCTTGATGATAATATGATTGCTCGCCATTTGTACGATTTTGAATGGGCAATTGTCGGTCATCGAGATTATTTTGCCGAAAAAGGAATGCCGACGGATTTAGATGCCTTAGCAAAATTAGATTGGATCAGTTTTTCCAATAACCGTTTTTCTTCACTCTTGTTAAACAATCAAAATGCGACAAAAGAAATTTCCCCTGCTTATCGCATTAGCTGTAACAGTCTGTATGCTAGCCGACGTTTGACGATGAACGGCTTGGGTATCTCGATTCAGCCTGAAGTCGATGTACAAAAAGCCCTTGCAAGCGGTGAGTTAATTCAGGTTTTTCCCGAATGGAAATTGCCACCCGTATCCTTCTATTTAGTCACACTACAACGTGTTCAATCAGAAAAAGTACGAGTGGCTTGTGAGTTGATTTCGGATTATTTTAAACAGCTTAAGGGCTAGGATCGAACTTGTATAGCCAATTCCCACTCAAACTCTTCTTCACTCAAGCGATATTTTTCCTTCAAATTTGGACCACAAGAGTTCGAGCCGATACCGCTCATTTTGTAATCGACACAAAGCACATCGTAAGGCGATTTTGCTAGCTCGTAATGATGCAGTTTTTGCGTTAATTCTTCCTGTGTGTAAGGGGAAAGATTAAAGCTAAACGGCGTGCTTGAGGTGATGATAAAATTATCCGTGCGAAGATATTCACAGCCGTAGTGACTGCCGTTTTCCTGTGGTTTAACATAGTCTTGATGATTTTGTTCGGCACAGGTTTGGTATAAACCAAGCTGGCTGGCGTGATGTTTGTCGATGTAGCTTTCACTTTCGCCATAGCCGAAATACTCAAGGCTATCTGTTTGTTTTTCAAGGAAAAAACGTACGCCAAAACGGGGCAGATATGGCAAATGCGTAGGGCGTTTGGCGGTGATTTTTAACTGGATCTGACCGCTTGCGGTTAAGGTATAAATCGCTTGAAAGCGGATTATCGGCTCTTTGGCAACCGCCACCATTGCACAATCGGCGATCACCACAACGTCATTTTCCACCATTTTTGCTTCCACCTGATAAGCTCGGCTATACGCCTTGTCATAACCTGCTCTTTCCCAAAAGGCACGAATTAAGCGGTCATTGTCCGTTGGAGATCGCCACACATTGAAATCAAGGGGCTGAGCGATAAGCGGTTTGCTTTGATAGCTCAAGCTCGACAAAATCCCTTTACTGCGGTCAAAGCGATATTCCACCAACGCATTTTTCACCACAATTTGCTGGCGATTTTGTTCAATAACAAGCGGACTGTTTGTCTCCATTTTTTGCAAATTAAGCTCAGGTTGGAAAGGGTGATCGAACAGTTTGAGCTGATCAAATCCCAAAATATGCCCTTGTTCTACTAACGATGTAGCGTGATTTTGACGGTAACTTAGCTCAATTAGGCACAATTTGCCGTTATCTTGCGGTAACTCGATAGGCAAACAAGCGGTCTGTTTCGGCAAACAGTTTACCGAGATTTCCCCCTGTCGCACCACTTTTCCATTTTCATTGATACGGTAAACCACCGTGAGATGATCGGCTAAGTTGGTGAAATCTAAATAATTTTTCAGGTAGATTTTGCCTTGCTCAAGGTAGGCTCGCACAGGGCGATTGACGTTTTTCAGCTCCCGCAAATTGCTGTGGGGAATACGTGTTGGCGACACTAAACCGTCCATACAGAAATTGCTGTCGTGCAAGGTTTCGCCAAAATCACCGCCGTAGCCGAAGTGCCCGTTTGGTAAATAAGGGGCGTGGTCGCACCATTCCCAAATAAAGCCGCCACAAGCCCCTGCGTAGCGTTCAAAGGTTTGGAAATAATCTTCCAAATCGCCGTTGGAATTACCCATTGC
This sequence comes from Glaesserella australis, assembly GCF_003260095.1. Taxonomy (GTDB): domain Bacteria; phylum Pseudomonadota; class Gammaproteobacteria; order Enterobacterales; family Pasteurellaceae; genus Glaesserella; species Glaesserella australis. The sequence goes on from NZ_PTPX01000007.1 coordinate 196,399, forward strand.
GTGTGAGTATTCGCAAAGCAAAAACGGTTTGGCTTGCGGTTGCTCAAAATAGCGGTCAATATCTTCGGTACTGGCGTACATTTCGCTATGAAAATCAAGGCTTGAGCAATCATTTTGATGTGCTGAATGTTGATAAATGGCACTTTCGTAATGCACCAAACGGCTCGGATCTCGCTGTTTGATCCAGTGGCTACTTGCTTCAAAATTTTCGCCGTAGCCCGATTCATTACCCAAAGACCAAATCAACACAGACGGGCGATTTTTATCTCGCTCAACATTAGCATAGGTACGATCCAAAATCGCCTGTTTATATTGCGGATCTCGGGCGAAATGGCAGAAGTTGTCAATCGTCTGTTGCTGAATACGGGCGTTATCGTTCTGCTTCGGCACATTCAGCAAAATGCTATGCTCCGGCGTTGGCACATATTGCATACTTGCCCCGTGACTCTCAATATCGCTTTCGCTGATAAGGTAAAAGCCGTAGCGGTCGCACAGCTCGCTAAACCAAGCAGCATTAGGATAGTGGGCGGTACGAATGGCGTTGATGTTATGCTGTTTCATCAAGCGTAAATCCTGCTCCGCTTGCTCACGGCTAATCACATAACCCGTTTTAGGATCGCTGTCGTGGCGGTTTACGCCCCGAAATTTGATCGGTTGCTGATTAAGCAATAACACGCCATTTTTGACTTCTACTCGGCGAAATCCGACCGCTTGCTCGATCACTTCACTACCAGAGGTTAAGCGTAAAGTGTAGAGCTGTGGCAGCTCTGCGTTCCAAAGCTGTGGATTGCAAATTTTTAGCTCAAACTGACCGCTTGTTTGCTCGGCAATCAGCTGATGTTGCGGATCAAACAGTTGGAAATGCACCTGTTGCGGCGATTGTACAAAGGTACATTCTACCGACAGATCCGCTTGAAACAAATCGTTCGACAAGGCTGTTCTGACAAAGAAATCTTGCAGATAATTCTGCTCTCGCTCAAGCAGATACACATCACGGAAAATGCCAGACATTCGGAATTTATCCTGATCTTCCAAGTAACTGCCGTCACACCACTTCAGCACCAACACATTCAAACGGTTTTCCCCTGCCACAAGGAAATCGGTAATATCAAATTCATTGGTGCAGTGGCTAATCTGCCCGTAGCCGACAAATTGCTGATTAACATAGAGATAAAGGCAAGCGTCCACGCCTTCAAAATTGAGCAAATAACGCTTGTTGGGCTTGGGTTCGCACGGGAAAAAGGTTTGATACACGCCACAAGGGTTATCATTCGGCACGTAGGGCGGATCGAAAGGGAAAGGGTAGTTGATGTTGGTGTATTGATGCTGATCGAAGCCCTGTGTCTGCCAGTTAGATGGCACGGGAATCTGATGCTCAAAGGGCAAAGAGAGAAAATCGTCAGGCAAGTCCATCAGGCTTGCAAAATAGTTAAACTGCCACTTGCCATTGAGCAAAGTAAAGTAGCTCGACTGCTCACGCTTCAGGGGATCCACCTTATCCTGCAAGGAAAAGGGAATAAAATAGGCGTGGTGCGGTGTGGTATTGAGATGAAGTATTGCGGGATCTTGGTGGTAGTTAAACAGCATAGCACAATTCCATAATGAACCATTGTAAAAATGGGAGAATGCTACCATTCAAGATCACGGACTTCAACGGATTGGAGAGTAAGATGTGAGAAGTGTGGCAGGAGTCACAAAATTCTTACTTTTCCCCTTAAACTCCCCGCTTTTATACAAAACTCACAAAGTCAATTTAAATCAAAAGATAATAGAATAATTGACGATTATTATCAGTTTTTTTGTTAGGATAGCACCCTTATTTTTTCATTTGTTTTTTAGTGATTACTGAGAGTTATTATTATGAACCCAAGACGTAAATCAAGATTGAAAGTGGTGATGGCTGTTGTTGGTGGGCTTGCTGTTGCTGTGGGGCTAACACTTTATGCGTTAAGCCAAAACATTGACTTATTCTATACGCCGTCAGAGATTATCTACGGTAAAAATGATGATCCTAAAACCAAGCCTGAAGTGGGGCAACGTATCCGTGTGGGCGGTATGGTGGTTGATGGGTCGGTTAAGCGTGATGAAAAAAGTCTGAAAGTGACCTTTGATCTGAACGATATTGGCCCTGCTATTCAAGTGGAATACGAGGGGATTTTGCCTGATCTGTTCCGTGAGGGGCAAGGGATTGTGGCTCAAGGGACGTTAATTGAGCCGACCAAACTCAAAGCCACAGAAGTACTGGCAAAACACGATGAAAATTATATGCCACCAGAATTGGGCGATCAGATGAAGAAACAGCACAAGCCGATGGGCATTTCAGAAGAAGATTTGAAAGGCAAATCGGAACGTGATGCCACACAGTTGCCGTCAGGGGAAAGTAAATGATCGCTGAATTAGGAAATTATACCTTAGCGTTGTCGCTGGCATTGGCAATTTTATTGGCGATCTTACCGCTTGTTGGCGCTCACAAACAGAATACGAGCTTGATGGCATTAGCTCGTCCGCTAACGTGGGCGGTCTTTTTAGCCTTGTCGATTTCGTTCGGCTCGCTCTTTTATCTCTTTGCGGTGAACGATTTCACGGTGCAATATGTGGTAAACAACTCAAACAGCACTTTGCCGTTGGAATATCGTCTGTCGGCGGTGTGGGGATCTCACGAGGGGTCGCTGTTGCTGTGGATTTGGTTGCTCTCCTTTTGGAGCGTGGCTGTAGCAACATTTAGCCGCCAAATGCCAGAAGAAGCCGTTGCCCGTGTGTTAGGGGTAATGGGCTTGGTGAGCATTGGCTTTTTAGTCTTTATTCTCTTTACGTCAAACCCGTTTGACCGCACGTTCCCTGACTTCCCTGTCGATGGCAGAGAGTTAAATCCGATGTTGCAAGACGTGGGCTTGATTTTCCACCCACCACTGCTCTATATGGGCTATGTAGGCTTTTCCGTTGCCTTTGCCTTTGCGATTGCGTCACTGATGACAGGGCGTTTAGATACCGCTTGGGCGAGGTGGTCTCGTCCTTGGACAATGGCGGCGTGGGTCTTTTTAACATTAGGGATCGTGCTTGGCTCTTGGTGGGCGTATTATGAACTTGGCTGGGGCGGCTGGTGGTTCTGGGATCCTGTGGAAAATGCGTCCTTAATGCCGTGGATTGCAGGCACAGCCTTGATCCACTCGTTAGCGGTGACAGAAAAACGCAGTACATTTAAAGCGTGGACGGTGCTGTTAGCAATCCTTGCGTTCTCACTCTGTTTGCTTGGTACTTTCCTTGTGCGTTCAGGGATTTTAGTCTCTGTTCACGCCTTTGCGTCTGACCCTACTCGTGGTTTGTATATCTTGGCGTATTTGGTGGTGGTTATCGGCGGTTCACTACTGCTTTATGCTTATCAAGGCAGTAAAATCAAGAGCTTAGATAATTCAGAGCGTTACTCTCGTGAGTCGATGCTACTGCTCAATAACGTGTTATTAATGGCATTTTTATCGGTAGTCTTTTTAGGCACGATTTTACCGTTAATCCACAAACAGATCGGCTTAGGCACAATCTCTATCGGCGCCCCGTTCTTTGATCAGATGTTTATGATTTTAATGGTGCCATTTGCATTTTTATTAGGGATCGGACCGCTTGTAAAATGGCGGAGAGATCAGGCTTCGGCAATTCGTAAGCCTGTGTTGATTTCATTGGCGGTAATGGTGTTATTGGGCTTCGGCTTGCCTTATCTTTTTGCAAGCAAAATTACCGTGAGCGTTGTACTTGGCACAATGATGTCGGTGATTATTGTGGCGTTGAGCTTGTATGAATTACATCAACGTGCAACGCATCGCCACAGCTTCCTGCAAGGTGTGTTCAAACTCTCTCGTTCTCACTGGGGAATGGTGCTGGCTCACTTAGGGGTTGCAATGACGGTATTTGGTATTGCCTTTAGCCAAAATTACAGTATTGAAAAAGATGTACGAATGAATGTGGGCGATAAAGTTGAGATTTTAGATTATACCTTTACGTTCAAAGGCATTCGGGATTCAAACGGTGCGAACTATATCGGAGGCACGGCGGACATTGATATTCACCAAAACGGCGAATATGAAGCGACCCTACACGCAGAAAAACGTTTCTACAATGTAAGTAAAATGGGTATGACCGAAGCCGCGATTGATTGGGGCTTTAGCCGAGATCTTTATGCAGCATTAGGCGAACGCTTAGATGATGGCTCTTGGGGGGTGCGTTTATATTACAAACCATTTATCCGCTGGATTTGGTTCGGCGGGCTATTTATGGCATTAGGCGGGTTACTCTGTATGATGGATAAGCGTTATCGCTTAAGAGTAACAAAACCTATCACTGAATAATATTTTTATGAAAAAGAGTTGGTCTTAGTTATTTTCAATAATTATCACCAACTCTTTTTTATCCTAAAAAGACAAGATAATTACTAATTTGGTAGGAACCAGTATCCTTTATATCTTTGATATAGAAGCTATTAAAAGGCATATAGGACAAAATAGTTGCTGTTTTTGCATTTTATATGCCTATAGGACAAAATAGTTGCTAAGGATTATTTTCAACAGTTCTTAGCAACTCTTTTTATTTAAAAAATCCTGTATAAACAATATCTTATGTTTTCTCGTTAAACCACTATGTGGGCGTAGTTTGTCTTTAAGTTCTTTAAATAGCCCTTCTATTCGATTTGTTGTCTTTTCTATATTTAACTCGGGATGCTTCTCGT
>NZ_PTPX01000013.1 GCF_003260095.1 Glaesserella australis
AAAAATAAACATTAGCAACAATTTTGTCCACATGGCATAGTTTTTGACGGTTCAGCAACAATTTTGTCTACTATGCCAATTAAAAGATAAAGGCATAAATATTACATTTATGCCTTTTAACAAACCCTTACTTCGCAGTTTTTAGCTCTTGATAATATTTCTCGTAAAGCTCAATCGCATCACCTACATCTACTTGCCACGGACTTTTCTCAATCACTTCAGGACGAATAAATACCGCAGGATCATCCACAAGATCTTTTGGCAGCTGTGCTAATGCCACTTTATTTGCCGTTGGATAACCAATCGCTTCAGTAAGTTTCGCTGCAACTGGCGCAGACAGCATATAGTTAATCAGCTTATATGCGCCTTCCGGATTTTGAGATGTAGCAGGAATTGCAAGGTTGTCTATCCAAAGTGGCGTTCCCTCTTTTGGATAAACCATATTAATTTTAGCTCCCTCTTTTTTCGCAATACGCACCGATCCGTTCCAAAGTGTACCCACTTCAACTTCACCTGAAATAAACGAACTTGACGGATTATCAGAGTTAAATGCCAACACATTTGGACGTAACTTCAACAGTTCCTCATACGCCACTTTTAAAATCGCAGGATCTTGCGTATTCGGATCTTGTCCCATTTTGAGCAATGCTATGTTAAAGGCCTCACGTGGATCGTCTAACAGCTGTAATTTGTCTTTAAACTCGGGCTTCCACAAATCCGCCCAAGATTGAAAATTGGCAGGATCTTGTGTTTCCGTATTGTATGCAATCCCCGTTGCACCAAAGAGTTGTGGTACAGAGTATTTATTGCCTTTATCAAAAGGACGATCAAGCATTTGCGGATCTAGCTCGCTTAACACAGGCAATTTACTGTGATCCAACTCTTTCAACATGCCTTCCCTTGCCATTTTTGAGACAAAATAGCTTGTTGGAGCAATCACATCATAACTTTGGTTGTTACCCATTGTTTTCAGCTTCGCATACATTGTCTCATTCGACTCAAGGCTAGAAACGATCACCTTAATCCCTGTTTGCTTAGTAAAATCATCAAGCAAGCCTTCTGGCACATACTCAGACCAAGTATAGAGATAAACTGTATCGTCTTTTGCCACTGCTTGATGGCTCGCCACCGCACACGCTACCGCAGATAAAACCGCAGCCCATTTTTTCATATTGTGCTCTCCAAATGTAAAGAGAAATCGTCCTTTTATATCGGCGAATACCGCATAAAAACTTACCCTTTCAGGCGATGCGGATTGTAGGCTAATTAGGGGCGATTGCAAGAAAATTTAATGAAAAATGAGCAAATAACAAGCGGTGAGATTTGGGGAAAATTTGCAAAAAGGCATAAGGTGATGCGAGAATAAATTCTTGCATCACCGAAATAATTAGGGAACTATAACCATATACAATTATTAAAAATCTTCAAAATATTGCTGAATATGTGTTGGATTCGTCGTTTGCGTCAATGCTAATTGTAGCAATACACGAGCCTTTTGCGGATTCAATGTTCCTGAAGCAATAAAGCCATATTTACTATCATCAATTTCTGCATCACGTGTTGTATAACCTGTTGGTACACGAGATGAACGTACAATAGCAACACCTTGTTTTGCTGCTTGTTCTAATAAAGCAAGGTTAGCTGCATTCATATTACCATTACCAACTCCCGCTACAACAATACCTTGATAGCCTGCATCAAGTAAGGCTTGAAGTGGCTCAACAGGCATATTTGAATAAGCATATATAATCCCTACTTTTGGTAGTTCACTTAAACTATCAACTTTAAATGGTGTATTTAGTGTGTGTTTACTTTCTGGAGAACGCTCATAATCAACCTTACTATTATGAATGTAGCCTAATGCCCCAAAATTAGGTGAAGTAAATGTTTGAACCGCCGTTGTACTTGTTTTTGTTACATCTCTTGCCCCTAGAACACTGCCATTCATTGCAACAAGTACACCTCTTCCAGCAGATGCTTTACTTGTAGCAACAACTACTGCATTGTATAGATTAAGTGGACCATCTGCACTTTTCTCTGTTGCTGGACGCATTGCGCCTACCAAAACTACAGGTTTCTCACATTTTACAGTCATATCTAAGAAGTAAGCAGTTTCTTCCATCGTATCAGTTCCATGAGTAATCACAAAACCATCAGTTTCTTTACATTGGGCATTAATCGCTTTAGCTAATTTTAACCAAACTTCATCGCTCATATCTTGTGAACCAATCTTGACAACTTGATCACCTTTAATTTTTGCCAAGTTATTCATCTCCGGCACAGCTTCAATTAAAGTTTGAATCGTTAATTGCCCAGCTTGATAAGCTGAATTTACCGCACTTTTACCACTGCCAGCAATTGTGCCACCAGTTGCTAAAATAGTAATATTAGGTAAATCAGTAGCATAACTTGTTGAAATACCTAGACTTAATAACGATAGTACTGCTAAATTTTTCAATTTCATAGAATCTCCTTAGGAAAGTTAATAAAGCATAGCTTTATTATCTCTTATAACAAAATAAGAAGATAAGAGACTAAAATGAAATCTTTTGATCTAACTCAGAGAAATAAAAAATTGATCAGCATTATGTATCGGTTACATAAAACAGTGTAGGGGCAAAATACCCCTACAAACTCTTTCGAACTCTAGCAAAAGCACATAATACTGCCATTTTTAATAGTTATTCATATCCAAAAGATATACAAACCTTAATTTAACTCAATGACCTGTACACCACATTCTTGAGTAGATAGTGATGGAATAACTTCATAATCTTTTCCTGCTACAGCTTTAAAGATAATTACATCTTTGAGATTATTCGTTCCACATTTTCCATAGCTGATAGTTGTTTTTCCAGAATAAGCATCTTTAAAGATATGTGGTGGTGTATTTATATTATTCTTAACAGCAATTTCTACATTTGTTGGGATAATAAACTCTTTATAAAATGAGCCTGAACCAATATTATTAAAAATTTCAGGATTGCTACTAATATTGGCATATAGGACAAAATAGTTGCTGAAAAGTTGGTTAAAGCCTTATAGTACAAGAATTTAACCCGATTTTTGAAATATGAATAAAAAACTGTCCTTTTTGCCATAAATTCACGATTAAGAAAAATGCTCATCAAAATAACGTTCAGCGTTACAAATGTCTTCAATGTAATAAAACATTTACCCTTAAATCTAAATTAAATCCTATTCAAATTTGATTATCCTGAAGGAAAACGAACACACTAACAGCCTGCAGATAAATATCTAAACCTTATTATAGATACCACTTTTTTCACCGCGATTTTGGTGTAATGGTATTTATTGATAGCACTTCAACAAAAGTGGTCTATCACCAAATCGTGAAAACAGAAAAAGATATTTACTACAAGAAAGCACTTAATCGCCTAAGAGAAAAAGCGAGCTTGTAATAAACATCTTTTTCAGAACTAACAAAGTAATAACAAATGACATTATCTGTTTTTGAGTCCATCATCACTAAAATACCAAAATAACGCCCCAAAAAGCTCGTATCCATAATGATATTCAGGTATCGATTTTCAGGCAGTTTTAAAAGCGTTTTAGGAGCTTTATCAATATAACGTTGAATTGTTCTCACCGAACACTGATATTTTATTGAAAGTTGTTGATAGGTTTGTTTTCCAGAAGTGTAATCAGTCCAAATTTTTATTGGATCTAATTTATTTTTGAAGGTAAATGTTTTATTGCATTGATGGCAAAAATAACGCTGGAGATTATTTACTTTACCATGTTTCTTTATTCTTGCACTTTGGCAAAATGGGCAGTTTTTTTATTCATATTTCAAAAAGTAGGCTTAAAGCCTTGTACTATAAGGCTTTAAGCTACTTTTTAGCAACAATTTTGTCTATTATGCTAATAAAAAAGGCACATAGATATATGTCTATGTGCCTTCAGTGTATTTTACACTAAGTGTGTGATAGCTATATAGTATAACTATCTCAATAACATCATACAGTAGAACAGCTATAGCAAATTATTCTATAGTATGAATATATGAACTATAAATAGAAAACTTGTTACCAAGTTTAAGTAGTGTAAAATACCTCGTAAGTATATCATGTTAGTATACTTTTCTCAACTCTCTTTTTAACAAAAGGTTGTGTAAATTTATCTCTCTCCAATTAGTAAAAAAGAAATTTTTATCAATAAAATCAAAAAATTCATTTAGACTGTTATTATCGGATTGACTTAATTGTAACATAGTATCATTACCCGCAATAATTCTATTATAAATTCTTCTCCTATCATCTCTATTTACATAAGGGCAAAAAATAAAGTCTAGAAATAAATGTGTTTTTTCTGAATCCTTTAATATAGACTCTTTATCCTTAAAGCTTTCTATTATTCTCTCAATAACTGATGATTTCAATTCTGTATAAGATTCTTTATTTTCACAATATCTTAATAAAGATATATAGCCAAAGTAATTAATTTCTTTTTTATCTACAAAGTTTTTTTTAATAAATTCTGAAGAGTATTGTAACTCATTAGAAATAACTTTTGTTGACAGTAATAGATTTAACACTTCAACGCTACACTCTTTGTTTTTACTCATATCTTCTATACATAATGTAACAAGATCTATATAATGTAATTCTAATTCATAGCTAAACTCACATAAGTTTTTCTTAAAAAAATAAACTAACATTATAATATTTGAAGATATAGAATATGAATTATTTGCGCTAGGTTGAATTGAATAATAATAAAATATTATCTCCAACAACAACATTAATATATCTTTGATACTACCTTTATTTTCTGGTAGGATTCTATTGTCGTAAACATCTATAATCTTTCTAATTCTTTTAGATAACACTGCTACTATAAAAGCATTCATTTCATCAAAAGACACCTTATTTGTGTCCATTGATACTTTTATTTTATTTATAAAATTTCTAAAAACCGCATGATAATCAAATATTTTTTTAAGACCGCTATTTTTTTATAATCATCAAAAAACATAGACATTAGGTCATTAATTATATTTTTTATTTCAATAATTGATTTTGTTTTGTTTGTAATAAATGGCCTAACATAATCATTTACTTTTGATTTATTTACATGAAGATTATAATCTGATAATTTATTTACAATTGTAAGATAAATTTTATCTTCATTAATACCGTTGTGAAAAATATAATAATCATCAACATATCTCTTAAATACATAATCTTTTCCATAAATTATGTTTTCAGTAGATAGATCATTTATAATATTATTGTCAATCTTTTGCAGGATTATTTCTGCAAATATTCTACTTATTTCTTGTCCTATAGGTATTCCATGCGTTTCATTATGGTTTCCATCTCGAATAAGACTATCAAATTCATCTCCAAATGAAGAGTTTTTTCCCTTTAAATTAGCTTTTATTGTTTCTTTATTTTTTACTGCCCAAGAAATGCTATGTGTATATATATTTTCAAAGCATTTAGAAATATCAACTACTTTTAAGCACTTATATTTTTTCTCTAGATCAATAAATAATTTAGAATCAAAGAACTTGTATAATCGATCAAATCCCCCATAAGAAAAATAGGATGGGGCATGTATGGTATATAATTCATTTAATGTAGTTGAAATTACGCCATCCTTATATTTATATAAATCCTTAAAATTTGGAAAATACTGGCAATAATATTTAGAAGCAATTTTCTTAGGGAAACGTATAGAAGCCTTACTTTTAGAACAATAATATAAAATAAGGTTATCGAAATTTTCATATATCATGGCTAATTTTAATTGAGATGCTGGATGAATTAAAGACAGTGTTCTAAATTCATTATTCTTTTTATATATTTTATATTTGAACGGCTTAGATGGTTTGTTTAGTGAACAGAAAACATCGATCATTTTCTTATGTCTTTCTGGTAATCTGTCTTTATTCTTAAATAACCTATAAAATCCTTCATTAGAGAAAATAATAGGAGTTTCAAATGGAATAGTCTCAGTTAAAACTATTCTGTGATAATCTAAGTGGTTTATTAGTATATATTTACTCATATTTCCAACATCTCTGTATCTTAATTATTTTTAATGGTGAGAATGAAAAAAATACATTGTTATTATAAAATCTTTTGAATGATACATGTGTTATTTTTTTCTTTAGTTTTGCAGACAAATTATTTTTTATTAAAACACTTAACCTAGACTTACCTGAATATAATAAAAATAACATAAACTTATCTAGCTCATCAAGAGCAGAATCATTTGTTAATAATGGATAGCTATACCTTATGCCATTTATTCTTCTTTTCAAAGTTTTTTTATCTCTTATATATTTATTTGATGCTAAAAACCTAAGTCTATCGATTAATAATTCTTCATTCCTATCTCTTAAATATTCTAATAAGCATCTAGATATTCTACCTTTTATCTTATTTATCTTTTTAGATGACATTGTAACCTCTAACTTATAATACTCCTTTTTACTTTTAAATGTATTGCCAACATCTGTAAGATTAGTAGATTTATGAATGCTGTATCCTAGATAATCAAAAGTAAAATCACTAGTACTCTCACTTATAAATTTTTTCTTTTCATTGAATATTAACCCGTCATATAATTTTTCTTGAAGCTTATTTAGTAAATGATTATCATCCACTTCTTTGTTGGAAACAATAATAATATCATCAACGAATCTAGAATAATAAAAAATATTACTATTGTTTTTTACATAGTTATCAAAGTCACTCATAAAAATATTTGCTATAGTTCCACTAAAACTAACACCTCTAGGTAATGAAACAGATATCACTGGATAATCTTCTTGCACTTTTTTATTGCATGTATTTAATGTGAATAAAATAAAATTTTTACTAAATGTAGATAGTTCTTTTAAATTATGTATATCATACATTAATTTTTCTTTATCAAAACTTTCATAAAAACTAGCAATGTCTAGCTTAAATAACTTATATGGAAAACTTTCTCTAAGAACAGATAATAAACTTTTTATGATTTCATTTCTAGAAGGCGTTCTACTTTCATATAATTTCAATAAATCACCTGTTATTTTTCTGTACAAAATATTAAACGAAAGATCATGTGAATAAAAAACAACTTTTTTATTCATTAACGTTATATAGAAGTTATCCTCTACTTTTCCATAAAGATTCTTAATCGCAGTTTCTATGATAATTTTTTTCTTATCTGATTGGCCATTAAATGAAGAAATTTCTATAGGATAAAAGAATCTACTTAATGTATGATGATTATAATCTTGATATCTCATAATATAATTTTTACTATAGTCCGCTTATATTTCAGATCATATTCCATTTTGGAATCTTGTTCATTAGATTTTTAACATACAAGGTAATATTATAAAAGGCAAAATTTGATAATCTCCTTTTCTTTATCTACGTCTAATTATTTAAGTGTTACTCTCGCATTCCTAAACAATCTCATCCAAGCCCCGTCTTCGCTCCAATCTTCTGGATACCAAGAGTTGCTCACGGCACGGAACACACGTTCTGGGTGTGGCATCATAATGGCGACTCGTCCGTCTAGGTTTGAGATTGCGGTAATGCCATTTACTGAGCCGTTCGGGTTGGCTGGGTAGACTTCCGTTGGGTTGCCGTTGTTGTCGATGTATTGAGCGATCACCAAGTTCTGTTTTTGCAAATTTTCAAGCTGATCTGACCGCTTGAACTCTACCTGTCCTTCGCCGTGAGATACTGCAATCGGCATATGGCTGCCTGCCATTCCGCTGAACCAAAGTGAGTTGGTGTCGTTGATTTTCACCAAGCCAACACGGGCTTCAAAACGTTCAGATTTGTTACGCACGAAGCGTGGCCAGTTTTCGGTGCCGGGGATAATTTCCGCCAAGTTTGAGACCATTTGGCAACCGTTGCACACGCCTAACGCCAATGTGTTTGGATTCGCGAAGAATTGGCTGAATTGATCACGCAACATTGGGTTGAACAAGATTGATTTCGCCCAGCCGCCGCCTGCACCTAACACATCACCGTAAGAGAAACCGCCACACGCCACTAAAGCGTTGAAGTCGGCAAGGTTGCGTCTGCCTGCCATTAAGTCGCTCATATGCACGTCAATGGCGTTGAAGCCTGCACGGTCGAAAGCCGCCGCCATTTCATAGTGGCTGTTTACGCCCTGTTCACGCAAGATCGCAATGGTCGGTTTCACGCCTTTGTTGATAAATGGTGCCGCGATGTCTTCGTTTACATCGTAAGTTAAAAATGCGGATAAGCCTTTGTTATTTGGGTCTTTTTTGGTTTCAAATTCTTGGTCGGCACACTCTGGGTTATCACGTAAACGTTGCATTTGGTGGGTGAGTTCTGCCCAAATACCACGCAATTCAGAGCGTTTTTCGCTGAGTAATTTGCGAGTGCCACTAGTGATTTCAAACAAGTCGCCTTCCGTTGCCGAGCCAATATCTTTGGTAATGTGGAGCAAGTTGTGGGCTTTCAACACATCACGCACGGCGTTCAAGTCGCTTTCTTTGATTTGGATAACCACACCAAGTTCTTCATTGAATAACACCGCTAAATCGTTGTCGCCCAATGCTGTAATGTGAGCCGATACGCCACAGTTACCTGCGAACGCCATTTCCGCAAGGGTGGTGATTAAACCGCCGTCTGAACGGTCGTGGTAGGCAAGTAATTTCTCTTCTGCAACAAGGGCTTGCATTGCGTTGAAGAAGTTTTTCAAGGTTTCCACGTTCACCACGTCCGCCGGTTTATCGCCAAGCTGTTTATAGACTTGAGCCAACGCTGTTGCCCCTAAGCGATTTTTGCCTTCGCCTAAATCCAACAATAACAAGCGAGTTGCCCCTTTGTCGGTGCGTAATTGTGGTGTCACGGTTTTACGCACATCTTCCACACGGGCGAATGCTGAAATCACTAGCGAAAGCGGTGCGGTCACGGCTTTTTGTTCACCGTTCTCTTCCCAGGTGGTACGCATTGACATCGAGTCCTTACCCACAGGAATGGTAATGCCGAGCGTTGGGCAAAGCTCTTCGCCCACGGCTTTCACGGCTTCATATAAGCCTGCATCTTCGCCAGCGTGTCCTGCCGCCGACATCCAGTTTGCCGAGAGTTTGATGCGTTTAATGTCGCCAATGTTTGTTGCGGCGATGTTAGTAATACTTTCTGCCACGGCTAAGCGAGCGGAAGCCCCGAAGTCGAGCAACGCCACTGGTGCACGTTCGCCCATTGACATCGCTTCGCCGTGATAGCTGTCAAGTGAAGCGGTAGTAACCGCACAATCCGCCACAGGAATTTGCCACGGGCCGACCATTTGATCACGAGCTACCATCGCCGTCACCGAGCGGTCGCCAATGGTAATTAAGAAGGTTTTTTCTGCCACCACAGGCAAGCGTAACACACGGTGGAACGCTTCTTTTAATTGAATGTTCTCTTGTACAAGCGGTGGGTTTTGCACGGTTTTTGACGAAACTTGACGGTGCATTTTCGGGGTTTTGCCGAGTAACACATTCATCGGTAAATCAATCGGATTATTGCCGAAATGGTCGTCAGCCAAGGTTAAATGTTTCTCTTCAGTCGCTTCGCCGATGACCGCATAGGGCGCTCGCTCACGTTTGCAAAGCGCTTCAAACAACGGCAATTTATCCGCTGCCACCGCTAACACATAACGCTCTTGCGATTCGTTACACCAGATTTCGAGTGGCGACATTCCTTTTTCATCGCATAAAATTTTGCGTAAATCAAACTGACCGCCACGGTTGCCATCGTGGACTAATTCTGGCATTGCGTTCGACAAACCGCCCGCCCCGACATCGTGAATAAATAAAATCGGGTTCTCATCGCCCAGCTGCCAGCAGCGGTCGATCACTTCTTGGCAACGGCGTTCCATTTCAGGATTTTCACGTTGTACTGACGCAAAGTCTAAATCTTCTTTTGATTTACCTGAAGCCATTGACGAAGCCGCACCGCCGCCCAAGCCGATGTTCATCGCAGGGCCACCCAGCACGATTAACTTCGCTCCTACTGGAATTTCGCCTTTTTGCACGTGTTCAGCACGAATGTTGCCGATACCGCCAGCGAGCATAATCGGCTTGTGGTAACCACGCACTTCTTCTCCGCCAGAACTGTTTACTTTTTCTTCATAGGTACGGAAATAGCCGAGCAACGCAGGGCGACCAAATTCATTGTTAAACGCCGCGCCGCCGAGTGGGCCTTCGATCATAATATCCAACGCCGAAGCGATACGATTTGGCTTAGAAAGCGGATTTTCCCACGGCTGTTCAAAGTTTGGGATCACCAAGTTCGATACCGAAAAGCCTGTTAAACCAGCTTTCGGTTTGGCTCCACGCCCTGTCGCCCCTTCATCACGGATCTCACCGCCCGAACCTGTCGCTGCCCCTGGGAACGGCGAAATGGCGGTCGGGTGGTTGTGGGTTTCGACCTTCATTAAAATATGGGCGTCTTCTTGATGATAGCGATACTGCCCATCTTGATCAGGGAAGAAACGCCCCACCGTTGAGCCTTCCATTACCGCCGCATTGTCTTTATAGGCAGACAGCACATAGTCAGGGGTTTTCTCAAAGGTATTTTTGATCATCTTAAACAGCGATTTTTCCTGTTTTTCGCCGTCAATTGTCCAATCCGCATTGAAAATTTTATGGCGGCAATGCTCCGAGTTCGCTTGTGCGAACATATACAGCTCAATGTCGTGCGGATTGCGGTTTAACGCCGTAAAATTCTCAACCAAATAATCAATTTCATCTTCCGCCAACGCCAAACCTAATTCTACGTTCGCCACTTCCAACGCCTTGCGACCGCCGTTTAAAATATCAACGGTGGTAAACGGCTTCGGCTCGTGTTGAGCAAACAGCTGGCTCGCTTGGCTTTCATCGGTTAAAACCGTTTCTAACATACGGTCGTGCAACAAGCCTTTGAGTGTCGTGAGCTGTTCTTCATTTAACGCCTGTTCAAACTCAAAATAGTAGGCTAAGCCACGCTCGATACGGTTCACCGCATCTAAACCACAGTTGTGAGCAATATCCGTTGCCTTGGACGACCAAGACGAAATCGTGCCAACACGGGGCGTAACAATCAAACAGAAGCCCACAGGCTCGTGTTCCGCAAGGGTTGGTCCGTAATGCAACAGCTCTTGAATTTTTTGGGTTTCATCGGCAACAAGCGGTCGGTTTAGCTCCACAAAATGCAAATATTCGGCATAGACTGATTTTACAGGTAGTTGATTTTGCTGGAATTTTTGCTGAAGTTGGTTTAAACGAAAGTCAGATAAGGCAGGTGAGCCACGAAAGGTTTGTACGTTCATTGAGCAGTTCCGTTAAGTAGAAAAAGAAAGTTGGCGAGATTATAACGGATTACGCAAACGTTTGCTATATATTGTGTACCAGCTTCCCTTCCCCCGTAAACGGGGGAAGGGAATCAAATGGGGATTAATTTAACGCACAAAAAAATAACGCCCGAAAATCGAGCGTTATTGATAGGTGAACATTAGTGAAATGATTAGAACGTGTAATTTACCGCTACACGATATTCACGACCAGTACCTGGTAATTCGCTACGTTGCCAGTGAGGAATGTAGTTTTTGTTACCGATGTTATTGATCGCAAAGTTTACGTTCATTTTATCTGTGCCAAATGGTTTCCAGTTTGCGGTTAAGTCAGTTACACCATAGCCAGATTTACCTTTGGTTGCAGCTTGTACGGTTGCATTGCTTAAGAAGAAGTTATCTTTCGCATCTAAACCTTCAACTTGGCGATGATGTACAGCAATTTCTAGGTTCGGTTTTTCAAAGCGATAACCTAAAGTACCAGTCCAAGTTCTACCTGTCGCTGCTGCATATTCAGGGTTTGCACTTAATTTTTCGCCATAGAAACGTGGTTTGCTATACGCTACGCCTAGACGACCAAAGAAACCATTATAATTAACAAAGGCTGCTAATTCATAACCGCTATTTTTGATTTTACCTGCGTTGATGATGTCAGATGCACATTGAAGGTTTGTACCATCACATAAGTGGTTGTTACGACCTGTTGAAGTACCTAATGCATCTTTGATATTTTGCCAGAAGTAGCTACCCTCAAAGCCCCAAATACCGTTATCATAGTTGAAGCCAATTTCGGTATTACGTGCTTTTTCTGCTTTAGTTCCATTTGCAATAGATACTACACCACGAGCACCATGAGCCATTAACGCATCATGCATACGTGGGCTACGGGTTGCGTAGTTGTGGCTAGCACTTAATGTAAGGTGTTCAACTGGTTGATAAACTAAGCCCACACTTGGGTTTACTGCACCATCGCTAACTTTTTTTCCGTCCATTGCTTTAAATTGGAAGTGATCGTAACGTAAACCTGTGGTTAAAATTACATCTTTGATGGCAGTAATTGCTTCTGCATAAACGCCAACATCACGTTTTTCTTGGTTTACCACGCCTGCACGGAAGAATTTGTTTGGTTTTACTTCTTGATTACGATAGTTCACACCGTATTTCAATAACACGTTTTCATGTAATTCTGAGTCGAAGTTAATGTTTGCACCGATGGTTTCTACTTTTGTTTTGGTAGAACCTTGGTTTGATTTACCGCCAGCATAGCCATTACCTGAATCATCCGCAGACCAACGACCATGTACTAAGTGATAAACGTTAGCAGTTGCTTCTTTCGCAAAGCCTAACTCTTTACCTGTCCATTCTAAGTTAGTGTTGGTTACAGTCATTTTACGTTCTGCTGGAGCTTGGCGAGCAGAAGTTAAACGACTACCTGGAGAATTATCTACGGTAAATTCTTCACGAACGGTACGATCGCCTTTATATTGCTCTTTCATATGGCTTAATACAAAACGATGGTTTCCTACGTTTGCTCCAACTTTGAATAAATAGCTTAATTTATCTAATGCACTATAAGGCACACGAGTTGAGCCATCTAAACCGTTTTTATAATGTTTACCGCCTTTATAATCGTCTTCATTCACACCATTTACCGCTGCGACAAAGTCGAATGTGTCATTTTTGCCGAAAGTAGATAAGCCATAGTTATAACCATCATTGCTGTTATAGCCTGCGTTTACTTTCGCACCAAAATTTTTATGGCTACTGTTTTTTAATAAATCATCGGCATCTAACGTTTTCGCTACAATCGCACCATTGGTTTGACCGATACCTGCAGAGGCACTACCAGCCCCTTTTTGTACAGAAACTACTTTCACTAACGCAGGATCTAACATATGGCGACCTTGGTGGTAGTGAATTTGGCTGTCTGAATAGGCGTTATCCACTTTCACGTCAATTGAGTTTTGTCCCATACCACGAATGTATAGGTATTGAGAAGTTCCGTTGCCACCTCCCATACCAATTGCCGGTTCGTCTTTAAGTAAGCCACGTAAATCCGTTTCAACACTCTCATCTTTTTTCTGTGTTGTCACAATATTACTTTTAACTTTTAAACCTTGATGGTCTGTTACATTAATAGTATCAAGAGCCATTGTCTCATTATTTTCTGCAAATGCTGAACCTACATACAATGCACCTAATACCATAGCGGATACAGGGAGTAGTTTGAATTTTTTCATATGTCTTTTCTTCCTTAGATAAATACTTCTCACACATATTTATTATTGAAAACAATTCTCAACAAGAAACATTTAAAATGTTTACACATTAAAAATAAATTGTCAATCATTCTCATTATTATTTTTTATTGTAAGATTCTTGTAAATCTTACCCCTTGTTATTCGCTTGGTTTGATATACATCAATTAATGAGTTATTTTTCACTCAAAATCAATAAAGTTTTTGTAGAATGGAATTGTCTTGATAATTATTTCAAGCAATAAATTAATTTCAATCGGAGAGCAACTATGAGCTTATTTCAACAAACAGATCCATCTCGCCGCCGTTTTGGTGTTGCGGTATTCGTTGGTATCGTTGCAGGTATCATCTCTGCATTCGTAAAATGGGGTGCAGAGCACCCATTCCCACCACGTAGTCCAATTGATTTATTCACGGCTGCGTGTCCACAACCTGTGTTAGATGCATTAAATTCTGGTGCATTAGCAATGAATGGCGCATTAGAACAATGTTCACGTGCGGTACTAAACCCACCTGCGGTATTCTTACGCGACTACATTGGTATCGACCCTTATCAAACTGTTGCATTTATGTTTGCAGATCATCCATTTAACTCAATTGGTGTAACCCATATGATTTTCTCATTAGTGTTCGCCATTGGTTACTGTATCGTGGCTGAAATCTTCCCGAAAATTAAATTCTGGCAAGGTATCGGTGCGGGTATTATCGCAAACATTTGTGTTCACTACATCACATTCCCAGCGTTAGGTTTAACACCACCTGTTGCAGAATGGCCATTATATGAACATATTTCTGAATTAGTTGGTCATATATTCTGGTTCTGGACAATCGAAGTAATCCGTCGTGATTTACGTAACCGTATTACTCAACAGCCAGACCCTGAAGTTCCATTAAATCAGCCACTTCGTTAATAAACAAAAAACGCAATCTTATGATTGCGTTTTTTTATAACTATACATGACTCTGAACTAAATCGAGCAACTCTTAAAAATATAGAAAAAGGCCTTGAATATAAAATTACATCCAAGGCCTTTTATTTATCTATTTTATTATGCAAGGATACCTGTCCAAGCACCAAAGATACCAATCACGAAGAAGCCGATGATAATCCAAAGTGCATTCACACGGTTACGCAATAACCACATACAAGCAAAGGTTAAGAGTAACGGTAATAAACCTGGCATTAAGCTATCTAAGATAGATTGTACCGTGGTGATTTCGGTTGTGCCGTCTTGTTTTTGAATGGTAGAAACCACAAGCGGAACGTTAATGCTCGTCCATTTCTGAACTAAAGCCCCCATAATGAACAAGCCAAGGATTGACGCACCTTCGGTTAATTTTTGTAATAAACCGCCGCTCATATCTTGCACTACGTTCAAGCCTTTTTTGTAGCCATAAACCACGCCGTAGTAACGGGTTGCTAAACGCACAAGGTTAAACAACACAAAGAAAAGCAATGGACCTAATAAGCTGCCAGTCAAAGCCACACCAGCCCCTAATGCAGCGAATACGGGACGTGCTGTCCCCCAATAAATTGGGTCGCCCACGCCGGCTAATGGTCCCATTAAGCCGACTTTGATCCCGTTGATTGCGGCATCATCAATCGGTTTACCGTTAGCACGCTCTTCTTCCATCGCAATGGTTACACCTAAAACCGGTGCGGCAACGAATGGTTGGGTGTTGAAGAACTCAAGGTGGCGTTTGATGGCGTCTTTACGTTCTTGTGAATTTGGATCTGGGTATAAGCGTTTGATCACAGGGACCATTGAATAAGCAAAACCTAATGCCTGCATACGCTCGAAGTTCCAAGAACCTTGGAAGAGATTAGAACGGCGTACCACCGCATTTAAATCGCTCTGTGTTACTTTTTTGATTTCAGTTGTCATAGTCGTACTTCCTTAGTCTAATCTGTTGTCAAGGTCGTTGTTTGATTGGTTTACTACTTGCACCACTTGTTTACTTTGGTTGTATTTCGGGTGAAGCTGGATATAAACGATAGCAATGATGGTACCTAATACCCCTAATGCAACAAGGTTGAAGTCGGTAAATGCAGCAATCACAAAACCCGCATAGAAGAATGGCATTAAGTGACCTGCACGCATCATATTGATAACCATTGCATAACCCACGACAGCAATAAAGCCCCCTGCAATTTTAAGACCCGTGGTCACTACTAGTGGAATAGCCGCTAATAATGATTGAACGGTATCTGTACCTGCGGTCATCGCCACGATTAAAGCAGGAATGGCAATACGCATTGCTTGGAGTAATAACGCAGAACGGTGGATCCAATCTAGTTTGTTTAAATCCCCTGTTTCAACGGCTTTGTCTGCTGCGTGTTGGAAACCGACGGTAATTGCACGCACTACATAAGTTAAAACCTGACCTGCTGCTGCAAGTGGAATCGCTAAAGCAATTGCAGTTGGAATATCTTGACCGCCGACAATCACTAAAATGGTTGAAACCACAGAAGCGAGTGCTGCATCAGGTGCAAGTGCCGCACCGATATTCATCCAGCCTAAAGCTAATAATTCTAATGAACCGCCAACAATAATCCCCGTTTTCATATCGCCTAACACGATACCAACTAAGGTACAAGCGATTAACGGACGGTGAGTTTGCCATTCATCAAGGATCGATCCCATCCCTGAAATACAGGCGACAAGAAAGACTAATACGATTTGTAAAGTAGAAATTTCCATAATAATTTCCTTAGATTAAGTTATTTTTCTTGAGTAAATCCATCATATATTGACGGCTATCATTTGATACTTTACGCACATCAAGCTCAATGCCTTTTGCATCAAGGGCTTTAAAGGCTTCAATATCTTTATCATCTACCGCCACCGCACTGGTGATCATTTTCTTACCATCACGATATGCCATACCGCCGATATTGATTGATTTAAACTCAACGCCTGCTTCCATTAAACGCACAACATCCGTTGGATTCGTGAACAATAACATCATACGTTCATTCGCATATTCAGGGTTGTTGTAAACGCGGATCATCTTATCCACAGGCACAACGTGTGCCGTTACCCCTGGTGGTGCAACGCTTTTCAGCATGGTTGAGCGGACAGAATCTTTTGCCACATCATCGTTTACCACCACGATTCGTGTTACTCGGCTCTCTTTCGTCCAACGAGTTGCCACTTGACCGTGAATTAAGCGGTCGTCAATACGAGCAAGACCAATCACCAAGTTACCTTCTTGATTAACCTGAGCGACTTGTGGTTGAGCAGGTGCTTGAGCAGCTGGTGCAGGCTGTGCTGGAGCGTCTTCTTTTTCCTGATAGCGTAAAGCACGCACACCTAAACGACCCGTTTCAAGTGCGACTTCCACTAGCTCTTCTAACGAAGGGCCATCATCACGAGCCATAAAGGTTTCAACTAACATTGGCACGTTCACGCCCGTAACAATGTCCATATTCTCTTTGCCTTCAGACACACGGTTTGCCGCATTAAACGGACTACCGCCCCAAGTATCGACAAGAAATAGCACTTGATCGCAATGGGCGAGTTCGTTCGCTAATTTCTCTTGATATTTACCCATAATCGTTTCGGCATTTTCGCCTGGCACAAAGTCGATGGTTGCCACATCGCTTTGCTCACCGATCAACATCTCAGTGGTTTTGAGAAGTTGCTCAGCGGCGACACCGTGGGTAGCTATGATAATAGCAATACTCATTGGTTTCTCCTTAATGTGAGGAATTTATAAAATTGGATAAATTTATTATCAATAAACATCATTTCGGAGTGAATTCTAAGGAAAGGGGATATTAGGGCAACATAATTTACACAAAAACGTGATCTACATCTCATTTTATGTCTCTATATGCTCTAATTTTCATCTTATTTTTTTATTTTTATAAAATAATTAACTATACAATAACAACACTGCTACTTTTTCTTACTTTACTCTAGGTTCGGTTCAAAGAAATTTAGAACAATACCCTGAGAAGCATCATCTCGGCAATCTCTGACATTTAGGACAAAAATAACTATTTCGTTGCCCAATTACCTTTGCTTCAATAATCGTGCCACAGTCATTACATTCTTCACCCTTACGTCCATAAACTTGTAATACTTGAGCAAAATAGCCAGGTTTTCCATCTGGTTGAATAAAATCTTTCAGAGTCGTTCCGCCTTGAATAATCGCTTTAGTTAGAACATCCTTGATCACATTCACTAATCGCTCACACTGTTGGCGAGTCAAATTCTGTGCAGCAAGTTCAGGGTGGATACCCGCCATAAAAAGGGACTCACAAGCATAAATATTGCCAACGCCGACAACAATTGCATTGTTCATGATGAAGTTTTTAACCGCTACTGTTTTCTTGCGACTTTTTTCAAATAAGTGACCGCTTGTAAAAGCATCTGAAAGTGGCTCTGGGCCTAAGTTCATCAGTAATGTGGAATTTTCTGCCTTATCGGTCCAAAGCCAAGCGCCAAATTTGCGAGGATCGTTATAGCGTAGAATGACGCCATTTTCAGTGACTAAATCAACATGATCATGCTTGCCTGCCAAACTTTTATCATCTACGGACAAAATCCCTAAGGACCCCGACATACCAAGATGAACCAAAATATCGCCCTTATCTGTACGTAGAATCAGATACTTAGCACGACGCACAATTTCTTGGATTCTTGCTCCTTGCATTTCAGAAAGCTCTGGGCTTATCTCCCAACGTAATTTGGGTTGGCGAACAATAATTTGTTTAATGGTCTGCCCCACTAAATAAGGCGAAACGCCTCTCACGCTGGTTTCAACTTCAGGTAATTCTGGCATAAAGACTCCTATAAAAAATCCGTGGATATGATCCACGGATATATACAAATCGGGCATTCATGCCCAATATCACGTTATTTAATTAATTTGAGCGAGACAGTTTCGAACCAAAATACCCAGCTAAACAACCTATGAAGGCAAATAATAGCCATTCCATTGAATATTCTTTAAGCGGGAGATTGTTTGTAAATTCTACGCCTGCTACAGATAAGATAGCAATAACTGTAGCAAAAATAATCGCTAGACGCTGTGCTAATGCAGGTAATGGGAAAAATAAATTCACTAACAAGACCAATAATGTCGTCATCGAAATTGGGAATAGCACAAGAAGAACTGGGATAGATTTACTAATTACCGCATTCAAACCTTGATTTGCTAAGCCGAAACCAATTAAAGTAAAGATAACTGCATACACTTTGTAAGAGACCTTTGGAAAAATGCTATTAAAGTAAGACGATGTAGCTACAATCAAACCAATTGCCGTAGTTAAACAAGCTAAGGTAACAATAACGCCCAATAATGTACGACCTAACTCACCAAAAGCTTGTGTTGCCGTATCATTTAAAATAAAGACTCCAAGATTTTGCCCCTTCGAATTTACCATAGAGACTGTTTCTGCAGAAAGTGGAATCTTATAACCGATCCAACCAATTGAAATATAGATAACAGCAAGTGAAATAGCCGCAATCAAACTTGCATAAATCGTCTGTTTAATCAGTTCTTGTTTTGTTGCCCCTACTGTTTTAGCTTTAATCGCATTAATTACTAATACTGAAAACGCAAAAGCGGCTAAAGCATCCATTGTTTGATAGCCATCTAATAATCCTGTAGCAAGTGGCATATCAAGGCTTTTTGATTCAGTAGTCTCAACCCCTGAAAAAAGCATTACTGCACGAATCACTAATGCAATAATGGTAATTAATAATGCAGGCGTTAAAATTGCACCAATGCGATCTACCATTTTTGTTGGATTTAAACTCAACCATAATGCTAAACCAAAATAAATCGTTGTAAAAATAAATAAAGAACTTGCACTAGGTTCATCTAAAAAAGGGACAATTGCCATATCATAGGCAGTAGCCCCTGTGCGAGGAATTGCAAAAAATGGACCGATAGTTAAATAGATGGCTGATAATAATAAAATAGAAATAATCGGACTAATATTTTCAAGAGCCTTCTTATAACCACCCTCATAATAAGCGGCGACAATCGTTGTAATCAATGGTAAGCCAACACCTGTTAATGTAAACCCAATAATTGCTGTCCAGAAATCTGCCCCACTATCAAATCCTAATTTAGGTGGGAAAATAAGGTTACCTGCGCCAAAAAAGACGGCAAATAACATAAAGCCAATCACAAAAAGATTTTTGTTCATACGTTATCTCTCCTTCAAAAGACACTATCCAAATAAAAAAATAAAAGAAAAACCGAATCTTACCCTTTGCAAAATTCGGTTAAAAACAGACCGCTTGTAAGCGATTAGCTCATATATAAGCCACCATTCACGTGAATGGTTTCACCGTTAATATAAGCCGCATCATCAGATGCTAAAAACGCTACCGCTTTGGCAATATCCTGAGCAGAGCCAAGTTTGCCCGCTGGGATTTGGCTTAAGATCGCATTTTTTTGATCTTCGGTGAGTTCATCTGTCATATCCGTTGCGATAAAGCCTGGTGCAACCACGTTTACCGTTACACCACGAGAAGCGACTTCTTTCGCCAATGATTTAGAGAAACCAACTAGACCAGCTTTTGCCGCACAGTAGTTTGTTTGCCCTGGATTACCCATTGAGCCAACCACCGAACCGATAGAGATAATACGTCCGCCTTTTTTCATCATCGGACGTAACACTGCTTTAGATAAACGGTAGATTGAAGTTAAGTTGGTTTGAATGATGTCGAACCAATCGTCTTCTTTCATACGCATCAATAAGCCATCACGAGTAATACCTGCGTTATTGACTAAAATATCGATGTCGCCGAACTGTTCTTTGATTTGTGCAAGCACTTGCTCAATTGATTCAGCATCTGCCACGTTTAACACCAAGCCTTTGCCTTTGTCGCCAAGGTATGCCGAAATGGACTCTGCGCCTTTTTCAGAAGTTGCTGTACCAATTACAAACGCCCCTTTTGCCACTAATTCTTCTGCGATTGCTCGCCCAATACCACGGGTTGCTCCCGTCACTAATGCGATTTTGTTTTGCATTGTTTATTCCTTTTGTAAATTTCGTAGGGGTGGGGTTTATCCCCACCCGTTAAAATATCGATATGGTTTCGGGCGGGGATAAATCCCGCCCCTACAATCATTTTTTAATTGATAATTAAAATTCTACCGAATCAAATGACGCCACATCATTCACCGCTTTCGCCGTTAATTCTTTAACGATACGGCTGGTTAAACCCGTTAAAACTTTGTTCGGACCGATTTCAAACAAGGTCGTTACGCCATCTTGTGCCATTTTTTCGACCGTTTCTGTCCAACGCACTGGGCTGTAAAGCTGACGTACCAATGCATCACGGATTTTATCCGCATCAGTCTCAACCGCCACATCCACGTTGTTAATTACTGGAACAAGCGGTGCGTTTAGCTGAATATTTTGCAATGCTGCCGCTAATTTTTCTGCCGCAGGTTTCATTAAGGCACAGTGTGAAGGCACGCTCACCGCTAATGGTAAAGCACGTTTTGCCCCTGCTTCTTTACATAATTCACCTGCACGCTCTGCCGCCGCTTTCGTACCCGCAATCACCACTTGCCCTGGTGAGTTGAAGTTTACTGCTGAAACCACTTCGCCAATTTCGCTCGCTGCTTGTTCGCACGCTTTGATGATCGCTTCATTATCCAAGCCGATAATCGCAAACATCGCACCAGTTCCCGCTGGTACAGCACTTTGCATTGCTTGACCACGCAGTTCCACTAACTTGATCGCATCTTGGAAATCCAACACGCCAGCACAAACCAACGCTGAATATTCGCCCAAGCTATGCCCTGCCATAACCGCCGGTTTCTGCTCTGGGAATTTTTCTTGCCAAATACGGAAAAGGGCCACCGACGCTGCTAACAACGCGGGTTGCGTACGTTCGGTTTTACCCAAATCTTCCGCCGTGCCGTTTTGGACTAAATCCCATAAATCATAGCCAAGCACATCGCTGGCTTGCTTGAATGTTTGTTCTACCACAGGGTAAACCGGTGCAAGATCGGCTAACATTCCAACCGCTTGTGAACCTTGTCCTGGGAAAACCATTGCAAATTTAGACATTTTTATTCCTCTTTTGGATTTGTAAAATAATATAAAAAACTGACCGCTTAACTCGCCACTACTTTAACACCAAGTCCCATCATTACTGCTCCGAGTACTCGGTCAATCCAGTGTCCTGCTTTTTGGAATTGGCGGTTTACAGACGGAATGGAGAGCAAAAAGGCGACTGTTGCAAACCACGCAAACAGTAAGAACATCATCCAACCACCGTAAATGCTTAATTGCCACAACGGCATTTCAGGCGAAAGTACTACGGTAAACACCGACACCAAGTAAACGGGCGCTTTTGGGTTTAACACGTTACATAAAAAGCCTTTCCATAAGGTTTTCCAAAGGCTTTCAGGGGCAACAGTTTCTTGTTTAATTTCAACCACTTCGTTTTTGGCTTTCGCACGTAAACCGTGATAGCCCAAGTAAACCAAATAAGCACCGCCGATAATTTTAATCGCCGTAAGCAGCCACGCCGCATTGGCAATCACCGCCGCCAAACCGAGCACCGAGTACAAAATATGTACGCCGAAACCTAAACCTACACCTAAGGCGCAAATAATCCCTGCCATTCGCCCACGGCTTAAGGTTTGCTGTGAGACAAAGATAAAATCTGGACCGGGGGAAATCGCCGCTAAAATGTGGATCCCTGTAATAATCAGAAAACCGTGCCAAAAGTCCATTATTTATTCCTCGTCTCAATATCAAAATGTAAAAAATTTACGAAAATGCACCGCTTGTAAAACTTGTAGGGTGGGTCTTGACCCACCATAAAAAAATCGCATTCGTTAGTGGTGGGTCAAGACCCACCCTACTAATCAGGCGAATAATACAATTTCCCGATCTCAATCCGCTGGCGACCTGTTTCTAATCGCCATTTATTGCTATCACGCAACGAATAAACACAGCCACAGTACTCTTGCTGATAGAAACGCTCACGTTTGCTGATTTCGATCATACGTTGTGAACCGCCGTTTTTACGCCAGTTATAATCCCAATAAACCACATCGTCATAAGCCGCTGCCGCACGGTGTCCGCAGCTGTTGATTTGGTTCATATCTTTCCAACGGGAAATGCCTAAACAGCTGGTGAAAACAGGGTAACCGTTATCGTGAGCATATTTGGCGGTTTTCTCAAAACGCATATCAAAGCACATTGTGCAACGAATGCCACGCTCTGGCTCCCACTCCATTCCTTCTGCTTTTTTAAACCACTCTTTGCGGTCATTTTCGTAGTCGTCATCAACATCAATAAACGGAATGCCGTGTTTTTCCGCAAAGCGAATGTTCTCTTCTTTGCGTAGCAAATATTCTTTGAGTGGGTGAATGTTTGGGTTGTAGAAGTAGATCGCAAATTCGATCCCTGATGCGTGGATCGCTTCCATCACTTCGCCTGAACAAGGGGCACAGCAAGAGTGTAACAGCAGCTTGTTGTGTCCGTTTGGCAGTTCTAGTTTTTCACGCACAAAAGGGGCGTTTGGGTCTTTTTTCTGATTTTGTGCACGGCGGCGAGCTCGCACGCTTTCAATATGGTCTTTGGGTTGTTGGGTTTGTTCTGTCATTCTTTCCACATAAATAAGTAGGGACGCCACGCTGGCGTCCATCTAATCTAACCTTTACGCAAAAGCGATATTCAACGGACGCCAGCGTGGCGTCCCTACAATATATCTATTTAAATTAATAAGAACGATCCACTGACAAATACGCCAGTGAGATCAACGCTTGTTTATAGTCGCTTTCAGGCAAAATCGCCACCGCATCAACGGCTTTTTGGGCTTCTTGTTTGACTCGTGCCATTGTGTAATCCAACGACTTATGCTCTGCCATAATTGCCAAGATCTCATCTAATGCTTCACGTTTTCCGCCCTGTTCAATCGCTTCACGAATTAACGCCGCTTGTTCGGCATTACCGCTACGCATTGCGTGTAACAGTGGTAAGGTCGGTTTGCCTTCGGCTAAATCATCGCCGATATTTTTACCTAATTGTTCTGCATTAGCACTGTAATCCAAAATATCATCGACTAACTGGAATGCCGTGCCGAGATAACGCCCGTAATCACGCATTGCAAGAACTGTCGCTTGATCCGCCCCTGATACGATTGCTGAACATTGACTTGCCGCTTCAAACAAGCGGGCAGTTTTGCTGTAAATGACCTGCATATAGTTCGCTTCAGTCGTTTCAGGGTCGTTTACATTCATCAACTGCTGAACTTCCCCTTCCGCAATCACGTTGGTTGCATCAGACATTACCTGCAACACATCAAGGGAACGCAAACTTGCCATCATCTGAAAAGCTCGGGTATAAATAAAATCACCGACCAACACGCTTGCTGCATTGCCAAAACGAGCATTTGCCGTTTCACGCCCACGACGCATATCCGACTCGTCCACCACATCATCGTGTAGCAACGTTGCCGTATGGATAAACTCCACAAAAGCGGCACAGGTGATATGCTCTTTGCCTTGATAATTCAAAGCATTTGCCGTTAATACCGCAATCAACGGACGAATGCGTTTACCGCCACCGCTGATAATGTAATGCCCAAGCTGATTAATCAGCACCACTTGAGAGTTGAGTTCATTCAGAATGGCTTGATCAACCGCCTGCATATCGGCTTTAGTTAGCGTTAAAATCTGCTCTAAGGAAAGTTGCGTTGTCATTATCGTTATCTTTTGGTTACAAAATAAGATGAGATTTTACCTTAATGACAAGGTTCTATCAAAACAAAGAATGTAAAATGTGAGCTATTCCGATTAGAAAACGGAAAAATAGAGAAAATTGATGGGATTTTAAAAGATTAGGTGGGCATAAATGCCCAGCCTTTTCTATGATTCATCTTGTTTAATAGGTTCAACTCTCGCTAGTTTGACCATATTATCCGACACTTCTAGTATAGTGACTTTAAGATTCAATAGCGTAAATTCCGTATCTTCATCTGGGATTTTCTCAAGATGTTCCAAAATGAGCCCATTGAATGTACGCACTTCATTAATCGGCAAGTTCCAATCAAAGAGTTTATTTAGGTCTCTTAAATTTGCAGAACCTTCAATTAAAACGGAGCCATCTGACTGTGGTTTCACTTCTTCTTCTAAAGATGGCGCTGTGGAAGTGGTAAATTCACCCACGATTTCTTCCAAAATATCTTCAAGAGTAATTAAACCTTTAATGTCGCCATATTCATCTACAACCAAGCCAATACGCTCTTTGTTATTTTTGAAATTCATCAACTGGGTATTTAATGGTGTACCTTCAGGGATAAAATAAACCTCATCTACCGCACGCACTAATTGTTCTTTGGTAAATTCATTACGTTCAAGCATTAGACGGAACGCTTCTCGAACACGTAGCATACCGAGAATATTTTTATCCATGTTGCCTTTATAAATCACCACACGGTTGTGAGCGGCTCCTGTGAGCTGGCGCATGATCGATTTCCAGTCATCTTCAATATCGATACCGCCAATGTCATTACGGGGAACCATAATGTCATCTACCGTTACTTTTTCCATGTCTAAAATGGACACAAGCATCTCTTGGTGAGCCGTTGGAATAAATTTACCCGCTTCAAGCACGACACTGCGTAGTTCTTCACTACTCAACCCTGATTTTTCTGATTTGCGAATACGGAGTAACTTCATCAAACCATTAATGATTAAGTTCATAAAGAACACCAATGGCATGAGCAGTTTTTGTAATGGCATTAACAGATAACTGACCGTAAAACCCACTTTTTCAGGGTAAAGGGCTGCAATCGTTTTTGGCAAAATTTCAGAGAAAACGAGCATGACAAAGGTCAACAACCCCGTTGCAATCGCAACCCCCGCTTCGCCTGAAAGTTGCATACCAATCATAGTTGCAATAGCTGATGCGGCAATATTAACTAAGTTATTACAGATTAAGATCAAGCTTAGTAACACATCTGTACGAGATAGCAGTTTTTCGGCAAGCTTCGCGCCTTTATGCCCTTTTTCTACAAGGTGGCGCATACGGTAGCGGTTTAATGACATCAGCCCTGTTTCAGAGCTAGAAAAGAAAGCTGAAAGAATCAGAAGAATAGCTAAAGAGATAAATAAACTACTCAGGGGGATACTGTCCAAAATGAAAGTCCTATGTTCGTAAATCACAAGCGGTCAAAAAACACTAAAATTTTGCAAATTTTTAGAAAAATCTGACCGCTATCCAATATGGTATTACACCATTCGGCTGCCAAAATAGGCAAACGAGAGCAACATCATACCTGAAATAGAGTAAATTAGCACCCGATTTCCACGCCAGCGTAATTTCCATTGCCCAAGCAATAAAATGTTATACACAATCCACGCAATAAAAGAGAAAATCGCTTTGTGAATATGTTCAGGGGCAAAGAAGTTATGTAAATAAA
Organism: Glaesserella australis; assembly: GCF_003260095.1. Classification (GTDB taxonomy): domain Bacteria; phylum Pseudomonadota; class Gammaproteobacteria; order Enterobacterales; family Pasteurellaceae; genus Glaesserella; species Glaesserella australis. Next base: position 25,997 of record NZ_PTPX01000013.1, read on the forward strand.
TCATGCCCGTGACTAAGGCGATAGTAAGTAAGCCTTGTGCCACAAGGGTTAAAGTAAAGAAATGGCGTTCAACGGTCATCAATGGCGGCACAACGGGAGAGAATGCCATTTTTTTGCTTTTGAGATTATTATCTAGCCATTTCAATTGCATGGCATAAAGTAGTGCAATAAAGAATAAACTATAAGAAGTAATCGCAATGCCAAGGTGAAACATTAAACCTAGATTTTCAGAGAGCTGTTTAATAAAACTACCTTCAACAAAAGTAGAAAGTGCGACAGTGACAATCCCAATCGCATAAATGACTGAAAGGGGAAACCAAATCGTTTTCCAGCGAGTTAATGCAAATGTGGCAATACCACTTATGATCACACTAATTAATGATGCCACGTTGGCAATGGTATAATTTTCCCCACCCGTGACCACTAGATGTTGAGAAATACTGATAATATGAAAAATAATCGCAATACACCCAAGCATAAATACTGCCTTGATGTTCGGTTTTTGCTCAGAATCAATATGGGCAAGTGTTGGCATAATCCACAATAATGCACCGAGATAAGCGATGATCGTTAATACCGCAAATAACATATCCATTTCTCTCTAGTTAAGAATAATTTTCAATAGGGTATAAATTAGCAGTTTTATCCCTGTTTTTCTACGGAAAAGGTCAAATTTTTCTATTTATCTAACAATATTTGAATTTCAGTAGGAATTTGTTTTGGCTCTGGCACAAAAATCTGTTTGTGTCGTTGCAATTCGCCTTTCTCTAACACAATGCTACTTTTAGGAACTTTGAACAGTTTACTTAAAAATTTGAGTAAGTGAGCATTGGCTTGCCCTTCAATAGGCGGAGCAGTAATCGCAATTTTTAGTTCATTATCATGCAAACCGACAATTTGATCTCGGCTTGCCTTTGGCTGTAAAAAAATCCGCAAGCGGATACCTTGCGGATTTTCACAAAATTCGACCGCTTGCATCATGCAACCGCCCATAGTTTTCCGAAGACTTGGTAAAAGAAGCTATTAATAAACAGCAAAGCAAAACCAAGTACCATCACTGAAAAGTCTAACATGCCCGTTTTTGGTAAAATTTTACGGATAATCCCCAACACAGGTTCCGTGATTTGAGCAACCGTATAATCTAGTGGGTGATTGCCTTGTGTTACCCAGCTCATTAAGGCTCGGATTAAGGTGGTAAAAAAGAGAATCTGCCCAAAGGTTTTTACGACACTTAATACACCTATCAGTACTGCACTTGGTAAATCTACCCCAAACACTACAAATTGTAATGCCACAATCGCAGCCGCCAATAAGAGTGCTGCAAAGTTAATCCCTTTTACCGTCGGAATTACTTTACTTAATGGGATTAAAATTGGATTGGTTAAACGCATTAAGGTTTGCGAAATCGGCATATAAGGATCGACTCGGCAAAATTGTAGCCAAGTACGAAGTACCAATAAAAAGCTAAATAAACCAACGACAATTTGAATAAAAGGGGCTAGGAATTCCATTTTATCTCTCTATCACTTAAGCAAAAATGTAGGGTGGGTTTTAACCCACCAATAAAATCAATATGTTACGATAAATGGTGGGTCAAGACCCACCCTACGAAGAGCTTTGTCAATAATATGACACACGCAGTGTGTCCCTACTGGAATTTTAACGAAGCTGTTCCGTCTTAACAGTGAAATGGGTTATTCACTAATCGGTAAATCCCACCAAATGTCGAATAAACTGCTTACTTCAATTTCAACTAAGCCGTTTGCTTCTAACCATTTTTGGACTAATTGACGGTGAGATTCATCACATTTGCCCACTTTTTCTAAGCAAATTAAACCTTCCCAGTGTAAATAGCCACTACCTTCATAGGCTAAACCGTTCGGGCGAATCACTTCATCAATAAAACGATCTACCGTTGCATCAATTTGATCGATACCTGTTCCTTCAGCAAATTGGAATTTCACTAAAAAACCGAGTTCTTGGAACTCTGCTAAATGCATTTTTTTACGTTGTCTACGATTACGAATTGGTTGACTCATTTTCTTTCTCCTATTGAGTGACATCATTTCTTAATAAAATATAAATCCCATACGCCGTGTCCGAGCTTATGCCCACGTTCTTCAAACTTAGTTAAAGGACGGAAATTCGGGCGAGGGATAAAGTCGTTTGTTTCAGAAGTATTCTGTAGTTCTTGTTCAAACTGACGTAGCACTTCTAGCATATGTTCCGCATAATTTTCCCAATCCGTCGCAAAGTGGATAAAACCTGTTGGCGACAATTTAGTTAACACACGGGTGATAAATTCAGGTTGTACAATACGGCGTTTATGGTGTTTTGCTTTTTGCCATGGGTCTGGGAAATAAAGCTGTAAACCGCCAAGAGAGCCATCAGCCACACTATCACGCAAAATTTCCGTGGCATCATGGCAAATCACACGCAAATTTTTCACGCCTTTTTCAAGAGCATAGGCAATACAAGCCCCAACGCCCGGGGTATGCACTTCAATCCCGATATAGTTACGATCAGGATTTTGTTCTGCCATTTCAACTAGCGAACGCCCCATGCCGAAGCCAATTTCCAATACAACAGGATTATTGTTACCAAAAATTGCTTCAAAATCAAAAGGCGTATTTTGATAATCTAAGCCGAGATTTTCCCAGTTATTGTTCATCATATCCCGTTGATAATCGCTTAAACGCCCTGTACGCAACACAAAACTACGCACTTTGCGTAAATAGCGACCATCTTCGGTAAACTCTGCTCTTTCTACGGTTTTACGTTTTTTATCGGCAAAAGTAATTTTTTCAGACATCTTTACACTTACCAATTAAAATCTAACAAGGGCAGAACCCCAAGTCCAACCGCCACCAAAGGCTTCAAGTAGCAATAACTGACCACGTTTGATACGTCCATCACGCACCGCTTCATCAAGAGCAACAGGAATGGTTGCAGCACTCGTATTGCCATAACGATCAACGGTGACCACCACTTGATCCATCGACATTTCTAATTTTTCTGCCGTTGCACTGATAATACGTAAGTTTGCTTGGTGTGGCACAAGCCAATCTAATTCACTTTTATCTAAATTATTTGCCGCCAACGTCTCTTCGACTACATTAGAAAGCTCTTTTACCGCAAGTTTGAATGTGGCATTGCCTTGCATCGCAATAAAACCAGAACGATCGTTACCACGTTCAACATTAGGCAATACAAGGGAATCTTTGGTATCAGCCGATGCATGTAAATGGGTAGAAATAATGCCTTGTTCTTCACTGGCTTCTAAAATGACCGCTCCTGCACCATCGCCAAATAGCACCACTGTGCTACGATCTGTTTCATCTAAACGGCGAGAGTTAAGATCAGAGCCGATCACCAACGCTTTTTTCACTTTACCTGTACGCACAAATTGGTCGGCAACACTTAAGGCATAAACAAACCCCGTACAAGCGGCGGCAACATCAAAAGAAATGGCATCTTCAATACCTAACATACCTTGAATTTGGCAAGCTGAACTTGGATAAGCGTGAGAGCCACTGGTTGTGCCAACTACAATTAAATCGATCTCTTGCGGATCGAGATTAACCTGTTCAAAACATTTTTTTGCCGCTTCATAGCCCATCGTCGCTGATGTTTCATGGGCAGCTGCAATACGACGCTCTCTCATGCCAGAGCGGGTGACGATCCATTCATCAGAGGTATCAACCATTTTTTCTAAATCCGCATTCGTACGGATTTGGGCAGGCATATAACTACCTGTCGCTAAAATTTTACTATACATATCTTTTTCTCATTTTCTGAAATGGGGGATATTATACCGATAAACCCTTATTCCACCAACTAATAGCAATAAAAAGACAAGCGGTCATTTGTAAAAAATGTTTTGCAAATGACCGCTTGTACAATAGGGTTTGCTATTTTTGTAATCGTTTTGAAATTTTTTGTGGTATTTGCTCGGCAATTTGCTGTACAGCATAATCCATCGCATAGAAAAACGCTTTCTCACTAGCTCCGCCGTGACTTTTCACTACTACAGAAGATAAGCCCAACAGGGTTGCACCGTTATGTCGATCGGGGTTGATCTGTTGTAGTTTTTTGTAGTAACGATAAAAGATCAAACGTAGCAAGTAGCGTTTGGTATGGCGACAAAGATGAGAATCAGCCGTCGGCTTTTTAAATAGTGATAAGATATTTTTCGCCGCTCCTTCAAGGGTTTTTAGGGCGATATTGCCACTAAAACCATCGCAAACAATCACATCAGCAAGATGGTTCATCAGCTTATCACCTTCTAAAAAACCAATGTAATTCAAATGGTTACGCTGTTTGAGCTGTTGATGTGCTTCTCGAATTTGTGGATTGCCTTTGTGTTCTTCTGTGCCGATATTGAGCAAGGCTAAACGTGGATAAACTAAATCCAACATCACTTCAGCAAAAATGTTGCCCATTTCCGCAAATTGCAATAACTGCTGGCTATCCGTCTCGACATTCGCCCCGAGATCTAACATCACGCTAGAATTGCCGTTAATGGTCGGAATCAGCGACGTTAAAGCAGGGCGGTCGATATTCGGCAAGGGTTCAATCAGCTGTTTTGCCAATCCCATTAAAACGCCCGTATTACCGCCACTGACACAACCTTGTGCTTTGCCGTTTGCGACCGCTTCAATGGCTAATCGCATTGAACTACCTTTGCTTTGGCGAATGGCTTGTAAAAAAGGCAAATCATCATCGATTGTTTTAGCTGTATGAACGAATTCAATACGTTGTTGAAAATCGTGAGAAAGTTTATGCAGATAAGGGGAAATGCTAGCTTGGTCGCCAAAAACAATGCAGTCAAACATTGGATGTTGTGCCAACGCCTGGGATAATGCAGGGATAGTAATACGGGGACCAAAGTCCCCGCCCATCGCATCTAACGCAAGTGTTAGATGAGTCAATTTAAACCTCGAAGAGATAAAATTGATTATTTGATTTTACGACCACGGTAGTAACCGTCAGCAGTTACGTGGTGACGTAAGTGGGTTTCGCCACGAGCATCTACTGATACAGCAGCAGTGGTTAAAGCATCGTGTGAACGACGCATATCACGACGTGAGCGAGATTTTTTATTTTGTTGAACAGCCATTGGCTATACTCCTACTAGATCTAGTTTTTCTTTAAATTAGCTAATATTGCAAACGGGTTAGGTTTATTTGCCAGTTCTTCTGGTAACTCGCCAAAAACCTGTTCACTTTCGGACACTTCACAGTGTTCACTTTCATGCATCGGGACTAAAGGCAACGAAAGAATAAATTCATCTTCAATCATCTCTAGCAAATTTATTTCGCCGAAGGCGTTAACTTCAATCGGTTCATAAATTTCGGGCAAATCGTCCGCCAGATCCAAATTTTTCACAGGACTGAAACTAAACGCACAGTCGAGTGTTTGCGTATAAGGGTTACCACAACGTTGGCAGTCAAGCTCCACATCAACTTTGGCTGTGCCTTTAATCACAGTGAGTTTTTGTGGATCAACATATAACGATAAAGTAACTTGTGCATCGCCTAGCACGTTACTAACAGATTCACCCAAGCGACTAAGTAGGCTTACAGAAATGTATCCTTCGTAGTCCATTCGACGCTGTGCCTCTTTGTATGGGTCAATAGTTAGGGGTAGTTTTACCTTTTGCATAGGGTGCGAATATTACAGATTTTAAGACAACTAGTCAAAGAGAAAATCCGATTTTATGCATCTTGTGTCGCAACGCCGCATAATTCTGCTAAGGCTTTTAAGCGAGCATCTGATTTTGCCACAAATGGATTCTGTTCATCCCACGCATAACCTGCCAAGATAGACGAAAGCATTTGGCGAATTTCAGGTTGTGGATTTCTTGCATAAATCACATCTTGGAAAATCGTGCTGTACCAACCGTTTACATAGGTACGGAACGCATTTACCCCCACCATTAACGGCTCTGCAAATTCTTTCTGCCAATCCACTTGTTCACCATTTAATTGACGTGGAATTAAGCGACTCGCTAAACGAGCTGAATGTAACGCAATGGTCACGCCTGATGAGAACACGGGATCCAAAAACTCTGCGGCATTGCCTAGTAACGCAAAATGCTTACCGTGTAAGGCTTTTACGTTTGCAGAATAGCCTTGAATGTTACGATATGGGAACTCGTTATCCCAATTTGCGTTCACTAAAATACGTTTTAACATCGGACATTCTAGTGCAAATTTCTTCAAGACGGTTTCGCTATCTCCTGCCAACGTTTCAGGCAAGCCAACGACACCAATAGAACAACGGTTATCAGCAAATGGGATTGTCCAAAGCCATACGTCACGATGTTCAGGGTGAGTGGTGATTAAGATCTTATTGCGATCAAAATCAGGATCGGTGATATTATCATCAATATGCGTAAAATGAGCGATACGTGCAGGTAAATGCGATGGAGTTTCTAAATCTAATAAACGTGGTAAAACACGTCCATAGCCACTGGCATCTAACACAAATTTTGCGGTAAGTTGGTACTCTTCACCTTGTTCCGTACGGACACTTAATACCGCTTGCTCCCCTGAATTATCGAGTGCTAACACTTCGTGACCAAAACGAACTTCTACGCCTTTTTTTGCTGTTTCATCGATTAAAATTTTATCGAAAATACCACGACGAACTTGGTAAGTCGTGCCAGGGCCTGCGGTAAATTTATCGGTGAAATCAAAGAAGGTATTGCGATTTCCCCAAGTAAATGCTGCACCGTTTTTGAATTGGAAGCTTGGTTCTGCGTGAACAGCATCCACCAATTCAGCTTCCGTTAAAATATCCATACAATATGGCAATAAGCTCTCACCAATCACAAAACGTGGAAAATGCTGTTTTTCTAACACGCAGATATTTAATCCTTGTTTTTTGAGTAGCGATGCTGAAACTGATCCTGATGGACCTGCACCAATAATCACAACGTCAAATTGACTCATTATTTTTCTCCCAATATTTAACGTAAAAGTTTAAATGTTCCTAAAAGACTGAATAAAATCCCGATGCTCACACTCATTCCAAATGATGCAACTGCAGGGGTTGAGCTAAGACTTAATAGCAAGAACGAAATCAATGTCGTCGTTGCGGCTAATAAAATGGCGATTCGCTTGCTGTGTAACGGCTCAGGGGCAGTTTGCATATAGGCTGTATAGTCAATGCCAATGGCGGAGACAAGCAATAAGCCAAACATTGCAAATAGGCTAATCGGAATGGTTAGCCAACCGAAGACGGCAACAGTAGCGACAATGGCAAACAGAGGAATCAACAACATTTTGCCTGACTGTTTTAAGCCGAAATATCGCCACAATAGCAAGCCAGCGAGCGCAAAAGAGAGCAGTTTTAACCACGCGGCTTGATCTCGGGTTTGCTCAAAGGCTTGGTTTAAATGTGAACGTTTATCTTGCCAAAAAATCCGTTGGTTATCTGCCAATGAAGTTAGTGCTGAAAGATCTGCCACGCCAGATACCTTAATTAATGCCCCTACTTGATTTTCCGCTAGTTTCCCTAGATACAAAGTTTTCCAGCCTTGTCCTAACGTAGTTTGCAACGCTTGCTGAAGGCTTACAAGCGGTCGGTTTGCGATCATTTTTTGAGATTGCTCAATGGCTTCTAGCGGTAAGCCGATCTCTTGTAAAATGGCATAATCCGTCGGCTTCAACTGGGTAGCAAGCTGTGTTGCAAACTGCTTTTGCTCCGTTTCTGACATTATCCATTGGCTCAAGGATTGAAATTTGGCGAGTTTACCTTGTTCCACCAATTCTGCTAGGTGTTTGGTCAAATTTTTATCTATACTGAGCAATTTTTCATCATTTTCAGCGGTGATTAAAAAGTATTGGCTTCCTAAATCGATCCCTGTGATTTCCCCAATTTGTTTCGCTTGAGATAGCATTTCAGTCGGCATTGCCACCCATTGGCGAATATCATCTTTCCATTCACTTTTTGCTATGCCTACTACAATAGCAACAGTGAACAATCCCCATAAAACCTGTTCAAGCCGTTTCGGCAAGCGGATTTGCAAATTTTTCCCCCAATCTGACCGCTTGCGTGGCTGATAATGATGAAAAAGTGGTGGTAGAAAAAGAGCTGTCACCAAAATTGCTACCAATAAGGCAATACTAGAGAAAAGTGCAGTCTGTTTTAGCACAGGGAGAAACGTAAAGCCAAGCAAGCCGTAGCCTAATAGCGTTACCATTAGGCTAATTACAAAAGTGAATCGCAATTTTGCCATTGCCTGTTCGCCCTGCCATTTGTCTGCAAACAGCGACGATGAAAGCCAATGCAAAGGGAAATCAATCAACACGCCAATCAAACTCGTGCCAATCACCAGCGTCAAAATATGAATCTGCCCAAAGCCCCACACGGTTGCCACAATGCCCGACAACATTCCCAGCCCAATCGGTAAAAAGAGCCACAACACCCTGATAGTTCTAAACACCGCCAGTAACAACAGCAAAGTTAAACTCACGCCCAATACGCTCATCAAGGTGCTTTCTTGCTCTGCTTGTTGTTTGGATACAGCGGCGAATAAGGCAGAGCCTGTGGCAAGCCACTCTGCCTGTGCTGCTTGAGCTAACTGCTGACTTTCTGCAATCAACAAACTAAGTTCTGCTGTAGGGTTAATCAGATCGCTCTGTGCCAACACGCCACGTAGCAGTACCCACGTTTTGTCCCCTTGCGACACATACAGCATTCCATTTTCAGCATTCCATTGCACTGCGCTTTGCTGTTGTGATTGTGGCAACACAAAACGTCCAAAGCCGAGCCAATCTTGCTCCAATGGCAATAAATTCGTCTGATTAAAGGGATTGACGATTTGTTCGGCGTACTGTTGGAAATAATCCACTGGTTTTTCAATAAGTTGCGTACGAACGGCAAGGGGAAGTGTGGCGAAACTTAACTGCTGAATCTCGTGGCGAAGTTGAGTTAAATCAGGTTGCGTTTGAACATCGACCTGTTGAAACAATTGGCTTTTTTGCCATTTTTCGCCGATGTGTTGAGCAAGCACAAAGGCTCGATGCGCATCCGTATGCCCAACAAGCCCGATAATTTGTTGATTTAATTGTTGTTCTTGAATCTGATCTGCCGCCATTTGTGCCGCAGACCAATGTTGTTCTTGTGGAAGTAATGATTGCAAATTTGTCTGCAACCACTGCCCAGACCGCAATTGCACACCAAATAACAGCACAATGCCAACTAAAAATAGCGACAATAGCCAGCGACAAGCGGTCAGATTCAGACGCATTTTTACCAATTCCTATTGGAGTGCCTGACGCACATTATCTGAAAGCGGTTGATTTTGTTGAGTATTTTCAAATTGAATCAGCGTTCGGTCGCCTTGTGTTTCATTCAACTCAATGCGTTTCACCATCTCATCTCCACCAATCACAATTTGATTAAAAATTTGTTTCATCAACAAACTGCTTGGTGTGAGCGTGAGTTGCCAATCTTTTGCATTGCCTGATATTGCCAAATCAAACTGGCTTGAAAGTGCGGAAATATCTCCTGAAAGTAGTCCTAAAAATAGGCTAATTTGTTGCGACTGGCCTAGTTTTTGGCTTTCCACCCACTGCGAACCGTTCCATTGGCTAATACCTTCTTTTTTCACTCGTAGCTGGCTGGTAAAAGGTTTTTGCATATGCCACAGCAAGCCCTGATTTTTGATTAACACAAATTTCCCAGTACTCGTAATGGGTTTACTCATCGCCTTTAAATAGCGTTGCTGGGTAAAATCCCCTTGAAAACGATTTGGTTTTTGCAACTGTGTAATAAGATCTTGCTGGGAAAATGCAAGAACTTGTACTGAAAATAGCGTTAAAATTAGAAATAAAAATTTTTTCATCGTTTGTTACACTGTTATTTTATTTGTAATGATACAGGATTGAAACTGTGATACCTCTCCACTGCCTCACGCCACGATTGTGGTGTCTGGAGTTGCATTTCGCCTGTGGTGAGATCGACGGCGACTTGGGTAGTGCTACCTGCGGTGAGTTTTTGGTTGGTTTGGCTATCTACAATGCTGTAGTCAATGCGGATACAGCTTTCATATTCCACCAACGCCAAATTCACCCGAATTTTCTGACGAAAAAGTGCAGGTTTTACATATTTTAGGTTAAGTTGCACAATAGGGTAGCTGAACCCGAACTGTCGCATTACATCATAGGTGTAATGAATTTCTTCTAGAAAAGCACAGCGAGCCATCTCAAGATATTTGACATAATGCCCATGCCACATAATGTTCATTGAATCCACATCGAAAAACTGAATTTCGTAATCAGAACAATGGGTTGCGTAAATATGTTTTTTTATTCTCATCGATTAATAAATTAAAGGTGGGCATTCACCCACCTAAGTTATTTAACAATATCGCCTTTTAAAGCAACACCTGCAATGCTACGACCTGCGTGGCACTCATATTTTGTGGTACTGCTATACTCTTTCTTCTTGTAATAGCTAACCAAGTTACCTACTTTCGTACCGCCCTCTTTTTGAGCACGTTCTTGGAAACGTTTCACAGCAGATAGAAATGCCCATTGGCAAGCCTCTAGATCTGTTTTATTTAATGCATTAGTTTTTGGATTGGTAATAGCTCCTTTTACAAGAGTTTTACCTGGTGCAGGCTTACCAAAATAAAGCTTAATTTTTGGATCTAAAACTTCTTTAGCTTGAGATGAATTTAATGCTTCATCAATAGAAAGATAATGTGTAGTATTGCGCGGGGCACAAGCTACAACAGCTAATGTTGCTAAAGCGACGGTTAAGGTTTTTGTTAGTCTCATAAGAACTCCTATGTAGTAAGAAATAATTTAGAACTATTCATCCCAAAAATTATAAAAATTAAACCACAATAATGGATTTCTTGCACACTCTTTTGCAAGTAAATCCGCATATTTTTGCATAGCATCTTGAATATTCTGTTCACGGATTTTTCCCCTACCTTGAATTCCAATAGAGAAACGACGAAGTTGCAAGCGGTATTTTCCCTGCTCTTTTATGCAAAATACGGTATTAATTGGGGCTTTTAGTAGAGAAGCGAGTAACCAAGCACCTTGGGGGAAATTTGCAAATTTTCCTAAAAATTCAACCGCTTGTGTTTTATCTCCTCGAATTGGGATTCGGTCTGCTGCAATAGCAATCCACTCACCACGTTCAATTCGTTCGGCTAATTCCAACATTTTTTGTGCATCTAAATCTTCTACTTGAATAAGCGACAACTCATCAGCCCCAGCTTCAACTAAAGCTTTATTGAACTCTTCAGCATGACGATTATGTACCAGTACATTTAAGTGAAAGTTAGGGTGGTGACCGCTACCGACTAAAGCCCGGCAAATTTCAATGTTACCAAAATGCGAGCAGACTAAAATCTGCCCACGCCCTGTCGGATTATCCATATCTGCATAAAGGTTATCTGCATCATCGACAATCAAATCTGAATAACGAATTTTGCGCTGCCATACTGCAAAACGATCTGTGATGGCTTCACCAAATGCTAAGAATTGCTGAAAGACAGCATAGCGTGGCAATACAGTTTCAGGGAATACCGCTTGTAAATGCTCTTGATAACGCTGAATATAACCACGCATCTTTTTAGAGGTAAGAAAAAAGTAAAACACCACCCAAAATGTCACAAAGCGAATGCCACCAAGGGGAAAATGCTTGACGATTAAGCGAGTGAGAGCTAAAAAGAAGCGATTTCCTCGCTCATTTTGTTTTGCCCAGTGCTGTTTACTCATACGCTTTTTCCTGTGAATATACGTCCGAGCATACCGAAAAAGAGACGAGTGTGCATTTTGCTGATAAGCCAATTATCTGCCCAGCCACGAAAATGAGAAATGCCTCCTTGTTCATACTTCACAGGGGTATCAATCCAAATCATCGGAATTTTCCGCCAGTGACAACGCACTAAAATTTCCACATCAAAATCCATACGATCCCCAATGTGATCCTGTTGTATAATAGGGAGTGTTGAAATTAACGGATATAGCCGAAAACCACACATACCATCAGGAATATCAAGAGAAAGTGTATTGATTGCAATCCAAAAATTCGTGATTTTCCGTCCATATAAACGAGCTTTAGGGGCATCATCACTATAGATAGGCTTACCACAGATCATTGCTTCTGGGTTTTGTTTTGCTAACTCCACCATTTTCAGCACATCAGAGAGTTGGTGTTGTCCATCCGCATCCACTTGTACCATATGTGAATAGCCTTGCTCAAAGGCTTGTTTAAAACCGACTTTTACTGCAGCCCCTTTCCCGCCATTTTCGTGACAGAACACGACAGATACTCGCTCTTTCTCAGCAAGTTGATGCAAAATAGTATGATGTTCTGCTGTAGAACCATCATCAACAATTAACACAGGTAATTGATGAGATAAAATCTGCTTGACTACATTTTTAATGGTGTTGGAATGGTTGTAATGTGGGATCATGACCACGGGCTTAAATTCTGCTTGCATTAACGCACCTCATCTTCAGCATGAAGGCAGATCTTTTCAAAATCTGCTCGGCTAATCTTGGACTGACTATTACGGGGTAATTTATCACAAAAACGCCAAAAACGTGGCAAAGCAAATTTCTCTTGGTTTGCCATTAATGTCTGTTTTAATTGCTGAATGATCGCTTTTCGCCCTTGTTGTTTAAGCTGATTTAAGCCCTCATCCGACAAAGCAACCCAAGCCAACGGACGTGGTTGCTGAATATGTAACGCAATATAGCAATCGCTCACCCAATGGTGTGTTAATAACTGTTGCTCAATACTGACTAGGGAAACCCGCTTATCGCCCAATTTTACAATGCGATCAATTCGCCCCAAAAGGCTAAAACCTTGTTCGCAAATTTCAACGGCATCAGCGGTCTGCTCACGGCTGGTGATCCAAGGCGACTCTACCCATAATGCCCCTTGCTCATTAAGTCCAATCTGACTATTAGGCATGGGGAGCCATAATGATTCATCAAGACGGCGAGCAATCACGCCTGTTTCAGTACTGCCATAAATTTCTACCACAGGGCAGGTTAGAGTTTGTCGCAATGCTTTTCCAACAGGGGCAGGCAGACTGCCACCCGATGAAATAATCCCTTCAATCTTGCTCTGTTTTAGTTCTTCATTGGCTAAATTAAGGTGAGATAACAGCGCAGGGCTACTGACCCAAATACAGCGATGATGACGACTTTCTGCGATTAAGTATTCAGGGTATTGCAGTTGCGTATTGCCAAGCGTCCAGTTCATTTCTAAGGGAAGAAAAATTCGGAACGTTAAGCCGTACATATGTTGAACGCTGACACTGCCGATTAAATGAATATCCGTACCACGTTCAAAGGGCAACACAAAGCTTAAAGCTTTGGCTTCTTGCCACATTTGGCAAGCAGTCTTTTTGATAATTTTTGCTTCACCGCTACTGCCCGATGTTTTCAGCCAAATTTCTGTCGAATTTTGTTTATCTACAAGCGGTAAGATTTCCTCAATTTTTTGCAAATTGTGACTGTCGATTAATGTTGATAACGTTTCAGCGGTGATAAAAAGATCAGCATTCTCTTTGACCCATTGCAAATTTTCAGGCAATAAGTTAGGCGGTAATAACACCCGTACTTTTGCATTTAGGCAAGACAACAATACACAAGCAAATTGATTTGCATCTTCCAACCATAAAGCAACCGCTTGGATGTTGTCTTGTTGGAGTTTTTGGGAAAAGGAGTTTGTTTGAGATATAAATTGTAGATTTTCCATAATAATTATCCCTATACCTTTTTCATTACCCTTTGGCGTACAAGCCATTCACCTACCATCAATAATCCTATCAATATATAAGAAATCACGCCTGTGTAGATTGCCCAGTAATCAAACTTTTCCAATAGAATAAAGCTGACTGTTATTGATATATTCACAATAAAAAAAAGACACCATATCTGCGTTACCTTGCGGGTATAAATGATGGCTTGTGACGGTAAGTTTGGATGTTGCAAACGGGCTAAACGTTCAATGAGCGATTGCTCGCTCAATAGACTACCACCAAACAGAACTAACATCATTAAGCTAATCACTACAGGATACCAATACATTGTGTCAATGGAGCGGGTAATGCCGACCGTTGCTAAAATCAATGTCATCGTTATTGCAAAAAAACGTTGAGAACCGACCGCTTGCAATGCTTTTATCCCCCAAAGTAATGCCATAAGATAGGGTAAAACAAATAAGATAGATCGCTCATGTTGTTCCGCAAATAACCAAATAAGCGGGTAAGCCACACTTACCCCTGTAAGTAGAACGTTGGTAATAAGCCGTAAACTATTCATCATGAAATATAAACAATCCGCTACCGCACATTTCTCCGTCAGTTTTTAACTGAAAGCCCATTCGGTTTTTTGTAGCTTCCCATTTTAAAATCAGCTCAAATTCGTCATTCGGGCGGAGAAATTTTTGGTATTTAAGATTATCAATGCGCAAAATCGCTTTCTCTTTGCCAAAAAAGTGCGTGATTTGGTCTTGCGTCCATTGCAGTTCAATAACGCCTGGCACTAATGGGAAATTCGCAAAGTGCCCTTTAAAAAAGTGCAGATCAAGCGGTACTTTTCCACGCAAAATTTGCAAATTCTCTTGGATTTCACGAGATGACCAAATTGGATCGAGAACCTCAGTCACACAAATTTTATCAAATTCCAAACGGCTGATTTTCGATTGACTGTTGCGTGGCAATTTATCGGTAAATCGCCAAAAGCGTGGAATTGCTGTTTTTTCTTGGCTTTGTGCTAAATGCGATTTTAATTGCTCCACCACATATTTTCGACCTTGATCCCGAAAAGCTTGAATCCCTAACGAGTTTACCCCTACCCAAGCGGCTAAGCGTTGCTGTTCAGGGTGTTTGCCGATATAGCAATCATCGATCCATTCGTGTTTTACCAATGCTTGCTCAACGCTCACTAAAGACGTACGTTTGTCGCCAATTTTAACAATACGGTCAATTCGCCCTAATAGCTCAAAACCATTTGGATAAATTTCAACGGCATCAGCCTGCTGGTAAATTGTGTAGGATATATCTGGATCTAATGCACTACCCGATGAAATAATACCTGCGACTTTCGGTAAAGATATGCTTTGCCAATCCATACAACTCAACATGGCAGGGCTACTGACTAATACTATTTTCGTTGATTTCTGGCTTTCTGCCATAATACATTCAGGGGAAAGGAGTTGCTTACGTCCGATTACCCAACCTTGAATCAACGACATCATAATATGAACCGTTAAGCCATAAAGATGCTGAATGCTAACACTACTAATAGCCGTAATCTCATTGCTTGCAGGGAAAGACAATTCATTTGCCAATACTTCGGCACTTAGCCACATCTCTTCAGCAGTCTTAACAATGATGTTCGTTTCTCCTGTACTATCTGATGCGTTGAACCACAGCTCTGTTTGATTATGGAGATCAACAAGCGGTCGGTTTCGGTCAATTTTTTGTAGGGGGAAATCAAGGGCTAACTGAGAAAAAAGCTGATATGCAGGATTTGGATTCTCGCTGTCTACTAGCCAAAAATCTGCATATTGATGCGCCCATTCAACACTTTCAGGCGTATCATTCAGTGGAAACAATACTTTCACATTGGCATGCCAACAGGCAAGCAGTGTACAAGCCAAATTAGCTCCATCTTCTAACCAAACAGCAATCGCTTTAGTGCCTTGTTGTTGTAAATAAGCAGAAATTTGTAAAGCTCTCTGCTCAAAATCTGAGTAAGTCCAAGTTGGAAAATGTGCAACGGCACTTTCAGGTAAGTAACAATTTTTCATAAATGGGTAGAGAGAATATTGCCTTTATTTTAGGGCAATGGGCAAAATAATGTTTGCCCATCTATTCTTATTCAATTAATTGGTACTGATTTTTTTTACTGCTTCAATCACATCGCTAACAGTACGAACATTACGGAAATCTTCTGCTTGAAGCTTATAACCTGTTTGACGTTTAATGTAATCAATCAAATCAATCGCATCAATACTATCAATTTCTAGATCTTCATAAAGATTGGTTTCTAAGGTAATTTTTTCTTTCTCAACTTCAAACAGAGATACTAATGCTTCTGTAAGAACTTTTTGAATTTCTTGTTCAGTCATTGCTTACTCCTTAGCCTTTTTGTACACGGATAAAACTTGCCAATGTTGCGACACTTTCAAAATGTTCACGCAAGTTTTGTTGTTCACTATCTAACTTCAAACCAAAGGTTTTTTGTACCGCTAACCCCAATTCTAACGCATCAACAGAATCTAACCCTAGACCATCATCACCGAAAAGTGGTGCATCTGTTTCAATATCTTCAATGGCAATATCTTCAAGAGCAAGGCTATCAATAATCAATTGTTTAAGTTGTTGTTCGAGTTCCATTTTTAGTCCTTTGAATAAGTATTAAAGTAGTTTTCTAAATAATCATTTAAACGACGAGAAGCGATCGGTAATGGCTTTTCGGCTAGCCACCGTTGCGGATCAATATCTTCTCCTACCGTTAATTCATAGCAAATTTTACGATTTGGGATTTTATACCAAGGTTGTCCCTTTTTGAAATTTAATGGGTTCATTTTAATCACAATCGGTGTAATCACCTTGGCACTACGTAAGCCTATTGATACTGCGCCACGATGTAATTTTACAGTACCATCCCAATCCGTTCGGGTACCTTCAGGGAAAAGCAATAGTGCTTGATGCTGTAAAATTTCATGGCTCTGTTCTAGTAGTTCTTCCGATTCTGTATTTGGAATAAAGCCACAAGCCCGAATCGGGCTACTCATCGACGGGTTTTCTAACAAATCTTTTTTTACAATGCAGTTAAAACGAGATTCTTGGCTAAAAATTAACACAACATCGAGTAATGATGGATGATTAGCTAAGACCAACTGCCCAGGTCGTCCTAAACGTTCAAAACCGTGATACTTTACTTCTAAGATCCCCGCCCATTTCAGATAATTCACGAAAAATCGCCACGTTTTTCCGACAATTTCTCGCCCTTTCATTTGTGTTGCCAAATCATTGTTAGGGTAATTTTTAGCATAGCGATAAAGCACAATTTTAAATAATACACCGACGACACCAAACAGCACAAAGCCGAATAATGTCCCGAAAAAACGTCTAATCCAATCTAATTTTTCTGCCATTGCCAATATCCCTCTCGACTACTTGGCGTTTGCCATTGCGATTGAGCAAGGTGTTGTTGTTTCACCCAATGTAAAGCGTTATCCATATTATTTGCAAAAAATTCTTCCTTTCTCACCGCTTGTGAATGCAAACTTAAATGATATTGTTCGCCTTTTTCCACAATCATGGCAAGCGCATAAGCAAACGGCTGACGTTGTACTGGCTGTGCATTATATTCTGCATAAAGTGGCGACTCACAAACAACCACCAAGACTTTGTCATAGCTATCATTTAAGAGCAAATTTGCTTCCAATAGCGCTGTTTCTAAATTATCTTTTCGTGCTGTAATTGCTGTCGTTTCCGTTTTAACTTGACGCATTTCCGACCATTGACCGACCAACGCATTATGGACTGAGAGACTAAAAGAGGTTGGCGACACATCACCTTCTTGCAACAATGTTTGCCATAAGGCAAAGCTACGGTTGATCTCACTATTAGAGGACGCATAAACAACAGGCAAGTTTTCGTCTTGCGCGGTTAATTCCCAAGCTGCTTCAAAAAACAGACGAGCTGAATCACTCAAGCGACGACGTTTAAGTGGAGAAAGAAAAGCAAGTTTAGGTGAAAAATCTTCCCAATCTTCACTATTTTGTTGCCAATGGTCTTCGTCTAATTTCCAATCTTCTTCTGTTAGTACTTTATTACAAACAATGTTCCAAGCAGTAAGATTGAAAGAAAATTCACAAATTTTATTATTCATTTTCAATAATTTTTAAAGCCCGGTGATCCGAGTCAGAAGTATTTATACTATAACTAATAGTGGTTTAATTACTCAATTTATACCATCGAAAATCGCATGACTAAAAACAGAATGCAAGACTATTTTAGTTTACATGAAATTTACATTATAACCAAACATATTGCTTTTCTGAACTACCCGCCAAAGCTCTCTTGTCCAGTATATTATCCATTTAGTATTCATGAAGCTAATTAAAATCGGTTACTTAGGTAATGAATAAAGTACCGAAATCAGTAGTAGTTTAAAGTAAAAGATGCTGGTTTGCAGGAGCGAAATAAAACTTTCCACAAGGCGTGTCAATTGCCCTGTTTGTGAATAAGAAACAAGGAGAGTTTTTTCATTATTTTCCTGTCCAGCGTTTGAAAATCAACGACGTATTTACGCCGCCAAAGGCGAAATTATTGTTCATAACGTAATCTGTTTGAATTTCTCGTCCATCGCCTTGAATATAGTCCAATTTGCCGCAGCGTTCGTCCACGGTTTCAAGGTTGAGCGTTGGGGCGAACCAGCCGTCTCGCATCATTTCAATGCTGAACCAACTTTCCAACGCACCGCACGCACCGAGTGTGTGGCCGAGATAGCTTTTTTGCGAACTCAACGGAATTTTGCCAAAGACAGCTTCTGTGGCAAGGGTTTCGGCAATATCGCCCTGTTCCGTTGCCGTGCCGTGACCGTTTACATAACCGATTTGCGTCGGCGAAAGTTGAGCATCTTTAAGAGCTAATTCCATACAGCGTTGCATTGTCTCTTTTTGTGGGCGAGTAACGTGGCTGCCGTCGCTGTTTGCACCGTAGCCCACCACTTCTGCAATGATATTGGCTCCACGAGCCAAAGCGTGTTCCAACTCTTCCAATACAAAAATGCCTGCTCCCTCGCCGATGACCAAGCCATCACGGTTTTGCTCGTAAGGGCGTGGCGTTTGTTTTGGGTTGTCGTTGTTGCGACTTGCGGCATACAGGCTGTCGAACACATAAACTTCCGACGGACAAAATTCTTCGCTGCCGCCGGCTAACATCATTGGGATCATTCCGTATTTAATGGCTTCATAGGCATAGCCGATCCCTTGCGATCCCGATGAACAAGCACTGGAAGTAGGGATAATTCGCCCGGTTAAGCCGAAAAAAATGCCGATATTCGCCGCTGTGGTGTGGGGCATCATTCGCACATAGGTATTGGCGTTAAAACCGTCGGATTTGCCGGTCATCAACAGCTCAGCGGCATCTTTAATGTCGTTGGTGGAGCCTGTGGAAGATCCGCACGCCACGCCCATTCGTCCATCTTTGAGATAGTTTAAAATCACGCCATTTTCATCAAGCAAACCTGCATTGGCTAAAGCTCTTTCACTGGCATCGACAGCAAGTTGCGACACTCTTCCAAGACTACGGAGCTGTTTACGGTTCCAATGTTTTGGCGGTTGATAATCAGGAATTTCCGCCCCTAAACGCGCTTCCAATTCAGGATAACGTTCCACCCAATCTGTTTTTGCTTGCACGGCATTTTGTTTGCGTTGAAAGGCAGCCTTAATTTCCGCCCAGCTGTTTCCAAATGCGGTAATACCGCCAATACCTGTTACCACAACACGTTTTGTTTGCATAGTTTTATTCCTAACAAAGTCCGCCATTCACTGCAATCACTTGGCGGGTGATATAGCCAGCCTTCTCGTCCATTAAAAACTGGACAGCGTGAGCCACTTCTTCTGGATTTCCCATACGTTGAGCAGGGATCATTTTGAGAATCTCATCAATTGGCACATTTTCATCTAAAATATCGGTATCAATAAGCCCTGGAGCAACGCAGTTTACCGTGATCTTACGTTTTGCTAGTTCAATGGCAAGGGCTTTTGCAGCGCCAATAATACCTGCTTTTGAAGCACTATAATTCACTTGTCCACGATTGCCAATTAAACCTGATACGGATGTGATACAGACAACTCTACCTGCTTTACGACGACGAATCATCGGCATCATAATTGGGTGTAACACATTATAGAAACCATCTAAATTGGTGCGTAATACCACATCCCAATCTTCATCAGTTAATGCCGGGAATGCATTATCGCGCGTCAGTCCCGCATTTAGCACCACACCATAATATGCGCCATTAGCTTCTATATCCGCTTCAAGAATCGCTTTTGCTTGCTCACGTTGGCTTACATCAAACTGTAACACCCTTGCATTTTGTCCAAGCTTTCTAACCGCTTGTGCAACTTCTTCAGCCTCTTCAATACGGCTACGACAATGGACGACAATATTATAGCCTTGCTGAGCAAGAGTTAAGGCAATCGCTTTGCCGATACCACGGCTTGAACCTGTGATTAATACCGTATTTGTCATTGTTGTTTCTCCTTCGGGCTAAATACATTTAACGCCCCTTCTAAAATTACCTTGCCTGTAGCAAGATCAATCAGCTGACTATCGAACACACCGAAGCCTGTGCTATCTTGAATCGACATTTTAATTTTAATTTGCAACCGACTTCCTACAGGAATTTCATCTGTATGAATATGTAATTTTCTCGTACCAAGTAAATATCCCAAACGAATAGGTTCATCAGCCAGTACAGCCAAACACCCTGACCACGCAGCTACACCTTGTGCCATAATCTCAATACCTGCAAAGGTTGCTAATTTTCCATGTTTGATCAAAGGGTTATTTGCTCTTACTTCCATTTCGGCAATCAAAAAATCATCACCAAAATCCGTAATGCAATCAAGTAGTACCATTTCTCCACTGTGCGGTAAAAGCGGAGCCACTTGCTCAATCGGACAAACTAAACTAGCCATCAGTTTCTCCTAAAATTAATACCGCATTATTACCACCAAAGGCAAAAGAGCTACTTGCGCCAATTCGCTGACCTTCTAGCCAATAACTCTGTTCATCCGTGATTAAAATCGGTGGTAGAGATTCATCACGTTGTTTATCCCAAAGTTGCGGAGGTAATTTACCTTTTGTGTTATATTGACGGCTAATTACCGCCCATAAAATCGCCGCTTCAACGGCACCAGCGGCGCCCAGTGTATGCCCCGTATAAGGTTTTGTCGTCGTACAAGCGGTCTGATTTCCAAAAATTTTTGCAACTGCAAGGCTTTCCATTTGATCGTTATGTATCGTCCCTGTACCGTGCAGGTTAATCCAACCTATCTTATCTGCAAAAATTTGTGCCAAGTTCAACGCATTTTGGAATGCTGAAATAGCCCCTTCGCCTTCGGGATGTGGCGAAGACATATGGTAAGCATCACTGCTTGATCCGTAGCCAAATAGTTGAATACGATGTTCATCAAGCGGTTCCTTACTCATGATAAATACCGCTGCACCTTCACCAATATTAATGCCATTACGGTTAGCCGAGAATGGATTTGTACGTTGTTCTGATAACACAGAAAGTGAACCGAAACCACTGACAGTTAAAGGTGAAAGCGTATCTACACCACCACAGATCACTGCATCACACAGATTATTTTTTAGTAAACGAGCCGCACTGATTAACGCTCTCGCCCCTGAAGTACAAGCGGTTGAAATACCGTAAGTTAAACCTTCTAAACCATAGACTTCTGCAACAAAATCAGCAGGTGCAGAAAAAATTTGTTGCTGTTGATAAAACTCTGCCCCTGACCAATCGTTATGCAATGCGCCTTGTTTAAACACAGGGATATTTTCGTCCACACCTGTTGTTGATGTTCCGATCACAACCGCAATACGCTGTTTGCCAAACCGTTTTATCGTTGCATAAATTTGTGGCTCAATTTGAGCAAGAGCATGCCAAAGAAGTTGATTATTACGGCTATGGTGTACTTTATCGAGATCATCATGAAAAGGGCGTAAAGGCATATTACATTCACCAAAAACACCTTTTTTACCTTGAATTTGATGTTCACGAAATACTTTATCAGATTGCAGCAATGGGGAGTCTGCCCCTGTTAAAAGTTGGGCTAAATGTGTCTCAATGCCTTCACCTAAGCTACTGACTATGGCAGGTTGTGTTAAAAAGAAACTACTCACACTGTCCTCTACTATTCTAATAATTCAATGTGCCATCGGCTACCATCAGCAAGTGTAATCTGAAATTGATTTTTTTGCTGTAAGATACGCCATACTTCTTTGCCATTTATTTGATAAATCTGACCGCTTGTTGTTTGCTCAATTCCGCTAAAATCAAACAAAGGTTGTGTTGGGTTGAGTGCTGTTGCTAAAGCGGAATAAAGATGCTGAGCTTGTTGATTTGGCATGACAAATCCATCGTTTTTCCATCCATTCTTTTCCAAAATAAGACGAGCAATCGGCGCACCAAGCGGATCAGTTTGAACCCAGCGCCATTGGTGTGGGGTAAACTGAATAGCAAGTAAACTTGCTTCAGATTTTGGAGATTGCTGCTCAACTTTAAATAAAAGATTTTCAGTAGATTGTATAGGTAATTGCTGAACTGAAGGAGCAGAGCTACAAGCACCTAATGCATAAACCATACAGATCAGGCAGATTGTTTTGAATAACCGTATAACCATTTTATCAAATATTGCTTGAACCTATTATTAAAATAGTTGATTGTTTCATACTTCTGAATATTGAACAACACCCATCAAAATCTACGAAGATATTTTTGTGAATTTAGTAGCAATCCCCCCGCTTATATGTTAAAAAGTCCGCCGATTTTAATTTTATTCACAAGAAGGAAATGCAAATGTCTTTACAAGCAATTATTGAAGCGGCGTTTGAGCGTCGTGCTGAAATTACCCCAAAAACTGTTGATGCAGAAACTCGTGCAGCTGTTGAAGAAGTGATCAAAGGCTTAGATAACGGTTCATTACGTGTAGCGGAAAAAGTAGACGGCGAATGGGTCGTGAATCAATGGGTGAAAAAAGCAGTTTTACTCTCATTCCGTATCAACGACAACGAAATTATTGACGGCGCAGAAACCAAATACTACGACAAAGTGCCAACCAAATACGGTAAATATACTGAAGAACAATTCAAAGCAGACGGTATCCGTGCTGTACCAGGCGCAGTGGTACGTCAAGGTTCACACATTGAGAAAAACGTGGTGTTAATGCCGTCATTTGTTAATATCGGTGCTTATGTTGGCGAAGGCACGATGGTTGATACTTGGGTAACGGTTGGTTCTTGTGCACAAATCGGTAAAAACGTACATTTATCAGGCGGAGTGGGTATCGGTGGCGTATTAGAGCCGTTACAAGCTAACCCAACCATTATCGGCGACAACTGCTTTATTGGTGCGCGTTCTGAAATCGTGGAAGGCGTGATTGTTGAAGACGGCTGTGTGATCTCAATGGGTGTATTTATCGGTCAATCGACCAAAATTTATGACCGTGAAACAGGAGAAATTCACTACGGACGTGTACCGGCTGGCTCTGTGGTGGTATCTGGTAGCCTTCCGTCAAAAGATGGCAAATACAACCTTTACTGTGCGGTCATCGTGAAAAAAGTAGACGAAAAAACCCGTGGTAAAGTGGGTATTAACGATTTATTGCGCTCGATTGAAGAGTAATTTTGCTTCTGTTACCGTGGGTAAAACCCACGGTTAAGTATCAAAGCATTCCTTCAGAATGCAGGTTTATTTTCACCGCTACCCCAAAGGGATAGCTTTGCTTAACCTAGGGTAGCTTGCTACCCTAGGGAAAATCTCCTATGAAACACATCTTTTTCGATCTCGACGGCACGCTACATAAAGAGGATATTGAATTTGCCTTTATTCGATATTTGTTGAAAAAGCGACCACTCAATGTGCTAATTTTTCTGCCTATCTACCCGCTTGTATTAATTGTTTATAAGTTTTTCCCAACAGAAAAATGGAGTTTAAACCTTCTCAACTTTATGATTAGCGTTGGCTGCTCTAAAGTTAAAATGGAACACTATTTCACGGATTTTAAACAGCAATTCACCCTTACCCCATTGCCACAAGTTCAACAGGCGTTGCAACAACATCTTACTGCTCAAGATCAGATTTGGATTATTTCAGGTAGCCCCGTTGAGTTGATTTCACATTTCTATGCGGATTTACTGCAACTGCCGAATGTGCATTTGATTGGCTCAAGTTTGGAACATCGTTATGGGGCAATTTTGTTGAAAGAACGTTGCCTTGCAGAGAATAAAGTAAAGATGCTTGATAAACGTATCCAGCCACCTATTCAATTTGAAATCGGCTATTCTGATAGTTTAACGGACCTACCGATGTTTAAACGATGTAAACAGGCAATGTGGGTTACTGAAGGAAAAATTCAGCACTTAAAGCTTTAGCAGATATACATAATCATCGACAAAATAGTGATTGTTTTTTAGCTAAAATTGATTAAAGACACTGCGATTTTTCCTAAAATCAGTATAATCAATTCATTGATTCACTCACCCGAGTCTGGTTATGCAATTCTTAAATTCTTTTCTCCCTGATTTCCTGTTTCATCCACTTTTTTGGGTACTCACGTTACTTGTTTTTTCTATTTGGCAATTTATTCAAAATAAATTGCGTATGGATATTGTGGCATTACTTGTAATTGCCTTTTTTAGCTTAACAGGTATTTTAACGGTAAATGAAGTATTCGCTGGTTTGAGTGATCCGAATGTCGTGCTGATTGCCTTACTCTTTATTGTGGGTGAAGGCTTGGTTAGAACAGGTATTGCTTACCAAGTGAGTGAATGGCTGATGCGTGTTGCTGGTGCGAGTGAGGTTCGTGTTCTCGTCTTATTAATGCTCTCTATTGCAGGCCTTGGCGCTTTTATGAGTTCAACAGGGATTGTGGCAATCTTTATTCCCGTCGTATTGGCAATTTGTTCTGGCATGGGCATTTCACCTAAACGGCTGATGATGCCCTTGAGTGTTGCGGGATTAATTAGTGGCATGATGACATTAATTGCAACTCCGCCAAATCTTGTTGCTCATTCTGAACTCGTTAAAGCTGGACATGAAGGCTTTGGCTTTTTTAGTTTTACACCGATTGGTGTAGCGGTGCTAGCATTAGGCATTATCTACATGCTTTTTGCTCGGAATTGGCTTGATAATGGTGAAAATATCAATACAGAAAATAAGAAAAGTTCTTCGATGTACCAATTTATTGAAGAATACCATCTCTCTGGTCGAGCCAAAATGGCAGTGATTACATCTAATTCTTTCTTAATTGGTAAAACAATCAATGAACTCAATTTACGTAGCGAATATGGACTAAATATTGTTGCTATTCAGCGTGTAAAACGTTTTAGAGTGCTTTCTATTGCAGCCTATGGAACAGCAACATTGCAAGAAAAAGATATTCTTCTTATGGATATTAGTATTGATGCCGAAACATTTGCACAACGTTGCGAAGAGTTTGGGTTAAAAAGTGTTGAATTAAAAGGCGATTATTTTTCTGAACATGCTAAATCGGTTGGTATGGCTGAGTTTTCTATCATGCCAGAAACGGGCAGTATTGGAAAAAGTATTAGTGAATTGAAATTCCGTTCAACTTATGGGCTAAGTGTGGTTGGTCTCAAACGTGATGGCGAAATTCTTGATGGAGATATTATTCATACGCCATTACGATTTGGGGATACGTTGCTTGTCATGGGGGTGTGGAATAACTTACTCAAAATGGACAAAGCGAACCGAGATTTCTTTTTACTTAATGCACCAGAAGAAAGTAAGCGTGTTGCCCCCGCGATAAGCCAAGCGCCTCATGCGATCTTTTCTATTGTTACGATGGTTTTCTTAATGATCACAGGGCTTGTACCAAATGTCATTGCTGCACTCATTGCCTGTTTGATGTTAGGAAAATTCCGCTGTGTTGATATGAAAAGTGCTTACGAATCTATTCACTGGCCAAGTATTGTTTTAATTGTAGGAATGATGCCATTTTCAATCGCGTTACAAAAAACGGGCGGGATTGATATTGTTGTAAAAATGCTCACCGAGATTATGCAAGGATTGGGGATTCACTTTGTGTTGATCGTTCTCTTTGTATTTACTGCCATCATAGGCGCGTTTATTTCAAATACAGCAACAGCGATTTTAGTTATGCCTATTGCAATTGCAATTGCCCATCAACTCAATTTCTCGGCTGCACCTTTTGCCATGATTGTGGCAATTGCTTCATCCGCTGCATTTATTACACCAGTCTCATCGCCAGTAAATACCATGGTTCTTGCACCAGGTGGCTACAGTTTTATGGATTTTGTGAAAGTCGGATTACCATTTACGATTTTAGTTATGTTGCTATCAGTCTTTTTGGTACCAATATTATTCCCCCTATAAAACTATCGTTTATATTTCTAAAAAATAGCCTAGTACTAAACTAGGCTATTTTT
Source organism: Glaesserella australis (assembly GCF_003260095.1). GTDB lineage: Bacteria > Pseudomonadota > Gammaproteobacteria > Enterobacterales > Pasteurellaceae > Glaesserella > Glaesserella australis. The sequence continues at coordinate 52,215 of NZ_PTPX01000013.1, forward strand.
ATTCACTTTATTTCCCTAAATTATCAAAGAAATTTTTCACACCTTGGAAGAAGCCTTCATGTTTCGGACGATGTTGCCCTTTACCTTCTAAACTTTCTTCCAGTTTGCGTAATAACTCTTTCTGCTCTTCATTTAGCGAAACTGGGGTTTCGATAATCACTTTGCAGATTAAATCACCCGCATATCCGCCTCTCGCACTAGCAACGCCTTTGCCACGCACGCGGAATAGCTTGCCCGTTTGCGTTTCGGCTGGGACTTTGAGTTTCACTCGTCCGTCTAAAGTCGGCACTTCAATTTCGCCACCAAGTGCCGCCATAGTGAAGCTGATTGGCACTTCACAGTAGAGATTTGAACCATCACGCACGAAAATATCATGATCTTTCACGTGAATAACTACATATAAATCCCCTGCCGGTGCGCCGTTTTCGCCTGCTGCGCCTTCGCCGGATAAACGAAGTTGGTTGCCCGTATCCACGCCTGCCGGAATGGTGACGGAGAGGTTTTTGGTTTTCTCCACACGTCCATCGCCGTGGCACGATTTACACGGTTTTTCGATTTTCTTACCTGTACCGTGACAGCTTGGGCAGACGGTTTCGGTCATAAAGAAGCCTTGCTGACGGCGAATTCGCCCTGAACCGTGGCAGTGCGGACAGGTTTCAACTTTACTACCCGCTTCCGCACCTGAACCGTGACAAGTATCACATTGTACTAGTGTACGAATACGAATGTCTTTTTTCACGCCTTTCACGGCTTCTTCAAGGGTGATTTCTAAGTCGTAGCGTAAATCATCGCCACGCACCACACGCTGACGGCGACCGCCTCCGCCAAATCCACCGCCGAACATTTCGCTGAAAATATCTTCAAATCCACCGAAACCGCCACCGCCAAATCCGCCGAAGCCACCAGCACCGCCCCCTTGCTCAAAGGCTTGATGACCGTACTGATCGTACATCGCCCGTTTTTCGCTGTCGCCTAACACTTCGTAGGCTTCTTTGATCTCTTTAAATTTTTCTTCTGCGTCTTTACTGCCTTGGTTTTTATCGGGGTGATGTTTTGCCGCCAAACGTTTATAGGCACGTTTGATCTCTTGCTCACTCGCCCCTTTTTGTAAACCTAGGACTTCGTAGTAATCTTTTTTTGCCATAGTATTTTGTTTGTAAAATTTTACGGAAATTTGACCGCTTGTAAGCTTCATCCACGCACGGCAAGCCGTACGTGGTTACGATCAGCCTTCGGCTGAGTGAGCTGCTCTGCAGCTCTTCTTTTACAGCCCCAGCGAGGCTGAACTATGCGTAACCTAGTACGGCTATGCCGTGCTAGGTAGAGAGCATTGTCGATAGATAAATATACCAAAAGGGCGTGTTGCCACGCCCCCTTTATCTATTCAGAAATATCAATGGTAACAAATTTATGACCTTTTGATGCAATATCTGCTAAATGGCTTTTAATGTTACTCGGAGATTTTTTAAAATCATTAACACTCACTTTTAGAGTTAGAGTCACCCCTCTCTCATAACAAAACTCAGCCAATTTGCTTAATTTCTGATAATTCTTCTCATCATAAGAAAGAACTAAATTAGCATTATTCTCTACTAGGAATTTCAAATGAGCCATATCCATTATTTATTATCCTTCACTTCTTCAAACTCAGCATCTACTACGCCGTCATCTTTTTGGCTTTGTTGTGCTTGTTGCTGACCTGCTTGAGCCTGTGCTTGACCTGCTTGGATTAACGGCTCAGACGCTTTTACTAAGGCTTCGATTTTCGCTTCAATGTCCGCTTTATCTTCACCTTTCGCGGCTTTTTCTAAGTCTGCAACGGCTGCTTCGATCTTCGCTTTGTCATCTGCACTTAACTTGTCGCCTGCTTCAGTGATTTGCTTGCGAGTTGAGTGAGCAATCGCATCAGCTTGGTTGCGAGTTTGGACTAACTCTTCAAATTTGCGGTCTGCTTCGGCATTCGCTTCCGCATCACGCACCATTTGCTCGATTTCCGCATCACTTAAGCCTGAAGACGCTTGGATCTTAATTTGTTGCTCTTTACCTGTGTTCTTATCTTTCGCAGAAACGTGGATAATACCGTTTGCATCAATGTCGAATGTGACTTCGATTTGTGGCATACCACGTGGTGCTGGGTTGATCCCTTCAAGGTTGAACTGACCGAGCGATTTGTTATCGCTTGCACGTTTACGTTCACCTTGTAACACGTGAATGGTTACAGCACTTTGGTTATCTTCCGCTGTTGAGAACACTTGCGATTTTTTGGTTGGGATCGTGGTATTTTTCTCAATTAAGGTTGTCATCACGCCGCCCATTGTTTCGATACCTAATGATAATGGTGTTACGTCTAACAATAATACGTCTGTCACATCACCTGCCAACACACCGCCTTGTACCGCAGCACCAATTGCCACCGCTTCATCTGGGTTCACGTCTTTACGTGGCTCTTTGCCGAAGAAGTCCGCCACTTTCTTCTGTACTAATGGCATACGGGTTTGACCGCCGACTAAAATCACATCGTTGATTTCAGACACACTTAAACCTGCGTCTGCTAATGCCACTTTGACTGGCTCTAATGAACGGTTTACTAAATCTTCCACTAATGCTTCTAATTTCGCTCGAGTTACGGTTAGCACTAAGTGTTTTGGACCTGTTGCGTCTGCCGTAATGTATGGCAAGTTCACTTCTGTTGATTGAGCAGATGAAAGTTCGATTTTTGCTTTTTCTGCCGCTTCTTTCACACGTTGCATTGCCATAGAGTCGTTGCGTAAATCCACACCTTGCTCTTTTTGGAACTCTTCAACAAGGTAGTTGATTAAACGGTTGTCGAAGTCTTCACCACCTAAGTGCGTATCGCCGTTAGTTGCACGCACTTCAAAGGTTTGCTCGCCGTCTAAGTTGTCGATCTCAATGATTGACAAGTCGAATGTACCGCCCCCTAAGTCGTAAACTGCAACGATTTGATTCTCTTTTTTAGAGTCTAAACCGTAAGCTAACGCCGCTGCTGTTGGTTCGTTGATGATACGTTTAACTTCTAAACCTGCGATACGACCTGCGTCTTTGGTTGCTTGACGTTGTGCGTCATTGAAGTATGCTGGCACGGTAATTACCGCTTCAGTTACTGGCTCACCTAAGAAATCTTCCGCTGTTTTCTTCATTTTTTTCAATACTTCAGCAGAGATTTGTGGCGGAGCCATTTTTTCGCCTTTAACCGATACCCACGCATCGCCGTTGTCCGCTTTGGTGATTTCAAACGGCATAATTTCAATATCACGTTGAACTTCAGAGTCAGTAAAACGGCGACCGATTAAACGTTTGATTGCAAATAACGTGTTTTTCGGGTTGGTGATCGCTTGACGTTTCGCTGGTTGCCCCACTAATGTTTCTTTATCAGTATAAGCAATGATTGACGGAGTTGTTCTTGCACCCTCTGCGTTTTCAATCACACGTGGTTTGTCGCCATCCATTACTGCTACACAAGAGTTGGTTGTACCTAAGTCAATACCAATGATTTTTCCCATAATTTGATTCCTCTAATATAAATTTGGTTAATTTGTTCAAGTTAGCTACAAGATTGTGCTTTTTCGCCACATTTCAAGGGTAACTCAACACATTTTTCAAAAAAGAAACGGGAAGTTGTGCTACGTTCCCGCTCAGACGGAACAATAAATAGGGATAAAATTGAACTCTTCAAGGGGAAAAGATAAAAAAATCTTCAAAAAGGAAAATTTTACGCAATAAAAAACGCCGAGACATTGTATCTCGGCGCTTCAATTCAGTTTATGGTGCTAATTAGCGAACCACAACAACATCTACTGCAGCAGGACCACGTTGTGAATCTTGAATGTTAAATTCAACACGGTCGCCTTCTTTTAATGAACGAAAACCTTCGCTTGCGATACCTGAAAAGTGTACGAACACATCTTTACCGCCGTTTTCAGGGGTGATGAAGCCGAAACCTTTATCAGAGTTGAACCATTTTACTGAACCGTTTAATTTAGACATAGTGTCTTCCTTCTTAAGAAATTTAAATTTGTGTGCTTGAAACAAGCGGTAACGCTAAGGGCTAGAACTTAATTAAGGTAGATATTGGTAGAACTTTCAAGAACAAATTTAAAACTTGTAGAACAGGAAGTGCAATAAATAACGAACTTAGGTAAATCGCAATTAGCTTGAGACGCATTAGAACACGTTTAAGGTGCAAAAGCGAACATTAAATATCAAATTTACAAAATAAATCTCTTACAAGCGGTCGAATACTTGGCATTTTTTGCAAAATTCTGCCAAAATCGCACCGCTTGTCATTATTTATTAAAGAGAAAAGATTATGTCAAAACCGATTGTTTTTAGTGGCGTACAGCCTTCAGGTGAATTAAGTTTAGGAAACTATCTCGGGGCGTTACGCAACTGGGTTAAAATGCAAGATGAATATGAATGTTTATTCTGCATTGTTGATCTGCATGCGATCACCGTGCGTCAAGATCCTGAAGCGTTACGCAAAGCGACGTTAGATACCTTAGCCATTTACCTTGCTTGCGGTATCGATCCTGAAAAAAGTACGATCTTCATTCAATCCCACGTCCCTGAACATAGCCAATTAGCGTGGATTTTGAACTGCTACACCTACTTCGGCGAAATGGGACGTATGACCCAATTTAAAGATAAATCTGCTCGTCATGAAGATAATGTGAATGTCGGCTTATTTACCTATCCTGTGTTAATGGCAGCAGATATTCTGCTTTACCAAGCAAACCAAGTACCTGTGGGTGACGACCAAAAACAACACCTTGAAATCACTCGTGATATTGCTAACCGTTTCAACGCGTTATACGGTAAAAAAGATGCTGAAGGCAATGTGATTGAACCAATTTTTGCTGTGCCTGAAGTCTTTATTGCGAAAACAGGGGCAAGAATTATGTCGTTATTAGAGCCGACCAAAAAGATGTCAAAATCAGACGACAACCGCAATAACGTGATCGGCTTATTAGAAGATCCGAAATCGGTTGAGAAGAAAATTAAACGTGCAATGACCGACGGCGATGAGCCACCTGTCGTTCGCTACGATGTGCAAAACAAACCTGGCGTGTCAAACTTACTCGATATTTTGGCAAGTGTTACAGGTAAAACAATCCCAGCACTTGAAGCGGAATTTGAAGGCAAAATGTACGGGCATTTAAAAGGAGCGGTGGCAGAAGAAGTATCTGCGATGTTAAGCCAACTTCAAGAGCGTTATCACCATTTCCGTAATGATGAAGCATTACTTGAAAAAATCTATCGTGAAGGTGCTGAAAAAGCCCGTGCCAAAGCGAAAGAAACTTTAGCGGAAGTGTATAAGAAAGTAGGATTTGTGGCTTAATAAAATATAAAAGCTACTTTATAAATCGTATAAAAAATGAGAGTTTTCTTATTCGCGTATCAGAATAATCTGAGCAAGAAGAAAACTCTCATATTTTTGTTTCTAAATTACCAAGCTATTTCACAATCCCACCGCTTGCTTGTAAATCAGCATGGTAAGATGAACGAACGAAAGGTCCACAGGCTGCGTGTTCAAAGCCCATTTCATTAGCTTTTTGACGGAACATATCAAATTCCGTCGGGTGAACATAACGAGCCACAGGCAAGTGGTGGCGACTTGGTTGTAGATACTGCCCTAAAGTGAGCATAGTTACCCCATGATCACGCAAGTCTTGCATCACTTCTAAAATCTCGTCGTTAGTTTCGCCTAAGCCGACCATAATGCCCGATTTGGTTGGAATATCGGGGAACACTTCTTTAAACGCTTTGAGCAATTTGAGCGACCATTCATAGTCCGCACCCGGTCGAATTTCTTTGTACAGGCGTGGCACATTCTCAAGGTTATGGTTAAACACATCAGGCGGATTTTCTTTTAAGATTTCAATCGCTTGTTCAATACGTCCACGGAAATCAGGCACTAAAATCTCGATTTTGATCCCCGGATTTAACGCACGGATCTCTTTGACACATTCTGCAAAATGCCCAGCCCCACGATCAGGCAGATCGTCTCTATCCACCGAGGTAATCACCACATACTTCAGTTTCATATCCTGAATGGTTTCGGCGAGTTTTTTCGGTTCATCTTGATCGAGCGGTAATGGTTTACCGTGAGCCACATCACAAAACGGACAACGACGAGTACAGATTGCCCCCATAATCATAAAGGTTGCCGTGCCGTGATTAAAACATTCGTGCAAGTTTGGGCAAGAAGCTTCTTCACAGACAGAATGCAAGCCGTGACGACGCATACCGTTTTTGATACTTTCAATTTTGGCTGAGTTGGCTGGCAGTTTGATCTTCATCCACTCAGGCTTTTTCAATAATTCTTGATTCGGATCGATATTTTTCACAGGGATAATGGACGTTTTTGCGGCATCACGATACTTCACGCCACGTTCCATTTTAAAAGGTGTACCCATTCGAGATTATCCTATTTGTTAATAATTTGTTGCTTATTATAGCCGAGAATTTGGCTAAAGTAATGGATCAATTTCGGCGAGACTTTATCGCAATCGGCTTCAATCTTATCAACAAAATCCGCTAATTGACACATTTCTAACCCTGCATAGCCACACGGGTTGATATTATGAAACGGGCTAAGATCCATGTTGATGTTCAAGGCTAAACCGTGAAACGAACAGCCTTTACGAATGCGTAAGCCGAGCGAACAGATTTTCTTGCCATCAACATAAACACCCGGCGCATCAGGCTTGGGATAAGCATCAATGCCGTAATCCGCCAAGGTTTTTACCACCGATTGCTCAAGGGCAGTCACCAAATCTCTCACGCTCAAATCGTTACCATTTGCTTTGTGGCGTTTGATGTCAATCAGCACATACATAATCTGCTGCCCCAAGCCGTGATAGGTAATCTGACCGCCCCGATCCGACTGTACCACAGGGATATTTGTCGGATTGAGTAGATGTTCAGGCTTACCTGCAGAGCCTTGCGTAAATACCGACGGGTGCTGAACTAGCCAGATTTCATCAGGGGTTTGTTCATTGCGATTGTCAGTAAAATCCTGCATTTTGTGCCAAATCTCTTGGTAATCTTGAATACCAAGTTGGCGAATGATAAGTTGGGTCATAGATTACAACACCATTCTCACGCCCTGAATCTTCGCTAAATCAGCATAAAGGGTTTCGACTTGGTCGATGTTTTCGGCTTGAATGGTAATGGAAACAGAGTGATAAGTGCCTTTGCCACTCTCTTTTAAACTTGGATTATAGTCGCCTTTAACCACTTTTTGTACTTCGTTTACTACATCGTCCATTAAGCCATCACGGGCGGCGCCCACCACTTTAAAGGTGAATGAACACGGAAATTCAAGTAAATCTTTCAGTTTTTGTTGTGGAATATCGGCTAAATTTACGCTTTTTGTTTCTGTCATTTTGTATCCTTATGAAATGTATTGAGCGGTGCGATTTTGCAACATTTTTGCAAGATCGCACCGCTTGTTTGAAATATCCTAGCACGGCATAGCCGTACTAGGTTGGTCATAAGTCAGCTTCTCTAGAGCTGTAGAGTAAGAGTAGCGGAGCTACTCACTTATGCTTAACCTAGTACGCAGTAGCGTACTAGGCATTACGGTATAAATCAGTCAAACAACCCTTTGATCGTCAGGACAATCCAGTCCCACGCTTTGCCGAAAATGCTGGCTTCTTGAACATCGTGCATTACTTGAAGATCGACCGTTGCCACATCTTTGCCGTTAAGTTGGTAAATCACTTTGCCTACAGATTGTCCTTTTGCTAAAGGCGCTTCAAGATTCTTTTTATCTAAAGTATAACGTGCTTTTAATTCAGCAGTTTTACCTTTAGGAACAGTAATATAGCTATCTTGCAATGTACCGAGTTTCACATTACCTACATCACCATAATACACCGACTGCTCCAACACTTGTTGACCCGCAGATAATGGCTTAACGGTTTCAAAGTTAGCAAAGCCCCATTGGAGTAATTTTTTACTCTCTACTTCACGCCCTTTCATTGTATCCACACCCATAACAACGGAAATCAAGCGAGTATTGCTGTTGTAAGCAGATGCGACTAAATTATAGCCTGCTTTATCGGTATGACCTGTTTTTAAACCATCCACATTGATGGATTTATCCCATAATAAACCGTTGCGATTTGGTTGTTTGATTTTATTGAACGTAAACTCTTTTTCAGCGTAGATTTTGTACTCTTCAGGTAAATCACGAATGATATGTGCGCCGATAATCGCCATATCTCGAGCAGATGAATATTGTTCTGGGTGATCAAGCCCATGTACTGTCATAAAATGAGTGTTCTTCAAACCAAATTGTTGAACATACTTATTCATGGTATCAATAAAGGCTTGCTGAGAACCTGAAATATGTTCTGCTATTGCCACTGATGCATCATTCCCAGACACCACAATAATGCCACGATTTAAATCTTCAACCGAAACTTGTTGGTTCAAATTTAAAAACATTTTTGATGAGCCAGGAAATTTTTGTCCCCATGAACTTTCTGTAATAGTAACCAAATCACTATTTTTAATTTTTCCTGATTTTAATGCATCGCCTACGACATAACTCGTCATCATTTTCGTTAAGCTAGCAGGATATTGACGCTGATCTGGATTAAGACTTGCAAGTACAGCACCAGAATTGTAATCCATTAAAATAAAAGTTTGAGCATTGAGCTGTGGAGCAGGAATACCATAATCAATATCTTCTGCGTGAACAAAATTTATGGTTGAAAACGCCATAGCACAACAAAGGGCTGTTTTACATAATTTATTTTTTAACATATCAAAATCCTATTTTATTTTTCTGAATAACTTAACACACTATAACCTAAACGATTGAGCTGTTTTTTTACTTTTGCAGACTCACTAGCAGATGTCACATCAAACACAACATCAAATCCTTTCCCTTTTGCCACAACATAGCTTTTTGCTTTAACTGCATTTGCCACTTTTTTGGCTTCTTTTTCCGTTTTTAATTGCAATACTTTCACTGCAAATTTAGGCTGAGAAACGGCTGATATCTCGTTAGATTTATTTGCAACTGTCGCAGGCTCAGCTTTAATTGCCAACGAATTACCTGACTTTTTTACTTTTAAATTCAGGCCTTCTCTTTTAGCTAAATGGTAAAGTGCTTCAGCCCCTTTACCAATAATATAACCTTGGCTATCTACTTGCATTGCTTCTACTCTAACCCGAGCTGTACCAGACTGAATCATACCAATCTCTTTAGCTGCACCTTTTGATAAATCAATAATACGGTTTTTACTAAAAGGACCTCTATCGTTAATACGTACAATAACCTTCTTACCATTACGTAAGTTCGTTACAAGGGCATAAGAACCTAATGCCAAGGTTTTATGTGCTGCCGTATAGGCATTTTTGTTAAAAATCTCTCCATTTGCCGTTTTGCGACCATGGAACATACCGCCATAATAACTGGCGACACCTACTTGGCTATATTGTTTAGAAGCTTCTTTACCAATAACTTTATGTGTTGCCCCTTTTTCTCTATAGCTACTTTTACTATTAGAAACTTTTACATGGCTAAGCGTAGCTCCTTTAACACCATACAGTTTCTGTGTTTCATTGGTTGTTTTTTTTGCAGATTTTTTCGTTGAAGTCACCGCTTTCTTTTTAGGACTTTTAACTACTTTTTTCTGCACTTTTTGGACCGTTGCCACTTTTTTTGTCTGGGGTGCCGCAACCGTTTGTAGCGGGCTTAACGCAACCATAGCAGCTAATAGAAATGTTGCTAATTTGGTTAGTTTCATAGTAATTCCTCTTTATCAAGATAATCTGACAAGACTATAATTTAGTATAAGGATTATTTTGATCCCGACGTTCACGATGAACATAGCTCGACATCATCAATCCGAAAGCAGCCATCAGGGTAACATAAGATGTACCCCCATAGCTAAAGAGTGGTAATGGCACACCTACCACAGGTAAAATACCACTTACCATACCAATATTTACAAACACATAAACGAAGAAAAGCAATGCTGTTCCACCGGATAAAATTCGTCCAAATGCTGTACCTGATTTTGCACCGATAATTAAACCACGAGCAATAATAAATAGATAAATCGCTAATAAAATCAGAACGCCAATCATGCCATGTTCTTCACTTAATACAGCAAAGATAAAATCTGTATGAGGTTCAGGTAAAAATTCTAATTGAGACTGTGTCCCTTCCATCCAGCCTTTTCCTTCAATACCGCCAGAGCCAATGGCTATTTTAGATTGAATAATATGGTAACCTGCACCAAGCGGGTCTTTTTCAGGATCAATTAGCGTCATTACACGGGTTTTTTGGTAATCATGCATTAAATAAAACCACATGATGGGAATAAATCCTGCTAAAAAGACTACTCCAGCGCCAATAAGTTTCCAGCTTAACCCCGCTAGAAATAAAACAAAGATACCTGCAGCACACACTAAGATAGAAGTACCTAAATCTGGCTGAGCGGCTACTAATAATGTAGGCACAATAATCATCGCCAATGCAATCGCTGTATCTCTGAAATCAGGAGGAAGTGCACGTTTACCTAAATAGGCAGCAACCATTAATGGCACAGATAATTTAGCAATTTCAGAAGGCTGAAAACGTATAAATCCAAGATTAAGCCAACGTTGTGCACCTTTACTTGTTTCACCGACAAGATCAACTAACACTAATAAAATAATACAAACGATGTATAAGTAAGGTGCTACTTTTTCATAAAATCTAGGGGGAAACATTGCCATAGCAAACATTACGCCCAAACCTAGACAAACCTGAATAACTCGATTGGTAAACATACGCTCGCTAGCACCACTTGCACTATACAAAACAAGTAGACCATAGCCAGTGATCGCAAATAAGCCAATCAATAGCCAAATATCTAATGCGAAAATTTTCCAAAATCGCCCTAAAAATGATGATTTATTCACGTAATTCCTCTACTGCACCTGTTGCAAGCGGTGCCTTAGGTGCTATATTTTGCAAATTATCAGGAGCTGCTAAATGTAATAATGCATAGTCCATAATTTTTCTTGCTGCTGGAGCTGCTGTACTGCCACCACCCCCTGCATTTTCTAAAATGATTGAAACAATCACTTTTGGATTATCATAAGGCGCATAGCCAATAAACCAGCCGTGGTCATGTAAATCTTTTTTCAGACCTTTGGCATTATAATTTTGTCCATTTAAGCTAAAAACTTGAGCTGTTCCTGTTTTACCTGCAGCTCGATAAGCTGCTCCAGCAAAAGCTTTACGCCCTGTTCCATTATGGGCATTAATTACGTTATACATGCCTAGCTTAGCAATTTGCCAATAGCGACTCGGCACATCTGAAATATCTTCATAAAGCAACGGATCTTTATAAGGTGTAATATCTGTGGACATGACTTCTTTCATCAAATGTGGCGTATTAACCTTACCATTATTAATTAAGACAGCTGTTGCTTTTGCTAGTTGCAATGGTGTCGAAATCCAATAGCCTTGTCCGATGCCTACAGAGATAGTATCGCCTTGTAACCAAGGTTTTTTATAGCGCTTCTGCTTCCATTCACGGCTTGGCATAATTCCAACGGACTCTTCCGCTAAATCAATGCCTGTTTTAACACCAAATCCGAATTTCTTCATCCAATCCGACATGTTATCTATGCCCATATCGTAGGCAAGTTGATAAAAGAACGTATCTGATGATTCAACGATGGCTTTATTCACATCCGTTCTACCATGCCCACTTTTTTTCCAGTCACGGAAGCGTTGTGTAGAACCAGGTAAAATCCAGAAGCCCGGGTCAAAAATTGTTGTACTTGGTGTAATTTTGCCTTCAGTCAATCCTGCCACTGCCATAAAAGGTTTAATTGTTGAGGCTGGCGGGTAAGTTCCTTGAGTAGCTCGGCTATACAATGGACGATCAGGATCTTCTAATAACTGCTTATAATCTTTGCCTGAAATACCATCGACAAACAAGTTATTGTCATAACTTGGCGTAGTTACCATGGCTAAGATGCTACTATCTTTAGGATCCATCACCACCACAGCACCTTTTTGATTACCTAGTAAACTAGCCACAAAACGCTGAAGTTCGATATCTATCGTTAGACGAATACTTCCCCCAGGAATAGCCGCCTGATCTCGTAATTTACGAATCACTTTTCCACGGTTATTAATTTCAACTTCTTCAAATCCTGTAACACCGTGCAGCTGTTCTTCATAAAACTTCTCAATACCTAATTTCCCGATATCCGAAGTACCCGCATAATTTCCGTATTTTCCTGCGTCTTCTAAGCGTTTTTTATCTTTATCATTGATTTTCGCCACATAACCTAAAATGTGAGTCATGACTTCGCCATAAGGGTAATTACGCTTAAAATACGGATGTACGTCCATACTCGGAAAACGGTATTGATTCACAGCAAAGCGTGCCATTTGTTCTTCCGTTAAATCTGGTTTTAATAGAATCGGCGTATAACGAGATGCTCGTTTTTTCTCTTTACGGAAATTCTCAATATCTTCGTCACTCAGCCCAATGAGCTGTTTTAATTCTTCTAATGTTTGGTCAAGGTTATCAACTTTCTCAGGGACAATATACAAGCCAAAATAGGTTAAATTTTCAGCCAAAACGTTGCCATTACGATCGTAAATAACGCCTCGCGTTGGTGGAACTGGTAATAATTTAATCCGATTTCCATTTGAACGTGTTTGATAAGAATCGTATTCTACAATTTGCAGATGATAAAGATTGGTGAGCAATACGCCAGTTAAAACAAGCACGCCAATAAAAGCCACAACAGCACGACGAACAAACAGATTTAATTCTGCTTGCCCATTCCGTACTTTTTCATAATGTTTTGGCTTTGTGAGTTTGCCTAATTTACCAATCATGCGTCATTATTCTCGATGATAAGGATGATTTGTTGTCAGCGACCATGCTCGATAAAGACTTTCTGCAACCACAACTCGCACTAAGGGATGTGGTAACGTCAAAGGCGAAAGCGACCAACTTTGCTCTGCAGCTGCTTTACATTCAGGTGAAAGCCCTTCTGGTCCACCAATCAATAAACAGACATCACGCCCATCATTTTTCCAACTTTCTAATTGCTGAGCGAGCTGTTCTGTTGTCCATTGTTTACCAGGAATATCAAGGGTAACAATTTTCCCTTTACCACAAGCCGCTAACATTGCCTTACCTTCTTGCTCTAAAATACGCTTAATATCAGCATTTTTGCCCCGTTTACCCGCGGGGATTTCAACAAGCTCAAACGGCATATCTTTAGGGAAACGGCGTTGATATTCCTCAAATCCTTTTGTGACCCAATCAGGCATTTTGGTTCCCACTGCCACTAACTGAATTTTCATTTAAACCCAAAGTTTCTCAAGTTGATACATTTCACGGCTATCTTGTTGCAAGATATGCACAATCGCTTGCCCAAAATCCACGACAATCCAGTCTGCAACGGCTTTACCTTCGTGAGCAAACACTTCTACGCCTGCTTTTTTGCTCTCTTGAATTAAATTATCTGCTGTTGATGCCACATGGCGAGTTGATGTTCCAGTACATACAATCATCGTATCGGTAATGGTTGATTTTCCACGTACATCAATCGCTTGAATATCTTGGGCTTTCAGCCCTTCTAATGTTTCTGTTAAAAACTGTGTAAGATTCATTGTCATACTTGATTTCCACCTATCAAAAAGTGGCGAATTATAGCATAGAAAAAGTAAACCGCAGAAAAATGCACACGACAAGCGGTCAGATTTATGAAAAGTTTTGCAAATTTCAGGGGAAAATTTGAAGTGATAAAAGATTGGCGGAGGCGTATGGGAGTTGAACCCACCCAAGAACGCTGGCGTCCTTAACAGGATTTGAAGTCCTGCCGCATCACCGGATACGACACACCTCCGAAAAAGTGGCGATATTCTACTGAATTTATTAGAATTGTGCAAAATTTCTGATGGATTTCTACTATGCAATCGTTATTTCGCTCCATTCCTGCCGTTGATAAAGTGCTGAAAACAGCACAAGGCATTGATCTAACAGCTCAATTTGGACATCAAACAGTGGTGGCTCAAGCTCGTTTGCTAATTGAACAAGCTCGCCAACATATTCAACAACATCAAGCTTTACCCGATTTTTTGCAGACCGAAAATGGTATTTTTGATGAACTAACCGACCGCTTGCAACAGCTGGCTCAAGTGCAGATGAAACGGGTGTTTAACCTGACTGGTACGGTGTTGCATACCAATTTAGGACGTGGTTTGTGGTCGGAACAGGCGATCACCGCGGCGACTAACGCAATGCGAAATAACGTTGCCCTTGAGTTTGATATTGACGCAGGTAAGCGTAGCCACCGAGATCTCTACATTTCTGAACTACTGCAACAGCTCACGGGGGCTGAAGCTGCCTGTGTGGTGAATAATAATGCTGCAGCAGTGCTACTGATGTTGGCGACCTTTGCTCAAGGTAAGGAGGTGATTATCTCTCGTGGCGAATTAATTGAGATCGGCGGGGCTTTCCGCATTCCCGATATTATGGCTCAAGCTGGCTGTAAGCTGGTGGAAGTTGGCACGACCAATCGCACCCATTTAAAAGATTATCGCAACGCAATCAACGAAAATACTGCCTTTTTAATGAAAGTTCACACCAGTAACTACCAAATTCAAGGCTTTACATCAAACGTGAGCGAAGAAGAGTTGGTGGAGTTAGGCAAAGCGTTCAACTTGCCTGTTATCAGCGACTTAGGCAGTGGCTCACTGACCGATATGCAAGCACTTGGCTTGCCTAAAGAGCCAATGGTGCAACAAAAAGTCGCATCAGGGGTTGATCTTGTTTCCTTTTCGTGCGACAAACTGCTCGGCGGTCCACAAGCAGGCATCATTGTAGGCAAAAAAGCCTTTATCGACCAACTCCAACAGCACCCACTCAAACGTGTATTACGTTGTGATAAAGTGATTTTATCCGCCCTAGAAGCAACCCTACGCCACTACCTTTTCCCTGATCGCCTAACCGCCGAGTTGCCAACTTTGCATTTGCTCACTCAATCCCTTGATAGCTTGCAACACAAGGCAGAACGCTTAAAAACCACATTGAGCAAGCGGTTAGATCAACGCTATACATTGCAAATTGAACCGAGCGAAGCCCAAATCGGCAGCGGAGCATTACCAACGGAAAAAATCCCGTCTGTTGCTGTCACTATTTCCGCCGAAAAACAGAGCGATTTACTCGACTTAGAACGCAAATTCAAACACTTCCCTTGCCCGATTATCTGCCGTTTGGCTCAACAAAAAATGTGGCTAGATATGAGATCAGTGGCGGAGTTTAATAACCTTATTTTTATGTTGGAGACACTATGATCATCGTCACCGCAGGACACGTCGATCACGGCAAAACATCACTTTTACAGGCTCTCACAGGCACTCACACGGCACATTTGCCAGAGGAAAAAAAACGGGGGCTGACTATCGATCTCGGCTACGCTTATTTGCCGATAGAGAATGATATTTTGGGCTTTATTGATGTGCCGGGTCATCAAAAATTCTTATCCAATATGCTTGCAGGGCTTGGCGGTATTCAACACGCTTTGCTGGTAGTTTCGGCGGAAGAAGGAATTAAGCCACAAACGGAAGAACATCTTGCCATTCTTAAGTTATTGAATTTCAAACAGATTATGGTGGTGATCACCAAAGCAGATCGGGTTGATGAAAACCAAATCGAAAAGGTGATTGAACAGCTTAAACAGCGTTATTTGTCCCTTGCTACCGCTGATTTTTTCATCACATCGGCTCACACAGGTGAGGGCATTGAGGTGTTAAAACAGCATTTAATCCGCCTTAATCAGCAAAGCGAACTGACGGAAAAACCGTTCCGCTATGCCATTGACCGAGTGTTTAACGTCAAAGGGGCGGGCTTGGTGGTAACAGGCACTGCCGTTGCTGGTAGGGTGCAAATCGGCGATGAATTTTATCTCTCAAGCGGTCAGAAAGTCCGCATAAAAAACATTCACGCTCAAAATCACCCATCGCAAATCGGGCTGGCAGGGCAACGTTTAGCCCTGAACATCGCCAATGTGGAGAAAGAGCAAGTGCAACGGGGCGACTGGATCAGTCAGCTTGAACCGCAATTTGCCAGCGACCGCATTACCGTACGTCTGACCGCCGCTCAAGCCTTGAAAGAGAACAACGCCGTGCATCTCTACCATTTTGCTAGTCATATCACGGCGAAGCTCAATTTGTTGAGTTGTTCACAATGCAATGCCGATGAACAGGCGATAGCCGAGCTGATTTTGGATACGCCATTGCATATTGCGTTACAAGATAAATTGATTATTCGTAGTGGTGATGATAGCCAAACCCTTGCTGGTGCTGAAGTGATTGAAATCCACTCACCAAAACGTTACAAGCGGAGCGATGAGCGTCTAAATTACCTTGCGACACTGGCACAGCTGAAACAGTATCCAGAGCGAATTGCCTTTTATCTGCAACATAAAGCGGTCAATCTCACCCAGTTACTTTGGGCGGAGCAGATCTTTTTGTGGAATTTAGAAAGCTTTGCTCAACAGCAAAATTTCTATCTCAATTCAAATTACCTGTTTAATCAAGCCTTTAAACAGAATGTGCAACAGAAAATTGTCGCAAAACTGGAAGAGTATCACCAACAATACAGCGATCAACTTGGCGTCACCAAAGCCCGTTTGCACCGCATCGCCGTGTTGGAGCTGTCCGAACTTTTGGCGTATGCGTTAATTGATGATTTAATCAGTACACGTCAGCTCGCTCAAACACGAGGCTGGATCCACACCCCAACGCACCGTATTGAGTTTACCGATGCCGAATTGCAACTTTGGGCAGAAATCCGACCGCTATTTGAGCGGACCAATCAAGCCTTATGGGTACGAGATATTGCGTCAGAGCTTTCCATTGATGAAACCGAAATGCGAAACTTGCTTTATAAAGCAGGCAAGTTGGGCTATTTAGTGCCGATTGTCAAAGATCGCTTTTTGCTCCACGAACAGATCACCGAATTTGCCCAATTAATCAAAGACTTTATTGAACAACACGGCGAGATTTCCGTAAACCAACTGCGAGATGAAATCCAATATGGACGCAAAGTCACCGTGCAACTGATCGAATATTTCGACCGTTCAGGCTTTTTACGCCGCAAAGGGAATGTACATTTACTTAGAGACAGAGAAACTTACTAACTAACAAAAATGCTAGGATGTACTCCTAGCATTTTTTTCTTCAAAATTACACTAACTGATTAGAATTATTTTAATAAATAAGCTTTTAACAGTGAAAAATCCGCCGCCATGGTATCCGACAATAACTCCATCTTATTGTGTTTATCTAACGCTTCAGGCAATGGTAACTCAATGTCTAAAATATGCTCAACGCTCTCTTTGAATTTCGCTGGGTGAGCGGTGCAGAGGAAAATCCCTGTTTCGCCTGCTTGAAGCTGATCTTTTAACACTTGGTAAGCAATCGCCCCGTGTGGTTCACACAAATAGCCTTCCGCATATTGTGCTTTTAATGCGGTTTCTGTTTGCTCATCATTTAAGGCATCTGAACCTAAATCCGCCAAGTTCCAACCGTTGCGTTTAAAGAGTTCTTCAACACGTGGCCAGTTGTTCGGGCGACTTACGTCCATTGCGTTTGAAAGGGTTGCAACCGTAGCATTTGGTTCCCATTTACCTGATTTAAGATAGCGTGGCACAGTGTCGTTGGCGTTGGTTGAAGCGATAAAACGTTTAATCGGCAAGCCTAAGGTTTTCGCAATTAAGCCAGCAGTTAAGTTACCGAAGTTACCGCTTGGTACAGAAACCACCACATCACGACGTTTCTCTTTTGGTAACTGTGCCACGGCTTCAAAATAGTAGCAAACTTGTGCAAGTAAACGGCTGATATTTATGGAGTTTGCTGAGTTTAAGCCGATAGCTTGACGCAGTTCAACATCATCAAAGGCTTGTTTGACTAATGCTTGGCAGGCATCAAAATCTGACTCAATCGCCACCGTGCGAATGTTACCGCCAAGGGTACAGAATAATTTTTCCTGCAGTGGGCTGATTTTGCCTTTCGGGTAAAGGATCACCACATTGATATTCTCTAAACCATAGAAAGCGTGAGCCACCGCCGCCCCTGTATCACCCGATGTCGCCGTTAAAATGGTAATTTTATCTTCACCACGCACCGCACTTAACGCTTGTGCCATAAAACGACCGCCGAAGTCTTTAAACGCCAAGGTTGGACCATGGAACAGTTCTAACGCATAAATATCATCATTCACTTTCGCCAAAGGTGCTGGGAAGGTAAAGGCATTTTTCACCATCGCATTTAAGGTTTCCTGCGGTAACTCATCACCGATAATCGCCGATAAGATTTTTTGGCTACGTTCAACGAGCGGTAAAGCTAACAAAGCGTCAATATCGTCAAATTTCGGCAATACTTCAGGGAAAAATAAGCCCTGATCTTTGCCTAACCCTTGGCGAACGCCTTGGGCAAAACTCACTTGTTCTTCAGGGTGTTTGATGTTGTATAAGTTCATTAGACTGTCCTTTATTATCTAAAATTTAGAAATGGCATGATTGTATCTGTTCACCTTGGTTAGTCAATCACAAGCGGTGAGATTTCCCTATTTTTTTGAGATTATTGTTTCAATTATTAAATTTAAGTAAACGATTGCATTATATAAGTAGCTCTTTTAATAAACAAATGCGCTAAAAAAGTTAGATTTAGATCATAAAACTTACAAATCTCATTTGTTATGTAAAGATATTTTGGTAAATAATTTAATTAGAACATTAAATGTTTGAAAACGAAAATTTTAAAATCACAAAAGTTATAAAGGAGCTTATATGTTTTCTTTTTTAAAAGCATCTGCGCCTGCACCGAGAATTGAAAGTTCTCGTACAGATGCAGAATATCGTAAATTACGTTGGCAAGTTTTTGCCGGCGTATTTATTGGCTACGCCGCTTACTATTTGATTCGTAAGAACTTTTCTCTTGCTATTCCTTATTTAATTGATGAATACGGATTTAGTAAAGCAGATTTAGGGACTGTTGCTGTGGCATTATCTCTTGCTTATGGATTTAGTAAATTTATTATGGGAAATGTTTCAGATCGCTCAAATCCGAAATATTTTATTACTATCGGGCTATTAGGCTCAGCAATTATTAGCTTGATCTTTGGTTTAGTACCAGGCGTTCTCTCTTCTATTCCATTAATGATCTTACTAGCAGCCCTTAACGGTTGGTTCCAAGGGATGGGATATCCACCAGGTGCGAAAACAATGACCAACTGGTTCTCTCGCTCTGAACGTGGTGCGTGGTGGAGCTGGTGGAACGTTTCCCACAACTTAGGTGGTGGATTAATTGGTCCATTAGCGATTTTAGGCTTGTCTATTTTCGGTGTGTGGCAATCTCTTTTCTATTTACCAGCACTTATCGCGATTGTATTAGCATTTGTGGTATTTTATTTGATGCGTGATACGCCTGAATCACAAGGTTTACCACCTGTTGATGAATGGAAAGGCGAGAAAGTCTTAGAGAAAGTCGAATCTGCACATACTCTTTCTTCTAAAGATATTTTCTACAAATATATCATTAACAACAAATTCCTATGGGCGATTGCGATTGCGAACGTGTTTGTCTACTTCATTCGCTACGGCATCATCGACTGGGCACCGACTTACTTAAAAGAAGTCAAACACTTTACCGTAGATAAACAAAGCTGGGCATACTTCCTTTATGAATATGCAGGTATCTTCGGTATGCTTGCAAGCGGTTACTTAAGTGACAAAGTTTTCAAAGGTCACCGTGCACCACCAATGTTATTATTCCTAGTTGGGGTATTAATTGCGATCATCGTTTACTGGAAAAACCCAGCAGGTAACCCATTGGTCGATAACATCTGCTTAGTGGCGATTGGTTTCTTAATCTACGGTCCTGTAATGATGATTGGTTTACAAGCAGCAGATTTAGTGCCACGCGTTGCAACAGGTACTGCAACAGGTTTAACAGGTTTATTTGGCTACTTACTTGGCTCTGCAAGTGCAGGTTGGGTAATGGGTAAATTAGTGGATGTGTATGGCTGGGACGGCGGTTTCTATGCGTTAATTGCATCTTGCTTCTTAGGCTTTGCGTTTATTGCATTTACGCTATTCCATAGACCAGAAAAAACAAAAGAATAAAATGTTTTAACCTTTTGAAGCGACTTAGATAACTAAGTCGCTTTTTTATTGCAACACATTTTATAAATGGCATATTATCTATTATTAACGTCTTAATCAGGAGCCTAACTATGCAAACTCAATACAAAGCTATTTTTAGTGATATTGATGGTACGCTCATCACAAGCGATCACAAAATATCCCCCAAAACAGAATTTGCAATTAAAAATGTGTTAGCGCAAGGCGTGCCTTTTATTCTAGTGTCTGCTCGTCCACCGTCAGCGATGACAGTTTATACAAGGGACGCTCAAGCTGTGGATAACGTTGAACTTTATGTTGCTAGTTTACTCGATTTTTAATATACAAGAGAGTGGAATGCCGTCTGGAAGTTTCAGACAGCATATATGCAGAAGTTCAAAATAGCTTATTAATTTTTAAAATACTCCCAATATTCCTCATGTCTTGTTTTATTTACCCGCCATTGTTTAGCATCTCCTTCAGGTTTCTCCCTTTGTTGAGAATATGTTATTAAAAGTCGCTGTTTAGCACGAGACACTCCAACAAAAAAGGCACATCTTTCCTCATCAGCTTTTCCCCAAAAAGTTTCTTGTTCCACTGCTAATAAGATAACAGTATGAAATTCTAGCCCCTTACTTTTATGAATTGTCAAAATCCTAACGGCTTGATCATCAGAAAAATATCTCAATGCCTTTACTAGATCGGGTTCTTTTTTTAGTAATTCATTAATATGCTTGTTTGTTTCACAGATAAGTTCTCTTAACCTCTGTTTAGATTCATATTCTGGTGATAATGCGACAATAGCTTCAAGGCTTATCTTTTTTAAGAACTCTTTGACTCTTTCCCACCAATCTGAATATTTATTTCCACTCTGTATCGCTTGTTTGACTTTTCTTTGTTGTTCACTAAAAAAATCTTGGAAATAAAGACGCTGGCTAAATTCTAGTTCTTCATCATCAACAAAGGGCATAAGTTGTTCTTCCAAACGAATCCAAGCATTAGCTTCATTTTTTCCATATAAACAAAGCAGATAATCAACTATTAGTTTAGCGATTGGTTCAGCAGAAATATCTTGTAACTGCTGTTCATTTCGATAAGGAATTTGCCTTTTATCCAATTCTTTCATAATAAGCTGACCATATAAATCAGCTTGCTTTGAAATTAAAATTGCAATTTCGGATAATGGCAGATTCTCTTCATTTGACCATTTCTGAATAAAATCAGCTATCTCTCCTGCTTCCTCAGAGCTATTGTTATATTCACAAGGAATTATCTCTCCCTCATCACCAATCAGCTGTTCATCGGACATAACAGAATCGGGATCCATTCTTTGTATAATTTTATTCTGCAATCTAAGTAGAACGGGTTTAGATCGGAAATTGCGATACATATTTAATGGCACAGCTGAAAAATCTTGAGCAAATGTTTGGAAGATACCATCCAACGCTCCCGCCCAAGCCATAATCTTCTGTTTGGTATCACCCACTGCGGTTAATCTTGCATTAGTGCCTTGAAATGCTAATTTAATTAATTCATATTGAAGATCTGTGCAATCCTGAAATTCATCTAAAAATACATCCGAATAGGTTTGGCGAATAGCATTACGAGCAATTTCTGAATTTTTCAAAATCTTAATCGCCAAAGGAACTAACTCATTAAAAGTAATTTTCTCCCCTGTAATTCGTTGTTCTCCTATGGTATATCCCGACTTCAAAGCATTTTGACCTGTTAATACCACCCTAAATTTATCAATAATGCGTTTAGCAAAAGCATGGAAAGTATAACTATCAAAACGTGATGCTAATTCATTACCACATCTTCGTTTGACACGCTCTTTTAAATTTGTACTGGCATCAACCTTAAATGAAATAGCAAGAATTCTTTTAGGATAACGGCAAGTACCTGTACGAAATAAAAAATCCGCTCTTTGCGCTAACATTTCAGTTTTCCCTGCTCCGGGTCCAGCTGTAAGAGCAAGGCACTTCTCTTGCTCCAAAACAGCTTTCATAGCATTAGGTTCTAAAATCAAGCCATCTGCAGGCTGCCATTGTTTTACTGGAATCATTCAGGAATCTCCTGTAATTTCGCTTTAACGCTATCAGCAAGACGAGATAATTCCTCAGGCATATCTCGCAATAATTCCTCATCAGTTAAATTTGCAAGAGCTTGAAGATGATTTACTGGTTTACTGCCTACCTTGAATAAATTATGGTAGCTGGCAAAAAGTTTCTGCTCGTTTTCACTATATTGTTCAGGTTTATGATGATTTTTACCCAAAACAGAAACGATTAACTTTTCATCAGGCAATTCTTCTGTCTCTTTTAACTCAAATTGAGATGGATAGGCTTTAAGCATTGAGAAATCCAAATCCATTGGATAGGAATAAAAAACATCTCTTTGTTCTAATTCAGATAGATAATGTAAATATTTTCCTATAAGGTGTTGATCATTGTTCCAATCATGAATCCCATAATTTTCAGGAAGAGTTTTGTCTGGTGAAAATTCAGCTAACTTGTCATTCGCGTATTTAATTCTGCCCCAACCTCCACCAAATCTACCGACATCTAAATCCAATAAAGTAACATAAGGAATTTCTAACTGAGATAGTAATCGCCAAAAATGGTTTACATGTCGTCCACCTAAAGGTGCGATCGTAATCGCTGATTCATCAACTGGAATACCTTTAGCATTAAAAATTCTTGGTAAAACAATTTCTTCACTATCGCCTTCACCTAATACAACCATTCGAGAGAAATAAATTTCAGGAAAAGCTTGAACAGCTTCCCGTACAAATTTGTAGGCTTCATCTGATTCTTCAGGCAACTGAATATGTTTCACTGACGATGTTCGACTTGAGTTCAAACGCAAATAACGAATATGTTCGGGAAAAACTCTACGCAACATTGACGGTGCGTGTGTTGCTATTAAGGCTTGAGCATCTTGATGTTCAGTTGCTGTTTTTAAGGCATTAACGATACGCCCTAAATAATGTGGTGATAAGCTATTTTCAGGTTCTTCTAAAGCAATAATGGTAAATATAGGAGGGCGCAATTTTGCAATATCAAAAGAATTATTACCATTACTCAAAACAGAATGGCTAATTGATTGCGAAGCCAAGACTAATGACAAATAGAGCATAGATTTTTGCCCATCACTCAAACGTGAGAAATCTACTAAATTTTCATCATGCCCAGGGGTAAACGAAACTGACATATGCCGTAAAATATTTTCAATTTCAGAGTGCGCAAAAGAAATTTTAGGCTCTTTAAAATAGCTTCCCTTGTGCAAATTTTCCCAACTTTGTTTTAATTTTTCGCTGATATTTTTGATTGATGAATTACTTTCTAGCGTATTGTTGATTTGTTCGGTCAATTCATTAATATTTTTTCTCTCATTTTCCCAATTAACCGCTCTCAGCAAACGACCTAAAAGAGCATTGGCATTATATGCAATATGATCTAGCGGATCCCTTTGGGCTGGTAAGTAATGAACTTGAATCTGATTTCTATCAGCTCTAGGAACGAGTTTAGTAATCTCGTTTCCCTGTGAATCTGGCTCTAATACATATTCAAACGTTTCTTCTATCTCACCTGTGAAATCCATAGTTGCGGTAAGGCGAAATCTCACAATAGGAAGACCACTTGATGAACTTAACCGCATATGATTAAAGAATGGAGCAACAGTTGCATTATCTAAATCATTTAATGTTTCAGGAAAATTAAAATCAGCTTCAATGATTAATTTTCGCTGTTCAGGAATCTCTGATTCATTTTGTGGTATATGAAAATCAGAACGTTTAATTCGACGTAATGATTGATCAAAAGCAAACAAACGGCAAAGAGCCTGTAAAATTGCTGTTTTCCCAGAGCCATTGGGACCGATTAAATAAGTTATTTCATCTAATTTCAATTCAGTTGGTTCATTACCGAAACTATGGAAATTTGAAAGACGTAATGCCTGTAATTTCATTTTTTTACCCCAAATTTATTTACTATGCCAAAATTTATATTCTACACATTCTCTAACAAAAGCTTCCCCACATGTAAATACCCAATCCCATCAACATTCCCCCACCAACCAATCCACCACATAAACCACAGGCATGCCATCAATTTCTTTTTCTGGCTGGTAACGTCCTGTAATCAGAATCTTGCGGTAATTGTCCTTAATATTTAATAAATTATCGGTTTCGTGTGTGTTATTGGGTATATCATACGCCACTTGTACATACAAAATTTCATCGGCTTTGCGGGCGATAAAGTCAATTTCTTTGCTGTCTAATTTACCCACATCAACGGTATAACCACGGCGAAGTAATTCTACAAACACAATATTTTCTAATCGATTAGAATAATTTGCGTCTTTTTTACCCACAGCATAGCGACGTAAACCATTATCTACAATAAAATATTTAGCGTTGGTTTTCAGATAGCCTTTACCACGAATATCATATTGTTTTGCCTTATAAAATAAGAATGCATTTTCCAGCAGTTCCAAATATTTATTGATGGTATGGTTGGTAGTCGGCATACGTTCCGATGAAAGCGTATTACTAATTTTGTTCGGATTCGCCAACTGCCCAACATTATCCGCTAAAAACGTAATCACACTCTTGAGCGTTTGCGTGTCTTTCACGCCTGCCCGATAGGCAATATCATTTAGTACAATCGAATCAAAAATGCCCGATAAAATCGTGTCTTTTAACATTTCATCAGAAAGCACAACACTTGGAAAAGCACCATATTTTTCATATTCAATATATGCCTGATCAACCAAGCGTGATTGCGGTTCGATGTTTTTGGCTTGCAGAAATTCCTTAAAAGAAAGTGGATACAGCTTAATTTCAACATAACGCCCGCTCAATAGCGTTGCCAGTTCGCCCGAAAGCAGATTGGCGTTCGAGCCTGTAATAACAATGTCTGTATTAAAACTGACACGCACCGCATTGAGTGTTTTTTGCCAGCCATCCACAAATTGAATTTCATCAATCAGAAAATAGATTTTTTCTTTTGTGTTCGGCAAAATCTGAGTAATCAGTTGCTGAAAATCATCAGCATTTTTCACCCATTGATATTCAAAACTTTCAAAATTGATATAAATGATGCGTTCTGCATCAACGCCTTGCGTCCGCAGATAGTCCCGATATTGCATCAGCAACACAGACTTGCCACAGCGGCGTACGCCAGTAATTACTTTGATAAAATCGGTGTCTTTGAATTGAATAAGCTGTTGGAGATATTGGTCACGGGAAATCATAACAATTGGAAGTTGAGTTCTAAATTAGAGATAATTTAGCATAAATGGAAGTTAATTTCCAATTTAGGTTAATTATGTTAAAATTGGAAATTAACTTCCAAAATGAGAATAAGATTGTTGTGATTAGCTAGGGAATTTTTAATAGGCTTGTGAATAAAATTCAATAATAGGATAAAAAGAATGTTAGAGAATATGCAACGCCCGATTATTTGTCGCAACACGGCACGCCGCAAATCCTTGACGATCTCAAGCAACATCAATGTATTTGCCTAAAAACGCCGAACACCGAAAGTGTGATTGCGTGGGAATTTCGCTCGCCCGAAACGCAAAAAACCATCAAATTCAGCCCACAAGGTCGCCTTGTGGTGAATAACGCCAGCCTTTATCAAAAAGCCTGTACATCAGGTTTCGGCTTGATTTGGATCGCCCAAGATCGCGTAGCAGAACAGCTTGCTCGTGGCGAGTTAATGGAAGTTTTAAACGAATGGGCGATCAGCTACGAAGGTCATCACCTTTACTACCCCAACCGTCGCCAAAACTCACCGCTGTTTAAAGCGTTGGTAGAGTGTTTGAAGGTGTAAATGAGTAACTTGTTCCTTTTTCAAACTCATTTATCCCACCCCACAAATCGTGTATGATCCGCCCATTCCAACCTATTTTGAGATAAAAAGATGAAATGTGAATGTCAAAAAGTAACACATCAACAGCCTGATCTCTGTGTGGCTTTAACCCAATATCGTTTAATTGAAGTGGCAGGTGTGGACGCGGAGAAGTATTTGCAGGGGCAGCTGACCTGTGATGTGGCTAAACTTGCGGAAGGTGAGCAAACCATTACTTGCCATTGCGATCCGAAAGGGAAAATGAGTGCCTTGTTCCGTTTGTATCGGGCTGGGGCGGAGCAGTTTTTCGTTATTATTCAACAAGATCTGTTGCCTGAAGCCTTAGTGCAACTGAAAAAATATGCGGTCTTTTCCAAAGTCACTTTTACCGAACTTGATACCCAACTTTACGGCACGACAAGCTGTGAGTTAGTGGCAAATTTTGGCGATCAAGTTACCGCTTGTTGCATTGATGAAGATCCGAAACGGACGATCTTTTGGGGTGATGTGGCGGTACAAACCAATGGCGAGAGCAGTTTGTGGGATCTGATTGATATTCAGCAGGGTGTGCCGTTGCTGTTTAAGGCGAACCAGTTTGAGCTTATTCCGCAGGCGACCAATTTGCAGTTGTTAGATAAGGCGATTTCGTTTACCAAAGGTTGTTACATCGGGCAGGAAACGGTGGCTCGGGCGAAATATCGTGGGGCGAACAAAAGGGCGATGTTTACCTTTGTCGGCAAGATAGACGGCGATGTGGCTCTGCCTGAAGTTGCATCAAGTATTGAGATGCAGTTGGGCGACAACTGGAAAAGTACAGGGACGATTTTGGCGGTGCAACCGTATCAACAGCAGTTGTGGTTGCAGGTGGTGCTGAACAAAGAGTTAGAGCCTGAAGCCAACTTCCGCGTGGGCGAGATTGCCCTACAGCTGTTCGATTTACCTTATCGTTTGGAAGAGAATTGATGTTTGAATATCCTAATGCAACGCTTATCGCAGGGGTTGATGAAGTCGGGCGTGGGCCTTTGGTCGGGGCGGTGGTAACGGCGGCGGTGATCCTTGATCCGAATAACAAAATTGACGGTCTGGCGGACTCAAAAAAGCTGTCGGAAAAACGCCGTCTTGCCCTTGCGGAAGAGATCAAAGCCAAAGCGTTATGTTGGTCGTTGGGGCGTGCCGAGCCTGATGAAATTGATGAGCTGAACATCTTGCACGCCACGATGTTGGCAATGCAACGGGCAGTGGCAGGGCTGGCGGTTCAGCCTGATTTTGTGTTGGTGGACGGTAATCGTATCCCAACCTTGCCAATGCCAGCACAAGCGGTGGTGAAAGGCGATAGTTTGGTGGCGGAAATCAGTGCGGCGTCCATTTTGGCAAAAGTCGCCCGAGATCAAGAAATGCTAGAGCTAGACAAACAGTACCCTGAATATGCCTTTGCTCAACATAAAGGCTATCCAACCAAGCTACATTTTGAGAAGTTGGAACAGTTCGGAGCAACGCCGTTTCACCGCAAAAGTTTTGCCCCTGTTGCCAAACGATTAGCCAAATAGAGCCAAATGAAAAAAGACGAGATTTATTTACAGCGATGCCTTGAGTGCGACAGCCTAGTCGAAGTGGCAAAAAATTTGCCTAATCAGACCGCTTGTTGCCCGAATTGTGATGAAGTGTTGCAATCGGGGAGCCGTTGGAGCTTGCACCGCTGTGCCATTATCGCCTTATCGATTTTGATTTTACTGCCCTTTGGCTTGTGGCTACCGTTGATGAATATCGACCTGCTCGGCGTGCCGATTTATGCGTCAGTTTGGGGCGGTGTGTGGAAAATGGCAACGGAAGGCTTCCCTTACACTGCCTTTATGATTTTGCTCTGTTCGGTGGTAATGCCTTTTGCCTTTGCTGGCTTGGTGTTGTTGATTTTCGTGCAACGCCTTATTCATCATCGCCCCCGTTACACTTTGATTTTATTGAGCAAAGCGAAACAGTGGGTGATGTTAGATGTCTATTTGGTGGCAATCGCTGTGGCGGCGTTTAAGGTGCGAGAGTATGCCAAACTGGAGTTCGATTACTACATCACCGCATTCATAATGACCGCTATTTTGACCACGTTACTTTTTATCAAAATCGACCCAAAACGTTGGTGGGAGCGGTTCTACCCTGAATATCACAGCTTGCCTGTCGATCACCCTTGCCAACCGACACTTTGCCCGAGTTGCGAATATACTTTTGACGAAAACATTGTCGATAAAAAAGGGCGACATCGTTGCCCCCGTTGCGAAAGCAATTTGGATGTATCTGACAGCACGAAATTACAACGAGTGTGGGCAACGCTGATTGCTGGGGTGGTGATGATGATTCCTGCTAATCTCTTGCCGATTTCATCAACGGAGTTTGCTGGTTCAACGTCCGCCGACTCGCTGATCGGCGGTGTGTTTCTCTTTATGGAAATGGGCAGTTATCTGATCGCCGCCATTATTTTTATCGCCAGTATCGCCGTGCCGTTTAGCAAGGTCGCCGTGATTTTCTATCTACTGTTAGCCATTCACTACCGTTGGAAACACCCTATTCACTGGCAGATGAAGCTATTGCACTATGTTCACTTTGTCGGACGCTGGTCAATGCTCGATCTGTTTGTGTTGGCACTAATGATGTCGCTTGTAGAGCGTGGGCAGATTATCAGCTTTTCCGTAGGCGAAGCGGCGTTTTACTTCGGGGCAGCGGTTTTTCTAACGATGATTTCTTCATCAAACATTGATGCACGAATGTTGTGGCGGATTCATCGGGAGCACAAAGCAGATACGACAAGCGGTTAGATTTGAACAAACTTTTGCAAAGGGTTATACTCTTGCCAACAAATTTAAAAATAGGAGCAGATTATGCGTATTGATACTTCTGAACTTTGTGATATTTATTCCGATCAAGTCGATGTGGTCGAGCCAATTTTTTCTAGTTTTGGCGGACGCTCATCGTTCTACGGCAAAATCACCACGGTAAAATGCTTTGAAAGCAATGGCTTAATTGCGGAAGTGTTGGAAGAAGAAGGTCAAGGACGGGTATTGCTAGTCGATGGTGGTGGAGCGGTGCGTCGAGCATTAATTGATGCGGAATTAGCTCAACTTGCTGTCGATAACGGCTGGGAAGGGATTATCGTCAATGGTGCGGTGCGTCAATTAGATGTACTTGAAAGTCTTGACATTGGTATTCAAGCCCTTGCCCCGATTCCTGTTGGTGCAGAAGATTCAACCATTGGCGAAGTTGATACGCCAGTCAATTTCGGCGGAGTAACTTTCTTACCTGAAGATTATGTTTATGCGGATCTGACGGGAATTGTGCTATCGCCAGAGTTGTTGGATTTAGCTGATGAAATTGCTGAATAGGCAAATTGATAAAGCATATACGGACACTTCGGTGTCCGTTTTTCATTTAAAAGTAAAGATAAAAATCTTTCGTGAGTTGCTTAAATTCATCGCTGTATTGATGATGTTCGTTATAAATCATCAATGTTTTTTCTTGAGTTTGTTGTTTTTGCAAAGAAAAGGTCAAAACAGACCGCTTGTAAGAACTCGTTGGCTTCGTTTTGATCTTCCAATGTTCAATACAGTAAAGTCCTATTTGTTCCGCTTGAGACACGAGCTTTTCCCCACTTTCAAACGGTAGGATAAAACAGATTTTTCCTTTCTCACTGAGCCAATTTTTTGCTTGTATTAACCAAGCGAAATGGCTTGATGTCGCGCTTCTTGCAAGATCTCGCTCTGCATTGCGACTAGCAAGGCTATGCTCAAAATAAGGTGGGTTTGAGACAATCAAATCGTAACATTTTGCAGATTTCCACTGCAAAACATCCGCTTGTATCATTTCAATTCGTTCAAACCAAGGACAATGCAGAGCATTTTCATTGGCTTGTTGGAAGGCATTTTGCTCAAGTTCGAGAGCAGTAATTTGGGCATAGTCAGCACGTTGTGCCAACATAATAGCAATCAAGCCTGTGCCTGTACCAAGATCAAGAATATTGTGAGCATGGTTTATATCCACCAAGGCACCAAGCAAAATACCATCGGTATTGACTTTCATTGCACAGCGATCGTGTGCAATAAAAAATTGTTTAAATTGAAAACCGCTCATAACTATTTTCGAAGTTTTACAGTTTCGATGGCGTGATCTTCACCTTTCACTAAAATTAAATTCGCACGTTCACGGCTAGGTAAAATATTTTGACGCAAATTTAACCCGTTGATTTCGTCCCAAATTGTGCTAGCTGTTTGAATGGCTTCCTCTTCCGTTAATTTAGAATAGTGATGGAAATAAGAATCTGGGTTCGTAAATGCACTACGGCGGAACTTTAAAAAGCGGTGGATATACCACTCTTTGAGTAACGTTTCTTCCGCATCAACATAAATCGAAAAATCCACAAAGTCGGAAACAAAAACGCTGTGTGGACTGTGCGGATAATTCATTCCACTTTGTAACATATTCAGCCCTTCTAAAATGACGATGTCAGGCTGATCAACTTCGTTAAATTTATCAGGAATGATGTCATAAGTCAGATGAGAGTAAATCGGTGCTTTGACATGACGTTTGCCTGATTTAATATCGGATACAAATTCAATTAAACGATGAATATCATAGGATTCAGGAAATCCTTTCTTTTTCATCAAATTACGCTCTTGGAGTGTTTTTAATGGATATAAAAAACCGTCCGTTGTAATGAGATCAACTTTACGTTTTTCTGGCCATTCTGATAATAATGCTTGCAAAATACGCGCTGAAGTACTTTTTCCTACTGAAACACTGCCCGTTAAGCTAATAATATAAGGCACTTTAGGTGCTTCCACATCTAAGAATTTATGTAGCACTTCTTGTCGTTTGAGATTTTCATCAATGTAATAGTTGATCAAACGTGCCAGTGGAAGATAAATAGTACTGACTTCTTCTAACGAAAGTTCTTCATTAAAGCCCAATAAAGGTTTTAAATCTTGTTCTGTAAGCTTTAATGGTACTGCTTTACGAAGCTCTGCCCATTGTGTTCTATCAAATTTCAAAAAAGGCGTAATTTTTGTAGGTTTTGTCAGGCTCATTGCCAAATTCTCTATTTTTTATTCATTTATATATCAAAAGTGCCCATTGATACGGCTCTCATAGTGTGAAATATACAATATAAATGGCTTCTATTGGGCAGTTATCTAATGAAAATCGATAAAAACATCTAAAAAATCAGCATTTTGCGTATTTTGTCGTCGAAAAAACCTAATTTTTAATTTTTTTGAAAAAAATGCTTGCAAGGTTTTTTGAAATCCCTATAATGCGCATCACTTGCTTACGACGCAACGCCGACTTAGCTCAGTAGGTAGAGCAACTGACTTGTAATCAGTAGGTCACCAGTTCGATTCCGGTAGTCGGCACCATTCTAGCTCAGAGTAAACAAGTATTCAATTATCGTGGAGGGATTCCCGAGCGGCCAAAGGGGGCAGACTGTAAATCTGTTGGCTCAGCCT
The DNA here is from genome assembly GCF_003260095.1 of Glaesserella australis. GTDB lineage: Bacteria > Pseudomonadota > Gammaproteobacteria > Enterobacterales > Pasteurellaceae > Glaesserella > Glaesserella australis. The sequence continues at coordinate 83,740 of NZ_PTPX01000013.1, forward strand.
TCGAAGGTTCGAATCCTTCTCCCTCCACCATTTCTTTAATTGAATCCTGATGGGACAGACGAATTTAGAACAGCGGGCATCGTATAATGGCTATTACCTTAGCCTTCCAAGCTAATGATGCGGGTTCGATTCCCGCTGCCCGCTCCAAGCGCTGATATAGCTCAGTTGGTAGAGCGCACCCTTGGTAAGGGTGAGGTCGGCGGTTCAAATCCGCCTATCAGCACCACTTATTCCTATTCTATCTTCTTCTTTTCCAGATTAATTAATGATTTTTATATTCGGTTAATGTGATAAAATATCATTGACCTTATTTGCTTATGTGAACATTTTAAATCTAGAGGTCTAGAAGTGTTCATAAATGTAATAAATAGTTGTATAATACATAGGTTTTAATTTAAAACCCTGTGGCACATTGTGTGCTATGGGATTTCATCAACAAAGGAAACTTTACAATGGCTAAAGAACAATTTAATCGTGGCGATAAAGTCCACGTAAACGTAGGTACTATCGGTCACGTTGACCACGGTAAAACAACCTTAACTGCAGCTATCACTACCGTTCTTGCGAAAAAATTCGGTGGTGCTGCTCGTGCGTTCGACCAAATCGACAACGCACCTGAAGAAAAAGCGCGTGGTATTACCATCAATACTTCACACGTTGAATATAACACTGAATCACGTCACTATGCTCACGTTGACTGCCCAGGACACGCGGACTATGTTAAAAACATGATTACTGGTGCTGCTCAAATGGACGGCGCTATCTTAGTTGTTGCTGCAACTGACGGTCCTATGCCACAAACTCGTGAGCATATCCTTTTAGGTCGCCAAGTTGGTGTTCCATACATCATCGTATTCTTAAACAAATGCGACATGGTTGACGACGAAGAGTTATTAGAATTAGTTGAGATGGAAGTTCGTGAACTTCTTTCACAATACGACTTCCCAGGTGATGACACGCCAATCGTTCGTGGTTCTGCATTACAAGCATTAAACGGCGTACCAGAGTGGGAAGAGAAAATCCTTGAATTAGCAGGTCACTTAGACAACTACATCCCAGAGCCAGAGCGTGCGATTGATAAACCATTCCTATTACCAATCGAAGACGTATTCTCAATCTCTGGTCGTGGTACTGTAGTAACAGGCCGTGTTGAGCGTGGTATCATCAAATCAGGTGAAGAAGTTGAAATCGTTGGTATCAAAGCAACGACTAAAACAACTGTAACTGGTGTTGAAATGTTCCGTAAATTATTAGACGAAGGTCGTGCTGGTGAAAACGTTGGTGCATTATTACGTGGTACTAAACGTGAAGAAATCGAACGTGGTCAAGTTCTTGCTAAACCAGGTTCAATTACTCCACACACTGACTTCGAATCAGAAGTTTACGTATTATCAAAAGAAGAAGGTGGTCGTCATACTCCATTCTTCAAAGGCTACCGTCCACAGTTCTACTTCCGTACTACTGACGTAACTGGTACTATTGAGTTACCAGAAGGCGTAGAAATGGTTATGCCTGGCGATAACATCAAAATGACTGTTAGCTTAATTCACCCTATCGCAATGGACGAAGGTCTTCGTTTCGCGATTCGTGAAGGTGGTCGTACTGTAGGTGCGGGCGTTGTAGCGAAAATCATCAAATAGTGCGACAAGTTGTCGTGCTTATGGCAATAACTCCTTATATATCAAGGGGTTATTGTTGAAAGCAAGTGGTCTTCGTACCACTTGCTTTCGACTATTCTGATAGCTCTGTGAGCTTGATGGGTAGGCAGACCAAGAACGGAGCGTTGCTCAAGACTTGGTTCTAAGTTGGGAAAGATAATGTCCAACTTTATGCGGTAATAAGGTATGGTCTGCACTCTGATGTACTTAATTTCTCTCGTCAGAAGCTAAGAAGAGTAAGAAAGCAAGACCCGTTATCGAAAGATATGACTACCGTTAGTCTCCTGCATTATGTAGAGTGGCTTGGGTCAGTTCCTAAATGTCATATCGTCCATAAAGACTAGTTATCCAACCTACTATAAATAAAATCCCAAAGGTTTTCGGCATTCTGAGAAAAACCGACCATAAGAAAGTGGAATTTCTTATGATTGAATGTATCCTTTACGACTTATCTTAACAAAGGGACGTTCCGAATAGGAAGCACCCATTGTGGTTTGAGAATAATAACCACCCGTGAATGGCTTGCGGTAACAGCACGGCTGTTGTTCGGTTCAAATTTACCTAAACTTTCATTGACTCATCTTACTTCGCTATGTGATAAATAGACAGAATGTCTACATACAGTAGCATAGGTTTGATCTATCTAATGAAAAGTGGTCGATTTACAATGTTATTCTTAATGACAAAAGCTAAGTTTTAAAGCAACAGTAAGGGCTTATTTATTACAACTTAGTAAGTATGCGTAAGCTGTTATTACCATTGTTACAATCAATAGCGTTGAAGATATAGGCAGTACAACAACATTGATGAGTGTAACCTGTTATGTAACTAGCAGTAACCTAGGGATAGTGCATTACTGGCAACGGTAGTGTACAGAGCTTCCTGACAATGTACACCCCGCAAGGGTTATTGAAATCGTGAGAAGACAATAAGAAAGCATTAAACTACATAATGTTGAGTGGCTAGGTTGAGTGGAAAGATAAATGTAAAGTGAACAGTTGATAAACTTCGTTAGATTTGAAGAGCCTACGGTAGTTATTGGCTCTAACCAAAAGGTATGCAGTGGGTTATTCCTTTTATTTGTGGGAATACGTTACCGTAACACTGTCGGAGAACAGACTGTATCTTCCCCACTCGTGTGGTAATAATGGAACTTGGTAAGCCTATATTTTCGCCTGAAAAGGCAGGTAAAGCGTAAGTGATACTGTTGGGAATGTAGGTAGAAGAGGTTAGAGAAAGCGAATGTTGTGCTGTAATGGTGCAAATAGGGTATGAGAGATGACCTAACCCGAAAGGGTGCAGACTTCTAACTGGTCTTTCATCGCAAGATGTCTGACAATTCCTTAGCCGTTTTAACCGAGAAGAAGAAAGCGAGCGTTGGCTTGCTGATTAGCAATAATCAAATAAACCAACGCAAGCACTCTTTATCTCACACAGATAACAAGAGTGTAAGTCTATTGGTCGCAATAGCAACTCTTGTACGTCTACAAACTGCTAGAGAAGCTATTCTATTACCAAGAAGACTTATCTCTTTATGGAGATAGGTATGAAAGAGCAAACTCATCATACTAAGAAATTAGTAGGCAGTCCAGCTCCAACGATCTCACACATATCACAATGGCATTATATCGACTGGTATAAGGTAAATAGGTATGTGAAAGGGATGCAGGTGCGGATTGCGAAGGCAACACAGGAAGGCGATTGGCGTAGGGTTAAAAACCTACAACGAATGCTGACCCACTCGTTTTATGCGAAGGCATTAGCAGTACGACGAGTAACTGAAAATAAAGGCAAACGAACCGCAGGTGTTGATAAAACAATTTGGGATACCCCCAAATTGAAATGGCAAGCAATTAGTGAACTTTCAGGCAAAAAGTATAAGCCAAGCCCATTAAAGCGAGTGTTTATACCCAAAGCAAATGGAAAGAAACGCCCACTGGGTATTCCGACGATGAAAGATAGAGCTATGCAAGCTTTGCACCTGTTGGGATTGCAACCTGTTGCAGAAACCTTGGCTGATAAAAGCTCTTATGGATTTCGAATAAGCCGTTCAACAGCTGATGCGATTAACCATATACACAGCATTTTCTCTTTAAGGGGAGAAAAGAAATCAGCAGAATGGGTACTTGATGCAGATATACAGGGATGCTTTGACCACATAAGCCACGATTGGCTTATTCAGCATATCCCAATGAACAAACGGATATTGCGGAAGTGGCTAAAATCAGGCGTGGTTGAGTTTGGACAGTTAAAGGCAACGAAAGAAGGGACTCCGCAAGGGGGAATCATTTCGCCAACTTTAGCGAATATGGCACTAGATGGATTGGAAACTTTGCTTGCCGAGCATTTTGGTAAAAAGCAAAGCAGACAGATAATCCGTAACAAAACCTATATGGTGCGATATGCGGATGATTTTATTATTTCGGGAAGTTCGCAAGAAATACTGGAAGAGAAGGTTATCCCATTAGTTAAAGGTTTCTTGGCAGAGCGTGGTTTAACGCTATCAGAAACAAAAACTCACATCGTACACATTGAGCAAGGGTTTGACTTTTTAGGCTGGACAGTGCGACGGTTTAAGCGGAAAGTACTTATCAAACCAAGTAAGAAAAATGTGGAAACATTTTACCGAAAAGTGAAAAAAGTATTGACCGAAATGCGTACTGCCAAGCAGTCCGATGTGATTAAAGTATTAAACCCAATGCTCAAGGGGTGGGCAAACTACCATAGACATAGTGTAGCAAAAGCGACCTATAATCGAATGGATATGTTGATTTGGCAAGTCTTATGGAAATGGTGTCGCCGTCGTCATTCAAATAAAGGGACGCGTTGGATAAAAGAGAAATACTTTTGTACTACGGCAACTCGGAATTGGGTGTTTGGCACAGTAGACATCAATGAAAAAGGCGAGCAATATCCGCTTGACCTGCTTTATTGTAGTGATACTAAGATAAAACGACATAAGAAAATAAAGACAGATTACAATCCGTTTTTACCTGAATGGGAATTGTATAAAGAAGTTTTAAACCAACGCAGACTTTATGAAGAGCAATCTCATAGACAACAATGGCGAGCTTTATTCAAAGAACAGAAAGGAAAATGTGCGTTATGTCAAGGTATGATTACCAAAGAAACAGGGTGGCACGACCATCACATTACCTATAAAGTACTAGGTGGTTCAGATAGTTTGAGCAACCGATGTTTGGTACACCCAACGTGTCATACGAAAATTCACGCTTTAAATTTGAAAGTGGTGAAGCCGACTACAATGTAGTTAATAGAAAGGCTTGAGCTGTATGCAGAGAAATTTGCTTGTACAGTTCTTAGGGGGCTAGGTTGCAGTAATGCAATCTGGCTACCCGATATTGAAAAATTGTTTGAAAAGCTAACCGCTTACAAAGCTTAAAATAGCTTAAATAGAAAGGCTCATCGGAAGGTGAGCCTTTTTGCTTGCTTAGAAATACAAGCGGGTAGATTTTAGGAAAAATTTACAAATAATTTAGCATTTATTTTTTGTCTGAATTATGTTCTAATACGCAAATCAACATTTCCGTAACATTCGTATTAAGGTTTAATCAATGTTCAGTGGTCTTTTTATCGGGATACTTCTCGGCTTTTTCTTACAACGTGGGCAATTTTGCTTCGTGTCTGGTTTTCGCAACATTTATACCCAGCGAAACTTCCGTTTTTTTACCGCCTTGCTGATTGCGGTTTCTATTCAATCTGTCGGCTTTTTCAGTTTAAGTGAGTTAGGGCTTATTACGCTTCCAAATACGCCAATGCCGTTACTTGCCACCATTCTTGGCGGTTTTGTGTTCGGTATCGGTATGATTTTGGCGAACTGTTGTGCCAGTGGCGGTTGGTTCCGCACGGGCGAAGGGGCGGTGGGCAGCTGGATTGCGTTGGTCTGCTTTGCTTTGACAATGGCGGCAACGCAAACGGGAGCGTTAAAACAGCTGATCAATCCGTTGCTGTTGCAAACCACGTCTCTTGATAATATCCACCGCACTTTCAACCTTTCGCCGTGGATTTTAGTCGCTCTTTTGCTTGCAATAACGGCGGCAATGATTGTGTATCAGATCAAACACCCACGCTATCAATTCCCCAAAGAGCCAACGCAAGCGGTGATTTCCCACCGTCTTTTTACAAAAAACTGGCACCCGTTTACTGCAGCGGTCTGTATCGGCGTGTTGGGCGTGGTGGCTTGGGTCGTGAGCGAGCAGTACGGCAGAGCTTACGGCTATGGCGTAGCCGTGCCGACAGCGAATGTGGTGCAATACCTTGTGATCGGGCAACAACGCTATCTTAACTGGGGAACCTATTTCGTTCTCGGCATTCTGCTCGGCTCCTTTATTGCGGCGAAGTTGAGCGGTGAATTTGAAATCCGTGTGCCAGAGCCGAAAGCCATTGTTCAACGTATGCTAGGCGGTTTTGTAATGGGAATTGGAGCAAGTTTGGCAGGTGGTTGTACCATTACCAACTCGCTGGTTTCCACCGCTTATTTTTCGTGGCAAGGCTGGCTCGCAACCCTGATGATTATGCTAGGTTGTTGGACAGCGACCTATTTTATTAAACCGACACAGTGTCGAATTTAAGGAACGGCAATGAAACGCACCGCACTTTTTGCAATTTTTTCACTCTTTCTGACCGCTTGTAACGACAACGTGGTCAAAAAAATCGACACGGACGAACTACTGGCGAACCTTGAAAATCCTGACTATGTGGTGATTGATAGCCGTAATGACAGCCTTTACAACGGCTTTAAAGACAAACACACCAGCCGTGGCGGACATATCAAAGGGGCGATCCAGTTTCGTTGCAACTGGTTTGAACAGATTGAAGCCGACAAATTTGAAAGTTTCGCCGCAGCCAAAGGGATCACCAAACAGAAAACCCTTGTGATTTATGACAGCAACCCTGACGAGTTAGCTTGCATTTCGGCGGAGTTTAATGCAAAAGGCTACAAAGTTCGTACTTTTAGCGACTTTATCAGTTATGCCAACGCCAATTATCCCCTTGAGCATTTACCGAATTTCCAATACAGCGTGTCGCCCGAATGGTTGTACGCCTTAATGCAAGGGGAAAAGCCTGAAACTTACCACAACGACCAATTTATGCTGTTTGAAGTGTCGTGGGGAACGCTTGAAAAAGCCAAAGCCTATACGCAACATATCGTTGGAGCTCATCACTTTGATACCGACTGGGTCGAAGGCGAAGCCCCGATTTACAATCTGGTTGATCCGCAAAAAATCGAACAAAACCTGTTGCAACATGGCATTACCAAAGACAAAACGATTGTGCTGTATTCGGACAATCCCCTTGCAGCGTACCGTGTCTTTTGGGCGTTGAAATGGGCTGGCGTGGACGACGTGCGAGTGTTAAACGGCAATCTGGCTACGTGGATGGACGCAGGTTTCCCGACAGAAACCAAAGTTAATTTGCCGCAGTCTGAAACGGCGTTCGGCACAACTATTCCTGCCAATCCGCAGATCAACATCAGCCAACCTGAACAGGCTTACGCTCGCCAGCAACAAGGTTTGAAGCTTGTCAGCACAAGGGCGTGGGACGAATTTATCGGCAATGTGAGTGGCGATGAACATATTCAAGCCACAGGCGAACCGCAAGGGGCGATTTGGGGCTTTTCAGGATCGGCTCCGTCTAATGTCGCCGATTTTTACGATCCTGACGACACCTTACGCAACCCGAAAGAGATCGTGGCGTTATGGCAGGGGCAACAGATCCAACAAGGCGATCAGCTCGCCTTTTATTGCGGCACGGGCTGGCGTGCGTCTGTGCCGTGGTTTATGACCCAGTTGCTCGGCTGGCAACATACGGCAGTTTATGACGGCGGTTGGAATGCGTGGCAAATGACGACATTACCTGTGCAAAAAGGCGTTCCGCAAGGCGTGTTCAAACCTGATGCCAAAAATGATGCTGGCAGAATGTTGAAAAAAGGATTGTCGTGTAGGAGCTAGAAATTCATTTCCCTTCCCCCGTTTACGGGGGAAGGTGCCGAAGGCGGAAGGGAGGATTTGCCCGAAGGGCAAAGTACAAGCGGTGAAAAATCGCAAAAATGTTGCAAACTTCGTTTGCAATCCCCCCCTCAGCCTTCGGCAGCTCCCCCCGCAAGCAGGGGGAGCAAACGGTATCTCACTAAATTGAAACAAAAGGAAACCCTATGAAACTAAAACTTACCTTACTTGCAACATCATTAGCGGTTCTGACCGCTTGTAACGACAAATCGGTCAAAGAGATCGGCATTGATGAGCTGGTGAAAAACCTTGATAACCCTGAATTTGTGGTGGTCGATGGTCGTCAAGACAGCTTGTACAACGGCTTTAAAGACGGCGATGCTCAACGTGGCGGACATATCAAAGGGGCGGTGCAGTTTCGTTGCGACTGGTTGCCACAGATTACCGATGATAAATTTGACACCTTTGCAAAAAACAAAGGGATCAGCAAAGAGAAAACAGTGGTGATTTACGATACCAACGCAGAACAGCTGAGCTGTTTAAGCAAAAAATTTGCTGATAAAGGCTACAAAGTGCGTGAATTTAAAGCGTTCAAAGAGTATGCCAACAGCGACAAACCGCTTGATGCGTTCCCAAATTTCCAATACAGCGTATCACCTGAATGGGTGAATGCGGTGATCAAAGGCGAAAAACCTGAAACCTACGCCAACAACGATTTTATGGTGTTCCACGTGGGTTGGGGCCCAGTAGAGAAAGCGGAGAGTTATAAGCAACATATTCCAGGTGCGTTCCACTTCAACACAGACTGGGTGGAAAACGATCCCGTTTGGAACTTGTCCGATCCGAAAGTGATCGAACAAAACTTGCTCAAAGCTGGGATCAACAAAAACAAAACGATCATTCTCTATTCTGACAATCAACTCGCCGCCTACCGTATTTTCTGGGCATTGAAATGGGCGGGCGTGGAAGATGTGCGTGTGTTAAACGGCAACTTCGCTACTTGGACAAAAGCAGGTTTCCCAGCGGAAACAACCGTCAATACGCCAACGCCAGTGAGCAAATTTGGGGCGGTAATTCCTGTTAATCCACAAATCAACATCTCAATGCCAGCAGACGCAATGGCTCGCCAACAGCAAGGCTTGAAGCTTATCAGTAACCGAGCGTGGGATGAGTACACAGGTAAAATCAGCGGTTACAGCTATATACCAGGCAAAGGCGAACCACAAGGGGCAATTTGGGGCTTTGCGGGTACGGATTCGTCTAATATGGCGGACTACTACGATCTAGACGGCACATTGCGTAACCCGAATGAAATTTTTGCGTTATGGAAAGGGCAAAACATCAATCAAGGCGATCAATTAGCTTTCTATTGCGGTACAGGCTGGCGTGCAGGGGTTTCTTGGTTTATGACCCAATTAGCAGGCTGGAAAGATACCTACGTCTATGACGGCGGTTGGAATGCGTGGCAGATGGATTCTAACTTCCCTGTGCAAAAAGGCGCACCAAATAATATGCAAAAGCCAGATAGTAAGAATTAGGTAGTTATAGAAATGAGCAAGCGGTCAGTTTGGAATAGTCATTTGCAAATTTTATTCCATAACAGACCGCTTACTTGTAGAACAATGTATCTTATTCTTATAATCTTTACATCTAGCCTGTTTATGATAAAAAGATCTCTTGAGTGATGTGTTTAATTTTATTCAAAATCCCCTGATAATCTGTTGTCGATAAGCCAACTTCGCCAAAGTAATGCATATCAACTTTTTCAATACCACAGAAATTAAATAATCCATATCCAAGCGTATGCTCAAAGGCTTGTAGATAACCTTTTTGGCGATACTCTTCTACCGCATTTCCAAGGGTCACAAATTGTTGTACCCGCTTGTCGCCCAGTAAGCCAATACTTTTCTCTGTGCCATCTTTATAAGCAAAGCCATAGGCAATCACCCGATCAAGATAGCCCTTAAGAATTGCAGGAAAGCCCATCCACCAAAGCGGATAAATAAGCGTAATCACCTCAGCTTGCTGAAAATAGCGATGCTCTTCGGCAATATCTTCCGCATATTGATGTTGAATCGTGTTGCGGAACTCTTGCCATTCCAGTATTGGGTTGAAATTAAGTTGATAGAGATCTCGCACAATGACGTGATGATCGCCACTTGCCTTAATCACTTCTTCTAAAATAGCGTGATTAAAACTGTTTGGGTTTGGGTGAGCGTAAATGATTAAATGTGTCACAGCTGTCTCCTTATGTAACAAGCGGTCTGTTTTTGCAAAATATTGCAACGAACAGACCGCTTGTATTATTTGCCGATACAGAACGAACTAAAGATATTGCCGAGTAGATCGTCTGAGGTAAATTGCCCCGTGATTTCACTTAACGCATTTTGCACCATACGCAGCTCTTCGGCTAACAATTCGCCTGCATAGAATTGGGTCAGTTGAATATGCCCACGCGCTAGATGTTCCGCCGCTGTTTCAAGAGCCACTAAGTGACGGCGGCGAGCGATAAAGCCGCCTTCCGTTGAGCTTTGATAACCCATGGATTTTTTAAGGTGTTCACGCAGTAAATCCACGCCGACTTTGGTTTGTGCCGATAAGCGAATGACGGTGAAATGATCGACTTGAACCAAACTTTCCGTTTCGCCCGTTAAATCCACTTTATTGCGAATCACAGTAACAGGGATATTTTTCGGTAGTTTACTTAAAAATTCCGCCCATTCTTGTTGGAAATTATCCGCTTGCGATTCGTGGCTATCGATCATCAACAACACATGATCTGCCTGTTCAATTTCGTCCCAAGCCCGTTTGATCCCGATTTTTTCCACTTCATCGCTCGCTTCACGCAAGCCCGCCGTATCAATAATATGCAGTGGCATACCGTCGATATGAATATGCTCACGCAACACATCACGGGTTGTCCCTGCGATATCGGTTACAATCGCCGCTTCTCTGCCTGCCAAAGCATTCAGCAAGCTGGATTTACCTGCATTTGGCTTGCCTGCAATCACAACTTTCATCCCTTCACGCAAAATCGTGCCTTGCTTCGCTTCTTGGCGAACGCTGGCAAGTTGAGCAATGATTTCATTGAGTTTTGCTTCAATTTTGCCATCAGCAAGGAAATCAATTTCTTCATCGGGGAAATCTATCGCCGCTTCTACATAGGTACGCAGATAAATCACAGAATCTACTAACTCATTGATTTTATGTGAAAATTCACCCTGTAGAGATTTCAAGGCAGAACGTGCTGCTTGTTCAGATGTCGCATCAATCAAATCCGCAATGGCTTCTGCTTGAGCAAGATCGAGCTTATCATTTAAGAACGCCTGTTCAGAAAATTCGCCCGCTCGTGCAATGCGTACGCCTTTGACTTTCAAAATACGATTGAGCAACAGATCTAAAATGACCTGACCGCCATGCCCTTGTAATTCAAGGACATCTTCGCCTGTAAATGAGTTGGGCGCTTTGAAAAAGAGAGCGATACCTTGATCTAACACAGTACCGTCTTCATCTTTAAACGGCAAATAATCCGCCATGCGTGGTTTAGGGCATTTGCCCAACACGGCTTGGGCCACATCCGTCGCCAATGGACCTGAGACACGTAATATACCGATTCCGCCACGTCCAATCGGCGTGGCTTGTGCAACAATGGTTTCTTTCATTATAAGGAGTTAAGTTAAGAAAAATGGCACTATTGTACCTGATAAAAGCGGTGAGATTGAGACAAAATTTTACAAAAACTAATACTTTCTCACTTCAGGCGGTGTGTAACTTTTGATGAAATGATCGATTTCTATCAGATCATCTGAAAATAGGGTTTTCTCTCGATCCGCTTGAGTTAAAAAGCCCTGTCTGACCATATTATCAAAAAAGGCTTTTAAATCATTATAATAGCCGTCACTATTGAATAAAATACAAGGGTTATTATTCTGCCCGATTCTAGCCCATGAAATCACTTCGATAATTTCTTCCAACGTCCCCGGACCACCCGCTAACGCAATATAGGCATCACCTAGTTCAATCATTTTACTTTTACGTTCAGGCATTGAATCTACGGTTATCATTTGGGTTAAACCTTTGTGGGCTAACTCTCGTTCTTGTAAAAAGGTCGGCATAATACCGATTACTTCACCCCCATTTTCTAGAACCGTATTAGCCAATAAGCCCATCAAGCCTGCATTTCCCCCACCATAAACTAAAGTGTGCTGTTGCTGTGCAATCCACTTACCTAAAGCCATCGTCGCTTGTTGATGAGCAAGATTATTGCCAAGACTTGCCCCACAATACACGGTAATTTTCATTCCATTTTCTTCCTATTTTGTTAAAGTGTGCAAATAGTAACAAAGAATCGGAGAGAACAGAATGCACTTTGCAGAATATCAACAATGGGTCAGGGAATTTTACCAACAACAAAATTGGTATGAACGTGATGTCTTTCGTCGTTTAGCTTATTTAACGGAAGAAGTCGGCGAAGTCGCTTGTGCGGTACGTGCCATTGAAATCGGACGAGAACGTCCTGATGAAATTGAGCAAGATTTATTGCAGAAAAAAGAAAACTTAGTCGAAGAATTAGGCGATGTTTTTGATAACCTATTTATTTTGGCAGACAAATATGGCATTTCAATTGAAGAAGTCATGGAACGACATCAGAAGAAGTTTATTGCGAGATATCGATAAAACAAGCGGTCGGTTACGGATAAAAATTTGCAAAATTTCAACCAAAACCGACCGCTTATCTCATATTACTTCTCTGAAACAAATCCCGATTTTACACCATGCATACTTGGCAATTGGTGAGCGATACCTTTATGGCAATCAATACAGGTTTTGCCTTCTTTTTCAGCCATAGCATGCATTTTCGCTGCAACTGTTTTTTGCTGAGTAAAGTCCATATCACTGAAGTTGTGGCAGTTACGACACTCTTGTGAATTGTTTGCTTTCATTCGTTCCCATTCACGTTGAGCCATTTCTAAACGATGAGCTTCGAATTTTTCCTTGGTGTCCACTTTACCCGTTAAGTGTGCAAAAACTTCACGAGAAGCCACAATTTTACGAGTCCATTTTGGAATAAACTCGTGGGGTAAGTGACAGTCAGCACAGTCTGCTTTTACACCACTACGGTTTGAGTAGTGAACAGAAGCACGATATTCCGGTACAACATCGTTCATATGGCAACTTGAGCAGAACTCTTCAGTATTGGTATGTTCTAAGGCAACATTAAATCCGCCCCAAAATAAAATACCACCAAGCGCTGACACAGCAATTAAGAAACCAATACCAATCTTGCTTGGTGTTTTAAACCATGTCCAAAATTTTTTAATCAACTTAATCATGGTTACTCCTAGTTATTACCGTAGCCTTTCATCGGCTGGAATTCATTTGGTACGATAGGTTTCACATCTGCCATAGGCACGTGGCAAGATAAGCAGAAGTAACGGCGTGGTGCGGTTGCTCCCGCCACAACATTACCGTCACGATCGGTAAAGTGCGTTGGACTGATACGTGTTGCACCTGTTACACGTGATGCTTCAACGCTATGACAGTTTAAGCATTGGTTCACATTTTTAGTGACTTGATAACCTGCAACCGAATGGGGAATCATTGGTGGTTGGTTTACATAACTTAGTGCAGCTAATTCACTCTCTTTTGGCTCTTTATGGAACTCAGGTGTAATATTTTCTGCTGCCGCTTGAAAATTATTCCCCACAGGCTGATTTGCTATCGCTGATGCTGCAAAACAAGCAGCCAAAATAAATAGTGCTTTTTTCATTTGGTTCACTCCAACAAATTAATTCACCGACTTCACAGGAATGTCCTGTTTAAAGCGGTGAGTAAAGGTAAATACTTTTTCTGCACAAACATCAATACAACGTCCGCAGCTAATACAATCTTTAGAAAGCACAAGTAGGCTTTCATTATTCTTTCCGTGCAAAGGGGCGCGCAATACTTGGGGTTCTGGACAAACGTTATAGCAGTCCATACAGTTATCACAAAGGCTACGATCTTTTACTTTGATTCGTAATATCCCTTTTGCACCGATGATGCCGTAGGTTGCACCCACTGGGCAAAGATGTCCACACCAACCGTGTTCGGCAATGACGAGATCAAATAGAAATACCACAATCACGAGCCAAAGTGTTGCACCTAAGCCATAAATTAATGCCCGACCTAATGCTGCAACAGGATTAATCCACTCCCATAATAGTGAGCCACTGACAGCACTGCCGACAAGGATCATCGCTAAAATTCCGTAACGTAAATTACGAGATATTTTAGCACTTTGACGAATACCGAGTTTTCGTCTTAACCACGCAGCACTATCTGTCACCACATTTAGCGGACATACCCAGCCACAAAACACCTTGCTGCCTAAGAGAGCATAAATACCAACAATAACTAATGCGCCAATTAATGTAGTGATTTCAGGTAAATAGCCTGTTGCTAAACTCTCTGCCACAATGAGTGGATCGGACATTGGGATCACGTCAAATAATAGGCTACCCGAATAGTTGCCTTTTAAAATCCAGTATCCCCAATAAGGTCCAGACCAAAACATTAGCAAAATAGCCAGTTGGCTGACACGTCGCCAAAACAGAAAACGGTTTGCATACCAAAAGCCCCATTTTTCACGGGCTTCTTTACCCGCATATTTCGGTGAATTTGCCATTAGTTGCCCTCCGGTCTACGTGTTGGTAAGGTGATTAAACCTTCTGGAGCAAGAGATTTACCTGCTTTTTCAGCTTCTTGCCAGCCGAAGCGGTAATGTTGTCCAACCATACCTTTTGCCAGTGACATTGGTAACACCTTGATTGCCGCTTCTTCAAGTACACAAGCTTGTTCACATTTTCCACAGCCCGTACACGCATCTGAATGTACCGTTGGGATAAAGACAGTATGCAATTTTGTACGCTCGTTTTGGTGTCTCTCAAGGGTGATTGCCTTGTCTATTAATGGACAAACACGATAACAAACATCACAACGAAGCCCTTGCCAGTTCAAGCAGGTTTCGTGATCGAGTAACACGGCTAATCCCATTCGTGCATCATTAATATCATCTTGTGTTGCGTCCAAAGCACCACTTGGGCAGGCTTTGGCACAAGGAATATCAGGACACATTTCACAAGGCTTATCACGTGCAACAAAATAAGGTGTTCCAGCTTCTATTGGCGAAATAAGTGAAGCTAAATGCAACATATCGTGTGGACAAGCTTGTACACATTGTCCACAGCGAATACAAGCTGCTGCAAAGTCTTCTTCATTCGCTATAGCGAAAGGTGGGCGGACTGCCACCCCTTCACGAGCTAGGCTCTGCTTTTGCTGTAAACCCAAAATTAAACCAACGCCACAGACACCCGCTGCAGTTCTGGTCGCATTTTTAAAAAATTGGCGACGATTTTGATCGATTTTCATAACGCCCCTTTTGCAAAATTTTCGTGGAATCTGACCGCTTGTCAGATCTTTTGAATTGTTCCCCTTAATAAATAAGGGGAAACACTAGACAAACTTACGCTGCCTTTTCCACTTTAACCGCACATTTTTTGAAGTCGGTTTCTTTTGAAATAGGGTCTGTTGCATCTAAGGTGAGCATATTCGCCATCTGACCTGCATCAAAGAATGTCGTATATACTAAGCCCTCAGGGACTTTATTACGTCCACGAGTATCAATATGTGAAATCATTTCACCACGACGAGATGAGATCTTGATCTTATCACCGTGACGTAAACCACGTTTTTGAGCATCTGTTGGGTGCATCCAAACCACGTTGTTCGGGAATGAACGGTGTAATTCAGGCACACGGCGAGTCATAGAACCTGTATGCCAATGCTCTAAAATACGACCAGTACAGAGCCATAAATCAAACTCTGAATCTGGTGATTCTGCAGGTGGCTCATAAGGTGCAGCTAGAATGACTGCTTTACCATCTGGATTACCATAGAAGCGAACGCCCTCGCCTGCTTTGACATACGGGTCGTAACCCTCACGGTAACGCCATAAGGTCTCTTTGCCATCTACAACTGGCCAACGTAAACCACGAGAGTTGTGATAAAGATCGAATGGACCTAAATCGTGACCGTGACCACGACCGAATTCTGCATACTCTTCAAATAAGCCTTTATGTAAGTAGAAGCCGAAATGATGAGATTCATCGTTAAGCTGACCTTCCGCCAAATCACTTAATGGGAATTTATCGACTTGACCGTTTTTATAAAGCACTTCATATAATGTTTTGCCTTTATATTCAGGGTTTGCCGCTAAAATCTCGGCTGGCCACATCTCATCTGTTGTAAAGTATTTAGAAAACTCAACAAGTTGCCATACGTCTGATTTTGATTCACCTGGAGCTTTTACCTGCTGACGCCAGAATTGTGTACGGCGTTCTGCATTACCATAAGCACCTTCTTTTTCTACCCACATTGCTGTTGGCAGAATTAAGTCTGCTGAAAGTGCAGAAGCGGTTGGATATGGGTCTGAAACAACAATGAAGTTACCCTCTTTACGCCAACCTGGTAAACGCTCTTGATTTACGTTCGGACCAGCCTGAATGTTGTTGGTACACATAGTCCAAAGTACATTCATTTTACCGTCATGTAATGCACGGTCTTGGGCAATAGTGTCATATCCCATCACATCAGAAACGATACCAGCGGGTACTTTCCAGATTTTTTCTGCAGTTTCACGGTGTTTAGGATTGGTGATCACCATATCCGCAGGTAAACGGTGTGGGAAACAGCCAACTTCACGCGCTGTACCACAAGCAGACGGCTGACCTGTTAATGAGAATGGTCCACAACCTGGTAAAGAAATTTTACCTGTGAGTAAGTGCAAGTTATAAATTAAGTGGTTTGCCCATACACCACGCGTATGTTGGTTAATACCCATTGTCCAGAGCGACATCACTTTACGATCTTTATTCGCAAACTCTTTTGCGATCGCTTCTAACTGATGAACAGGTACACCTGAAAGCTCAGAAACATATTCCGCTGTATAAGGTTTAACTAATTCTTTAAACTCTTCAAAAGAAGAATCGTGCATTTTGCCTGCAGTTTTTACATTTTTCGCCGCTTTTTGTAACGGATGTTCTGGGCGTAAGCCGTAACCGATATCCGTTTCTGCACGTTTGAATTTAGTGTGTTTGTTCACAAAATCCCAATTAATCGCATCATTTTGCACTAAGTAATTTAATACATAGTTGAAAATCGCTAAATCGGTATTTGGTTTGAAAATAATAGGTACATCGGCTAACTCAAAAGAACGATGTTCATAAGTAGAAAGCACGATAACTTTGGTATTTGGGTTCGATAAACGACGATCTGATAGACGCGACCAAAGAATTGGGTGCATCTCCGCCATATTTGAACCCCAAAGGATAAAGGTTTCAGCTTGTTCAAAGTCATCATAACAGCCCATTGGCTCATCCATACCAAAGGTACGCATAAAGGCAACGGCAGCAGAAGCCATACAGTGACGAGCATTCGGATCGATGTTGTTAGAACGGAAACCTGCTTTCCATAATTTCACTTTAGCATAGCCTTCAAAAATGGTGGTTTGTCCTGAACTATACATACCAATCGCATTTTTTCCGTTTTTAGCCATCGCTTCTTTAAATTTTTCAGCCATGGTTTTGAATGCAACATCCCAAGAAACAGGCGTAAATTCGCCGTTCTTGTCATATTTACCGTCTTTCATACGCAACATCGGGCTTAACATACGGTCTTTACCATACATAATTTTTGGTAAGAAGTAGCCTTTGATACAGTTTAAACCACGGTTTACAAATGCTTCTGGGTCGCCTTGTGATGCCACAACACGACCATCTTTTGTTCCCACTAAAACACCACAACCTGTACCGCAGAAACGGCAAATGGTTTTATCCCATTTGATTGTGTTATCTGATGCCTCGACATTTTTGAC
This sequence comes from Glaesserella australis, assembly GCF_003260095.1. Classification (GTDB taxonomy): domain Bacteria; phylum Pseudomonadota; class Gammaproteobacteria; order Enterobacterales; family Pasteurellaceae; genus Glaesserella; species Glaesserella australis. The sequence goes on from NZ_PTPX01000013.1 coordinate 101,280, forward strand.
AGGAATCGTCATACCAGCGGCAACCGCAGCAGCTGCTACAGCATTCGCTTTCATAAAGTCGCGACGACTTACATTTAAACTCATAAAATTGTCCCCACAGTTTAAGGATTAAATTGAACTCAGTTTAGTTCGTAACTTACGCATCTTGCTCGTGATAAATTAAAGAAAGATCTAAAACGCCTTCTAAATCACGAGCTTTTTCCATATTATCAAGCAGTTGCTGTTGATCTTCAGACTGCATCACCACAACTAACTTGCCTTTTGTTTCTTCAATCATTGGAATTTCCGTTTGCTCAATGGCTAATAGAGCTTGTTTGACCTGCTCAATTTTAGCCAATTCTGCCTGTACCACTAAGCCACATACGTGCCAAGTCGATACATCTTCAACACCAACTACGTTGTTATCACTCATATTATTAATACATCACTCGAATCATGGATGTAGGGCAGCTTGAAATACAAGCACCGCATCCATTACAACTCTCTAAATTGAGAAAAGGTTTGGCGATTGCGCCAATTTCACGTTTAAATCGAATTGCTCGACTTTCACAACTATCTTCACAACTACGGCATTCCACTCCACTAAATGCCATACAACTCTGTTGAATTTCCACTTTATGCTGCCAAGGCTCTTCATCAGTAGAACGAAAAACCTTTGCTTCACACGCCTTTACGCAAGCCTGACAAAACGTACATTCCCCACGCCCTTGCATAAAATCGACTTCTGGATAACCGCCTGCACCTTTCACTAAAAGGTGCGTTTCACAAGCAGAAATACACTTATTACAAGCGGTACATTGATTAAAAAAATTTGCAAGATCTGTCCAAGGTGCTCGAATGGCTTGATGCCCTTGCTGAGCCACTTTTTCATCCTGAAGTGATTTCAAAAAATGCCCACGCAAAAAGCTACGACGGGGAAGAGTTGTTTCAGTAATATTAGTCAAAAAAATAGTTTACTAAATAAGTAGGTTATTCATAAGTATCATTGTAACATTTATAAAACATAAAAAATGCAAATAAAATACATCTTATGAACTTTATTTGATAATAATCAATAAAAAGCGGCAAAAATGTTGTTATTTTCACCGCTATATAGTTGATTTTATAAGGATTTTGTGATTATCGTTGACGAGCTTTAAAACGTGGATTGGTTTTGCAAATCACATAAAGTTTGCCTTTACGACGTACCACCTGGCAATCTGGGTGGCGTGATTTCGCTGATTTAAGCGAATTTAAAATTTTCATTTTGTCTCCTTTTATCTCTTATTTTTTAGTGAGGCTTGAAATGCCTTTAAAGCGTTCGTTAAATTTGCTTGCACGACCTTCTGTATTCGCTTCACGGCGTTTACCTGTGTAAACAGGGTGTGATGCAGATGATGTATCTAACGGATAGAACGGATACTCTTTGCCATCTTCCCAAACCATTGTTTTGTTGGTTGCTGCACAAGAACGAATAATCCAACCTTGTTGTACACTACCGTCATAGAATAACACTTCACGATAATTTTCAGGGTGAATCCCTTTTTTCATAAATTCTCCTAGATAAATACTGGGTTTTATAACCATAAATTAAATATGGAAATAATTTTGCCTGAAATAAAATAAAAAAGCTATAATTTTTTTATGGTTTTTTGATGTTTTTTTCGACCTAAGTGAAATGAAATTATGAAATTGCGAACTAGATCGAGGTTTTACACTGTAAAATATGCTAGTCTAAGCTACTTTTCGAGAAGGAGATTTCACAATGGCAAAACAACCTTATCTTATCGCTCCATCTATTTTATCAGCCGATCTCGCTCGCTTGGGCGACGATGTTGCCGACGTGCTAAAGGCAGGGGCGGATCTCATTCATTTTGATGTCATGGATAATCACTATGTACCTAATTTGACCTTTGGACCTGCTATCTGCAAAGCCCTGCGTGATTACGGCATTACCTGCCCAATTGATGTGCATTTAATGGCAAAACCGGTTGATCGCTTAATTCCTGATTTCGCTAAAGCGGGAGCAAACATCATTACTTTCCACCCTGAAGCCACGGAACATATCGACCGTTCTCTACAACTTATCCGTGATCATGGCTGTAAATCAGGTTTGGTATTTAATCCAGCCACACCATTAAGCTATTTAGATTATGTGATGGATAAAGTCGATGTGATTTTGTTGATGTCGGTAAACCCAGGTTTTGGCGGACAAGCCTTTATTCCATCAACTTTGAATAAATTACGTGAAGTACGTCGTCGCATTGATGCAAGCGGTTTTAATATTCGTTTGGAAGTCGATGGCGGTGTGAAAGTCAATAATATCGCTGATATTGCTGAAGCAGGTGCAGATATGTTTGTCGCAGGTTCTGCGATTTTTGATCAACCTGATTATAAGGCAGTCATTGACCAAATGAGAGCTGAGTTGGCGAAGGTTTAATCAATAAAACAAGCGGTCAGTTTCTGCTAATTTTTTGCAAGAACTCACCGCTTGTCATTTATAGGAAGAATGCGCCCAGTTGGAAGAGTTTTTCCACTTCAACCGATTGTTTTTTATCATTCACAAACACAATGACATGATCACCTTCTTCAATTACCGTTGATTTGTGGGCAATTAATACATCCTGATTACGCATAATAGCGCCAATAATTGCCCCTTGTGGTAATTTCAGATCGCGGATTTTTCGTCCAACGACTTTAGAAGAATCTTGATCGCCATGGGCGATAATCTCAATGCCTTCTACCAAGCCCTGTTTGAGTGATGCCACATGCACAATATCCCCTTTTCTGACATGGCTTGATAATGCTGAAATCGTCGCCTGCTGTGGTGAAAGAGCAATATCAATCGTGCCGCCTTGAATTAGGTGCAGATACGCCATTCGCTGGACTAGCACGATCGCTTTTTTGGCACCAAGCCGTTTTGCCAAAAGAGAAGACATAATATTGGCTTCATCATCACTTGTTAAGGCTAAGAAAAGATCGATATTCTCAATATGCTCTTCAAACAGCAATTCTTCATCCGATGCATCTCCACATAGCACTAGTGTTTTAGACAATTTTGCCGCCAACTTCTCTGCCCGCTCTTTATTACGCTCAATCAGTTTCACGCTACATTTATCTTCTAACGCTTTTGCTAAGGCAGTACCAATATTTCCACCACCAATAATCATCACACGTTTATGTGGTTTTTCTAGGCGCTGTAACTCCGCCATGACGGCTTTGATATGCTGTGTCGCACAGACAAAAAAGACCTCATCGCCCGCTTCAATAATAGTTGAACCTTGAGGAATAAAGGCTTTTTCATGACGAAAAATAGAGACAATACGGGCTTCGATATGGGGTAAGTGATCGCTCAACGCTGAAACGGGATAACCAACCAAAGGACCACCATAATAGGCTTTTAAGCTCACCAAACTAATCAAGTCATCAGCAAAATGGGCAATTTGCAAGGCACCAGGATAATAGACCAGCCGTAAGATTTCCTCTGTCACTAGCAATTCAGGCGCAATAATATGGTCAATCGGCAACACATCATCATTAAACAGCGCTTCACGCTCACGTACATAGTCAGCATTACGAATACGGGCAATTTTGGTAGGAATATGAAACAACGTATAACCAATCTGACAAGCAATCATGTTGCTTTCATCATTGTTAGTTACCGCCACAAGCAGATCCGCATCACTCGCCCCTGCCTCACGCAAAATTCGTGGTGAGGCGACATTTCCTGTAATCACACGTAGATCGTGTTTATCTTGTAAAGGCACTAAACGACTCTGATCATGATCGATAATAGTAATATCGTTGTCATGATTTGCTAAATTTTCTGCTAATGTTGCGCCGACCTGCCCAGCGCCTAAAATGATGATTTTCATCTTAATTCACTTGTTTCATTAATTTTGCATAGAAAAAGCCATCGCCGCCATCAACCTGTGGCAAGAACTGTTTTTCTAACACTTTTTCACCGCCAAAATCCATTTCGACTAATTTAGCGTCAGGCGTATTGGCAATAAATTGTTGAATTTGCTGGCTATTTTCTTCAGGAAGAACCGAACAGGTGGCATAAAGCAATACGCCGTTTGGTTTTAGTCTTGCCCATAAAGCCTTTAAAATTTTCCCTTGTAAATCAGCAAGTTCGGCAATATCAGCTTCTTGGCGTAGCCATTTAATATCGGGGTGGCGGCGAATAACGCCTGTGGCGGAACAAGGGGCATCTAGCAAAATACGGTCGAACATCTCACCGCTTGCAAGCCACTGTTCAGGCTGACTGGCATCGCCACAGATTACCGTTGCGGTCTGATTTAAACGGGCGAGATTTTCTTTCACGCGTTGCAAACGGCTCTGTTCAATATCCAACGCCACCACACTCGCTTTCGGAGCTTTTTCCAAAATATGTGTAGTCTTTCCACCTGGTGCGGCACAAGCGTCTAAAATTCGTTCGCCGTTTTGTGCGTCCAACAACTCTGCCGACCACTGTGCGTGTGCATCTTGCACCGTTGCCCAACCTTGCTCAAAGTTCGGCAGTTGGCTGACCGACACCGCTTTAGCTAACGAAATGGCACAACCAGGTACGCAAGCGGTCAGATTTTCTCGATTTTTTGCAAGATCGCCCAACAACACTTCATAATCAGCACGGCGGCTATGTTGCTGATTAACCCTAATCCACATCGGCGGTTTTTGGTTATTTGCTTCAACAATTTCTCGCCAGTTTGGGTAGGCTTTTTTCAGCTTGTTCACCAACCATTCTGGGTGCAACGTCTGCCAGTGCTTATCCACTTTCGCCAAAATCGCCTCTTGCTCACGCAAAAAACGGCGTAACACGCCATTAGTTAATGCCCTAAAACTATCTAATTTCAAACACTTAGTCGCATTGACCACCTCATCCACAGCGGCGTGGGGCGGTACTCGCATATAGAGCAACTGATACAACCCGACCAACAACAAACAATGCACAGGGCGAGTTTTGCCTTTTAACTGCTTCTCGACCAACAATTTAATAATCGCTTCCAAACGGGGCAACACACGACACACGCCAAAGGTAATCTCTTGCACCAACGGCAAGTCTTTCGCTTCAACCTGCGATTGAGCCTCAGGAATAAGCGTGGCAAGGGATTTGCCCTGATCCAACACTTGCAAAATGATCTGTGCGGCAACCGCACGGGCTGAACCTTTTTTCATTAGAGAACCGTTCCTACCTTAAACCAGTCGCCACGTCCGTTTAAGAAATCTTGCACCGACATCGGCTTTTTGCCTGCAGGCTGAAGTTGCGTAATGTTCAACACGCCCTGTTGGGTTGCAATCTGGATACCGTTTTTATCCACCGCCAACACCGTGCCAGCGGTTTTCGCTTGATGTGGCAACACATCGGCTTGATAAACCTTAATCCGCTCTTCCACATCGTTCACCGTCAGCGTCAAATACGCCATTGGGGCAGGGTTGAACGCTCGGATATTGCGTTCAAGCTGACAAGCGGTGAGTTGCCAGTCTAATTTTGCTTCTTCCTTGCTTAATTTTTCTGCATAGTTGGCAAGTTCATCTTGCTGTTTTTCAGGCTTAAACTGACCGCTTGTCAAACCGTTCAACATCTCCAACAAGGCAGGCGGAGCAAGCTCGGCAAGTTTAGCGTAAAGGGTTGCTGACGTTTCCTTTGGCAAAATCGGCGTAGTGACTTTGTGCAACATATCGCCCGTGTCCAAGCCGATATCCATTTGCATAATGGTCACGCCCGTTTCCGTATCGCCCGCCCAAATCGACCGCTGGATCGGTGCCGCCCCGCGCCAACGTGGTAACAACGAACCGTGTACGTTCAAACAACCATATTTCGGTGCATTCAACACCGCTTCAGGCAAAATCAACCCATACGCCACCACAACCATTACATCGGCATTGAGTGCCTGCAACTCCGCTTGAGCATCTTCCTTGCGTAACGATTTCGGCTGATAAACGGGGATTTGATGTGCCTCCGCCAACTGCTTCACAGGACTTGCCTGCAACTTCTTACCTCGCCCCGCAGGTTTATCAGGCTGTGTATAAACAGCAATCACGTTATGTTCAGAGCCCAATAACGCTTGCAAATGGGTCGCCGCAAACTCCGGCGTACCCGCAAAAATAATGTTGAGTTTTTTCATATAATCAATAAAAAATGCCATTCTGATGAATGGCATTATTGTAGCGTAAAAATGGGATAAGAGTTGAGACAAAATTTCACTCTTGCTCTTTCCCATTAAATTGCAGTATATTGTATCTACTTATCTACATTAAGGGGATACAATATGCCGATTATGACCAGCCGTGAATTTAACCAACATTCTAGCCAAGCTCAAAAAGCCGCAATGGTGGAACCTGTGATTATTACAAATCGTGGTACGCCTGCTTTTGTGCTGATGACATATCGTGAGTATGAAAAAGTGCAACAGGCGAAGCCGTTCCGTTCAGCGTTAGAAGCGTTGCTGCCGATTGATGATGACGATGTGGAATTAGAATTGCAACCACGCAGTCGTGGGCAACGTCGCCCTGTTGATTTAGAAGACTAGGGGTATTTATGTATTTATTAGATACAAACGTCGTGAGCGAAGTGCGAAAAATCAAGATAGGCAAGGCAAATCCTCATTTTGTGGAGTGGTTTTCGACCATTTCAGAAAAAGATATTTTTATCAATGCGATTGTGTTAATGGAAGTTGAGCGTGGGATTTTGGCAAAAGAACATAAAGATTTTCTACAAGGTGCTGTTTTGCGAACGTGGTTTAATAATGTGGTTTTACCGACATTTAACGGCAAAATCCTTAAACTTGATGAAAGAACGGCACAAATCTGTGCTAAGTTGCATATTCCCGATCATGCCCCTGAAAATGATGCGTGGATTGCTGCCAGCGCGATTCAGCATAATTTGACCTTAGTCACACGCAATTCAGCCGATTTTGCACGTACTGGGGTGAAGTTGTTTAATCCGTTTGAATAGTTCCGTAAGAACAAGAAGTAAGATTTCGGTATCGTAATAATATTGTTAAGAGAGAAAATATGATGAATGTAATTTCGACCATTTCTGTAGAAAAAGTTGCTAATTTACTTAAAGATGGTGCGATTCTCATTGATATTCGCCAAGTAGATGAATATCGCAGAGAACACATTGAGCAGGCACATTTAGTTCCACTCGATCAGCTAAAAAGCTCAGGTTTGCCTGAACAGTTTGCTCAAACTCAAACTTTAATTTTTCATTGTAAATCAGGTATGAGAACCAAAAACGCCACGCCACTATTTGAGCAATTTGCCCAAACAGGTAAGCAGATTTTTATCCTTGAAGGAGGTATTGACGGTTGGAAAAAAGCAGGGTTATCTACCCGCTTGGATAAGAAACAACCTTTAGAACTCATGCGTCAAGTACAGATTGCAGCGGGCTCTTTAACGCTTTTAGGCGTCATACTAGGCAGTACTGTTTCATCAGGATTTTACTTGCTCTCTGCATTTGTTGGCGCAGGTTTAATTTTTGCTGGGGTAACAGGATTTTGTGGCATGGCAAGATTGCTCGCTAAGATGCCATGGAATAAAGGAATGTGATGGAATATTTTATCCCCAAGGCAGATGTTCTTTTTGAAGAAGAGATCAAAAAGAGCCGCTTTATTACCTATCTTCGCCATACTGAAGGCATAGAACAAGCCAAAGCCTTTTGGGCTGAGATTCGAGCATTACACCCACAAGCTCGCCATCACTGTTGGGCAGCCGTTGCAGGACAGCCGAATGATTCACAGCAATATGGTTTTTCAGACGATGGCGAACCTTCAGGCACTGCAGGTAAACCAATGCTCAATTACCTTTTGGGCTCAGGCTTAGGGGAAATCAGTGTAGTCGTGGTGCGTTACTATGGTGGCATTTTACTTGGCACAGGTGGATTGGTAAAAGCCTATGGCAACGGCGTTCAACAAGCGTTATTACAAGTAGAAAAAATTCGCAAAGTTTTACGCAAATCCTACCGCTTGCAGTGTGAATATGAGCAATTTAATACCCTTCAACATTTGATTGCAGAGCGAGATATTGAGCCGATTGAGCAACAATTTACTGACAAAATCGAATTAACGTTAGCCATCAACCCAACACAAGTAGAAACGTTTCAGCAGGAACTCACCCAACGCTTTGCAGGAAAACTCCTTCTGATAAAACAGGGTTAGTGTTTCTTTCCACAATCACATTTTGGCGGTACAGGATCTTCGCCCCCTTCACTCAATGGATGACAGCGAGAAATACGTTTTAGGGCAAGCCAACCACCTTTTAAGCCGCCGTGAATTTTTATTGCTTCGAGAGCATAGGTCGAACACGTCGGATAAAAACGACAGCGAGGGCCAAGTAAAGGGCTAATCACATAGCGATAGAAATGAACAAGGGCGAGTATGGTATAAGCCAAAGGGCTTAAACGTTCTCGAGATTCTCTTGTTGTGCTTTTTGAGCAAGACGAATGTGGCGTTGCCATAATTTTTCCAAGGTTTCAAACAGTTCTTGGTTGCTCAGTTTACCAATTCCGCCTTTAGCGACAAAGACAAAATCATAATTAGGCAGTTGATGTTGTTTTAATCGAAAACTTTCTCGCACAATACGTTTAATGCGATTGCGATCATGGGCTCTTTTTAGATGCTTTTTGGCAACAGTTAAGCCAATACGAGCGAATCCAAGCTGATTCTGACGAGATAAAAGGGTTAATTGCGGTGTGCTAGCACGGAGAGGCTGCTCAAAGACAGCTTTAAATTGAACGGGAGCTAACAGACGTAGCTCCCGAGAAAAAGTTAGCTTATTCACACTAAAGTCTTTAGGTGTTTTTGCTGACTTATCTGTCATTATGCAGATAAGCTTTTACGACCTTTAGCACGACGACGTGCTAATACTTGACGACCGTTTTTAGTTGCCATACGCGCACGGAAACCGTGTGTACGAGAACGTTTTAATACAGATGGTTGAAATGTACGTTTCATTGTTATCTACCTAAAAAATTAAAAATTGACTATAAGCCAAATGAGGATCATAAAAAAGAGTGGCGATTTTAGCGATAAACATTAAAAAGATCAAGGTGAATTTACTATCTCTTTATTGCTAAAAACAGAACACCCGCAGTAATTAACCCAATACCTAACCAATCTTGTCCACTTGGACGCTCGCCTAAAAAGAGTACGGCAAAGAGCGTCACTAAGACGATGCTCAGTTTATCGATCGGTGCAACTTGCGACGCATTACCTATTTGCAATGCTTTAAAATAAGCAAGCCATGAAGCGCCTGTTGCCAAACCAGATAAAATTAAAAATGTCCAGTTTTTCCCCGTTAAGCTACCAAAAGGTTGCCATTTTCCCGCATACGTGAGAAAGGCTATTAATGCAATGATAATAACAACGGTACGAATAAAAGTGGCAAAATCAGAGTCGACACCTTGTAGACCCACTTTAGCAAAAATTGCCGTTAAAGAAGCAAATAATGCGGACGCTAATGCCCAATAAAGCCATTCTTGTGACATATATTACTTTCTGTGTTGGATCAAATTTCTACAATTTTACCATAAAACAAAGGCGAGTTTACCTTGCGATCTTCTTTCAATTTTGTTAAAAGAAGGTTTCAATATAATTCTTTACGAATTTGACAGGAAGGTAACAAATGATTCAACAAATTAAAAAATTTTTACAACTTGAATCGGCAAGTGGTATTTTACTTCTTGCTTTCGCTATGTTAGCAATGATATTTGCAAACACCCCACTGCGGGATCTCTACTTCGACTTCTTAGGGATGCCAGTCAGTATCCAAATTGGTTTATTTAGCATTCATAAACCTCTTTTAATGTGGGTTAATGATGGTTCTATGGCGGTGTTCTTTGTTCTCGTTGGCTTAGAAGTGAAACGAGAAATGATGGTTGGTGCTATTTCTAGTTATCAAAAAGCCATCTTCCCTGCCATTGGCGCACTTGGTGGAATGGTTGTACCTGCATTAGTATTCACCTTAATAAACACTCATTCTCCAGAGTTCCAACAAGGTTGGGCAATTCCAATGGCAACCGATATTGCCTTTGCCGTTGGTGTATTAGGCTTATTAGGTAAACGAGTGCCTTTCGCTCTAAAAATATTCCTACTCGCACTTGCTATTATTGATGACTTAGGCGCAATCGTCGTTATCGCGATTTTCTTCTCACACGATCTAAGTACTACAGCTCTTATTTCTGCTGCAGCCGCTATTGCCACATTAATTATCATGAACCGTATGCGCGTGACAGCTATCTGTGCTTATATGGTTGTCGGCTTAATTTTATGGGCATCAGTATTAAAATCGGGTGTTCATGCGACATTAGCGGGTGTGATTATCGGTTTCTGCGTACCATTAAAAGGAAAAAATGGTGAAGAGCCTCTCGCCCACTTTGAACACATTCTTGCACCATGGTGCGCCTTTGTTATTTTGCCGCTATTTGCTTTCTCAAATGCAGGCGTTTCTTTATCAGGCATGAGCTTTAGTACATTATTTTCACCACTCACTATGGGCGTTGCACTAGGCTTATTAGTAGGAAAAACTTTAGGCGTATTCAGCTTTAGCTTTATTGCGGTCAAATTAGGCATTGCGCAACTTTCTGAAGGTATTAATTTCAAACAGATCTTTGCGGTTTCTGTTCTCTGTGGAATCGGCTTTACGATGTCAATGTTCTTAGCCGGACTTGCCTTTGGTGGAGATGAAGCAGATGGAAGATTTATTTCTCTTGCTCGTTTAGGAATCTTAATTGGGTCGGGGATTTCTGCTGTCTTGGGTTATTACTTACTAAAAGTATTCACCCAATCTCCAACTGAAATCACAAAATAGAAAATAGCATCTAAATACAAGCGGTGAGATCTTGAAAATAATTTACAAGATCTCACCGCTTTATCATCTCAAGTTAGTAGCGCTTAATCTCAAAAGATTTCTGCAACGCTTCTATACTTTCTACTTTCTCAAACCCTTTTAACACAGCTGGTTGGCTGATTTTAGGATTCGTACCAATTGCTTGGCTTGCGAAAACAAAACCTTTTTGGTCAATAATCGCTTGTTGATAGAAATCGAGAATATCTTGTTTAGTAAGCTGTTTAACAATCTCAATTATGTTAGCTTTACGGTCAAACTGGCTGTTACCTAAGCTAAAGTCACTCAAAAACTCACTGAATTCTTGACCAAGCGACTCAGGTTTGTGTTGCAATAATTCAAGCAAGCTAGCGCGATATTTTTCAAACTCATCACTACTCATTGCCTTCAATTTTGCCCAACTCTCGTTAAAGAAACGTTCGTTGTGTTGCATTATCTCTTGTGGTGAAGCCGTTGGGCTTTGTACCGAGAATTGTAACCCTGATGTTTTTCCGATACGATTACTGGATGCATGAACTGCATAGCCTAACTGTTTGTCGGTACGCAAATCGTCAAAATACCAACGAGAGAGAATGTCTTTCAGCAAACTAACGCGACTTGCTCCATCTAAATCGCCATAGCCATTCGGGAAATATGCTACCGTCAAGGCGTTATCTTGATGCGAAATGGATTTGATATGGTTGAGTTTACGCTGGCTTTGACTGATATCGAGATAACGCCCGAAATCAAGCTCCTGATTTGCATTTTTAAACAGGCTTTCAACCGCTTGTACTACTGATTTCACCTGCGTATCGTTGAAATTCCCCACCGATAACGCTCGCAGCGATGTTGCTTGAGTTAAGAGTTTGGTACGAATTTGCTCCAAGTCAGCAAGGGTGATCTGCTCCACCATTTTACGTTTATGCTGCGGCTCAAAATAAGGATGGCTAGCAAAATTGCGTAACACCGCACTGGCTTGACGCAAGGCATTCTCTTTTTCAGCACGATCTAGGGCTTCAAGATAACGCTGTTTCGCTTGGGCTAACATCGGCTCAGTCAGTTCAAATTGACGGAAATTTGTCAGAAAATCCTGAATAAATCTCGGCAAATGTTGCGTATAGCCCTCTACAGTTAAAACCGCTCCATTTTCACCAATCATACTTCCTGCGGAAATCCCAGCCACAGACGCTTGGAACGCCAGCTTGGTTTGAGCAAGATCTGCCATATAGCCGAGCAGTGCCGCACTGATCCCTTGTTTGAGATCGATGATTTCAGGGCTGACTTTCAACCCAATCACCATTGCCACTTTCGGCTCACTACCAAAATAGTGGCTTGGCATCGCATAAATTTGCGTCCCTTTCCCCTCTGCAATCAGCTTCGGTTTCAAGCGTGATTTATCCCCCTCATTTAAGCTGAAATCCGTTGCAAAATAAGGGTTTAACGCTGGCAATTTGAGCGTTGGATTTTGGCTAAAATCAAGCCATTTTGCCTTTTGCTCATCGCTGATTTTATGAACAGAATAAGGGGCTTCAAAATATTTAGTTTTTTTATCCGTTTGAGCTTGACTATCGACTAACAAAATACGTGCATTATCTAGCGTCATTGCGTCCAACTTGGCATTTACCGCCTGCTCATCCATTTCTTCGACCACATAAGGCTGATCGATAATATGCTCAAGGGGATAGCTGATCATTTGGCTCACAAGTTCCGCCACATAATCGCCACTTTTTTCGGTCTGCAAATGCTGAAAATCTTGGCTCAAGCTCTCTTTCATCTCTTTGAAATAACTTGGCTGAGCCCCTGCTTTTTTCACGGCATCAATCTGTTGAAAAACGAGCGAGATAATTTTATCTTTCTCTGCAAGCCCTTTATCCGTCAAATCAATATAAAAAGTAAAATCGCCACGATTACGGCTCACATCATCATTTGGCGCAGCCTCAATACCACTGTCAGATAATCCCTGCTTAATCAAATAATCGGACAAAGTACCGTCCGTGTTATTGTTGAACACATACGCCAAATATGCCCCTGTTTTATGCTTAAACTGAGCTTTATCTTCAGGCATATCAAAGGAAATTGCCAACATCTTATTCGACTTAACTGGTTTGTAATGGATCATCACCGCCTTGTCTTCCGCACGGAAAAACGGCATATCGACCGTTGGAGCTTGTAACTGTTTATTCGTCACTTTTCCCAACGTCTGCTCGGCAAGTTTCGCCAATTTTTCTATCGGCTGATTGGCATACAACACCGCTTTCATCAGATTTGCTGAATAATATTGCTGATAAAATTTGAGCAATTCATCTTGCAATTTGCTGTCCGCTTTATCAGATAAAGTAACGTTATTACCAACCGCAAATTTGGTTATTGGATGGTTCGGATTAGCGGTAGCGAGATTGACATCATGCATTAAAAAACTGTCGCTGGATTTGGCTCTCACCATTTCGGCATTCACCGCATTGACTTCTTTCTTTGCATTGGTTTCGGATAATAATGGTTGAGCAAAAGCATCTGCAAGGCGAGCTACTGCTTCGTCAAAGGCATTATTATTCACTTCGAGATAATAAATTGTGCGATCTGGAGCCGTGTAAGCGTTATTATAACCACCATTCTTGGTTAAAAAGCCATCTAAACTATTGGTTTCAGGAAAAGCTTTCGAACCCATTAAAATCATATGTTCCAAATAATGAGCTAAGCCCTGTTGTTGCACGGGATCTTCCATTGATCCAACAGGTAAGCCTACAGACATCAGCGACTTATTCGCTTTTTCATCAGAAATAAGTAACACTTCCATGCCATTTGCTAAACGGATCCCCTGATAAATCGCTTTATCTGTAGGGCTTTTATTGATCGTTGTTTTAATCAGCTCAAAGCCTTGCTGGGCTTGGGTTACAGCCGCTGTACTAGCGTTCGGTTTCTCCGCAGAATTTGCAAAAACAGGCACAGAAGCGACCGCTCCTAAGCCTAAAATAAGCGACAAAGTGTAACTTAATAGTGATTTTTTCATTACGTCTCCTTTTTCTTGAATATAAAAATAATGTAATCGTCCAAGCTTACTTTTTATTATAGGGAGAGAGCATATTCTCACCCTTTTATTCCATACTATCTAACATCACTCTGAACCATGTTTCTGTACGGTTAGAGATTTCTCCTGAATTAATAAGTTCCGTTTGAGAAAGAACACGTTGTATATAAGGATCTTTACTTAATTCGATAGTATTTCGACAGAGATCTGTTGCATTAGTTTCTAGATTTTCTGAATTTTTTAACGCTTTGAAATAGCTTTGAATATCGTGAGTAATCGCCCATTTTAATTCTATTTGACTGGCTAAATAATCCTGTAAATAGCCGTTGAGTATCTCTTTAGCTTGTTCTTCGCTAATACCATTAAAACTTAAATACTTTACCTTTTCCGCTTCACGATAATAAAAACATAATGAATTTATCGGGCTATTTTTCGCTTTTAATAACAAATAATAAACCCACGCTTGAATAATATCTTTATCTCGTAATCCGCCTACTCGCCATAATATAATCTCATTATCAAAACGATGTGGAATGTTACCGATTAATTGATATTTTTTCTCGGCTAAAATAAAGGAATAATCAATATCTTCAACGGTTTTTTCTTGCGATAAATAATCTGACAGTGCTTCTCTTAATAATTGAATGTGTTCAATTAACTGCTGTTTATTTATTTCTGCAAAATAACAAGCGGGCAGATTGCCTTTTAATTTTTCATTTTCAAAAAATAGGGCAATTTGTTCATCTTCTACTTGAATTAAATCATCAAGTAAATTGTATTTTTCTAAACCTGATAATTGAAAAATTTCCGTTTCTTCAATTTTATCTTCATTTTTTTCAAAACGAACGCCTAATTGTTGTTGGAAAAAATACTTTAATGGCTCTTGTAAATAAGCAATAAATTGATGAAGTGGAATTTCTGTGGCGATCTCATTTTCATCTCGGGTTAATTTTTGTAAAAAACTTTGAGAGGTCGCTTGATTATTTTTCATCTCTAACCACTCTTTATCATACGCTACCTTGCCGTTAATAAAATTATTTGGGCTAAAGACGGTCATCGGATGTTTTATGATTAATTTCGAATGTTGGACTTCAGGCAAATTCGCTGTCAAATAATCGACAAATTGCGATACCAATACGGACGGCAACTTCTCTTGACTGCTTGTGAGCGACTGCCCGATATAGCTGATATAGAGTATCTGCTGGGCGGAAAGCAGAGCTTCAAGGAAAAGATAGCGGTCATCGTCTCGTCTAGCTCGGTCGCCTTTTTGACTAGCGTATTGCATTAGGTCGAAGCTATTGACGGTCTGCTGGCGTGGAAATTCGCCCTCGTTCATTCCCAACAGGCAAACCACTTTGAAAGGAATGGCTCGCATCGGCAACAGCGTACAGAAATTAACCTTGCCCACAAGGAAATTTAAGTTGCTCCGCTGTTCACTAAGTTGTGCGGCAAGACATTCGGCAATCACATCAATGTTAATCGCCTGCTCAAAATGGCTCTGTTCAATTTGCTCCACAAGGGTGCTAACCGCTTGTTTTAACGTGAAAATGGCATCAATGCTCTGCTCATCTTCGTGGTAAAGTTGAGTGATAAGTTCGTCTAGTTTCTCTTTCCAGTGGGAAAGCGTTTGCGGTTGGCAAATAAAGCGATGCCAAGCGGTAAGATGATCGATAAATTTTGCTAAATTTCCTGCCAACTCTGACGCTAAACCATAACATTCATCAAACGCCAACACATTTTGCCAAACATTATTTTCCGCTTTTAAACTCGTGCCTAATAATAAACGGTTTAATCCGTTTTCCCACGAATTATAATTTTTCCATTCAGGGTTTTCGATATTCAAACCTACTCGAATACCCGATGATTTAATCCATTCTCGTAACGTTTGAATATCTTGCTCGCTAAATTGATAATTTTCCCGAATAGCTGAAATATCAAATAAATCTAAAATTTCTTCCGCTGAAAATTTATTTTCTTTAATGGTTAATAGTTGTAAAAAACTCGCAATAATCGGATCAATATAACTGATTTTTTGATCGGATAAGGTAAAGGGAATTGATCTCGGATCATTTCGTTCATAACGAGAAAACACCGCATTAATATAAGGGGCGTAACTGTCAATATCTGCTGACATTACAATAATATCTTTTGGCGATAAATCAGGATTATTTTCAAATAACCATAACAGTTGATTATGCAATACTTCCACTTCTCGCATTTTGCTATGGCAAGCGTGAATTTGAATAGAGTTATCTTGCTCAATAAAATTAAAATCGGATTGATGTTCTGAATATAAAATTGCTTTTTTGATTTGGGTTAATAATGGCAAATTTTCATCTTCAAATTCATCATAAAGCGAAATATCTTGAATACCTTCTTCAATTAATAAATTTAAAAACTCTTTTGCCTGTTTTCCCCACGTTGTTAATAATGGATTGCCTTGTTCGGCAAATAAATCGGCTAATTCCGCTTCAGATAATTGTTGTTTTAAGGCTAATTTTTCGAGAATTTTATCTTCCCGATCATTTGCCCAAAATGCCAGACTTGGATTGGTAAAAAAGAGATGAATATCGCAGTGCTCACTGAATTTTTTCAACACCGCAAGTTGAGAATGGGGAAGAGATGAAATGCCAAACACAAAAATCCGCTTCGGCAAACGGGCTTTTTCGGCGTTGGTGAGATTGTCGAGCTTGTCAAAATAACGTTGTTGCAAATAAGCACGGTGAGACGTGTTGAAAATCATCTCATCGCTGTCTTGCTTGATGTCAGCAACCAACTCATTCCAAAGGCGGCTTTGCCACGCCACATTCACCGCAATGTCATCTGCATTTTTTTGCTTAAATGAAACCGCTTGCACAATCTCATCAACCACCGCCTGTGTTCTGCCCTGTTCCCATTGCACCAACCACTGCGGACGATAAACGAGATATTGGTCAAACAGATCGGCAATTTTTTCCGCTAGTTGATATAACCTGAGTTGGTCGTTAGTGTGCAAATAGTGAGCAAGGGCATCAAAATTCGGCTGGTCAAGAAACTGCGGAATAAGTCGCATCAAACGCCACTGCATTGCGGAACGAGCAAAGGGATTTTCTTTCGGCAAATCGGGGAAAAGCACCCGATATTGCTGCCACAAAAAGCTTGTCGGATAAGGAAATTCAACATTGCCCGACACGCCAATTTCGCTTGCGATCTGCATTTGCAACCACTGTGCCATACCCAAACTCTGCACCAGCACCGTCTCTTTACTAAACGGATCGGGGTTCGGATCCCTTGCTAAAATAGCAGTGAGTAAGTTTTTCTGCTCGGTGATTTGGTTTGAATAATAGACGTTGAACATAGTGATTTCCCCTTGCTTCCCTTTGTAAGAGAGCTATTTTAGCGAGTTTGGGGGGAATGATAAACAAACTTCGTAGTGGGTACACTCCCTTCCCCCGTTTACGGGGGAAGGTGCCCGAAGGGCGGAAGGGGGATTGCAAACGAAGTTTGCAGAATGTTAGTAATATTTAACCGCTTGGACTTTGCCCTTCGGGCAAATCCCCCTCTCAGCCTTCGGCAGCTCCCCCCCGCAAGCAGGGGGAGCGGAAGTGACATCTTGATTTTATTGGTTGGTCAAGACTCACCCTACAAGTCTTTTTTAAGTACAATCTCACCGCTTGCAAAGCGGACTTTAAGCTCATTGGAGCGACATTCGATTTTAAAGGTGAGATTATTTTGGCGAATTTCGTTCTCACAAGGTTTATTTGCCATTATTAATGCAATTTGATTTTCGGCAAGTTGTAATGATTGTTGCTGTTGGAAAATAAAGGCGGTTTGTTTATTTTGGTCGCCTTGCCAGCGGCTGTAACTTAAATAAATAATGGCAAAAAGTAACATGACGACCATTATTGAAATAAAACTTTCGGCTTTGATTATTCTATTCATTTGCTAAGATATTCCTTGAATAAGGTAAATAGTGCCATTGTGAGTATTTTTGTTCTAAATGTTGAATAACTTCTTTTTTATAACTTAAATTTCGTTCTTCTCTTAAATTATCGTAACGGGAATATAAAGTACCGTACATTCGTTTACTGCCTGTTAAATCAAATAAATGATTGGTAATCACGATACCGTAAAAATCTTTTTCTAATTTTTCATTAATATCTTGTAAGGCAATGATAATTTTCGGGTTATCAATGCTACTGTCGGGTAATTCAGCAAGATGATGAATATAGTAAATATCCTTTTGATAAGGTGCTAAATTTAGCCAATTTTCAATTTGATCGATCTGAATATATTTTTCTTTGGTTGGTTTAAAGGGATCAAAGAGTGATGAAAATCGGCAATGGAAGCGGTATTTTATTACTTTAAATTCTATTGTTACCGATGAGCTTTTTTGTTTGGCACATTCACTTTCAGTATCTATGCTGATCTGATCAATCAGCTTATATTTATCATTAAGGTATTGTTGATAATAGCCTAAACTGATTGTTTCCTGCTTCAATAAAAAATCTTTATTGAGAAAAATAATGGCAAACAGACCGCTTGCTAAAATTAATGTGGTGAGTAATACACTTGCGGAAACGATTTTTCTCATTTGTCCCTACTATTTAAAATATAACTGTAAGCGGTAGCTTGATATTGAATTTTATTATTTTTTGTTGATGATAAAGCTAATGCTATTTTCAATAACTTATCTTGTTCAAGCCATTCAAACTGTAAATTTTCTACATTATAATCAGACATATCTGACATTTTTCGCCAATTTCCTGCTTGGCAATTTGTTAAAAGTTGTTTGCATAAAGGTTCGGCACAATACTGAATTTGGCTATCTTCATAAATAAAAATCGCTTTTTTCTCAAATTTAAAGCCGAAAAATTCTTGGCTAACATCTTTTGTTTTATTTACCCCATTATTTTCACAGGCTTGTGTTTTATTGCGATTTCCCACACAGCCATCACCGCTTAAATCATAAAAGAACATTAAGCAATGTGGATTATTTAACGCATAATTATGATGATTATCCGCAAAAATAGAATAATTGCTCTCTTTTCGGTTTTCCCCTTGATAATTAATATGCTGAATATGTTGTTGAAAATAATCTAACAGTTGATGTGTATGTTTTTGTAGATTTAATAACTCCCGTTGTTTGATTTGATTGCGATAAATATCACTATAAAAAGTGGCAAAAGCAAATAAAATAATCGAGCCTAAGGTTAATGCTAGTAAAATTTCAATAAAACTAAAGGCTTTATATATTTTAACAGGTTGTCCGTTTTCCCTTTTGAATAACATTAATCACTCCATTTTGTTCAATTTGTAGAATATCGTAGATTTTATTTACCGTTACCCTTAAACATTTTGCTTCTAGTCTGCCTGATTTTCCATCAACATTCACAAAGACTTTAGGATATAAACTGTTATTTTTAACAACGCTATTTTTCGTTTCATATAAATAATAACTTTTTTGAATAGGGCAACTTTGGATATTTAGGCAATTACAAGGGATCTGTTTATCGCTAATTTTTTCAACGGCAATCATACACCATTTCTTTTCAGTGATATTTTGACTAATAGAAATAGAATAATTCTGTTTTTGATAACGGGCTTTGGTTTGAATTTGATAAATAAAGGCTTTGATTTGATCTATTTCGTTATTTAATAAAATATGATCTTGTAGGCGGAAAATGGTTGGGGAAATAAAATAGAGTGCTATGGCAAGAATAGTAATAGCAAATAGGGTTTCAATAAAGGTAATGGCACGGAAAATCATATCTCTTTTATTATGCAAAAAATAAAAGAGATATTAACCGTCAGAAAAACGCTGTAAACCAGCAAATTTTATTTTTTCGACATAGATCGAAAAATTAGAAAGAAGTGGTGTCTTGGAATAGCCCTACTTTTAAATCTGTGGCAGTATAGATAATTCTGCCATCGACTTCGACTTCGCCGTCCGCAAGCCCCATAACGAGTTTACGATTAATCACACGCTTCATATTGATGCGATAAATCACTTTTTTTGCCGTTGGCAGAATTTGCCCCGTGAATTTCACTTCACCCACGCCTAAGGCTCTGCCTTTGCCTTTGCCGCCAACCCAGCCTAAATAGAAGCCGACTAACTGCCACATTGCATCTAAGCCCAAACAGCCCGGCATCACAGGGTCGCCGATAAAATGGCAGCCAAAGAAAGGTAAATTTTGGTTGATGTCTAGCTCTGCTTCGATATAGCCTTTCTCGAACAAGCCATCTTTGTCGGTGATTTTGGTAATTCTGTCCATCATTAACATTGACGGAGCAGGTAGTTGCGGCCCTTCGCTGCCAAAGAGTTCACCTCGTCCTGATGCAAGAAGATCGTTGTAGTCGTAGCTTGGTTTGATGTTGGGTGTACAAGTGTTCATTCTTTTTTCCTGTAAGAAAATTAAAAAAGTCTGTGTGAATGCTGTTTAATGGATAAACAGATCTTAACAGACTTTTAAAATAGCGAACAGTTGTAAGCTGACTTGTCGGATCAGTGTGCCTTTAACCATTTGCGAAGTTTTTGCAACAACGAACCGCTTGCTTCATCATTTTCATTCTGCTCAATGCCTTGATGAACAAGGGCAAAGATCGATTTTTTCTCGCTGTTTTCAGGCAGATCTTCATCATAAAATGGGTGTTGTAACAAAATTTGGATTGCGTCAAAGAGATCTTCCACCGCCCAAATATGAAATTTGCCTGCTTTAACCGCTTCTAATACCGCTGGTTTTAAGCTCAAATGGGAGACGCAAACCGCAGGGATAATCACCCCTTGCTTGCCCGTTAATTCCCTTGCTTCGCAAACATTGAAGAAGCCTTCGATTTTTTGGTTTACACCACCAACGCTCAACACATTACCGAACTGGTCGATAGCCCCTGTTACCGCAATGGATTGTGGCAACGGCAGTTTGGTTAAGGCGCTGATTAAGACGCAGAAAATCGCCAGCGATGAGCTGTCGCCATCAATTTCGCCATAGGATTGTTCAAAGGCAACGGACGCTGAAAATGGCAGCTGTGTCGGCAGTTCGAGCAAGTTTGCCAAACAAGATTGAGCAATGATAATCCCTTTGGAATGAATGTTTCCGCCCAGTTCGACCTTGCGTTCAATGTCGTGAATTTCGCCGTCACCATATTGCACGTTACAGCTAATGCGTAACGGTTCGCCAAAGCTGTGGGGAACACCGTCAAATTCAACGACAGATAAACCGTTAATTTGCCCAATAGTTTCATCGTCCGTTTCAATATAAAGTTGCTGATTTAAAATATCATTTAAGACAAATTTATTTAACACGCCCGACTGTTTTTCAATATAATCAAAATAATCTTGAATATAATTAAACTGCGTCTGTTCAGGATAAAAATGGTGTAAACCTAATAAATGTTTTTTTAATAAAGTTGGTGAAATCGAAATTAAATATTGGTTTTCACTTTCACGCACGTAATATTGTAATAATTGATTTAAACCTGTTTGGGTAAAAGTTCTATTTAGATATTTTTTTGCCGATGATTGAATATAGCTTCCCCATTGATCGCTATTTTCTTCATCAAGATTAAAATAAGATGAAATTTCCGCATATTGACAGAATTGATAGAGATCTTCATCATAATTTTGTAGTGTTGCAATATCATCTCGACTGCCGACTAATAATAGTTTGAATTGAGATTGAATAGGCTTTATCGGTTCGGGTAATTTACCTGTCACAATCGGCTCAAATTGACCAAATAATAACGCTTGTTTTAATTTATCCCATTGTACGATATCTAATAATAATGCACTGATATTTAAAATAAGAATATGTTGATCGGCTTGTTCTATTGCTCCTAAAACTGTTTTAATTTGATTTTCTTTATCTAAATAAAGGCTATAACCAAATAAACTTTGGCGATTAAATTCGGTTTTTAATAAGGTTTTACACTGTTTTGTTGCAAAATAATCGCTAATTTCCGTTAAAAATTCAGGAAATAGTTCCGTTTTTAAAATTAACGCCGAACCAAATTCACTCAAGGCAAATTGTTGCATTGCTTGTTGAGTATCGGGTTGAAAATCTAAAAATCTGACCGCTTGATCCGTCTGTTTAAACGGATAGCGGATCGTCAAAGATTGCAAAGGCAATGGGGCTAATTTGGGTAGCTGAGATTGTTGCACTAGTTGTCTCGTTGTCAAATAATAGAAATTTGCTTCATTATACCCATAATTACGCTATACTTCACAAATAATTCGGAGGCAAAATGCGATACCAAAAACTTGAAATTCAAGAAGCGAGCTGGAAATGGAAATACTTGCTGAAAAAATATCGTGAAGGCGAAAATATTACTAAATACGATGAGCAGAGCCTGATTGAGCTGAAAGTGCAACTACTGACTACCTTGCAAAACTCGCCTGAGGAGATTGAGCAATGGATAAAAGCGGAGATGACCGCAGAGCAACGCAAAAAAATGCGTCAATCCATTCGGGCAAGACGCAAGCGTTTTTTCAACGCCGAAAAGCAATCAACCCGTAAAAAATCTATTGATTTAGAATATGCGAGTTGGCAAAGGCTTTCAAAGCAAGCTAATCAACTAGAACTTACACTTTCCGAAACCATTCACTATTTACTTGATGAGTTAGAAAAAAAACAAATCTATACAGAGCAAGTCGATAAGATGAAAGAAAATCTAAAAGCACTTCTTAAATAAAAAGAGACCGCTTGTTTATCTTACAAGCGGTCTTTTCTTATTGATTTTTTGCAAATAAAAATGCCCACATCAGTGGGCATTCTTTTAAGCTTTTCGGCTTAAGAAGTTATTACATAGAAACTTCTTTTGAACCTTGAACTTGGATTTCAACACGACGGTCTGGTGCTAAGCAAGCAATTAATGCTTTACGACCTTTAACTGCATCACATGTGTTGCCAGTTACTGGGTTTGCTTCACCGTAACCTACTGCTGTTACGTTCGCTGGGTTTACACCTTTAGATACGATGTAGTTAGCTACTGTTTCTGCACGACGTTGTGAAAGTTTTAAGTTTGAAGCTTCTTTACCGATACGGTCTGTGTAACCATTTACTTGTACCGCTGGGTTCGCTAAACCTAAACCACTGATTTCAGTGTGAGCTGCATCTAATGCTTGCGCTGCTGCTGGTTTTAAGTTTGCTTTACCGAAGTCAAATAATACATCTGAGCTGAATGCAAAGTTTTTAGTTACAACTTCTGGAGCAACTGGTGCTGCACCTTGACCAAAGCGGTATACAATACCTGCTTTAACAGAACTTAAATCTGGACGATAGTCTGTTGCGCCCATACGATTAAGGGTCGCTTGACTTGCTTTACCTACGTTATTTAACCATTGGTATTCAACATTTACAGCTAACTCTGGAAGAATTGCATACTCAATACCAGCACCTAATAATAATGAGCTTTGGAAACGTGTTGTTTTAGTAGGAATATAAGTGTTAATATCTACAGTTTTGTAACGGTTATTTACTAACGCAATACCAACACGACCAAAAACATCTAAATTAGGCGCGACTTCATAGCTTGGTTTTAAGCTAATCACTGTACCATGAGCTGAATGTTTAAAAGTTTGTTTTTCGTTACCTGTAGCTGTATCTTGGTGACCACGAACACGACCAAAACGCTCATAACCAACTTCTGCAGCTAAACCAACATTCGCTTGATTAAGAATTTGATAGCCTGCGAATACGCCATAAGTTACGCCATTACGGTTAATACCATATTTCCCGCCATCTTTAGCGTCTAATTGTTTAATACCATCATGGAATGATGACCAACCCACGTTAGCACCTGCATAAAAAGTGTTTTGTTGCGGTGCTGCATTAGCTACAGAAGCCAATGCTAAACCAGATACGGCTAATGCAATTACAGATTTTTTCATTTTGATGATCCTCATCTAAACGTCTAAAATAAAAAGTTACGTAAACATATTAACGTTACGCATACATACTTACTCTCTTTTGAAGAGAAAGAATCTCACAATAAGTATATAAATTATACCAATAAAATTATTTAAAAAAAATAATTATTTGTTCTATAAAAGAAAATTGCTCGCAAAAGCGAGCAATTTTTGAGCTTTTCAGCTTAAGAAGTTATTACATAGAAACTTCTTTTGAACCTTGAACTTGGATTTCAACACGACGGTCTGGTGCTAAGCAAGCAATTAATGCTTTACGACCTTTAACTGCGTCACATGTGTTGCCAGTTACTGGGTTTGCTTCACCGTAACCTACTGCTGTTACGTTCGCTGGGTTTACACCTTTAGATACGATGTAGTTAGCTACTGTTTCTGCACGACGTTGTGAAAGTTTTAAGTTTGAAGCTTCTTTACCAATGCGGTCTGTGTAACCATTTACTTGTACCGCTGGGTTCGCTAAACCTAAACCATTGATTTCAGTGTGCGCTGCATCTAATGCTTGTGCTGCTGCTGGTTTTAAGCTTGCTTTACCGAAGTCAAATAATACATCTGAGCTGAATGCGAAGTTTTTAGTTACAACTTCTGGTGCTGCTACTGGTGCTGCACCTTGACCGAAGCGGTAAGTTAAACCTGCAGATACTGAGTGTGCATCTGGGCTATAAGTACCGTTGTCATTCCAATTAGCTTTTGCAGCAGCTTTTGTGTAGTTACCAACACGGCTTAACCATTGATATTCTACGCGGAATGCTAATTCTGGAAGAATTGCATACTCAACACCAGCACCTAATAATAAAGAAGTTTTTAAGTTGTGAGCTTTTTCAGTTGCTGCTGTTTGACTATATACTTTATAGTCATTACGAATTAATGCTGCACCAACTTTACCGTACACATCTAAACCGTTAGCTACTTCATAGCTTGGTTTTAAGCTTAAGTGTGTACCATGCGCAGAGTGTTTCATTGCACGGAAATCACCTTCGTTACCACGAACGCGACCGAAGTAGTCATAACCTAACTCAACAGCTAAGTTATCAATGATTTGATAACCACCGAATACACCGTAAGTTACAGAGTTACGATTGATACCGTATTTGGTGTTAGTAGCATCATAACGTGCATCGTTAGCGTATTTAGAGTCAATTTGATTGATATCATTGTGGAAAGTTGCCCAACCTGCTTTAGCACCCACGTAGAAAGTGTTAGCTTGTGGAGCTGCGTTTGCAACTGATGCTAATGCTAAGCCTGAAACAGCTAAAGCGATTACTGATTTTTTCATTTGATGATCCTCTATATAATCGTCATCGAGATTAAAATAAACATCCTAATATCTAAAAAATTAGATAATTAGGCCTTAATGTTCTACCTAAAAATAGGTGCGAATTTCGGGATATATTCTACTAGGAAAAATCCTAAAAACAAGAGAACTTTTATCTAAAAATTCTGTCATAGCATAAATGCTATATTCTAGTCTTTAAGCTACATACCCCCTAAAGCCAAGAATTTCTGAATTATCCTTATAAAATTTGCTAAAATCAATCATAAGTTCAACTAAAATCGTAATTATTTGTAAATATTTACTACAAAAATCATGTTTTTTAAGTTTTTTGTCAAATAAAGTTGAATATATTTCATTCATTGAAAATCTTGCTAATATTTAGTTAACGCTTTTAATAATCGAATAACATGAATATGATCCCACGTCTTGCCAACATACCCCAGCTGAATCCGCTTGTTCAACAATACTTAGCGGAACTGAAACAGCAACATTTTAGCGGTGATATTGCCTCAAATTATGCCGACCGTCTCTCGCTTGCCACCGATAACAGTGTTTATCAGCAACTTCCGCAAGCGATTTTATTTCCGAAATCCGTTGCCGATGTGGTGATTTTAACCAGACTTGCCCAAAAGCCAGCGTTCCACGCTTTGACTTTTACCCCGCGTGGTGCAGGGACGGGTACTAACGGGCAGTCGCTGAATAACAATATCATTGTCGATCTCTCTCGTCATTTAACTCAAATTCTTGAGCTGAATGTGCAAGAACGTTGGGTGCGAGTGCAGGCTGGCGTGGTTAAGGATCAGCTCAATCAATTTCTCAAACCGCACGGCTTGTTTTTTTCGCCTGAACTTTCGACCAGCAACCGTGCGACTTTAGGCGGTATGATCAACACAGACGCATCGGGGCAAGGCTCGTTGCAGTATGGCAAAACCTCCGATCATATTTTGGCGATTAAAGCGGTGTTGATGAACGGCGAAATTTTGGACACACAAGCGGTCAAAACAAACGATTTTTCTGCAAATTTAGACCAACTCAATCTGTCTGCCAACGGCAAACATCTTCACAAAGAGATTTTCCAACGTTGCCAAGCGTTACGCCCAACGGTGTTAAAAGAACTGCCGCAGCTCAACCGCTTTTTGACGGGTTACGATCTAAAAAACGTGTTCAATGACGATCTGTCGGAATTTAATCTCACTCGAATTTTAACGGGTTCCGAAGGCTCTCTCGCCTTTATTTGTGAAGCCAAGCTCAATCTATTGCCGATTCCCGAATTTCGTACCCTGATTAACATCAAATACAACTCGTTTGATGCTGCCTTGCGTTCCGCTCCTTTTATGTTGCAAGCCAACGCTTTATCGGTGGAAACGGTGGACTCCAAAGTACTGAACCTTGCCAAACAAGATATTGTGTGGCATTCGGTGTCGGATTTGCTGACGGAAGACGAAGATAATCCGATTTTAGGGATTAACATTGTGGAATATGCCTCTAACGATAAGGCTCAAAATGATGAGCGAATTGCCGCCTTGTGCCAAGCGTTAGATGAAAAAATTCAGGACAGCACAAGCGGTATCATCGGCTATCAAATTTGCCACGATCTTGCTTCTATCGAAAAAATTTATGCAATGCGGAAAAAGGCAGTCGGCTTGCTCGGCAACGCAAAAGGTTGGGCAAAACCGATCGCTTTCGTGGAAGATACCTGCGTGCCGCCCGAGCATCTCGCCGACTATATCGCCGAATTTCGCCAACTGCTTGACCAACACGGCTTAGCCTATGGAATGTTCGGACACGTTGATGCAGGCGTGTTGCACGTCCGCCCCACCCTTGATTTGTGCGACCGAGAGCAAGTCGCCAAATTCAAAGCGATTTCCGATCAAGTGGTGGAACTCACCGCCAAATACGGCGGCTTGATTTGGGGCGAACACGGCAAGGGAATGCGTTCTGCCTACGGCGAACGCTTCTTCGGCGAAACCTTGTGGCAAGAGCTTCGCTACATCAAACAGCTGTTCGATCCGCAAAATCGCTTAAATCCGGGCAAAATCTGTACACCGCTCAACAGTCAAGGGACGCTCTACCCGATTGACTCGCAAATGCGAGCCGATCTCGACCGCCAAATTCCGATCCAAGTGCGTGAAGCATTCAAAGGGGCGATGAACTGCAACGGCAACGGTTTGTGCTTCAATTTTGATGTACACAGTACAATGTGTCCGTCAATGAAAATTTCGGGTAATCGCCTGTTCTCACCGAAAGGGCGTGCGGCGTTGATCCGTGAATGGTTGCGACTGTTGGCAGAGCAAAATGTTTCCCCTGATGAACTGATTTTTGAAAAACAGCAAAGATCGGCGAAATTGGTCGATTTTGCCAAGAAAATCCGCTATCAGTGGCGAAAAGATCAAGAATATGATTTTTCTCACGAAGTGAAAGCGGCAATGGATACCTGCCTTGCCTGTAAAGCCTGTGCCAGCCAGTGTCCGATTAAAATTGATGTGCCGACTTTCCGCTCACAATTTAACGAACTGTATCACCGCCGCTATTTGCGTCCGCTGAAAGATTATGTGGTGGCAAATCTCGAATTTGTCGCACCGCTAATGGCAAAACAACCGAAACTGTTTAACTTTTTCAGCGCCAACAAGTTGGCGGAAAGTGTCTCAAGCCGAACCATTGGAATGGTTGATCTGCCTGCGTTATCCGTGCCGAATTTACAACAGCAGTTGGTCGAAATCGGCTATCAAGGCAAAACCCTAGAAGAGTTAGAACAGCTTGTTGCAAGCGGTCAAATTGGGGCGGAAATTTGCAACTATGTGATTGTGGTGCAAGATCCGTTTACGTCTTATTACGATGCCAAAGTGGTTGCCGACTTCGTGCAACTTGCTCAACAACTTGGCTTTAAGCCGATAGTGCTACCGTTCAACCCAACGGGTAAGGCTCAACATATCAAAGGCTTTTTGCACAAATTCGCCAAAACCGCTCGCAATCAAGCGGAATTGCTAAACCGTGTGGCGAAACTTGGCATTACAATGGTTGGGGTCGATCCTGCTTTAACCTTGATTTATCGTGATGAATATCGCCAAATTTTAAAAGGCGAACGTGGCGAATTTAAGGTGTTGTTGGCTCACGAATGGCTATTGGCTCAACTGAAAAACGGCTCACTCGAACATTGCAAAAAAACGCTCGAAACCGACCGCTTGCCGTGGCACTTGTTCGCCCACTGCACCGAAAGCACCGCATTGCCAAACAGCCTGAAAGAGTGGCAACAGATTTTTGCCCATTTTGGCGAGAAATTGGTGGCAGAAAATATCGGCTGCTGCGGAATGGCTGGCACATTCGGACACGAAACCAAGCACATTGCGATGTCGAAAGGTATTTACGCTCAGTCGTGGCAAGTCAAACTGCAAGGCAAAGATCTCAACCGTTGCCTCGCCACAGGCTACTCCTGCCGCAGCCAAGTAAAACGAATGGAACACAAAATCCTTAAACACCCTGTGCAAGCGTTGTTGGAAGTGATTTATTGACCTAGCTAAAAAATAGGCATAAAATAAAAAACAAAGGGCGATTGCCTTCGCCCTTTGCCAGCGTTTTCTGCTACATCATTCCAGCTGTGTCACCTTTGAGCAACAAGCAAAGCAGAATAACGATGAAAAATAAATATAACTTCTTCATAGTTTTTATCCTATGTTGAATAAACTTAGGATCTACTTTAACAGCCCATCAGGTGCGAACTGGCGGACTGTCTAGCAGATCCGCCTCTGTTTAGCTGTATTACACAGTCAAACATTGAGCAAAATTATACACAAAGCCTGTTTGTTTGAACAGGCTTTTGTTTTACTATTATACAGGAATTTGCATTATGATTTGGAAAAAATCAACCACCATTGAACAGCTCAACCAACTTTGCCAGCACTCAGCGATCTCTCATTTAGGCATTGAATTTACCGTTAAACATAGCGACAGCCTAGAAGCTACGGTACCTGTTGATCACCGCACAACCCAACCTTTTGGCTTATTGCACGGCGGCATTTCAGCAACGTTGGCTGAAACACTCGGATCGGCAGCAGCATTACTCTGTTGCGAAGAAAATCAAATCCCCGTAGGAACAGAGCTGAATATCAGCCATTTGAAAGCTGTTAAAAGTGGCAAAGCAACAGGCAAAGCCACGCCATTACATTTAGGCAAAGAGAGCCAAGTGTGGCAAGTTGAGATAAGAAATGAGCATCAAGATTTATGCGCAATCGCTAGATTAAGCGTAAAACTTATGTTTCAAAAATAAAATAAACTTACGCGTTTTAAAAATACAAAAAGCCCCAAACTTCTCATAGCTTGGGGCTTTTTCATTCAACGGTGGGCAAGGGGGCCCACCCTACGATTTACTCTTCGTCTTCAGCGTCAAAACCTGCGTTTAATAATGCCGCAAGATTTTGAGTAGCTTCATCGTTTACGAAGCTTTGGGTTTCGGCTTCGATCTCTTCTGCGGTTGCAAAAGAAGAAGCGGAAACTGCCGCTTGTGCGATGTTGATCTCTTCGTCAGAGATACGGCGTTTTGCACGCTCTTTGTGGTAAGCAAAACCAGTACCTGCTGGGATTAAGCGACCCACGATGACGTTCTCTTTTAAGCCACGTAATTCGTCACGTTTACCTGCAACGGCAGCTTCGGTAAGCACACGGGTGGTTTCTTGGAACGATGCGGCAGAGATAAATGACTCTGTTGCAAGTGATGCTTTGGTGATACCGAGCAATTCACGTTCAAATTCCACTTCTGGTTTACCTTCGGCAACACGTTTGCGGTTGGCAATTTTCACACGTGCCACTTCAACTTGTTCGCCTTCTAAGAACTCTGAGTCGTAAGCGTTGGTGATAACCGCTTTACGCAACATTTGACGTACGATAACTTCGATGTGCTTGTCATTAATTTTTACCCCTTGTAAGCGGTAAACTTCTTGCACTTCGTTTACGATGTAGTCAGTTACGGCGTGAACGCCACGTAAGCGTAAGATGTCGTGTGGTGTTTCTGCACCATCGGAAATCACATCACCACGTTGTACCATTTCGCCTTCAAATACGTTGAGCTGACGCCATTTTGGAATCATCTCTTCGTGTGTCTCGCCTTCCGCTGGGGTAATTAACAAGCGGCGTTTTCCTTTGGTTTCTTTACCAAATGAAACGATACCTGAAATTTCCGCAAGGATCGCTGGCTCTTTCGGTTTACGAGCTTCAAATAAGTCTGCTACGCGTGGAAGACCACCGGTAATATCTTTGGTTGCCGTTGATTCTTGTGGAATACGTGCTAACGCTTCACCCACAGAGATTTCTGCACCGTCATTTAAGGTCACAATCGCTTTACCTGGTAGGAAGTATTGTGCCGCTACGTCTGTGCCTGCAATTAAGATGTCGTTACCTTGTGCATCAACTAATTTTAATGCTGGACGTAAATCTTTACCTGCTGTCGCACGTTCACCCACGTCTTGAACTACCACAGATGATAAACCTGTGAGTTCGTCCGTTTGACGAGTAACGGTTAAGCCGTCCACGATGTCGCTAAACTTGATGAAACCGCTTACTTCCGAGATGATCGGCATTGTATGCGGATCCCAGTTCGCAACCACTTCACCTGCGTTTACATCAGCACCATCGACTTTTGAAAGTACTGCGCCGTAAGGCACTTTATAGTTTTCTTTGGTACGACCGAATGCGTCCACCACCGTTAATTCGGTGTTACGAGACGTGAGTACTAATTTGCCGTCTTTATTCGTCACCGCTTTAGCGTTGGTTAATTTAATCGTACCCGCATTTTTCACTTGAATGCTAGACTCTTTGGCTGCCGCAGATGCCGCACCACCGATATGGAACGTACGCATCGTTAGCTGTGTACCCGGCTCACCGATTGACTGTGCCGCAATAACACCGATAGCTTCACCTTGGTTGATTAAGTGACCACGCGCCAAATCACGTCCGTAACATTTCGCACAGACACCAAAGTCTGTGTTACAGGTTACCACTGAACGCACTTTAATCACATCAACAGATTCACGGTCGATCACATCACACCATTTCTCATCGATTAAGGTGTTGCGTGGGATTAACACTTCTTCTGAACCTGGTTTTAACACATCTTCCGCTACCACACGACCTAACACACGATCACGCAAGGCTTCTTTCACATCGCCACCTTCGATAAGTGGAGTCATCACGATACCTTCGTGAGTGCCACAGTCGTCTTCGATGATCACTAAGTCTTGTGCCACATCAACTAAACGGCGGGTCAAGTAACCAGAGTTCGCTGTTTTCAACGCCGTATCCGCAAGACCTTTACGCGCACCGTGGGTTGAAATAAAGTACTGAAGAACGTTCAAGCCCTCACGGAAGTTTGCCGTGATTGGCGTTTCGATGATCGAGCCGTCTGGACGAGCCATCAAACCACGCATACCCGCTAACTGACGAATCTGTGCTGCAGAACCACGAGCCCCTGAGTCCGCCATCATAAAGATGCTGTTGAATGATGCTTGTTTCTCTGGCTGACCTTCACGGTTTAACACTTCTTCTGTCGATAAGTTTTCCATCATCGCTTTGGCAACACGCTCATTCGCTGCCGCCCAAATATCGATCACTTTGTTATAACGCTCACCAGCGGTAACAAGACCTGAGTTAAACTGCTCTTGGATCTCTGCAACTTCTTCTTCCGCCGCTGAAATAATGTCATATTTCTGAGCTGGGATCACCATATCGTCAATACCAACCGATGAACCAGAACGTGCCGCATAAGCAAAACCGGTGTACATAATTTGGTCAGCAAACACAACCGATTCTTTCAACCCTAAACGGCGATAGCTTTCGTTGATTAATTTTGAAATCGCTTTTTTGCCTAAGGTTTGGTTGAACAGTTTGAACGGCATACCTTTTGGTGAAATCATCCATAAGATCGCACGACCAATCGTGGTATCCACTAAGCTGGTTGTCGCTTCAAACTCACCGCTTGCGTTTTTCTCATATTCGGTAATACGCACTTTGACACGAGAGTGTAATTCCGCTTGACCTGTGCGGTATGCTTTTTCCGCTTCACGTGGGTCAAGGAAGTACATGCCTTCGCCTTTGCCGTTTACTTTCTCACGGGTCATATAGTAAAGACCGAGAACAACGTCTTGGCTTGGTACGATAATCGGATCGCCGTTCGCTGGTGAAAGTACGTTGTTGGTGGACATCATTAACGCACGGGCTTCTAATTGCGCTTCTAACGTTAATGGAACGTGCACCGCCATTTGGTCACCATCGAAGTCCGCGTTGAACGCCGCACACACAAGTGGGTGTAACTGGATCGCTTTACCTTCAATCAACAACGGTTCAAACGCTTGGATACCCAAACGGTGAAGTGTTGGCGCACGGTTAAGCAGGATCGGGTGTTCACGGATAACTTCTGCAAGAATATCCCATACAATCGGATCTTCACGCTCAACCATTTTCTTCGCTGCTTTAATGGTTGAAGCAATGCCACGGCTCTCTAATTTTGAGTAGATAAACGGACGGAATAATTCCAACGCCATTTTCTTCGGCAAACCACATTGATGTAGGCGTAAGTATGGACCTACGGTGATTACCGAACGACCTGAATAATCAACACGTTTACCTAACAAGTTCTGACGAAAACGACCTTGTTTACCTTTGATCATATCTGCCAAAGATTTTAATGGACGTTTGTTAGAACCCGTAATTGCACGACCACGGCGACCGTTATCTAATAACGCATCGACCGACTCTTGTAACATACGTTTTTCGTTACGCACGATAATATCTGGTGCGATTAAGTCTAAAAGACGTTTTAAACGGTTGTTACGGTTGATCACACGGCGATATAAATCGTTCAGATCTGAAGTCGCAAAACGACCACCATCAAGCGGTACTAACGGACGAAGATCTGGCGGAAGCACTGGTAATACGGTCATCACCATCCATTCAGGTTTGTTGCCTGATTGAATGAATGCTTCAAGTAATTTCAAGCGTTTAGTGATTTTTTTGCGTTTGGTTTCAGAGTTGGTCTCTTGTAACTCTTCACGCAACATTTCACATTGATGTTCTAAATCTAAGTCTTTGAGTAACGCTTGGATACCTTCTGCACCCATTTTCGCTTCAAACTCATCGCCCCAACGCTCTTCTGCGTCTAAGAACTGCTCTTCGGTTAATAACTGATTCTTCTCTAAATCAGTCATACCCGGCTCGATCACCACATAGCTTTCAAAATAAAGCACACGTTCAATATCACGCAACGGCATATCAAGAATTAAGCCGATACGGGACGGAAGCGATTTTAAGAACCAAATGTGTGCCACAGGGCAAGCCAATTCGATATGACCCATACGGTCACGGCGAACTTTGGTTTGCGTGACTTCAACGCCACATTTTTCACAAATCACACCACGGTGTTTTAAGCGTTTATATTTACCACAAAGACATTCGTAATCTTTCACAGGCCCGAAAATACGCGCACAGAAAAGACCGTCACGCTCAGGTTTGAATGTACGGTAGTTGATGGTTTCTGGTTTTTTTACTTCACCGAAAGACCACGAACGGATCTTATCTGGCGAAGCTAAACCGATTTTAATCACATCGAAATCATCGTTTGATTTTGATTGTGCTTTTAAAAACTTCACTAAGTCTTTCACTTTTTTGCCCCTGATTTGAGGTTTTTGTTCTTGAAATGGCTACCGATAAATAACCACTTCAAATGAAAATCTTTGGTTGCAAGCGGTTGGTTTTTGCAAAATTTTTGCGAGATTTGACCGCTTGTTTTACATTTCCCCTCTCCCGCTTGCGGGAGAGGGACAGAAAAATTGCGTTCAGCAATTTTTCAGGGAGAGGGCTTTGCGAAGTTCGCTATTCCCCTCTCTCTGCTCAAAATTGCCTTACGCAATTTTGAGCTGTCTCTCCCCCGCCTGCGGGGGAGAGGAAGTGTATTACGCTTCGTCCAACTCCATATCAATCGCTAATGCACGGATCTCTTTGGTAATAACGTTAAAGGACTCTGGCATTCCCGGTTCCATATAGTGTGTACCGTCCACGATGTTTTTGTACATCTTCGTACGACCGTTTACGTCGTCCGATTTCACCGTGAGCATCTCTTGTAAGGTGTAAGCGGCACCGTATGCTTCTAATGCCCAAACCTCCATCTCACCGAAACGCTGACCACCGAATTGTGCTTTACCGCCCAGTGGTTGTTGAGTAACAAGACTATAAGAACCTGTTGAACGTGCGTGCATTTTGTCATCAACTAAGTGGTTCAATTTGAGCATATACATATAACCTACGGTTACAGGACGCTCGAATTTCTCACCAGTACGACCATCATATAAGGTAATTTGACCTGATGTCGGCAAGCCACCTAACTCTAACAAGCCTTTGATTTCGCTTTCGTGCGCACCGTCAAATACTGGTGTCGCAAGCGGTAAGCCTTTGCGTAAGTTTTGTGCTAAACGCATGACTTCTTCATCAGAGAAGGTGCTTAAATCTACGCTTTGTGCACCGTGACCTAAATCGTAGGCTTTTTGGATATATTCACGCAATTTCGCAATTTCTTGCTGTTGTTTGATCATCTTGTCGATTTGATCACCGATACCACGAGCCGCTAAGCCTAAGTGGGTTTCCAAAATCTGACCGATGTTCATACGAGACGGAACACCCAACGGGTTCAACACGATTTCCACTGGCTGACCGTTTTCGTCATACGGCATATCTTCCACAGGGTTGATTTTCGAGATAACCCCTTTGTTACCGTGACGACCTGCCATTTTATCGCCTGGTTGAATTTGGCGTTTCACCGCAAGGTAAACTTTCACCACTTTCAACACGCCTGGTGCTAAATCGTCCCCTTGAATGATCTTGTTGCGTTTGATCTCAAGTTTACGTTCAAACTCTTTGCGTAACTCTTCGTGCTGTTCTGCAAGTTGCTCAAGCTGATTTTGTTTCGCTTCGTCATCTAAGGTTTGTTCTAACCATTTTTCACGAGCAAGGTTGTCTAAGGTTGCTTCAGCAACACCGCCTTCGATCAACAAGTTGCGAACACGAGTGAATAGGCCTGCTTCTAAGATCTCTAACTCTTCGGTTAAGTCTTTTTTCGCTTCACGCAACTGAATTTCTTCGATGTCTTTCGCTCGTTTGTCTTTCTCTACGCCATCACGGGTAAAGACTTGAACATCAATAACCGTACCTGATGTGCCGTTTGGTACACGCAGTGAGCTATCTTTTACATCAGACGCTTTTTCACCAAAGATCGCACGCAATAATTTCTCTTCTGGAGTTAATTGGGTTTCACCTTTTGGTGTCACTTTACCCACGAGAATATCGCCGCCTTTCACTTCCGCACCGATATACACGATACCTGACTCGTCAAGTTTGCTTAATGCCGACTCACCCACATTTGGAATATCTGCGGTGATCTCTTCTGCACCTAATTTGGTATCACGAGCCACACAAGATAACTCTTGAATGTGGATTGTGGTGAAGCGATCTTCTTGTACCACACGCTCAGAGACTAACATTGAGTCTTCGAAGTTATAGCCGTTCCAAGGCATAAATGCCACACGGATATTTTGACCCAACGCCAACTCACCTAAGTCTGTTGAAGGGCCGTCTGCTAAGATTTCACCACGACCAACTGGCTCACCTAATTTCACACAAGGAATTTGGTTGATACAGGTGTTTTGGTTTGAACGGGTATATTTGATTAAGTTATAAATATCAATACCAGCTTCACCTGCAACGGTTTCATCTTCATTGACTTTCACCACGATACGAGACGCATCAACGTACTGGATTGTACCACCACGTTTCGCCACAACCGCTACACCAGAGTCAAGAGCAATCGGTTTTTCCATACCTGTACCGACTAACGGCTTGTCTGCACGCAAGGTTGGTACTGCTTGACGTTGCATGTTTGCACCCATTAACGCACGGTTCGCATCGTCGTGCTCAAGGAACGGAATTAACGCCGCCGCAACCGAAACTACTTGTTGTGTAGAGATGTCCATATAGTCAATCTCTTCAGGTTTGTATAAGCCTGACTCGCCGTGTTTACGACAGGTTACATAAGTGTCGGTAAAGTGGAAGTTATCATCTAAGTTTGAGTTCGCCTGAGCGATAACAAAACCGCCCTCTTCAATCGCTGATAAGTACTCGATTTCTTCGGTTACTTGACCATTCACAACTTTACGGAATGGCGTTTCTAAGAAGCCGTAGTTATTGGTACGAGCATACACAGAAAGTGAGTTGATCAAACCGATGTTTGGACCCTCAGGGGTTTCAATCGGACATAAACGACCGTAGTGTGTGGTGTGTACGTCACGCACTTCAAAGCCAGCACGCTCACGGGTTAAACCGCCCGGACCTAACGCAGAAATACGGCGTTTGTGGGTCACTTCTGAAAGCGGGTTGTTTTGATCCATAAATTGCGAAAGTTGTGATGAGCCGAAGAACTCTTTTACTGCCGCAGAAATCGGTTTCGCATTGATTAAATCTTGTGGAGCAACGTTGTCTAAGTCGCCTAAAGAGAGACGCTCACGTACCGCACGCTCAACACGCACTAAGCCGATACGGAATTGGTTTTCCGCCATTTCACCCACTGAACGAATACGGCGGTTGCCTAAGTGGTCAATATCGTCCACTTCGCCACGACCATTACGGATTTCGATCAATTTTTTCATTACGCCGATGATGTCATCGTTGCTTAAAATGCCCGTGCCAACGCCTTCAGGAATTTCTAATGAACGGTTGAACTTCATACGACCTACTGCCGATAAATCATAGCGGTCGGTTGAGAAGAACATATTGTCAAATAACGCTTCTGCCGCTTCTTTTGTCGGTGGCTCACCTGGACGCATCATACGGTAGATTTCGACTAACGCAGATAAACGGTCGTAAGTTGGGTCAATACGTAAAGTTTCAGAAATATAAGGGCCGTAGTCTAAATCGTTGGTGAATAACACTTCGATTTCGCTGTAACCTGCTTGAGCAAGGGCTGCAAGGGTTTCTAAGCTAATTTCGCTGTTCGCAGGGCAAACAATTTCACCTGTAGAAAGATCAACATAATCTTTAGCGGTTACACGTCCAACAATATATTCTGTTGGCACTTCAATGTGCGTAACATCATCTTTTTCTAACGCACGAATGTGGCGTGCAGTGATACGGCGGCCGCTTTCTACATACACTTTGCCGTTTGCTTCAATATCAAACGCAGCGGTTTCACCACGCAGACGCTCTGGCACAAGGGTCATTAATAATTTGTTGTCTTGAACACGGAAAGTAACCGTTTCAAAGAACATATTCAGAATTTCTTCGGTGGTGTAACCTAAAGCACGCAAAATAATGGTTGCCGGTAATTTACGGCGGCGGTCGATACGTGCATATAAGTTATCTTTCGGGTCGAACTCGAAGTCTAACCAAGAACCACGGTAAGGAATGATACGTGCGTTATAAAGCACTTTACCTGAAGCGTGGGTTTTACCTTTGTCAGAATCGAAGAACACGCCCGGGCTACGATGTAACTGAGACACGATAACACGCTCAGTACCGTTGATCACGAATGTACCGTTGTCGGTCATCAACGGGATTTCGCCCATATAAACGTTTTGCTCTTTAATGTCTTTGACTGTGCCTGCTGCAGCTTCACGGTCAAAGGTCACAAGACGAAGTTTTACACGCAATGGAGCGGCGTAGGTTGTACCACGAATTTGGCATTCACGCACATCAAATACTGGCTCGCCTAATTCGTAAGAAACGTATTGTAATTCAGTAGCACCGTTGCTGCTCACAATCGGGAACACTGAACGGAATGCCGCTTCTAAACCTTGAAGTCCTTCAGGATCTCTTTGGATAAATTTATCGAAAGAGTCAAGCTGAATGGTTAATAGATAAGGTACGTTCAGAACTTGTGGACGTTTACCAAAGCTCTTACGGATACGCTTTTTCTCGGAATATGAGTATGCCATTTAAATATAGCCTCTGAGTTTTGTTGGTTGAGTTTTCACAATCCGCCTAAAGACTGGCAGGAAGTGGCATTATAAAAATGATACGAGGTGTCGTTTTCCAAGTTCACACAAAGGGTCAAAAATCACTACCGCAGAGGCTCGCTTGGGGAGGAACGGTTTTGCAAATTTTTGCTTAAAACAAACCGCTTGTAATGTCGATCTATAAATTTACACAACATCTTATAAATGAATATGTTAGCTTAATTAAAACGACGCAAATCAAGCCAACTTTATTCAAGCACAAAAGGCTAGACGAAAATTCATCTAGCCATATATGCGAAATTCGGATTGGGAATTTTAGCAGATTGGTGGATTTTTATCAACTCAATTTAAAGTACATTTTCGCAATAACATTGAAATATATACTCATCACTTTTCTCCGTAAAAGCAATGATTGGAAAATAAAATTCTTACATAAAGATTCCTACTAACTTTCCCAAAAATAGAATTTCTATTAGTACTAGGTGGGATAAATCACTCTATTATATTAATTCGTAAGAAGTATAAAAAACAAAAACCCCGATGTTTCCATCGGGGTTTTCTGAACTTCGAAAAGTTGAGCTAAAATCAAAATTATTTGATTTCTACTTTCGCGCCAGCTTCTTCTAATTCTTTCTTAAGTGCTTCAGCTTCACCTTTAGAGATGCCTTCTTTTAATGCTGCTGGAGCAGATTCAACTAAGTCTTTAGCTTCTTTTAAGCCTAAACCAGTTGCACCACGTACTGCTTTGATTACTGCTACTTTGTTAGCACCTGCGTCTGCAAGGATAACATCGAATTCAGTTTTCTCTTCTGCTGCTTCTGCTGGACCTGCTGCTACTGCAACTGCTGCTGCCGCTGCTGATACACCGAATTTTTCTTCCATCGCAGTGATTAATTCAACGATTTCTGATACTGATTTAGAAGCAATCGCTTCAATGATTTGTTCGTTAGTTAATGACATAACAATCAATTCCTAAAGTAAATAAGTTAAACGAGTTGAGAATACGGCGAATAAAAATTATGCCGCTTCTTGTAATTTGTCGCGTAATGCCGCAAGAGTGCGAACAAGTTTGCCTGCCGCAGCTTCTTTCATTGTGCCCATTAAACGTGCAATTGCTTCTTCGTAAGTTGGTAATGTTGCCAAGAATTCAACATCTTGGATTTTACCTTCAAAGGCTGCACCTTTAACTTCAAACTCTTTGTTTGCTTTTGCAAAGTCTTTGAACAAACGTGCTGCTGCACCTGGGTGTTCGTTAGAGAATGCAATAAGAGTTGGACCAGTAAACGTATCTTTTAAGCACTCGAATTCAGTGCCTTCTACCGCACGACGTAATAAAGTATTACGTACAACGCGCATAGTTACACCTGCTTCACGTGCAGATTTACGTAACTCGGTCATTTTATCAACTGTTACGCCACGAGAATCCGCAACTACAGCTGAAAGGGCACCTTTGGCAGCTTCGTTTACTTCAGCAACAATTGC
The DNA here is from genome assembly GCF_003260095.1 of Glaesserella australis. Lineage (GTDB taxonomy): Bacteria > Pseudomonadota > Gammaproteobacteria > Enterobacterales > Pasteurellaceae > Glaesserella > Glaesserella australis. Next base: position 140,750 of record NZ_PTPX01000013.1, read on the forward strand.
TTGTTTGTCTTGAAGATTTAATGCCATTGGTTTTAGCTCCTGATACACTCCACATAAAACGTGGAATTTACAAAAAATCTCAAAAAGTAACCGCTTGAGCGACGTTTTTGAGCCTCAAGGTGTACAGAAGCAGATAATTCTGTCTGTTCACCATCTACGTAGGTTGTTTTCATTAAGAAACTGTTCACACAGGTTCACCTACGGTCTTGGATGGGGCTTGAGATAAGGCAAGCACCATCATGGCTTTTCAGCCAAAAAGAGCCGTAGATTATAGAGATAACCTACGGTCTTGTAAAGTTTAATTTATCAACAAATTATAGTGAAGCTTGATCAACTGCTACACCAGCACCCATTGTGGTAGAGATGCTTACTTTCTTGATAAAGATACCTTTTGCTGTTGTCGGTTTCGCTTTAACTAATGCCGCTAATAACGCTTGAAGGTTCTCTTTTAATTGCTCAGGTGCGAAGTCTGCTTTACCGATTGTGGTATGGATAATACCATTTTTGTCGTTACGGTAACGGATCTGACCTGATTTTGCATTTTTAACTGCTTCAGCAACGTTTGGAGTTACAGTACCAACTTTCGGGTTTGGCATTAAGCCACGTGGACCTAATACTTGACCTAATTGACCTACAACACGCATTGCATCTGGAGAAGCGATAACAACGTCAAAGTTCATTTCGCCTTTCTTGATTTGCTCTGCAAGATCTTCCATACCCACTAAGTCTGCACCAGCTGCTTTCGCTGCTTCTGCGTTTGCACCTTGTGTGAATACTGCTACGCGAGCTGTACGACCTGTACCGTGTGGTAATACTGTTGCACCACGTACGTTTTGGTCTGATTTACGCGGGTCGATACCTAAGTTTACTGCAACGTCCACGCTCTCAACGAATTTAGCTGTCGCGAATTGTTTTAATACTGCGATTGCTTCGTTGATTTCATAAGCTTTAGTAGAATCTACGCCAGCTTTAATTGCTTTCATTTTTTTAGTCAATTTAGCCATTGTATTATTCCTCTACGATTAAGCCCATTGAACGAGCTGTACCAGCGATTGATTTCATTTTGGTTTCGATAGTTGCACCAGTCATATCCGCTGCTTTAGTTTCAGCGATTTGACGTAATTGTGCTTGAGTCACTGTACCCACTTTATCTTTGTTCGGTTTACCTGAACCAGATTTGATACCTACAGCTTTTTTCAATAATACTGCTGCTGGTGGAGTTTTGGTTACGAATGTAAATGAACGGTCTGCATAAACAGTGATAACCACTGGAATTGGTAAACCTTTTTCTAAGCTCTCAGTACGAGCGTTGAATGCTTTACAGAATTCCATGATGTTCACACCTTGTTGACCTAATGCTGGACCAACTGGTGGTGATGGGTTAGCCATACCCGCTGCAACTTGCAGTTTAACGTAGGCTTGGACTTTTTTTGCCATTTTTAAGTTTCCTCTAAATTGGGTGATAACGCTAGATAACTAGCTCCCCGATGTACAAAGCACACAAGTGCCACATAAAAAGACGAGTCAGCCAAGCCAACTCGTCAATAAGGTGCGGATTATACTTGAAATTTAGATCGAATTTCAAGCATTTTTGTTATTTAAAATGGTTGCGAAATCAAGCTCCGTTCCTCCGTGATAGACAGTAATCCCTTTCTCATGGAGCGCTTTAATAAAAGCTTTTGGCAATGTGAGATTGTCTATTTTAATGCCTTGTGCTGATGTTGAGTATGTGCCGTCAGATAATTTGCAAAGACCAAACTTGCCAATATCGATGATCTCAAAAGGTTTATCTTTTGGTAGATAAAGGTATTTTAGATTCGGCAACAACGCCAAATCTTTGATAACGTTAGTTGTCATTGGCATAATATCCGCAGGACGATTACGGTAGTCGAAGTAGTGAATACTCATATCCCCAGTTACACTACTTGGCAAATGCAAAAACGAGAAATCACCCGAATAATGATTCAAATAGAGTTCACTTATCTGATTAAGTTGGTATTGGGAAATATCCAAATTAAGCATATAGTCTCCCGCTTCGCTACTCGGAAAAGCAGGCTCCAAGAAATAGGTAAATTCTTCGGCAAACAGCTTATGGTCAAAAGCGGGTTTGAGTTCTCCAGTTGCCATTAACTGTTGAATTATGGCAAATTTCAGTCGAATATCTTGGAACTTCACACTTGGTGTTTGGTTTTTATTGTAAATTGGATTTTTCAAGCGGTTCTGAATTCGCTCAACTTCTTTAAGAATCAGTGACAATCGCTTTCCTTGCTCTACATCAGGAAAAAGCTCGGCAACAAAACGCAAACAATCTCTCATTTTGCCTTTAGCATTACACATATCAAGAATGTTAGCTGGATGTTCTGCGTGATAATAATCCCAACGAAAAGCCCCTTCAAAGGTGGACAAGACCTTTCCAACAAATTCATTTTTCTGCTCATCACTCCATTTTTTAGACGCCTCAGGCAAATGCATTTTGAGATATTGGTAGAACGGCTCTTGATCTAAAGATTCTCGTCCAGCAAGTGCCATCAACTTCATCATTGGGTCTTTTTCTTTTGCTGCCTCACTTAGCGAATAACCATCTTTTTGGAAATGATATGCCGACAATGGAATTGATTTATCCAAATGGAGAGCTTGGACAACTGTTTCTAACGTTATCTTAGTCTCCTTAGATTGTTCCACGCTTTGTTCATTGCGTTTTTCATCGTTTTTTTCATTGTCTTTATCTTGTTCGGCTTCAATAAAATTGTCGTAAATTTTCTTTAGGCCCACACCTACTAAGCCAACAGCTGCGATTTTGATAATGTTATTTAACATAAATTTTCCTTTTGTGTACGAACTAATGGGAAAACCATTATACAAAACCACTGCGACAGCTTATGTCGTCGTAAAAAAACCGCTTGTAACATCACATTACAAGCGGTTAGATTTAAGCAAAATTTTACAAATTAACCGTTTTGTTTTTCAACTTGACCAAACTCAAGCTCAACAGGCGTTGCACGACCGAAGATTGAAACAGAGACTTTAACACGTCCTTTTTCGTAATCCACTTCTTCAACGGTTCCGGTAAAGTCAGCAAATGGACCTTCTTTAACACGCACTTCTTCACCTGGGTGGAATTCGGTTCTATGACGTGGTTTATCTGCGGTTTCTTGTACACGATTAAGAATGCGATCCGCTTCTGCTCTTGAAATTGGCGCAGGTTTATCTGCGGTTCCACCAATAAAGCCCATTACACGTGGTACGCTTTTTACTAAATGCCATGTGTCGTCATTCATTTCCATCTGTACAAGTACGTAGCCTGGGAAGAATTTACGTTCAGTTTTACGACGACGACCGCCAACATTTTCAACGACTTCTTCTGTTGGAACTAAAACTTCACCAAATTGATCTTCCATTTTATGCAATTTGATGTACTCGCGTAAGGTCATTGCAACACGAGCTTCAAAGCCAGAAAATGCTTGTAAAACATACCAACGCATTTTGCTGGTATCTTTTTCTTGTTCAATTACTTCAATTTCGCTCATTTTAGAATCTCAAGTTAGTTAGGAAATCAATAATTAATACGATAATAGAGTCAATACCCCATAATGCTAAGGCAACAACCACACACATTGCGACAACGATTAATGTAGTTTGTGTAGTTTCTGAGCGTGTTGGCCAAATAATTTTACGTAACTCTTGACGAGAGTCTTTTATAAAACCAATCGCTTTTTGACCTTGGTTAGTAATCGCCGCTAAACCTAATGCCCCTGCACATAATACAACTAAGAGCAGAACTCGCACGATTAATGAAAAATGTGTTGCAAAATACGTATTACCTACAGCAGCAACTGCGAGTAGTGCAATTGAAAGCACCCATAATACGTTATTTACGCCTTTACTTTTTACACCCTTATTTTCTACTTTCTCAGGGCTTGTAGTTTGAATTTCTTTAGCCATAGACAACCTAAAATTTATTAAAAAAGAGAACGTTCAATTTTTAAAGCGTGCAATTCTAGCATTTTCTGCCCCCGTTGCCACGATCTTTTCAACATTTTCTTATGAAAGATTCATTTTTTTGATCTTCTTAAGCTTTTCTTCAGTTTTATTTGTTGTAATGCCCCAAGACGAAAGCTCAGACTTTCGCATTTATGATAAAAAACAAACCAAGAGGAAACTATGATGACAACTCAAGATATTCAACAAATGATTGAACAGCGTATTGCTGAATTAAATACAACCGCAGAGCAAAAAAAGCAAGAGTTAAAGGGGCTGCTAGCACAAGATATCGAAAAAAGTGAGAGCTTCCTTACTTTACTTAAAAATGAGCAAGAGCGTCTGCAAAATCAGCTTGCACAAATTAACGATACAATGACAATGCTTGAACAGCCTTTAGTATTTCACGATATCCTTGAAGAATTCGAGCAATCACTTACTCAAGATAATGTTGATTTAAACGAGCTAAACCAAACGATTCAACATCGTTTACAAGAGAGTATGAATCAACAGATGAACGAGCGAAAAGCTCAATTACTCTCTACACAACAGGCATTGGTAGAAACATTGAGCACAAGCCAAAATACCTTGTCTAGAACACCTAAGTTATGGCAACAACTCAATGCTCAACTTCAAGCACGTTTTGGGGATAAAATCCAAAAAGCAAAAATGAAGTTAGCAGAACAGCTTGAAAGCTGTGCGGGTAAACTAAAAGCATAAAAGACAAGCGGTGAGATACGCGTGAAATTTTGTAAAATTTCAGACGAAACTCACCGCTTGCATTCTTTTAGTTAGAGAGAATTCACGAAAATGACGATAATTAAAACAGGGATAACAAAACGTACATAGTTAAACCAAACCTTTGTAAATTTTTCACCTGCACCTAACTCTTTCTTCGCTTCATCTTTTAATACATATCCCACAAAAATAGCACTACCTAATGCCGTTAATACGAAGAGAATGTTACCACTGATATAGTCAAAGGCATCAAAGATACTCATACCTGCGATTTTCACACTGCTCCAAACATTATCGCCTAAGACTGAAGGGATATTTCCTACAATAAAGATTCCTGCGAGAGTCAAGGTAATCGCTTGTTTACGACTTAAGCTCGTTTTTTCTTGTAAAGCAGTAATCAATACTTCATAAATAGTAATAGACGTTGTCAGTGCGGCAGTAATCAATAATCCAAAGAAGATAATCGCAAAGATAGTACCCGCCCACATATGTGAGAAGACGATCGGTAAACTTTGGAATACCAAGGTTGGACCTGAATTTGGCGCAACATTAAAGGTAAAGAGCGATGGGAAGATCATAAAACCTGCGGCTACTGCAATTAAGGTGTTAATCACCCCTGTGATTGTGGCGGTTTTCACCAAGTTTTCTTGTTTAGACAAGTAACTGGACAAAGTGATAAGCACCCCGAAACCGAGACTTAATGCGAAGAACACTTGCCCTAACACGAACACAAAGAGTTTTGGTGTGATTTTTGAGAAATCAGGGATAAGGTAGAATGCAATACCCTCTGATGCACCAGGCAAGGTCACATTACGAATAATCATAATGATCAGGAAGACAAAAAGTAACGGCATCAATAATTTAACAGACTTTTCAATCCCTTCTTTAATTCCCCGAATCAAAATAAAGTAGTTCACCGCAACAAACAGCCCTGTATAGAGAATAACGGTGGAAGGACTATTTTGGATATGGTCTTTAAAATAAGCGGATGTTGTTTCAATAGTCACTGGAGATGAAAGATCTAAGCCACCTGTCGCAAGGCTACCAATGTAAGTCAGTACCCAACCACCCAGTACCATGTAATAAGCTAAAATACCAAAAGAACCCAGTAGTCCCATATAACCTAAAAATTTCCATGCAGCATGGATTTTTTTGCCATTCGCTTCGCCACTAAAAGCATCAATGGAATTGACTTGCATACGACGACCGATCACATTCTCAACTAAGATCATCGGGATACCGATCACGATCATCGCTAAACAGAAAAGAAATACATAAGCACCGCCACCGTTTTCCCCAACAAGATAAGGGAAACGCCACGTTGCACCAAAGCCGACAGTTGCCCCTGCAACTGTTAAAATATAAGTTAATTGACTAGACCAAGACTGCCGTTCAGGTTTGTTATTGTCACTCATAGTATACCTCTTTTAAAAATAGCAGAAAGTAGGCTAGTCAAGCGAACACAACCGCTAATTTGAAATGGATAAATGGTGTCCCCCTGATTACTCAGGGGGTGTTCTTGATCAATACAGCTTAGCTTGATTAATTTAATGCGTCTTTTGGATCGGTATACGCAATACCAAAGGCATCACTTACGCCTTTGAATGTACATTTACCGTTGTAAGTGTTGAGACCTTGTAATAAGGCTGGATCTGCCAAGCACGCTTCTTTCACGCCTAGAGCAGCAAGTTTTAAGCCAAATTCTAAGGTTGAGTCGGTTAAGCCTAAGGTTGAAGTACGAGCCACACAGCCAGGCATATTAGCAACACAGTAGTGAATTACGCCGTCCACTTCATAAATTGGCTCATTGTGTGTAGTTGGATGAGAAGTTTCGAAGCAACCGCCTTGGTCAATCGCTACGTCTACTAACACAGCACCTTTTTTCATCAATTTGAGATCTTCACGACGAAGAAGATGCGGTGCTTTCGCTCCCGGAATTAAGACAGCACCAATAACTACATCAGCATCTGGTAATAAGCTTAAAATGTTGCCACGAGAGCTGGTGAGCGTTTTGATCTTCATATCGAAGATTTGGTCGATATAAGCAAGACGAGCGGCGTTAATGTCCAAGATAGTCACATCTGCCCCGATACCCATTGCAATTTGTGCTGCATTTAAGCCAACGACGCCACCACCTAAAATCACCACTTTCGCTTTTGGTGTACCAGCCGTACCACTTAATAATACGCCTGCACCGCCAAAGGTTTTTTGGATATATTTCGCACCCTCTAATGTCGCTAAACGACCTGCAATCGCACTCATCGGTGCTAAGCAAGGTAAGCCTGCTGGGGTTTTAATGGTTTCATACGCCACAGATTGAATTTTGCGTTCAAGTAACATTTCGGTAAGTGGTTTGTCTGCGGCAAGGTGAAGGTAGGTATAGAGAATTTGGTTTTCGCGGAAGTAGTGATATTCACATTCGATAGGCTCTTTCACTTTAATGATCATATCACTTTTCGCAAATAAGGTTGCTTTGTCGGTGAGTGTTGCACCTGCAGCTTGATAAGCTTCGTCAGGGAACCCGATTTCCGCACCTGCTCCATGTTCGATATAAACGGTATGACCTGCTTCAACATAAGATTGTACATTTGCAGGGGTTAAACCAACACGATACTCTTGGACTTTAACTTCTTTTGGGCAACCGATAATCATGATCTTCTCCTTATTTATTCAATTTATAATCAAGATAAATTTGAAAAAGCACGGATAATATTCAGTGAACTTCAACATCATTTTGGGCTTCACCAAATATTATGAGTGAAATTTCTGTATTTATTATAATGACGCTATTTTCTCTCTGGCTGTGATCTGATTCACATTTCCAAAGAGAAAATAGCTGAAAAAAGAAAAAATTTTATTTAGATCAAAAAAATTAACAACTTGTTAATAGTGATTTGCAGAATTCTTAAAGAATGTAACCGCTTGTTAATCCCGCCAAAAACTTGGGCTTAAAATCACCAATAAGGTAAAGACTTCCAAACGTCCACACACCATAGCAAAGGTTAAAACCCATTTAGCACTATCGGGAATTTGAGTAAAGTTACTGCTCACTGTACCTAAGGCTGGACCGAGATTATTCAGGCTGGCGATCACCGCATTTAACGCATCAAAGGTTTCCATTCCGCACGCAATGGTTGCCAGCCAACAGACCACAAACACAAAGAAATAAGCAGAGAAAAACGCCCACACACCTTCAACAATTCGTTCCGATAAAACGTGTCTGCCAAGTTTAATCGGCTGGATTACATTCGGGTGAATAAAGCGGTGAATTTCCCGTTTTCCTTGCAAATAAAGCAACAACACACGGAACATCTTCAACCCGCCCCCCGTTGAACCCGCACAGCCGCCGATAAACGAAGCCAACACTAACAACAACGGTAAAAATGAAGGCCATTGACTGAAATCGTTAGTAGTAAAACCTGCGGTGGTCGAAATTGAGACGGACTGAAACAGCGCTTGAATAAAGGTGGAGGAATGATCACCAAAGTAGTTATATGCCCAAAGCACAACAAAACAGATCACAAATAACGCCAACTGCACTGTAATAAAAAAGCGAAATTCGTAATCTTTCCAATACAAACCGAGAAAATTCGACTTGTTGTTGCCTTTGTAGCGGTCGTTAAACTGGTCGAACACGGCAAAATGCAAGGCGAAATTACAAGACGAAATTAGCAAAAACAGCACCGTAATCAAGTCAATCATCGGGCTGTTAAAGTAGCCGATACTGGCATCGTGAGTGGAAAAACCGCCAATCGCCACTGTCGCAAAACTGTGAGAAATTGCATCAAAACCGCTCATTCCTGCAAACCAATAAGCAAAGGCACACAACACCGTCAAAGAGAGATAAATCAGCCACAACGCCTTTGCCGTTTCCGCAATGCGTGGACGCATTTTTTGCTCTTTCAGAGGTCCAGGCATTTCCGCACGGTACAGCTGCATTCCGCCAATACCCAACAACGGAATAATCGCCACCGCCAACACGATGATCCCCATTCCGCCGAGCCATTGCAAAAACTGACGATAGAACAAAATTGCTTTCGGCAAGCTGTCTAAGCCCGTGATCACCGTTGCCCCTGTGGTCGTTAGTCCTGAAAACGACTCAAAAATGGATTCGGAGAAATTCAGATCGGGATTTTCCAACAGAATAAACGGCACTGCCCCGAGTGAACCTAACACCACCCAAAACAGTACCACAATCAAAAAACCTTCACGGGAACGTAGCTCTTGCTTATATTTTCGACAAAACCACCACAACGCCGTACCAACGCTTAAGTTCAGCACAAAAGCTTCTAAAAACGCCCGACCGCCGCCGTCATCATAAATCAACGCCACAAAGGCTGGCACCAACATCGTGAATGAAAAACACATCACCAAGATGCCAACAATACGCATAATGGAAAAAAATTGCACAGGAAATCCTTGTAATCATCTGATAGCGAAATGGTACTCTGCTTTTCGCACGAGTCAAATCATTTGCTATAATGTCCCGTTTTTTATTACAAGCGGTACAATTCAATGGAAAATTTGCAAGAACAGCCTGACTGGAAGCCATCAGCAACCATTCAAAACTTATTGAAACGAGCCAAAATAATGGCGGAGATCCGTCAATTTTTTACCGAACGTGGCGTGTTGGAAGTGGAAACGCCAGCGATGAGCGAGTTTTCGGTGACGGACGTTCATCTTTCTACGTTCAGTACGCAGTTTCTTTCGCCTTTTGAAAATCAAGCGAAAACCTTGCACCTGATTACCAGCCCTGAATATCATATGAAACGCTTGCTTGCCAACGGTAGCGGAGCGATTTTTCAGCTCTGCCGTGTGTTTCGCAACGAAGAAGCAGGCAAACGCCACAACCCTGAATTTACGATGTTGGAGTGGTATCGCCCCCATTTTGATATGTACCGTTTGATTAACGAAGTGGACGATTTACTACAACAGATTTTGGATTGTGAACCTGCCGAAAGTTTTAGCTATCAATTTGTATTTCAAACCTATGTAGGCTTGGATCCCCTTTCTGCGACTAAAGCTCAACTTGTCGCCAAAGCCCGTGAACACGGCTTGCAATGTGATGAAGATGAGCAACGTGATACCTTGTTGCAATTTTTATTTAGCGAAGTGGTCGAAGCAAATATCGGCAAAGTGCGTCCGACAGCGGTTTATCACTTCCCTGCTACACAAGCGGCATTGGCTCAAATCAGTACCGAAGATCACCGTGTCGCCGAACGTTTTGAGTTCTATTACAAAGGCTTAGAGCTTGCCAATGGTTTTCACGAATTAAGCGATGCCAAAGAGCAAATCCGCCGTTTTGAGCAAGATAACGTTCAACGTGAAGCAATGGGCTTACCGCCACAGCCGTTAGACCACCGTTTCCTTGATGCTCTAAAAGCCGGTATGCCGAACTGCTCTGGGGTCGCTTTAGGGGTAGATCGCCTGATGATGATCGCAATGAACGCCGAACGTATCGATCAAGTGATGGCGTTTGGGGTGGAAAGGGCGTAGCTAAACGTAGTATCTAATTGTAGGGACACACTGCGTGTGTCCATTGGGATATTAATTTTTAATAAGATAAAACGGACACACGCAGTGTGTCCCTACATTTTTTAATAACAAAAGGATCAACTTTGAACAACCTATTTATCATCGACTCTCACTGTCACCTAGACTCGCTAGACTATGAAACTCGCCACAAAAATGTGGACGAAGTGATAGATAACGCTAAAGCCCGTGGGGTGCAACAGATGATTTCTATCTGCACCACACTCGGACGTTTTGACGCAATGAAACAGCTCACCGCTCACCGTAGCGAAGTGGCGCTGTCCTGTGGTGTTCACCCTTTGAACGTGGAAGATGAACCATTTGACTACGACAAACTTTGTCGCTTAGTTCAAGATCCACGTGTCGTGGCTGTGGGGGAAACGGGGTTGGATTATCACTACACGCCTGAAACAAAAGCGTTGCAACAGTCGCTGTTTGAACAACATATTGATGTGGCGAAGCAGGTCAATAAGCCGTTGGTTATTCATACTCGCTCGGCTCGTGAAGATACGATGCATTTTTTAGAAAAAGGCAACGCCGAACAGTGTGGCGGTGTGTTACACTGTTTTACGGAAGATTGGGCGATGGCACAACGGGCGTTGGATATTGGTTTTTATATCTCAATTTCAGGAATTATTACGTTCCGCAATGCCGAAGAATTGCGAGATGTGGTGCGAAAAGTACCGCTTGATCGCCTGCTCGTTGAGACCGATTCGCCATACCTTGCCCCGATCCCTTATCGTGGCAAGCCAAATCAGCCAGCCTATGTGCGAGAAGTGTGCGAATATGTGGCAACCCTAAAAGGCGTTTCTGTTGAAGAATTTGCTAACATTACTACGCAAAACGTGCGAAAATTGTTTAAAATTTAAGGGCAATATTCCGAATGTTCGGATAAGGATTTTTATGAGAGCAATGTTTAAATACTTTTTGATTTTGGTCTCACTCTCGCTACACATCGTGTTAGTTGGCGGAGTGAATTATGCTTTCCCAAGCTATGAACAAACAATGGTGACAGGAATGGAAGTACGCCGTATGGACAAAGACGGCGTGATTAGCAAATCCAACCCTGCGGACGGCGAAGTGCGAGATGTTTACTTCCTATTCACCGAACACCCTGACACAAAAGCGGTAATGGTTTACCGCAATGAAGACACAGGCTGGGGTTTACCGCTCTACTTCAAATTTGGCTCTGCGGACATTCAAGCCAAAGCCCAAGCCTATGCGAATGAAAAACAGATGGTGCAGATCAAATACTACGGCTGGCGGATCAACTGGTTAAACGAATTTAGAAATATCGTCTCAATCACACCGCTTGCCGAAGGCGAAACAGTATCAAAACCGTGGGTGAGCTATATTCTATACGCTTTCTTCGCCTTGACATTCTTCTTGTCTGTGCAGTTTATTCGTGGGTGGTTTGATAGTAGTAGATAAATCTCCCAAATTATTCCCTTCCCCCGTTTACGGGAGGACAAATGCGACAGCATTTGAGCGTTGGCTTTGCCAACGACCCGTAGGGTGAGCGAAGCGAATAATGTGCCGAAGGCGGAAGGGGGGATTGCAAACGCAGTTTGCAACCTTTTTATCACAAATTGCCTGTTGTTTGTCCTTCGGACAAATCCCCCCCACCCTAACCCTCCCCCGTAAACGGGGGAGGGGAATGTGTTCCCTGATAATATAAAAATGTAATGACCACCTACTTCATCGCCGATCTTCATCTTAACGACAACCAACCCGAACTCACCGAGCTGTTTTTGCAATTTATGGCAGAAAAAGCACCGCTTGCGGACGCTGTGTATATCTTAGGCGATCTGTTTGATTTTTGGATTGGTGATGATGAACAGTCGGCACTTATCTACAGTGTCAAACAGGCGATCTGCCAAGTGACCGCTCAAGGTGTGCCGTGTTATTTTATTCACGGTAATCGAGATTTTTTGATCGGCAAACGCTTTGCTAATGAAACAGGAATGCAACTGTTACCTGATTACCAACTGATTGATTTATATGGCAAAAAAACCTTAATCTGTCACGGCGATACTCTCTGTATTGATGATGTGAAATATCAGCAATTCCGCAAAAAAGTACATCAACGCTGGCGACAATGGCTCTTTCTCCGCTTGCCCCTTGCGTTACGTATTCATATTGCTCAAAAAATTCGAGCGAAAAGCCGTGCCGATAAGCGAAGCAAACCCGCAGAAATTATGGACGTAAACCCTGAATTTACTGCTCAAATTGTGGATAACTACCACGCAGAGTGGCTTATTCACGGACATACCCACAGGCAAGCGGTGCATACAATGTCTCTTCCCCCGCGTGCGGGGGAAGGTGCCGAAGGCGGAAGGGGGGAAAACTTCACCCGTATTGTTCTCGGCGATTGGGGCAAAACCGCATCCATTTTAGCGGTCTCGCCACAAGGTTTTGCATTTAATGAGGAACGCTAAATGATTGATGTGATTATCCCTTGCTACAACGCCGAAAGTACCTTACAGAGAGCAGTACAAAGTGCTTTAAATCAAGCAGAACTCGGTACATTGTGGATTGTTGATGACGGTTCAACGGACAACAGTTTCGCACTAGCGAAACAGTTTGAAGCCCAAGTGCCGACCAAAATCAAAGTAGAACAAATGCCCAAAAACGGCGGTGTGGCAAAGGCTCGTAACTGGGGAGCCCTGCAAAGTGACGCAGAATTTGTCGCTTTTCTTGATGCCGATGATGCCTATGAAAATGGGGCGTTACAAGTGGCAGAAGCGATCTTCCACTTTCGCCCTGAAGCAATGGTAGTTCGCCTTGCGTTAAAACCTGTCGGTATTGCCGAGCGTTATCATTCACACCCCAATTTTGACTATGCGTGGCAACATATGCAAATGACTGGTGGTGGTAACGTCGTCTTTAGACGTGCCTTTTTTCTTGCTTGTGGTGGTTTCCCACAGCATCAACTTTTTAGAGAACTCGGCGGGGAAGATGGCGCTTTAGGTATCGCTACTACTCAAATAAGCTATGTGGCAACCGCATTTAATGAAGCTGGAGTATTAAATTATTGCCACGAAGGGATGCATGCTGAGCGGTTACTTGATGCTATTTTATTTAATAAAAAACACGAAGAAATTACAGAAGAAAAGATAGCTCAAGCAAATGCAGTAACAGAAAATATATGTAACCAGATTAATTTGTTGAAAATAAATCTCAATAAGAATAATATTGGTATCTACCCATTAATTTTAGAACGGACTTAATATGAAACCTTTTTATGTCGTTTTAGGACTACTCTGTGTCGTCTTAGGCATTATTGGAATTATCATACCAGGTTTACCAACTACACCTTTCTTATTGCTTGCACTTTATTGCTTTAGCAAGGGTTCTGTACGCTTACAAAGATGGTTTATAACAACCAAACTTTATCAAAAATATTTAAAAAATTATGATGAAAAACGAGCTATGCCCTTAAAACAAAAAGTTAGTATTTTAGCTTTTTCTGCCCCATTCTGTCTTTTTGCTTTTTTCACTCTTCCACATATTGCAGGAAAACTTTTTTTAATTACTGTCATTATATTTCAATATTATTACTTTATCTTTAAGATAAAGACTTGAGAAAACTAAACTCTCACTGTAAAATAGCAAGCTGTCACTATTTGCAAAAAAGAGAAAGAAAATGACCGCTTGTTTAAGCAAAGAAACTCTCAAAATCGGCTTGGTTTCCGTATCAGACCGAGCTTCCGCAGGCGTTTATGCCGATCAAGGTATTCCTGAATTACAGGCTTGGTTGCAATCTGCCTTAACTACTTCCTTTGAAATCGAAACCCGCTTGATCCCCGATGAACAAGCGGTAATTGAGCAAACCTTAATTGAACTAGTGGATACACATGCTTGCCATTTAGTTCTCACCACAGGCGGAACAGGTCCTGCCAAACGAGATGTCACTCCCGATGCAACTCTTGCCATCGCCCACCGCGAAATGCCTGGCTTTGGCGAACAGATGCGTCAGGTAAGTCTGCATTTTGTCCCGACTGCTATTCTTTCTCGTCAAGTTGGCGTGATTCGTCACAGCTCACTTATTTTAAACTTACCAGGACAACCAAAAGCCATTAAAGAAACCCTAGAAGGTGTGAAAGATCTGGATGGAAAGGTTCTCGTTCGTGGTATTTTTAGTGCAGTTCCCTATTGTTTGCAGTTATTAAGTGATATTTATATTGATACTCACCCAGAGATTTGTGAGAGCTTTAGACCGAAATCGGCGAGAAGATAGGATGATGTGATGAAAAAGATCGAAGCTATTATTAAACCTTTTAAACTAGATGATGTCCGTGAAGCATTGACGGATGTTGGTATTCAAGGAATGACCGTAACGGAAGTCAAAGGCTTTGGCCGCCAAAAAGGACATACAGAGCTGTATCGTGGGGCGGAATATGCGATTGATTTCTTACCAAAAGTAAAGTTAGAAATTATTGTCACCGATGAGCAAGTGGATGAATGTATTGAAGCCATTATCGATACCGCTCAAACGGGCAAAATTGGCGATGGTAAAATCTTCGTGTACGACGTGGAACGAGTAATCCGTATTCGTACAGGGGAAGAGAACGAAGAGGCTATTTGATTGCTAATCTAGAGCTTACGCCCTAGGTTAGGTATAAATAAGCTCCTACGGCGCTTCAAACTGAGGAAAAACTATAATTTAATAGGACTGAACATTGTAGGGTTAAGGTTTAATTTTACATTAAAATCAATATGTTACGATAAATAGTAAATCCCCTACAAAATGACTTTATTCATAACCGTGGGTGATAACCTTCGGGATATAAGGAACAATATGAAAAAAACAAGTTTATCTTGGTTATGGCTAAGTGCGGTAGTATTAATCATTGATTTATTAACTAAATACATTGTAGTACAACGCTTTGAACTATATGAAAGTGTCAATGTATTACCAATTTTCAACTTAACCTATGTCAGAAACTATGGGGCGGCGTTTAGCTTTTTAGCTGACCATTCAGGCTGGCAAAAGTATTTCTTTTTAGGGCTAGCGATTGTGATTTCTATTGCTTTGGTCATCATGCTATCTAAAAATAAAACTGAACTTAAACTACAAAATGCCAGTTATGCTTTAATCATCGGTGGGGCAATAGGCAATGCAATAGACCGTGCTTACAACGGCTATGTAATTGATTTTTTAGATTTTTATTGGGATATCTATCACTATCCTGTATTTAACATCGCTGATGTGAGTATTGTGATGGGAGCAGGATTGTTAATTTTGGAATCCATTTTAGATCATCGTAAAAGTAAAAAGAGTGATTAAATGAACATTATTTTAGCCAATCCTAGAGGCTTTTGTGCCGGTGTTGATCGTGCAATTTCTATCGTGGAACTTGCTTTAGAAATTCACGGTGCACCGATTTATGTGCGTCACGAAGTGGTGCATAACCGTTTTGTCGTAGATGGTTTAAAAGCGAAAGGGGCAATTTTTGTCGAAGAGTTGGATGAAGTACCAGATGGTGCTATTGTGATTTTCTCGGCTCATGGGGTATCTCAAGCGGTTCGTCACGAGGCAAAACGCCGTGAATTGAAAGTTTTTGACGCAACCTGCCCGCTTGTTACTAAAGTGCATATGCAAGTAGCTCGTGCGAGTAAAAAAGGTACAAAAGCGATCTTGATCGGTCACGAAGGGCATCCTGAAGTTGTAGGTACTATGGGGCAATATGATAACGAAAAAGGCGGTATTTTCTTGGTCGAAGATGTGGAAGATATTGCGAAATTGGGCTTAAAAGATGACGAAGATCTGACTTTTATGACACAAACCACGTTATCTATTGATGATACGAGCGATGTGATCGAGGCGTTGAAGCAGAAGTACCCTGCAATTCAAGGTCCACGCAAAAACGATATTTGCTATGCGACAACTAACCGTCAGCAAGCGGTCAGAGAGTTAGCAAAATTAGCGCAATTAGTCTTGGTTGTTGGTTCTAAAAATTCATCAAACTCAAATCGTCTTGCAGAATTAGCTACAAGAATGGGAACACCATCGCAGTTGATTGATGGTCCGCAAGATATCGACCCAACATGGTTAGACGGTGTTCAAACCATTGGTATCACTGCAGGCGCTTCTGCACCTGAAGTATTGGTTCAATCCGTTGTTGAACATCTGAAAACATTAGGCGTAACCAAAGTAGAAGAACTTGAGGGCTGCGAAGAAAATACGGTATTTGAAGTACCAAGAGAATTACGAATTACGGAGGTGCAATAATGAACCGCTTTAAAATTGAATGGGAATGCCGCCGTGGTATGCGTGAGTTAGATAAAATGATTATGCCGTTTTATCAGGCTCATTTTGATAATCTCACTGAAACGGAACAACAAACCTTTGTGGAAATGCTTGGTTATACCGATCCTGAACTATTTCGTTGGTTTATGAATCAGGAAACAGCACCGACAGAAGCGTTGCAAGCGATGGTCAAATTGATCCAATCTAAGTTGGAATACTGATTCTCTTTTATTTTTCTGTGCGGGCGAACAAATATGTTCGCCCATATCGTTATTTAAGGTCTCACAAACTGCACAATATCCTGAGCTGATCCGCCACTGCGAATAATATCTCGCATTTTCCGCATAAATGGGGCAGTTTTGCGGAAAAAGAGTTGGTAGGATTGGCAGAGATAGTTATGTTGATGTACTTCATTCGGCAAGCTAACAATCCGATGTTTCGGGCAACCGCCGTGACAGAAAGATCGTACATCACAGGCTAAACAGTGGGAAGTGAGAGCGGTTTTCTTGCTCTGCCCAAAGTTTTGTTGTGGTTCAGAAAGGGCGATTTCACCCAACGGTTGTTGGTTTAAATTGCCGACTTTGTAGCTTGGGTAAACGAAATGGTCGCAGGAATAGACATCGCCGTTCGCTTCCACAATCAGCGATTCGCCACAGGTTTCTTGATGAACACAGCTACTGGACGGATAGCCGAGCCATTGCCCGAGCAGGTTATCAAATTCCAACACATAAATTTTGCCGACATCGTGTTGCACCCACTCTTTAAACACTTCCAACAAAAAATGCCCAAAGCCTTGTGGCGCAACGGAGAAAGCGGTCGGTTTTGCGCTATTTTTTGCAAAAGGTTCTGTACCACAGCCTGTTTCGACAATCGGGATAAACTGCATAAAGGTTGAACCTAGCTCTTTTAAAGCGAGATAGGTTTCCCTGCCTTTTTGCCAGTTTTGATCGTTAATTACGGTAAGCGTATTGAACTGCACACCGTACTCTTTCAGTAATTCCACCGCCCGTTTTACCCGTTCAAATGTCGGCTGACCGTTTACCGAAATGCGATATTTGTTATGCACATCGCTCAAGCCGTCAATGGAAATACCGATAAGGAATTGATTTTCTTTGAAAAATTCCGCCCATTGTCGATTTAAGGCAATGCCGTTGGTTTGAAAGGCGTTGGTGATCGTTTTGCCATTTGCAAATTCTTGCTGAAATCTGACCGCTTGTTTGAAAAAATCCAAGCCCAATAAGGTCGGCTCGCCCCCTTGCCACGCAAACTCCACCCGTTGCCCTGCACTCGATTGAATGTAGTTTCGCACATAATTTCGCAGGGTATTTTCGTCCATAAAACGCACCGCTTGCTCAATAGTATGCTCTTTTTCAAGGTAAAAGCAGTATTCGCATTTGATGTTGCATTGAAAGCTACTCGGCTTTGCCATTAAGTGAAAATGGGCTTTCGGGCTATGTTCAAACATCGTTTCCCCTATTTTTGCTTATGCCAATCTTGCAACAAGCCGTTGCGTTTTAGCTCTTTGGTAATGCGGATCGCCGTTTCCGTTTCACAGCCTGCATATTCGGCAATTTCACGGTGCGTCCAGTTGTAGTAAGGGAAGTTCTCCGTCAAGAAATAGATGCTGTCGATCACACGGTCAAGGGTTCGCAAATAGGCACTTTTCGCCAAGCGTTGCTCCGCTTCACGCAGTTCATTGGCAAGCGACTGCAACAAAAATTGGCTCATCTGCGGATTTTCCACAAAAAAGGTGTCTATATCTTTTGGTTTAATTCGGGTGATCTCCGCTTCCACCAACACTTTAGCGTTGCAATGGTAGCCGTCATCGCCAAACAGGGTGCGATAGCCAAAATAGTCGCCTTTTTGATACAGCCGAACAAGGCTCTCTTTGCCGTTATCCAGCGTATGATACAAGCCGATCAAGCCATTATTGACATAATAAAACTCTTTCGCCGTCTCGCCCTGCTTGTAAACCGTCATACCTTTAGCGAATGAATGTAAATGGGTAAGCTGGCACTGTTTTAAATCGGTGGGGTAAAAAGAATTTACTGACATAACGGCTTCCTGCATAGCATATTTGTGGTTCGGCTTTATCCTAACATAGAAATGCGCTTCGCTCTATGATGGGGATCAGATTGTATACAATGGTTCAAAAAGCAAATCAACCCGCGACAAGCGGGTTGATCTTTCACGTTTTTTACAAATTGAAAGCTAGATCTCATCAATAATCCGATACACCCAGTTTTCCAACGGGTCGCCTAGGCGTTTCATCTCTGCTCGCATTTCCTCAAGCATCTCTTTTTTAATTTCTTTATAAGCGTCATCATAGAAGAGATTGTGCATTTCTTCAGGATCTTTGCGGACATCGTAGAGTTCGCACAAGTCTGTGGCGTTGAAGACCAGTTTGTAATCTTTGCGTCGCCACATTCGTTGTTCAAAGTAAACGAAGTGTCCGGCAAGTTGGCAGAGTAAGCCTTTGCGGTCGTTTTCTTTGTTTTCCCTTGTGATCGGTAAAATGGTTTCCCCTTGGAATGCGGACGGTACTTCTTGCCCTGCTACATCATAGACGGTGGACGTTAAGTCGTGGAGATAGACGAGATTGTCGTCCACTTCATTGACTCGGTTAGATTGCGGGTCTTTGATGATAAGCGGTACGTTGTAGGTGGTTTCAAACATAAACTCACCTTTTTCAATCATACGGTGTGCACCCATTGCGTCGCCGTGGTCGGCGGTTGCCACTAAGAAGGTGTTTTCGTATAAACCGTTTTCTTCAAGGAATTGGAATAATTCGCCGATAGCGTCATCAATTAAGGTGATGTAGCCCCAGAATTTGGTGATCACTTCTTTCCAACGTTCTTCGCTGGCTTCCCACATTCCCCACATTTTTGAAATGGTGCGGAAATGCCCCGGTTTTCCTTCAAGCGGTTTGAAGAAGCTTTCATCTAACACCACATCTTTTGGATCGTACATGGAGTAGTAAGGCTCTGGTACGATACAAGGAGTGTGCGGACCCCAGAAGTTGATCCAGGTGAAGAACGGTTTGCCTTCAGCTAGTGATTCGCGAATGTATTTTTTCGCTTCGTCAATGATGAAGTATTCGATGGTTTCTTCCTTGGTGCCGGAGAGTAAACCGCACAGTTCTTGCACACGCAAGTGTGGGTTGTCGCCAAAGTAAGCACGGCTCACTTCAGGGATTTCATAGCCTTTTTCTTCTAACCATTCACGGTAGCGGTTGGAATGTGTTGGCGGTTGGTTGAAGACCAAGTTTTTATACACTTGGCTGCCCGGATAGCCATAGCCGTCAAAGTTGTGTCCTTTGATGCCGTAATCTTCCGGTACAGATTTAGTACCAACGTGCCATTTACCCACGACATAAGAGTTGTAGCCTTCAAGGTTACAGATATTCGGAGCTTGTTTGCTAATTTCGCCTGTACCGCCTTTTTCGCCGTTTTTGATAATACCGTGACTTGACGGCATTAAGCCCGTGAACAGCGATGTACGAGCAGGACCGCAAACGGAAGCAGGGGTAAAGGCATTATTAAAACGAATACCATCTTTGGCAAGTCGGTCTAAATTTGGGGTTTTGACGATTTGGTGTCCGTAAGGACCGAGCATATCTTTGCGGACTTGGTCTAAGAGAATATAAACGATGTTGTTCATAGTATTTTCCATTGTTGCTCTTTGGGGTTCCCTTCCCCCGTAAACGGGGGAAGGTGCCGAAGGCGGAAGGGGGAATGCAAATTTCTATCGAAATCTAATCGCTTGTTGCCCCCTAACCCGAATGATGATATTAGGCTTTATCTACGACTTTCTTTTTACCAAAGAAGATGAGAATTAGCACTTGTAGCACTGCCCATACTCCCATAATCATGGTTGCATTACCTTCTGGGGAAGCTAAACCAAGCGGAGATAAGACTAAGTGTAAGGTAATTAAACCTAAAACTAATGAAGCCACCGCCGTTCTTGCATATTCCCAATGGGTTAAATCCACATTTGCATGGTTGATATGGTTATCCACATACGGTGTTGCACGTTTTAAGAATTGACCTAAGAACAACATTAACGCCACGTCAAAGACGAATAATGCACCCATAACATAAACAAAGTTTACTTTGACATTGATAATCCAAACCAATGTGAAATAAAGTACAACGTGAACTAATAAGGTAATGCGAGCTGCTAAACCTGAAACGTTACGGTTGAATAAACCGACAGCAAAGAGTGCCACAATAGGAATGTTAAAGAACCCTGCAAAACGACGTGTGAATAAGAAGATACCGTCTGTGCCAAACATCAATAATGGTGCCACAATCATAGTGATTACTGCCATTACTGTACCAATTTTTTTCGCATAAGCAATGAGTTCTTCATCAGTACGTTTAACTTTAGTAATCGCTGGCAATAAGTCGTTACAGTAGATGGTTGCTGCTGAGTTTAAGAACGAGTTGAATGTACTTAAAATCGCACCAAATAATGCTGCTACAAAGAAACCTTGTAACCAAGTTGGTAATACTTTATTGACTAAACTTGGGTATGATGCATCAATTGGTTTTAAACCTTCACCAAGAATATGGAAACTTAATAAGCCCGGTAAGTTAAGAATTAACGGGAGAAGTAATAAAAACAAGGCTGCAATTAAAATCCCTTTTTGACCCGCTTTTAAATCTCTTGCACCTAATGCACGTTGTACGATCGCTTGGTTAGTGGTCCAGTAGAAGAAGTTTACGATCAAAATACCGGTGAAGATCGCAGGCCACGGTACAGCATCTGTTGCGCTACCAATCGCATTGAATTTCTCTACGTGAGTTGTACCAATGATACGGAAACCTTCTGAAATACTGCCGTTACCTAAATAAGCCAATGCAAAGAAAGGTACAAGCAATGCACCAATCACTAAGATTACCGCATTCCACGTATCGGATACCGCAACCGCTTTCAAACCACCGAAGATCGCATAAATCGCTCCAACAACCCCTGTTGCAATAACGGTATAAGTAATTGCTTCGCCATAGCTGATACCGAAAACGACTTCAAGATTGAAGATTTTGTTAAACGCAATCGCACCGGTATAAAGTGCAGTTGGAATCGCGATGAAAAGATAGAAGAACAAGAAGAGTGTTGACATAATCAAACGCGTTTGACGGTCAAAACGTGCTTCAAAGAACTCTGGAATGGTGGTGTAACCGTTGCGGATATATTTTGGTAATAGATATAACGCAAGGAAACAGAGAGGAATCACCGATTGCACTGTCCATGCCATAATTGAGAAGTTACCCGCATAAGAGTTTGCATTAATCCCGATTAATTGCTCTGTCGAAAGGGATGTTAATACCATTGAGCAGCCGATAACTACGCCACTCAATCCTCGCCCAGCCAAAAAATAGCCTTTTGATGTGCTTAAATCATCATCTTTGGTTTTATACCAAGAGATCCAACCAACTGCGGCGGTTACGACTAAAAAACTGACTATTGTAAGCAACATATAGTCCTCCTTAAGTTTTACGATTGAGATACAAAAATGTCATTCTAGAAATTTAGAACAGCTTTAGCATAATCCTGTTAGCTGTCAACGAAGTATGATAATTGTCATAAATGTAAAGTGATCTAGCTCACAAATTCTGAAAATAGTGAAATTTCACTCCAAAAATATGAGAATGATCATAAAACTTTCCGAACTATCTCTCTCATAATAGTTGCCATAAAAACTTCCTATCCTTGGGAGACAACAATGACAATCACCACAATTTTAATTTTAGTTGTTTGCGGCATACTAACAAACTTAATGTCAGCACTCTTTGGTATTGGTGGTGGCGTACTGATGGTACCCATTTTACACACCCTTTTTCCTGAATTTTCTTTACAAATGGTTGCAGCGACTTCATTGATGACCGTGATGGGAACAGCAACTATCAATCTCATTTATTTTTATAAACAACGTGTTCCAGTGAATATCAAATCACTACTACTTTGGTCGGTAGGGATGATTATCGGGGTACAACTAGGTTTTGAACTCAGTTTCTTTATTCCTAACTGGCTGATTGTAACGGTATTCGTAGTAACCCTACTAGTGCTAGCTCTACGCATTTTCTTCGTAAAAAAATCAGAAAATACGACCGCTTGTAGCAAGTTAAATGAGAATATCAAAGGTATTTCAGTGTGTGCTTTTGGTGGCAGTGTGGCGGGAATTACAGGTATTGGTGGCGGTTCAATTATGGCACCTCTTATCAGCCTATTACCAAGCGTTAAACCACATCAAATAGCCGCATACAGCAACTACATGATGATCATTGGTGGACTAGGCAATCTCTACGGTTATCTAAGTAAAACCCCACCTGTCTATTTAGAAAACTCATGGCAAGTGGGTTATGTAAATTTTACTGTAGTGGCAATTGTCGTGACCTGCTCTTTCATCACCAGTTTTTTCTCAATGAAGTTACGAGGCATTCTTAAACCACAAACGATGCAGAAATTGTTAGGCGCTATCTTGCTCTGTATTGCAAGTTATATGCTGATTTTACAAATGGTTCGTTAGGGATTAGTTGTTAATAATTCGGATAAAGTTACTTGTAGGGACGCCACGCTTGGCGTCCGTTTAATCCAATCTTTACGCAAAGGCGATATTCAGTAGACGCCAAGCGTGGCGCCCCTACTTTATTTCATTAAAATATGACACTTCACGAATTATTAACAGATCCTAGCCAATTTTCACCGCTTTATACTGACTCTGTGGCTCAACAATGAATGCACGAGCTTTAATAATTTGAAGTTCATATTTACCACTTTGTTGAGTCACACTCATCACATCATTTACGGCATTTGCTGTGTGTTCAAACGCTTCTAAATCGGACTTGCCATTGAGTAAATTAGCCAAGAACAGACCGCTTGTTAAATCACCCACACCAACAGGATCTTTTGCTACAAATTGGTGCAACGGGCGGCTAATATGCCAAATACCTTCTTCATTAGCTAACACCATTTCAAATTGAGCAGGATCTTGTCCTACTTTGCTTAAATGTTTAACTAAAACACGCTTTGCCCCTTTTTGACGAATAAATTTAATCGCTTCTAAGGCCTGAGCAAAGTTTTCTACAGGTAAGCCTGTCAGTTCTCTCAATTCGACTAAATTAGGTGCAATGATATCTGCTTTTACCATCGCTTCATCGCGCAAAAATTCCGCTACTCCAGGTGCAACAATACAACCTTTATCAGGATGCCCCATCACTGGATCGCAAAAATAAATCGCTTCTGGATTAGCCGATTTTACTCGCTCTACACAAGCTAAGATTTCAGCACCTTGCTCTGCCGCACCAATATAACCTGACAGCACCGCATCACATTCATGTAATGCATCAATTTCCGCAATGCCCTGGGTAATTTCACCGATTTGCTCTTTCGGCACCACCATGCCTTTCCATTTACCATATTGCGTATGGTTAGAAAATTGCACTGTATTTAACGCCCAAACATCAATCCCCAAAAGTTGCATTGGAAAAGTTGCTGCTTTATTACCCGCATAGCCATAAACTACATGAGATTGAATAGAAAGTACATTTTTCATAAAATTAAACTCCTTTCGATAATAATTACGCTTTTTTATTAAAAACAGTTGCAATCACACTCAAAATCGTTAAAATGCGCACTCTTTTCAAGACATCTCGTCAAATGCCGACTTAGCTCAGTAGGTAGAGCAACTGACTTGTAATCAGTAGGTCACCAGTTCGATTCCGGTAGTCGGCACCATTTTCTACTATTTCTTAATTTATTCATTTTCGAAAAGTCTTTTGGCTATCTCTATTTCCAATTTTCAGCAAAAAGAAAGCGGTAAGAGATTTGCAAAATATTGCTTTCATCTTACCGCTTGATCATGATAAATGATTAAACGTAACCGTAATTCATCAGACGTTGATAACGACGATCTAACAACGATTCCGCATCTAACGGCGATAAATCCGCTAAATCTTCCAGCAAGCGTTTTTTCAAGTTCGCAGCCATTTCATCAAAGTTACGATGTGCACCGCCTAACGGCTCTGGCACGATGTTGTCGATCAGCTCAAGCTCTTTTAAACGTGGGGCGGTTAAACCCATTACTTCCGCTGCGGTTGAGGCTTTTTCGGCACTTTTCCATAAAATAGAGGCACAGCCTTCAGGGGAAATAACGGAATAGGTGCTGTATTGCAACATATTCACTTTATCGCCCACACCAATCGCTAACGCACCGCCCGAACCGCCTTCGCCGATTACGGTACAAATCACTGGCACTTTTAAGGTGGACATTTCACGCAAGTTGCGAGCAATCGCTTCAGATTGACCACGCTCTTCTGCCCCAATGCCTGGATAAGCTCCCGGTGTGTCAATAAAGGTAATGATCGGCATATTAAAACGTTCAGCCATTTGCATTAAACGCAACGCTTTGCGATAGCCTTCAGGGGCTGGCATACCAAAGTTGCGTTTGACTTTCTCTTTCACGGTACGTCCTTTTTGATGACCAATGACCATCACAGGACGACCGTCTAAACGAGCAATACCGCCGACAATCGCTTTATCGTCAGCAAAAGCACGGTCGCCTGCCAGTTCATCAAATTCGGTGAAAATACGCTCAATATAATCTAGCGTATAAGGGCGACTTGGGTGGCGAGCCATTCGTGAAATTTGCCACGCATCTAAGTCAGAAAAGGTTTTTTTAGTGAGTTCTTCGCTCTTTTTCTGTAAACGAGCGATTTCATCATCAAGGTTGATTTTGTTATCGTTACCCACCGCCGAACGCAAGGCTTCAATTTTCGCTTCTAGCTCCGCAATCGGCAGTTCAAAATCTAAGTATTCTGTGGTCATAATTTTTCCTATCTGTTTTGGCAGAAATAAAAACGCCCGTATTCTATCAGTGAATGTGACATAAGCGGTAAGATTTCCACGTTTTTTTGCAAATTTTCTCGCTGATCCGACCGCTTGTGGCTATTCACTGACAGTAAACTGCCCCATACAGCCTCTATCTCTGAGCATGAGATCTGATGCCCCGAAGGTAAGTGGAAGCTGTGGCGACGCACTATGCTCAAAACGGACTAAAAGCGTGACTTCTTCTGAAGGATTAAGCCATACGGTATCTCGCCAAGCTAATTGTTTATACGGTTCAGCTTGTTTATTTCGTGTTTCGACAATAAATTTCGCACCCTGTAAGGTAAAGCCGACGGCATCAGTCGTGGTTAAATACCAACGCTCC
The DNA here is from genome assembly GCF_003260095.1 of Glaesserella australis. Taxonomy (GTDB): domain Bacteria; phylum Pseudomonadota; class Gammaproteobacteria; order Enterobacterales; family Pasteurellaceae; genus Glaesserella; species Glaesserella australis. The sequence continues at coordinate 166,465 of NZ_PTPX01000013.1, forward strand.
ACTGTGCCTTTTTTCACATCAAAGTCTATTCGTTTTGGATCAAACCGTTGTTGATTAATCAAACGATCTAACGGACGTAAACTCAATTTCCGCTCTTGCACAATACTTAATTTAAAGTCATCGAGATTAAAATGAGGTAACGTCGGAGAAACATTTAATGCTGAAGGCAATCCTTCAGGGCGTAACTCGACGACAACATTATCTTTTAATTCATCATTATCTTTAAAAAATTGGCTGACTTCATAGAAGAAATTCCGTTTTTCACCGTGGATCAAAGAAACTGTTTCACCTTCATTTAGGTCAACCAAAACTTCAATTCGTTCTGATGGTGCAAGTGAAATCTGCGTCATTTCTACCATTTCAGATAAAAATCCGACACCCGTTGCAATTAAATAAAGGGGTTTATCGTTATCTAAACGTAATTCATAACGTCTTGATAATGAAGCATTAACGATGCGTAAACGAACCCAGCCACGTGGTACATTCACATAAGGCGATTCAACACCATTAACAAACAAACGCTTACCAAAAAATTGCGGTGATTGGGTATCTAAGACCTGAACACCTTCATGATTAATCAGCTGATCTTGCAAGATGAGTGGAATATCATTCACGCCATATTTATTCGGTAACGCCGCTTTTTTGCTTTCGCTATCTTCGATAAACCATAAACCGACGATACCACGATAGACTTGAAAAGCGGAATTTAACATCGTATCGGCATAATACCACGCAGTACAAGCGGGTTGATTGACCGATAAAATTGGAGACCAGCTGCTATTTTTGGTTATTTTTCGGTGAATGGAGCCAATCATCTCTGTAGGTGCAAGTAAGCCTTGGATATTAATAGAAAGATCTTGAGGCAAACTATTGAGATAAGTCAGTTTAACAAAATCGCCTGATTTGACTCTCACCGTTGGTGCTAAATAGCGTCCATTCGCCCCCCAAACATCGACTAATTTCTTTGAATCAAATTGTGTTTGAGCAGGTCGAAAATCAAGTCGAATGGGTCTTCCCCTTCCCACATCCATAATAGGTGGAATGACAAGAGAAGGGCGATCTTTAGCCAATAAAGGAGTTGGAGCAACTGTTAAAGCCCCGGTAACAACGGAACGTTTTAGAAATTGCCTACGAGAAAGTTTCATACTATTTACGTTCTAACTGTGCGACTTCTTGATCTAATTGTTCAATTCTATCTTTCATCACCTGATGACATTTCTCGATGAGCTCTTTGAGATTATCACGATCATAACCTGATGTATCAATAGGTTCTAATTGTTCACAAATAACAACACCATTATTCCAACGATTTAAATCAATTTTATCGTGAGTGGTAGAACATACGATAGGCACAATCGGGATACCTGCAGAAATGGCAGTATGAAATGCCCCTGTCTTAAACGGCAACAACCCACGCCCACGGCTACGAGTACCTTCAGGGAACATCCAAATCGAAATCTGTTTATCTCGAATAATTTCACTCACTTTATTCATTGTACTGATTGCACTGCTACGTTTTTCACGATGAATAAAAATATTCCCCGTTGCCCAATAAACTAAGCCAAAAAAAGGAATCCAAATCAAACTACGCTTTCCAATACTCACCGTTTTTGGTGGAACCATCGCGGCAATCGTTACCATGTCATAGTTATTTTGATGGTTTCCAATATAGATGGCTGGTTTATCAAATCCCGCATAATTTCGTGTAATTAATTGAACACCCAGAAGTTTATGTAGGGAACCGAACATACGAGCAACCACACCAACACTGCTTGGATGGCGTAAACGGAACAACGCATAAATCGTACCGACCAAACTAATCAGCATTGCCAAGGTTGCAACACTCACAATACGAAAAATTTTCAACATAATCAAAACCTTAATGTAGGGTGGGCATCCTTGCCCACCGTTTAAATATCATTTATGAATGGTGGGCAAGGATGCCCACCCTACTAGCAACAGAAAGTATAGCCGAGATATGCTCATTTGCCAAAAAGATAAGCATAAACTATTGCTAAAATTCATTTCCATTTAACTCAGAAATCATTATATTGCGTAGGTCTTTTTCAACCTATTTAGGAGCAATTATGAGTCAAGTTACTTTAGCTGGAAATCCAATAGAAGTCGCCGGACAATTCCCACAAGTGGGTAGTTCTGTGGCAAATTTTACCCTTGTGAGCAACGGCTTAGCGGACGTTTCTCTTGCTGATTTTGCTGGCAAACGCAAAGTCTTAAACATTTTCCCAAGCATTGACACCGGCATTTGTGCCACTTCTGTGCGCGTTTTCAACAAAGAAGCAGCAGAATTGGCAAACACAGTGGTACTTTGCATTTCTGCAGACTTACCATTCGCACAGGCCCGTTTCTGTGGAGCAGAAGGCATTGAAAACGCCCAAACGCTTTCAACTTTCCGTAATAAAGCGTTCCACCAAGCTGTTGGCGTTGATATTGCTACAGGTCCACTTGCAGGCTTAACCGCCCGTGCGGTAATTGTGTTAGATGAAAACAACAACGTCCTACACAGCGAATTAGTCCCTGAAATCAAACAAGAGCCAAACTATGTCGCTGCGTTGAATGCATTAAAATAAGACAATAGTACAAAAGATTAGATAAAACATAGCTTAGAGCCTTATACTACAAGGCTCTAAATTAGCGTTGCCAATTATTTTGCTCTCTCTGCTATATATTCAGGATAAAAGGTCATATAGTTCTATCAATTACCTGTAATATACTGAAAATTAACCTGACTCTCCGAATAATTGCATTTTTTGTGTAACTACCACATAAGATTAAAATTTTTATACTAAACCTACCGCTTGTAATTTGATCAAGAAACGAACTAATTTTAGACTTTTTATTCAACTATATTACTCCAACGTATTAGAAATATCTTTCTCATTAATCACCATTTAATATCTAAACATTCTCCTGCATCAACTGACATATTAGCGCTGTTATATAGCATATATTGCTTCATATATTTTATGACGTTAGATAAATTAAGAATATATTGACTTGAAAGAAGAGTTTATTTTGTAAAAAACGGTTTATGTAGTACTCATACAAATACAGCATAACATAGGGCATTTTTTAAGTTTTGTGCAACTATAATATAGAAATAAAATCACAAGGAAATTTAACAATTATAATTAATTTTATTTAATTAAATAAATTCAACTGTTTTATTCTTAACCAGAGTTTATTGCATTCACTAAAATTTTTTGCTCTAATCTTCGCCCTCATTATTTTTTTAATAAACATTTATTAGAAGAGTAGTGAGGAATATTTTATGTTTTTTTAGAAGGAAATTTAAATCATGAAGAAAAAAAATTTAGTTATTGCATTAGCAATGGCGCCACTTTTCTTTATAGATGCTAATGCTAACCAAGCATCTAGTAGTCTATCAACTACAGCAAGATATTATCCTGCTGCCACAAATAGTTATTACAAATATTCATCTATATATAGGAATAACTATACTTCCTGGTATAACTCATATTATTCTAAGCCAATAACAAGAACGGTTACAACAACAGTAAATGGGGTAACAACCACTAAGATTTATACAACAGTGAATGGCAGAACAACTGTGAGAGTAATTACATCTACAGTTAGAACGCCTATTGTTACCAATCCAAGAAAACCTGTCGTTGAAACCCCAACGAAACCAGTCGTAGATACAAAACCTGTCGTTGAAACCCCAACGAAACCAATTGTAGATACAAAACCTGTCGTTGAAACTCCAACGAAACCAGTCGTAGATACAAAACCTGTCGTTGAAACTCCAACGAAACCAGTAGTAGATACAAAACCTGTCGTTGAAACTCCAACGAAACCAGTGGTAGATACAAAACCTGTTGTTGAGACTCCAACGAAACCTGTCGTGGAAACTCCAATCATTATTAAACCTAGCACCCCAATTATAAATCGTCCAATAGTTGTTGCTGAGAATGTACCAGTAAGAGGTGTTCAATGGAATGATGTGACAAGAGGGTACAATCTAAGAGATCCAAATAATAAACAGAACGTTAATTTAGACGGTAAAGGTGTTATTGTTGGTATTTTGGATAGTGGCTTTAAGAATAACTCTATGGCTGATGATATCACTAAAAAATTTGGCGATAGAGGCATTGTTCTTGAAACAGGTCGTACAGCTCCATCTAGCGCTACACATGGTGTAATGGTTGCTGAAATGGTTGGCGGTAATACAACTAACGGCGTAGCTCCTGGCGCAACACTATTATTATCGGATATTACAAAAATTACTTTAAGTGGTACCGGCTTATTAGCTACTAAATCTATATATAATGATTTATGGAATCGTGGTGCACGAATTTATAATCAGTCATATGGAATACCTAAGCCTTTGACTTACTTTAATGATAGAAAGAATTCTATTTATTATTATGCTCACCAGATGGATTCTTCTCTTCTAGATTGGTATAAAGAAAAGGTAGATCAGGGCGGTTTATTTGTTTGGGCAGCTGGTAATACGAGAGGAGACAAAAATCCTACTCTACAAGCAGGATTACCATATTATGAGCCTGAATTAGAAAAAGGATGGATTGCCGTTGCTGCTTTAGCGACAAAAACAAATGCAGATCTAGGTAATGTCGAATGGAATAATTTATTACCATACTCACAAGCCGGGGTTGCAAAAAACTGGACTATTTCTGCTGTGGGTGATTATGCCTTTAACCTAAATAAACGAGATGTGGTTGCAAGTGGTTCATCATTTGCTTCTCCTGCGGTAACTGGTACAGCAGCTCTAGTAAAACAGAAATACCCTTGGATGGATGGTAATCTGATTAAACAATCCATCTTAACAACTGCTACTGATATCGGTGAACAAGGTGTTGATGATGTTTATGGTTGGGGCTTACTTAACGTCGAAAAAGCAGTCAAAGGACCTGCTCGCTTTGATACTCGCCTAACAAAAGCAGATAATGTTTCAGTAAATATTCCAAGTGGAAGCTATATTTTCGAAAATGATATTGATGGTGATGCGGGACTAATAAAAAATGGTGCTGGAGAACTAGTCTTAGCTGGAGATAGTAGCTTTACTGGTGATACTACTTTACATGCAGGGGCAATCACTATTAATGGCAAGAGCTATGCTTCTAAAATTAATGTAGGTGAAAATGGTACGTTAGTTACTAACAATACAACCTTAGAGAATAAAGTGAGTAACCAAGGTACTTTGATAAATCAAGGTAGCTCAACTATTCAAAGTGATTATGAAGCAGCAAAATCAAGTAGATTAGTATCAACATTAGGTTCTACTCTTAATGTAAAAGGAAACGTTGATCTAAATGATTCCACATTAACCTTAACATCGAATAAGGGCGATAGAGCGGAATATGTTACTGCGAAAGGTGTAACTAATAGAACATTAATTGCTGATGGTATCATAACAGGTAATTTTTCTAAGATTGAATCTGTAGGCTTATTGAATGTAAAAGCAGTACAAAGTAATCCTAATGAAATTAGTACAACAGTAAGTCGTGCTAATGTTGTTGATTACGTAAATGAAACATCTTCGAATGAGAAAATGTGGGAAAACGTAGCTACAGCTTTAGAAAACAGTTTCACTGTCTTAGACAATAAACTTGAAAATGATAGCAACGGACTTAATGATTCTTTTGTAGAAAGTGCAGCTGTTTTACAAAATAGTATTACCGATGTGAATGCAAGAAGTGCAGTATTAGATAGTTTATCAGGACAAATCTATGCTTCAGCTCAAGCTTTAACATTTGAGAATTCGGAAACTGTCAATAAAGATTTATCAAACCGTCTTGTGATGCTCGGCGCATTAGATCATCTAGGAGATAATGCTGGCGTATGGGTAACAGGAATTTATGGTAATGGTGTACTAAAAGAGAATGGTTTTGGTGAAGGAAAAACTAATACGTATGCTGGACAACTAGGTATTGATAAAAAAATCTTTGATGATTTTATTCTGGGAGCTGCTTTCAATTATTCGAAAGCAAAAGTTGAATTCGATCGTTATGGTGGAAGTTCAAAAGCTGATGGTATCGGTGCATCTTTATATGCTCGTTTAGGCAATAAACATAAAACACCTTGGTATTTACAAGGGCGTTTAGGTTTTGGTCGTGTAGATTCAGATGTCGAACGTAATATTATCTTAGATGATTCGAATGTGAGTACTGCAAAAATCAATCACAAAGACCGAGTTTTATCTGCTTATATAGAGTCTGGCTATGATTTTAGAATGAATAACGTGTCATTAACTCCATTTGTAGGTTTAAATCATGATGTTGTTAGACGAGGCGCATTTAGTGAGCAAAATAGCCAATTTGGTCTTACAGCAGATAAAGCTACTTATAAACAAACAAGTGGTTTAATTGGTTTACGTACATCACTTGATGTAGATTGGAAAGGAATGAAAACAACTATCCAAGGCTACGTGAATCACCAGAGAGCCTTTAAAGAACAAGATCTTAGCTTTAAAGCAAACTATACAGGTTTATCAGATGCTAAATTTGATGTAAAAGGTATCTCTTTAGCGAGAAACAAAACTTGGGTTGGTGTAGGTGTATTAACACAGGTAAATAAAAATGTTGCCTTATATTCTAACTATGACCTGAAACTTTCTGGTAATAAAGGACGTAATAACGTAGTTACTGCCGGTATCAGAATTAATTTCTAGATAAAAAAAACATCTAGGACCAAATAGTTTAAATATTAGCTTAAAGCCTTATTATAAAAGGTTTTAAGCTATCTTCCATTTACTCTACCGATTTTTTAGCGCAATTTATCATAAATATAATTCACTAATTTTTCATCTGTCGGATCATCAAAAAAGTTAGAAACATATCCCTTTGCACTTGGTGAATTTTTCAAAATATTTCGAATAAGGCTCTTTTGATATTCTTCATCCGCTCTATTTTTTGTTAGAGCTCTATGACAAGATGGACAAATTTTAACAAGATTATCAATTTGATCGCCATTTCTATCACTTGAAAATGAGATAACATGGTGAATTTCTAAATAAAATCTATCACTATTGCGTAATTTAAAAGTTCTACTTTCTAATGGATAAATATCTTTGCAGCAAACACATTCATCTTCATACAAGCCCTTTGCAATATTAACAATGCTTGATGAACGATTTTGTATCATATTATCATCTGAAGCATTGACAAATCCTAGCTGGGTACGCAACGCTTGAACCTGAAGATTAAGTTGGTTTTGATCATTCTCTTCTATTTGGTTAAGAATTTTATTCCGATAAATAACCAAACGTTCCATAAAACCATTTTCAGTATCATCTTTTTCTCTTTTTAAAGAGATTTCAGCTTTTAAACACTGCAGAATTTCATGCTTATAAATATTAACATTCGATAAATCATAATCAATTAATTCTGAAAACCATTTTAAATTTACTCTGATTTGAGTATTTCTACGATGTATATTTTCCTTATACTGCTGTTGAAGCTCTCTAAAGTTTAGATTTAATTGGCGAACATCTGAGATATTTGTTAATAATTTGAAAATATAATCTAGATACTCATCCGTTTGAATATCCCTGTTCACATCAACCGCATAAAAATTTGTTTTAGGATCAGCACTACCTCGTAATCCCATCAGTCCAAGTAACAAGACTCTTTCAAACTCTGAATCTGTATAATGTTCTGTCCCTTTTCTCTGAATCTTTTTATATAACGTTGTAATAAATTGAGATGGTGTATAGATACGCTTACTTCGTTGTAGTTTACAAATATGTCGGCTACCTTGAATAATAAAAGGAATACCAGACCAATCGCTCAATAATTTGTTATTACTTTGGTATATTTCCTGGGTTAGTTCTATTGAAGTAAATTTAGAAGATCGATAGGACGACACAATTTCAAAATTACCATCCCTATCAATAGAAAAATTGAAAAAAGCTGAGATTAAGCCTTCTAATGTTGCATTCTCTATAAATTGATCGACATTTAACATCATATCACTCCTTACTTTTTGAGCGTTTGCCATTCACAAACATATCCTAAATTCTAGACCTATGTTAGAATTGAGGGTAATTTTTTATCACCCTCAAAAAATGATGAATTTTAAAATATTAGACCTTTTTGCTGGCGCTGGCGGAATCTCTTGCGGACTAGAACAAATTGACGGATTCCAAACTGTCATTGCCAATGATTTTAATCATGATGCTTTAAACACATTTAAACATAACCATCCTAATGCTATCACTATTTTGGGGGATATTTCTGATCCTACCACAAAAGAAGCAATCATCCATCAAGCTGAATTACTGGGTGTTAATATGATTGTAGGAGGCCCACCCTGTCAGGGATTTTCAAATAAAGGGAAAAAGCTAGGGTTAGCAGACCAACGCAATTTTCTTTTTTTAGAATATATTGATGTTGTTCAAAGACTCAAACCAGCTATTTTTATTATTGAAAATGTTAAAAATTTAATTTCTTGCGCTGATGGCTATTTCATTAACGAAATTGTAGACACTTTTACTCAACTAGGTTACCAAGTCGAATATCGAGTTTTAAATGCCCGAGAGTTTGGTGTACCACAAAATCGAGAAAGAGCTATTATTATAGGCGCTTTGAATTTTGCTTTTGATTTTCAGGATTTACAACGAGAAGAATATGCTAAAGTGAATGTTAGAGATGCCATTTCTGACTTGGCTTATTTAAATTCATCTGAAGGAAGCGATGTCTCGCTCTATTTAAATGATCCACAATCAGCATACCAAGAGCAACTGCGTAACAAAACAGGTCAGCTATTTAATCATAAAGCAACTAACCATGCCCAAATTGCTTTAGATAAATTAAAAATGATCCCACCTGAATGTGGAAAAGAATATTTACCTGAAACACTCCATGGTAAACAAAAATTCAATACAACTTGGGCGCGTCTTGAATGGGATAAACCAAGCCCAACAATCGATACTAGATTTGATACACCATCTAATGGTAAAAACTCGCACCCATACTTACATCGAGCTATCACACCAAGAGAAGCTGCTCGTTTACAAAGTTTTCCTGATAATTACCAATTTTTAGGTAGTAAAACCGAAATTTGTAAACAAATTGGTAATGCTGTTCCACCTTTATTAGCTAAGGCATTAGGTAAATCAATTAAGCGCCAAATGAGTTATTTCAATAGTAAAATAGAGACATCAAATTACCAAATTTTTAATGGTAATATGGACTATGTTTATAACTATTTTGTCGAAAACAATGTGGTTTTTGATCATATCATCACAGATCCACCTTATGTCATTTCCCAAGAAAATAACTTTTCTACCATGTCTTCCAGTAAACGAAAAGGCATTGATTTCGGAAATTGGGATAAGGATTTTGACCCAACACAGTGGATTGCTAAATACGCTAAATTACTCGCTAAAAATGGATCAATGATCATCTTCTGTTCTTATCGGAATATTAGTTATATCGTTGACGAATTAGAAAAAAATGGATTACAAGTAAAAGACTTTATTGAATGGAAAAAGACAAATCCTATGCCTAGGAATATCCATAGACGTTATGTTCAAGACACAGAATTTGCCGTTTGGGCAGTGAATAAAGGTGCAAAATGGACCTTTAATAAGCCCGAAGATGTTCCTTACCTACGCTCAACCTTTACTACACCAACAGTTGCTGGGATAGAGCGCACGGAACACCCAACACAAAAAAGCCTAAAATTATTTATGGAGATACTAAAAATTCATACGAATAAGAACGAGCTTATTTTAGATCCTTTTATGGGAAGTGGTACAACGGGAGTTGCTGCAGTTATGTTAGGTAGAAAATTTATTGGTGTTGAGCTATCAGAAACCTATTTTGATATCGCATCGAAAAGATTATCATCCACTACTGAAACAACATCTATATAAAAATAAAGGGAGCATAATTAAATATGCTCCCTTTTACTATCTATTTTTGAGTCTATTTTTTCTCTATTTTTATCATAGATAACGCAGACTGCATACTACGCTCTACAATGGAACGACGGGGATCATTTTCAGGCATCAATTTCAACATCATTCCCCATGTTGCTGCTGCCATTTGATAATCTTCTCTTTCAAACGCACGGAAAGCTAATAAGCTTAGTGCATTCGTATTGGTATGATCTTTCTTAATAACATCATTTAATAACGCTTCACCTTGAGATTTATCTTTAGGATCTTCAGAAAACAAGAGAATTTCAGCGTGGCGCAATTTATAGTCTGTATTTTCTGGCTTTAACTGGCTTGCTTTCATAAAACTATCAAGCGCTAGCTGCCCATTATTTAACGCCATTCCAACCTGACCTAACATAAACCATGTTTTATCGTCTTGCGGATTATTTTGAAGTTCGACTCGCAATGCCATCGCAAATTGATTAAGTTCTTGCTCAGAAAGTGGATCTGTCTCTTCTGTTTTAATCCGTTCATAGAAATAGCTCAATTTTTTATGACTCATCTCAAGCATTGTTCCGCTAAACCATGAACCCACATTCCAATAAATCCCTGCACTTATACTGCCAACTAAAAGAATTAATGCGACAAACCATGCTTTTCCAAAGGATTGTTTTGTACTTTCTACTTGTGTCTGAGAAACGGGAATATCATCAAGCAAACTCTGCTGTAACTCCAATTTTGTCTGCTCTGCATCTTCAATTACACCCACACTCTCTTCACGTTCAACTTCTTTCAAACGATCAAAATAGAAAGCTTTATTAAGATTATCTCGTTTTTGAGTGCTGAAACTAGGACGTTTTTTCAATAACGGATAAAAAGCCACAACACCAATGGCTAATGTAATTAAGGTGACGATAATCCAAAAATTCATTCTTTATCCTTTTCATTTAAAATTTGGTTTAAACGAGCGTGATCGATCGTATTTGCATTTTTTTGCTCAAAACTCACCGCTTGTTGTGCTTTTTTACGTCGCCATAAAATCCCTAAACCAATACCAATTAATAGCAATGGCATTAACCATAATAAAACCGTAGCAGGTGTGATTGGTGGATCATAGGTCACAAAATTCCCATAACGCTCTACCATGTAAGTGACCACTTCGTCTTTATTTTTTCCTTGCTTTAATAGCTCAAGGGTTTTATTGCGCATATCGGTAGCAATCGTTGCATTAGAATCCGCAATATTATTATTTTGACATTGTGGGCAACGTAGTTCCTGAATTAAAGCACGATAGTCAGCTTCTTGCTTGGCATTATCAAATTGTTGGATTTCAACTGAAGCCATACTGAGCGTAGGAATCAGCCATAAAAGTGCAAAAAATTTTTTCATAGCGATTATTTCAATTTTTCGTAAATAGGTTTTAATACTTCATGCCAAACTTTCGCATTTACATCACCAGTATGGCGATAATGAATTTTACCACTTCCATCAATAATAAAGGTTTCAGGCGCGCCATATACACCGAGATCTAAGCCTAAAGAGCCTTTAGGATCATAAATAACTGCCTTATAAGGATCGCCATAGTCTTGTAAAAACTTTAATGCTTTCACTCGCTCATCTTTATAATCTACCCCAACAATTTCAACCCCTTGTTTAGCCAAGATGGTTAAAAATTGATGCTCTGCAAAACAAGTTGGACACCAAGTTGCCCACATATTCAATAGACGTGGCGAACCCGTTTTTACAACAGCATTATCAAGAATCTGCTTTTCATCGTGTAACGATTCGAGCTTAAAATCAGGAATCGTTTTTCCCACAAGAACAGACTCTAATGCTTTGGGATCTTCCCCGCTTGCATTGCGTTGTAATTGAACCATGAAGGTAATAATCAAGCCTAAAAAAACAATCAGGGGAATCAGTAGTTTTGCTTTCATTTTGTTGTTTCCTTACGATGTAATGGCTATGAGAAATTAATTTTCCCCAAACGCTCTCCCATTCTTGTCGGTTCACCTGCTTTTAAATGAGCTTCCAACTCAACAGCGCCTTTCGGGAATAAGTTAATCACAGTAGATCCTAAACGGAACGCCCCCATTTCTTCGCCTTTTTTCAAATGAACGGCTGTTTCACCTGTAGTGAGATATTCGTAAACAGTGACTTCCTTCGCTCTCGGCGGATTGACCACACCAGCCCAAACGGTACTCATACTTGCCGTAATAGTTGCCCCCACTAAAATTTGTACCATAGGACCAAATGCCGTTTCAAACTCACAAATTACACGCTCGTTACGGGCAAAAAGATTTGGTACATGTTCCGCTAAGAAAGGATTTACCGAAAAGAGTTCGCCTGGCACATAAATCATTTTGCGTAATGTGGCATCACACGGCATATGGACACGGTGATAATCTCTTGGCGATAAATACGTAGTAATAAAAGTCCCGTTTTTGAATTTTTCAGCCAATGGCATATCATTTGCTAATAAAGTTTCTAAGCTAAATTGATGGCCTTTTGCTTGTAATAATTGGTTCTCTTCAATAGAACCTAATTCGCTTACACGTCCGTCTGCAGGCAAACAAAGAGCTTGAGGATCTTGATTAATTGGACGCGCATTCTCTTTTAATGGACGAATAAAAAATTCATTAAAAGAAGCATAATCTGAAGCCGCTGTTTTCTCTGCTTCAGAAAGATTAACTTGATATTTTTTCGCAAATAATTTGATGATTAAATGAGTGACTACGCCCCATTTACGCTCTGCTAACCAACCGGCTGCTTGTGTTAAATACAGCTGTGGCATCATATATTGAAAAGCAATTTTGGCACGTTGTGCATAACTTGGTGATGGATAAGATTTTAGTTCCATTGGATATCCGATAATAAATCACTTAAAGGGCGCAAATTATAACACAACTAAATAGGAGAAGGGGCGAATAATCATTCGCCCCCCAAATTACTCAATCACAATGCGATCACGATTTTTCTCCAGTGTCGCTTTACCTATACCTGATACTTCAGTAATCTGCTCCACAGTGACAAATTTTCCATGTTTTTCACGATATTCCACAATCGCTTGCGCTTTTTTAGCCCCAATACCAACTAGCTTATCCTGAATTTCCGCCGAGGTTGCAGTGTTGATATTTACCACATTCACATTGACGGCTTTGGTTGTCGCAACTTGTTCTGTAACCACAGGCGTTGACTCCGTTGGGGTTTGTACTTTTTGCTCCGCAAATGACGTCACGGTAAAAAGCCCAAATAACAAACTAAATGTATATTGAGAAAGTTTTTTCATAGATTGCTCCTTGTTAGGTTAAAACGAGCCTTAACCTTACAAAGTGGCGCTTTTTAATTCAACGCACAAAAATAATTTTCTCGACAGAGATCGAAAAAATAAAAAAAGGATTGGACAAAACGAGATCTTTTATTTTGCATATTCTTTACAAATTTTTGCATAAAAGTCACCGCTTGTTGCAGAATTTTTAATGCTGATAAGAGAGAAATCCTTTAGAATAAAGATATTTTTTCGTCCTTAATTATACTTACTTGGAATCATTATGAGCCAACAAAATATGCGTAAAGAGCCAACTTTTGGTCAACCTTCTACCACACAAAATAATGTAGAAGCCGAAAATATCGAACATCAAGAAACAGTTAACAAAGAAAAAGTAAATGCTCAAAAATTAGCATTTTCTCTTCATTCGAGTAAATCACCTGGACATACATTTACACCTGTGATGAAAAGACCTGTTGAAACATCTCAAAACTTATCCTCAATGGAAGAACAGGCAGAACAAAAAGCACAAGCTGTTGAACAACCAAAACCAGTAGCACCCCAAGTAACAAAAAATGCAGGGTTTGCTTTCGCACCAGTTGCAGAAGAAAAAGTGGCTCAGGAAACAGCAAAAGAAGCCGTGCAAGCAGAAACAAAATCTGCCATCGAAACACAAAAACCAACAACAGTGGTACCACCAAGTATGAATACAAACAATATTGAACGCGTTATACCAACACAAACTCAGCCTGAAACTAAAACATCAGCGATGAATAAAGTACCATCAAAATATCGTCGCCTTATTTTAGTTGGTTTATTAGCCTTAGCACTTCTGTTGGTATTCTTTTTACTCAAACCGAGTACACCTGAGACGGTAGAACAGCTCCAAGAGCAAGGTAATAGTTTACCGATTGAGTTCCGCCCTGTTGATGAAGCAGAAGCCAAACGTGCCGAAGAAGAAGCAAAAGCAATGCAAGAAGCTCAAGCAGCAGCGAACAGCCAACAGGCTGAAACGACGGCTACACAACAATCAACAACACCAGCAACAGAAACCACAGCACCGACAGCGCCTGTTGCAACAGATAGCGTAACAACACAACAACCTGTAGCGCAAACAACAGAAACTACGCCTGCAGTTGCAGTTAAACCTGCGATGCCAGCTGTAACAGAGCCAGTAAAACCTGTTGTAAACAAACCGGTTGTGATTGAAGAAGCGAAAAAACCAGCATCCACTGGCAGTGTGATTTATCAAGCTGAAACAGAAAAAGCACCAGCCGTTGAGAAAAAAGTGGAAAAACTCAAACCAGCACCGCAACCAAAAGCGGAAGTAAAAACAGAAAAAGTAACCACACAAGTTGCTGAAAAAACAAAAGCAGTCGCAACAACACAAAAAACAGCTACACCTGTTGCAAATGGTATTGTTGCAACAAAAACATTAACCGTCCCTAAAGGCATCTCATTAATGCAAGTGTTCCGCGATAACAATTTAAATATTTCAGATGTTAATGCGATGAGCAAAGTTAATAGTGCGGTGAGCAATCTAAAAGTGGGCGAAAAAGTCACTGTGAGATTAGATAAAAATAATCGTGTCGCAGAAATGAGTATTGGCGCAGGAAAATATATTCGCCAAGCGGATGGTAGTTATATCTTTAGATAAATAAAAATGAAGGCAACGCAACGCACGTTGCCTTTTTTCTCAATAGGATAAAAGGAGAATAAAATGAACATTATAGGGAAATCTACAGCTATTCTTTTTATATCACTCGGTGGAATACTCCTTTCTGCTTGTACTCTACCAGGTATGTCTCCCGTAGCCCAAGTTGATAAAAAACAATTTTTGTCTGAATCGGCTCAAAGTAATACAGTAGTAAAAGTAAAAGAGTGTTCCATTACTGAATATCAATGCAAGAATAATAAAACGGTGACTATTCAACCAGATAATACTAAAAAAGCGATTCACCTAACCTTTGCACAAACAACCCATACGTTATCTTCGGTCGTCACGAAAAAAAGTCAAAAATACAGCAACATTCGTTGGGTATGGTCGGAAGACTTTAGTGGAAAGTGGAAACTGCGTGATAATCGCAATAAAGTACTGGCAGAAAATTGTGTGAAAAAAGAGAGTTCTCAATGAATATTTTAGTTATTTCACCTTCTTGGGTGGGGGATATGATGATGTCCCACGCCCTTTATCAACAGCTCAAAGCGAACTATCCAAATTGCCACATTGATGTGATGGCGCCTGATTGGTGTCGCCCGTTACTTTCTCGCATGCCTGAAGTGCGTAAAGCGATTTCAATGCCGATTGGACATGGCTCCTTCGCCCTTTGCAAACGGTATGATTTAGGTAAAAGTTTGCGAAATCAGTACGATATGGCAATCGTTCTGCCTAACTCACTCAAATCTGCGTTTATCCCTTTGTTTGCGAAAATCCCACAACGTCGTGGCTGGAAAGGTGAAATGCGTTACGGCTTTCTCAATGATTTACGCAACAATAAAAATGACTATCCGATGATGGTGCAACGTTATGTGGCGTTAGCTTTTGAGCAAGGCAAAATTCCAAATGCAGAACATTTACCTATCGCTTATCCTTATTTGCAGGTCGATACTGAACAAATCGTTCAAACTAAACAGCATTTTGCTAAACAGTTTGAGTATGCAGAAAACCGTCAAGCGATTGGCTTTTGTCCGGGTGCAGAATTTGGACCTGCGAAACGTTATCCGCATTACCACTACGCTACGCTCGCACACAAACTGATTGAGCAAGGCTATTCGATTCGCCTATTTGGTTCAAAAAAAGATGAAGAAGTTGGCGAACAAATCCGCAACAGCCTACCAGAACAACTACAACGCTACTGCATTAACCTTGCTGGGCAAACCAATTTAAACCAAGCAGTTGATTTAATCGCCGACTGCAAAGCGATTGTGAGCAATGACTCGGGCTTAATGCACATCGCCGCAGCCCTAAACCGACCGCTTGTTGCACTTTATGGACCGACAAGCCCGCAATATACGCCACCACTGTCAAAAAATGCGGTGATTATCCGCTTGATTGAAGGCGGTTTAATTAAGATCCGCAAAGGCGAAGGACAAGATGGCTATCATCAAAGCTTGATCGATATTCAGCCTGAAATGGTGTTAGATAAACTAGACGAATTACTGCATGAAAGTTCTGATCGTTAAAACCAGCTCAATGGGTGATGTAATTCACACATTGCCCGCCTTAACCGATGCACAAAAAGCGATTCCTGATATTCAGTTTGACTGGGTAGTGGAAGAAACCTTTGCGGAGATTCCCCGTTGGCATCATGCGGTAAATCAAGTTATTCCTGTTGCTATTCGCCGTTGGCGGAAAAACTTGCTTTCCGCACAAACATGGAGTGAATGGAAAGCGTTTAAACATCAATTACAAGCCACAAAATATGATGCAATAATTGATGCGCAGGGCTTGCTCAAAAGTGCTTTTTTAGTCACTCGATTAGCGCATGGCAATAAATATGGCTACGATAAACAGAGTGCGAGAGAAGGACTGAGTAGCTGTTTTTACGATAAGACTTTCGATATAGCCTACCAGCAACACGCCGTAGAACGTATCCGTAAACTTTTTGCATTATCGCTCGGCTACTCACTGCCTGTAGAGACGGGGGATTATGGTCTTACGCAAACTTTTGCAAAAAATTCGTCAAATCTGACCGCTTGTAAGCCTTATCTTGTTGCGATTCATTCCACAACCCGTGAAGATAAACATTGGTTGGAAGAACATTGGAAAACGCTCTTCCAACAGCTTACCGAACAAGGTATTGAAATCCATCTACCTTGGGGGAATGATAAAGAAAGGGCAAGGGCAGAACGTTTAGCCCAAGTTTCACCGATGGTAAAAGTCTTACCCAAACTCACTCTTGCAGAACTTGCCCAACATATTTCAGGGGCAAAAGCGGTGGTTTCCGTCGATACAGGATTAAGCCATTTAACCGCTGCATTAGATAAGCCAAATGTGATTTTATATGGTGCCACCAATCCTAAATTGATCGGCGCTTATGGCAAAGCGCAAATCTATTTGACGAATAATGGCATGGAGAAGATTTTACCGAAACAGGTATTAGAGCATTTAAGTTTCATAAAATAAGCTATTAATTATATGGATAACGAAGAATAACTTTATTATAAAAACTTCCATTAATATGCGTCTTACTTAAATGAAATTTATGATAGGCATCAAATAATTCTGCATTCGGCGGAATTGGGTTAGACCAAAACGTTTTGAGTTCCCCCTGATAAGTGAGCCCTTCTATATCATAATTGGCACGACCTAGGGTTTTGACAGGCATATTATGTAATAGCGCAGATAAGCCACTCGTACTATTTAATGTCACCATGCCTTTTCCATAGCGTAAAAATACGGGCATTGGAACATCGTGAATGTAAAAAATACGACCTGATAATTGTGGATATTTCTTGCAGTACTCATCAATGACCACGCCATAATCAATAAAACCGCGATCCATAGGGTGATGCTTCACAATAAGGTTTAAATGGGTTGGCGCATCCTGAACAAAAGAGTCAAGCACATCTCTTAAAAAGTCTTCGACACTATTGTAATCGCTATGCACAAGAATTTGGCTATCATCATATACTTGTAATGGAACAATAAAGAACTCACCAAACTTCCCTTTCTCAACATTTCTCGCAAAAGAGTGGTCATAAATATAATAATGTAATCTTTTAATGCCCGATGTGATCCAAAGTTTGATGTAATATAAGGTGTTTAAAATACGATGGTGTTCATATTTTGGATATTTATGGCGACAATAATAACTACTAAAGTAGTACTGAATAGCCAATTTTGCCATTGGGATAAACCCTTTTGCGACGGTTTTCGGTGCAGAAATGGAAGGAAATTTACCTTCAAATTGCTTAAAAAAATGAGCATCCCTTGGAATTGGGGAAAACGCATTAACGCCCCCTTTTTCAAGAGTAATGTAATGTGGTCGAAAGTAACCTTCTTCAAATGCCCAAAAATCAATATGAAGATGATCAGCCACTTTTTTCGTAATACGATGATATTTTCGATTGTCACCAAAACAAACAATACTATCTATTTGATGTTCCTGACAAAATTTATGCAAATACCCCGAGAAATCCTTAAGACTTTCTCGATAAGCAAAGGTATTTGGCTCACTTTGTGGATAAAAAAGCTGATCCCCCGCATTTAAATTTATCTTAAATACGGTTTTATGTTGAGATTGTAACCACTGAGAAAACTCATAAAAAAATGAACCTATTGGTCCTTGTAGCAATAAAATATTCTTTGATGAATCCACTAACTCATCTAAATAATGGCGAACCATACTTCACCCGCTTATTATTGTAATGTTTGATAAAGTTGTCTTAACTTACCGATCTGTTTTGCAATCCAAGGGCGACGAATACCATCATTACCTTGATGTAATTTTTGTTGCTGCAAAATATGGATTGCTCCTTGTGCATTAATAAATTGTTTTCTTTGCGGATCAACATAAAACGGATAATAGACCAATACCGCAGAGATTAGTTCATTTAAACTTAATCGGCGAGTTCTTCTCTCTAATTGTAGCTGATCTTGCGTCAAACCCCAATTTGCATAGAACGGAAGCCCATAACAGTGTACTACTTTTTCTCGTAACAGAGCTTCAAACCCTGCAAGAGATGTCATCGTATGTACTTCATCTACTTGCATAATACAGTCTAAAATATTTGCTGTCTCTACAATTTCATCAGCGTATTTTAACGCTTCTTCCATTGGAATATGACCAATTCGATTACCACTTACAACATCTGGATGGGGTTTATAGATAATATAGGCATCGGGATTCAATTCTCTAACTTTACGTAATAAATCAAGATTTCTCTTAATTTTTGGGGAGCCTAAACGGATAGACGCATCATCTTCTACTTGCCCTGGAACCAGAATAGTACGTTTTTCTGTTTGCACCAGCTTAAAGCCTTGACTACCGACATTATATTTTCCAATATTTTCAGACACTAAACGCTGCTTAATGATATCTGCTTGCGTAAGATCCCAATTTGAAAAGTGCTGATTTTGCAAAATCCACTCTAAACGTGAAGGTATCTCTACATTAAAGTAAATCCCCAAATCATCCACCACTAATGAGAGCGGCGCAACCAAATTTGACCCTAGCCCAACAGAGCGAATAAAGCCATCTTCCATACGTAATACAGGGAGATGATGTTGCTGAGCAAATTCATGTAATGCAGGTTTCCCCGCACCCCAAATAAGTAATTTTGCATTCTCTGCAAGCGGTTGGTTTTCTAATTTTTTTTGCGAAGAGACAAAATGTAAATGACACAAAGGCAATTTAAAAAAGGGTTTAATGACAGCCTGTTTCCATAACGACATACCAACACAATAGAGATTACCAGCTAAACGTTGATTAAGTAATTTAGCACGTTGGAGATAATCAATGACATCGAAAATAGAGCCTGCTTCTTGCGTATTAGGATCAATATAACGACTATATTGTAAATAACTTGCGATAAAAAGTTGCAATATACTCCGTGTTTGACGACGCTCACCAAGTAACTGGATATTCGGATGGCGATCATCAGTCACCCCCCATCCCGCAAACCAAGGTACACCAAAGGTCACGACTTTTTTATTAAAGAGTAATGCTTCAAAACCTAATTGCGATGTCACACAATAGACTTTATCGACAACATCCAATAAAGAAGGGGGATTCACATCTTGCGTGAAGAGCTTAATACGTTCACCATATGCACTCAACTCGGTTAAATAACCTTTTTTCTTACCACTTAACACATCAGGATGCGTTTTTACCCAAATTTCAGCATCGGGATTCTCAGCGATAGCAGCATTGAGCATTTGTTTAAAATGTTGTTCATCTGCTTGACCATATTTAACCGCCATATCACCGAAAGTCTGATCGACAACTAAAACTCGTGCTTTTCTTTCACGTTCTGTCTCCTGAAAATCGCGTGCATGATTATATTTAGATAATTTATATTGCTTAATGAATTGAATGGCTTTTTCAGCATCTGCGAGTAAGTTTGCATCAACCTGATTCGCTAAAATGAGTTGCTCTAACCGAGAAGGACGGGTGGTATCATAATAGATCCCAATATCATCATAGACTAAAGAAAAAGGCGCATATCCTTGAACACCCAATCCAAGCGAACGTAAAAATCCATCTTCCAAGGCAATATAAGGTAACTTATGCTGAGCGGCATACTGACGTGCTTTTTTTGTCGTAGGACGCATCCCCCAACCAATTACGGCATCAATACCGGATGATGCCTGAAAAAAGGAGGCAAGTTTAGGATTATGCTCGGGCAAAAACGCTTGTAGCGCAGGTAATTTCAAAATACCACGAGAAAAGATTAAGGATGTCGTCTTCATAAATTGCAAAAAATGATGAATATCTTACCGCTTGTCAAAAGAGAAAAGGTGGATTTCTCCACCTAATATGAAAAATTATTTGCGCCCAAACATTCCGCCAAGTCCGCCTAAGCCACCGCCTAGACCGCCCATCATGCCTTTCATGCCACGCATCATTTTCGCCATACCGCCTTTACGCATTTTTTTCATCATACGTTGCATTTCGTCAAACTGTTTCAGCAATTTATTCACATCTTGCACCTGCGTGCCAGAGCCAAGTGCAATACGGCGGCGGCGTGAGCCTTTGATAATATCAGGGTTCGCACGTTCTTTGAGTGTCATTGAGTTGATGATCGCTTCCATTTTCACGAACATCTTGTCATCTACTTGGTTTTTGACGTGATCAGGCAAGTTTTTCGCCCCTGGCAATTTCTCAAGCATCGACATCATTCCGCCCATTTTTTTCATTTCAACCAACTGCTCACGGAAGTCATCAAGGGTGAAATCATCGCCTTTCTTGAATTTTGCCGCCATTTTCTCGGCTTTTTCCTGATCGACCGAACGCTGTAAATCTTCGATCAACGACAGCACATCGCCCATACCCAAAATGCGTGAAGCAATACGGTCTGGGTGGAATGGCTCTAACGCATCAGTTTTCTCTCCAACCCCTAAGAATTTAATCGGCTTGCCTGTGATTTGGCGAATAGACAACGCCGCACCGCCACGGGCATCACCATCGACTTTGGTTAAAATCACCCCCGTCAATGGTAGAGCTTCGTTAAAGGCTTTGGCAGTATTTGCCGCATCTTGACCCGTCATTGCGTCCACGGTGAAGAGCGTTTCAATCGGGTTCAACACCGAATGAATTTGTTGGATCTCCTCCATCATCTCGCCGTCCACGTGTAAACGACCGGCGGTATCGACAATCAACACATCAAAGAAATTAAGTTTAGCGTGTTTGAGTGCTGCTTCGGCAATCTCAACCGGTTTTTGCGATGTTTCCGTTGGGAAGAAATCGACTTTCAACGCTTCCGCTAAGGTTTGAAGCTGTTTGATCGCCGCAGGACGATAAACGTCCGCCGACACAACAAGCACTTTTTTCTTATGGCGTTCTTTCAAAAACTTCGCCAATTTGCCTACAGACGTGGTTTTACCTGCCCCTTGCAAACCTGCCATTAGAATTACCGCAGGTGGTTGTGTCGCAAGGTTCAAGCCCTCGTTCGCCTCGCCCATCGCTTTTTCTAACTCGGCTTGCACGATTTTTAGGAACTCTTGCCCCGGCGTTAAGCTCTTATTGACTTCCTCACCAATCGCACGTTCTTTCACCTTGTTGATAAACTCACGCACCACAGGCAACGCCACGTCTGCCTCAAGCAACGCCATACGCACTTCACGCAGGGTATCTTTAATGTTATCTTCAGTTAAACGCCCTTTACCCGTGATATTTTTCAGGGTTTTGGATAGTCTGTCGGATAGGTTCTCAAACATAATCTTTTCTCTTTTGCAAAATTTTGGCTCAATCTGACCGCTTGTAAGCAGTAAAATGGGGGCATTATACAAAAAAACCACCCAAAAGGGCGGTTTATTTTTGTTGGGTGTGCCGTGGGTTTCACCCACGGTTAAGCATAGTAGCATCCCGCAGGGATGCTTTGGGCTATAGAAAAGTTGAGCTATAAAAAAACTTGCCCTAACGGGGCAGTTTTATGCATAACCTAGGGTGAAACCCTAGGCTCTAAGACTGTATTCTCCCCTACACCCCCAACCCAAAATCTCTTTATCTTCCCATCAACCAACGTCTCAAACACTCCGCCGTTATTTAAAATCACTTTTTCAGAGGCAATATTGCTCTCTTCGCAGGTAATCAGCACACGGTCTAAGCCGATGTCTTTTGCTTTGACTAAGCCTAATTTGAGCATTTCTGAGCCGTAGCCTTGTCCCCAAAAGTCAGGGTGAATGGCATAGCCGATATGTCCGCCATATTTGCGGATAAAGTCGCCGTTGAGATTGTGGCGAAGGTTGATAGTGCCGATCAGTCTGTCTAACTCGTTGTGCCAAGCAAGGTAGGTGGTATCTTGCACTTTGTTAAAGCCCCATAAGGTTGGCGAGCCTTCAGGTAGGGCAACATATTCCAACCATTGTTAAAAATCATCAAATTTATCCAACATCGCAGAGCCGGGGATTTTGTCGCCCTTGGTTAAACAGGCTTGGCGATATACCATTACTTCTACCTGATGTGATTTATTGGGTAATATCAAGGTAATCCTACTCATCTTTCCTCCCGATGTAAAACTGATTTATTCTTTATATCAAATCTTCTAAAATTAGCCTATCTTTCACAACCCGAGAATACTTATGTCTCAATCTATTTGCATTATCACAGGTAGCACCTTAGGCGGTGCGGAATATGTTGCCGATCACATCAACGATGTTTTAGGTTCACAAGGCTATCAAGTCGAGCTATTTAACCAAGCGGAATTAGCCGATATTCAACATCAATCTACCCTTTTAGTCGTGACTTCCACGCACGGCGCAGGGGAATTACCTGAAAACATTCAACCCCTATTTCAACAACTTGCCGACAGCGATTTGGATTTAAGCCAAATGAAATTTGGTGTGATTGGCTTAGGCAGTTCGGATTATGATACCTTTTGTAATGCAGTAAACCTTGTTGAGCAAGGATTGACGGCGAAAGGGGCAACATTGGTCTGTGAGTCGCTACGCATTGACGTGGTGAATAATTTTGACCACGACAGCACAGCAGAAAACTGGCTTCCAAATTTTACTTCCAACCTATAAGGATAAAACGATGAAAAAACTACTAGGTACTCTCTTTATGTTATCTGCGGTCAGCGTTGCCGTTGCCAAAGAAGTGAACATTAAAATTTTAGGGACATCAGACGTTCACGGGCGTGTGGTGCCTTGGAGCTACGGAGCGGACGTGGAAGATCGTTCGGGTTCGTACGCTCAAATTGCGACTTATGTGAATGAAGTGCGTAAAAATCACCCGAATACACTGTTGGTGGAAGTGGGCGATGCTATTCAGGACAATCAAGTGGAAGTATTTGCAAAAACCCCTGAATATGCCAAAGACAACCCTGTTCCGAAAGTGTTAAACGCAATGAATTACGATATTTTTGTGTTAGGTAATCACGAATTTAACTTTGGTATGCCAGCGTTAGATGCGATTTTGGAAGATATTCAAGCGAAAAAAATCACTGCTAACTTCTACCACAAAGATGGCAAGCGTTATCTTGACCCAACAACGATCATCGAAAAAGAAGGCGTGAAATTAGGGATTATCGGCTTAACTACGCCAATGTCGGCGATTTTCGAGAAAGACACGGGCTATCTCGATCAGATGAAATTCACATCACCGATTGAAGAAACCAAAGCACAAATTGCGGACTTAAAAGCGAAAGGGGTTGATGCGATTATCGTGATCGCTCATATGGGGATTGAGAACGAAAACAACATTGCCGATACAGGCGTGGCGGATTTGGTGAATGCGGTGGACGGTATTGATGTGATTATCGCAGGGCATATGCACAAAAATATCCCGAGCGAAACCATTAAAAATACGCTGATTACCGAGCCACACCGTTACGGTACAGTCGTGTCGGAAGTAGATTTAACCTTTGATGTGGACGACAAACAAGCGGTCAAATTGCTCTCAAAATCTGCAAAAACCGTACCAGTGAACAAACTAGCGTCTGATCCGAAAATCGTGGAAATCTATCAACCTTATCACGATGAACTTCGCCGTTTGAATAACGTGGTGATCGGTCAGGTGGCAAACGATATGATCCCGCAAGGTAAAAATCACGGTGTTTCCATTGCGTTCTCAAAAGACACGGGTATGTCGTCACTCATTCACGATGTGCAACAACATTACAGTAAAGCTGATGTGGTCTCTTTTGCTTTCGACTATGAAACCGTGCGTTTAGACAAAGGCGACATCAAGAAAAAAGACATCATCTATAACTATCGCTACGCAGGCGGTGATGTGTCTGTATATGAATTAACTGGCAAACAGCTCAAACAATATATGGAATGGTCAGCGGACTACTTCGATACCATTCAACCGGGCGATACCAACTACCGCTACAATGATGTGCGTGGAAAATCAAAATATGTGACCTTTGATCTGTTCGGTGGCGTGAGCTATAAAATTGATTTACGCAACCCAAGCGGCAGTAAAATTGTGGACTTAACCCTTGCAGATGGACGCAAAGTAACCGATGAGATGAAGCTCAAAGTCGGTATGAACTCTTACCGTTTCGGACAATTAAGCAAAAAAGGCGGTATTTTTGCAGGGCAACAAATTCCTGTGATTTGGGAGTCTAAAGTCGCAATGGGGCAAGAAGCTGGTACGATCCAAAATATGCTTATCGACTACATCACCAACGTGAAACAAGGCAAGATTGAAGGCTTGTCTCACAACCGTTGGGAGATTATTGGGTTAGGGAAATAAGCCATCATGAAATAAAAATCTCACTTGGTTATCCAAGTGAGATTTTTATCTTCAACTAACACAATACGTTATCTATTTTCCTAAAATAGCATTAATTGCATTCGCATAACTTTCAGATACTTTGCCAAAAATGACATGAACATGATTGTCATGAATAGTCACGACTTCCGCTGCACCTAATGCTTTTAGTTCATTACGATTAATATTTTCTTTAGATTTCAGCTGAACTCTTAAACGAGTCAAACAAAAATCTAAATGTTCAATATTTTCTGCTTTGCCTAAAGCATCAATAATTTTAGGCGCAATTTCTTCTGGTGAAAGAGAGCTATCTTTCGCTGTTTTTCCACAACCAAAAAGATTTTTTAAAATTTGTACCATATTTCCACTCCTTAATTTAAGATAAATTGATGTGCGTATTTTAATCCTTATTACGCTATTTTCTATTCACTTTACAAAATTTTTTCGTAATCTCACCGCTTGCACTTGAAACAATCAAGATTGCCCACAAATAACGACACAGTTTTTGATAAAAATAGGAATTGAAATGACAACAATTGTATGTGTCCGCAAAAATGGCAAAGTCGCTATCGGCGGCGACGGACAGGCAACTCTCGGCAACTGCATTGAAAAAGGCACAGTGCGTAAGGTTCGCCGTTTATATAAAGATAAAGTGGTAACAGGTTTTGCAGGTTCCACCGCTGATGCGTTTATTTTGCGTGATCTGTTTGAGAAAAAACTGGAATTACATCAAGGGCATTTAGTCAAATCCGCCGTTGAATTGGCGAAAGAGTGGCGAACCGAGCGATCTTTACGCCGTTTGGAAGCGATGATGATCGTGGCAAATGAAAGCGAGTTTTTGTTAGTGTCAGGCAGTGGCGATGTGATCGAGCCTGAACAAGACGTGTTAGCAATCGGTTCTGGCGGAAATTATGCCAAAGCTGCCGCACTAGCGTTGTTACGCACAGAAAATAATTTATCGGCAAAAGAAATCGTTGCTGAAGCACTGAAAATTGCTGGGGATATTGATATTTACAGCAATCATAATCACGTGATTGAAGAAGTTTAGCTAGAGCCTAGGGCTTTCTCCCTAGGTTACGCATAAATCAGCTCCTACGGAGCTGGGAAAAGACAAAATGAGTTACACTAAACTTCTCTATCATATTATTTTTCGCACAAAATATAGTGAGCCAAGTATCTGCGTGGAAAACGAAGCGGATTTATATCGTTATATTTGGCGTTTTGCGAATGATAAAAAATGTGTACTTCATCGTATAAATGGAATGCCTGATCATCTACATTTATTGGTTGAATTACCAGCGGTTTATCCTGTCGCGACTTTTGTTCGAGAGCTAAAAAATGCTTCTCACAAGTTTATTGATGATCATAAACATTTATTTCCCACTTTTTATGCGTGGTCGGTTGGCTACTGTGCATTAACTTACAGTAACAGCGAAAAACAGAAAATTATCAATTACATAAAAAATCAGAAAGAACATCATAAAATCTTCAGCTTTGAAGATGAGATTAAACAACTTCTGATTGAACAAGAAATCGAATATTCACCTGAATACTTTAATTTATAACCAGCTCCGTAGGAGCTGATTTATACATAACCTAGGGCGTGTAGCCCTAGGCAACATAAGGACTTACTATGTCAATGACCCCTCGTGAAATCGTCTCTGAATTAGACGCACATATTATCGGACAAAATGAAGCTAAACGTGCGGTGGCAATCGCTTTGCGTAACCGCTGGAGACGTATGCAACTGCCTGAAGATCTCCGCCAAGAAGTAACCCCTAAAAATATCCTGATGATCGGTCCAACGGGCGTAGGGAAAACCGAAATTGCTCGCCGTTTGGCTAAATTAGCCAATGCCCCGTTTATCAAAGTGGAAGCCACAAAATTTACTGAAGTGGGCTATGTGGGTAAGGAAGTGGACTCGATTATTCGTGATCTTGCCGATGTGTCGATGAAATTAGTCCGTCAGCAAGCGGTCGAAAAAAACCGTATGCGTGCACAAGATGCAGCGGAAGATCGCATTTTAGATGTGCTGTTGCCACCGGCGAAAGACCAGTGGGGCAATGTGCAAGAGAGTGATAATGCTTCGACTCGCCAAATTTTCCGCAAAAAATTGCGTGAAGGTCAGCTCGATGACAAAGAGATTGAGATTGATGTGGCAACGCAAGTGAGCGTTGAAATTATGACCCCACCGGGTATGGAAGAGATGACCTCACAGCTGCAATCGCTGTTTGAAGGAATGTCGCCGAACAAAACCAAAAAACGCAAAATGAAGATCAAAGATGCGTTAAAAGTAATGGTTGATGAAGAAGCGGCGAAGCTAGTCAATCCCGAAGAGCTGAAACAGCAAGCGATTGAAGCGGTGGAGCAACATGGTATCGTCTTTATTGATGAGATCGACAAAATCTGTAAAAAAGGCGAATACAGTGGCGGCGATGTCTCTCGTGAAGGGGTACAACGTGATTTACTGCCGATCATCGAAGGCTCAACGGTCAATACCAAACACGGCATGGTAAAAACCGATCACATTTTGTTCATCTGTTCTGGGGCATTCCAAGTGGCTCGTCCGTCAGATTTACTGCCTGAATTACAAGGTCGTTTGCCAATTCGTGTAGAACTCAAATCGCTCAATAAAGAAGATTTTGAGCGTATCTTAACCGAACCGAACGCATCTCTCACGCTACAATATCGTGAGTTAATGAAAACCGAAGGGGTAGAAATTGAGTTCACCAAAGATGGCATCAGCCGTATCGCTGAGTCGGCATTCCGTGTAAACGAAAAAACCGAAAACATCGGAGCAAGACGTTTGCACACTGTGTTGGAACGCTTAATGGACGGCATTTCCTTTGATGCAAGCGAACGCTCAGGCGAGAAGATTGTGATTGACGAAAAATACGTCTCTGATGCGTTAAATGACGTGGTTGAGAATGAAGATTTGAGTCGGTTTATTCTTTAATCAAGTGACAAGCGGTGGGTTTGGTATAAAAATTTGCAAATTTTTAGGCTAAACCCACCGCTTGCTTTTCTGTTAAAATAGCCCAAATTTTCTAAATCAAACAATGCTATGACTCAAGATTTCTCAAACCACACGCCGATGATGGCACAATATCTGCAACTCAAAGCCCAAAATCCTGACATTTTGCTGTTCTATCGAATGGGGGATTTTTACGAGCTGTTTTATGAAGACGCTAAAAAAGCGGCGGCGTTGTTGGATATTTCGCTGACCAAACGGGGGCATTCCGCAGGGGAGCCGATACCGATGGCAGGCGTGCCGTATCACGCTGTTGAAGGCTATTTAGCGAAGTTGGTGGCGTTGGGGGAAAGTGTGGCGATTTGTGAGCAAATTGGCGATCCTGCCACGTCCAAAGGACCTGTTGAGCGGAAAGTGGTGCGGATTGTGACGCCTGGAACAGTGAGCGATGAAGCCTTGTTGCCCGAGCGCCAAGACAATTTGGTCGCTGCAGTTTATCAAGAAAAAGGCACTTTTGCCCTTGCGACCCTTGATATGAGTTCGGGGCGTTTTTTGATTAGCGAATTACCAAGCCGAGAAGCCTTAGCAGCGGAGTTGCAACGTACGCAACCTGCCGAAATTCTCTATCCTGAAGATTTTTCTGACGCTGGTATTCTGCAGGGCTACAAAGGTTTACGCCGCCGTCCTGTGTGGGAGTTTGAGCTAGTCACCGCCGTGCAGTTGCTCAATCGTCAATTTGGCACGCAAAATCTGACGGGCTTTGGGGTTGAAAAAGCGGTGGTTGCCTTGTGTGCCGCAGGCTGTGTGTTGCACTATGCTCAAGAGACCCAACGCACCGCTCTGCCCCATATCAACAGTATTCATTTGGCACAAAATAGCGACACCATCTTGCTTGATGCCGCCACTCGCCGTAATTTAGAACTGACCACCAACCTTGCAGGCGGTACGGAAAACACCCTTGCTGCTGTGTTGGATAAATGTGTTACGCCGATGGGCAGTCGTTTGCTGAAACGTTGGATCCACCAGCCTATTCGTGATCTCGCCAAGCTCGGCACTCGTCAGCAGACTATTTTAGCTTTGCAAAAAAATGAGCGGATCGCACCGCTTCAACCGTTGTTGCAACAAGTCGGTGATATGGAGCGAATTTTGGCTCGAGTGGCATTGCGAACCGCACGTCCACGTGATCTCACCCGTTTACGCACGGCGTTAGAGCAGATCCCTGAGATTGTAAAAAACGCCCAACAACTTACCGCTTGTTTAGATGCAACATTGCAACAGATCGCCGATTTTAGCGACATTTTCGAGCTATTAAGCCGAGCGATCATCGATAATCCGCCACAGCTTATCCGTGATGGCGGCGTGATTGCCGAAGGCTACAATGCGGAGCTAGACGAGTGGCGAAGCCTTGCGGACGGGGCGACTAAGTTCCTTGATGACCTGGAAGCGAGAGAGAAAGCCAACACGGGCATTGATACCTTGAAAATCGGCTTTAATGCGGTACACGGCTACTACATTCAAATCAGTCAGGGGCAATCGCACAAAGCCCCGATCCATTATGTTCGCCGCCAAACTTTGAAGAATGCGGAACGTTACATCATTCCCGAGCTGAAAACTTACGAAGATAAGGTGCTGAAAGCCAAAGGTGCGTCCCTTGCCCTTGAAAAACAACTGTATGACGAGCTGTTTGACTTACTAATGCCACGTTTGTGTGAGTTGCAGTTGGCAAGTTTGGTGTTGGCGGAGCTTGATGTGCTGACCAACCTTGCCGAACGAGCCGAAAGTCTCAACTATGTAATGCCAACCTTTAGCCACCAACGTGGTGTCAATATCAAAGGCGGTCGGCACCCTGTGGTTGAACAAGTGCTGAAAACACCGTTTATCGCCAACCCTGTGTTGCTCAACCCACAACGCCATTTGCTGATTGTCACGGGGCCGAATATGGGCGGTAAAAGTACCTATATGCGACAAATTGCTCTGATTACGCTAATGGCGTATATCGGAAGTGCTGTGCCAGCTCAAACGGCGGAAATCGGACCGATTGACCGTATTTTTACCCGTATCGGTGCGTCAGATGATTTGGCTTCGGGGCGTTCGACCTTTATGGTAGAAATGACCGAAATGGCGAACATTTTGCATCAATCGACCGAAAACAGCTTAGTGTTGGTGGACGAAATCGGGCGTGGCACATCGACTTATGACGGCTTGTCGCTAGCGTGGGCGTGTGCCGAATGGCTTGCCAAAAAAACGCAATCGCTCACCCTGTTTGCCACCCACTATTTTGAACTCACTAGCCTACCAAACCAGCTCAAAGGCATGGCGAATGTGCATTTAGATGCGTTGGAACATAACGATACTATCGCCTTTATGCACAGCGTACAGGAAGGGGCGGCGAGCAAAAGTTATGGTTTAGCAGTGGCAGCGTTGGCTGGCGTGCCGAAACAGGTTATTCAGTTGGCAAAACAGAAATTGACCCAACTGGAGCAACTTTCTCAACAAACGGCACAGTTAGACGCAAATCCGCAGCAAGATCTGCTCTTTTCCGCACCTTTGCAAAAGGTTGAAACAACCCCACCGCTTGCCGAGCCTTCAGAATTAGAGAAAATGGTATCTAACATTGATCCTGATGAACTCACCCCAAAACAAGCCTTAGAAACACTATATCAATTGAAAAAACTTCTAAATAAGTGATAGTCGACTAAGTTTTTTGATCTTTTACAGAAGATCATGTCTTACTTCTAAGACTTTCTTTACCAAATAAAAAGCCCCTTCATAAAAGGGGCTTTGATTTAAAGATAGATTTTTATATTACCATTGGTAACCAACACCAACGCCACCAGAGATGTGACCTTGGCTATTTGCTGTACCCTGAAGTTTCAAGACAACTTTACCATTATCACTTGCTCTAGAATAACCAACAGCAACAGCTGAAGCACCAGCATATCCACCTGCAGCAGCAGATACCATAGATTTACCTGCCGACATTACTTGTGGGAGTGAAGATGCAGCTGCTGAGCTTGCACCAATGCCACGTACACGTTTATCTAATTTATCAACTTTATTGTTAACATTATTGATATCTCCTTGTACTTGTTTTAATTGGCTTACATTCACTGCATCAGTATCTTTTATACCTGGGGCAACATTAGTAATACGAGTTTCAGCACCTTTAGAACCAACGCTTAACTCTTTCACACCATCTTTAGCTGTGCTAGATGATACTTTCACACCATTATCACCGCCAACAGTCACAGATGTGAATGTCGGATTCTCAACGGTTGCAACAGAAATATTATTACCAACTTGGTTGATCTTAATATTTTTACCACCTTCGAACGTCACTGTATTTTCAGCTTGTGTAGCAGATTTACCTAGTTTCACTCTACTTGTCACTTTGGTATCTGTGTTTCCAGATGTTGTCACAGTCCAACCTTGGTTAGTTTCATAGAGCTGGCTACCATTAACGGCATCTTTACTATCTACCGTAATATCACCATCTTTCACATTAGTAATCTGCTTGTCACCTGCATCAACACCATCTTTAGTTACTTTTGGACCATTATTGATCACAAGTCCATCATTACTAATCGATGTATCTCCTGTTGTGACTTGCTCAAAGTTTGGTTTTTCAGAGATCTTAATCACCAATTCGCCGTTAACAACATCAACTCGGATATTTTTCTCTGATGCACCTTCACTCTGTGCTAATCCACCTAAAATACGAAGTGTTTCGTTAAGTTTCTTCTCAATAACTTTATCCGTATCATTACCTACGAATTTCAAGCCATCGCTAAGAGTTGCAACTTCCTCTGGAGTTTTTGGATTTCCATCAGGATCTACAGGTGTATAAACGATACGAGTTAATGTTTCTCCATCTTTTCCGTTAACGCCAGGTTGACCGTCTTTAACGTTAATGGTTGCACTTGCTCCATCTTTTCCATCAGCACCTTTAGGACCAGTTAAACCGATAGAACCATCTTTTCCATTGATCGCAACACTCGCTCCATCTTTACCATTTACACCAATAAAGCCGTCTTTGCCATCTTTACCATCTTTTCCAGGCTCGCCTACAACAATGCTATCTCCTGTTTCAACAGTATAAACCGTAGTATTACCTTCACCTTGTTTAGAGTTAACTACCATGTTTTTACCTGCTTCAACGGTAGTACCATTTACATTAACTGTAAACGTGATTTCATCGGCTGACTCTACTCTTGCAACATCATTTACATAAGTACCTGGGATAATCTTAATATCCTGAGAACCACCTGGTGTACCAGGAGCACCATCTTTTCCATTTACCCCATCTTTACCATCACGGACGATTGTAGTGGTTGTGCCTGTTGCATCCGTTACACTGATTGTATGGGTACCATCATTGTTGTTGGTTACTGTCGCCGTAGCTGATGTACCGTCTTTACCGTCTACACCATCACGACCGTTTGCACCCATGTCACCTTTTTCACCTTTCGCTCCGTCACGAACTGTTGTGGTCGTTGTGCCTGTCGCATCTGTTACGCTGATTGTATGGGTACCATCATTGTTGTTGGTTACCGTCGCCGTAGCTGATGTACCGTCTTTACCATCTTTACCTGCTACGCCATCTTTTCCATCCACACCATTACGTACCGTCGTTGTTGATGTTTGACCATTACCATCTGTGACTGTGATCGTATGTGTGCCGTCTTGGTTATCTACAACACTTGC
>NZ_PTPX01000018.1 GCF_003260095.1 Glaesserella australis
ATTTCAAAAAGTAGGCTTAAAGCCTTGTACTATAAGGCTTTAAGCTACTTTTTAGCAACAATTTTGTCTATTATGCCTTTATTTTTTACAAAAGAAGGAAGAAAAAATGACAGAGATATCAAAGCAACAAGTCCTTGATGGTTTTAAATTTAGAACTGCAACACGTAGTTATGATCCAAGTCGCCAAGTTTCTCGTGAAGATATGCAATATATTCTAGAACTTGCACGCCTTTCACCAAGCTCTGTTGGGTCGGAACCATGGCAATTTCTAGTCATTCAAAAACCTGAGATTCGTCAAAAACTCAAGCCTGTGAGCTGGGGGATGGCAACGCATGTTGATGATGCAAGTTATCTTGTGGTGATTTTGGCAAAGAAAAATGCTCGCTATGATTCTGATTTCTTCCGTATCTCTTTGGAAAAACGGGGGTTAACCGAAGAGCAAATGAACCGAGCTTTAGCACTTTATAAGAAGTTCCAACTAGAAGATATGCCTATTGCAGAAAGTGAAAAAGCACTCTTTGATTGGACAAGTAAGCAAACTTACATTGCGTTAGCAAATATGATGACAGGTGCGGCGTTGGTTGGCATTGATAGCTGCCCTGTGGAAGGATTTAATTATGCTGAAGTCAATCGTATTTTGAGTGACGAAGGATTGTTTGATCCTAACGAATGGGGTGTATCTGTGATGGTGACGTTTGGCTACCGAGCGAAAGAGATAAAAGCAAAATACCGTAAACCGATGGAAGAGATTGTCACTTGGGTTGAATAGCCTAAAGAATATCTTGTTACATTGCAGAATAAAGATGTGATGGATTGAGCATGATCAAAAAAATGCGAGATTCTATAAGAATTGCTTTTTCTTCAATCTATTTTCATAGACTTCTTTATCTGTTTTTTACTATATTGTTTATTAATGTAATCCATATATGAGGAATGTAAAATGAAAGGTATTACTAAACTTAGTTTAACTTTATTAGCTGGTATTGTTTTAACTGCTTGTGGAGGTAGTGGTGGCGGTAGTAGCAGTAATAGTGCCAGTTCGGTTCAACCAATAGATACTTCGTCTTCTACAGCAACTTCTAATAACTCTACGAGTTCGCCATCAAATACAACTTCTAGCAATTCTACAAATTCAGCTACTACAGTTTCAAATAGTACAGGCGGTACTTATGTATTTTCTGGCATAGACGACAACGTAACTACAACTTATAAAGTATTGAATGATGCTTCTGATTTAAATTTTATCGTCGTTGATGGTCAAAAAATTAGAGTAGCATATTCAAATATCACATCAGGCTCTTGGACAACGATAAATAATACTTCAGTATGTTGTGGAAAATTCACTGATGTTCGCTTTGGTGCAATTGGAAGTACGGGACCAAATGAAAAAGACTATATTTTCTATAATGGTAATCCAACCCAATCTGTTCCAACATCAGGTTCTGCAACTTATACAGGACATTTTATTATCACAGGTAATCACCCTGTCGCTTTTGAAGATGAAGATTATTTGAAAGGGAATGTAAATTTTACGGCTAATTTCAGTGCTAAAACATTAGCCGGAAATTTAACCGATGTAGCTGGTTTAAACCCAATTTCAGTTAATACACAAATTAGTGGTAATAGTTTTACTGGCGAAGCAAATTCATCTGACTTTGCCACAAAAGCTGTAGTTGAAGGTAAATTCTTTGGTGAGAATGCTAAAGAGCTAGGTGGTATCTTCAAAGATAACGGAAGCACTTGGGGCGGAGCATTCGGCGCATCTAAACAATAATTCCTTTATACAAGCGGTCAGATTCTAGTATTTCTTTGCAAAAGAAATTACTTAATCAACCGCTTGTTTCTTTCTAACTCTCCCAATATTTTTATTAAAAATTTTCATAATAAATGTGAAAATTATGAAGTTGCATAATGCTCTCATTTTATAGATGATATGAGCCAGCCATTTAGACGGCTAAACGTCTAAATACCGATTGACTAATTTATAAAAGATACAGGAGAACATTATGACAACATTCCACATTCTCGGCTTTCCACGTGTTGGGGCGAAACGTGAACTAAAATTTGCGCAAGAGCGTTACTGGCGTGGCGACATTGCGGAGCAAGATTTATTAGATTTAGCCAAAGCATTGCGTGAGAAAAACTGGCAACATCAAGCGGCGGCAAATGCGGATTTCGTGGCGGTGGGCGATTTTACTTTTTACGATCACATTTTAGATCTGCAAGTCGCAACAGGTGCGATCCCTGCTCGTTTTGGTTTCGATAGCCAAAACCTCACGCTCGATCAATACTTCCAACTCGCTCGTGGTAACAAAGAACAGTTCGCCATTGAGATGACCAAATGGCTTGATACCAACTATCACTACCTTGTGCCAGAGTTCCAAAAAACCACCGAATTTAAAGCCAACCCAACCCATTATGTGAACCAAATCCGTGAAGCGAAAGCACTGGGTTTGACGGTTAAACCTGTGATTGTCGGTCCTTTGACTTTCCTTTGGTTAGGTAAAGAGAAAGGCGAAGCCTTTAACCGTTTTGAATTGCTCAACAAATTAGTACCCGTTTATCGTGACATTTTGACCGCACTTGTGGCAGAAGGCGTGGAGTGGATCCAAATTGATGAACCAGCCCTTGCCTT
Source organism: Glaesserella australis (assembly GCF_003260095.1). GTDB lineage: Bacteria > Pseudomonadota > Gammaproteobacteria > Enterobacterales > Pasteurellaceae > Glaesserella > Glaesserella australis. The sequence continues at coordinate 2,636 of NZ_PTPX01000018.1, forward strand.
AGATTTACCTGCGGAATGGGTAGATGCCTATAAAGCGGTTTATGCGGAATTAAGTCAAGTCAATGCGAAATTGCTACTCGCAACCTATTTCGGCTCGGTGGCAGAACACGCTGATTTATTGAAAAACTTAGCGGTGGACGGTTTGCATTTGGATTTAGTGCGTTCGCCTGAACAGCTTGCAACCTTTACCGATTACGACAAAGTATTGTCCGCTGGCGTGATTGACGGGCGTAACATTTGGCGAGCGAATTTAAATCAAGTGTTGGACGTGCTTGAGCCGTTAAAAACTAAATTTGGCGAACGTTTATGGATTGCCCCAAGCTGTTCATTGTTGCATACGCCGTATGATTTGGCGGTGGAAACGCAACTCAAAGAGAAAAATCCTGCCCTTTATAGCTGGCTTGCCTTTACCTTGCAGAAAGTGGACGAGTTGTCTGTGTTAAAAACCGCATTGGAGCAAGGTCGTACAGCCGTACAAGCGGAATTGAACGCTAGCCAAGAAGCTGCGGACGCACGAGCCAATTCAACAGAAATTCATCGTCCTGAAGTCGCAGAGCGTTTGGCGAACTTGCCTGAAGGGGCAGATCGTCGCAAATCGCCGTTCGCCGAGCGTATTGCGAAGCAAAATGCGTGGCTAAACTTACCGCTTTTACCGACAACGAACATCGGCTCTTTCCCACAAACCAGCGAAATCCGTCACGCTCGTGCCAGCTTCAAAAAAGGCGAGTTGAGCCTTGCGGATTATGAAGCGGCGATGAAAAAAGAGATCGAATATGTGGTTCGCCGTCAGGAAGAGTTGGACTTAGACGTATTGGTGCACGGCGAAGCGGAACGTAACGATATGGTGGAATATTTCGGCGAATTGTTGGACGGCTTTGCGTTTACCAAATTCGGCTGGGTGCAAAGTTACGGCTCACGTTGCGTGAAACCGCCAGTGATTTACGGCGATGTGGTTCGCCCTGAACCGATGACGGTACGTTGGTCACAGTATGCACAAAGTCTTACCAACAAAGTGATGAAGGGAATGCTCACAGGGCCTGTGACGATTTTACAATGGTCGTTTGTGCGTAACGATATTCCACGTTCAACGGTGTGCAAACAGATCGGCGTGGCGTTGTCGGACGAAGTGTTGGACTTAGAAGCGGCAGGGATTAAGGTGATCCAAATTGACGAGCCTGCAATCCGTGAAGGCTTGCCACTCAAGCGGGCAGATTGGGACGCTTATTTGCAATGGGCAGGAGAAGCCTTCCGCTTAAGCTATATGGGCGTGCAAGACGACACCCAAATCCACACCCATATGTGCTATTCCGAGTTCAACGACATCTTGCCGGCCATTGCCGGCTTAGATGCGGACGTGATTACCATTGAAACGTCCCGTTCCGATATGGAATTGCTCACCGCCTTTGCGGATTTCAAATACCCGAACGACATCGGCCCAGGCGTGTACGACATTCACAGCCCGCGCGTGCCAAAAGCGGACGAAATCGAACACTTACTGCGTAAAGCGTTGAAAGTGGTACCAAAAGAGCGTTTATGGGTAAACCCAGACTGTGGATTGAAAACCCGTGGTTGGAAAGAGACCATTGAGCAGTTGCAGGTGATGGTGGAAGTCACTAAAAAACTACGTAACGAAATTGCGTAAATAATTATTCTAACATTCCTAAAAATTTCACCGCACTTTTCTTCCCCCAGCTTTATAGGCTGTAAAGTGCGGTGTTTTTTTAACGGATTTTTAAACGTTGCTCACCAAATAACGATTTCACCACATCTTGATGGCTAATGGCGATGCAAAGGCTTTCGGCGAGTTCTTGGCGTAGAAGCGTCATTAATGCGTGGGCGGAAACATCGTCTAATTGGTTTGTTGCTTCGTCTAAAAAGAGCATTTGCGGACGATGTAATAAGGCTCTTGCAAGGCTGATACGCTGTTGTTCGCCACCTGAAAGTTGCTTTTGCCACTCTCGACTTTCATCAAGAAAATCGGTTAAATGGGCTAACCCGACTTGGTTGAGCAGCTGTTGTAATCGAGCGTTATCTTGTTCAGGAGTATTCGGATAACTTAATACCGCACGTAAACTGTCTTCCGCTAAATAAGGTTTCTGCGGTAAAAACAATACGGAACGAGCCTGTAGTTGAATATCGCCTTGATAATATTGCCATAAACCCGCCAAGGTTCTCAGTAGCGTTGATTTGCCAATCCCGCTTTTCCCTTCCAGTAAAACCCAATCGCAAGCGGTCAAATTAAGCGAAAAATTTGCAAATAACGGCTTGCCTTGTGGCGTTTGGACGCAAAGATTTTCCACTTTGAGCGAAGGTTGCTCTCCTTGATAAATCGTTGGTTGGCTTTGTTGCTCTGTTTGTTGTAACGCCTGTTGGAACTGGTGCAAACGTTTAATGACCGCTGCCCATTCAATCAAGCGTTTATAGTAATCCATAAACCAACCGAAACCGTCTTGTACGTTGGAAAAAGCACTACGAGCCTGCATCATATCGCCAAAGGTCATTGTGCGAGCAAGGTACATCGGCAAGGTGGCGAAAATCGGGATAAACATACTCAAGCGTAAATAGCTGGCGGAAAAAGTTTCCACTTTCATCTCACGTTTAATTAGCTCAAACCAGTTCTGCTTGATGGCTTGAAAGCGGTGAGATAAGCGAGAAATTTCCTGTTTTTCACCGTGATAAAAGGCGATTTGTTCCGAATTGTCGCGAACACGCAATAAAGTGGCACGATAATCTGCTTCTTTGTGCTGGCGTTCAATGTTGAGATCTTGCAATTTATGTCCGATAAAGTGTATAAAAAGCGTACAAAGCAGCGAGTAAATCAACGCGACCCAAACCAAATAGCCGTGAATCGTCCAAGTTGTTCCTGCCAATTCAATGGTTTGTACGCCCGAAAGTTGCCATAAAATCGTCACAAAAGCCCCGAGTTTTGCGATGTTCATCACAAAATACTTAAAAAGATCGATACTCTGTTCTGCAAGCAACGCACAGTCTTCGGCGATACGTTGATCAGGGTTATCCAGTGCGGTTAAAAAAGTCAGACGATAATGGTTGTGTTGATGAAGCCACTGTTGCTGGAATTGTTGAGTCAAATGCTCTCGCCAACGGAAAATCAATAATTTACGTAACGCATTGCCCAACACAATAAACGCCACAATTAAGCCAATATAGCCTAAATAGCTCAAAACCAGTTGCGGCATTACGCTGCCGTTAAATTCGGCTAAGGCATCATAAAATAGTTTATTCCACTCGGTGATCCAGACGCTGACTCGAATAATCAACAAGGCAAAACCGAGCATGGTGAGTAACAGCAACCATTCAAACCATTGCTGACGGCGAAACCAAAAAGGGGAGGCGAGTTGCCCAAAATAGCGAAGTGTTTTCATTTTTGCAAAAAAGCGAAAGGAACAGACCGCTTGCAAGCGGTCTGTTCCGTTAGGAAATTGACGAATTAAATTTTCCAGTCTAGGTTAAAGACAACAGTGCGTTCTTGACCGTAGAAGTTATTTGCTCCTAAGACTCTGACACGGTTATTTTCGTAGTATTTTTTATCAGTTAAGTTTTTACCGATAACACTCAAGGCAACATTTTTGCTTACTTGATAACGGATATTGGCATCCCAAATCGCATAGCCACCTTGTTTCACCGAATATAAACTTTCCGTTTCACTTTGCATCATTACCCCTGCACCAATTGACCATTTTTTGTTATCAAATGGCAAGTTGTAATCCGAATAGAGACGGAACATATGCTTCGGTGTGTGTTTGCTGAAGTTTGTGCCAGCAAGGTAACGAGAGCTTTCTGTTTCTAAATATTTACTTTGGTTAAAAGTATAGCCTGCCATGAGTTGCCAGTCTTCCGTGATGTTACCTGAAATTTCGATATCCACACCACGGCTGCGTACTTCGCCTAATGTACCGTAATAGCCATCACCCTTATAGCTAGCGTCTTCAATAAACACAGGGCGATTTTTTTGGTTAATTTGGAAGAGGGCGATTGAGGCGTTCAATTTGCCGTCTTGCCATTCGCCTTTCCAGCCGATTTCTTGGTTATTGCCTAATACAGGATCAATCACTTTACCATCACGCCCTAGTCCGCTATTTGGTTTGAAAATTGACGTATAACTTACATAAAGGCTGTTGTTGGCATTGATATCATAAGTCATACCAAAATAAGGCACAAAACGGCTACGTTTTAAGTGTGAATGTTCATCGGCATCAGTATCAACTTTATTATTAAACCAATCATAATTAGTATTACCGATACGTTTCCATTGGGTATAACGTGTGCCAGCTAAGAGATGTAAATCATCTAGTAGGTTGAAACGTGTCCCGAATGATACCGCATTGGTGTAAATTGTGCGGTCATAGAAGGTTTGGTCGTTGTAATCCGTGTTCCAATTTGGCTCGGCAATTTCTGAACCGGTGAAAGTAAATGGATCAAAGGCGGTACTATTTCTGACACGTCTCCAGCGTGAGTCATTTTCTTCTCGGTTATAGGTATAGCCTAAGAAAAGATCGTGTTTGCGACCCAATAAGCTGTATTTGCCGGTTAAGTTACTTTGGAAAGCGATTTGATCGCCAGTGTTGTCATAACGTTGTAAATTGTTGGTGTTGATGGTATTGCCACGCACTAAACCTGTGTAGCTTGTGCCTGCATTTGCCACAAAACCAAATTGATCGGTGTTATAACTTTTGGTGTAACTCACTTTGTTATTGAGCTTCCAATCATCATTAAAGAAAGTTTCAAACTCGGCAAAGAGATTGAACTTTCTGCTTTTCTCACGGTTCCAGTTAAAGCCTAAATAAGTATCACGATCTAAACCACTCTCGCTACCATTTACCCCCATTGGCACGCCATAAACATTCGGCGTAGTGTGGGTATTTTGATATAAACCACCAATCGTTAATTGGCTGTTTGACCCAACTTCCATATCTACTACACCGTAAATTAAGCGTTTGCTGTTATCGGACGGTAAGTTTACTGCGGTTGGATCATTTTCTAATACTGAGACTAAACGCCCACGTACGCCAGCTCCGATTGTGCCGGAAACATCTGCCATGGTGCGAGCTTTGCCGTTGGTATCAAATAAGAAGTTGCCGTTGGCTTGAAATTCTGATGTTGGACGTTTGCGTACCGCATTGATTGTACCACCAGGTTCGCCATTGGCTTGAGTTAAACCTGTTGCACCACGCACCACTTCAATGTGGTCGTACACGGCTAAATCCGTCATACTTTGCGGATCACGGAAAAGATTAGCATTTGAACCGCGCACGGTGCTAGAAATGCCGTCTTCTTCGATTTGGTCAATATAGAAACCGCGAGATTGATAGCGATAGTAACCTGCATCAGAGATCACGTTAATCCCTGTTGTCGTTTTCAACGCATCTTCCATATTATGAACTGAGCGTTGATCTAAATGAGCCTTTGTTACAACACTTACTGACTGCGGCGTTTCTTTTGGAGAAAGCACTAAACCTGTGGTGGTGGACATGGCAGAAGCAGTAAGAGATTTGCTGTGCTCGCTTAAGGTATTACCGCTTGTTGCTGCGACTTCAACTGTACTTAAATCAGTTGTGTCTGTATTCGTTTCAGCCATAGCTGAAGATGCAACGAGAGTTGCAAGAATAGAAAGTTTAAGAGCTGTTGTTTGCATAAAAGTTCCCTAAATAATAAAAATTATCATAAATGCTAAAGTATTTGATAATTATTTTCAATAATGAAATATATTGTATTTAGGATATTTACAGTTCTTAAAAATTAAGTTTTTATGTAATTTTTTGTCAGTGGTGTTATCAACATCATATCCTGATTACAGAAGATAAAATACATCTACTTAGGCGAAAAGATACGTGTAAAAATTTTAATTGGGAGAGAATAAGTAATAGGATGTTAGAAAATGTAGCAAAGAAACTACGCACAGAATTAGCATAATTGCTATATTAGAAAGCCCACAGTTCGTGGGCTTTTTGACTATTTCCCTTTGACTTCAATAATCATCACTTCTGATTGTGAGCCTAATCGCATTGGGATTCCCCAAAAGCCATAGCCTGATGTCACGAAGAAGTGTCCATTACCGATTTTTTCATAGCCATAATCTAAACGATAAATGACAGAGGTAATTAAATTTGCAGGAAAAATTTGTCCTTTATGAGCGTGACCTGAAACTTGAATGTCGATCGGTAATTTTGAATGCGCTTCAATTTGTGTTGGGCGATGATCAAGTAAGAAAACAGGTAAATTGGTATCCACCTTTTTTAGCAATTCTTCAGTCGCTGGGCGTGTTTTGACTAACTCATCATTACGACCAATAATTGCAAATTTTCCGTCTAAAGTGACCGCTTGATCCCATAAAACATGAATTCCTGCTTTGGTTAATTCGTTATAAATTGCTTTTTCTGCACCAAAAAGATCATGATTACCCATTGTGGCATAAACGCCGAGTGGGGCTTTTAATTTTTCTAAATGTGGTTGCATATTTTCAGCTAAATAAGCGTCCACATTGTCGTCCATAATATCGCCAGGCAGTAGAATAAGATCGACTTTTTCTCTATCAAAAATGTCAGCCAAATTATCTAATTGTTTGCCACCAAAAAGTTTTCCAAGATGTAAATCGCTTGCCATACCAATTTTTATGGGCTTCTCAAGTGGTTTGTCTAACGTCACCTGATAATGTTCAACTTTAGGAACATAAGCATTATATAAAGTAAATCCAATCAAACCGAATAAAGCGGGAAGATAAGCAATTCTGAGCCATTGTTGTAGTTTGGTTGGTTCAACCGCACGCTTAAATAGGGTGTAAACAACGATACAAGCAAAACGAATGAAAAAGATAAATAACAATAATGCCAACATTAAGGCAATAATTCGGAAACTCTGTAGCGTACGTGTGACATGTAAGATAACAAGTGTATTTGCTACAATATAGCTTGAAACCATCACGATTTTACGGCTTTTAGGCGATAAGTTAAAAAGCCAACTGACTGTGCGTGAGAAGTTAAACAGTAAAAACTGTAATGTGAGAATGGCGATTGCCGTCGTGATGTAATAACGATATTCCAAAATACTTTCCTCTTAAGTAAAAAAAGCCCAACCAAATGGCTGGGCTTAGAGTATAGCAAATACAAATGTAAGGAGAAAATAAAGTCTTAAATTAGTTATTTCGCTAATTTTTGACGGATTGCATTTGCTAATTCGGTGCTGACTTTTTCAAAGTGAGCCATTTGTTTTTCTACGATCTCAGGTACGGTTACGCCTGATAAACCTGCTGCAAAGTTACCTGCTAAGCGGTCTTTTTCTTCCGCTGTGAACAAGTTATAAAGTGCAGCTGGTTGTGAGTAATAATCTTCATCATATTCACGGAAGTTGAAGTGTGCTGCTTCACGCTCAATTTGTAATGGCACTTGATCGTGGGTTGGTACGTAAGTGTCAAAACGGTTTGGTGCGTAGTTCGGGTGGTTGCCACCATTTGCATCAACACGCATTGCACCATCACGATGTGTCGTGTGGTATGGGCATTTTGGTGCGTTTACAGGGATTTGGTGGTGGTTCACACCTAAACGGTAACGCTGTGCATCTTGGTAAGAGAACAGACGACCCTGTAACATACGGTCTGGTGAGAAACCAATTCCTGGAACGATGTTAGACGGTGCGAATGCCGCTTGCTCAACTTCTGCAAAGTAGTTTTGTGGGTTGCGGTTCAACTCTAATACGCCCACTTCGATCACTGGGTAATCAGCGTGTGGCCATACTTTTGTTAAGTCAAAGGCATAGTTATGTTTATGAGCATCTGCTTCTGGCATAATTTGCACTTGAACTGTCCAACGTGGGAACTCGCCACGTTCGATTGCTTCGTATAAATCTTGTTGGCTAGATTCACGGTTTTCACCCACTACTTTCGCCGCTTCTTCGTTTGTGAAGAATTTATGGCCTTGTTGTGTTTTGAAGTGGAATTTCACCCAGAAACGCTCGTTGTCTGCGTTTACAAAGCTATAAGTGTGGCTGCCGTAACCGTTCATATGACGTAAAGTCGCTGGGATACCACGATCTGAGAACAATGTCATAATTTGGTGCATTGATTCAGGGTGACGTGACCAGAAGTCCCACGCAGCGTTTGCATCACGCAAGTTGGTTTGCGGATTACGTTTTTGAGTGTGAATGAAATCTGGGAATTTTAACGGATCACGGATAAAGAACACTGGGGTGTTGTTACCCACTAAGTCCCAGTTACCTTGTTCCGTATAGAATTTTAATGAGAAACCACGTACATCACGCTCTGCATCGGCAGCCCCACGCTCGCCTGCTACAGTTGAAAAACGTAATAATACTTCAGTTTGTGCACCTGGTTTGAATACCGCTGCTTTGGTGTATTTGGTAATGTCTGCTGTGACAGTGAAAGTACCGTACGCCGCAGAACCTTTAGCGTGAACCACACGCTCAGGAATACGCTCACGAGCAAAGTGAGCAAGTTTCTCTTGGAACCACACATCTTGTAAAAGAAGTGGACCGCGTGGACCTGCAGACATTGTGTTATCGTTATCTACAACAGGTGCACCTGCTGCGTTAGTCAAGGTTTTAGAACCGTGATCAAATGGACATTTAGACATAAAAAATTTCCTTCAAAAATAATTAATAGGTTAGGTTTTCTAAATGGATTATTATTGATAGGAAGAATTTTGTAAAACTATTGAATTGATATAAAAATACTATTGATATTTTGATATTAATAGAAATAACTTAATAACAAAGTTTATTTGAGCTGTTCAGGGGCAAGTGATTTGCTCAATGTTTACCCCAAAACAGCTCGTGAAATAAAGCACTAGAACTTATATCCCAATGTCGCCAATACAGAAAAACGCTTATACTTATTGGTTCGCTCACTTGCTAACGTAATCGCTGTGGAAATACCATTTTTATACGTTAGTTGAGCATTGACCCCTAATGTCAGTAAATGTCGATTAAGCAAATAAGGCTGTGAGAAATCATTCTCTGCAAAATCTTTAAATCTGGCTCGACTATCACGATTTTTACCACTTACCCGCTGTTGATAAATCGCATAAGCATCAAACTCTGCAAGGCTATGTGCGAATTGTGTGGCATAGTTGAAAATCACACCGCCTGCAAGTGCCATTGAATGATGATTTATCTGTTGGAATTTTTTCGCAAAGATCGCACCGCTTTCATCAAAGGCTTTTTGGTGGATAAAATCATATTGAGCATAAGCCAATGGTGACAAGGTTAGATGACCAACTTTATACTCTTTAACTATACCTGTTTGAGCCGTCAAAAATAGATTACGGTATGATCCATTCAATTTATAGCTTTCGCCTAACAGCTCTCTTGTATAGTGGTTTTTAGCTCCAGCTAGACTGATACCATTTACCAATTTGAAATGCTCAAGCTGTACAAGATGATTAAGGGCAACATTCAAATAATGCGAACGAGAACGGGCTAAATTAAAGTGTTCTCTGCTCTTCTCATAGTTCACCCCTAATGCCAACTGTTGTGTCTCACCAATCGCAGTTGCCAGTCCCATATTAAAGCCATATCCGTGACCATTAAAGTTTTTCGCTTTGGTTCTCTTATAACTTGGCGAGAGATAAAAAGCATATTTAGGCTCGGGAACTAAGGATGAAAGTGTTTTATCATCACCACTTGCCCATTTTTTAATCCCAGATAAACGATAAGCGGTCAGATTATGCGGTTTTATTGCAAAAAGCATATTCTGTTGGACAAAATGTGCCGTTTTGATGATCTTATCACTGAGTAGCTCAGACTGATTATCTTGTACCAAACTATTTAATATCTCAGCTTTTGCCGTAGAAGAATCAAATTGAGCAAAGAAAGTTTGGTACGCTTGATTTAAATTACTTGCCGTTCTTACTGAGTAAATTGTCTCTCCCATATCACTATTTGGAATGTGATAAGCGTCTTTTTTAATATTAACTTCAGCAATAATGATATTTTCTTTTGGCTGTTCAATAACAACAGCTTCAGAACTTTCTTCCGCTTTCACAGGTTCTGTTGGTTTAGGCTCAGCTATTGGTTGTTCAACGGTAACAGTTTCTGAACTTTCTTCTGTTTTAACTGGCTCTGTTGGTTTAGGCTCAGCTGTTGGTTGCTCAACAGCAACAGTTTCCGAGCTTTCTTCCATTTTTACAGGTTCTGTTGGTTTAGACTCAGCTGTTGGTTGTTCAACGGCAACAGTTTCTGAACTTTCTTCTGTTTTAACTGGTTCTGTTGGTTTAGGCTCAGCTGTTGGCTGTTCAACGATAACAGTGTCTGAACTTTCTTCTGTTTTAACTGGCTCTGTTGGTTTTGGTTCAGCAGTTGGCGGTTCAACGATAACAGTTTCAGAACTTTCTTCCGTTTTCACAGGTTCTGTTGGTTTAGGCTCAGCTGTTGGCTGTTCAACGGCAACAGTGTCTGAACTTTCTTCTGTTTTAACTGGTTCTGTTGGTTTAGGCTCAGCTGTTGGTTGCTCAACGATAACAGTGTCTGAACTTTCTTCTGTTTTTACAGGTTCTGTTGGTTTCGGTTCAGTTGTTGGCTGTTCCGTTTCAACCGTTGTTGTCGTTTCTTCTGTTTCGACTTTGTCATCATTAATCGTAGTTAGATCTTTGGCGAGTTTAAAATCTTCAAGTTTAAATTCAGCAGAACCATTGCTCATAATATCCACGCTAGCGAACTGATTTAGGTGGTGAGATAGATCACCCAAGTCGATCTGTACTTTCTGCCCAGCAGCATAAAATTCGCCTTGCAATGGGCGGTAGCGTAATTTACCGCCTTTGATTTCATAGTTTTTAGCAACGAGTTTTGAATTACCTTTCGTATTGAAATTTAAGACAAGGTTAGCTGTGTCGTGGTGAATATAGCGGTTGCCTACATTCAACGTGGAGAGATCGTCACTTCCGGCAATAACCGTCCCTTTATTGTCTAAATCGTTGGCAATCGTACCGCTTCCTGTGAGTGTGCCAGCACTTTCGACAAATACATTGCTGTCTGTTAGTGTTGAGCCATTTTTCAAATGTAACTCACCACCACGCACAACCGTTGCTCCTTTGTAGCTATTTGTGCCACTAAAGGCGAGTTGTCCGTCCCCCGCTTTGATAAAGCCCACATCGAGATGTCGAATTTTATCTGCAGGGGAATTTTTTGCGGTAGCTAGGTGTAAACGGTCATCCCACTGTTTTTGGCTGATGTTATTGGAAAATTCGCCATTTTTTCCTTGTGTATCAATCAGATAGTAGGCTTCTTCTTTTCCTGTGAGATTTTGAATATCGCTAAGGTTTAGGCGATTGGCATCAAGTATCGCAATGCCTTTTAAGGCTTTTTGAATATCTAAAATCCCTTGTCCCATTAAATCTTCACGGTTTAGACGGTAGAACTTATTACTTGAAAGAATTTTCTTCACCGTGATTTTTTCATTATTCGGTTGATCGGTATAGCCGAGCTCTTCAAGATCCTTTTTAATTTGTGTTGGATCCGTAGGAACATCCTGATCGATATAAATCACGCTAAAAGCATCGTAGCCTGGTTTTTGCTTAATGATCACTTTAGGCAATCGGTAATTCTGATTGGCTGTGGAAAGCAACACATCGGCAATCTGTTTGCCGTTTAAAAATGGGTATTTTTGTGCAACCAGAGCCGCTGCCCCGCTGACCATTGGAGCCGCTTGGCTTGTACCAGTCAAGGGAACAAACATCTCTTGTTTTTCCCTACCGAGTTTAGTGTCTATCTCAAACAGTGCATTTGCCGAGTCAATTCGACTACCTGGAGCCATTAATGAGTAGGCTTGTGATCCTAAAAATCCGTTAGAGTATTTATGGATACCTTGTAAAGCTAATATCCTTGTACCACCAGATGAGAGTTCATTTACCCGCTTATCTCTGATGATAATTTCACCATTTTCAGCGATATCTATTCCGTCCGTATCTAACATTCCCACCGCAATAAATGAACGAATTTCTTCATCATAACGGGGCAAAAGCTCAAACAACGATGCACTATCCTTACCGTCATTACCCGAACCAAACACATTCAATACTTTTCGCTCTTTAGCAAGTTTGACGATATTTTCTACTTCGGCTTTATTTTGTTTGCCACTAAAAGTATTGCTTTCTTCAAGTACTTTTAATGCTTCATCATAGCTTGATATTTTTGATTCATAAGGGAAAACTTTGTATCCCCAGCTGTGATTGATGACTTTTAAGTTAGGATCTTGGCTAAAAAAGTCAAAGGTGTTGAGTCCCCAAAAACTAAAATTGGAATTTTCTTTAAAAGCTGCACCATAAAATTTGGCATTGGGTGCAACACCGTAGGGATCGCCATCATTGGCAAATGCAGTTGTTCGCCCTAAATGTTTCCCAAGCAAGATCCCCGCAACGTGAGTGCCATGACGAAAAGTAGCATTATCTTTTGCTAAACCAATACTGTCTGCATCACTTTGATAGATCTTGTCAAACTCTTGATAGCCCGCAATCTTAATTGCTTTATCTTTTAAACTTGGGTGGTTGGTATTGAACATTGAATCGACAACCCCCACAACAGTACCACTGCCATCTATGGTTGGATTGTCTGCTTTCGCTTTTTGTAGATTGATGATTTTATATGAATTCTCAAGCGTCATAAAAAGATCACTTGCCCATAAACTACGGCTTGCCAGTACGGAACAGCAAACCAAAGGGAAAATGGCATTTTTCATTTTGGTCTCCTTAATTAGTAAATTAGAGATGTAGCATAATTTTTCTTATTTTTTCCGCATCCGCTACATCCAGTTGATCATCTTGTGACGCACTTCCCATTTTTACGGCACTTTTCCACTGCATTGCACTTTTCCGTTGCCCTTTGGCTGAAAAGTGAATTTCAGGGACTTGAGTTTGCTCAATAATGTGTTTGACATTCTCGGCATTAATGCCACAGCCTGCCATTATTTGAATACGCTGATTGGCTTGTTGCACCAACCGCTGAATCACGGGTATGCCAGCAAACGCTGTGCTGGCTTGCCCCGATGTAAGAATACGATGAACACCGAGATCGATCAGTTGCTCCAAAGCTACAAAAGGATCTTGACAAAGATCAAAGGCTCGATGAAAGGTGATCTCCATTCCTTGCGATGCTTGAACTAAACGTGCGGTAGTAGCTAAATCGATCTCACCCGTTGCAGATAATGCCCCGAAAACCACCGCTTGTACGCCAAGCTGTTTTGCCATCGCAATCTCTTGCAACATCATTTCGACTTCCATTTCGCTATACAGAAAATCACCAGAGCGTGGACGAATCATCAGGACGATAGGCACACGAGAATGTGTCAATGCCTGTTTGATAAAAGCATAGTTTGGCGTTAAACCGCCTACCGCAAGGGCAGAGCAAAGTTCAATACGGTCAATCGGGAATTGATTTGCCGTGATAAGCGACTCGATATTATCAACACAAATCTCAACTTTCATCTATCCCTTTTCCCCGATATTTTTGCCTGTTATTCGACAATAAAGCGATAGTGAATTTGATGTTGATAAGGCTCGTTCGCCTTGCTAATACCGCCGTAGTGCCACCATTCAGGGTGATTTGGCGTATCAGGGAAAAATTCAGGCTCTAACGCCACGCCAGCGTAGTCGGCATATTCTCCATTGTGCAGATCAGGCTGCCCGCCAAGCCAGTTGCCCGTATAGATTTGTAGGGCAGGTTTGGTGGTTCGCAATTCAAGGCGAAGATTGTCGTAAGAGAGCGTGGCATCAGGCAAGCAAGCGGTCAGATCTTTGCTATTTTTTGCAAGCAAGAAAGCGTGATCGTAACCTTTGACTGCCTGTTGATCGCTATCGGCTAACAGATCTCGCCCAATCGGTTTTGCCTTACGAAAATCAAAACTCGTCCCTACAACCGCTTTTAATGGAGCATTCGGAATACCATTTGAACCCACAGGCAAATAATGTTCTGCATTGAGCTGTAACTGATGTTGATGAATGGTCGGCTCGTTCGACAGATTGAAATAAGCGTGGTTAGTAAAGCAAAGTGGCGTATCTTCGTTGCTTATCGCCCTAAAGTCAAGCTCAAGCTGATTGCCGTTTAAACGATAAGTGACTGTCGCCGACACTTCGCCGCCAAAGCCTTCTTCGCCATTTGCAAAAATTTTATGGAAAGTGATCGCTTGTTCATCGGCTGAAACGACTTGCCAAACGCATTTATCTGCCCCTACCAAACCGCCGTGCAGGTTATTTTCGCCGTTATTTTGAGCAAGTTTAAATGTGTTGCCATTTAGCTGATATTCGCCATTGGCAATGCGGTTAGCATAACGCCCCACCGTTGCACCAAAATAGGCAGATTGTTCGTGCCAACGCTCTGGTGTGGTGGTAACAAGCACTTCTCGCTGTTCGTTCGACAGCTTAACAATACAAGAAAGCCACGACGCCCCGAAGTCAGACAGCGTGATTTTTAAGTGGGGGTTTTCGAGAATGTAGAGATTCATTTTGTCTCCTTGTGATTATTCCCTTCCCCCGTTTACGGGGGAAGGTGCCGAAGGCGGAAGGGGGGGATTTTAGGTTAAGCAACCACTCTCACCCCATCACTCGCTGTACAAACATAGAACGTCTCTTTAATCCCTGTCTGTTTTTCATAATTATCGGCAATGATTTTACGCACTGCTTCCACTTTGTCGTTCGGCACTAAGCAAACGATACAACCGCCAAATCCACCGCCCGTCATTCTTGCACCGCCGTCCTTACCGATAGCCACCTGAGCCAATTCGACAAGGTAGTCGATTTCAGGAATGGTGATTTCAAAATCATCACGCATTGAGTCGTGAGACTCGCCCATTAATACGCCTAATTTTTGCATATCGTTGGCTTTTAACGCTTGAACTGCTTCAAGCACTCGGTGATTTTCGCTGATCACGTGTTTAGCACGTTTGTAGGCTAATTCGTTAAGCTGTTGTAACTCGGCAGCACGCTCAATAAATTGCTCTGGGCTAACGTCTCGTAAGGCTTTCACTCCGAAGAATTGAGCGGCAAATTCACACTCTTGACGGCGGCTGTTGTATTCGCCTGTGACTAAATCGTGCTTCACATTGGAGTTGATGATCGCAATAGAATAGCCCTGTGGCACAGGAGTCGGGCTGATCTCTAGGCTTCGGCAGTCGATCATTACAAGGTGATCTTTTTGCCCTAATGCCGATGTGAGCTGGTCCATATTGCCACAATTTGCGCCGACAAATTTATTTTCGGCACGCTGTCCAATTAAGGCAATTTCCGCCAAGCTTAGCTCTAAATTACCTAATACTTGGCAGGTTTTTCCTATTGAAATCTCAAGTGCCGCAGACGAACTTAAGCCAGACGACATCGGCACATCGCTCGTCATCGCAATATCCGCCCCTTGAATAAATTCAGGGCAACGTTCTTTAATATATTTCACTACGCCACGCACATAGTTTTTCCATTTATCTTCGCTTTGCGGAATATCCTTTTTAATATCAAATGCATCAGTTTCGTTAATATCAATCGCATACACACGCCAAATGCTATCATCACGTTTGCTAAAGCTCACCGCCATACCGTAATTGATCGCACAAGGCATCACAAAACCGTCATTGTAGTCTGTATGCTCACCGATGATATTTACACGTCCCGGTGCAAAAACCGTTTGCTCTGCGGAATAACCGAAATGTTGTTCAAATTGTGTTTGAGAGAGTTGAGTTGGGGTCATTTTTATTCTTCCTTATTTACATTTATTCACTGTTGGCGCACGTTTTCAACTACAACTGTTTTAAACATATAACACTATGATTTTAAAATACTTTTCCCTTCCCCCGTTTACGGGGAAGAGTTAGGGTGGAGAGATTTGCCCGAAGGGCAAACTGCAAGCGGTTAGAAATCGCTATAATTCTGCAAACTTCGTTTGCAATCCCCCCCTTCCGCCTTCGGCGCCTTCCCCCGCAAGCGGGGGAAAGGAGTGATTTCAAATCAATGAATTATATGTTTCGAATAGTTATAGTTACAAACGAACACCATCTATGCGTACGATAAATGGTGGGTCAAGACCCACCCTACGAACTATTTTTGTTTGTAATGCACATCTTCACTCACCGCTCTTAATCTTTCGGCGGCTTGTTCAGGGGTTAAATCTCGTTGGGCTTCGGCTAACATCTCATAGCCTACCATAAATTTTCGCACGGTTGCCGAACGCAACAGTGGCGGATAAAAATAGGCGTGCAGTTGCCAATGTTCAATATCCTGCCCGTCTTTAAAGAACGGGGCAAAATGCCACCCCATTGAGTACGGGAAAGCACACTCAAACAGATTGTCATAACGGCAAGTGAGTTTTTTAATCGCCAACGCTAAATCATCTTTTTCCGCTTCGGTCAGTTCATTCATTCGCTTAACATGGCGTTTTGGCATCAAAATTGTTTCATAAGGCCACGCTGCCCAATAAGGCACAACCGCTAGCCAATGCTCTGTTTCTGTAACGGTTCGAGTGCCGTCTTTCCGCTCTGCTTCGGCATAATCGACCAACAAATTTGAGCCATATTGTTGATAATAGCGGCGTAAATTGTGGTCTTTGGTAGCGATTTCATTCGGCAAAAACGAGTTCGCCCAAATCTGTCCGTGTGGGTGTGGCTGTGAACAGCCCATCATTGCCCCTTTATTTTCAAAAGCTTGCACCCAAAGATACTCTTTACCGAGTTCTTCTAATTGCTCATTCCACGTATCCACCACGCCACGAATTTTCTCCACAGGCAATTCAGGCAAGGTTTTGCTGTGATCAGGTGAAAAACAAATCACCCTTGCCAAACCACGCACGCCTTGAATTTTAAACAGCGGATTATCTGAATTTGGCGCATCAGGCGTATCGGCCATCAACGCCGCAAAGTCATTGGCAAACACATAAGTGCCTTGATAATCTGGGTTCAAATCGCCTGATACACGGGGATTGGTTGGACAGAGAAAACATTTCTCATCATAACTCGGCAACTGCTCAACGTCAGCTTTATCCACCTGCCCCGACCAAGGGCGTTTCGCACGGTGTGGCGAGACCAAAATCCATTCATCTTTTAACGGATTATAACGACGGTGGGGATGATCATTTATCTCAAATTTCAGGCTCATTTGGAGTATCCTTTCAGAAAACTAAAACTAAATGGAGTATAGCGAAAATTGAGTAAATAATATGTGAAGTAGATCACAAAATATAATTGGCTATTACTCAAGCGGTCTGTTTTGCAGATTTTTTTGCAAATCTAACCGCTTGTCAGATTGGTTTAATCTCGGTATTCAAGAATAACTCGCGGGGTGAGTTTGGTAATCAGCTCATAATTGATAACGCCAATGGCTTCTGCTACTTCTTCAATCAGTAGCTTTTCGCCCCAAAGTTCGACTTCATCGCCGACTTTATCTTGGCTGTCAATACCAAGATCGACTGTCATCATATCCATAGAAACACGCCCAACGATAGGCACTTTTCGTCCATTGATAAATACAGGTGTGCCTTCAGGAGCATTGCGTGGATAGCCGTCACCGTATCCGATTGCTACCACACCGATTTTGGTATCTTTTTCACTGACCCAAGCTCCGCCATAACCAACGGGCTCACCTGCTTTGTGTGTACGAACTGCAATTAAAGAGGAAGAGAGCGTCATCACAGGTTTGAAGCCTAAATCGGTAATCGGCTGACTGTGTGGCGAAATGCCGTGCATAATAATCCCTGGGCGAACCCAATCATAATGGGCTTCTTTCCAATATAAAATGCCGCTAGAGGCTGAAATACTACGCTCAACAGGGTATCCCTGACTGACCGTTTCAAAGGTCGCAATTTGCCTTTCGGTATAACCACAATCAGGCTCATCTGCTCGGCTAAAATGGCTGACGAAATTCACGCTTTCAACCAACGGACAAGCGGTCAGTTTCTGATAAAAATCTGCAACTTGCTCAGGATGAATACCTAAACGGTGCATACCTGTATCAATTTTCAGCCAAACAGTAATGGGAAAATAGATCTTGGTTTTACGTTTCCAAAAGCCTTTTTCTTTTTCGGCTTGCCACTCTTTCGCCACTTGCTCTAACAATTCTAACTGTTCAATACAGTGAATGACCGTGTCAAAACGGCGAGAGAGAGTTTTGAGTAGCTCTTCTCGATCAAAAAAACCTTCCAACAGTAAAATTTTCCCCGCATAACCACTTTCTTGAATGGTTAAGGCTTCTTTAATTCGAGCAACGCCAAAGGCTTCCACCTGATCTTCTAAATTTTTAATCACGGCACGAATACCCTGTCCATAGGCATTGGCTTTCACTACGGCGCAAATTTTGCTGTTAGGGGCAAGCGATTTGATTAAACGCATATTATGGCGTAATGCACTGCCATTAATCGTTGCTGTTGCTGGTTTCATTTGCTTATTCTATCTAGGTCAAAAATGGGAAGATTATACGCCTAAATTTGGAAAAATCCTTAGAAATTCAGGGAAAAACCGTATTCAAAAGAATTTTTATGATGTGGTGAGACTTTGCGACACTTACTATTGCTATCTTAGCAATTCTATTTAGCCTAGTTTAAAGTATCAGCAGAGATATCATCTATAGAAGATGCTACAGTAGAAGTTGTTAAAGTTAATAGTAGTGTATATTCTAAAAGATCTGCATCTGAAGAGTTAGTTATTAATCTAACTTTTAAGATGCAGATCGTAACGTACCGTTTTTGCTTTATAAAGAGAACTACTCTTCTTTATTTGCTTTTTCTTTTGGTAGAACTAAGTTTAGGATAATGGCAACGATAGCACATAAGCTGATGCCTTTAAGTGAAAATTCACCCACGTTGATTAACATACCACCGATACCGAACGTCATCACTACAGAAACGATACAAAGGTTACGCGCTTCGCTCATATCTACCTTCGCACGAATTAAGGTACTCATACCGACGGCTGCGATAGAACCGAAGACTAACATCATAATACCGCCCATCACAACGCCTGGGATAGTTTGTAATAATGCGCCGACTTTTCCACAAAATGAAATCGCGATTGCCCAACACGCTGCCCAAGTCATCACTTTAGGATTGAAGTTTTTCGTGAGCATTACAGCGCCGGTGACTTCTGCATAAGTCGTGTTTGGTGGACCACCTAACATTGCTGCCGCAGATGTTGCGATACCGTCACCTAAAAGCGTACGGTGTAAGCCTGGTTTGCTTAAGAAGTTTTTACCTGTCACAGAGCTAATCGCCATAATACCACCAACGTGTTCTACCGCTGGTGCAAGGGCAATAGGAAGCAAGTAAAGGATGGCTTCAAGTTTAAATTCTGGCGCTGTTAATTTTGGTAAGCTGAACCACGCCGCATCATAAACAGGTTGGAAATTCACTAAACCGAAGAAGAGTGACACAATATAACCGACCACGATTGCGAACATAATTGGCACAAGTTTCATCATTCCTTTTGAGAATACTGCAACAATAAGCGTTGTAATTAATGTAATCATTGAAACAGTAATGGCTGTTGAATAAGGAATATCTGTACCTTTACCGATAGCCATATCTACGCCAACAGGGGCTAACCCTAAGCCGATGATAATGATCACAGGACCAACTACAACAGGCGGGAATAATTTATCTAAAATTGCCACACCTTTAAATTTAACTAATGCGGAAAGGACAAAGTAGATCAAGCCAGAGAAAACTAATCCGCCCATCGTGACAGGGATTCCCCATTGCTGAACACCATATTGAATAGGTGCAATAAACGCAAAAGAAGAAGCAAGGAAAATAGGAACTTGTCCTTTAGTGCAGATTTGGAAGATTAAAGTACCGATACCGGCAGTAAGAAGTGCTGTGTTAGGATCTAAGCCTGTAATCAATGGCATTAGAACCAATGCTCCAAATGCAACGAAAAGCATTTGTAAGCCAACGAACGCCTGTTTAGGCGTACTGATATTTTCTGTTGTCATTTTTCAACTCTCTAATAATGTTTGATAGTCGCCAAGCTACAAGACATAGCTCAGGCGGGCATTATATAGAAAAATGCAAACGTTTGCAGAATTTTTTTTGTCAAAAAAATTAATTAGATAGGCAAATTTTGTAAAGGCAGAAAGTGATATTGCATAGAGATAATGTGAGCACACAACGTGTGCCCACAAGGCGAAATTATCCAACCCAAACAAATTTAGCAATAAAGAGTAGTGAAACCACCGCAACAGCAGGGTTAATCTCTTTTACTCGACCTGTACAGAGTTTCATAATGCAATAGCTAATGAAACCAAAGGCAATCCCTTCAGTAATCGAATAGGTAAATGGCATCATTGCCGTAGTAATAAATGCAGGTGTCGCTTCGGTTAAGTCGTCCCATTTTACTTCAATTAAACTTGAAGCCATTAAAATGCCGACAAACACTAAAGCCCCCGCCGTTGCATAAGCAGGCACAACAGCCGCAAGCGGTGAGAAGAAGATCGTTAATAGGAAAAGCACGCCCACAACGACAGCGGTTAAACCTGTGCGTCCACCAACAGAAACCCCAGAACCACTTTCAATATAGGTACTGATCGCTGATGTTCCCATATAAGAACCCGTCATAGCACTGACGCTATCGACATAGAGTGCCTGTTTCATTTTTGGGAAACGACCTTGTTCATCGGCAATTCCAGCTTTATTCGTAACCGCAATTAATGTACCTGATGAGTCAAACAAGTTAACCAACATAAAGGAAAAGATAATCCCCAGTAATGCGGTATCTAATGCCCCTGCGACATCGACTTGTCCAACAACAGCTTCAAGGCTTGGTGGTGTTGAAATCACGCCTGAGAATTTGACATCAGGATCAAAGATTAACGCTAACGCAGTTACAACAACGATTGAAATTAACACGCCAGAATGAATACCTTTTGCAGCCAGTACCACGATAATAAAGAAGCCTAAAATACCCATTAAGACTTTTGGATCGTGCAATTCACCTAACGCCACTAAGGTCGCAGGGTTTGCGACAACAAGCCCCATATTTTTAAAGCCGATTAACGCAATAAATAAGCCGATACCCGCACCAATACCCACACGTAAACCAAGTGGAATGGCTGACATAAACCAGTAGCGAACTTGCAATATCGTGAGAATAAATAGACCGACAGAGCCCCAGAAGATTGCTCCCATTCCTGTCTGCCACGTATAGCCGAGTTTTTGAACGACGACGAATGCAAAAAAGGCATTCAAACCCATTGCAGGGGCGAGTGCGATAGGCAAGTTACTAAATAAGCCCATCGCAATAGTACCAAAAGCGGCGATTAAACAGGTGGTAACAAAGACAACTTGGGTATCCATACCAGCCACACCTAAAATAGATGGGTTGACGAAAACGATATAAACCATCGTAAAGAATGTGGTGATCCCTGCCACAATTTCAGTTTTGACATTACTGCCTTTTTCTTTCAGTTGAAACAAACGTTCGAGCATAGTGCCTCTTAATAGCATAAAAAATTTCAGGAAATAAGATGGAAATGAAATCGACGAAGGCAACCGACAGTGCTACACGCACAAGAAGATAGGAAGTCTTGGCTATTTCGTTCAGAGTGTAGCCAAAATCTTAGGATTACTCAAGGGATAGAATGTAAAGACGTAATCGTTTGCGTAAATGTTGTAATATACAAAGTTATTTATGACAGTTGTTTTTCTAATAGAGAAAGCATTTTACGTAGAGATTCCAATTCATTATCTTTTTGTGAAAGTAATTCATCTTTATGAGCTAGTTGCAATTTTAGTTTTTCTATTTCGAAAGATAGCCCTTCATTGCTTGAACCATAATTGGTATAGATATAGTCGCTATTATCATTCATACAAAAAATGACACCTTTTTCACTATCAACTAAATCAGCCAAACTAATATTAAAAATTTGAGCAATTTGCACTAGTTTATCGTATTGAAGTCTTGTTTCTCCACGTTCAATTTTGGCATAACCACTAGGAGACATATTCATTTTTTCAGCCATATCTTCCTGTGACCATTGATGGAGTTCTCTCATCATACGAATTTTATCGTGCATTCCCATTTTTATGTTCCTGTCTAATTTGAGTGTTTTTTGTCAAAACAGGGCGAGTATTCGCCTTGTTTATCGCTGTTGTTGTGCAGTTAAATTACATAAAATTATTGTGCATTTCTGTAATGCAACAGTGTTATTTTCACATATTTAGAGGTCTTATACTATGAAAAAATTACTTATTGCAACATTGTTATCTGCTTTTGCGTTATCAGCCCACTCTCAAGTATATGTTCAAGCAGATTTAGGTTCATCAAGAGTTGCTTTAGAAGATGAAGCAGGTGGAGAAGACGTTATTAGTGGTACTGTCTTTACTCAACGTTTAAGCGTTGGTTATGACTTCCAAAATAATTTTCGTGTAGCAGTGGATTATACAAACTACGGAAGGGTCAAAGAGGATTACACAACCTATACTGAATCTATGAAATTTAAATCATTGGGAGTGACAGGATTTTATGATTTTACGCCTATTAATCTATTAACTCCATATCTAGGTTTACGTCTTGCATATACCAAAGCAGATCTTAAATATTCATCAAGATCTAGTTATTTTAACTATCAAGATTCTTATTCTGATAGTAGCTTAGGTTTGGGAATTATGGCTGGAGCTCAATATAAGTTAACAAATAATGTTTCTCTTAATGCAAATCTAGAATATAACCGAGTTGCTTCTAATGCATTTGCAGCTGGTGCTAATATTGGGATTAAATATAGTTTTTAGTTCAAAGTATTGGGAACATAATTAGGGATATTTAACGATGAAAAATCTATATAAGTTAGTTACATTAATGTTTCTTGCAATTTTTTCAACTGGGTGTGCGACAATCGTAAGTAAAAGTGAATACCCAGTCACAATTAAATCTACCCCAAAAGGGGCAACATATTCTATAGAAAATAGAAATGGAGAGGAAGTTGCAAATGGAGTAACTCCAGATACAGTTACATTAAAGGCTAGTGCTGGCTATTTCAAAGGTGAAAAGTATAAAATTACATTTACATTACCTAGCAAAGGGAAAAAAGCTAGCCGTAAGAAAGTGGTGGAATTAAATTCTAGTGTAGATGGATGGTATCTTGGTGGAAATCTGTTATTCGGAGGGATTCCTGGGTATTTGATCGTAGATCCACTAACAGGGGCTATGTATAAGCTACCAGATGAAGTAAGCGTAGATTTCACAAACTCAGAACAATCATTGCATATTATTTCAATAGATAGTTTAACTGCAGATCAAAGAATAAAGCTACAACCAGTTGAACTGTAATGACTAAAGCGGCTAGATAACCTTATATTGTAAAAGATATGTGTCATCTAACCGCTTATATTTCATTATATATTATTCATACTCTAACACTTCTTTCAACAACTCCACCGCCAAGAACGCTAAACTAAAACGCTGTTCATCAGCCACTGTCCAGAATTGTAGTGCGTTTTCATTTTTATTGAGTAGCTGGCTAATCTGTAAGACATTGGTTTCTTCATCTTCGCCATTTTTGACAGGGGTAATTACATTATCAGAGTTAAATTTTACCCACGCTTGTTGTTGCCACTGCTCACTTAATGCGGTTGCATCTAAAGTATATTCAGATTGCACGCTGATCATCTGTGAAATGCCATAGAAAACAGGTACTTGCACAGAATGGAAAGTCACACTAGCGGTTAGATTTGGCAGAACTTTTGCAAGTTGTAGCTCGAAGGCACGAGAGAACGGCAGGTGTTTTTCATCGCCCTGCACATTCGCAGGCACAGCATCAAACGCCACACGTGGTTTTTCATCATCAAGGGGAATACCGTTTAACAACTGAGCGGTTTGTCCTGCTAACTCACGCACTTTTTCATCACCAAAATACGCCGATGGCAACAGTGATGTGACAAAAATATGTTGAATAGGCTGATCCAACAATGGCTTTAAGGCAAGTGCTAATTGGCTGATTTGTGGATTTGCTAAAGCAACAATATTTCGCTCACGCACATTGGCGATCATTTCGTTATTTACACTTGGCACAATCACTGGCACATTGCCGATTAATGCAGAAATACCGTAGAGATCTAAAATCACACAGCCTGCTTGTACCGCTTGAGCCAGCAATTCTGCATTTGCCATTTTGCCCGCAAAGAGAACGTGACTAAATTGCGACCAATCGACATCTTCAACAGCGATTTGCTCAACAGCTTTTGCACCGAAACGCAGAGAATGTTCTTCGCCAAAACTTTCCAATTCAACAGCTGAAATTTGTTCAAAATCTAAACTACTTTGTTCTAAGGCTTCTAATAATTTCTCGGCTAATAAAAAATCTGCTGTAATTGCTAAACGAATGTTTGCCATTTTGTTTCTCTCTCGTCAAAATAAAGGCTAATTTTACTCTTTTTTATCGCGATTGCGAAAGGAAAAAACCGTGACACCAGCGATCAATTTATTGAAAAAACAGAAAATAGCCTTTCAACTTCACCCTTATGATCACGATCCGAATAACACCAATTTCGGACAAGAAGCCGTTGATAAATTAGGTTTAAATGCGGATCAAGTTTTTAAAACATTACTTGTGGCAGAAAATGGCGATCAGAAAAAGCTCGCAGTAATGGTTGTGCCAGTATCAAAAATGCTCAATTTAAAACGAGCGGCTCAAGCGTTGAATGTCAAAAAAGTGGAAATGGCGGACAAAGAAATTGCTCAAAAAACCACAGGTTATTTACTTGGTGGCATTAGTCCATTGGGGCAAAAGAAGCGTTTACCGACCGTTATTGATATCTCTGCGGAGCAGTTTGAAACCATTTTTGTCTCTGGCGGTAAACGTGGGTTAGATGTGGAGTTAAATCCGCAAGATTTGGCGAAGTTGCTTGATGCACAATTTGCGGATATCCAAGAAGGATAAGTAAATTGATTGTAGGGTGGGCATCCTTGCCCACCACATAAATCAACGGTGGGCAAGGATGCCCACCCTACCAGAGACTTAAACAACTTTAGTTCTGATATTTACTCTTATCCCCGATATCAAAATGTAATGGCATCTTCCATTTCTGAATAGAAAGAAACAGCAGTAATACAGCGCAAATTCCGCTTAAGATGAGCGTTGGTAGATGCCATGCTAATACCCAACTGAACCATAGCACCGCCAATAACAGCGGTTGGAAATTTAAGCCAAAGACCCGAAAGCAGAAATATTCTTTATAGCTTAGTCCGCCAAGTACGACAAAGACCGCACCTGTCGCTAATTCAGTCAAACCGAAAATGTGACAAAGTAAGCCGATCCACATGGCAAATTGAAACAAATAGCGAAATTGCTTTAAGTATAAATGCAATGAAGAGGCGAGCATTGTGCCTGCCATCAACAAACCAAGTTGGGCGATATCCGTATAAAACGGAAATAGCCCAAGCATTATCGTTGCCAGCACGAAACCTGAACGATATAGGATAACCGTCACATAATCCCAAACATCCATCGGCGATTGAATATGCGGATCTGCCATCTTATAGTCCTGCTAAATTCACTAAGTCTTGTTCGCTCAACACTTTCACGCCTAACTCTTGGGCTTTTGCCAGTTTCGAGCCAGCCTTTTCCCCTGCAATCAAATAGTCCGTTTTACTTGATACACTGCCTGACACTTTACAACCGAGTTGCTGTAATAAGGCTTTTGCTTGATCACGGGTGAGCTGTGTTAATGTCCCTGTCAGTACCACCGTTTTATCTTTTAACGGATTGTCGGCAATCTCTTGTTGCACCACATCTTGCCACGTCACCCCTTGAGCAATCAAATCTTCCACCACTTCAACATTATGTGGTTCTTGCCAGAATTGGAATAGGCGGTTTGCCACCACTTCTCCAACATCTTGTACTTGTTTTAGTGTATCTAAATCCGCTTGGCGAATCGCATCAAGCGTACCAAAGTGATTTGCGAGATTTTGTGCGGTAGATTCGCCCACATCTCGAATCCCCAAGGCAAATAAGAAACGAGCAAGTGTCGTATTTTTCGCCTTTTCGATACTTTGTAGTGCATTATTGGCGGATTTTTCTCCCATTCGATCTAAACGCATCAAGGTGGTGTGATCGAGTTTAAACAGATCTGCCGGGGTATGGATCAGCTCACGCTCCATCAGTTGTTCAATCAGTTTTTCACCCACGCCATCAATATCCATTGCTTTGCGTGAAACGAAATGCTTTAACGCCTCTTTACGTTGGGCTCCGCAGAATAATCCCCCTGTACAGCGAGCAACCGCTTCGCCATCGACACGTACCACAGCTGAGTTACAAACAGGGCAAGCGGTTGGAAAAGCAATTTTTTTTGCATTGTCAGGACGACGTTCAGCCACAACGCCCACAATTTGCGGAATTACATCGCCTGCTCGGCGAATAATCACCGTATCCCCAATTGCAATGCCTAAACGCTCAATCTCATCACCGTTATGTAAGGTAGCATTGCTTACTGTTACTCCCGCGACAAAGACAGGTTCTAATTTTGCCACAGGGGTAATTGCCCCCGTTCTGCCCACCTGAAATTCGACATCGTTCAGAATCGTCATCTCTTCTTGCGCAGGGAATTTGTAAGCAATCGCCCAACGAGGTGCTTTTGAGATAAAGCCAAGCTGTTCTTGCAACGCAATCTCATTGACTTTCAATACCGTGCCGTCAATGTCATAACCCAGTGAGCTACGTTTTGCTTGAATTTTTTGGTAGAAAGCACTCAGGGCTTGAGAACCTGTTGCCAATGTAATTTCAGCATTGACAGGAATCCCTAAGGTTTTTAACCACTGCAAGCGGTCAAAATGCGTCGTCGGGAGTTCATCATCACTCTCATAAACCCCAATATTATAGGCATTCAACATTAATGGGCGTTGGCTAGTGATTTTCGGATCAAGCTGACGTAATGAACCTGCTGCTGCATTACGGGGGTTGGCAAAAGTTTTTTCACCTTTTGCCAAAGCTTTTTCATTTAACTGCTCAAAACCTTGCTGTGGCATAAAAACTTCGCCACGCACTTCTAAACGGTGTGGTGGATGACTACTTTTTAGTTTTAATGGAATATTGCGAATTGTACGGATATTGGCGGTAATATCTTCCCCTGTTGTCCCGTCGCCACGGGTTGCGGCTTGAGTTAGCACACCATCAACATAAAGAATACTTACCGCTAAGCCATCGAGTTTCGGTTCACAGCAAAATTCAATCTGATTACTGTTGATCGCAATACGATCTTCAATACGACGCAAAAAGCCTGTGAGATCATCATCAGAAAAAGCATTGTCTAAAGAGAGCATCGGGATTTCGTGGGTAATTTGAGCAAAGCCATCTAACGGTTTTGCTCCAACGCGTTGGGTCGGTGAATCGGACGTGATTAATTCAGGATATTGCCATTCCAAATTTTTTAATTCATTCATCAAGCGGTCATATTCCGCATCAGGTACAAGTGGATTATCTAAAACGTGGTAGTGGTATTCATATTCACGCAGTTTTTCACGTAAATGTTCAAGTTGAGCTTCAATAGAGTTTGGCATAGGTAAATTTCTCGATAAAAAAGACCGCTTGCAAGCGGTCAGATTTAATATATTTTTTGCAAATTATGATTTTACACGTAACAGATAATGTTGACGTTTTTCATCATCAAACAGCTGTTGCTGTTCATCTAAAATAAAGCCACCCACAGATTGAGCAAAGCTTTCCACCGTTCTAATCATCAATTTGAGATTTGCAAGATCGTTACCTGCTGAAGGAAGGTGCATAAAGAATACTAAACCTACTGTCGCAAATTGCTCAATTTTAGCTAAATCAAAGACACCTGGTTGCATCATATTCGCCACGCTAAAGAGAACTGGGCTTGCTGGATTATCTAAATGACGGTGGAAAATTTGGTATTCGCCATATAAAAAGCCAAGCGCTTCTAAATTTTGAACCACAACATCACCACGGAATTGAGCCCCTTCAGGCGCAACCACATAAAGCGTAACAATGCTCGGCTCTGCTGTTTGTTGCATCTGCTGTGGTGCTGATGATTCGTTCAACTGCACTTCAGGCTGTGATTGTGCTTCAAAAGATGCCTGTTCAACGCTGTTTGTTTGATAGGTTGTATTTTGCGTATTTTGCGGTTGATCTTGTAAGCTAATACGGATTTTGCTCACATTTTCTTGTACATCTTGTTGCACTTGCGCCATATCATGTGCTGGCGTCTCTTGGTGAGCAGATGTGTACGAATGCATTCCTTGAGTATTTAAGCTTGCTGGAATATCCGCAGTAATCTCATTATTAATCGGTGCAGAAGGCGGACGAGTGGTAAAGGTATTAGAAAAAACGCGTGATTTTTCACGGCGTGCAGACCAAATACTGTATCCGATTAAAACAGCGATTAATACCCCTGCTAAAATAAAGAAAAGAATATGCGTGTCCATTTTGTCCTCTTTAGCTTAAAAAAACGTCAAATTTAAAATTTCGTCCTTGGCGAAATGTAGGTGTATAGCTTACCATATTTCTTTTAAAAATTTGAACAGAAAGGTTGATTATGTCTTCACCATTTTCTACGCCTGAGACTCAAATTGGAGCAGGCTTCCATTATTTTATCTATGGCTGGCGTTTAATGTTACAGCGTCAGTTAATGCCTTTTATCATTTTTCCCGTCATTATTAATGCGGTATTGATGATTGGATTAATTTGGTTTTTCTTTGCGAATGTCGGTGGATTACTTGATGCGCTCCTACCTTCTTGGCTTGAGTGGTTAAGCTTTATTCTTATTCCGCTGATCTTTTTGATGATTCTCGTGGCATTTTATTTTGCCTTTACAACCCTTGCTAATTTTATCGCTGCGCCGTTTAACGCCTTACTGGCTGAAAAAGTTGAACAGCAATTATCGGGTGAAAATTTAACAGAAATGGGATTTGCGGAGATGCTTAAAGACGTGCCGAGAATGTTAAAACGAGAGTGGCAAAAAATGTGGTATAGCATTCCCCGTCTTATTGCGTTGTTTTTATTAGGTTTTGTGCCTGTTTTAGGGCAAACCGTAGTGCCTGTGTTAGCCTTTATTTTTGGGGCTTGGCTCATTGCGATTCAGTACTGTGACTATCCTTTTGATAACCATAAAATCCAATTTCAGCGTATGCGAAATGCATTGGCGCAATACCGAACTATGAATTTTACCTTTGGTGCATTGGTCAGCCTGTTTACTATGCTACCTTTTATTAATTTAGTAGTGATGCCTGTTGCAGTCTGTGGCGCAACGGCGATGTGGGTAAAAGAATACCGTAGTTTCTTCTTAGGAAATCAAACAGGTGAATTTGAAGGCGCTGATTTTACGACAAAAAATCGAAGTACGGCTGTTAGTACAGAAGTTCGAAATGGTGAGATTGTGAAGAAATAATGGAAAAGGAAGAACATTTATTGTTCTTCCTTTTTCTTTGACTATTTTGCAAAAAATAGAGAGAAACTGACCGCTTGCGATCAGTTTCTTTTAGATTAATGTCCGATGCCTTTATGTCTTAACAACGCATCTAACGTTGGCTTACGACCACGGAAGCGTTCAAACAACACCATCGGTTCTTCCGAACCGCCACGGGTTAAGATGTTATCTAAGAAAGACTGACCGACTTCACGATTGAAAATCCCTTCTTCTTCAAAACGTGCAAAGGCATCTGCCGATAATACTTCCGCCCATAAGTAGCTGTAATAGCCTGCGGCATAGCCCCCAGCGAAAATGTGCGAGAAGCTGTGTGGGGTGCGTACGAAGGTCGGCAATTCCACCACGGCAACTTGTGCTTTGACCGCTTTTAGCGTATCTAACACAATATTTTCTTTCGGTTCGCTCATATGTAAACGGAAATCGAATAAGCCAAATTCTAACTGGCGTAACACAAACATTGCGGCTTGGAAGTTTTTCGCTTTCAGTAACTGGGTCAATTTCTCTTTTGGCAGTGGTTCGCCTGTTTGGTAATGCCCTGAAATAAAGGCAAGAGCCTCTTCTTCCCAGCACCAGTTTTCAAGGAATTGACTTGGTAGCTCAACCGCATCCCACGGCACGCCGTTAATCCCTGAAACATCACCCACATCAATTTCGGTCAGCATATGGTGAATACCGTGTCCAAACTCGTGGAACAGGGTTGTGACTTCATCGTGTGTGAACAGAGCTGGTTTATCGCCAATCGGTTTATTGAAGTTACAGGTTAAGTAGGCAACAGGTTTTTGCAATGAACCGTCCGCTAGACGTTTTTGATTGATACAATCGTCCATCCAAGCACCGCCACGTTTATTTTCACGAGCGTATAAATCCAAATAGAATGAACCACGCAAGCGGTCTGTTTCATCAAAAATATTGAAAAAACGAACATTTTCGTGATAGCTGTCAAATTCTTTCTGCTCTTCCACTCGCATACCAAAAATGCGTTTCACCAGTTCAAATAACCCCGAAAGAACACGTTCTTCAGGGAAATAAGGACGAAGCTCTTCATCGTTGATCGCATATAGGGCTTGTTTCTGTTTTTCGCTATAAAACGCAATATCCCACGGCTGTAACTCGCTTACGCCATAGCTCTCTTTTGCAAAGGCTTTTAGCTCAGCTAACTCTTTTTTGCCTTGCTCTTTAGAACGATTTGCTAAACCTTCCAAGAAATCAACCACTTGTGTTGGGTTTTCCGCCATTTTGGTCGCAAGGGAAAGATCGGCATAGCTTTCAAAACCGAGTAATTTGGCTAACTCTAAGCGTAACTCAAGGGTTTCCGCCATAATGGCTGAGTTATCCCATTTACCTGAGTTTGGACCTTGATCTGATGCCCGTGTGTTATAGGCTTCATACATTTTTTGGCGAAGTTCACGGTTTTCGCAATAGGTCATTACAGGCAAATAGCTTGGAAACTCAAGGGTGAAACGGTAGCCCGATTTCTCTTTGCTTTGAGCGGATAATTTCGCCCCTTCCAACGCAGATTCTGGCAAGCCTTTGAGCTGTTCTTCATCTTCAATCACAATATCCCAACCCATTGTGGCATCAAGCACATTGTTGCTAAATTGTGAGCTAAGTTCTGACAAACGAGCAGAAATTTCGCCATAACGTTTCTGTTTATCGGCAGGTAACGAAATGCCCGATAACTCAAAATCACGCAAGCTGTTTTCTATCGCCTTTTTCTGAGCAAGGGAATAGTGAGCAAACTCAGGGCTATTTTTGAGCTTCACATAGCCTTGATACAACCCTTGATGTTGCCCCACCCAAGTGCTGTATTCCGACAACATCGGCAAACAGGCTTGATAGGCTTCACGCAATTCAGGGCTATTTTTCACGGCATTTAAATGTCCGACAGGCGACCACGCACGAGAAAGTTTATCGCCCGTAATGGCTTGTGGTAGATAGAAATTTTCCCAAGTCGGCTGCTCAATTTGTGCTACTTGCTCAATGGTATCACGGCATTGTTGAATTAATTGCTCAATAGCAGGCACCACGTGTTCAGGTTGAATTTGTGAGAATTTAGGTAAACCTGTGTGGTTTAAAAGTGGGTTTGACATTCGATATCCTCTTTATTTACTAAAATCGCGGTATCTTACCATTTTAGCGATTATTTTCATTAGTTGATTGTGATTTAAAAGGGAAGTCGCTAGAATCTCAAGCCTTTAATATAACTAGATTGCAAAAAATCAACCCAAACTGACCGCTTAGGAACACACAATGTCGTTAGATTTATCGGATATTCGTCAGCAAATTACACAAATTGACCGTAACTTATTGAAATTACTCTCTGAACGCCACCGCTTAGCCTTTGATGTGGTGCGAAGTAAAGAGATCACCAAAAAGCCGTTGCGTGATGTGGAGCGTGAAAAACAGTTACTGCAAGAGTTGGTCAATTTTGCTCAAGCAGAGAATTATCAGCTTGATCCGCAATATGTGACACAAATTTTCCAGCGGATTATTGAAGATTCGGTGCTGACTCAACAGCATTACCTGCAAAATAAGCTCAATCAAAATCAAGAGAATATCACCCTTGCTTTTTTGGGTATGCGTGGCTCTTATTCGCATTTGGCTTCTCGTCAATTTATGAAAAATAGCACCGCTTCCCTTGTGGAATTAAGCTGTGAATCCTTTGATGCGGTATTTGAGAAAGTGAAACAGGGTGAGGCGGATTACGGCGTGTTGCCCCTTGAAAATACTACATCAGGCTCGATCAACGAAGTCTATGATCTGTTGCAACATACGGATTTGACCTTAGTCGGTGAGCTTGCCTATCCGATTAAACATTGTGTGTTAGGAACGAGTAACGCTGATTTTGCACAGGTTGATACGATTTACACCCACCCACAGCCAGCACAACAGTGTAGTCAATTTATTCAAAGCCTTGATAAAGTGCATATTAAATATTGTGAAAGTAGCTCCCACGCAATGCAATTAGTGGCTCGCTTGAACAAACCAAATTGTGTGGCGTTGGGCAATGAAGACGGCGGTAAATTGTATGGTTTAGAAGTATTAAAAAGTGATATTGCTAATCAAGAGAACAACATCACTCGCTTTATTGTGGTGGCAAAAAATCCTGTGAATGTATCGCCACAAGTGCAAACCAAAACCCTGTTATTGATGACCACAACACAACAAGCTGGAGCCTTGGTTGATGCGTTAATTGTCTTTAAACAGCACGGGATTCGTATGGTGAAATTGGAGTCTCGCCCGATTTACGGCAAACCGTGGGAAGAGATGTTCTATGTGGAACTTGATGCCAACATTCACAACGAAAATACCCAAAATGCGTTAAAAGCGTTGGAAAGTGTCACGAGTTTCGTCAAAGTGTTGGGTTGCTATCCAAGTGAAATTATTGAGCCTGTGAAATTATAGAAATAACGATTGTGGGTGACTTGCACCCACTATTTAACTATGTTTAAACCTAAATCACCCCTAAAAAAACGCCCTATTCAGCGACCTAAAAAAACGGCTCTCTCGTTTTCAGAAACTGTCGTTGTACTGTTTAACAAGCCTTATGATGTACTCACACAATTTACCGATGAGCAACATCGCCAAACACTCAAAGCGTTTATTCCTATTCCACACATTTATCCCGTTGGGCGTTTGGACCGTGATAGCGAAGGGCTGTTATTGTTGACAAATAATGGCGAAATTCAACATCGTTTAGCCAACCCAAAATTTGAAAAAGAGAAAACCTATTGGGTGCAAGTTGAAGGAATTCCACAGGCTGAAGATTTAGCCAAACTGAACAAAGGTGTTGAATTAAAAGATGGTTTAACCAAACCTGCCAAAGCAAAAGCAATTTCTGCACCTGATTTTGAGTGGGCAACCGCCCCTAAAATTCGTGAGCGAAAAACTATTCCAACGTCGTGGATTGAGTTAAAAATTACCGAAGGGAGAAATCGTCAAGTTCGTCGAATGACAGCACATATTGGCTTTCCAACGTTACGTCTGGTTCGAGTTGGCTTGGGAGAATTTCAACTAGCCGATTTAGCGGCGGGAGAATATCGTATTTTAAGCGATAAAGAGAAAGCAACGCTCTTTAAACAGTTAAAATTAAGCAATACAAGCGGTTAGATTTGATGATTTTTTTGCGAAAAAGAGTAAACTAACCGCAAATTTTTTATATAAGGATCAAGCTATGGCAATTTTAGTCACAGGCGGAGCAGGCTATATCGGCTCACATACAGTGGTGGAATTATTAAATCAAGGTAAAGAGATTGTGGTGTTGGATAATTTGTCCAACTCATCAGAAATCTCTTTAGAGCGTGTGAAGCAAATTACGGGAAAATCCGTCCGCTTTTATCAGGGAGATATTTTAGATCGTACGATGTTACGCCACATTTTTGCGGAAAATCGGATCGACTCCGTCATTCACTTTGCTGGCTTAAAAGCAGTGGGCGAAAGCGTGCGTGAGCCGTTGCGTTATTATCAAAATAATGTCACAGGCTCGATTGTGCTAGTGGAAGAGATGCTCAAAGCCAATGTGAATACCATTGTGTTTAGTTCATCGGCAACGGTTTATGGCGATCCAAAAGAGATCCCGATTACTGAAAATTGCGAAGTCGGTGGTACAACTAACCCTTATGGCACATCAAAATATATGGTTGAACGTATCTTAGAAGATACGGCTCGTGCTTTCCCACAATTCAGTGCGGTGGTGTTACGCTATTTCAATCCTGTTGGGGCTCACGCAAGCGGTCTGATTGGTGAAGATCCTAACGGTATTCCAAATAATTTATTGCCTTATATCAGTCAAGTGGCGGTTGGCAAGTTGCAACAACTTTCCGTATTCGGCAGTGATTACGACACCCACGACGGCACGGGCGTGCGTGATTATATTCATGTTGTAGATTTGGCTATCGGGCATTTGAAAGCCTTAGAAAAACATCAAGATGATGCAGGTTTCCACGTGTATAACTTAGGCACAGGTACGGGCTATTCTGTGCTGGATATGGTGAAAGCCTTTGAGCAAGCTAATAACATCAATGTTCCTTATAAATTGGTCGATCGCCGTCCAGGCGATATTGCGGTGTGTTACTCAAATCCGCAAAAAGCCCTTGAACAGCTTGGTTGGAAAACGCAATACGATCTCAATCAGATGATGAAAGATACGTGGAATTGGCAGAAAAATAACCCGAACGGTTATAAGGGGTAGAAGATGAGCGAGCAAGCACAGGTTTCTCTT
This sequence comes from Glaesserella australis, assembly GCF_003260095.1. Taxonomy (GTDB): domain Bacteria; phylum Pseudomonadota; class Gammaproteobacteria; order Enterobacterales; family Pasteurellaceae; genus Glaesserella; species Glaesserella australis. The sequence goes on from NZ_PTPX01000018.1 coordinate 37,221, forward strand.
TGGCGACAAATATTTAGTTACAAAATGTTGCTCTGCGTATTTACAGGGTTTACATCGGGCTTGCCGTTATATTTTATCTATCAGCTTATTCCTGCGTGGTTACGCTCGGAGCAGGTCGATTTGAAAACCATCGGCTTTTTTGCGATTGTGGGCTTGCCTTATACGTGGAAGTTTTTGGTCGCGCCATTGTTTGACCGCTACTACCCGAACTTTCTTGGTCGCCGCCGTAGCTGGATGTTCTTTACCCAAGTGATCTTGCTCGGCTTAATAGCTTGCTTTGGCTTTTTCAATCCAACGCAAGACATCAAAGCGGTGATGATGTTAGCCATTGCAGTGGCTGCGGTGTCAGCGGTGCAAGATATTGTGGTCGATGCCTATCGCCGTGAAATTTTAAGTGATGAAGAACTCGGCTTAGGCAACTCCGTTCATATCAACGGCTACCGTATCGCAGGCTTAATTCCAGGCGGTTTAGCTTTGATTGTGTCCGATCATTATCCGTGGGAAACGGTGTTTTTATTCACGGCGTTATTTATGATACCTGGCATTATTTTGAGCCTATTCTTAGCCAAAGAGCCGAAAATTTTGCAAGATAACCGCCATTTACCTTTCCACGAAGCTTTTGTTATCCCATTCAAAGAGTTTTTCCAACGCAAAGGCTTATGGGCAGCGGTCGGTACGCTCACCTTTATGTTGCTTTATAATCTGGGCGACTCTTTTGCCGCAACGCTCCAAAGTGCTTTTATTTTAGATATGGGTTTTAGCCGTACCGATTTAGGCACAGCGGTTAAAATCAATGGCTTATGGGCATCAATTGTGGCTGGAATGGTCGGCGGTGTGTTGATGTTACGCATCGGCGTGAACCGCTCGCTTTGGATTTTCGGCGTGTTCCAAATGCTGATGTTACTCGGCTTTGCGTGGCTTGCCAGTCACGGCAAATTTGAGACGATCGGCACTTACGAACGCTTTGCTTTATCGGCAGTTATCGTGGGCGAATATATCGGCATCGGCTTAGGCACAGCCTGCTTTGTTGCCTATATTTCCCGTGAAACCAACCCGCTTTACACCGCCACCCAATTTGCGATTTTCACTAGTTTAACCGCAATCCCAAGCAAACTGATCGGTGCAACATCAGGAGCATTGGCAGAAAGCGTGGGCTTTTATCACTTCTATTGGATCTGTTTCTTCTTAGCTATTCCGGGAATGCTTTGCCTGTTTTGGGTAGCACCTTGGAATGAGAAAAAGCACGATAAATAAATCGCCTAAAGCATAAATATTATGCTTAATGCCTAATAAGGCATTAAGCTATTTTCTCTACTACTCTATCTCGGCTTATGCCTGATTACTCACTATCACCCTTAAACTATCTAATCGCCAATTCGCTTGTTCAAGCTGTTCTAACGATTTTTCTCGCAACTGCTCAAGGGCATTGACTTCATCGGCACGAATGTTTTTGTTCACGGCTTGAAGTGATGTCAAGCGGTGTAATTCTGCCGTTAAAGTGTGATCGGCATTTTGTTTGGCTTGAGCAATAAGAGCTTGGGCTTGCGGAGCAATTTTTGCTTCGCTAAGCGTAATCAACTTCTCAATATCGCCACGAGCCATTTTGACAATTTTATTCGCCATCTGTTTATTGACAGGCTTGAGCTGTTTTTCCAAACCGGCAAAGGAGACTTGCGATGCCATATCATTGCCCTTGCTATCAAGCAACACTCGTACTGGCGTTGGCGGTAGGAAACGGGTGAGCTGTAAGCCTTTCGGGGCTTGGGCTTCCACAATGTAAACCGCTTCTAACAACAGCGTACCTGCAGGCAAGTTTTTATTCACGAGCAACGAAACAGCACTTTTACCAATATCGCCTGATGTAATAAGATCGATACCGTTGCGGATCATCGGGTGATCCCACGTTAAGAACAGTACATCTTCACGCATCAAGGCAAGTTCACGGTCAAAGGTAACGGTGTTGCCTTCTTCGGAAAGCCCCGGGAAATCAGGCACGAGCATATGCCCCGTTGGGCTAATTACAATGCTTTTTTCGCCTAAATCTTCCTGTTCAAGCCCGATCACATCAAATAAATTCAAAGTAAAATTCACCAACTGCGGATTGTTGTCTTGTTCTGCAATGGCTTGAGCGAGTTGTTGAGCCGTTTCACCGCCATTTGAATTGAGTTCAAGCAAGCGATCTCGCCCTTTTTCCAGTTCAACTTTAAGCTGTTGCTGACGTTTGTGGGTCTGTTCCACAAAGCTCTCAAAGGCTTCATTGCGTTCAGGATTGAGCAAGAAAGCGGTCAGTTCTTGATGAAATTCTCTAAATAGCGTTGCCCCCATCGGACAAGTCTCTTCAAAGGCATTTAAGCCACGGTGATACCACTCAGCTAACAGCATTTGGGTGGAATGGTTAAAGCACGGCACATAAATTTCAATGTCGTGTTTCTGCCCGATACGATCTAAACGCCCGATACTTTGCTCCAGCAAATCAGGATTATCAGGCAAATTAAACAGCACCAAACGGCGAGCGAACTGGAAGTTTCGCCCTTCCGAACCGATACTCGAGCTAATCAGCACCTGCGCCCCTTCTTCCTGTTGAGCAAAGTAAGCGGACGCTTTATCACGCTCAACAATCGACATTTTCTCGTGGAACACCGCTGAACGAATACCTTCTTTTTCACGCAACACTTGCTCAAGCTGAATTGCCGTATCCGCCTGTTTACAGATCACCAAAATTTTCTCATCACGGTGATTTTTCAAGAACGTAATCAGCCACTCAATACGTGGGTCGAACTCGTGCCATTTGGCATTCGGGTTCATTCGTTGGAACATTCGCTCAGGATAGAGCAGATCGTCCATCTTATTTCCGCCCATCATTCCCATTACTTTCAAGGCGTTAGCATACTGACTGGGCATTTCCAACACAATTTCATTGTAAATACGGTGTGGGAAGCCTTTCACCCCTTGACGAGTATTGCGGAACAGCACTCGGCTTGTGCCGTGACGGTCGATCAGTTCACTAATCAACTCTTGACGCACATCTCGGCGTTGCTCTTCGCTTGCGTCCGAATTGATGATACGGAACATCGGTTCAACATCTTCTTCCGCAAGCAATTCGCTGATACTTTCTTGCTCTTTGGCACTCAACGGCTTGTCGTTAAGCAAGGTCGCCACTGCATCGGCAACAGGCTGATACTGTTTCTGCTCTGCGACAAAGGCTTGATAATCATAAAAACGGTCAGGATCTAACAGGGCTAAACGGGCAAAATGGCTCTCTTGCCCAAGCTGTTCAGGGGTTGCTGTAAGCAGTAACACCGACGCAATTTGTTTAGATAATTGAGCAACAAACTGATACGCCATACTCGGATTATGTTCGTCCCATTCCAAATGGTGAGCTTCATCGACAATCAACATATCCCAGTCTGCTTCCAACACCTGTTTTGCTCGCTGTGGAGAAGTCGCCAGCCAGTCGATAGATGCAATCACAAAGCTTTCTGTCTCAAACGGATTTTCGCTGATGTCGTTGTTATCTTCATCTTTTTTGGTGAAATCGGCACAGCGTTCTTCATCAAACAGGGAGAAATTCAGGCTAAAACGGCGTAACATTTCCACTAACCACTGATGTTGCAAGCTCTCTGGCACTAACACCAACACTCGATCTACTCGCCCTGCGAACAGTTGCTGTTGCAAAATCATACCCGCTTCAATGGTTTTACCTAAACCGACTTCATCGGCAAGTAACACGCGTGGGGCAAGGCGTTGCCCGACTTCTTTGGCGATATGTAACTGGTGGGGAATAAGACTTGCCCGAATGCCACGCATTCCACGCAATGCCGACTGAAATTGAGCCTGCTGATGTTTTAATGCACGATAACGCAAAGCAAAACGGTCGCTACGGTCAATTTGGGCAGAGAAAAGACGATCCTGCGGTTTGCTGAAACTGACTTTGTGATCGAGTTGCATTTCAGGTAAAACGCTCTCTTCTTGAGTATCAACACGTTTACCTAAATAGAGTGCAACCCCTTGATTTTCAATGACATCTTCTACATCTAACTGCCAGCCATCAACACTGGTGATGCGGTCGCCTTTTTGAAATTGCACACGGGTTAAAGGGGCAACGGCAACAGCGTACACACGTTGTTCGTCCGATGCAGGAAATGAAAGGGTCACAGTGCGATTATCCACTGCGGTAACAATGCCTAATCCTAAGTTATTTTCCGACTCGCTAATCCAACGTTGTCCGACGACAAAGCTCATACTTACCTCTCTGTTGTTCTACTTAAATTTTCGGGGCTATTTTACCTGATTTTTTAGGGGCAAGCGGTAAGATTTACTACAAACTTTGATATAACTTGAACGCTTGCCCGTCTGACATACTGGCAAGATAATCACAAATTACTCGTGGGCGTTGTGGCATATCCATTTGTTGCCAACGCTCTGCCACAGGTTTTGGCAATAAGCGGGTTGGGTCACAACTGAGCATATCAAACAGATCCATCAAAATACGTTGCCCTTTATATTCCACCCGTTGCGTTTTAACATCGCAGATAACATATTGATAAACAAAGGTTTTTAGAATATCTAACACTGCTTGAACTTCATCAGGCAAAATAGCATTAAAACGCAACAAGGGTTCTTCAAAATCAGCTGTCTCTGCCCATTTCACATTAGTAACAAAATAATTGACTAAGGCACCAATCACATCTTTACGCTCATAGCGGTGAGTTGAGAACAATTTTTTACTGATTTCGGGGAGCATTTTTTGCACCCATTGCGACTCACATTGGCTTAAAGCTTGCTCTGCATTTTGCCACGATTGCGGGGTCACCATTCCGCCAACGATAGCGTCTTCTAAATCGTGAACACCATAGGCAATATCATCAGCAAGTTCCATAATGCTACAATCCAACGACTTATAGCAGGTTTTATGGGGAAGCTGCGGATCTTCACTCAAGCTAATTTGCTGAAAACGGGCATTATCTAAAAGAGAAAGTGGCTCAAGTACCCATTCAAAAAAACGGCTATCATCACGAAAAATCCCCTTACTCGTTTTTAGATCGTGTAGATTGATATAACGGCTATTCGGGATCGCTTTCGGCTCTCGTGGCGTCGTGAGATCGATAAAAGTTGGATATTTAATAATGCCTAGCAAGGTTCGGCGAGTTAGATTCATTCCTGCACTTTGCGTGTAAGGCTCTAGTTGCGTCACAATTCGAAATGATTGAGCATTTCCTTCAAACCCGCCAAATGCTTGCATTTTATAATTTAACGCCATTTCTCCACCGTGACCGAACGGCGGGTGACCAATATCGTGGGCAAAACAAAGGGACTCAATAAGACTGCGAGATGGCAATAAAGCGGTCAGATCATCATTAAATTTTGCAAATGTTGGATCGGAACAGACCGCTTGAAAGCCTTGACGATCTTCTGCTAGCTTCGCTCGTAAGCTACTGCCAATTTGAGCAACTTCAAGGGAGTGAGTTAAACGTGTGCGATAAAAATCATCTTCACCGACGGCGTGAATCTGTGTTTTTGCCTGTAAACAGCGAAAGGCTTCCGAATGGAGAATCCGTCCACGATCTCGCTGAAAAGGCGAGCGGTGATCTTGTTCTCTCTGTTTATCGGCTAAAAAACGTGATGTCCAAGCTGAATCCATTTTCTTTCTCCCATTTTGCCTAGGGTTTCACCCTAGGTTAAGCATAAGTCCGCTCCTTTGGAGCGGTGTTAAAAGCGACAATGCCTGTTCAATTAATTAGTCTGAATTATCAATAACACTTAAGTTTAGGCTATAATAACGGATAATTTTATTTGTTTAAACCTTATTCAAATGGCGATCTTTTATTCCGACAAAATTGCAAAAAAATCCATTAAACCCACCGCTTTACAACGTTTTCACATTCAATCTTTAGATTATCAAGGTTTGGGCGTGGCGAAAGTTGATGGCAAAACGTGGTTTGTTGAAAATGCTTTGCCCGATGAAACCGTCGAAGCTAAGGTTATCGAAGAAAAACGCCAATATGGTCGAGCGCAAGCGGTCAGATTTTTACAAAAATCTGCAAATCGCCAAGAGCCATTCTGTACTCTGTATAGTCGATGTGGCGGTTGCCAAATGCAACATATCCCATTGGATTTACAACGTTCGACAAAGCAACAAACCTTATTTCAACGTTTACAAAAATTGCAAGCCGAACCCATTTCACTTCAACCAATGCTTGTCGGACAAGGCACAACATATCGTCGCCGAGCGAAATTAAGTATTGCGATACAAAAAAATGAGTTGGTCATTGGCTTTCGCCAAGCCAATTCACAAGAGATTATTCCACTCACACAATGCGATGTACTTGAAGCTCCCCTTGCTCAACTTTTACCGAAATTACAACAACTTTTCGCACAATGGAAAAATAAAAAACAGCTAGGGCATCTTGAGCTGGTGCGTGCAGATAACGGCATAGCCTTACTTCTTCGACATATTGGGGAACTTCATTCACAAGATCGTGCAAAATTAACAGCCTTTGCAGAGCAAGAAGATCTTCTCCTTTTTGTGATGACCGAAAAAGAGCAAATTGAACAATGGCGTGGCGAAACACCTTTCTATCAAATTAACGGTTTAACGCTCACCTTTTCGATTCGTGATTTTATTCAGGTAAACCCTGAAATGAATCAATTGATGGTCAATAAAGCAATCGAATGGCTTGAGCTTAAAGGTGATGATCGTGTATTAGACTTATTCTGCGGTATGGGGAATTTTACCTTGCCGATCGCACCGCTTGTCGAAGAAGTCGTTGGCATAGAAGGCGTTGAGCCGATGGTTCAACAAGCAAAAGAGAATGCGAAACACAATCGCATCAACAACGCACATTTTTACCAAACGGACTTAGATCAACCCTTTGTCGATCAGACTTGGGCAAAAACACAGTTTAATAAAGTTTTGCTCGACCCTGCTCGCAATGGCGCTTTATTCGCTCTCGATCATCTTTGTGCCTTAAAACCTGAACGCATCGTTTATGTTTCTTGTAACCCCGCAACCTTAGTGCGTGATGCCGAAAAATTGATTGAGCAAGGCTATCGCTTAAAACAATCCGCTATGATTGATATGTTTCCCCATACGGCACATTTGGAATCGATTTCGTTATTTATAAAAAGCTAATTACTTAAATATAATGCCTAATAACTTAGGACAATTAAAATATATTACGGATAGTTTATTTCTTATGTAAAATGATAGGCGGTTATGTGACCGCCTTTATTTTTGGAAAATGATTATGAAAATTCAACATGGGGAACATCATTTAAGCCATCGTAGCAATTGGTTACGAGCAAGCGTTCTAGGCGCAAATGATGGCTTAATTTCTTGCGCAAGTTTAATGACAGGTATGGTTGCGGCTCAACCTGAATTTAATACATTGTTATTAACGGGTGTTTCTGCACTTGTGGGTGGCGCTATTTCAATGGCTGCAGGCGAATATGTTTCTGTTTATAGTCAAGCAGATACTGAAAAAGCCGATATGGAAATGGAAAAACGAGAATTAGAAATTCACCCAGAAGAAGAGTTACAAGAATTAGCTGAGATTTATCAGCAACGCGGTCTAACGCCCGAACTTTCCCTAGAAGTCGCAAAACAGCTTACAGCTCATAATGCCCTTGATGCCCATATGCGTGATGAAATTGGGATTTCAGAAGAGTCTTTCGCTAATCCATTACAAGCAGCACTATCATCTGCAGCAGCCTTTGCAGTAGGAGCAGTAATTCCACTACTCGTCGTATTATGTCTTCCAATAGATGCTATGCTAGTTGGTCTAATTATCTCTACATTATTTGGATTAGCTACATTAGGCTATGTATCTGCTAAATTAGGTGGAGCACCTGTTAGACCTGCAATTACACGTATCGTAATTTGGGGAGTCATTGCGATGGGAGTTACAGGGATGATTGGTAAACTCGTTGGAGTCACAGTATAGTAAGAGATAAAAATGTATATTCTAAATTTGTAATTCCTTATCAAACAAAACAGGCTGAGAAAATCAGCCTGTTATTTTTTGTAATGATACTATCTAGATAACTAAATAATCACATTTGCAATCGCAACACCAACGCAACACGCTACAACAACCCCAATTAAACCTGGTACCATGAAACTGTGGTTAAAGTAGAATTTACCAATTTTAGTTGTACCTGTTACGTCAAAGTTTACAGTTGCAATATCTGACGGGTAATTAGGAATAAAGAAGTAAGCATATGTTGCTGGCATTAAACCGACTAACAACGGTGCTGGTAAACCTAAGCCGATACCTACTGGTAATAACATTACCGCCGTTGCCGCTTGGCTATTGATTACCACAGAGACTGCAAAGAGTGCGAAAGCAAAGGTCCACGGATAAGTTTCAACCATTTCCGTAATACCCGCTTTAAATTGTGGCATTGCATATTGGAAGTAAGTGTCACTCATCCACGCAATCCCGAAAATCGCAATCGCTGCCACCATTCCTGATTTAAACACCACACCATTTGGTACGGTTTGTGGGTTAGTCTTAGTTGCAAGTAGAATGATACCACCGAAACAGAGCATCATCATTTGAATGATAAGTGACATTGAAATCGGTTTGACTTTCTCACCTGTTGCCACTGTACGAATTTCTGGGAACATCGCAATCACAACAATAGTAGCTAATGAGAGCAAGAAAAGTAGCACCGCTGTTTTGGCTCCAGCTGGAAGTGCTTCATTTAATGTTGTACTTGTTGTGCTAAGAATACGCTCACGCCAAATAGGATCTTGCAAACGGCGTTGATATTCTGGATCATCTTGTAATTCTTTACCACGACGTAAGCTATACAGAGAGAGTGCAATTGTACCAGCAAAAGTTGCAGGAACAGTTACACCAATAATGCTTAATAACGTCACATGCTCAAACCCTGGTAACTGCGTAATTTGTGCAAGATAAAATACTACAGCAGCGGAAAGTGGACTTGATGTAATAGCAAGTTGTGAAGCAACTGAAGATGCGGCCATTGGACGTTCTGGACGAATACCATTTTTAAGAGCAACATCCGCAATAATTGGCATTACAGAATAAACGGAATGACCTGTACCAAGCATAAAGGTCATAACATATGTAACGATAGGACCAAGTAATGTTACACGTTTTGGATTTTTACGTAAAATACGCTCCGCAATTTGTAGCATATATTTTAAGCCGCCTGCAGCTTCTAAAATAGATGCACAGGTAACTACAGCCAAAATAATTAACATTACATCGATAGGCGCTTTACCTGGTGGCATTCTTAAAATAAAGACTTCTACGGCTAGGCCTATTCCAGAAACAACACCTAAACCGATACCACCATAACGGCTACCCGCATAGAGAAAAGCTAATAGGAGTAAAAACTCAAAGTACAGCATAAAGACCTCATTGTAAAAAAAAGAATAACTAAATTTTAGCTAGTTATAATTAGTTTAGAAAGAGAAGAATTTTATCTAAATCAAACTTTTGCTTGTTTTTCTTTTATTCATTTTTTTCTTAATAAGCGGTCTGTTTTCTTTTGTTTTTTACATATATAAGAGCATATTTTGCTAAATATTGCTAAAAATGTGATCTAGATTACAAAACTAAAACGTTTTAGCAAAATTCACTTTCTCTGCTAAATCGTTTTAGTTAAAATGCAATCGTTTAAATTTTAATAATCTCACTCACACAAAATAGGTGGTAACTATGAACTTTCCTCAAATCGCTCAACAAGTGATTGATAAACTTGGGGGCAAAGAGAATATCTCTGCCGCAGCACACTGTGCAACCCGTTTACGTATGGTAGTTAAAGATGAATCTTTAATTGATAAGGAAGGCATTGAGAACATTGAAGGCGTCAAAGGTCAGTTCTCTGTGGCGGGTCAGTACCAAATTATTTTTGGTTCAGGCACCGTAAACAAAGTTCACGCTGAATTAACCAACATTTTAGGTATTGGCGATATGAGTACAGCTGAAGTAGCAAGTGCTGGCGCACAAAAACAAGGCGTCTTACAAGGTATCGTAAAAGGCTTAGCAGACATCTTCGTTCCGATTATTCCAGCAATCGTCGCAGGCGGTTTGTTAATGGGTATTCACTCAATGCTCACCGCAAAAGGCTTCTTTGCTGAAGGTGTGAACGTTGTTGATATGTACCCTGGTATTGCGGATTTAGTGGACTTAATGAACACCTTCGCAAACGCACCATTCGTCTTCTTACCTGTTCTTTTAGGTTTCTCTGCTACTCGTAAATTTGGTGGTAACCCATTCTTAGGTGCAGCCCTTGGTATGTTATTAGTTCACCCTGCATTAGCAGATGGCTGGAACTATGCATTAACCCTTGCAAGTGGCAAAATCCAATATTGGAATGTGCTTGGTTTAGAAATTGAAAAAGTTGGCTATCAAGGTACTGTTATCCCAACATTAGTTTCTGCATGGGTATTAGCAACCTTAGAAAAAGGCTTCCGTAAAGTTGTTCCTTCATTCTTAGATAACTTAATTACCCCGTTATTCTCACTCTTTATCGCAGGTTTCTTAGCATTTACTATCATTGGCCCATTAGGCCGTGAAGCAGGTTCATTAATTAGCTTCGGTTTAACTTGGTTATACGACACTCTAGGTTTCGTAGGTGGTGCGATCTTCGGTACATTCTATGCGCCAATCGTGATTACAGGTATGCACCAAACCTTTATCGCCGTAGAAACACAGTTATTAGCGGATATGGCAAACACTGGCGGTACATTCATCTTCCCAATCGCAGCAATGTCTAACATCGCACAAGGTGCAGCGTGTTTAGGTGCAGCATTTGTGATGAAAGATGCGAAAGTTCGTGGTATCGCAGTGCCATCTGGTATCTCTGCATTATTAGGTATCACAGAACCTGCGATGTTTGGTGTGAACTTACGTTACCGTTATCCATTCATTGCAGCGATGATCGCAGCAGGTACATCAAGCGCATTTATCGCCTTATTCAACGTAAAAGCAATTGCATTAGGCGCTGCGGGTTTACCAGGTATTCCATCAATCAAACCTGAAAGCCTTGCAATGTACTGTGTAGGTATGGCTATCTCTGCATCTATTGCCTTCGTAGTTACCGTTATTCTTGGTAAACGCGCTCAAGCGAAAGCGTAATTAAACTTAAAAAAACATAAGCCCTTTGAACCTTGTTCAAAGGGCTTTTTTATAAATAGGTAAAAAATAAAATAAATCTCACCGCTTGTTAGATGTTCAATGGTAATTGCCATTGAATCTCTTCTAAACCCTTTGAACGTAGATATTCATTCGTTTTAGAAAAATGGCGACAGCCTAAAAAACCACGATGTGCTGATAATGGTGAGGGATGCGGTGCCGAAAGCACGCAATGACGGGAACGGTCGATGAACTGCCCTTTTTTCTGTGCATGGCTTCCCCATAATAAAAAGACAAGATTTTCCCGATGTTGATTAAGTTGGTGAATGACTCTATCCGTAAATCTTTCCCAACCAATGTTCGCGTGAGAATGCGCTTTGCCTTGCTCCACAGTTAGAACAGTGTTAAGTAGCAACACACCTTGTTTCGCCCATTCAATCAAATAACCATGTTGTGGAATTTGAAAACCCACATCTTGAGCTAATTCTTTATACATATTAACAAGTGAAGGCGGTGGTGCAATACCCGGTTTAACCGAAAAGGATAATCCATGCGCTTGATTCGGTCCATGATAAGGATCCTGACCTAAAATGATCACTTTCACGTCCTTAAATTCGGTTAAGGCAAAAGCACTAAAGACTTCATTTTGTGGTGGATAAATGGTTTTTCCTGAAAGGCGTTCTTGATGAACAAATTGTAAAATCTGTTGAAAATAGGGCTGTACTTTTTCTTCCCCGATAGCATCTGTCCAAGTGTTCATAGATGATCCTGTTTTAATATTGTAGAAAATAAAATAACCGATTAACAATAGATTATTTTTTAGACTATTATCAATTTTTTATATAAATTTGCTTAAAAAACTCTCGCTTTTTTATAAAGAAACGCTAAAATACTCAAAATTTTTTGAAAGTTTAAACTTTTTTTATAATTATCCCCAACAAATTAGGAGCGAAAAATGATTAAAGGTGTACAAATCACTGAATCAGCAAACAAAAACTTATTAAACTCTTTCTGGTTGTTAGACGAAGAGAAAAACGAAGCACGTTGCTTAGTGGCTAAAGGTGATTTCCAAGAAGACCAAATCGTTGCAATCAGCGAATTAGGTCAAGTTTCTTACCGTGAAGTACCAGTAAATGTTGCCCCAACAATCAAAGTTGAAGGTGGTCAGCACTTAAACGTAAACGTATTACGTCGTGAAACGTTAGAAGATGCGGTAAAAAACCCTGAGAAATACCCACAATTAACTATCCGTGTTTCTGGCTATGCAGTGCGTTTCAACTCATTAACTCCAGAACAACAACGTGATGTAATCACTCGTACTTTCACAGAAAGCCTATAATTAAGATTTCTGCTAAAGCCCTGTCATTGACAGGGCTTTTTTTTGTCAATGGCATCAATAGCGATAAAAAAACCGAGCATAATGCTCGGTTCTTAAATTCTGAAATTAGCGACGTAAACCTAAACGTGCGATAGTTTCTGAATATTTAGCAAGATCTGTACGTTTTAAGTAGTCTAATAATTTACGACGACGTGAAACCATACGTAATAAACCACGACGACCGTGGTGATCTTTTTTGTGCTCTGCAAAGTGTGCTTGTAAGTGGTTGATTTGTGCTGTTAAAAGCGCGATCTGAACTTCAGATGAGCCAGTATCTTTTGCATCACGACCAAATTCAGCAACGATTTTTGCTTTTGCTTCTACGCTTAGAGACATTTTTTACTCCTAAAAAGTAGTTAAGTTTATATTCATCAATAGCCGATCTCTAATTCAGCTACGACACGAAGTTGCGTATTCTAAAGACAAATGCATTGAAGTGCAATGCATTTGTTCTAGAATCTCCTAGATTAATGTTTATCTGATTGACTTTGTGGCTGAAGATACTCTTCTTTATTTGGGTCCACCTGTTTGGATTTGCGGATCATCGGCTCAATAGTTGTACCCTGTACAAGAATGGAGAACATCACCACAGAGTAAGTCATCACAAGAATCAAATCTTTCACATCAATCCCATTAGCATAAGCAGTTTTGGCTGGGATAGAAAGTGCCATTGCTAAGCCTAAACCGCCACGCAACCCGCCCCACGTCATAATTTTGAGAGTATAAGGGTTGTAAGAACGGAACTGTTGTAACGCTTTGTATGGAATCCATAAGCTTAAATAGCGTGATGCCAAGCAGATTGGAATTGCCAAAATCATCATCACGATGCCGTAAATGTTGAAATCGACTAACAAAATTGCAAAACCGATTAAGAAGAACAGCAATGAATTTAGGAAGTGGTCGATCATTTCCCAAAAGTGATCGAGATAACGTTGGCTTTGTTCTGAGAAACCTGAACGGCGAGTCCAGTTCCCGATCATAATCCCTGCAACGACCATTGCTAACGCCCCTGAAACGTGTAAAACGTTATTGGCAAACATAAAGCCAGCCGTTGGAATGGTAAGAGTTAACAGGATTTCCAAGCTACCGTCATCGGTAGAAGAAATAAGAATGTGTGCCAAAAAGCCGAGAACGAAACCGAATAAAATACCGCCAATAGCTTCATGTAAGAATAAACTCATGATACCGCTAAATGTCGCTTCTTGCCCACCAAATGCAACAGCAAAAACGGTAATAAAGATAACCAAACCTACACCATCATTAAATAAAGACTCACCTTCAACTTGCATTGATAAGCGTTTTGGAGCCCTTAGGTTTTTGATAATCGCTAATACGGCAATCGGGTCTGTAGGTGAAATTAACGCACCGAAAACAATACAATAGATTAAATCTATCTGTAAGCCGATTAAATTTGCCACACCATAAACAAAGAAACCAATAATCAAGGTAGAAGCAAGCGTTGAAAATAAAGCAAAAATCGTGATTTCCCATTTCTGATCTTTCAACACCGGCAATTTAATACCTAAAGAGCCTGCAAAAAGCAAGAAGCCTAAAATCCCGTTTAGCAAGAAGCTTTTGAAATCAATTTGTTCCATAACCTCTGTTGCAATAGCATCAAGATTAAACCAGCCTAGTGTTCCGAGTAAAAGGAGTAACATTGATCCAATCATTGCTGCGGCGGTAATTGCAATAGTAGATTGTACTTTATCACTGATTTTATGAGTGATAAAACCCAGTAAAATAGAGAGTGCCGACAGAAAGCAAATATAAGCGTAAATACCCATATGGTATCCTTATAAAAACAAAAAAGAGAAGGAAATTTCCTACTGTAAGTGAGAAATGAATTAAACCAAATTTTAAACAAGATTGCAAAAATTAAACTCATACAATCGGTTACTTTTAGCAGTTCTTTTGCAAAGTAAAAATTTGAGAATTCCTTGCTTTACAGTATAATCACAACAATTTTTTACAATTTTAGGAACAGAACAATGATTGAAAAAATGCATGAAAAAACAAATGGTCCGATCTTTAAAATCGTTTTTGCCTTAGTTTCTCTCTCTTTTGTATTAGGGGGGATTGGTGGCGGATTAATGGCTACTGATAATTCAGTCGTTAAAGTAAATGGCGAGGAAATTTCACAGCAAGCTTTTAGCAGAGCCAAAACACAACAACAAAATATCTTAAATCAGCAATTAGGTTCTCAGTTTTGGGACTTAATGGATACTCCTGCATATGCAAAACAATTTCATGATTCTATCCTAAATGGTTTGATTGATGATGAGCTATTACGCCAATATGCAAAAGAGTTAAAAATTGACATCAGTGCAGATCAAATCAAATCTGAAATTGTAAACAGCGAAGCTTTCCAACAAGATGGTAAATTTAGCAACAATCTTTATCAACAAACCTTACGTAACAACGGCTTAACCGCAGATGGCTATGCGGCTATTGTTTATGAAGGAATGCTTTTTGCTCAAATCCAAGATGCGATTATAAATAGCCAATTCACCGTGCCAGCTCAACAAGAATTACTTGCAAAACTATTACTTCAAAAACGCGAAGTTCGTTTAGCTACATTTGCTATTGCAGATGAAGCCAAAAAACAAACTGTCTCTACGGAAGAGCTACAAGCTTATTATGATTCGCATAAGGCAAATTTTATTAATCCAGAAAAACTCACTGTGGAATATATCACTGTTGAGCCAAAAGATTTGGAAAATAAGGTTCAAGTCAATGACGAACAAATCAATACTTATTACCAAACAAACAAAGCAAAATACGTTACTCAAGGTGAAGCAAAAATTGCACATATCCAAGTAGCAACAGAAGCCGAAGCTAAAGAAATTGCGCAAGCCTTAGCTCAAGGTAACGATTTTGCAGCCTTAGCAAAAGAAAAATCCACGGATAAACTTTCTGCGACTCAAGGTGGTAATTTAGGGTGGGCAAAAGCAGGTATATTCCCGAAAGCATTTGAAGATGCAGCAAACGCTTTAGAAGTTGGAAAAACAAGCCAACCAGTTAAAGTAGACAATACTTATCACATTATTAAAGTATTAGAGCGTAATGCTTCAACAGAAGTCCCGCTTGAAAAAGTAAAAGCTCAGATTGCAAATACTATTCGCCACGAACTATTGCTTACAGAATATGCCAATACGACTCGTGATATGGCAAATTCGGCTTTTGAAAACAATAGTTCATTAGATACTGTTGCTAAAGTAGGAAATCTAACCTTACATAAAACAGAAGCTTTTACACGTAATAATGTGCCTCAAGCATTAAATAATGAAAAAGTTTTACGTGTTTTATTTGAAGGTGAACTACGTCAAAATGGACAAAATTCTGAAGGTATTGATATCGGTGATGAAAATAATCCAAAAACGATGTTTGTTCGAGTAAGTAATTACCAAGCAGAAAATACACAAACTTTCGACGAAGCTAAAATTGCTTTAGAAGAAGCTGTTAAACAACAAAAAGCAGAAAAAGCATTAGAAACAAAAGCAACTGAAATTGTCCAAGTATTGAATAAAGGAGAACATGCAAATGTTACTTTTGGAAAACCTGAAGAGCTAGTATTTGCTCAATCACAAATGGTAGATCCAATACTAACTAAAACGGTTTTTTCAATGGCAAAACCTTCAGAAAAACCAACATATCAAACTGCACGTAATGCAAATGGTGATATTGTTGTGATTGCGCTAGATAAAATAATTGATGGTTCAGCAGATGCATTTAAACCACTAAAAGCTCAATTTAATCAAGCAGAACGTACCGTATTACGTAACGAATTACTAAATGATTTACGTCAACGTGCAAAAATTGAAGTAAACCAAGATTTTATTGATCAACTTGAAAACAGCAAGTAATCTAAAATAGATTTTGTTAAAAAAATGTGATTGACATTACCAATGAATTTAAGCAAAATCTACATTAATTTTTAATCTTCAGGGCAGGGTGAAATTCCCGATCGGCAGTAAAGTCTGCGAGCCAGCGTGAAAACAACGGCAGGAACTGGTGAAATTCCAGTACCGACAGTATAGTCTGGATGGAAGAAGAGCAATGAATATCTACACTCGAACTCAGTTCGAGTGCTTTTCTTATGCTTTTAACGCCTTGATATCGCGAGATTTCAAGGCGTTTTTCATATTCCCCCCTTTGAAAAAGGGGGCGATGGGGGATTTAGCAGATTTTTTGCTAAATTTGAGTTTTAAAAATCCCCCTTAATCCCCCTTTTTCAAATGGGGAGATTTCTATCCCTGCCCCCAATTTACCGAAAACCCAAATGACACACGCTTTTTTTATGACCCGAGCCATTGAGCTTGCAGAGCTTGGTAAAGGCTGGACAAATCCTAACCCGTTGGTAGGTTGTGTGATTGTTAAAGACGGCAAAATCATTGCCGAAGGCTATCACCAACGCTATGGCGAATGGCACGCTGAACGTAATGCAATTTTGCATTGCAAGGAAGATCTCGCAGGAGCAACGGCTTACGTTACCCTTGAGCCTTGCTGTCATCACGGTCGTACACCGCCCTGTTCTGAACTGTTGATTGAACGGGGGATTAAAACAGTGGTGATAGGCTCAAGCGATCCTAATCCCCTTGTCGCTGGCAAAGGCGTGGCACAGTTGCGTCAAGCTGGGATTGAAGTGATTGAAAAGGTCATGCAGGCGGAATGTGATGCCTTGAACCCGATTTTCTTTCACTATATCCAAACCAAACGCCCCTATGTGCTGATGAAATATGCGATGACTGCGGACGGCAAAATCGCCACTGCCACAGGCGAGTCTAAATGGATCACGGGGGAACAAGCTCGGGCAAACGTACAATGTACACGTCATCAATACAGTGCGATTATGGTCGGGGTAGAAACGGTGTTGGCGGACAACCCAATGCTGAACAGCCGTATGCCGAATGCCAAACAGCCTGTGCGTATCGTCTGCGATAGCCAACTACGAACGCCGTTAGATTGTCAGTTGGTCACCACCGCCAAAACCTATCGCACCATTATTGCAACGATCTCGGACAATTTGCAAAAAATTGAACAATTCCGACCGCTTGGAGTGGAAGTTTTAGTCTGCAAAGCGAAAGACAAGCGGATTGATTTGGCTGATCTTATGCAAAAATTGGGAGAACAGGGCATTGACAGCCTGCTACTTGAGGGCGGTTCGCAGTTGAATTTCAGTGCCTTAAAAGCAGGGATCGTAAACCGAGTGCATTGTTATATCGCCCCAAAATTAATCGGTGGTGTGAATGCAAAAACACCTATAGGTGGCGAAGGGATCGGTGTGTTGGCAGAGGCGGTGAAATTGCAAAATGCAAAGGTTACACAGATTGGGGAAGATTTGTTGATTGATTATGAAATTGTAAAGTAGGGACACACTGCGTGTGTCCGAAAATAAATTCAAATGAAGAAATACAGCGGACACACGCAGTGTGTCCCTACAGGGAAAATTTATGTTCACAGGCATTATCGAAGAAGTCGGCAAGGTCGCCAAAATCCACAAACAAGGGGAATTTGCGGTTTTAACCATCACAGGCAACAAAATTTTTACCGATATGCATTTAGGCGACAGCATTGCGGTGAACGGAGTCTGCTTGACCGTCACCGAATTTGGCACAAACCATTTTTCCGCCGATGTGATGTCGGAAACCTTAGCTCGCACATCATTAGGCGAATTACAGCCGAACAGCCCCGTCAATCTTGAACGAGCTATGGCGGCAAACGGACGCTTTGGCGGACATATCGTGTCAGGTCATATTGACGGCACGGGCGAAATCGTCAGCATTACCCCAGCAAATAATTCGGTTTGGTATCGCATTCGCACCACTGCAAAATTGATGCGTTACATTATTGAGAAAGGCTCGATCACCATTGACGGCATTAGCTTGACAGTGGTGGATTGCGATGATGAAAGTTTCCGTGTGTCAATCATTCCGCATACTTTGAGCGAAACGAATTTAGGTACAAAGAAAGTCGGTAGTATCGTTAATTTAGAAAATGATGTGATCGGTAAATATGTGGAAAAATTGCTCTCGCCAAAACAGAGCGAATCGCAAAGCAACATTACCGAAGAATTTTTAAAGAGAGTTGGGTTTTAAGTAGGGTGGGTCTTGACCCACCATAAAAAATAGAATTCGTTAGTGGTGGGTCAAGACCCACCCTACAATGAAAAAAGGAAAGCAAATGTTTCAATTTTCAACAGTAGAACAAGCCCTAGACGCTTTGCGTCAAGGCAAAATTATTATTGTCAGCGATGACGAAGATCGTGAAAACGAGGGGGATTTTATCTGTGCAGCGGAATTTGCTACCCCTGAAAATATCAATTTTATGGCAACGTACGGTAAGGGATTGATTTGTATGCCGATTTCAACGGCGATTGCGAAAAAACTCGATCTGCCACAAATGGTTTCTTACAACACCGATAACCACGAAACCGCCTTTACGGTGGCGATTGACCATATCGACACGGGAACGGGCATTTCTGCCTTTGAGCGTTCATTAACCGCACTGAAAGTAGTGGACGACAACGCCAAACCGAGCGATTTTCGCCGCCCTGGGCATATGTTCCCACTGCTTGCCAAAGAGGGCGGTGTGTTGGTGCGTAACGGACACACGGAAGCAACGGTCGATCTCGCTCGTCTTGCAGGCTTAAAACACGCAGGGCTTTGTTGTGAGATTATGGCTGATGACGGCACAATGATGAAAATGCCTGAGCTACAAGCCTTTGCTACTAAACACAATATGCCGTTTATCACCATTGCCCAGTTGCAAGAGTACCGCCGTGCTAAAGATTGTTTAATCGAGCAAATTTCTGTGGTGAAAATGCCGACCAAATACGGCGAATTTACCGCCCACAGTTTTATCGAAAAAATCACGGGCAAAGAACACGTTGCACTTGTTAAAGGCGAGATTGGCAATGGCGAAGAAGTGTTGTGCCGTATTCACTCCGAATGTTTAACTGGCGATGCCTTTGGTTCACAACGTTGCGACTGTGGTCAGCAATTTGCTGCAGCAATGGCACAAATCGAGCAAGAAGGCAGAGGCGTGTTGCTCTATTTACGCCAAGAGGGACGTGGGATCGGCTTAATCAACAAACTACGAGCCTATGAATTGCAAGACAAAGGTATGGACACGGTCGAAGCTAACCTAGCACTTGGCTTTGGCGAGGACGAACGTGAATACCATATCGGTGCTCAAATGTTCCGCAGTTTAGGGGTGAAAACGATCCGCTTGCTGACCAACAACCCAGCGAAAATCGAGGGGCTACAACAGGTGGGCTTAAATATCATAGCCCGAGAGCCGATTATGGTCGAACCCACAAAACACGATTTGGATTATCTCAAGGTAAAACAGATCAAAATGAGACATATGTTTAATTTCTAACCTTTTTACTCTCTCCCGCTTGCGGGAGAGAGACAGCTCAAAATAGCGTCAGGCTATTTTGAGCAGAGAGAGGGGAACATCAATTTATTTCACAAATAAGGAAAAGCAAAAATGGCAACTATCACAGGTAATTTAGTCGCAACAGGATTAAAATTCGGCATTGTATGTGCAAGATTTAACGATTTTATCAACGACAAACTTTTAAGTGGCGCTATCGACACGCTAGTCCGTCACGGTGCAAACGAAAGCGATATTGACACCGCTTGGGTTCCAGGTGCGTTTGAAATTCCGTTAATTGCGAAAAAAATGGCGGAAAGCGGTAAATATGATGCGGTAATCTGCTTAGGCACCGTTATTCGTGGCTCAACCACCCACTACGACTACGTCTGTAACGAAGCGGCAAAAGGCATTGGTGCAGTGAGCTTACAAACAGGCGTACCCGTGATTTTCGGCGTATTAACTACCGAAAACATCGAACAAGCCATTGAACGTGCTGGCACAAAAGCAGGCAACAAAGGCTCTGAATGTGCTTTAGGTGCGATTGAAATGGTGAATGTGTTAAAAGCACTTTAATAAAAAATGGCGAAGAGACATTATGACTCTTCGCCATTTTAGTATTCAACATCTATTAGATTAGCAAAAATACTGCCTGATAAGGCTTCAATATTATTTGTTCTGCATTCATCTCTACATCATCGTAGTTATTCATAAGAACTTTGCCTTGAACCTGAATTTTCACAGTTTGACTTTGATTACTCAGATTTGATACGACGGTTAATTTTTCAGCTGTAGTAGTACGTTGATAAGCCCAAACCGATGGATGTCCAGGGAGTAAGTCCTGATAATCTCCGTCCGTCAGCACAGCTAACTTTTTGCGTAGTTGAATTAACGCTTGATAAGTATAGAACACCGAATTTTTATCCGCCAAAGCTTGCTCCACGTTGATTTTAGTATAGTTGCGAGCGGCATCAATCCACGGTGTACCAGTGGAAAAACCAGCGTTTTTTGAGCCGTCCCATTGCACTGGGGTGCGGGCGTTATCACGGGATTTTTGTGCGAGAATTTTGATAATCAACGCCTCGTCCACACTTTTTTCTTTCAATTCTGCATAGGCATTCAGGCTTTCTACATCACGATATTCTTCAATGGTTGAGAAATTCGGGTTGGTCATTCCGATTTCTTCCCCTTGATAAATATACGGCGTGCCTTGCATGCCGTGGAGCAACATCGCAAGCATTTTTGCCGAAGTGGTGCGAAGTTCGCCTTCGTCCCCAAAGCGCGACACAATGCGTGGTTGGTCGTGGTTGCACCAAAACAACGCATTCCACGCTTTGTTGTGCATACCTTGTTGCCAATAGTTGAAGATCGACTTCAATTCCACATAATCAGGCTGTGCGTATGTCCATTTTTCGCCGTTTGGATAATCTACTTTTAAATGGTGGAAATTGAAGGTCATCGACAATTCTGAGCCGTTTAAATTGGCGTATTGCTGACAATGTTCCAATTTAGTTGAAGACATTTCGCCCACGGTCATTAACCCAAATGGCGTTAAAGCGTTTTGATTTAACATTTGTAGATATTGATGAATTTTAGGGCCGTCCGTATAAAAACGGCGACCATCGCCTTCAAAATCGTCTTCAAATTTTTCAGGTTTAGAAATCAAATTCACCACGTCTAAACGTAAGCCGTCAATGCCTTTTTCTGCCCAGAATTTGCAGATGTCAAAGAGTTCTGCACGTAATTTTGGGTTTTCCCAGTTCAAATCCGCTTGTTCAGGGGCGAACAGGTGTAAGTAGTATTTTTGCGCTTTGTCCGACCATTTCCACGCAGAACCGCCAAATTTCGATTTCCAGTTGGTCGGCTCTTCTTTCCAAATATAGTAGTCGTGGTATTCGCTGTTCGGATCTTCGCCTTGTTTAAACCACTCGTGGAAAGTCGAGCTGTGATTAAACACCATATCCATCACAATGCGAATGTTGCGTTTGTGTGCCTCGGCGATCAGTTGTTCAAAATCCGCCATCGTGCCGTAACTTGGATCGATATTGCGGTAATCAGCAATGTCGTAGCCGTTGTCGATTTGTGGCGAAACGTACATTGGCGTAATCCAAATGCCGTCAATGCCAAGGGTTTGAAGATAATCAAGGCGTTTAATAATCCCTTGAATATCGCCTGTGCCTGAACCTGTCGTATCTTGGAAAGATTTCGGGTAGATTTGGTAAATAACGCCGTTTTTCCACCAGTTTTTGTTATTCATCTATATTTCTCTCAATAAGATTGATGACAAGCGGTCAGATTTTGCAAAAACTTTGCAAATCTGACCGCGTCTCATTATTCAATTTCGCCTTTCATTGCTTTGCGTTTATATACCATCATAGTTAATAAAATCGGCACGACAATCGCCACTAACATCGCAATCGCAAAGGTTCCCCAGTATTGATGTTGAATAGAAAGAATGCCAGGTAGACCACCCACACCGATACTACTTGCCAACACACCAGCAAAACCACAGACTAATGCCGCACAAGCAGAACCGATCATCGCACAGAGCATTGGGAAGCGGTATTTTAAGTTGATACCATACATTGCAGGCTCGGTTACACCTAAGTAAGCAGATAATGCTGCAGGTACTGCCACTTCACGCACGCTCGCTTTTTTCGCCATAATTAACACTGCTACAACTGCAGACGCTTGCGCAATATTTGAAAGGGCAATTAACGGCCAAACTGGTGTACCGCCAATGCTTTGGATCATCTGCATATCAATTGCTAGCGAGGTTTGGTGAACACCAGTTACTACTAACGGCGCATATAAGAAACCAAATAGCGCTGCACCGATTGGGGCAAACTCACCCGTCATTGCTGCTTTCACCACATACGCTACGCCGTTACCAATTTCACGACCGATAGGACCGATAATTGCGTGAGCTAAGAACACCGCTAAAATGATTGATGTGACTGGTACGATAATTAAATTTAAGAAATCCGGCACGATTTTCGTTAAGAAACGCTCGATATAAGAAAGGGTTAAACCTGCCATAATCGCTGGGATTACTTGCGCTTGATAGCCGACTTTATCAATCGAGAAGAAGCCAAAATCCCACACTTCTGGAATTTGTGAACCGAGTGCGTAAGAGTTCATCAATTGTGATGAAACCAAGGTTACACCAAGCACAATGCCTAAAATTGGTGAAGTCCCCATTTTACGTGCGATTGACCAACAGATACCGACCGGTAGGAAGAAGAAGATCGCTTCGCCAATCAGCCATAAGAATGAGTGCATACTCGCCCAAAATGCGCTGATTTCGACTAATGTTTTGGTGCCATCTTCAAACATTTTGATGTCGCCGATCACGTTGCGGAAGCCTAAAATCAAACCTCCACTGATAAGTGCTGGCAACAATGGAATAAAAATATCCGCCATATGCGAAATCGCACTTTCGTACCATTTTTGGTTTTGGCGTGCCGCCGCTTTGACTTGCTCTTTATCCACACTTGCCAAGCCGGTTTTTTCAAGGAGCAATTTGTAATAATCGCCTACTTCTTGCCCGATCACCACTTGATACTGACCACCCGTTGAGAAGTTCGCTTTTACCATTGATAGCTCTTCGATTGCTTTCGCATCAATTTTGCTTTCATCATTTAATACAAAACGTAAGCGAGTAATACAGTGAGTGACGGTCGCAATGTTGTCACGACCACCAATATATTCCACAAGTTTATCGATATTTTGTGGGTCAATTTTTTGTTTAGCCATAATGAATCCTAAAAGGAGTGAAAAATTGTACAAATTATAAATTTAGCTAAAAAATTATCAATGGGAACGTTCCCAATATGTGATCAAGATCACAAAAATTAAACGGAATAGAAAAATAAAGGACGGCTAAGCGTCCTTATTGAAGATTAGAGTGAAATATCTCGTCGACCGACAAAAGAGTGAGAAAGGCTTGTACCATCTACCATTTCAAGTTCACTACCAACTGGGATACCATGAGCAATACGTGTTACCTTGATATTATGTACAGAACACATTTCTGCAATGTAATTTGCGGTAGCATCGCCTTCAATCGTAGGGTTTGTGGCCAAAATAACTTCGTGGAAGGATTCGTTTTCTAAACGTTGTTGTAATAAGTCTAAACCAATTTCACGCGGACCTATGCCATCCAAAGGTGATAAATGTCCCATCAAGACAAAATAGCGTCCTGAAAATTGCCCAGTTTGTTCAATCGCCTGAATATCTGCAGGCATTTCAACAACACAAAGTTGCCCACTCATTTGACGGCGATAGTTTTGACAAATAGCACATTCACCTTCTTCAGTAAAAGTGCGACACGATTTGCAATGTCCGATGTGAGTCATTGCTTCGCTTAAGGCCTTGGCTAAATTAACACCACCCGAACGATTACGTTGTAGGAGATGGTATGCCATACGTTGAGCGGATTTTGGTCCTACGCCTGGTAGAACTCGTAGGGCTTCCATAAGATTTTCAAGTAAAGGACTACTTTGCATAATTCAGTTAAACCGCTTAAAAGTGAGAGGGGCAAATACGATTTGCCCCTACAAATATCTTCATTTATAAAATTAGAATGGGAATTTCATTCCTGGTGGTAACTGCATACCTGCAGTGACGCTTGCCATTTTCTCTTTTTGCATTTCATCGGCACGACGCACAGCGTCATTAAAAGCTGCCGCAACTAAATCTTCTACCATCTCTTTATCATCTTCCATTAATGATGGATCGATTTCGATACGGCGACAGTTATGCGCACCATTAATCGTTACTTTGACTAGCCCTGCACCAGACTCTCCCGTCACTTCTAACTGCGCAATCTCTTCTTGCATTTTTTGCATACGCTCTTGCATTTGCTGAGCCTGTTTCATTAAGCCGCCTAAGCCACCTTTTCCAAACATTTGATAACCTCGTTATGAATTAATAAAAAACGCTCGCATTCTACTGAACCAAGCCAGTCGGTGCAAGCGGTAAGATTTAAGGAATTTTTTGCAATTAGCCTAATGCCACATCTAATGTCATCATAATCACAAAGCCAAGCATTAAACTGAGTGTTGCAATATCAGTGTTACCGTTGCTTTGGGATTCGGGTATCAGCTCTTCAACCACCACGAAAATCATTGCACCCGCAGCAAATGCCAAGGCATAAGGTAAAATAGATGTCATTGAGATCACAAAGACTGCGCCAAGTACAGCAGCGATAGGTTCGACAATGGCAGAAAGTGAGCCGTAGGTAAAGGCTTTCATTCGGCTATTCCCTTCACCACGAATCGGTAAAGCAAGGGAAGACCCCTCAGGGATATTTTGCAAACCAATACCGATAGCCAAACCAATTGCCCCCATAAGAGAAGCATCCACCCCAGCGACATTAGTTGCCACTGCACCAAAAGCTACGCCAATAGCCAAGCCCTCAGGAATGTTATGAATGGTGATCGCTAAAAACAGCAATGCCGACTTTGGTAATTTACGTTTTAATTCAATCCCTTCCGCTTCTTCTATCGGCTTACTTAAATGCAAATGTGGCACAATATAGTCAACAGCTCGAATAAAAAAGCCACCGGCTAAAAAGCCCACTGCGGCAGGAATCCAGCTCAAGCTACCATAAGTTGGTTCTGCATACTCTAAAGATGGTGCGAGTAAAGACCAAAAGGATGCTGCAATCATGACACCACCCGCAAACCCCATCATTGAGTCGAGAATTTTACGATTCACCGTTTTAAAGAAAAAAACAAAAGCAGAACCAAAAATAGTACAAAACCAAGTAAATAATCCTGCAAGTAGTGCTTGCATAGCTGGATGTAAAGATAAAAAATAATCGAGCATCATATTATCTACTTTTAAAATTCAGCATTAATTCGGCTGCTAGTTTGCTGATATTCTTTCGCCAAATATGGATTAATTTCATCCCAATATAGCGTTAAATAAATATCCCCCATAGCATAAGGTCCTAGTGAATAAGGTGGATAAGCAAAAGTAAGTCCCTCTTCTGAAAAATAAAATTCACCAGATAATTCAAAATCAGCTTTTGCAGTAAAAGTTTCTTTTTCACCCGTCATTTCATACCACTGTTCAACATAACGATTCCAAAGTTTTTCTTGAATAGCGTTTTGATTTTTTTCTGAAAAAAGATCGGAAATGGTTAGAATAATACGCTTATCAACATCAATATTCAGATATCTTACCCAATGCATTCCGTGTGCACCGCCGGTATAGCTTTGATGTACTTGAGAAAAAAGAACTAAATTATTACGCTGCCATAAATAATTACTCTCAAGGACTTCAGTCAAAGCAATAGCAGAATCTTCTTTCGCAGAAGCAATCATTTCATTTAGTTGCTTTTGCAAAATAGTCAAAGCCATTTCTTTTTCTTTCCCTTTATCCGCTTTAGCAGGTGGAACCTTATTCCCTTGAGCATCAAAACTTCTTCCCCAATTTTGAATAAATTCAGCATAAATTAACTCATTTATCCATTCCACATTGGTTTTAGGCATTGTCACACCTAATTGTACTGGCGTCTCTTCACGGAAAAAATCATTCTCTTCATTCGGATCTTTTTTATGCTTAACAATCTCTTTTTTATCAAAAATCGTCTCTATTTCAACTTTTAAAGCAGGAAAAACTGATTTTGCCTTTTCTACTTGTACGGTAAGTTCCGCAATAGATTTATTGGCATCAGCTAACTCAGTTTTAGCTTTTTCTACATCCGATTTTAATTGAGTAACTTCTTGTGTCGATTGCTGCACTTGAGCCATTAACGCATTTTTTTCTTTATCATCACAGGCTGAGAGTAAAAAAACAGATGACACCAGTAATGCAATGAGTGATTTTTTCATAAAAACTCCTATCAACGAGTATTAAAACAAGCGGTAAGATTCAGACAAAATCTTACCGCTTGTATCCATTAAATTTTAGTTTTATCGCGAACCGCGCCTTTATCTGCTGAGGTTGCAAAATGTCCATAGACTTTCAATGCAAATGACACTTCACGTTGGCGGTTAGCAGGTTTCCAGCCTTTCGCATCTTGCTCTGCACGGCGTTGAGCCAGTTCAGTCTCAGGCACAACCAACTGAATAGAGCGGTTTGGAATATCAATGTCAATGGTATCGCCGTCTTTCACTAAGCCGATTAAACCGCCTGCTGCTGCTTCTGGTGAACAGTGTCCGATAGACAAGCCCGATGTACCGCCTGAGAAACGTCCATCAGTTAATAACGCACAAGCCTTACCTAAGCCCATTGATTTTAAATAGCTGGTTGGGTAGAGCATTTCTTGCATACCCGGTCCGCCTTTAGGGCCTTCGTAGCGGATCACCACCACGTGTCCTGCGCGCACTTTACCGCCTAAAATACCTGCAACGGCATCTTCTTGGCTTTCAAATACGATGGCTTCGCCTTTGAATTTTAAGATTGATTCATCCACGCCAGCGGTTTTGACGATACAGCCGTCAAGGGCGATATTGCCCGATAACATTGCCAAACCACCATCTTGGCTATACGCAAATTCTTTGCTACGGATACAACCATTTTGACGGTCGTCATCAACGCTATCCCAACGGGTGTCTTGCGAAAATGCTTTCGTGGTACGAATGCCCGCTGGTCCTGCACGGAAGAATTTATGTACGGCTTCATCTTTGGTTAACACAATATCGTATTTAGCGATTTGTTCCGCAAGGCTTAAACCTAACACCGTGCGAGTTTGGTTATTAAGCAAGCCTGCACGGTCTAATTCACCTAAAATCGCCATAATGCCGCCGGCACGGTGAACATCTTCCATATGGTATTTTTGTGTGTTCGGAGCGACTTTACTTAAACAAGGCACTTGGCGAGAAAGACGGTCAATATCCGCCATTGTGAAATCGACTTCCGCTTCTTGTGCTGCTGCTAATAAGTGTAAAACCGTATTGGTTGAACCGCCCATCGCAATATCTAAGCTCATTGCGTTGTCAAAAGCTTCTTTGGTGGCGATAGAACGTGGTAAAACCGAGTCATCATCTTGTTCATAATACTTTTTGCATAGTTCCACAATTTGTGTACCTGCGTCTAAAAAGAGCTGTTTGCGGTCGGCGTGGGTCGCAAGGCAAGAACCGTTGCCCGGTAAGCTCAAGCCTAAAGCTTCCGTTAAGCAGTTCATTGAGTTGGCGGTAAACATTCCTGAGCAAGAGCCACAGGTTGGGCAAGCTGAACGCTCAATTTGATCGCTGACTTCATCGGATACATTCGGGTTTGCACCTTGGATCATCGCATCAACCAAATCTAATTTAATGATTTGATCGGATAATTTGGTTTTCCCGGCTTCCATTGGGCCGCCTGAAACGAAAATGGTCGGAATGTTCAAACGCAACGCTGCCATTAACATTCCTGGCGTGATTTTATCGCAGTTGGAAATACAGACCATCGCATCGGCACAGTGAGCATTCACCATATATTCCACGCTGTCGGCAATCAAATCACGGCTAGGCAATGAATAAAGCATCCCGCCGTGACCCATTGCGATACCGTCATCAACTGCAATAGTATTAAACTCTTTCGCCACACCGCCCGCTTTTTCGATCTGCTCGGCAACCAACTGTCCCATATCTTTTAAATGAACATGTCCCGGTACAAACTGCGTAAATGAGTTCACCACCGCAATAATCGGCTTACCGAAGTCGTTTTCTTTCATTCCTGTTGCACGCCATAAGGCACGTGCACCCGCCATATTGCGACCTTGCGTACTAGTCGCTGAACGTAATTTAGGCATAATCTCTCCAAGTTTTGATGTTGTGTTAATTTAAAATTGTTTAATGAAGTTACTATATAAACTACTTTATATTGAAATTAATCAAATGACACTGTTCTTCCTTAACATAATCTAATGCTAATAATACTTTCATTAAGTCATATTGTTCTGAAAAAACATAATATTTTTTATTTTTTTCAGGATCTGATGAACTTAAGAAAAAGACATCAGCAATTCGATCTGACTCTACCTGAAAATAGCTAGTACTAAAAAAACCTCCTATCTTTGTTGGATTTAATCCTAATAAATAGAGTACTTCAAAAGGTAAATGCTCAGGTATATTAATTAGTTTATTAAATTTTTCCAAAATACGTTTATTTAACTCTTTTGCGTGTGGATGCCCTTTATATAGAAAAATATAATCATCATATTGGTGATAATACTTACCTTCAGGATATATCATATTCTCTATAATTTGAGTATGTGCATTTTCTAAAAAATTTAAAAGATTACTATCACAATCAAACATTGTTGTTCCTGTAAAAACAAAGGTTTTATTGTTTTTGAACAAATCAATTATTTGATTTTCATATTTAGTATCAAGATCTAACAAGGTAAGAAATAATCTCTTTTGCTCTTGATTAAACTTATGAAAATGGTTAAATGACATTTTATGGTAATTAATCATCTCTGATTTTAACGGAGCAAGAGAAGCTAGATCTAAAACTTTTGTATCTAAAAGATGATAATGTGTAGTGAATATTTCTTGCCACAAGTATCGAAATACACCTAAAACAGAAATAGTTGCTTTACCTGCATGCAATAAATTTGCCATCTGATTCTTATGAAAAGCAACAAGTTCTTCCAAATCAGAACGTTGAGATAATGTATAAAGTTGTCTTGGTCCTTCTGCTCCATCATCATAAAGATGTAAACATATAGAATGACATTTTCTTTCTTCTAGAGAAAATAATATATCTAATAACGATGCTAAAATGACAAATGAGTGTGTCAAATTAACATGTAAGTTTAAAACCATCTTCTGATCTATATTTTTCAATACTCCAAAGCATAACTGTTTAAATTCATGTTGTGCATCTATTTCTGATTTAGCAAAATAGATTTTTCCTGCAGGATATTGTTCAATTACTGAATCTGGAATTTTAAAACGCCCTAAGCCAAATAATCTAATTGTATCTTTATCCTGATAATTCTCAATAAAGTGAAAAAAATAATTCAATGTAGGAATTGTGGCAAAATCTAAATAGATTTCAACTTTTTGATATTCTTCTTTATTCATTCTTATGATTTCCTATTCGCCTGTACCATTGCCATTAAGCCACTTAATCCTGCCGACACTTTCTGTTGACGTTCTTGTTCGCTCAGTTTAGGTTTATCTCGCTCCCACTGCAAGTCATCTTGTGGCAATTCAAGTAAAAAACGGCTAATTTCAGGCTTAATTATCTCACCATATTGACGACGTTCTTTACAGAGCGAAAAAGTCAGCGTCTGTTGCGCGCGGGTAATGCCCACATAGGCAAGACGGCGTTCTTCTTCCACATTATCTTCATCAATGCTGGTTTGGTGGGGCAAAATGCCCTCTTCCATACCGATTAAAAAGACGTGCGGAAATTCTAGCCCTTTGGATGCGTGAAGCGTCATCAGTTGCACTTGATCGCTTTCGTCATCGTCTTCGCTGCGTTCCATCATATCCCGTAGAGTCAAATTGGTGACGACCTGATTTAAATTCATCGGCTCGCTGATTTCATCGCCCTCCAGCATTTTTTCCACCCACTCAAACAGCGTTTGCACATTACGGCTCTGCATTTCTGCCGATTTCGGTGTCGCCGCCGTTTCATAGAGATAGGCTTCATACTGAATTTTCGCTAACATCTCTTGAATTGCAGATTTTGGCTCGGATCTGACCGCTTGATCAGACAATTCCACCACCCAACGAGCAAAGTCCTGCAAGGCTTGATACGGTTTTGGGGTGAGCCGTTGGATCAGCTCGAAATCAAAAATCGCTTCAAACAAACTTACCTGTTTTTCATTCGCCAGTTGCCCCAACTTTTCCAGCGTTGCCGCGCCGATTTCCCGTTTTGGCGTGTTCACAATGCGTAAAAAGGCGGCATCATCGTCTTGATTGACCAACAACCGCAAGTACGCCAACATATCCTTAATTTCCGACTTGGCAAAAAAGGACGTACCGCCCGAAATTTTGTAGGGAATGCGGTTTTGGATCAGCAATTTTTCCAACAGACGAGACTGGTGATTGCCACGATACAAAATCGCATAATCTTTGTACTTGGTTTTGCGTGAAAAACGGTGTGCAATTAACTCGCCAACAATCCGCTCCGCTTCGTGTTCCTCATTTTTGGCTTCAATCACATTGAGCTTTTCGCCCTCGCTTAATTGCGAGAACAAACGTTTGTCAAACAGGTGATCGTTGTTATCGATCAAAATGTTGGCACAGTGCAAAATCCGTTGGCTTGAGCGGTAATTTTGCTCAAGTTTAATCACTTTCAACTGCGGAAAATCGCTCTGCAACCGCCCCATATTTTCAGGCTTCGCTCCTCGCCACGAGTAGATCGACTGGTCGTCATCGCCAACCACCGTAAAATTACCATCCGCACCGACCAACAGTTTAATCAACTCGTACTGGCTGGTGTTGGTGTCTTGATATTCGTCCACCAACAGATAGCGAATTTTCTGCTGCCAACGTGCTTTTGCTTCGGGAAAACGCTTGAACAGCAAAGTAGGCAACATAATCAGATCGTCAAAATCCAACGCATTATAGGCTTTGAGCTGGTTTTGATATTGATCGTAAAAATGGCTAAACACCCGTTCTCGATCGGTTTTGGCAAGTGCTATGGTCTGTTCCGGCGAAAGCAGATCGTTCTTCCAGTTGGAAATGGTCGAAATCAGCAACTTCAACAGATCTTTATCTTCCGCCACATTTTCAGGTAACAGATGTTTGAGCAGGGCAAGTTGATCGTGTTCATCAAACAGCGTCATACCCGATTTGTAGCTGAGCAGTTTATGCTCACGCTTTAAAATCTCAAAACCGAGCGTATGGAAAGTGGAAATGGTCAATCCCCGACTGCTCTCTTTGCCAATCGAATGTGCCACACGCTCACGCATTTCACGGGCGGCTTTGTTGGTAAAAGTCACGGCGGCAATCTGCTTTGGCGAATAACCACAACGGGCGATCAGGTGAGCAATTTTGTTGATGATCACCCGTGTTTTGCCCGAACCAGCCCCCGCCAGCACAAGGCAAGCCCCATTCACATATTCCACCGCTTGTTGTTGTTGAGCATTGAGTTTCATGATATTTCCTTTGATGTAAGCGGTGTGATTTTAGAGATTTTTTGCAAATTGTCGAATAAAACTGACCGCTTGCCTTTTGAATGTTAAAATAATCTCATTCTTCACTCACTTCTTGCAATGATGAAAACTTTAGATCCTTTACGTTTACCTTTAAATCAATCAAGTCTTATTGAAGCTTCTGCAGGGACAGGCAAAACCTACACAATGGCAAATTTGTATTTGCGTTTAATTTTAGGTGTTGGCTGTAACCCATTGAATGTAGAGCAGATTTTAGTGGTAACCTTTACCAAAGCAGCCACTCAAGAGCTTCGGGATAGGATTCGTGAGAAATTGGCAAACGTCGCTAAATGGTTTCAAGATCCAAGTACAGATGATGCGAAAAAAGCGTTTAAG
This sequence comes from Glaesserella australis, assembly GCF_003260095.1. Lineage (GTDB taxonomy): Bacteria > Pseudomonadota > Gammaproteobacteria > Enterobacterales > Pasteurellaceae > Glaesserella > Glaesserella australis. The sequence goes on from NZ_PTPX01000018.1 coordinate 69,532, forward strand.
GAACCCTTTTTAGCTGAACTTTATGACGCCGTGAAACCGCAGTTAAACCAAGCGTTATTACGCCTAAAAATTGCTGAACGTGAAATTGATTTAGCCAGTATTTTTACCATCGATAGCTTTTGCCAAAAAATGCTGTTCCAATTTGCCTTTGATTCGGGCATTCGTTTTGATATTGATTTACTAGCAAACGAAGATGAATTACTGACTCGCCTAAGTGAAGAGACGTGGAGAGAACTGTTTTATCCGATGGGTTTTGCAGAAACTCAAATTGTCTCACAAGAGCTTAAAACACCTGAAGATACGCTTAAATCAATCAAATCTTATCTCTATAAAGATCATATTCAGTTAGATGAAACACAACACTGGCTGAATGACGATTTTTCCGCATTTCTTGCCAAATACCAAGATTTTCTCCACGAAGTGAAAAAACATTGGCAACAAGTAACTGAAGAAGCTTATCGCTTAATTTCAGATGAGTTACCTAAAAAAGCGTTAAATGGCACGGTTTATAAGCAAACATTGGTCAATAACCATTTTTTTGTATTGAATAAATGGGCTACAAGTTCAACCTTGAATTTCCCACACGACAATTTTAGTCGTTTTTGCCAAGACTATTTGATTTCTAAAACGAACAAAGGCTTTGAGCCTTTACATCATTCGATTTTTGAAAAAAATCAGGCATATCTCACCGCTTACCAAAGCGACTTTCAGCCTAAATACGCTTTACTAAAAGCCACTGTGCGTTACCAATTTTTGATGCGTTTACGCCAAAAACTCCAAACGTATAAACAGACGCACAAAGAGAAAAGTTTTAGCGATATGGTGAATTTCCTACTCGCCGCGTTGCATTCAGAACAGGGAGCAGAATTAGCACAACAAATTCGTTCACTTTTTCCGTTTGCGATGATTGACGAGTTCCAAGATACCAATCAACAGCAATACGATATTTTCCGTATTCTCTTTATGGACCCTTCGCTAACCGAGCAAGGTTTTATTATGATCGGCGATCCAAAACAGTCGATCTATAAATTTCGTGGTGCTGATATTTTCACCTATCTGAGTGCGTCAAAAAAGGTTAATAACAAAACAACCCTAAATAAAAACTGGCGTTCTTTACCTTCGGTTGTCGAAAACTGTAATCGTCTATTTCATTTCCCTGAAAAGAGCAATCCATTTTTATACGAAGATATACATTTCCAAGCCGTTGAATCTGATTCAGGTCACAAACAGTTTATTGGTGAAAATTCGACACAATGTTTTTTATTGGACGAATCATTTAATGAAAAACGTGCGGCAGAACATTGTGCCTATCAAATTCAGCAACAGCTGAAAAAAAGTGAGCAGGGGCAATTCTTTTTGCAAAAAGATGAGCAAATCGAACCGCTTGTGGCGAAAGATATTGCGATTTTAGTGCGTAGCCATAAACAAGCGGCACTTATTCGTGCTGAACTGCTTAAACGTCATATTCCATCGGTGTTTTTCTCCGAACGAAACAGTGTTTATGAAACTCAAGAAGCACAAGATCTACGTTTTGTGCTACAAGCCTGCTTGAATCCTTATCGCCAAGCAAGCTTACTTGCTGCGTTAGGTACACAGCTTTGGGGACTCACGGCGAATGATATTTTTCAACTTAAGCAAGATGAACACTTGTTAGATAGCTGGATTGATAAATTTATTCACTATCAACAAATTTGGCTACATCAAGGCATTTTACCGATGTTGCATCAAATTTTGATGAAAGAAGAGATTATTCAGCGTATCAATGCGTTACCAAATGCCGAGCGTCGTATCACGGATTTACTACACTTGGCTGAATTGTTACAAGAAGCGATGCCAAGTTTAGAAAACGAATCTGCGTTACTTCGTTGGTATGAGCAACAATTAGCCAACCCAAGTGAACATTCAGAAGAGCAAAAACAGCGTCTGGAAAGTGAAGAGAGTTTAGTTAAAGTCATCACTATCCACGGTTCTAAAGGCTTGGAATACCCTGTTGTGTGGTTGCCATTTGTGGCAAAAGCCAGCACGAGAGCCGAAAGTAAAGCAATGGCAATTTATCAAGATGAGCAAGGCGAGACTCGCTGGAGCTTTGGTTCTCAATCTGACGAGATCAAAAATGCGATCAATAAAGCCGAATTTGCCGAAGATCTACGCTTACTCTATGTGGCAGTCACCCGTGCTAAATATCAGCTTAACCTTGTATTACCAACAAAATTTGATAAACACTGGAATGCGTTAAGCTATTTACTCTCTAACGGCGAAATTGAGTTAGGTGGCAAAGAACCAGCTCAAACGAGTGAGTATTATCTTACGCAAAAAGGTATGCAAGAGAGTATTCGCTACTTGCCACAACAGGTTGAAGAAGACTTATGGCAACCGACAGCAACTCAGCACGGGGAGATTTCCGCTAAAATCTTCACGGGCAGAATCCGTTCTATCGGACAAATCACCAGTTTCACCGCTTTACAAGCCCAACACGATCGTTTGCAAAATAAAGCACAAAACCTACCGCTTGCGACTTTTGGCGATGAAGCTCAAGATTATGATCGCACGACAGTCAGTGTTGTGACAGAAAGTAGCGAGACGGAACAGTTCAGCCCTTATCGTTTTCCACATAGCACTAAAGTGGGTAACTTATTGCATAAATTCTTTGAAGATTGGGATTTCCAACAGCCTGTCGATCCAACTGCATTACAAGCACTTTGCGATCAACTTGAGCTGTCGGAAGAATGGCTCACGCCACTGCAAAGGTGGTTTGAACAGATCGTACAGACCACATTTGGCGAACAAGCGGTCAGTTTACGCCAAATGTTTACCCATAAGCGTTTAAACGAATGGCAATTTTACCTACGTTTAAGCAACGAAAAAGCCTTGCCACAGCTCAACGCTCTGCTCAAACGACACAGCCCACTGGCAAAAAATTTACCCGACTTAACGCTCTACCAACTCAACGGCTTTGTGCGAGGCTTTGTGGATTGTATCGCTCAAGTCAATGGCAAATTCTATGTGATCGACTACAAATCCAATTTCTTAGGCTCTCTTCCACAAGATTACCGAGCCGAAAAATTAGCCAAAACGATGGGGCAATTCCGCTACGACTTGCAATACTTGCTCTATACCCTTGCTCTGCACCGTTATCTGATGTCACGTTTAGGGGAAGATTACGATTATGAGCGTGATTTTGGTGGCGTGGCTTATTTATTTCTACGAGGAATGAATGGCGAGAATGACAGTGGGGTTTATTTCGATAAACCGACCGAAGAACTAATTAAAGAGATGGACGAGTTGTTTCAGTAAAAGCGTTTAACCTAATCTGACAGGACACACACTTAAGCTAAAAACTGTCAGATTAGATTTGGTTTTTTATCCTATTTTAATGAAGCTCAATAACATCTGGTAATTTCACCAACTGATTAAGCAGTAACTCAATCGCTCTTTCGCTTTGCACTTTGATGCTTAAGCTGAACGCTGTGCCGTGATTTTCGGCGTTAAGGGATAACACTTCAAATCCACGATGACGGATTACTCGTAATAAACGCTCAAGGGTTTCTGGGCGTTTGTTGGCTTTGATAACAAGTTGATATTGTTGCATATTTCCCCCTACACTCCGATGTCTTCATCTAACATATCATTATTACAGGCATTTGGCGGCACAAGCGGCCACACGTTTTCTTCATTTGGAATACAAACGTGTAACAAATAAGCCCCCTCGCTGTTTAACAAGCGGTCTAATGCGTCAGAAACTTCGCACGCTTTTTCAATCCGCTCCGCTGGAATATCAAAGGCATTTGCCAACATCACAAAATCAGGGTTGTCGTCTAAAATCGTTTGGCTGTGGCGACCGTGAAAGAATAATGACTGCCATTGACGCACCATACCTAAACGTTGGTTATCCAACAACAAAATTTTCACAGGCAATTTGCCACGTTTAATCGAACCCAGCTCTTGCACATTCATCATAAAAGAGCCGTCACCTGTTACCACAATCACAGGATCAGTCGGACGAGCTTTTGCCGCCCCTACTGCCGCTGGCAAGCCAAAGCCCATTGTGCCAAAGCCTGCGGAAGTGATGTAATTTTCAGGGGCATAATGTTGCATATGTTGAGCCGACCACATTTGATGTTGCCCTACGTCTGTGGTGACAACGGCATTTTGTGGTTTGCGAACCGAAAGCGTATGTAACAACGCCCAAGGATCGATCTCGCCATCGCCTGCATTTTCTTGATAACTGAAATCAAATTCCGCTTTCAATTTCTGCACATCTTCTCGCCAAGCGTCAATCTCAAGGGGCTGTGTTAAAGCGGTGATCGCTTCGATCAAATCGTCTCTTAACGCCACGTCTGCTTTGCGTAACTTATTGATTTCAGCCACATCAATGTCAATATGGATCACTTTCGCATTCGGGGCAAAGGTATCGAGTTTGCCGGTAACTCGGTCGTCAAATCTTGCTCCACACGCTAACAACAAATCGCACTCTTGCACCGCATAATTCGCCGCTTTTGTGCCGTGCATTCCGATCATTCCCATATAGAGCGGATGTTGCGGTGGAATCGAGCCTAAGCCTTTTAAGGTTGAAACAGATGGAATATTTGCAATTTCTAGGAAAGATCTTACCGCTTGCACACCGCCTGACATTCCCACGCCGCCACCAACATAAAGTACAGGGCGTTTGGCTTGGGCTAATAAGGCTTTGGCTTGCGAAAGTGCGGTTGGATTTTGAGCTTCTGGAGCAACTTTTTCATAGACGATTGGCGAAAGTGAAGTTGGGGCAAATTGCACATCTTTTGGAATATCCACCAGCACTGGACCTGGACGACCACTTTGGGCAATTTGGAAGGCTTTTGCGATAATTTCAGGCAATTCATCGATATTTTGCACAATAAAACTATGTTTAGTACAAGCCAACGATAAGCCCAACACATCAGCCTCTTGGAAAGCGTCAGTTCCGATAAATGCCGAAGCCACCTGCCCTGTAATTGCCACCACAGGAATGGAGTCCATTAAAGCATCGCCTAAACCTGTAACAAGGTTGGTTGCCCCCGGCCCTGATGTTGCAATACAGACTCCTGTTTTGCCTGTCGATCTAGCATAGCCGATTGCCGCCATTGCCGCCCCTTGTTCGTTACGGCAAAGTAAATGATCTAAGCCCGAATCATAGATTGCATCATAGACAGGCATAATCGCTCCGCCAGGGTAGCCAAATAGCGATGTTACGCCGTGAGCTTTTAAACACTCAACCACTAAATTTGCACCGTTCATACGTTTCCTTTTATGTTGTGTCGCCGTTTAGTTACGATTTTTTTTATAATAAAAAACCCCCACTAAAACTAGCGAGGGTTTATGGAAGCATTACATTGACTAACTGCGAGCTAACCTAACCCTCGCGGTGATAATAATCACCGCGAGGTTAATAATAATGAGACTAGCAACAGAATGTAATTTCATTTTGATTCATTTAAAAAGTAAAACTACTATATAAATAGCATATTTTTTGTATAAAACAAATGTTTTTTTGTGGTGGAGAGAAAAAATATTTTCTACATCATCAATAATCCCCAACCTTGAAAAAAACAAGAATGAACCCTATTTAATCGCCATTCATCACCATAAGGAACCATTATGCCTCTACTTATTTTGTTAGCTGGAATCTTTCTTTACATCTATATTGAAATCTCACTATTAGTCAGTGTAGGTTCTGCAATTGGTGTTTTACCTTTAATTTTATTGATGATTGCGATTTCTGTTGCAGGATTATGGTTAGTCAAATTGCGTGGAATTATGGCGATTATGCAAATTCGCAGTGAAATCGCTCAAGGTAAAATTCCTGCACAAGCGGTCACTTCGTCAATCTTTTTTGCAATAGCGGGCGTATTGTTGATTGTTCCCGGTTTTTTAAGCGATATTTTAGCGTTATTGTTACTTTTGCCTGTCACTCGCCAGTTATTTCAAGCGCTGTTTATGAAATATTTTTCAAGTCGTGTGAAATTTATGTCTTTTGGCTCAGCTAACCGCTATTCTCAAGATAATACAACTTTCGATGCGGAGTTTGAACGTAAGCACGATGAAGATAAGTGGTTGAAATAATGAACCCATATCAACTTGCACTCTTAAAAGTTCATGGCACGGCGATTTTTTTCGGATTATCAGGCGTTTTTGGTGTTTTAATTGAAAGTTCGTCTGATGTATTAGTACTTGGCAGAGCAATGATTGCTTTTGCATGTATCTCCTTGTTTTTCTTATGGAAAAAACAGCCTTTAACAGCACTTTCTTTCAAAGAAAAATGCTCACAACTGATCTCAGGTAGCTTACTTGCATTGCATTGGGTCAGCTTCTATTTAGGCGTGAAAATTGGCGGGGTTGCCGTTGGCACATTAGGTTTTGCAAGCTTTCCCGCATTTGTTGCACTATTTGAAATGATCGCATTTAAAGAGAAACTGCACTTTAGAGAGTATATTTTGTTAATGGCGATTTCCGTTGGGCTCATACTGATTACGCCCGAATTTCATTTTGGTAATCAGGCAACCCAAGGCTTGCTATGGGGCGTATTTTCAGCAGCAAGCTACGCTGTTTTGGCGGTTCTCAATCGACGAAACGCGACAAAACTTTCAGGCATTGAATCGAGCTGGTGGCAATATGTTGCCGTTATCCTTGTGTTACTGCCATTTTCAGCGACATCATTGCCTTCTGTTAGTGCAATGGACTGGGTTTGGATTGGCTTTATTGGCTTATTTTGCACCACATTTGCCTATACACTTTATGTCTCAAGCCTCAGTGTTATCAACGCCCGTACCGCTGCGATGATTATTTCTCTTGAGCCTGTTTATGCCATTATTGTTGCGTGGATTTGGTTTGGAGATGTACCAACCTTATCTATGGTCATTGGCGGCGCTTTAATTATTGGCTCAGTGGCGTGGGCAAATTTGAAAAAATAAACAAGCGGTCAGCTGAGACAAAATATTTGCAAATATTGTCCCAAACTGACCGCTTGTATTTATTGGCTTACCGCTTTTTGCCAACTGTTTAACCAAGCTCTCACTTTTTCTGTTTCAGGTTGGTAAAACTCAAGAATTTGATAAGTCGGTAGCTGATTAAAAAGCGGATCGACATTGCTATTGTTCACAGGCTTCATCACGTTGTGATAAGAGATGAGTTTCTGCGCTTCAGGTTGCTGTAAGAAGGTTAAGAACTGACGAGCCAATTCCGTTTGTTTACTTGTTCTGGTGATCGCCGCAACTTCTACTTGCACTAAATGCCCTTCGCTAAAATCTGCTGCCACATATTTGTCTGTCTGCTCATGCCATTGGTGATATAACGGAGATGTGGTATAGCTTAAAACTAAATCCGACTCCCCTTTTAAAAAAGCGCCGTAAGTTTCAGACCAGCCTTTTCCAACAGTCACCGTATGTTTTGCCAAGGTTTGCCATGCGGATTCGGCTTGGTCGCCATACACTTGATTTACCCAATACAGTAAACCACGACCGACCGTGCTGGTGCGTGGATCTTGATAAATTACTTTCAGATCTTGGCGTTCAACCAATTCTTTTAAACTTTTTGGCGGATTGACCACTTTCTCTTTATTGTAGATAAAGGCATATTCACCAAAGTCATAAGGCAAAAAGGTTTTACTTTGCCATGCAAGCGGTAAGTTATTGGCAGAATTTTGCAAATGATGCTCAACAAATAGCCCTGATTTTTCCGCTTCAGGCATTAAAAAATGGTCGATTCCAAGCATTACATCTGCTTTGGTTTTATTACCTTCCAAACGAATACGGTTAAACATCGTCACGCCGTCTTCAAAGGGCATAAACTTCAAATCACATTGACATTGTTGCTCAAAACGTTGTTCAAGTTGTTGACCTGGCCCCCATTCAGACGCAAAGGAATCATAGGTATAAACTGTCAATGTTGGTTGTTGGGCAAAAGCGGTTGTCGCAAGGGCTAAAGCGGAAAGGGGGAAAAGATTGAATTTCATTGAATACTCCTTCTAAAGATGAAAATAGAAGGATCTAAAACAGGCGATGTCGATTGTCTGTCTCAAATCCCTACGCTGATATTAGTCAGATCAGGTTCTATGGGTATTTCTCAGCCTTGCAATATGGACTTTGCAATGCACCCCAATGAGAACGGCGGTATTTTACTATAATTTAAACAAAAAATCGCTTAAAATGGCGAAATCCGACCATCAACAAGCGGTCAGTTTTACGCAAAATTTTGCAAAGGAAAAACTCTTGAACGAACTCATTTTTACCCTTGAACCCCAAGATAACGCACGCTTACAATCCCTTTGTGGACCTTTTGATGAACATTTAGCCTTAATTGAAAAAAGCTTTAATTTAATCATCGCTCGTCAAGCGTTCAGCTTTACCCTTCAACCCGCCGAAGAAAATCACTATTCAGCCACTTTATTGAAAAATTCCGCCAAGCTGATTCAGCAACTTTACAATGAAACTGCACCAATCAAAGGCAAAGTGAAAGAGCTGGATTTAGAAGATGTTCATCTGGCGATTCAAGAGAGCCGAATGTTGTTACAAAATCAGTGGACAAGTTCAAGCCATGAGATTGCGATTAAAACGAAACGTGGCGTAATTAAACCCCGTGGCGAACACCAACAAGCCTATTTACGCAATATTTTAACCCATGATATTAGTTTTGGAATTGGACCTGCAGGCACAGGGAAAACCTTCTTAGCAGTTGCAGCCGCAGTGGAATCCCTTGAACGCCAAGAGATTCGTCGAATTTTACTTACACGTCCTGCGGTGGAAGCAGGGGAAAAACTCGGCTTTTTACCAGGTGATTTAGGACAAAAAATTGAGCCTTATTTACGCCCGCTTTACGATGCCTTATTTGAAATGCTTGGCTTTGAAAAAGCACAAAAGCTGATGGAGCGAAATGTCATTGAAATCGCACCGCTTGCTTATATGCGTGGGCGTACGCTCAACGATGCTTTTATTATTTTAGATGAAAGCCAAAACACCACCACAGAGCAGATGAAAATGTTCTTAACCCGTATCGGCTTTAATTCTAAAGCAGTGATTACAGGTGATGTAACACAAATCGACTTGCCACGTAGTCAAAAATCAGGGCTAAAACACGCTATGGAAGTACTGAAAGATGTGCCAGATTTGAGTTTTAATTTCTTTGACAGCCAAGATATTGTTCGTCACCCTGTGGTTGCTAAAATTGTCCAAGCCTATGATGTGTGGGAAGCGGAAGATGAAGCTCGCCGTGAACAACGTAAATTGGAAAAATTAGCCTTAGAGCAACAAAAAATTTTAGAACAGGCGGAGCAACTATGAATCAAATTTTAAAGGTTGGCATTGCTGGTTTTGGCTATTCCAGTAAAGTTTTTCACGTCCCCTTTTTAGTGCAAGATACTCGTTTTAACATTGTGAAAGTGTATGAACGCTCAACCAGCAATGCGTTAGCAGTATTACCAAATGTAGAGATCGTGCGTGAATTTGATGGCTTACTCAGCGACGAAATTGATTTAATCATTATCACCACACCAAATCAAACGCATTATAGCCTAGCAAAGCAAGCCATTTTAGCGGGTAAACATGTGCTGGTGGAAAAACCGTTGGTTATCACTGCGGAGCAAGCACTTGAACTTGATGCGTTGGCAAAACAGCACAATGTCATTCTGTCGGTTTACCAAAATCGCCGTTGGGATCATGCCACCGCTACTGCCAAGCAAATTTTAGCTCAAGGCTTAATCGGCGAAGCGGTAGATTGTGAAATCCGTTTTGAGCGTTATGCCAAAGGTAAAAATGCGAAGGCATGGAAAGAAACTGGCGAAAAAGGTACAGGCTTGGTTTATGATTTAGGCGTTCATCTGATTGATGCTAGCCTTTATTTATTCGGTATGCCAAATGCCGTATTCGCCGATATTCGTTATCAACATAAAGGCGCATTGAGCGATGATAACTTTACGATTCACCTTTACTACGATTCAGGCTTAAAAGTGGCTTTATATGCAACAAAATATGCCCGTGAAGCAGGGAAACATTTTGTTCTACACGGTAAACTCGGTTCTTATGTAAAACAGAATGTCGATTGCCAAGAGAGCTTACTAACAAGCGGTATGATTCCGCAAAAAAATTACAATTTAGAAAGCGAACAGGATTGGGGAATTTTACATACAGAAATGAACGGCGAAGTAGTTCGTCAGCCGTTTAACAACGCTGATACAAGTTATCAAGCATTATACGACAATCTTTATCTTGCCATTACTGAAAATGAATCTCTTGCTGTGACAGCCGAACAAGCAGCAAAGGTACTTTATATTATTGAAAAAGCGTTTGAAAGTGCAGTATCAGGAAAAAAAGTGAACATACTATAATTTAAACTAATCTGACAGTATGCATTATACTAAATGTAAACTGACAGATTAGTTTTAATCCTTTACGAACTTTTCCCTATCTTATTATTCAGCTACTCCCTGATCCCAGCCTAATGCTTCTTCAGGTAATTTACGCTGTAATAAGAATCTTCGATTTGGTTCGGCTTGTGGTTTTACAATTTTCCCTGATGGAGTAGAAAAACTAATACCGCCATTGAATAATTGTGATAATGTGCCTGAGTTCATACTCACACCGGCTAAACTAATATCCATTGTGTAGCCTGATGATGCCCAGAACTCACTGTTTTTACGCACAAGATGTTTATATTTATTGGCAATACTTAAGTGAATAAGCACTCGATCGCCTAATTCGCTTAAACTTAGACGTTGAATAACACCTACTTGCATACCACGATACATCACTGGCGCTTGTGGGGTAATTCCGTTGGCATCCGTCGTTTCAACAATAATAGGGAAGCCATTGCCATATTGGGTTTTTATAGTATCCGTATCGCCTAATTGGAACTGTGTTTTACGTTCCCCTGTTCCTGCATCAACATTGATATAGTTTTGGATCACCGCATCTAAATTTTTAAAACCCGATGTGTCAATTTCAGGTGAAATTGCACTGAACTTACTGCCTGATTTTGCAATGATTGGGTAGTATTGACCTTCTATGTAAGCGGTTGCTTTCACCTGTTTTTTTGCATTATCTAGCTGTAATGCTTCTACTTTACCAATGGTTAATCCCATATATTTGATTGGCATACCTTTGCTAAGTTTCGAACCATCTTGCGCAATTAAGGTAATATAAGTATTGCCTGAAGTGGCTTTATCGTAGCTACTATAAAGCGTTTTATTTCCTTTTGCTCCTTGATTATCAAAACTGATGGCACCTTTTAACGTTCGCATTAAAGAACCCATTTTGACATTCACGCCAGAAGCTGAAATATCTACTTCTGTGGCAGGCTCAATCCAAAAACGACTATTTTCTGTGACAAGATGACGATATTTTGGCTCAATAAAGAGATCAACATCAAAGCTCTTTTTAAGCGGACGAATATTCAATACTTCACCAATAGGGAACTGACGATATAGCACCACAGAGCCTTTATCAATATTCGTAAGCTCATCTGCTGAAAGTGTTAATGTTGTTTTTTTATCGACACTTGTAATACCTGCTTCTGCACTATCAATATCTTTATAAAGGGGATACTGTTTTTTCACTTCACCTTCTGCTTTCGCAGGTAAAATACGAATGCCGCCTTTAATCCAATCGGAAGGCGAACCCGCATGGACTCTTAAGCCATCTAAACCGACGGACATATCAATATTTGAAATTGCAACAAACTTACTATTTCCTGCGACCAAATGTCGATAAGGCGGATAAATGATAGCTTGGAAATTAACACCGTCTAAAGAGAGTTGACGTTTTAAGATTTCACCAATTTGTATATCGTTATAATAGATACCTTGCCCTTGCTCAACACCATACGCTTGTGGCGCCACTAATTGAAATGCAAGTATATTTGGACGACTTAAAAGATAATCTGATTCTTTTAATACTTCAAAATCAAATTTAGGCTCACCTTCTCCTTTTTCTATCTCAAAGTAAGCCCCTCTAAATAGCTCACCAATTTTACTGATTTGCTCTTTATTCAGACTAAATTTAGGTTCTTTAATTAAAATCTGAGACCCTGACTTTAATAAATCAGCGTGATTAGGATCGATTAAAAGTGTTCCTTGTATCTTGTCAGATGAAGCTTTTTGGTTTTCTTCAGTCAATTTTTTTTCTTCTAACTGCATATCTAAGCGAGATAAAACCCCCACTTGAATATTTTGATAATAAACAGGTGTTTCATTCACTTTTAAATTTGGCATCATTGGTAAGCTAATAGTTACTTCTGTACCACGTTGAGCAGATTTCAAACTATCATATAAGTTGAATTTACGCCCCTGCTCTGCAATATCCGAATCATCTGGTGAGTCAAAGGCGACAGCACCTTGAACGATTGATGCAAGGCTATCTACATTTACGTTAATGCCTGATAAATTAGCATTTAAGTTAATGCCACTGATATTCCAAAAGTGACTATCTTTTTTCACTAAATTGGCATATTTTTTATCAATCACAATATCAATTTCGACTTTTTTCTGATCAGCAGTAAATCGATAATCGGCAATATTACCTACAGGTACTTTACGAAAATAGACACTGGCTCCAACGGTAATAGAGCCTAAATCGGATGAAATGAGCTTAACTAATAGATCACCGTCAGTAACACTTACTGTTGGGGGTTCATCTTCCGCAGTAAATTCATATCGGCTTTTTGCTTCAGTATCTTCACTCGGTTGTAATGTAATGTAGTTACCTGAAACAAGGGCATCTAATCCAGAAACCCCCGCTAAAGAAGCACTTGGTTTGACTAGCCAAAATTTTGTTCCTTCACGTAAGACGGATTTTGCTTCTGGGTTAATTTCTGCATCAACTTGAACACCACTTAAATTATCGACAAAATAGACTTTTTTTACTTGCCCAATTTGTAAGCCTTGATAGCGGATCATCGTTTTCCCTGCAGTAATCCCATCGCCTTCATGGAAACGGATCGTAATACTTTCCCCTTGTTCCTTTAAAATTTGAAAGAACAATAAGCAACCAATAACAAAAGCGACTATTGGCAATAGCCAAAAAGGAGAGATTTTTCGGGGTTGTCGAACCTTTGCGGGAACGCTATTCGGGATATTTTCACTCATAAATTTTCAGTTATTTAAATAGCTACAAGCGGCGAGATCTCACAAAATTTTTGTAAGATCTCACCGCTTGTCATCATTAATACATCGAAAAAATAAAACTATTTTTTCTCTTTTTCATCGCATTTTTGAATATTGCTACATTTGCCATATAAATAGAGACTATGGTTAGCTAGCTCAATACCATGCTGTTGGCTAATTTCACGCTGACGACGCTCAATTTCTGAATCTTTAAATTCAAACACTTTTCCACAATCCATACAGATAATGTGATCGTGTTGATGATTCATATTTAATTCATATACTGCTTTATTCGCATCAAAATTATGACGGGTTAGAATACCGACTTCTTCGAATTGATTTAATACACGATAAACCGTAGCCAAGCCAATTTCAGACTGTTTCTCTAAGAGCAACTTGTAAATGTCTTCCGCAGCAAAGTGTTGCATTTGATCACGAGTTTGTTGCATTAACTCAAGGATTGTTAAGCGTGGCTCCGTGACTTTCAAGCCCACTTTCTTTAATAATTTTATATTTTCTTCAGGCATATATCCTCCAGTCGACATATTAAGCTAATTCGGCTAAATACATTTCATCAAAAATTTGTTTACACCAACGATTTACACGTTCTTCTGTCAGTTCAGGTTGACGATCTTCATCAATGCATAAACCAACAAAAGTTTCGTCATCAATTAATGCCTGAGAAGCTTCAAAAGTATAGCCTTCTGTGGACCAGTGACCGACGATTGTTGCGCCATTCGGTTCAACGATATCACGTACAGTTCCCATTGCATCACAGAAATATTCTGCGTAGTCTTCTTGATCTCCACAGCCAAAAATACCTACAATTTTTCCAGTAAAGTCAATCTCTTTTAAGGTTGGCATAAAATCATCCCAATCTGCTTGAGACTCGCCGTAATACCAAGTTGGAATACCAATTAAGATAAAATCATATGCTTCAATATCTTCTTTCGTGCTTTTTGCAATATCACGAATATCCACTAAGTTTGCACCTAGATGTTTTTGAATCATTTTAGAAATATTTTCTGTGTTTCCGGTGTCACTACCGTAAAATAAACCAACAACTGCCATTTGAAATACCTATTTGTTCAACTTAATAGCATTGCCATTAAGATAATCGTTTAAAATGAGTTCAATTAATTGCCCCCTGGGCAATCCTTTTAACGCTGCTTCTTGTTCCAATGCCTCCACTAAATCCGAATGTAGCTTTAACTCGACACGTCTTAACCCAGAAAATTTATCTCGTCTGAGTTGATTTCGCTTATTTATACGAAGCTGTTGCTCTCGGCTTAGAGGATTTGTGCGTGGCCGCCCAACTTTTGGCATATTTTCGAACAGATCTAACGTTATACAATCTGAATCTTGCTTTGCCATTACTACAATTCTTGGGCTACATTATTATCATTCTGAATGAGAATGAGACGCTAATTATTAAAGTTGTAACTATACCATAATCAAACATTATTGAAAACGGGATAACCATATTTGTACAAAGATATCTAAAAATCAGCACTCAAACTAAATAATATCCAGTTTCTCCAACGCATCTAAAATCCCATCTTGCTCTATCGGTAAAGTCACATAGTCTGCAACGGCTTTCAGCTCTTCTTCGGCATTTCCCATTGCGACACCAAAGCCAACAGTCGAAATCATTTCAAGATCATTTAAACCGTCTCCAAACGCCATTGCATTTTCAATCCCAAAGCCAAAATGGTTGAGCACATCTTGAATCCCTACCGCCTTTGAGTTGTTTTTATTAAGCAGATCGACTGAATGTTTATGCCAACGGACTTCTTTTAGATCATCTTCTAAAATCCCTGAGCGCACCACTTCATCGGTTCTTTCTTGGGGGAAAAATGCCAACAGTTGAATCACAGCGTGGTCCAAATAGAAATTCGGATCGACAATATAATCGTCTTTAATCGGGCGAAGTGACTCTTCCACTTCGGCGGTATTTTTAGACACAGCGATCTGCTCTGCAGTCACAAAAGCATATTCAATGCTCAGCGCTTTGAGTTTTTCCAACATTCGTTCAATACGTTCAGTCGAAAGCGGATATTCACTGATGACCTGATCTTGATACAAATTGTATTGCCCATTAGTTGTCACAAACAGATCAAAACCTTGCTCATTCATCAGAGGTTTTAATTCTTTCGGAAAAGCACCATAAGTTCTACCTGTGGCAATTGCTGGGATAATCCCTTTGGCTCTTAAACGTGGCAATACTTGTTCAGAAATGGAAAGGGGAATACGGGTCTCTTTTTTGTAGTATAAAGTTTCATCAATATCAAAAAAGACAATTTTGATTGGGGCATTGGGCTTTTGCATAACATCTCCTTTTATTGTTGCAATGTCCTGTTTTTATTAATAAAAAATATATACGGACACACTCAGTGTGTCCCTACAACTGAATTATCAACAATCATAAATAAATTCTACTCTTTTTTCGATCTATGTCACAAAAATTCCTCTATTTTCTCTCGAAAAACTTGATAGAGTTCAAAGAAAATAAAGGGGGAAAAATGAACCTAGGAGATTTTCGATGCATCCACTGCCAACGAAAACTGGCAATAGCATCACACGGTATTTGTAGCCGTTGTAATGCCTTGTTAGCCCGCCACAGCTACTGTGGTAGTTGTGGTAGTTTATTGTTGAGCGATCACAATTACTGTGGCAATTGTTTGAAAGATGAACCAAAATGGCATCATATTGTGCAAATTGCAGACTATAAACCACCGCTTACGGAATGGATCCACCGCTTTAAATTTCAGCAACAGTATTGGCTCGATCAGCCATTAGCAAGGCTGCTATTACTGGCAATTTATCAAGCAAGGAGAACGCATCAACTGATCTTGCCAGACGTGATTTTTCCCGTGCCGTTATATTGGCAACGAGAATGGCAACGGGGATACAATCAAGCGGGTCTTTTGGCTCAATATTTAGCAAAATGGCTCAATTTACCGTTAGATCTCCACAGTTTACAACGTATTCGTGCCACATCGCCACAACGAGAATTAACTGAACAAGAACGGCGACGAAATTTGCGTAATGCTTTTGTATATCAACCTAAACAACCTTACCAACGAGTTGCCCTTGTTGATGATGTGGTCACTACAGGTTCTACGATTAACGCTATTTGTGCTGAATTGCTGAAGCAAGGGGTGAAAGAGATTCAGGTTTGGACGTTGGCGAGAGCTTAGGGGACAAGTCAATAAAAAAAGATGTAGGGACACACTGCGTGTGTCCACTGAAAATTCCCTTTACGCCAAAGTTAAATTAGGCGGACACACGCAGTGTGTCCCTACATTGATTTTACGTTCTTGTTTCCCTTAGCCAAAACAACCTCTCACTCGTCCCCCAAATCGTTTCAGCGATTAGCTCAGGGCTTTCTGCCCGTAATTCACATAAAGCTTGAAAACTGACCGCTAAACGCTCGGGGCGGTTGGGTTGTCCTTGATAGCCAAACACAGGCATATCAGGGGCATCGGTTTCAAGCAGTAGACTTTCTAGCGGTAATTTGCGAATTGCTTCACGAGTTTTGTTTGCCCTTGCATAAGTGATTGTACCTCCTACGCCGATTTTATAACCGAGATCAACAAAACGTTTAGCCTGTTCATAACTGCCTGCAAATCCGTGTACCACGCCTGTTCGAGCGAGTTTGGCTTTTTTGAGAAAGACAAAAAGTTGATCGTGGCTTTTGCGAGAATGTAAATTGACCGGTAAATCGTACCGCTTGGCAAATGCCAGTTGAGCTTCGAGAAACTCGCACTGCTTCTGCCACAATTCAGGGGTACAAACCGCTTCAACGGCACGTTCTAAACCGATTTCGGCAATAGCGGTACAATGGGGATCTCGACGATTAAGGCAACTCTCTAGCAAATCCAAATCTTCTCGCTGGTGCTCTGCAATATAAAGGGGATGAAGCCCTAAGCCATAGGCAATATGGTTTGGTTCAGCCTGACTACAAGCGGTTACATCTGCGAAATTGTTTGCAGAAATCGCAACAATAAGAATACGTTCTACCTTTTCTGCTTTGGCATTAATAACCAATTGTGAAACCGAAAGATTAAGATCTTGAGCAAGATAGTCTAGATGGGTATGGGTATCAAAGAAACGCATTTTATTCCTAAAAATAAGGGGCGAAAACTCGCCCCTCACAACATTCATTTAGATTATGCTTTTGTTGTATCATCAACATAAATATCTGGGTCTTCTTTACCTAATGGTTTTAACATGGTGAAGAATGCCACTAAACATGCAGCTGTTAGACCTAAACCAATCCATACAGATAATTCATAATCTAAGCCGAAGCCGATTTTGTTGTATGCAAGGAAAGTGAATGAAACAGTACTGATAAATGCCGCTGGAATAGTACATACCCAGTGGAATTTATTATAGCGATATAAGTACGCAGCTGCTGTCCATAACATGACCATTGCTGTCGTTTGGTTTGCCCAAGTGAAGTAACGCCATAAGATACTGAAGTCGATTTTTGACACAATAAAACCAATGACAAACAATGGAAGACAGATCATTAAACGTTTAGCAAAACTTTTCTGCTCAATTTTAAAGAATTCAGCAATGATTAAACGTGCTGCACGGAATGCTGTATCACCAGAAGTGATTGGTAATACAACCACACCTAATACCGCAAAGATACCACCCACAAAGCCTAAGAAGTAGAGTGATGAGTCGTAAACAACTTTAGATGGTGAACCTGCTGCAATCGCATCTTGTAACGCTTGTGGGTTTTCATAGAATGCTAAACCAACCATACACCAGATTAACGCAATCACACCTTCAGCAATCATCGCACCGTAGAAAATAAAACGACCTTCGCTTTCATTTTCAGCACAACGAGCCATTAACGGAGTTTGTGTTGCGTGGAAGCCTGATAATGCGCCACAAGAGATTGTTAAGAATAATAAAGGCCAAATTGGTACATCACCTTTCACTTGGAAGTTTTCAAAGAACTTCTCGAAGCTCATGCCATCTACTGTACGGAAGAAATCGACTGGATCAGTCACGCTGAAATGGCTTGTCACTAAACCATATACCATACCGATTGACATAAATAAAAGTAGTGCACCGAAGAACGGATAAATACGACCGATAATTTTGTCAACAGGAAGTAAAGTTGCAAGAATGTAGTAACCAAAGATGATTGCTGTCCAAACCGCAATAACTGTTGGTTTATCCATACCCCATACAGTGATATTACTTGCCGCTGCAGTTGCAGTTTGTGCAATTTCTTCCGCATTGTTTAAAGACAACGTACCGCCAGAAGAGCCAAATACATCAACAGTAATTGTACTTAATAATTGAGCTGGACTTGCAACGAATACCACACCAACAAGAAGGAGTAATACAACCGCTAAAAGGTTGATAAATGCTTTAACAGGACGACCTAAATATTTACCCGCCAAGTTAGGCATTGATGCACCGCCATTACGCACACTTAACATACCACAGAAGTAGTCGTGTACTGCACCAGCGAAAATACAACCTAATACAATCCAAAGCATTGCCACTGGTCCGTATAACGCACCAAGGATCGGACCAAAGATTGGACCTGTACCCGCAATGTTTAATAACTGAATAAGCCAAATACGCTTTTTCGACATTGGCACATAGTCAACACCATCTTGCATGGTATAAGCAGGCGTTGCTTTTTTCGGGTTAATAACGAAGATCTTTTCAATGATCTTGCCGTAAACAAAGTACCCTAGAACTAAGACGGCGACACAGAATAAAAACCACAACATAATGGAATCCTATAATCTATAATTTGCTAATCATGCCAAATGGCGATGTATTCTAATTATTTATGTAAATGAAGTAAATCGGATTGTTAAAGCACTTATAGAAAATGTGACAATAGTCACAATTCACTTACACACTTATTCGATATTATGTAGCAGTTACACAAAACGACACTTATTTATAACCACTATATTCGTATAATTTTCACCAATTTTTGCAATGCATTTTTGAGATCTTCTGTCCATAAAAAAGAGCAATTCACTCTCAATCCCTTAGTATAGGTAGACGATAGTGTAAAGAGTTCACTCGGGCTAATACTCACTTTTTCTTCCAGCAATGCCCGGTAAATTTGCATACTATCTAACCGCTCTGGTAGCGAAATCCAAAGAAAATAACCGCTTGGGTGATAGTCGATTTGGCAATCTTTTGGTAAATGCTGTTGTAAATAGCTAAGAAATTGCTTTTTATTTTTTTCTAGCTGTCGTCTGAGCATGCGAAGGTGTTTTTCATAATGGTGATTTGAAATAAATTCCACCAACGCTTGCTGAAGCAGTGTGTTCGCTGAAATGGTACTCATCAGTTGCAGATGTTCAATTTTATCGGCAAATTGCCCTGCATGAACCCAACCTATACGGAAATTTGCCCCTAAAATTTTGGAAAAAGACGAACAGTGTAACACCCAATTTTGGCGGTCAAAGGCTTTCATCGGTAGCGGTTTTTCGCCCCGATAATAGAGTTCTTGATAAACATCGTCTTCAATCAGGTGAACTTGATACTGTTCCAACAAGTCGCCGATTTGCTGTTTGATTTCAGTTGAAACAGTAAACCCAAGCGGATTATGGCAATTGAGCATAAGCCAACAGACTTTGATTGGATAACGTTGTAGGGCTTGTTCAAAGGCGGCAACATCAATGCCGTTTGGGTGATCGGGCAAGGTTACCACATTCAAGCCGAGTTTTTCCGCAATTTGCCACGCCCCATAAAACACCGTTTGTTGTAGCAAAATGTAGTCGCCTTGTTGGGTAAAGGCTTGTAAGGTTAAATTGAGTGCGTCCATACAACCTGAAGTAATGACAATTTCATCCGCCAATGTTGGAATGCCTTGCAGGGTGTAACGCTGAGCGATTAGTTTTCGCAATGCCAAGTTAGCCGTGAGCGCGGTTTGTGGTTCAAACATCTGTTGATCTCGGCTTAAACGACTGAGAATTTGTAACAATTTAGGCGGATTGAGATATTCGTGGCTAGGAAAGGGCGAACCAAGCGGTACGATCTCGGGGGATTGGATCGATTTTAAATACTGAAAAACAAGGGAATTGATTTCGATCTGCTGAGTAACCGTGATTTCACGGGGGATTTTAGGTTGCGTACGGCTTTGGTAAAACGGAGCAACAAAGTAACCGCTTTTCTGCACGGAATAGATCAGCCCTTGGGCTTCCAGCTCTTGATAAGCATTCAGCACTGTCATTAAACTTAAGCCCGAACGCGCCACTTGATCGCGCAAAGACGGCAGTTTGTCGTGTGGCTTTAATTCGCCACGTTCAATAAGCTGTTTAAGATGTTGAGTAAGTTTGCTGTATTTATACATTTAACGACAAGGGGTATTCATTTAATTGTACGGCATTATGTAGCAGTTGCACAAAGACTACGTAGGGGCGGGGTTTATCCCCGCCCGTTAAATATTGAGGTTATTTCGGGCGGGGATAAACCCCGCCCCTACAAGCTTTTCTGAGTTTTATGCAACTACTACATAATATCGTAATTGTAGTCGCTCACCATATCACAAATAAACAAAAAGGGGCAAATCAATCAAATGCCCCCTATTTTTAATATTCCTAATACGCCAACTTCATCATCATTTTAAACAAACCGGCAATCACGCCCAATCCTACAAAACCGGTTAGCCAAAGTAGAATAAACCATTGTGTTGAGCTCAGTTTCATCGTTTTCTCCATCAATGATAGCCTTCATCGCCAATACGTACTTTATCCCTAAAGACCCAGTAAGATAAAATCGTATAGCCCAAAATAATCGGAATAAAAATCCCTGCACCAACCAAGGCAAACATCTGACTTGAACGTGGTGCAGAAGCTTGCCAAATATCCACCGTTGGCGGAATAATGTAAGGAAAGAGACTTAACACAAAACCGATAAAAGCCAAGAGCAGTAACAAAAAGGTGTAGATAAACGGCTTTTTGTCGTGGCGTTGTTTACAAGCGGTCAGAAGTAGCCAAAAAATTGCCAATGTTGCAATCAACATCATCGCAAAGTAAATCACATTCGGCTGTTCAAACCAACGTTGTGCAAAATTAGGTTCAATTATCGGCGAGACAATCAACACGACCACAAAAACCGCAAATAAGAGAGCCGTAACTTTTGGCATAATGCGGAACATTGTCTGCTGTAAATCGCCTTCGGTTTTAAAAATCAGCCACGCACAGCCGAGTGTGGCATACATCACCACCACACCAACGCCAGTAAAGAGCGTAAACGGCGTGAGCCAGTCAAAGGTTCCGCCTGAATAGATACCGTTTGTGGTTTCAATGCCTTGAATAATCGCCCCTAAAATCACCCCTTGCAAAAAACTTGAGCACGTTGAGCCGAAGATAAAAGAGTAATCCCACCACTTTTTGTTATTGACCGATTTCGAGCGAAATTTAAAGGTCACGCCACGAAAAATCAGCGTGATCGCCATTAAGCTAATCGGAATATAGAGGGCCGATAACACGGTGGCATAAACCACAGGAAATGCCGCATAAAGCCCTGCTCCGCCAAGAACCATCCACGTTTCATTGCCGTCCCAAACAGGGGCAACGGTATTCATCATCACATCGCGTTCTTGCTCTTTTTTCACAAATGGAAAGAGAATGCCAATGCCTAAATCAAAGCCGTCTAACACCACATAAATCAGCAAGCCCAGCCCAATAATTAAAAACCAAATCAGTGCGGTATCTATCATCTTATTGCTCCTTTGAGTAAATCATTTCAGGGCCTTTCCATAACATTCTGAGCATATAGAAAATGCCACAGCCGAAAATAATCGTATAGGTAATCACAAAAATAATCAGTGTTAAACCGACCTGATCAGCAGAAACCGTATGCGATAAGCCATCTTTGGTTCGCATTAAACCGTAAATCAACCACGGCTGGCGACCGACTTCAGTGGTTACCCAACCGGCTAATAACGCAATGTAGCCTGACGGGGTCATCAAAAAGGTGAAGCGGTGGAACCATTTTGTTTCATAAAGGCGGCTGCGTTTTCTTAAATAAAGTGCCGTTAAAGACATCAACACCATCAACATACCCAAGCCAACCATCACTCGAAAGCTCCAGAACACAATTGGCACATTTGGGCGATCTTCAGGGGCGAACTCTTTCAATCCCGTGACTTTACCATCTAAACTGTGGGTCAAAATGATACTGCCTAAATTCGGTACGCCAATTTCAAAGTGATTTTTTTCTTGTTCCATATCCGGAACAGCGAAAAGCAACAATGGCATAGCGTGATCGTGGTTTGTGTTCCAATGCCCTTCAATCGCCGCTAGTTTAGCTGGCTGATGTTTTAAGGTATTTAAGCCGTGCATATCCCCAACAAACACTTGAGCAACCGAAGTGACTAACACCATCCACAAACCATAAGAAAAGGATTTTTTAATCAGTTGATCTCGGCGACCACGCAACAAATGCCAGCCTGCTGTGCCAACCACCAATAACGCCGACACTAAAAACGCCGCTACTGCCATATGAGCAAAGCGATAAGGGAAAGACGGGTTAAACACAATTGCCCACCAATCTTCAGGTACGACAATGCCATTTTCAATACGGAACCCTTGTGGCGTTTGCATCCAGCTGTTTGACGATAAAATCCAAAACATCGAAATACAGGTACCAATCGCCACCATCAAGGTTGCCCCAAAATGTGCTTTCGGGCTAACACGTCCCCAACCAAACAACATAATGCCTAAAAAACCCGCTTCCAAGAAAAATGCGGTTAAGACTTCATAGGTCAGCAAAGGCCCTGTAACACTGCCTGCAATGCGTGAAAATTCACTCCAGTTCGTACCAAACTGGTAGCTCATCACAATGCCCGACACCACGCCCATACCAAAGGCAATCCCAAAGATTTTTAACCAAAATTTGTATAAATCCTTATAAATCGGATCGCTTGTTCTAAGCCAACGCCACTCCAAAAACGCCAAAAAACTTGCCAAGCCAATGGAAGTGGCTGGAAAAATAATATGAAAAGAGACGGTAAATGCAAACTGAATACGAGCTAACATTAACGCCGTAAGTCCGAGATCCATAGAAATCAACCCTTTGTAGAAAAATAGGTGGGCATTCTATGAAAATTCACTTAAAAGGATAAGATACACATTTTGGCACAAAAACTATAACAGATGTCATAAATAAACCTAAATAAGAAAATCTGTTATAATTACAAGCGGTCAGTTATCGATAAAATTTTACAAATCAATATATAACAATTCGATTTGTTTAAATTATGAACTTTCAATCTTCCCTTTAGGAACTGAAAAAAAGTTTTTCTGTCTTAAATTACACGAGTTACAACACAGCTAACTCGTATAAATACAAATGATTAATAAAGGAAATATCAATGAAAATTATGATGAAAAAATCACTTTTAACTTCTTTAGTTCTCGGATTAAGCGTATTTGCAACACCAATGTTAGCGCAAGCAAATTTACCTAATGTTGTAGATGGTCAAGCTGTACCAAGCCTTGCCCCTATGTTAGAAAAAGTGCGCCCTGCTGTTGTCAGTATTGCAGTTGAAGGAAAAACAAAGGCATCAGAAACAAGACCAAATATGCCAGAAGAATTTGAATTTTTCTTCGGACCTGAAATGTTTAGAGATGGTGGTGCACCACGCCAGTTTAAGGGAGAAGGTTCAGGCGTAATTATTAACGCAAGTAAAGGTTATGTTGTTACAAATAACCACGTCATTGATAATGCAGATAAAATTACCGTAAAACTTGAAGATGGGCGTGAGTTTAAAGCAAAATTAGTTGGTGCAGATCCAATGTCTGATGTTGCACTTATTCAAGTAGAAAACCCAAAAGATTTAACCGAAATTAAAATCGCTGATTCAGATAAATTACGTGTTGGTGACTTCACCGTTGCAATTGGTAACCCATTTGGATTAGGTCAAACGGTCACTTCAGGGATTGTTTCGGCACTCGGTCGTTCAACAGGTAATACGGATGAAGGCTATGAAAGCTATATCCAAACTGATGCTGCTGTAAACCGCGGGAACTCAGGTGGTCCGTTAATTAATTTAAATGGTGAGTTGATCGGTATTAATACTGCGATTATTTCTCCAAGTGGTGGTAATGCAGGTATTGCCTTTGCGATTCCAAGCAATATGGCAAATAACCTTGTTCAACAAATTATTGAATTTGGTGAAGTAAAACGTGGATTGCTTGGCATTAAAGGCGGTGAATTAAATGCTGACCTAGCTAAAGCCTTTGATGTTAATGCACAACAAGGGGCTTTTGTAAGTGAAGTAATGCCTGAATCTGCCGCAGCGAAAGCGGGCTTAAAAGCAGGCGATGTAATTACCGTATTAAATGGACAAAAAGTTCGTAGTTTCTCTGAATTAAGAGCGAAAGTAGCGACTACCGGTGCAGGTAAAGAAATTGAGCTAACCTATTTACGTGACGGTAAAGAAAGTAATGTAAAAGTCACATTACAATCAGATGAGCAAAGTAAAACAAGTGCCAAAAGTCTATTACCAACCTTAAATGGCGCTGAATTAGCTAACTATGATGAAAAAGGCATCAAAGGTGTTGAAATTGCCAAGGTAGAAAAAGGTTCTATGGCAGAATCTAGAGGGTTTAAAAAAGGTGATGTGATTGTCGGTGTAAACCGTCAAGCCGTCGAGAATTTAGGCGAGCTACGTAAAATTCTAGATTCAAAACCATCAGCGATTGCCCTAAACATTCTGCGTGACGGTTCTAACTTCTACGTGATTATTCAGTAATTCGATATTATGTAGTAATTCTAGAAATAGATAAAAGGGTTGGCATTAATAATTACTGCCAACCCTTTTGATTTATATGTAGAACTCTCTGCTATTACACGTTTTTCATAAAACGTTGAATTCGACCTGATGCAATTTCTTCATCACGGATTGTCATCACTTCACAGCCATCTTTGGTGATCACAATTTGGTGTTCATATTGTGCAGAATGACTACGGTCTTTCGTTTTCACGGTCCAGCCATCTCCCATTAAGCGAATCTCTTTCTTACCCGCATTAATCATTGGCTCAATAGTAAATACCATGCCTTCTTGTAAAATTACACCTTCATCATCGGCATAGTAATGTAATACCTGTGGATCACTGTGGAATTGATCGCCAATACCATGTCCGCAATATTCACGAACAACAGAAAACCCTTCTTTTTCAGCATATTGCTGAATAACTTTACCAATTTGATTTAAGCGAATGCCAGGTTTGACTGTACGTAAAGCAATATAAAGAGATTCTAATGTCACTTCTAACAAGCGTTTATCTTTGATACTTGGTTCACCCACAACATACATTTTTGAGTTATCACCAAAATAGCCATCTTTAATGACTGTCACATCAATATTCAAGATATCACCTTTTTTAAGTTTTTTATCAGGGTGAGGGATACCGTGACAAACTACTTCATTTAAAGAGATACAGGTTGCATTTGGGTATCCATGATATCCTAAACAAGCGGGGATTGCCTGTTGCTCTTTCTCAATATATTCATGACAAATACGATCTAGCTCCCCTGTAGTAACACCTTCTTTTACGTAAGGCTCAATCATGACTAAAATATCAGAAGCAAGCTTACAAGCAACACGTAACTTTTCAATTTCAGCTTCAGTTCGGATAGGAATATTTTTCATTTTTACATCTCATCAAAGTTAATATCAAAAAGATTATACTCTCTTTATATCGATAATTCATCGCTATTACACAAGCGGTTAGTTGGTATGTAATATTTGTTAAAATATCCGCAAGATACTACCGCTTGTAAATGATTACTTAACGACAGATAAATTAAACTTTTTAATCAAGAAATTAAGTAATAATCCATAAAGTGGAAGGAAAAGTAGCAAACTCACAAAGAGTTTAAAAGCATAGTCAACCGTACCAATAGTAAACCAGTGTTCTGCCATATATTCATCGCTACTACGATAGAACGCTACAGCAAAAAAGACAAAAGTATCAATGAGACTACCAAAAATGGTTGAACATGCTGGTGCAAGCCACCAAGTTTTACCCTGACGTAAACGGTTAAAGACGAAAATATCCATCAGCTGTCCAACCACATAGCCTGCAAAACTTGCTAATGCAATACGAAAAACAAAGCTATTAAATTCGCTCAGCGTTGCAAATCCTTGAAATTGTCCTTCAAAGAAAATAACAGAAATAACATAGCTGACAATTAATGCAGGAAGCATCACAGCTAAAATAATTTTACGAGCAAGGTTTGCGCCAAAAACTCTCACCGTTAAATCTGTAGCTAAAAAGATAAATGGAAAGGTAAAAGTTCCCCATGTTGTTGGAATGTTACTTTCAGTAAATGGAATTGGAATTTCAAAAGCAATTTGTACCAAATAATTACTGATCGTAATAATAAAAATATGGAACAGGGAAAGTAATAGCAATGAGCGACGCTTCTGAGCGTCAGAAAAATAGTCAATAACGTTCATACGATTCCTTTTTATTTAAAGTTTGGTTAGTTGGGGTGAGGGAACCCAAAATGATAATAGGGGGCGAAATGATACTGAACAATATATAAAGGTCAAGTAAATTTAACATTATCTCTTTTAAGTAAATAATTTATCTACAATTAGTCACTTTATCTTATACACCATTCACGTAAACTGTCTAGAAAGAATAAACAAGGAGAAAATGATGTTACAACTACGCAAAGCAAATGAGCGAGGCGACGGATCTTTCGATTGGTTAGAAAGCTACCATACCTTCTCTTTTGCTAATTATTACGATCCAAAATATATCCATTTTTCACACCTACGAGTCATTAATGAAGATTTCATTGCTGCGAATAATGGATTTGGCATGCATCCACATAAAGATATGGAAATATTAACTTATGTATTAAATGGACGTGTTGCACACAAAGACAGTATGGGAAACCAAACAGAAGTGAAAGCGGGCGAATTTCAAATTATGTCTGCAGGTTCTGGTATTTATCATTCTGAAATCAATCCAAGTATTGATGAAACATTACATCTGTACCAAATTTGGATTATTCCGAATGAAAAAAATATCCAACCTCGTTATGCTCAAGGGAAATTCGAAGATAAAGAAGGGAAAACCTTAATTTTATCGCCAACTGCTGATGAAGGTTCATTCAAAGTCTATCAAGACATGAAACTTTGGCGCTATCAATATAGCGAAAAGAAATCAGAAAGTCTTGTGCTAAATCCTGAACGACGCTATTGGCTACAAGTTGTTAAAGGCAGTTTAACGGTAAATGGCGTAAACTTAAATACAAGCGATGCTCTAGGTATTCAGCATGAAGATTTACTAAACGTGACCACACAAAGTGATGTAGAATTTTTGCTTTTTGATTTAGTCTAACAATATAGCGGTAAGATCCTTGCAAAATTTTGCAAAGATCTTACCGCTTGTCTATTACTTCGTTAATAAATCTAACGCTTCTTGATATTTTGCTACCGTCTTTTCAATTATATCAACAGGAACACGAGGGGCTGGTGCTTGTTTATTCCAACCGCTATTTTCTAACCAATCACGAATAAATTGTTTATCAAACGACGGCGGATTTGTACCTTCTTGATAGGTTTCTACTGACCAAAAACGGCTAGAATCAGGGGTTAACACTTCATCCATTAAAGTCAATACGCCATTTTCATCTAAACCGAATTCAAATTTCGTGTCGCAGATAATAATCCCTTTAGTTAAAGCATAATCTGCAGCTTCTTTGTATAACCTAATTGCAACATCACGTACTTTTGCTGCAAGTTCAGCACCTATTTGACGCTCGCACTCGGCGTAGCTGATATTAATATCATGATCACCTACTTCAGCCTTACTCGACGGCGTAAAAATTGGCTCAGGTAACTTACTTGCTTCAATTAAACCTTCTGGCAATGTTAACCCACAAATCGTGCCTGTTTTTTGATAATCTTTTAAACCACTTCCCGTTAAATATCCCCGCACAATAGACTCAATTTTAACTGGCGTTAAACGCTTACACACAACGGCTCTATACTGAATTGCTTCAGCTTCTTCTTTTGGCAATACATCAAACACAGAATCACCTGTAAAATGATTCGGCATAATATCAGCCAATTTATTGAACCAGAAATTTGAAATTTGAGTCAAAATTTCACCTTTGCGTGGAATCGGATCATCCAAAATCACATCGAAAGCAGACAAGCGATCAGTTGCAACCATTAACATACGTTTGTCATCAATTTCATAAAGATCACGAACTTTACCTGAATAGATTTTTTTTAGGCTGATTTGCATGGCGGTATTCCTGTAGAGTAATTAAAACGAGCAAATTATAGCAACTTACGCAAACGTTTGCTATTTATCATTAAAATAATTTATCGTTGATAACCGTACATTATACTCTTCTACAATTAATGAGATTTATCCCAACGATTTTCTCTCAATAGCTGATCAGCAAACTGCATTTTGAGCTTCAAATTCTCATAAGATTGGTTATCTTCTGCTGTTAATGCTTTTGCTTTTATTTGAATACCTTGTTCCGTGAAACCCAACCAATTTCGGGATGTAACCATGCCCATTACATCACCTTGATTTAACATAATTTGCTCATTATGTTCTTCAGAAAACAGTGACTTCCCATAAGTGTAGATAGGTTGGTTAAAACCTAATAAATCCATAATAGAAGGAAATAGGTCATATTGCGATGCTAATCGTTGTTCTCTTTTTGGCGTTAGAGAACCATCTGGTGTATAAATGACTAAAGGAATATGGAATTTTTCAGGCAATGACTCATCACTTTCTGCATTCAATGTATGATCTGCGGTAAAAATAAAAATCGTATTTTTATACCATTCTTGTTTTTCTGCTTCCTTCATAAATTGTTCTAAAGCCCAATCGCTATATTTTAATGTATTTAAGAAACCATACTCATTTTTAGCATCATGTGGATATAACTCAAATTCTTTTCCAATATTAGGAAAAGGTTCATGCGTTGTTCCTGTAAACATAAATGCAAAAAATGGTTGTTGGTTCTTTTTGTTAATTACCTGACTAAAAAACTGCAACGCATCGTAATCCCACCCAAATCTTGGCTGCTCTTGGGGATATTCTCTAAGTAGGGGAACATCTTCTTTTCCGTAATATTCCTGAAATCCTAATGCATTGGCAATGCTGTCCATATGAAAAGAGCGTCTTGCAGATGATTGCATCATAATTGTGCGATAGTCATACTGGTTTGCAATATCAGCAATTTTGCTCATCTGTTTCAGCTCTAAACCAAAACCTAAAGTAGGTTGATTTGGTAATGCTGGTAATGAAGATAAAATCGCCTGAATACCGATAATACTGCGTTGCCCTGCGGCATAATAATTATCCCAAACCTGAGATTTTGAAATAAGGCTATCCATAAATGGAGTTACTTTATGTTGGCTACCACTTAACCCATCAATATATTTATAGCTCCAACTTTCTAACAAAATGAGTACAAGATTTTTCTTCGTTGGTTGATTAAGTGGATGGTGCCATTGAAAAACAAGCGGATTATTTTTTGCAAAAGATTGCAACTCTTGCGAAGATACATAATTCAAAGGTTTTTGGTTTAGACGATTTTTAATCTCTCTATAGCTCATATAGACAGGATTTAACGATAGATTAGCTTGTTGTAACTTGCTACCAGAAAATGCATCACTCAAATTAATTGGACGGCTCGTTAAAATGAACCCTCTGAATAAAATGAAGTATAAAAGTGCTAATCCTAGCCATGCAAAGATTTTAATCACCCAAGATGAAGATAAATTTATTGATTTCTTTAATGGGCGAATAATGATCACATACCAAAGAAGAGCTAACATCGTCAAAAAGACGAATGCATAAATGGTATGTTCTAAACGGGAGCTAAATGCAATTTCAACTAAAGCAGCTTTATCTGCAGAAATGTTTAATACTTCAGAACCAATATGACGCTGTACTTCACCAAAATAAGCCAAATCACTCAAACAGTAAATCAGCATCCCTAGTAATATAAACCCAGCAACACAAGATAGCATTATTCTTACGGTTGATTTCTGAATCCAACTTAACGGTAAGCTTAATAGAACCAATACTGGAGATAAAAATAGCATGGTTGTCGCGCTGTCAAATTGCACACCTTTAACGAAGCCTTGTACTACTTCACTTGCACTAAGTGGTAAAAAGTAGCTCGGGTACATAAAATAAAGTGCAAAACGACATAAAAAGAAAGAAAAGAGAGAAAAAAAGATAATCTTTAAAGGTAAAGCAATAAATGTCATAACATAATCCCGCAACTAAATTCGGGGTATTATAAAACTGATCAACAAGTAAAAAAAGCAAGCGGTACGATTTTGCAAAAAATTTGCAAGATCGTACCGCTTGTCATAAGGCATATTAAGCGATTGTCATCTGTCCTGCATAGAGTACAAAGTAACGTAAACAGAGTACGCCGATTAACCCTAAGGTTGCAAGGAATAGAATAAAGCCTTTTTGGTGTTTAAGCTTCGCTGGTGATACAAGATTCAAAATCATTGGGATCACCAAACCAATAGCAACAACGCCAAACCAGAACATTTTGCCCCAGTAGCCTGATAAGGTTAAGGCATTATCTGCTGCGACAGCACTTTGTCCGCCTTTGGAATAAAGGTAAGCAAAGAAGCCTGCTAAGAGTAACATTTCAATGATCGCCACTGGCTTTTCAAACTTGTGTAAAAAATGCACTTCGTGGCTCTCTACGGCAACTTTACCAACGATTAAAATCGCAACCAGTAATGCGGCAATACCTGACGATGTCCCTGAAGCTAAGAACAATACAGGTAGCACAGGGTTGTTGAGCATTGGGTAGCTAATTAACTCCGATAATAAGAAACCTGTATAAGCCCCTAACGCAAGAGATAGGAAGATTAAGAAGATTTCAATTAACGAAGTAAATTTTGCAGCAATATCAATTAAGCCAAACACAAATTTTGGGATAAAGCCAAAACCGCTTAACCAGTTTTTAAAGATAATCGCCAACCAAACAACCAATACCGCCATAAATACTTGGAACAGCATTACCCCCATAGACATTACTGAGTCAAACTGATAATTGAACATCAAATACCAGAATGTCCACGGACGAGCCAAGTGGAAGATCAGCAAGGTCAAGCCAATGATAGTGGCAACAGGTGATAAAATCGCCATTGTACGAATCATCCAACTTTGGCTTGGATCGGCTAATTTGGCTTGGCGTTTATACAATACGGCAAGTAAAGTTGAACCTGCGGAGATCCCTAATAAAAAGAGATAGATCGCAATGGTTGAATCCCATACTAAATTCGGGGTTTGGAATGGTACATATTCATTCATGATGTCACCCCTTCTCTTTTAATATGATAAAGCTGTGGATCTGTGCCTAATTCCACTTTAGTTCGATAAGTCGGTTTCTCTTTGAGTAAACGAGAAATATCGCTATTTGGATCATTGAGATCGCCAAAGGTTAATGCTTTCGTCGGGCAACTTTCTACGCAAGCAGGCTGCTTGCCTTGTGCTAAATTGGTATCACGACAGAAGTTACATTTATCAGCCGTTTTCTTGACTGGCTCAATATAACGTACACGATATGGACAAACGGCAATACAGTAAGAACATCCTACACATAAATTAGGATTCACATCTACAATACCAGTCGCTTTGTCGATAAACGATGCACCTGTTGGGCAAACACTCACACAAGGGGCGTTGCTACAATGCTGGCACGATTGACGGAAAAACTCATATTTGACGTTAGGAAATTCGCCATACGGTTGGCTACGGATGATCTCCAAACGAGAAACGCCTTCGGGAACCTTATTCGTTTCACGGCAAGCGTCCATACAGGCTGTACAGCCGATACAGGCTTGTTCATCGTGTAGCATCGCATAGCGAATGGTTTTACTTTCTTTCTCAGTTGCAAGAGAGAGCGAGCTTGTGGCAAGCCCTGTTGTACCTGCCACAGCGATTACTGCCCCCGCCCCTGAGATAAAATCTCGACGGGAACAACTCATTTTTGCTCCTTAGCTTCTGCTTTTTTGAAGGTACCTTTGTGTACTTCCGTATGGCAATCCACACAGAGTTTGACACGTTGTTTAGATTCGGTCGCTTTCATCGGCTCTATTTCTGGGTGAAGTTTGTGGCAGTTCACACAAGCAATTTTATTTGCATGGGTGTCGTGCGCCCAGAATTTTTCACGCAGCTTCTCAGGGCTATGACAAGCAAAACAGACTTGATTTTGCTCATCAACAGAACGCTCTAAGGCTGGATTTCTTGCTTTACCGTGAGCATTGAAACGCATCACATCTTTCACGCCTTTACGGTGGTTTTCAGAAATGTTGCCGTGACAACTAACACAGTTGAGCGGTTTGCCATTGTTTGGGCTAACGGTATCTTTCTGGAAGTGTTTACCTTCATGTTTAAAACGGGAAAGGTGACCGTGACAGTTCACACAGTAAGTATTTGGATCACGGCGAGAGTCTTTCGCAATGGTCGCTCCATCCACATTATCCAATGGATTTGTCCAAATCGGCTGTGGCTGCGCTGGCATTTCTGCCAACGCATTTGAAGAAATTGCAAAAAAACTCACTAAAGTGACCGCTTGTAGAGCGATCATTCGCCCAACTTTTGAGAAAATATGTTTCATAGTCGCCTCAACTTAGCAAATTATTTTGCATCCGCAGGTAATAAGCCTTTCTCTTTCGCTTCTTTTTCCCATTGTGGTACTACAGTACGTAAGAATTCTTCTTTCGCTGCTTTTTCTTTGTCAAAGTCAATGCCGACGACTTTTTGTGCTTTCTCTTTTGTTGAAATATCAGGGAACTCAATTGGAGTTTGTACACCGTGTTTGGTTAAGATAACCGCAAGTTTAGTACGTGCATCTGCCGCACGATCTAAGCCCGTGCCAAGAACGTGAAGAATCACATCAGGTGCGTGCATATGACCGCCGTGACCCGCTGCAGAGTAGTCCCAACGCCATTGAGCGTGACGAATTGCTTGTAATGCATCTTTCATTTCTTCTTCAGTTGCACCGACTTCCCACGCTTTTTTCGCTTCAAAGTGTGCTTTCACAAGTTGATCTTCTAAACGCCCCATTACGTCTTTAATTTGTTTTTTATGCTCTTTCACACGAGCTTGTAAACTCTCTTTGCTCTGTTCGTGACAGGTTTTACAAGTGTGTTCAAAGTTATCAAACGGATTGCCGATTTTGTGATCGGTATAAACTTTGCCGTCTTTGGTTTCCACTTTCGGCATATGGCAGTCGATACAAGTCACGCCATTTTTACCGTGAGTACCTAACGCCCAAGTCTCAAAGTCAGGGTGTTGTGCTTTGAGCATTGGTGCTTTTGACAAACCGTGAACCCAGTCGGTGAATTTGATTTCATCAAAGTATTTCTCAATGCTATCCACATCAACGCCTTTATCCCACGGGAAAGTTACCGCTTTCTCTTTACCCGCAAAGTAGTATTCAACGTGACAGTTTGAACAAACCGCCGCACGTTTGCCGTGTTTATCTAAGCCGTCAAATTTCCAACCGATGACATCTAACGCACGCAAAACGTGTGGACGAGCGATATTTAATGCCGCCTTACCGTCTTTAAATTCTTGAGAAGTGGTATCGTGACAGTCTGCACAACCGATAGGATTGACGATTTCTGAGCCATATTTCGCCCATTTTGCGTCAAAATAGCCAACTTCGCCTTTTTCAGCGATCATACGCGGTACATCAGGACTTTTACACGCCCAACACGCCATTGGTTGAGGACCTGCATCTGGCTCCATAGGTGCGCCTGTACGTAAAATATTACGCACATCAGTCACCGCATAGAAGTGACCACGTGGCTTGTTATAGTCTTTAGAGAAAGCATATCCAGTCCAAAGAATGACTAAGCGTGGATCTTCTTCCAACGCACTGGTGATCTCTTTTGACTCCCCTGTCGCAGCCCAAGATTGATACTGAAGCGGATAAAGTTCTGCAAATTTATGGTTTGCAGACTCAATTTTCACTTCAGGTTTAGCAGGTTCAAATTCTTTCGCTTCCCCTGCTACAGCAGAATGGATACACCCCAACATCGCCATTGTCGCAACAAGGCTATTTTTCAGCATTTTGCTTACTCGTTTCATACGAGACTCCCACAATTGATAGTACTACAAATGATAATATTTCTTATTTAAAAACAATAAGATAGTGAAAATATTTGGGATTGAGAATATTAAAAACCTGATAGATTTACTAGGAAATTCATAAAAAAAGTTACAAAACTTTGAACTAAATCAAATTTAGGAGAAACAGAAATTTTAGATATAAAAAAAGCACCTTTAGGTGCTATCTTAGATTGCATATGGTGCCCGAGGCCAGACTTGAACTGGCACGCCCCGAAAGGCGAGGGATTTTAAATCCCTTGCGTCTACCGATTCCGCCACTCGGGCATCAATATAAAATTGAATTGTTCATTGTCATTCAGTAGCACTGAATGACAGGAAATATGATATTTGTTCTGATAGAATTCTGCAAGAACTTTTTTGAGTGGTTTGAATTAAGTAAATAAAATTTAGACATCTTGAATATAAACCAGTCAAAAAAAGGGAGGCTAACACAAGACTCCCTACATTTTATTAGCTGGCCTAGAATGCTAGTCATTTACTTTGAAAATAACATCTTTCGTTTCCCAAATTTCTACGCCATCATTATGTAATATAAACTTAGCTTGCTTAGGAATAAGCTTCATGCATTTATGGAAAGAACAATCATCTTCTGTTCCATTCCCTTGCCCATATACTACTAACCTAAAAGGGTATTTTCCATTTGGATTACTACCCCATAATTTTTCAGCCACACTAAGAGACATTTTTACATAAGGGCATTCGTCAATATCTAATTGGATATATGCAGAAATGTCATCATCAATGTCTTTACCAGGAACAAGAGCTATCTGATTACAATTTTTAACTTCAGAATGCCAAGGTTTTGCTATTGACCAAGGCTTTAACAATAAAAGCTCTTTATCCATATCATAATCTGTGAACTTAACTGACATATTAAGTTCTTGATTCGCAATAAGAAAATTAGACGTCATGAACTTATTCAGTATAGGCTCTAATACTTTAGCATTGTCCAAATAGTAGGTAGGATTCCGTTTTTCTTCAAATTTATTCGCTAGAGGCTTAAGTAAGTCGTTACTAATCCAACTGTTAATCACTTCTTCATTCAACTCACGATCATTTTCTAAATAAGTTGAATACCCACGAATAATCTCATCAAACTCTAAGTTATTATACTCATCGTTGATATAGATAGGTTTAGCCGCACTTTCCCCTACTAACACGATAGGATCTGAGGAACCATCAATCACATTGCTATTATTAGCAAAAGCGGAGAATGACAAACTCCCTAGTAATAACGCAAGTCCTAATTTTTTCATTTCATTACTCCTTCTCATCATATGTAGTAAAATAAGTCTGCAATTCCTGTTCAAATGACTTCAATTTATTCATGTAGTCTTCAACTACTGTATACTTAAACTCATTAGGTTCTTTACGGATAACGCCAAATTTTTCACTTAACAATACAGCAGCAATAAAACCCGCATTATTGTTATTCCCTGATTGGTATAGCTCATTAAATTCATCTGTACCAAACTGTGTTCCTATCAAATGCTTTAGAAATTCTTTTATTTCAGAAAAGGTAATCCATACAGACGAAAAAGCTCCTATATCATCATTACCACATATTGATATGGCATACTCAGGTCTTGAATACGCTCTCCCTACATAAAAATAGATGGAAGAGCTACTATTCTTCAACTTCTTAGCTTCAAATTTCATATCTTTTAAAACTAGATATTCTTTACTTTTAATAAACTTTATTTCTGGCATCATATTCTCCATGATCAAATTTGGTACATTTACACAATGATAAAAGCACCAAATACCGCTCTTAAAAATGCCATTCAATAAATAGATAGACACATACCTATTTATAAATCACATTAAAAAAGCATCAATAAAATTGTCAAAATTATAAAGGGGGGGGATTGTCAAGCAGGGTGGTGAGTTTTTTATCTATATACATTAAAAATTTCAGCATAACAGTATTCATTTTTATACTGTTTTTCTTCAAGGTCTAACCAATCCTTTGTCTTTCCAAACTTAGGAAAAAAGCTAAAAAAAATGAATTTCTAATAGTTTAGCTAAAACAAACTCCTGTCTATTCTGTTCACCCGTAGCAAGCGATGTTAGTTTAGCATCTAGTTGAGATAGCTACTTACTCATTTCATATTAGTGTAGTTATAGGCTATATTATCCTAAATAGAAAATTTCGATATTATGTAGTAGTTGCACAAAGCTCAGAAAAGCTTAATGAAATTATAAGCCCTAAGTAAACAAGAAAAATAAACTAGGAATAAATAGAATTAAATACTAAACTAGTTTTGACAGAAATAGAGAAGAGTATAAAAAATGGAGCGGGAAACGAGACTCGAACTCGCGACCCCGACCTTGGCAAGGTCGTGCTCTACCAACTGAGCTATTCCCGCATTGATTTGGTAACTAATTTTTTATAAATGGTGCCCGAGGCCAGACTTGAACTGGCACGCCCCGAAAGGCGAGGGATTTTAAATCCCTTGCGTCTACCGATTCCGCCACTCGGGCACAACGCATAAAAAATGGAGCGGGAAACGAGGCTCGAACTCGCGACCCCGACCTTGGCAAGGTCGTGCTCTACCAACTGAGCTATTCCCGCAATAAAAACGCTACGATGTCGTAGCGAATTTGTGTGGCGCATTTTAGAGATTTTTAAACTTTTGTCAAATACAAATCTCAAAAATTTATTTATTCGGCTAAAAATTAGAAAATTCTTGAGAAAATTTCGGGCAGAATGCACTTTTTGCAGAAAATCGTACAAATCTACCCGCTTGCAATCCTACTCTTTTACCAAACCTTCAATCAACTCCGCCACAAACTTCAACCTTTCTTCCGCCCGTTCCATCGGTTTGGTAAATCTAAACTTCAATGGTCCGTCAAATTTATAGACGTTTTTATCTGCTTGAATCAGTTTTAAAAACTTCATCGGATCAGGCGTTGCCGTTGGTTTGAACTCGAGATAACCGCCGTGAATACCTGCATCGACTTTTTTCAGCTGTAACCCTTTTGCCAAATGGCGTAACTGGGTGATTTGGAACAGGTTTTTGGTCGCTTCTGGCAACAAACCGAAACGGTCGATCAGCTCGATTTTCAAGTCTTTAAGTGCTTCATCACTTTCGGCACTGGCAATGCGTTTGTAGAACGACAAACGCATATTCACATCAGGCAGATAATCGTCAGGCAGTAACGCAGGCACACGCAGTTCAATCTCAACTTGCTGCTGCGTAATTTCATCAAGGGTTGGCTCACGTCCTTCCTGCAAGGCTTTGACCGCATTTTCAAGCAGTTCCATATAAAGCGAAAAGCCCAAGCTCTCAATCTGTCCGCTCTGTTCGCTCCCTAGCAATTCGCCTGCCCCGCGAATTTCAAGATCGTGGGTCGCCAACACAAAACCAGCCCCAAGATTGTCGATAGTACTCATCGCTTCAAGTCGTTGCTGTGCGTCTTTGGTGAGCGTTTTTGGCGGTGGGGTCAGCATATAGGCGTAGGCTTGATGATGGGAACGCCCAACACGCCCACGCAGTTGGTGAAGCTGTGCCAAGCCGAATTTATCCGCTCGTTCAATGATGATCGTGTTCGCCGTTGGTACGTCAATCCCTGTTTCGATAATGGTTGAGCAGACCAACAGGTTAAAACGTTGATGATAAAAATCGGACATCACTCGCTCTAGCTCACGTTCACGCATTTGCCCGTGTCCGATCACAATCCGTGCTTCAGGCACGAGTTTTGCCAGCTCTTGAGCGGTATTTTCAATGGTTGCCACATCGTTATGCAGATAATAAACCTGTCCGCCACGCAGAATTTCACGCAAAATCGCTTCTTTAATCACCGTGTCATCGCTCTGTCGCACAAAGGTTTTGATCGACAAACGGCGAGCTGGCGGACTAGCGATAATCGACAGATCTCGCATTCCGTTCAACGCCATATTCAGCGTTCTCGGGATCGGCGTTGCGGTCAAGGTCAAGATATCGATATTGGCTCGCAACTGCTTGATCCGCTCTTTTTGTCGCACGCCGAAACGGTGTTCTTCGTCAATTACCAACAAGCCCAAATCCCGAAACTGCACATCTTCCTGCAACAATTTATGCGTACCGACCAAAATATCAACCTTACCTTCCGCCACTTTTGCCAAAATCTCTTTCTGCTCTTTGGCGGTTTTGAAACGAGAAAGCACTTCCACGTTGATCGGATAATTGGCAAAACGATCTTTGAAATTCTCAAAATGTTGTTGAGCCAACAGCGTTGTCGGGGCAAGGATCGCCACTTGTTTATGGTTCATCACCGCCAAAAAGGTCGCTCGCATTGCCACTTCGGTTTTGCCGAAGCCCACATCGCCACACACAAGGCGATCCATTGCTTTTGGCAAGCACATATCGCTGATGACCGCATTGATTGCGGTTTTCTGATCTTCCGTTTCTTCAAACGGGAATGTGTTGCTAAATTGCACGAACGCATCACGATCATACTCGAACGCAAAGCCTTTTTGCGACTCACGTTTAGCATATACATCAAGCAATTCCGCCGCCACATCACGAATTTTCTCCGCTGCTTTTTGACGGGTTTTCGCCCACGCTTCCGAGCCGAGCTTGTGCAACGGAGCATTTTCATCACTACCGCCGATATAACGGCTAATCAAATGTAACGAAGCCACTGGCACATAAAGTTTGGCATCATTGGCATACTGCAACACAAGGTACTCCGCCTTAATGCCGCCAGCGTCAAGGGTGGTTAAACCGGCATACCGCCCTACTCCATTTTCCAAATGCACCACCGCCTGCCCGATTTTCAGTTCGGCAAGGTTTCGGATCAGCGTATCAGGATTGACAGTTTTGCGGTTTCGCTCTTGGCGGCGACTTTGTTGTACCTTTTCACCCAACAGATCCGTTTCGCAAATAATCGCCAGTTTTTGACCGCTTGCATCAAGAATAAACCCTTGATCAAGCGGTGAGATTAAGAGCGAAATTTGCGAATTTATCTCGTCTAAAGTTTTCACCTGCTTCGGCTTGATATTGAGCGGTGCGAGTAGCTCGAGCAAGGTTTCCCGTCTGCCTTCGGTTTCCACCGAAAAGAGCAACTGCCCTTTAAATTTTTGTTGGAACTGCAAAAACGCCGCAAACGGCTCTTTCTGCCCCGATTGGATCGCCAGATCTGGCAACGGCTCAAGGTTGGCATTTTGTTTAGCGGCGGAACTACGGATTTTTTCCTGCGTTAGCGTTAAACGTGGATAATGTTTGAGCTGTTGATTAATGTAATCAATCGGGAACCAAAGCTGTTCAGGGGGCAGCAACGGACGCATTGGATCGACACGGCGACTTTCGTAGCGTGTTGCGATATCTTGTTGAAATTGCTCGGCTTTTTGTTGAATATCGGCAAAGGTAATAAACAGCGTTTGTTCAGGCAGATAATCAAACAGGCTCGCCATTTGCTCGAAAAAGAGCGGCTGCCAGTATTCAATCCCAGCGTTCAGTACGCCTTTGCTCACTTGTTGATAAATATGCTCAGGCTCACGGCGGATTTCTCCGAATTGTTCACGGAATTTGCCACGAAAATACTCGATCCCGTTGCTATCTGTCGGGAACTCGTGGGCTGGCAGTAAATTGATTTCGTCAATCTGCTCAATGGTGCGTTGATTATCCACATCAAAGGTGCGAATGGTGTCGATTTCATCATCAAAAAAATCCAAACGGTACGGCGAACTTGCCCCCATTGGATAGAGATCAAGCAACGCCCCACGCACCGCATATTCGCCATATTCCAACACCTGCTCTACCGCTCGATAGCCTGCATTTTCAAGCTGCAACCGCAATTTCTCAATAGAAAAACGGTCGCCTTTTTTAATCAGCAACACATTGTTCGCCAAATAGCTCGGCGGACAGACTTTTTGCAATAAGGTATTGATTGGCAACAGAAAAATTTGCTTCTGCCCTTGTTGCAACTGAAACAGAGCCGACAGCCGTGCGGAAATAATATCTTGATGTGGCGAAAAATTATCGTAAGGCAAGGTTTCCCAATCGGGAAAAAGTTGCACAGGCAAATGAGTAAAGGTCGGCAAACTTTTCTCCAACCGCAACGCCGTGCGAGTATCGGGCGTTACCACCACCGTCAAGCCTTGAAATTGCTGGCTTGCCTGCACAATCGCAAGGGTGTCCGAATGCCCGATTAAATTGCCTAAAGTTTGATGATCTTGATGAGTGCTGTCCGTTTTCGGCAGCCGAAATTGAAGTTCAAATGACATACAAGCGGTTTGATTTATCTGAAATTTTGCAAATAAGGGGATTGTACTCGCAATAGCGGGGAGTTGCAAAAAGTGGAAGAAATCAGACCGCTTGTATCAAGTCCCTACGCCAGCTTTTTAATAATCAACCGCTTAATTTGTCGTTTATCTTTACGTTCAACTGTGGTAATAGTGGCTTCAACTAAAGATTCTGATTCTACGCCGCAAAATTCGCCCGAGACATTTGATAAATTGGTAAATTGATTGCCCTGAAAATCAAAATTGCGTAACGTTTCAATTTCACCGTAATTTACATTTTTTCGTTGAATGTTTTTGATCCATTCCTGTTTGGAAAGAACAAGTTCTGACCCGACGTGAACTT
This sequence comes from Glaesserella australis, assembly GCF_003260095.1. Classification (GTDB taxonomy): domain Bacteria; phylum Pseudomonadota; class Gammaproteobacteria; order Enterobacterales; family Pasteurellaceae; genus Glaesserella; species Glaesserella australis. The sequence continues at coordinate 110,380 of NZ_PTPX01000018.1, forward strand.
CAAAATCGTCCGCCAATAATGCTTGTAATTGGGGAAAATCCCGATGTAACAAGGCATCATGTAATTGTTGAGTTAATTCAATAATCTCTGTCTGTGTGATTTCACGTTCTGCTTTGATCGATTTAATTGCAGGATAACTGCCTGCGACAGAAGCACTTAACCCGAGAAAAATAGCCAAAATTGGCTGCCAAAATTTTACTTTTTTCATTTCAATCTCTCCGATATTTTGGGTATATTATACGCAAATTTTCCCTTTGTCATACTCGGATTATGCGATGAATGTACAAAATATGATCTTGTGGCGTAAGTTCTTTTCAGGGCTGGCTTACACTGCAATGCAAAGTGTGTTTTTTATCTATTTGCAATACTATAAGGGCTTTGAAGCAAGTCAAATTGCGACCGCCTTTTCGTTACTTGTTTTTTCTAGCCAAGCTTTTTCGTTATTTGCGGGGTCGTGGGGCGACCGCTTTGGGCGTTCTTACATTATGTTGCTCGGCTGTTTGTTGGACACCTTTGCTTATCTGTTATTGTTGCTGACCAATCAATATGTATTTCTACTATTAGCAACATTCTGCTTTGGTTTTGGTAGCACCTTATTTGGTACGAATGCGAGAGCGTTTCTGCTCACCAATACTGCCGATAATTATGCATCAAAAGCAAAAGCACAAGGCAAATTTCTTAAAATCTCTAGCCTTGCGTCAATGGTTGCACCATTGCTTTCATTACCCTTTATTTTCTATCGTAAAGCGGAATGGTTAATTTGGCTGAGCTGTTTTATTGAAATTGCAATGTTGCTGTTTATGCTAAAAACAATGCCGAAAGATGAGTGTAAAGCGGTAAAAGGCGGGCGTTTTAAATTTAGCGAAGTGAAAGCGGTTTTAACTAGACGCTTTATTTTTGTTCATTTACTGCTCTTTATTCCGTTAGGCTTGGGCAGTGCGTTTTATGTGATTTTCCCTTATATTTTCACCAATTTGCTCGACCGACAAGAGTTAGTTTCCATTGTTTTCTTTGTAAATAACTTGATTGCGGTGTTGTTGCAATCCCGTTTTTCCCGCAAGCTCAATCTCGGTATCGCAAAATTGGTCTATATCAGCCCGATTTTGATTATGTTGCTGCTCTTGCCGTGGTTCTATACGTTGCAATCGCTCTCTGTAATTTCGGCATTTGCTTATTTAGCGATTTTTGCGGTGGTGATTTTATTTACCAATACAGCGTTGGCAAATGTGTTGGTGAAATTGGATAAAGGCGAAAATCAAGGGCTGATGTTTGGTATGTCAAAAATGATTTTAGCGATAACAACTGCCGTGATAATGAATGCGTTGCCGTTTGTATTTTTGATCTAGTCTGAAAAGCCATAACAAGCGGTCTGTTTGTCTGATTTTCTTGCAAAAAATCTTGTTTTATGTGGTAGTTGCACAAATACAGAGTAGGGGGTTATCCCCGCCCCTACAAGTTTTTTTGAGTTTTGTGCAACTGCTACATAAAACCGAAAAAATCGTGGAAAACAGACCGCTTGTCAACATTCGATCAATTAAATTCATGTTCTCCAAAGGCTTTGGCAATTCCAACCACCACATTCGTCGCCTGTTCCATTACATCGACTGAAATAAACTCAAAGCGTCCGTGGAAATTTTCGCCCCCAGTGAAAAGATTTGGCGTTGGTAAGCCCATATAAGAGAGGCGTGAGCCGTCAGTACCGCCACGAATTGGCTCTAGATTTGGTGTAATGCCTTGTGCTTTCATTACGCTTTCGGCAATGTCGATCAAATAGCGGTAATCTTTCACCACTTCATACATATTTCGATATTGTTCGACAATCTCGACTTTTCCGCAATATTCGCCATATTTTTGTTGCATTTGAGCCATACAAGCGGTGAGATAGCCGCCGAATTTTGCCAATTCTTCACGCTCAAAACTGCGTAAGATATAGTGAATGTGGCATTCGCTTAAATCCCCTTCAATGCCGTGCAACATAATAAAGCCTTCCCGTCCTTCGCTCGTGGCTGGGGTTAAGTGTGGTGGTAGACTATTTTGGAACTCACAAGCTCGCTCTAAGGCGTTAATCATTTTGCCTTTTGCTGTGCCAGGGTGAACACTACGTCCGTAGAAAGTCACGGTTGCTGCGTCAGCATTGAAGTTTTCATACTGTAATTCACCTAAAGGTCCTCCGTCTAAGGTATAAGCGACATCAGCACCAAAAGATTTTACATCAAAATGATCCGCCCCACGTCCGATCTCTTCGTCAGTCGTAAAGCCGATACGGATCTTCCCGTGTTTGATTTCAGGGTGAGCGAGCAAATACTCCACCGCTGAGAGAATAATCGCAATACCTGATTTATCGTCTGCACCAAGTAAGGTTGTACCATCAGTGGTGACGAGAGTGTGTCCAACCAAGCCGTTTAAATTCGGAAAATCTTTCGGCGAAAGATAATCTTCACTGCCTTTAAGCAGAATATCGCCCCCTGCATAATGTTCAATTACCTGAGGTTTAACGTTCTCGCCGTTGAAATCGGGTGAAGTATCAACGTGAGCCAATAACCCCAATACAGGAACCGCTTTGTCCGTATTGGCTGGTAAGGTGGCAAACAGATAGCCGTTTGGATCGACTTCAATCTCGGTCAAACCCATTGTTTCCATTTCGTTTTTTAACAGATGAAGTAAGTCCCACTGTTGCGGTGAACTTGGTACGGTAGTGCTTTTAGGGTCGGACGCGGTATGGATTTGAACGTAGCATAATAGGCGTTCGAGTAGGGCGGATTTGAATGGAATCATAGATACTCCTTAATGAGAAAATGGTTAAAGGTCGTTATGCGATTTCCCCTTTCTTTACCACAAACAACCGATCATCGCTCTGTTCTTGCCATTGCATCTGTTGTAACTGATCTTTTGTAATCGCAGTAACGAACACTTGTGAACCGCTTTGGCGTAGGCGGTGGGCGAGAAGTTCTCGTTTGGTGGGGTCAAGTTCGGAAGCGAAATCGTCTATCAAAAACAGACATTGTCGGTTTTTTTGGGCGATTAAGTATTCCCCTTGAGCAAGGCGTAAGGCACACATCAGCAGTTTGAGCTGTCCACGAGACAGCACATCTTCCACAGGTAAGCCGTTGGCTCGAAAGCGGAAATCGGCTTTTTGCGGGCCAACCATTGTGTAGCCCACCGCACGATCTCGCTCAAAGCCTTGTGCCAAAATCTCCGCATAATCGCTCTCTTTTTCCCAACCTTGATGAAAACTAACGCTAATGGTTAATTCAGGCAGGAAAAATTGGCAAGTCCGCTCAATTTCAGGGCGTAACGCTTCGGCGTAGTTGGCTCGCAGTTGACTGACAATTTGAGCCAGTTTCGCCAGTTCAATATCCCACGGTTTAAGTTCGCCGTAGTGTCGCACTTGGCTTAGGGCGGAATTACGTTGTTTGAGCAGGCGTTTTAGGTTCGCCCAATGTTGATAAAATTCGGGATATTGGTGAAACAGCCCCCAGTCCAAAAAGGCTCGGCGGTAAGTTGGTCCGCCGTTGAGTAGGGTCAAGCCTTCTGGGGTGATCACTTGCATTGGCAACAAGTGAGCAAGATCGGAAATTTTTTTGCCGTCTTCGCCGTTGATTTTAAGTGCGGTATCGCCCTGGCGGTTTTTTTGTAGCCCGACCGACCATTGATGTTTTGCTTCTTCAACTTTGCCAAAGAGCGTAAATTGATCTTGATCGTAGTGAATAATGCGGTTGCTGATGTGGCTTTTGAAAGATCTGCCGTGTCCGAGATAGAAAATCGCTTCAAGTAGGCTCGTTTTGCCGCTGCCGTTTTCGCCCACCAAAAAGTTAAAGCCGTGGCTTAATTCAAGATCCACGGCAGTGAGATTTCGGAAGTTGTTGATAATTAAACGGGATAGGGGCATTTTAACGTTTACAAGCGGTTAAATTTTTTATGGTTTTTGCGGACACACGCAGTGTGTCCGACTATCTGAAAATTATAATCTCATCGGCATAATCACATATTCTGCCGTTGCATTATCACAATCTTCAATCAAACAGCTTGAGCTTGAGTCCACAAGGCTAATTCGCACACGTTGGCACTTCAAGGTGTTTAACACATCTAACAGATAGCTCACGTTAAAGCCCACTTCCATTTCAGCACTTTGGTAAGAGACATCAATGATCTCTTCCGCTTCTTCTTGCTCTGGGTTGTTGGCGGTGATTTTTAATAGATTTTGATTGAGAGCCAAACGCACGCCACGGAAACGTTCGTTAGATAAAATCGCCGCACGCACTAAAGCACGTTTTAACACTTCCGCATCGGCTTCTAAAATACGATCTGCATTGCGTGGCAAGACACGGCGGTAATCAGGGAAACGTCCGTCAATCAATTTTGATGTGAAAACAATGCCATTCATTGACACACGCAAATTGCTTGTACCGATTTCTAAACGCACATTTTCGCTATTGTGGCTTACCAAGCGGGCTAATTCCAATACCGCTTTGCGTGGCACAATGACGGAATGGGTTAAGAGTTCTTGATTTAACGCCATTGTACAAACGGCAAGACGATGTCCATCTGTCGCAACTGTTCGTAATAAATTACCTTCTGTCTCAAACTTCATACCATTTAAGAAGTAACGTGCATCTTGGTTTGCCATTGAGAACTGTGTTGCATCAATCAAACGGGCAAGGGTGGCTTGCTCAATGGTGAAATCGACTTCAGGCTTCCAGTCCATTAAACTTGGATAGTCAGACGCTGGCAAGGTGGCAAGATTGAATTTACTGCGATCTGCACGGATAAAAACACGATCTTCGTCAAACTGTACCGAAATCACACTATCATCAGGTAAGCTACGGCAAATATCTAAAAACTTTTTCGCAGGAATAGTAAATTTGCCAGAAAAACTGACCGCTTCAAATAGTTCAGCTTGAGTAGTGAGTTCTACTTCTAAATCAGTTCCCGTTAAAGATAAACGGTTTCCTTCGATGTCTAACAAAATGTTGTTAATCACTGGCAGGGTTGGACGGCTGGTTAATACGCCACAAACCTGTTGTAACGGCTTGAGTAACTGCTCACGGGTAATAGTAAATTGCATAACAATTCCTTAAGACGATAATTTGCGTGTTAAATTAGTATAATCTTCTTGAATACTGTTGTCAGTATCTCTCAATTCATTAATCGTTTTGCAAGCGTGCATCACTGTTGTGTGATCACGTCCGCCAAATTCACGCCCAATTTCAGGCAAACTGTGGTTCGTCAGCTCTTTAGCAAGCGCCATCGCCATTTGACGTGGACGAGCAACCGAACGAGTACGGCTTTTCGATTTTAAATCTGTCATTTTGATATTGTAATATTCAGCAACCGTCTTCTGAATATTTTCTATAGTAATTAAATGATCATAAGAAGCGATGAGATCTTTTAGCGCTTCACGCACAGCATCTACCGTAATTTGACGCTTAGTAAAGCTACTCCAAGCAAACATACGATTTAATGCACCTTCTAGTTCTCGTACATTCGTTCTCAGTTTCTGACCTAGGAAAAATGCAACATCTTCGTTAAGTTTAACACCACGCGCTTCTGCTTTTTTCATCAAAATAGCTATACGGGTTTCAAGTTCTGGCGGTTCAATAGCGGCATTGACTCCCCAACTTAAGCGAGAACGAATTCGCTCTTCAATTTTTTCAATATTTTTAGGGAATACATCGGATGTCACAATAATTTGCTTACTGCGTTCAAATAACGAGTTAAAGGTATGGAAAAACTCTTCCTGCGTGATCTCTTTCTTAGCAAAAAACTGAATATCATCGATCATTAACACATCAAGAGAACGGTAAAACTTTTTAAAGTTTTCAATCGTATTTGCTTGTAACGCTTTTACCATGTCTTGCACAAAACGCTCTGAATGGATATAAACCACCCTTGCATTTGGGTTTTGCTTTAAAATTTCATTACCAATAGCATGTAATAAGTGGGTTTTACCTAAACCTGTCCCACCGTAGAGCGAAAATGGATTGCAATGGCTTTCACCAGGGTGATTAGCTACCTGCTGGGCTATGGCTTTTGCTAACTGATTTGATTTACCCTGCACAAAATTATCAAAAGTCAGTGTTTCAATCAGTCCTGTACGAAGAGTCGCTGATGTTGAGTCCTTCGTAACCATTGCGGTCTGAACAGGCTGAGTAATTTCTTGCTCAACAGGCTTAATACCAACTCGAATTTCTACACTCAAATTATCATTTTTTGATAATCCACGAGAAAGGGTAAGAATCTCATTTAAGAACTTCTCTTTTACCCAATTAGCCACAAATTGATTATGTGCATACAATACAAGATCACCATTTACCATACTTGCTTGCAACGGACGCAACCAAGTACTGTAATCAGTAGGCGACACTTTTGCTTGTAAATGACTCAAACAATCAGACCAAAGGGAAGACACTGTTAGCTCCAAATTAACTAGATGAAAAGGAGAGTATGATACCCGAAAATACCTTCGAAATCTTGTGAATTTTTAAGTGCAATCTCACTATCTTAGTAAAATAATGATATTGCCTTGCTATTATGCAACAGTTACATAAAACTCATCGTAAATAATTATCCAATTCCTATACTAAGTAATATGACATTACTCTTCATTTTAACCGACGAAGCCATTCAAAAACTAAAAAGGTACTACAACAAAATCGCAGTACCTTTCTTAATAAAAATGTAAAACGTTACTTAAATCTAGCCGCTTGTAAAATCAAATTAATCACGAAAGTTATTAAACTGAAACGGCTGCCCTAACTCTGCGGTTTTAACCAGCTGAATAGTGGCTTGCAAATCATCACGAGATTTCCCCATTACACGCACCGAATCCCCTTGGATTTGGGTTTGTACTTTAATTTTCGAGTCTTTGATAAGCTTAGTGATTTTCTTCGCCATATCACTCTCAATACCTTGTTTGAGCTTGATCTCTTTGCTGTAAAGTTTGCCGTGATGTTCGCTTTCCGTTGGAATATCAAGCGAGCTATGCTCAATACCACGTTTCACACAAGAGCCGATTAAAATCTCAATTAACTGCTCCAGTTGGAAATCTGACTCGGTTGTGAGTTTAATGCTCTCGTTTTTTTCATTCAACTCCATTACCGCTTCCACCCCACGAAAATCGTAGCGTGTACTTAACACACGGTTAGCATTTTCCACCGCATTACGCACTTCGTGCATCGTAATTTCAGATACAATATCAAAAGATGGCATAGTTTTCCCCTTATTCATTAAAAATTGCTTTAGCATTGAGCAACAACACCAACGCCGTTAAATCGCCAAAGTTTACCACAAATTCCGCTTGTTCTTGTACTTTTGGTTTTGCGTGTAGTGCCACGCCTAAACTGGCTGTTTTTAACATCGGCAGATCGTTAGCTCCATCGCCCACGGCAACCCATTGCGATTGTGGGATCGAAAAACGTTCTGCAAGAGCTTGTAGTGTTTCTGCTTTATATTGAGCGTCCACCACTTTGCCTAACACCTTGCCTGTCAATTTGCCGTCAATAATTTCAAGTTGGTTTGACACCGCATAATCTAAGCCGTAGGTCTGTTTGAGATAATCGGCAAAATAATCAAAACCGCCTGAGGCAATCGCCAGTTTCCAGCCGTGAGCTTTTAAGATCTCGACCATTTGCTCAAAGCCGTCCATAAGCGGTAGTTTTTCACGCACCTTTTGCAAAATCGCTTCAGGGGCATTTTCTAGCGTGCCAACCCGTTTACGCAAACTTTGCTCAAAATCCAACTCGCCACGCATTGCACTGGCGGTAATGGCTGAAACGATTTCCCCTGTGCCAGCTAGTTTTGCAATTTCGTCAATGCACTCAATTTTAATCGCTGTTGAGTCCATATCCATTACAAGTAAACCTTGCTGTGTCAGGGTTGGTATAATTTCTAATGAGCTGAAATCCGCCTGTACTGCTTGGGCTTTTTCACGCAAACAAGCGGTCAGATCTCCCTGAAAAAATGCAATTTGATAGCCTAAATAGACCGCTTGTTTAACAAGGGTAGCGGAACTGGCTTGGGCAAATTGAGCAATTTGCTCTGCGGTTAATGTTTTGCTGTAGATAAAAAAGGTTTGTGACATAGTGATTCCAAGATGTTGTGTGAATTGTTGCTAATTTAGCAAAATTCCGTGCTACAATCACGCCCCAATTTATGAGGGCAAATATGTATATTTCTCGTGAAAAAGCAGTAAAAAGCAGTGTTATTGCACTAATTATCGTGTTGTGCCTTGCTGTTGTTGGTGTGATTCTAAATGGCATCGGTCACTTCAAAGTCGGATCACAACTTGCAGGGATTAACCAAGTGACAAATCTTTCGCATTTGTTGGTGCGTCAACAGGCGAATCTCTTTTCATTAATGTTGGTAAAAAATACCAAAAATGAAGAGCTTATTGAAGCGCTTGATGCCTTTGCTAAAGAAGAATTTGTGATTGATGCAAACCTATATTCTGCATCAGGTAGTTTGATTGCACAAAGTAGAAATGCGGTCGAATTTAATCCTAAATTAAATGGTGAAAATCCAGAAACAATAAAAACGACGCAACAAATTGTCGAGCCTATTTTTGCTAAAGATGATTTGATTGGCTTTTTACGTGTCACTTTTGATACGCAATATGGGCAGACAACACAGAGTAAAGTCAATGAGCTATTTCACTTACTTTACGGAGAACTTATTATCCTATTTCTCGCAGGAGGATTATTTGTCAGTTGCTTTTTCTATTTTTCAGGCAGAGATAGTGCGATCGCAGCATTACCGATAAAACTAGCAACGACGACATTCAAAAGCCAAGCACAACGATTTCACTCTCGTCGACGGGCTTTTCGCCGTAAATGATTGTAATTCGGGCAAGGGAGAGTATAATATCGCCCGTTTTTGTCTTTATGACACTATTAATAAACTAAACTTAAACCTAATCCAAAGAGGAATAAATGGCTAAAGAAGATTGCATTGAAATGCAAGGTACAATTTTAGAAACCTTACCTAACACGATGTTCCGTGTAGAACTTGAAAATGGACACGTTGTCACAGCACATATTTCAGGAAAAATGCGTAAAAACTATATCCGTATTTTAACGGGAGATAAAGTGACCGTTGAAATGACACCATACGATCTAAGCAAAGGTCGTATTATTTTCCGTGCGAGATAATATTTTATAAATACGAAAATTATTCATAGGTAATAGAACTATTGCCTATGTTTTTCTCAGTACTTATGAAAAACCGCTTGTATAGAATACAAGCGGTTTTTTCTTTTATATTTCTGCCATTATTGCTCTTCTTTTGGTAAACGTTTAATCGCGTAAACTAATCCACCCCAAATAATAACAAGAGCAACACACATCATTGTAATTGCGATAGAACTCATATTTATTCTCCTTTATGTTCTGCTAATGTCTCATCCTTCCATTTTAAACGTGAAAGGAAAAATGCGATAACAACTAAGCTGATTGCCATTCCCCAACCAAAGATATTCACAAACCAGCTTGGGTAGCCTTCGTAACCTTCAGACAATACTTTTGCTCCTTCACTTAATAACATAAATGCAAGAACACCTGTTGTTAAGATAATGCATAGACGCCAGAAGAAACCGACCTTAAATGATGATGTTTCATTCAAGTGATTACCTAAGGTGCTTAATTTTTCATTAGTTACGATAGCAACAAGAGAAACAAATGCAACAGCTACGATACCAAAGTAGTTTACAAATTTATCTAATACATCAAGCATTGGTAAACCTGTTGTCGTACCAAAAAGCATAACTGATAAGAACATCATTGGAAGCCCAACAATGAAGGTTACTTTTACACGTCCTACACGCAACTTATCTTGTACTGCAGAAATAATGACTTCAATAACAGAGATAAAAGATGTGATTGCTGCAAAAGTTAATGAACCGAAGAAGAGTACACCAATTAATTCACCAAATGGAGCTTGGTTAATGATCGTTGGGAATGCAAAGAATGCTAAACCGATACCACCTTTTGCCACTTCACTCACTTCTTGTCCAGCCGCTGTTGCCATAAAGCCAAGAGCAGCAAATACACCGATACCTGCGAGTACTTCAAATCCACTGTTTGCAAAGCCAACAACTAGACCACTTCCTGTTAAATCAGAGTTCTTTTTCAAATATGAAGCGTAAGTAATCATAATCCCGAAACAGATAGAAAGTGAGAAGAAGATTTGTCCGTAAGCTGCAATCCATACACTTGGGTCAGAAAGTTTTGACCAGTTTGGTGTGAACAATGCATCTAAACCTTTTGCTGCACCAGGTAAAGTTAATGAGTAAAGCACTAAGATAGTGAACATGACAACCAATAATGGCATTAAAATATTAGATGACTTAGAAATCCCTTTTTGAATGCCAAGTGCCAAAATACCTAAAGAGATTAACCAAACTGCAATTAATGGACCTGTTACCATTCCGACAAATTCAAAGCTGATACCTTGGTTAATATCACCCATTTTTAAGAATTCGCCGATAAAGAAGTCAATTGGCTTGTCTCCCCAAGCGCCATTAATTGAGAAGAAGGTATAACTTGCAGCCCAACCTAAAACGACGGCATAGTAGAGTCCAATAATGACGTTAACAAGTACTTGCCACCAACCAAATGTTTCAAAGCTACGGTTGAAGCGACGATAAGAGAGTGGAGCACCACCACGGTGACGGTGACCAATAGCATAATCTAAGAAAAGTAATGGGATACCAGCGGTTAACAGCGCAATGATATAAGGGATCATAAACGCACCACCACCATTTTCATAGGTTACATAAGGGAAGCGCCAAATGTTACCTAAACCAACGGCAGAACTAATCGCTGCCATAATAAATGCACCACGACCAGAGAATGTTTCTCTTGATGCAGTTGACTTCACGCTAGACACGGTAAATACCTCAAATAATATAATAAATAACAAAAATTAAACGAGTTAATACTCGTAAGCTAGCAATATGCCTAACAATCAAAAGAAAGTAAAGGATGAAAATTTTGCAACAACCCAGTTTTTACGATCTTTACCAGATTAAAAAACTAATGATTACTACTAGTTTTAGTTTTTTAATCTAAATTATTCAATTTTTTAGAAGGTTATCATTTTCAGAGAATACACAATTAGTATAAGAAATTTTTTTACGATTTTAACAAATTTTTTAAAAATTTAATCTCTCCACTGAATTTGGCATTCCACCTGAATATTCTCTGCAGATTTACCTTGTAGCTTTCTTCTAATTAATGAGAAGGTTTGTAAAGCTATTTGTTCATGATCTTGCCGAATAGAATGAATATGAAAAGGGAGAGCATTTAACAGATCATGATCATCAAAAGTCGCTAAATGCAATTCTCTATTTAAAAGCTTATCCATTTGCTTATGCTGGGTTAAATAACGCAGCACACCTTCTAAAATAGTATAAGATGCAGTAAAAATCGCTTCAGGAAGACGCCCTAGACGTTCTACTAATTCTGTCATCATTTGGTACCCCGACTCGGATTGGTAATCTTTGTGCAAAATCCAATCAGGATTTTCAAGTAAATTTCCGTTTCTAAGCCCTTGAATGAACCCATTTAAACGAGATTGGCTAGGGGAAAGGGATGATTGCCCTCCAAAATAAAAATATTCTTTAAGTTGATAACGCTTGATAGTAAGGGCAACAAGTTCTGCAATTTTGTCTGTATCAGCACTGATGACATAACCTAATTCAAGATTAGGCACATATCGATCTAACTGTAATACTAAAGTATGCTTTAAAATAGATTTATAGTATTTAGGATCTTGATGAGTCGGTGCAGTAATCAATAGATCAATTTGACGATCGAGTAAGCGCTCAATCGCCTGTTTTTCTTGCTGTGGATTATCATCTGAACAAGCAATCACAAGCTGTAAGCCATTTTCTCGACATAATCTCTCTAAGGTTTTTGCCGTAGATGCAAAACCATAGTTGGTAAGATCAGGAATGACTAAGCCAATCACATTAGTACGGCGAAGTTTTAATGCCTTTGCATAAGCATTCGCACGATATCCATACTGTTTAGCAATAGATTCCACTTTTTGACAAGTTTCAGGACTAATACGAAATTGCTCTGCTTGACCATTTAAAATCATACTTGCCGTTGTTTTAGACACACCTGAAAGTTGAGCAATATCATTAAGTGTTAGGCGTTTCCGCTGAGATTTAATTTCCATATTTTCTCCTTTAAATAAAAATGGGGCATAATTATTATTGTGTCGTGCCCCATCCGATATTAACTATTTTTCGCAAATTTTCGTCACAGTTACAAGTTGGATCTCAATATTTCTTGATGTTTCTAAACAATTTCGACGATTCGCGATAAAGAACCTTGATGTCATTGCTTTCTCGCCGTCATTCAGGAAAATTTCCACTACCGAGCGATCAAAAAAGATTTCGACCTTTTCTAGTTTTTCCACTTCACAATAACGCTGTTCGCCAAATTGTTGCATTAGCTCCGTCTGCTCTGTGTGAGAGCGATCAAGGGTCACTACGCCGTTTTCATAGCGGAAAGTCAAATGTTGCCCCTCGTCGTTATCGAAAAAGCGGATCACAAGCGGTCGGTTTTCGACATTAAATTGCAAATAAGCGGTATCGAGATTGTCAATTTCAGCAATTCCATTCACACTTAACTCTGCTTGATGCTCAAGCCCTGCATAAACTTCTTTTACAGGCTGTTGGAACACTTTGCCCTGCTTCACTTCAAGCTGGCGTGGCATTGTGAGCATTGAATGCCACTTATATTTATCTGTTGGATAGGTCAAATCAGGCAAGCCCACCCAGCCGAATAAAATCCCCCGTGCATTTTGTACCGTTTGTGGTGCGTAAAAATCAAAGCCGTAATCGAGTTCCTCAATATGCTCTGCGGTCAGGGTTGTGCCGTTTAAGGTTCCCAACGCATAGGTTGCGTGGTAGTTATTTTGGAAGCGTGTTTTTTCACGCCCTTTGCCCTGTGGCGACCAAACGAACAGATCTTTATCAGCAAGGCGGAACAAATCAGGACATTCCCACATAAATACTTTGCTGTTGTCAAAGTCGTTAATCGCTATTTCAGATAGCAAACGGGGCGTAGCTTCAAGGTTATCCATTTCATAGAGCAAAGCTGTGCCAGTGAGATTTTCTCTTTGCGCCCCAAGCACAAAACGGATTTTGCCCTCTTGGGTGACGAACGGTTTTGGATCACGCACGTGTTCTGTATAGCCTTGTGGAGCTTGATCGATAATGCAACGCTTTTCAAGCAATTTGCCCGATTTATCGAAAATCGCAATGTTTTGATGTGGCACACGCTGATTATCACTGGCTCGGCGAGTGTTGCCTGTGTAAAACGCCACGATTTTATCCTGCCACAAAATCGCTCCACCCGAATAACAGCCGTGAGACTCAAACATTTCATCAGGAATAAGCGGATCGGCTTCGGTAAAGGTTCGGAAATCGTAGGTGATAAAATGTTTCCAGTGCTTCATACCGTGCAAGGCATCGTAAGGGAACCATTGATAGAAAATGTGATATTTTTCGCCATCAAAAATCAACCCGTTTGGGTCGTTAAGTAGCCCTGTTGGTGGGGCAAGGTGATAAGTTGGACGGAAATCGTGATCTTGCTCAACGATTTGGCGAACGGCTTGAAGTTCACCCGCCTCTTGAGCGTGTAGGCTTTTGTATTTACCTTGATTGAAAATGTGCATAGTGGGAACCTTGTGGGTAATTCCCCTCTCACTAGCTTTCCCCCCCGTTTACGGGGGAGGGTTAGGGTGGGGGGATTGCAACAACGTTGCAAGATTTTAGTCAAAAATAACCGCTTTTGCCCTCTCTCTGCCCCAAATAGCCTTACGCTATTTTGGGCTGTCTCTCTCCCGTAAACGGGAGAGAGTATAATTGGTACTCTAGCTTTGCAAAAACGTCTCTAACTCCGCTTTATTCGGCAAAGCAGACATTGCGCCTTTCGCTGTTGTCGCTAATGCTCCTGACGCATTAGCTTTGCGGATAACATCAACTAACACCGCTTCGTTTTCTTTCCAATTTGACACTTGCGACAAGCCTGCTAATAAACCGCTCACAAAGGCATCGCCCGCCCCTGTGGTATCAACAGGTTTTAAGGCTTTTCCTGCAACGATTTGGCTCTTGCCGTTTAAGTGATAAATCGCCCCGTCTTTGCCTAAGGTGATAATAATCAACTTTTCAGGGTAGAGCGAAGTTACCGCTTTGGCGGCATCGTCAAGGTTGGTGGTATTCGTCAGTAGCGTCAATTCTTCTTCGGAGAACTTCAACACGTCCGCCATTGCTACAACGCTATTTACTACTTTTTTCATTTCATCAAGACTTGACCAGAGTGACTCTCGCAGATTTGGATCAAAAGAGACAAATCCACCCGCTTGTTTCACACGGCGGATCGCTTCAATAGTAGTCGAACGAGACGGATCGTTAATCAACGCAATTGAACAGCAGTGCAACCATTCTCCTTGTTGGAAATTCGGCAGATCGCTCACTTCTAAAAATTGGTCAGCACTTGGATTAACCATAAAAGTAAAGCTACGCTCACCCTGATCTAAACCAACGACTACCGTCGATGTACGTTGTTGCGGATCAAGGATCATCTGCTCGGTACAAACTTTTTCGTCTTGCAAGGTCTGTTGCATAAATTTACCGAGCGGATCGTTACCCACACGCCCGATAAAACCTGCTTCCACACCAAGACGAGAAACGCCCACAGCCACATTCGCTGGCGCCCCGCCTGCACAGCGTAAATAGTGATGCTCACCATCAGGAATTAAATCCACCACTGCATCGCCTAACACCCAAATTTTGCTCATAATTCATCCTCGCAAAGAGTAAAAAATAATTTTATGCATAGTAGCTAAAACGGTTTAGTTTTGCAATTTTATAAAGGGCTTCTCTACAAAATTTATAAAAAATGCCAATATCTCTCAATATTGGCATTCATACAAATAAAGTGGAAATTTATTTCGATTCAACCGATTTTTCGGTACTTTGAGTATCTTTTATAGCATCTTTAGCAGCTTCAACTTTCTCTGTAACCGCTTGCTTAACAGCATCAGTAGTTTCTTTTGATTCCACCGCAGTTTGTTTTACATCTTTTGCTTTTTCCTCAACAGATTTCACAACATCTTTCGTATCTAATTTTAGATCAGATGCAACCCCCTGAACGACTTTACCGAAGCTATCCATTTTATCTGCAATTGCTGCTTTAGCTTCTACCATTGATGCACCTAAACTTGTTTTAATTTCATTCCATTTGTCTTCATAAACTTTTGCAGCTTCTGCAATACGCCCTTCAACAGAATTTTTCATTTCTGCCACTTTTGCTTCTGCTTCCGCGACTTTTGCATCTGCAGCTTTTTGAAGCTCAGCAATTTTTCCATCTGCTTGTTTTTGTACTTCTGCAACTTTTTCATCTGCTAGTTTTTGTGCTTCTATAATTTTTTCCTGAGCTTGTTTTTCAGCCAAAGCGATCTTTTCATCTGCTTGCTTTTGAACTTCCACTAATTGCGCTTGAGTGGCTTTGAGATCAGCTTCTACCTTAGCTTTACCATTATCACAAGCAGCGAGTGAGACTGTTGTTCCTAATACTAATAGTGCTAATAATGATTTTTTCATAGAAATATCTCCATATGTTGTTATAAAAAAGGCACAGTAAATACTGTGCCTATTTATTATACTAAAAGAAACTACTTCGTTTCTACTGCTGATTTCACTTCTTCAACTTTAGTTTCAACAGCTTGTTTAACTTCTTCAACTTTAGTTGCCGCTGCATCTTTTGCTTCAGTTGCAGTATTTGTTACTGCTTGTTTTGCTTCTTCAACTTTAGTTGCTGCCGCATCTTTTGCTTCAGTGACAGTATTTGTTACTGCTTGTTTTGCTTCTTCAACTTTTGCAACTGCAGCATCCTTTGTTTCTGCTACCGCATTAGTAACTGCTTGCTTCGCTTCTTCTGCTTTAGCTACAACCGCTTCTTTTGTTTCAGTTGTTGCTTTTGATACTGCTTCTTTTGCTTCTTCAACTTTTGCGGTTGCAGAATCTTTTACTTCCGTTGCAGCTGCTTTTGCAGTTTCTTTTACTTCTGCTGCTTTTTCTTTTGCTTGATCACAAGCAGTTAAAGAAAGAGTTGCAACACCTAAAACTAAAGCCGTTAATAATGATTTTTTCATATACATTTTCCTATTAAACCAAGAATAAAAAAGACGCTCCATATAGAGCGTCCTTTTAGAGTATAAACTAAAAACTTAGTTCCTTTTATTTATTCCTATATGCCTATTTATTAGGCAACTGTTTTAGCAATACGCGGAGCAGAGTAAACATGGCTTACCGCACTACTATGACCGCCAAACCCTTTTCCATAGAAATAATATTTGGAATTTTGCCATTCTTTCACTTGAATTAGCTCAATTTCTTCTTTCGGAGCAGATGCTACGGTCATCGTTACTTGAGTATGCTTAGCTCTCGAAAAAGTACCAAGTTTACCTTCAAATTGATATTGGCTTTGATAAATTTTTATCGGCTGCTCTAGACTACTCTCTGGCTCCATTTGCTCTGGTGCTTGAACAGTAGCTTGAACAATACGTCTGCGCTCATGATTTTCTTTTACAAGATCACGATCCGTTGATTGTGAAACAACTAATCCAAACGGTTTCGCAGATAACGCAACGGCTTTTTCATCAATCTCGTCTGAGCTATCATCTGACTTAAAACGACGTTTGTGATTATCTTTAACTAAATCACGATCCGTCCCTTGTTTTACAAAATAACCAAAAGGAACCGCAGAGTCTTTACTCTCTGCTTCGGCAGGTTGAACTGTTTCAGCTACGGCTTTCACAGGCTCTGACTGCTGTTGTAGCATTTCATCGACAGATAAGAAACGTGTTTTCTCTTCTGTATTCGCTTTTGGTGTTTCGTTAAACTTCACCCAAATCTTACCGCTTGCAAGCTCTGGTGAAGCAACCGCAGAACTTAACGGCATAGCCGCTTTCACTTCTTCACGGCGCTCACGACGACGTTGATTGCCCACTCGTAAATGGCGTGGCAAACGGCGCTGACGAGACTCACGTTGTTCATTACGCTCTTCAGCAACAGGTTCGATATTTTCAACGGTGGTTTCCACATTCGTTGGTGCAATAACAGGTTCTGCTGCAGCAAATGAAGTCGCAACATTTTCAACAGGAGCTAAAGAAACACTGGTTTCTTCTACATTTTCAGAAGACTCTACACGCACTTTTTTACGCAAATCACGACGTTGACGACGCTCAGCGACTTTTGCATCACGTTGCGGACGTTGTTCTGTCGGCTGTTGCACAACTTCTTCAACAATTTCACGGCGTTTTTTCGGTTCTGCTTGAACTGGAGCGACTTCTTTCACTGCTTCGACTGCCGTAGCTTTACGCTCTTGGCGTTCATTACGATTTGGTCGTTCACGGCGTTGTTGGCGACGCTCACGCTGGTTGCGTGTTTTACCTTTGCCCTGTTTTTTCTCAGGCTCTTTTTCTTCTGAAGCAAAGATCCCTTTAATTTTCGCAATAATACGGCTAATCAAAGACGGCTTCGCAGGTTCTACTGGCGTTGGTGCTGGTTGTAAATTCAATTCTGAACTTTGCAACACTGACTCCACCGTAATCACAGGTTCGTTGCGAGTAACCAACGCTTCTTCAGAATGGTGATGATGAATATGGTTTTCTTCATCTTGCTCTTGGTAACGTTTCGCCAAATCGTAACTTAAGGTTGGCACGATTTCATTTTCACGCAGACGGTAAACGCTAAAGTGTGGCGTTTCCATACTTTCCGTTGGCACAACAATCACTTGCACATCGTGGCGTTTTTCGATGTCGCTGATCGCTTTACGTTTTTCATTGAGCAAGTAAGAGGCAATTTCCACTGGCACAATGGCGTGAACTTGTGATGAATTTTCTTTAATCGCTTCTTCTTCAAGTAAACGTAAAATCGACAAGGCAATAGACTCGTTATCACGGATTTTGCCCGTGCCTTGACAGCGTGGACAAACATGAGATGAGGCTTCACTTAATGACGGACTTAAACGCTGACGGCTCATTTCAAGCAAGCCGAAACGAGAAATGCGTCCGAACTGGATTCTAGCTCGGTCTTGGCGTGTCGCTTCACGGATACGATTTTCCACTTCACGTTGGTGGCGCACTGGGGTCATATCGATAAAGTCGATCACAATCAAACCGCCTAAGTCACGCAAACGTAACTGGCGAGCGATCTCATCTGCCGCTTCCAAGTTAGTATTTAAAGCGGTTTCTTCAATGTCGCCGCCACGGGTTGCACGAGATGAGTTAATATCAATCGCCGTTAATGCTTCGGTCACATCAATCACAATAGAACCGCCCGACGGCAAACGCACTTCACGTTGGAACGCCGACTCAATTTGCGACTCAATTTGATAATGGCTGAACAACGGCACTTCGCCTTCATACAGACGTACACGATTGATAAAATCAGGACGCACTAAGCGAATATGGTTTTTCGCTTTTTCAAATACTTTGCGGTTGTCAATTAAGATCTCACCAATATCACGACGCAAATAATCACGAATTGCACGCACAATCACATCGCTTTCTTGATGAATTAAGAACGGTGCTGGACGAGATTCCGCCGCTTTTTTAATCGCTTCCCAGTGGTGCAATAACACTTTTAAGTCCCACTGCAACTCTTCTGGCGACTTGCCAACCCCAGCGGTACGCACGATCAAACCAACATCTTCAGGCACATCTAAGCAATCCAACGCTTCTTTTAGCTCTAAACGCTCGTCCCCTTCAATACGGCGAGAAATCCCACCCGCACGAGGGTTATTTGGCATCAACACAAGGTAACTACCTGCTAACGAGATAAAGGTCGTTAACGCAGCCCCTTTATTACCACGTTCTTCTTTGCTCACCTGAACAATAACTTCCGCCCCTTCCTGAATAATATCTTTAATATTCGGGCGACCTTGAAATACATAGCCTTCAGGGAAGTATTCGCGAGAAATTTCTTTTAAAGGAAGGAAACCGTGACGTTCTGCACCGTAATCCACGAATGCAGCTTCAAGACTTGGCTCTACACGCGTAATTTTACCTTTGTAAATATTCGCTTTCTTTTGTTCGTGACCTGGACTTTCAATGTCCAAGTCAAACAAACGTTGCCCGTCAACAAGGGCAACTCGCAACTCTTCTTTTTGAGTTGCATTGATTAACATTCTTTTCATTGTGTTTTCTCATTTTATTTTTGTTAGTGTTTTCTAGGGCTCGGGTTTGTTTTTATGATCATCTGCCAATCTCCCGACTGTCTAAGGACAAACTGTCTGATACCCTATATCTAATGTGATTTTTTATGTCTTACACTCAACCATTGACCGCATAATTAATCACAAAAACTGCATATTCAACCGTTGCAAGCGGTGCTTTTTGTCTAATTTTTTGTAATTTCATCAGATAAAATTCAATAGACAGAAAAAGCGAGTCATTATGGCACTTTAAGCAGAAAATAGAAAGACAAAAGTAGGGGTATTAGGGAGAAAAAATCAAGCAGTCAGTTCATTGATATTTGCAAAAAATCGTCTGAAACTAACCGCTTGTAAGTTTAAATTAAGATTTAGATAACGTAATGGATGTTTGCGACGGTAAGTGTAAATCTAATTGATTATAAGGAATTGAAATTCCAACCTTATCAAAACCGATTTTTACTTTTTCTAAAATTGCAAATTGGGCATCTGAATAATTACCCGTTTGAACCCAAGGGCGAACAAAGAGCTGAACACTACTCGCAGCTAAATTACCAACGGCAATGGTTGGTTCTGGATAATTAAGTACATGCTCATCTTCAAAGAGAATTTGAGCAATAATTTCTTTTGCCTTCTCAATATCTGATTCATAGCTAATATCAAAAATAAAGTCGATACGGCGAGTTTCATTACGAGAGTAGTTAGTAATGCTGTCGGCAAAGACTTTGCCGTTTGGAATTAAGACAGTTTTATTATCACCTGTACGAAGTTCCAACATCAAAATCCCCATTTGTTCTACTTTTCCTGAACTGCCCCCCGCTTCAATAAAGTCACCTTTATTAAAAGGTTTAAAGATCAACAACATCACACCTGCGGCAAAATTTTGCAATGAATTTTGTAAGGCCAAACCAATCGCTAAACCAGCAGCACCAATTAATGCAACAAGTGAGCTTGTATTAATGCCTAGTTGTGATAATGCAGCAATAACCGTAATTAATAAGAAAAGAAAATAGGCTATTGAGCGGACAAACCCTTGTAGCATCTCATCTTTACTTGATGCTAAGACAGCTTTGCCAATGAGACCGCTTAAAATACGAGCTAGATAGCGCCCGACAATAAAAATGGCGATGGCAATTAATAATTTTGTCCCATAAGGAATGATCCAATCATGGATAAGTCCTTGAAAATCTAAATTTTTTACATCACTGATAATCTCCTTTGCTTCAGGGGGCAAGGTCAGTTCTGTAGTTGTTTCCTTTGCTTTATCAGCAGTTGTGGTCATGGTTTTCTCCAATAATCAATAAAATCGGCGCATTCTAACATAAGCAAACCGAACTCTTAGGTGATTCTATGATAGAATCTTCCCAATTTTTCCTATTTTGAAGTGAATATGACAACAGAAAAAATAATAAGTGCCAGCGTTCAATTTTTTACCATTAGCGATGATGAAGCTGGGCAACGTTTAGATAATTTCCTGCTCGCCAAACTCAAAGGCGTGCCGAAAAGTTTGATTTATCGCATCGTGCGTAAAGGCGAAGTGCGAGTAAACAAAGGGCGAATTAAGCCTGAATATAAACTGCAAGCAGACGACATCGTGCGTGTACCACCGGTGCGTGTGGCGGAAAAAAATGAACCGCAGATTTCAACCAAGCTCAACAAAGTGGCGGAACTGGAAAACCACATTCTCTATGAAGATGAAGTGATGTTAGTGGTCAATAAACCGTCTGGCATTGCCGTCCACGGCGGTAGTGGATTGAGTTTTGGCGTGATTGAAGCCTTGCGAGCGTTACGCCCAGAAGCCCGTTTTTTAGAACTGGTACATCGAATCGACCGTGATACATCAGGACTGTTGCTAGTGGCAAAAAAACGTTCTGCCTTGCGAAATCTACACGAGCAACTGCGTGAAAAAGTGGTACAGAAAGATTATCTCGCCTTGGTGCGTGGACAGTGGCAATCGCACGTGAAAGTGATTAAAGCACCGCTACTGAAAAACGAACTTTCAAGTGGCGAACGTATTGTGCGAGTGAGCGAAGAGGGCAAACCGTCCGAAACCCGTTTTGTGATTGAAGAACGCTACCCAACGGCTACTCTGGTTAAGGCTTCGCCCGTTACAGGCAGAACCCACCAAATCCGTGTGCATACCCAATACGCAGGACATCCAATTGCCTTAGACGACAAATATGGCGACCGTGATTTCGATCAAAAAATGCAACAAGTTGGACTAAACCGTTTATTCCTACACGCTCATTCTATCCGCTTTGTTCACCCAAAAACGGGAGAGGAAATGGTGGTAACAGCACCGTTGGATAAGCAGTTGAAAGCGGTGTTATCTAAATTGAGAGAAGAAAAGTGAAAATCCATTACAAAAATTTCCAACAAAACGACCGCTTGTTAGATCTCAGTTCCCCGAAAATTATGGGGATTTTAAATTTTACCCCCGATTCGTTTTCGGATTCGGGCAAGTTTTTTACGCTTGATAAAGCCCTATTTCAAGTTGAAAAAATGCTCAATGATGGAGCATATATTATTGATATTGGCGGCGAATCCACACGTCCAAATGCGGAAGTGGTGACTCTTGAACAAGAGTTAGAGCGAGTTGTGCCGTTGGTGGAAGCCGTTCGCAAGCGGTTTGATTGTTTGATTTCGGTGGATAGCTCAAAGGCGGAAGTTTTTCGTCAATCGGCAATGGCTGGGGTGGATATTCTCAATGATATTCGAGCCTTGCAAGAACCAAATGCGTTGGAAACAGCAACGGAACTCGGCTTGCCCGTTTGCTTAATGCATATGCAAGGCACACCGCAGACGATGCAACAAAATCCTGATTATGATGATGTGGTGGAAGAAGTGGCGGATTTCTTGAATCAACGGATTTTCGCTTGCACAATGGCGGGCATTTCCAAAGAGCATATTATTTTAGATGTCGGTTTCGGGTTTGGCAAAACGGTGCAACATAATTATCAACTGCTTAAACATTTAAAAGTGTTTGTGGAGTCGGGATATCCTGTGTTGGCTGGGCTTTCTCGCAAGTCGATGATCGGCAATGTGATTAACAAACCTGTCGATCAGCGTGTGGCTGGCAGTGTCGCAGGGGCATTATTGGCGGTACAAAATGGAGCGAAAATCGTGCGAGTCCACGATGTGGCGGAGACGGCAGATGCTCTGAAAGTGTGGCAAGCAATGAACGAATGTGAATAAAAGGAACAAAAATGACAACACTCTACGGCATTAAAAACTGCGATACGGTTAAAAAAGCGATCAAATGGCTAGCGGATAACAATCTCAATCCGCAACTACACGACTACCGTGTAGATGGGTTAGATACCGCTTGGCTTGCCGAAATGGCGGAAAAATTCGGCTGGGAAAATTTAGTCAATAAACGTAGCACCACTTGGCGTAATTTAGATGATGAGATCAAAAATAATCTCACTAAAGAAGTAGCGTTAAAAGTATTGGCAGAACAGCCAACCTTAATCAAACGCCCGATTGTGCTTGCAGAAGGCGTAGCATTGATTGGGTTTGATGAAAAGTCATATCAGCAGGCGTTTGGGAAGTAATATGAAAAATCAAATCATCTTTCTTGCTCAATCCCTTATTCAACGTAAATCGATCAGTCCGAATGATGAAGGCTGCCAACAACTGATTGCCGAACGACTACAAGCGGTCGGATTTAAATTGGAATGGTTGCCTTTTGGCGACACCCTAAATTTATGGGCAACTCACGGCGAAGGCGAGCCTTGTCTTGCGTTTGCAGGGCATACCGATGTTGTGCCTGAAGGCGATGAAAGCCAATGGACATATCCGCCGTTTTCGGCAGAGATTGTCGATAACGTACTTTACGGTCGTGGGGCAGCAGATATGAAAGGATCGTTAGCAGCAATGGTGATTGCTTGCGAAACCTTTGTGAGAAATAATCCTAATCATCAGGGCAAAATCGCCCTACTCATCACGTCTGATGAAGAAGCAGCGGCAAAGGACGGTACGGTTAAAGTGGTCGAAACCTTAATGCAACGTCAGGAGCCGATCCATTATTGCGTGGTTGGCGAGCCGTCCAGCACCAAACAGCTTGGTGATGTGGTGAAAAACGGTCGCCGTGGTTCGATTACCGCTAATTTATATATCGATG
Source organism: Glaesserella australis (assembly GCF_003260095.1). Classification (GTDB taxonomy): domain Bacteria; phylum Pseudomonadota; class Gammaproteobacteria; order Enterobacterales; family Pasteurellaceae; genus Glaesserella; species Glaesserella australis. The sequence continues at coordinate 133,729 of NZ_PTPX01000018.1, forward strand.
GCATTCAAGGACACGTCGCCTATCCCCATTTAGCTGAAAACCCGGTGCATACCGCCCTGCCGTTTTTAAGCGAATTGACGAACTATCAATGGGATAACGGCAATGCCTTTTTCCCACCGACAAGCTTACAAATTGCCAATATTAAGGCTGGCACGGGCAGTAATAACGTGATCCCCGGTGAGCTTTATGTGCAGTTTAATTTGCGTTACTGTACGGAAGTGAACGATGACATCATCAAAACAAAAGTGGCTGAAATGTTGCAAAAACACGATTTAAAACACCGAATTGAGTGGAACTTGTCGGGAAAACCATTTTTAGCAGGAAATGGAAAATTGGTTCAGGCAACAATACAAGCGGTCGAAAACGTGACACAAATTACGCCTAAGCTTGATACAGGCGGCGGCACATCAGACGGGCGTTTTATTGCTTTAATGGGTGCGGAAGTGGTGGAATTTGGACCAATTAACCAAACAATCCACAAAGTAAACGAATGTGTAAACGTAGACGATTTGGGCAAATGTGGCGAAGTGTATTACCAAATTGCTCAAAAGATTTTAACAATATAAATTTTAACTATCATTCAAATAGTATTTATAAATTAAATCTATTGAACTAGATCAAATAACCTTAGTTTTTTCTATGGATAATAACGCCGTTTTCCTTCTTTCTTTATTTATGGAGCGTTACCAATGAAAAAACTACTGTTATCCGCCATTGCACTTGGCGTGGCTGGCTTTTTAGGAGTTGTAGGATATGTGCATACCTTTGACCAAGAGCAAGCCACCAAATTACTGGCTCAAACCAATTTTAGTGGCAAACAACAAGAAGTCGCCAAAGTCCTTTTTGACAACGGTTGCCAATACTGCCACTCACCAAATGCCGAAATGCCGTTCTATGCAAATCTTCCTGTTGTCAACTCAATGATGGAAAATGATGTCGCTACGGGCAACCGCTTTTTCCGTTTAGATAAAATATTAGAAGGTATGAAAGATCCGAGCAAATTATCTGAAGCCGATCTTGCTAAACTAGAATATGTGTTACGCAACGACACAATGCCGATTGCAAGCTTTATCCATATTCACTGGGGATCTCGCCCTGATGAGCAAGAGAAACAAATCGTGCTTGACTGGATTCACCAACAACGTGCGGAGCATTTTGTGCCGAAAAACACCGCTGGCGTTGATCCAACTCGTTTAGTTCAGCCAATTCCTGATGCTTTAGCCACCGACCCACGCAAAGTGGCGTTAGGTGATACGATCTATCACGATGGACGTTTATCTGGTGACGGCACAGTGGCGTGTAGCAACTGCCACCAATTAGACAAAGGAGGTGTGGACGGATTGACCACATCAACTGGTATTCGTGGACAAAAAGGCGGCATCAATGCCCCAACTGTCTATAATGCGGCGTTCAACCACTTACAATTCTGGGACGGTCGTGCGAAAGATTTAGCGGATCAAGCGAAAGGCCCACCGCTTAATCCAGTGGAAATGGGTTCACATAGCTTTGATGAAATTTTAGCGAAATTCAAGCAAGATCCTGCCTTTATGCAAGAGTTCTTGGCGGCGTATCCTGAATTGACAGCGGATACATTAACCGATGCGATTGCAGAATTTGAGAAAACCTTGATTACGCCAAACAGTGCCTTCGACAAGTTCTTAAAAGGCGATCAAAATGCGTTAAACGACGCTCAAAAACGTGGTTATGAATTGTTCAAATCAGCCAAATGCGACACCTGCCACACAGGTACAGCAATGGGCGGACAATCCTTTGAATATATGGGATTGTATGATGATTACTTCAAAGCACGCGGCACACCGATTACTGCAGACGATCACGGTCGTTTCTCACAAACCAAAGATCCAGCGGATATGCACCGTTTCAAAGTACCAACTTTGCGTAACGTGGCACTCACCGCCCCTTATATGCACGACGGTAGTGTGAAAGATCTGAAAGAAGCGGTACGTGTAATGGCACATTACCAAAGCGGTAAAACCTTGACAGATCAAGAGCTTAACGATCTCACTTCATTCCTTGAAGCATTAACTGGGGAATATAAGGGTAAAATCCTAACGCGTGAAGAATAATTTTTTGCGTAGTCCTTAGCTAAACTCCCTTTTGTCAAAGGGGAGTTGCCAAGTTCTAACAAATTTATCCTGTAGGGACACACTGCGTGTGTCCGATTATCTAAATTTTATTTGATTGTGTTTACGGACACACGCAGTGTGTCCCTACAGTAGAACTTGATAGCCTTATTTTCCAAAGGGAGAAATATCTCTCCCGCTTCCCTTTTCTGCTATAATCTCTCCATTTCCCCAAGCGGTCTCATCTATGCCAAATTTTGCAAATTTAAACGATATTCTCACAGGCAAAAGCCGAGGACATTTAGTACCACTACCGAATGAATTGTCAGATAAACACTACCTGCAAGCTGATGTGGTAAACGCTTTTTTACAGCTCCAACAAGCAGCAAAACAGGCGGGCTTTAATCTTCAACCTGCCAGCACCTACCGTGATTTTGAGCGACAAAAACTGATTTGGAATACCAAATTTAATGGCGGGCGTAAAGTTCACGATGATAACGGCTGTGCGTTAGATTTAAGCGGTTTGGACGATTGGCAAAAATGCCAAGCGATTTTGCGTTGGTCTGCAGTGCCTGGTGCAAGCCGTCATCATTGGGGAACGGAAATCGATATTTTTGATCCTGACTTGCTCCCCGAAGGTCAGACGTTAATGTTAGAGCCTTGGGAATATCAAACAGGCGGTTATTTTCAACGTTTAACGAATTGGCTACTGGTCAATGCGGAGCAGTTCGGGTTCTATTTTCCGTTTATGGAAGATCACAGTAAGCAGATTGGTTTAGAGCCTTGGCATATTAGTTATTTCCCGATCGCCGAGCAATACGAGCGGTCACTTTCGTCTGACATTTTGCAAATGGTGTGGCAAGGGGAAGATGTGGCAGGCAGTGAGAGTTTGAACCGACATATTGATGAACTATTTAAGCATTATATTTTATAATGTGGTAGGGACACACTGCGTGTGTCCGCTCCATATTAAATTTAGATAAATGTACTATTTTACGGACACACGCAGTGTGTCCCTACAATGAAAAAGAAATGACAATAATCCAACTACTCAACGAAAGCGATTTCCCTGAGAAATTTCAAGCCACCTGTGAAAAATGGCAATTACAGCACAATCCCGATGCGATTTTAGCCTTAGTTCAAACCAACGAACGCTTAGAATTACGCAAACTTGATGAGCCAAAATTAGGCGCTATCGCAGTAAACTTTGTGGACGGCACAATGGCACATCGGCGTAAATTTGGTGGTGGACGTGGTGAAGCGGTGGCAAAAGCGGTAGGGATCAAAGGCGATTACTTGCCAACCGTGATTGACGCAACTGCAGGGCTTGGGCGAGATGCCTTTGTACTGGCGGCTGTAGGTTGTAAAGTAAAATTGGTGGAACGTAATCCTGTGGTGAGTGCGTTGTTAGAAGACGGTTTGGCTCGGGCTTATCAAGATGCGGAAATTGGCGGATTTATGAGAGAGCGAGTGGTGTTATTACCAGCTCACTCGATTGCGGAGCTAGATCCTGAGCGTGATTTTGCCGATGTGGTTTACCTTGATCCTATGTATCCGCATAAACAGAAAAGTGCGTTAGTTAAAAAGGAAATGCGGGTATTTCAGCATTTGGTTGGGGCGGATTTAGATTCAGATGATTTTTTCTTACCCGCTAAGGCGCTAGCGCGAAAAAGAGTGGTCGTCAAACGTCCTGATTATGCGCCGTTTTTAGCTGAACAAAAACCTGATTTTAGCCAAGAGACGAAAAATCATCGATTCGATATCTATTTATCTCATTTAAAATAAAGATATTATTTTCTTGTATTGATAAAGATCCATGGGTAAACTTCCCATGCTTTTAACCCTTATAGGAGTTTTTATTATGAAAAAATTAGCGATTGTCGCAACTACACTATTATCAAGCACAGTATTTGCAGCCCCTGTTGGCACAACCTTTACTGGGTTTGGTGCTGGTCTTGATCTAACAACTGTAAAATATAAAAGTGCAGGTTTAGCAGGTAAACAAGCAACAGGCGTAAACTTAGTTGTTGATTATGGTATAGATTATGGACACGATCTCGTTGGTTTTGTGGAAGGTAAAGCAAAATTAGGCAGTAGCAAAATTTTTAATGATGTGAAACAGAAAACCCAATTCAGTGCGGGTTATTTACAAGGTTATCGTGTCTTACCAGATTTACTTCCTTACGCAAAATTAAATTATAGTGTGAGTAAAGTAGGTGATATTGGTAGTTTTAAAGGTATCGGCTATGGCGCTGGTGTAAAATATGCGGTATCAAATGATATCGAAATTGGTGCAGAATACCTTAGAAGTAACCTTAAACATAGCGGTACGAAATTAAAAGGTAATGCGTTTAGTGCAAGTGCAGCATATCGTTTTTAAATTCAGATAAAAAATCCCTAGCTAAAAGCTAGGGATTTTCGATTAATCATCTAAGAAACTGCGTAAGGTTTCAGAGCGACTTGGATGTCTGAGTTTACGTAGTGCTTTCGCTTCAATTTGACGAATACGCTCACGTGTTACATCAAACTGTTTACCGACCTCTTCTAATGTATGATCGGTATTCATATCAATACCAAAGCGCATACGTAATACTTTTGCTTCTCTTGGTGTTAATCCTTCTAACACTTCATTTGTCGCAATACGTAGGCTTTCTGCTGTCGCAGAATCAAGCGGTAGCTCAAGTGAACTATCCTCAATAAAATCACCTAAATGTGAATCATCGTCATCGCCAACTGGTGTTTCCATTGAGATAGGTTCTTTAGCAATTTTAAGTACCTTACGAATCTTATCTTCAGGCATGCCCATTTTTTCTGCCAACTCTTCAGGGGTTGCTTCACGCCCCATTTCCTGTAAACATTGGCGAGAGATACGATTAAGTTTATTGATCGTTTCAATCATATGTACAGGAATACGAATGGTTCGAGCCTGATCCGCAATAGAACGTGTAATTGCCTGACGAATCCACCATGTCGCATAAGTTGAGAATTTATAACCACGACGGTATTCAAATTTATCAACCGCTTTCATTAAGCCGATGTTACCTTCTTGAATTAAATCAAGGAACTGTAAACCACGGTTGGTGTATTTCTTCGCAATCGAAATCACAAGACGCAAGTTTGCCTCAACCATCTCTTTTTTCGCCTTACGCGCTTTTAATTCACCATCAGCGATACGTCCGCCAATTTCTCGAATTTGGGAAATAGTTAATCCCGTGTTCTCTTCAAGTTTTTGTAAATTCGCAATATTTACGCGAATATTATCAACATAATTGGCTAATTTCGGTACACCGCCTTTTTTGGCATTAATCGCTTTTTCAATCCATGCTTCAGAAAGTTCATTACCTTGGAATGCTTTAACGAAATCTACTTTCTTCATTCCAGCATATTCCACAGCATAACGTTGAATTTGACGTTCTTCAGCCCGTACCTGTTTCATCATTTTTTGCATAGATTCAACAAGTAAGTCAAATTGTTTTGGTACTAAACGGAATTCTCTGAAAATATCAGATAATGCTTGAATTTGATCTCTTGAACGTTTACTTGTACGGCCATGTTTTTGGATCGCTTGTAAAGCTTTTTGATGTTGCTCTTTTAGTAATGTGAATTTTTCACGAGCTAATTCAGGATCAATCGAATTATCGTCACCATTATCCCCTGATGACTCACCTTCTTCGTCTTCGCTTTCATCATCTAAATCCGCAACGGTATCCGCTTCATTATCTTGCTCTAAAACTGCATCAAGATCTTCTACTAATGCTGTTTCTTCTGCATTAGGATCAACAAAGGCCGTTACCAAATCAGATAAACGAATCGTTCCTTCTTCAACCTGATCATAACGAGCAATGAGTTCTGATAATGCTTCAGGATACTCTGCAATAGCGCATTGAACTTCGTTAATACCTTCTTCAATACGTTTTGCAATATCGATCTCGCCTTCTCGAGTAAGAAGTTCAACTGTCCCCATTTCACGCATATACATACGCACGGGATCTGTCGTTCGTCCAAGCTCTGATTCTACCGTTGAAAGTACTTTAGTTGCCTCTTCTACCACATCTTCATCAGCAATATTACCTGAAAGCATTAAATCATCAGCATCAGGTGCGGTTTCAAGTACCTTGATCCCCATATCATTGATCATCTGAATGATATCTTCGATTTGATCTGCATCGACGAGTTCTTCAGGCAAATGGTCATGCACTTCTGAAATCGTTAAATATCCTTGCTCACGCCCTTGAGCGATAAGAAGTTCTAACTGAGATTGTTGTTCTTCTAATTGAGAGTGTTGTTCCATAGTTTTATCCATTCTTTAGAGCAAAAATAAGCAGTGGATTATACCACTGGTTTTCACATTGAGAGCTAATTTTGTAAAAAATTATAAAAATATGACCGCTTATCGTCCTGCTAGCAATAACATTAATTCTTGCTTTTCTTGCTGATTTAATCCTGTGGTACGGTCTTTTGCCATCAAGATTTCAATTTGTCTTTCAACAAGCTTTTTATAAAAAAAATCTAACGTATCAATAAATGTATTTTCCACGTTCTCTGGCGAAACAAGATGATCCCAATTAGCCAATGCTACAAGATGTCGATAATTAGGTGTATCACGGAGATGCTCAAGCAATCCTCCCATTGATATCCCTAAGTTTTGATGACAAATCTGAGCAAGTTCTAAAAAAAGAGAAAACCCTTTTTCTTCCAAGTTTTGTAAAAACCGAATATCTTCAGGAACATGCTGAACTAATTTGGGATTCTGCAATAATAACGCAATTAATAAACGCATTGGTGTGCGCTCAATTTTTGGCATATTGTGGCGAGTAGGTTCTTTTTCAATAGCCATTTTTGGTAATAATGCTTCTAGTTGCGTTGGATCAAGAATCCCTAATTTTTGTCCTAAAATATTTCGTAAGTAAAGGCGTAACATTTCACCAGGGATACGCTTAATTAACGGAATAGCTAAAGATGCAAGTTTTGATGCACCTTCTTTTGTCGAAAGATCAACTTGTGCTAATAGTGAATCAAATAAAAATTCACTCAAGGTTTGTGCTTTTTCAAGGTAACGTTCGAACCCATCTTTGCCTTGTGAGCGAATAAAGGTATCCGGGTCTTCACCATCTGGTAAAAAAATAAATTTGAGCTGTCTGCCATCATGTAAGTGAGGTAGCGCATTTTCCAATGCTCGCCATGCTGCATCTCGCCCTGCTCGGTCGCCATCATAGCAACAAATCACTTGCTCAGTGGCACGAAACATCAGCTGAATTTGTTCACCTGTAGTCGCTGTACCTAACGAAGCTACCGCATTATTCACCCCAAATTGTGCTAGAGCAACCACATCCATATAGCCTTCTACCACAAATAAAAATTCAGGATTCTCATTATGTTGTAAGGCTTGATATAAACCGTAAAGCTCGTTACCTTTATGATAAGTCGCTGATTCAGGAGAATTGAGATATTTCGGTTTCTCATCACCTAAAACCCGTCCACCAAAAGCAATCACTCGCCCTCGTTTATCACGAATAGGAAACATCACACGATTGCGAAAACGATCATAAACATTGCCACGCTCATTTTTAGAAAGCATTCCAGTATCTAGTAGCTTTTGAACTTCTTCAGGGTTATTACCAAATCGACGAAGTACTACGTCCATAGCATTCGGTGCAAAGCCAATTTCAAAACGTTCAATGATCTCTTGCGATAGCCCACGTTGTTGTAAATAGGCTTGGCTTTGACTGTCTTGAGCTAGTTGTTGTTGATAAAATTGAGCAACTAAATCCAACAACTCATACAGATTACGTCGGGTTTTATAACTTGCTTGGGGTCTCCCATCGCGGTTGGTCACATTTTCTCGCGGAACTTCCAAACCATGCAAAGCTGCAAGTTCTTCGATTGCTTCTGGAAACTCTAGCTTATCGTATTCCATTAGAAAACTAATGGCATTACCATGTGCACCACAGCCGAAACAATGATAGAACTGCTTAGATTGACTTACGGTAAAAGAAGGACTTTTTTCATGGTGAAAAGGACAACAGGCTTGATAATCTCTGCCTGCTTTTTTGAGTTTAACACGACTATTGATCAACTCGACAATATCGGTTCGAGCAACAAGATCATCAATAAATGAACGTGGAATAGAACCTTTCATTGATTATCTCCCTGCTAAGCAAGCGGTTAGATTTACAAAATACTTTGCAAAAGTGACCGCTTATAATGACTCTTTATAAATGCGGAAACCGTGATTCCAAACGGTTTCACGGTCTCAAACTAACTTCTGTTATCTAATATAAAATTAGTATAAACGAGTGTTACGTGCGTTCTCACGGAAGTTACGTTTAGCATGACGTTTCGCTAAAGACGCTTTTTCACGTTTACGAATTGTTGTTGGTTTCTCGTAGAATTCACGAGCACGAACTTCAGCTAATAAACCTGCTTTTTCGCAAGAGCGTTTGAAACGACGTAATGCAACGTCAAATGATTCATTTTCACGAACTTTAATTACTGGCATAAGCCATCACCTCAGGAAATATATGTTTAAATTAAACCGCACAATTGGTGGCGGCATAGAACTAAAAAAGGTGGTGCATTTTAGCCTAGACTGTCTCAGAAGTAAAGAGCATATTTACGCTAACTCTATTGTTCTAAAAACACGACTACTGTTTAAGAGCAATTTCCGCTAGAATAGGTCATTTCTTCTCTCAGTTATAGGATTTATGTATGCCTACATTACTTTCTAGAATAGAAACTAAGCACATCTCTTTTTTACTGAATATTCTCATTTCACTGTTCTTTGTAACAGTATTAATGTTCAAGAAAGGATATAGCTATGTACCAATGACACTAGGCGGCATAAGTGCTATTTACTTACTTCTCTACATTTTTAAATTCAAACAAAAATGGAGATTAGATAAAGAAGATAAATGGCTCATATTTGCCTTTTTAGCTTATTTCTCGACTTTCTTAATATCAGCGATTATTCACGGCGATGGCTTTAGAGAAATTGATAATCCAAGCAAGGTATTACTGTTTATACCACTGCTTCTTCTCATAACACAACTATTGACTCACGCCCATTTTATACTTTATGCAATTCCAGTAGGTTCCATTACCACAGGGCTTCTCGCTCTTATCCAAAAATTTTACTTAGGCTTACCTAAGCCATTCCCTGAAATTATGCATATCCAGGCAGGTAATATCTCCATCGCATTAGCATCATTTAGTATTGCCACTGCTATTTATTGGGGAATTCAAAAAAACTATCGATGGGTTATAATCAGTATTCTCGGTGTAATATTAGGTATGTTAGCTAGCGCGTTATCTGGAGCTCGAGGCGGTTGGATTGGATTACCTATCGTTATTTTAACCATTCTATATTGCTATAAAAAATACTTAAACATGAAATGGGTTAGTCTTGTCATCGGCTCTTTCATTATTTTAGCAACTATCTTAATTAGTGTGCCTAAATTCGGTGTTATTCAGCGTTATCATGAAGCAAAATCAGATATTACCCAATACTTATCTCACAATAATGAAAATTCATCGCTAGGGGCTCGATTTGATATGTGGGAAAATGCACTTCTTGGTATTGGAGAACGACCAATTCTAGGATGGGGCAGTAAAGGTTATATAGAATTAAAAAAACGCCAAGTAGAAAATGGAACTATGGCGGAATCAACATTATTATTTAATGACTCACATAATCAATATCTTGATACCTTTGTAAAACGAGGCATTATTGGTTTTATCAGTTTAATATTAATTCTAATTATCCCATTTACTTATTTCTTAAAAAGAATAAATTCATCTTGCTTAGAAATAAAATCTATAGCTACATTAGGCTTAATACATATTACGTCTACTTTATGTTATTTCCTAAGCCAAACATTCTTAGCCCACAATTCTGGATCTATATTTTATTTCTTCTTAATCACTCTCTTTTATAGTTTAATTAAAAATCTAGAGAAAGAGAAATAATATAAATAAAGAGCAGAAAGTACGAATTTTCCTGCTCTTTATAAATCAAACATATTATTAGTATGCTCCATTCTTTCTTAAAACAGCATTAATTGTTTTAAATAAAATAGCAATATCGTTCCAAAGAGACCAATTTTTTACATACCAAGAGTCAAAATAAACTCTCGTTTCATAATCAACATTATTACGTCCACTAACTTGCCATAATCCAGTCATGCCAGGTTTTGCCATTAAATAATAATCCACATCTTCTTGATAATAGGCTAACTCTTCTTTTACAACAGGTCTTGGACCAACTAAACTCATTTGCCCAACTAGCACATTAAATAATTGCGGTAATTCATCAAGACTGCTTTGTCTTAGAAACCGACCAACAGGCGTAATTCTAGGATCAATCTTTAACTTAAAATCTCTTTCCCATTCTCGTCTAGCCTCTTCATTATTTTCTAATAATTCTGATAAAATTTGCTCAGAATTAATAACCATTGAGCGGAACTTTAAACATTTAAATATTTTACCATTTTGCCCAATACGAGAATGTCCATATATTGCAGGTCCACCATCCTTCTTAATTAAACAAAAAATTGTCACAAGAACAGGAGAAAGTAATATAATAAATACCAATGATAAAAATATGTCAACTAATCGTTTAATAATTCTCGAAGAACGTTTCGCTAAATTATTATTAATTCGGAGAAGAATCACATCATAACTAAAAATAAAAGACATATCTGTACTATATAATGGTAATCCTCGTAATGTAGGAATAACTGATACAGAGCGATAGAATTTTTTAGATAGATATCTTAACCATCTATCACGTTCTTCACTTTCTTCATCTTCTAATGCAATAATAAATTGATCTGTTTTTTTAGTAACTAATTCCCAAATACTCTGTCTAGTTTCATTAATGATAGGGATATTTAGATCTCTCAACTCATTAGACTGATTGGTAGCAATAAAATACTTTATCCTAAATCCCAAATAAGGTTCACTCATCAAAGCATGGTAAGCGTCTATAGCATTCTTTCCACCACCAATAATAATTGTATCTTTTAAAAAATATTTTGTTCTTATCAAAACCGTTTTTATTAATACTCGCCCTATAGGTACTAAAACCAAAGCAATCATCCAAGTAAACACCCACAAATAACGGGAAAAATATAATTTAGAAAAAGTTATAATCGCAAGCTCTATAATAGAAATAATGATGAGAGTTCGAAATATTTCTTTAAGCTCAAACCAAAAAGGTTTCCGATAAGTATAATGTCTTAAACGAATCCAAAACCAAACTATACATATTATTGTTAATATAAGATGGATAAATAATCTTTCTTTCAGTTGCTCATGTGGGATATAACTATTTAACTCACCAAACCAAAGATAAATAAGAAATGTTGACAAAATTGATGCTATAAAACATAAGAAAAAATCAACAGATGCGAGTATATATTTAGACAAAACTTGTTTTTCCATTATTTCCAATACCCTTTATGCATACTTAATTTTCTAACTAACCATATAGGTAGTTTGTTCCAAATAAATCCTAACTTAAATCCAGAAAATTTAAACAGTATCGATAACAAGCTCATTGGAATCAATATAAAATTATTTTTCAATAAAAATTTAAGTTCTGAAATAACAAATTTTTTCCCCTCATTATTTGCCTTACCAAATTGCGATTGAATCCAAGCATGTTTTTGTTGGAAAACACCTGTATCAAAATAGCGCTGAAATTCCTGAATTAAAGAATAATTATGTGAATGATAAACTTGAGCTTCTGCACAATATACAACCTTATAATCCGCATTTATTATTTTAGCTGTTAAGTACATATCTTCAGCTAAAATAGTATCTTGTGGAAAACCACCTAGTTTATCAAATATAGATTTTCGATATGCTGCAAAGGAGTTTGACATAAAGACTGTTTTAAGCCCTAAAGAATTAATATCATTTTTACTTTTTATCACACTTTTATCTGGATAGTTAAATAATCGAGCATGAGTAGCCAACAAATTGGCATCTAAGTGAGGTAATTGACGACCGCAAACCGCAGCAATTTCTGGATTTTCAAAATTATTTATCAGATTTGCTAATGCTTGCCTATCTGCCAACAAAGCATCTTGAGTCAGAAAAACCAAAATATCCGTATCCATAGAAACGTATTGAGTAGCTAAATTTCGTGTATCTCCGTGATTAAATTCGGCTTTTGCAATTTTTTGCACAAAAAAACCCGCTTGTTCTGCTAAAACAGCGGTTTGATCTGTTGAGCATGAATCAATCACAATTACTTTATCAGCTCTTAAAGTTTGCTGGTTATAAGCTTTTATCCATTCTTCCCAAAGATAACCCGCATTATAAGTAGGGACAATAACTGAGAATTTCACTGAGTAATTTTCCCTTTCTTATTGACTATACCATCAAATACGGCTTTAAAAAGATTTTTAATATAATTCCATCTTTTTCCTGGAGAAAATAAAATAATAATAAATTGATGTAAAAAAGAAAAAAATATTTCTCTAAAAGCTAATAATTTAGGAAAATGGTTATATCTTAATAACAGAAAATTGTTCCTTATTCTATAATAGCGTCTTAATGGGGAATGTATAGGGACTTTAAACCATTTTAAATCAACAACGTCATCTCCAATACGATGTTTCATCACCGCATTAGTTACTATAAGCGTAGAATATCCTTTATGAAATGCTCTTAAAAACCACTCTGTATCAACATGATCAATAAATAAAGAATGGTCCATTTTCCCGATAATATTAAATAGTTCACATCTAATCATACTACCAGAAGATATAGCTATATTAGTTGTAAAATTTGGCATATTTGGCGATGGAATAATTTTTGTTCTCAATCCCCATTTATTACATTTAATAATCTGATAGTAGAAATTTCCTGCAATATTTTTATAAATAGGTGCAGAAATATCAGTTTTATTCTCTAAAATAGGCTTATAAAGCCTACTGATCAAATCATTACTCACAACAGAATCTTGATCAAAGAATACAATAACTTTAGCTCCCTGTTCTAGGGCTAAATCAATACCTATATTTTGTGCTTCTGCAATACCAACATTTTTACCTAATTTTCTATATAGATAACCTTTTTTATCAAAGTTAAGGAATTTTTCTTCCGAGTTATCTATAACAATGGGATAAACATCTTGTTGAATTAAAGAATTCAACAACTGATATATATTATCAGTCGGATGATAGCAAACAATTATTGCATAAATATATTTATTCATTTAAACTTTTACTAATAGATTCTGTTGGACAATTATTCACATCATAAGAAAGAAATGAAAGTAATAAATGAATACCAACCAAAATAAATAAAGCTGAAATCATTATTGTTCCTGTTGGTGTTTCTATCTCACTCATTGCATTACTAATCCAGTTATAAAAGCCAAATATTGTACCAAATAGAGTCATTATAGTCCCGAAAATTAATTCTAAGGAAGCAACATTAAAATCCTGTAAAAAATACTTATAAAATATCCTTTTTAAAAAATTTGAGAGATTCCCTTTTAAGAATGGAAAGAAAATCTTACTAATTTTTAGATTTGAAATTTCATCACCATATATCGCAACCATAGGAATATCTGTAACCTTAGCTGAAATAAGATTTAATCTAAAAAGAATATCACTTTCAAAAAAATAGCGTTTCTGAATTTTCTCCAAAGGAAGCATTTTTAGCACTTTTACACTAATTGCAGTATAGCCATTAGTAGGGTCAAAAATTTTCCAATAACCAGAAGATGCTTTAGTTAAAAAAGATAAAGCGATATTTCCAAAAAACCTAACTTTAGGCATATCTGTTACATCAGAAAGATTAAAAAACCTATTACCTTTTGTATAATCAGCCTCACCATTCGCAATAGGTAAAATAAATTTCTCTGCTAGATACGGATCCATTTGGTTATCACCATCAATTTTAACAACAATATCCATATGATCTAAAATAGCTTGTTTATATCCGGAAATAACTGCTCCACCAACTCCTTGATTTTCAGTGTGAAAAATTACTCTCACTCGAGAGTCTGTAATATGTTCTTGCACAAACTTACCACTCCCTTGATCACACTTATCATCAACGACATAAATCGTATCAAAATAATCAGGTATCTTATTAAGTACTTTTTCAATCTGTGCTAAAACTCGAAAAGTTGGTATAACAGCTGCAATTTTTTTATTTTTTAACATAAATATCCTTAGTTATTTATAAACCCATTTATTAGATAATATAAAGGTTACTGCTGCAACAATAGGTAGTGTAATTACTTTCGCTAGAATAATATCAACACCAAATTGTATTTGTAATTTTATTACCCATAGTGTTAACACATAATTAATTAACACTACAATAAGATATTTAAATGCATTAGACTTCGTTGCATGTTTCTCGAAAGTAAAATAGGTATGACAAAGATAGTTAAAAATTAAGCCACAAATAAATGCGATAGAAATAGACAAACTATTTTCCCATACTACATTTTTATTCAGAACATATAATACACCTATATCAATTAAGGCCGAACCTATACCAACAAATAAAAAAATAATTATTCTTTTCATCCTATTTCAAATAATACCTTTCAACTAATGAACCTAATGTAATAAAATTAGAAAAACTCAACAGTACCAAAACAGACAACTGATATATCCATTCATAACCACTCCGTTTTATATAAAAGAAAGAATAAATAAGAGCCAATGGAATAAAATATCTTCCTTGAACACCATGTATAAACTTTTCTTCTATTGGAGTCCAAGTTAACAATAATAAAAAGAAAGTAAGAAAAACAATAGAAAACAGAATAAAAGAATTAAATATAGAATAAAAAGAGAACACTTTCCTATAATCAATACCAAATAATAATAATATAGTTAAAAAAGATAAAATAAATTTATAACTCCACTGCGAGAAATGAACATCTATCCAGCCTAGAACTCCTATAAATTGTTGATAATACATAGATAATAAATTAGGGTTATCTACCAAAAATGTATTTATAAACATATTTATGAATTCTATTTTATGAGATAGATAATACTCTATTTTATTACTGGCATTCATTCCTGATTGAACAAAATGTTCACTGGATAATGTATATGTAAAAGCTGCAAAAGCAATCCACAACAAAATAAATAATATAGTGAAAAGTATTATTTTATACCCATGGCGAATCTTATTAATGTACGCAATCGGTAAAAACACTAAAATTATTGGCAACATATTCATTTTCATCGTAGATATTATGAAAACAATTCCACACCCTAATATAAAATGATAAACCGATAAATCCCTATATCTATATCCTTTCAATATAATTGCCCCCAACACTACAGATAATGAAAATAAAATTCCATCAGGATTAGCCGAAGCAAGCTGAAATATCGTCATAGGTAGTGCTAACATAGCATAGCCTAAATAACTGATAGGATAAATTCTATTAGCAAAAAAAATCAAAATTATGCAAAAAAATATAGCGGTGTATTTAGCCAGTTTATAGGTCTGATAAATAGAAAGATCTAATTTTTCACCTAAGAATATTCCTAGTGATAAAGGAATATAGGGCAAAGGAAAATATACTGCAGTATTAGCTAAAGGAGTTGGTATATATTCTTTTGCCCAACTATAATTTTTAGCTAAGTTATCCATTTCTGCTGACACTCTATTAACATGCTGAAATGGTAACACTTCATATATTTTCTCGAATTCCAACAAATTTTTATCTATAAGACCATTCCCATTCTTACTTAACAAAAATTCACCTTTAGAAATTGTATAACCTCGTTCAAAATGTTTAAATTCATCAGGAGCTTGGAAAGGAGGTGTCAGAATAGTTATCATAGCTATAGTCATCATCAGACCAAACATA
The DNA here is from genome assembly GCF_003260095.1 of Glaesserella australis. Classification (GTDB taxonomy): domain Bacteria; phylum Pseudomonadota; class Gammaproteobacteria; order Enterobacterales; family Pasteurellaceae; genus Glaesserella; species Glaesserella australis. The sequence continues at coordinate 149,674 of NZ_PTPX01000018.1, forward strand.
AAAAAATAACTAAAACTGCTACTCTTATTACTTAATAATTTCATACAATTACTCTCGAAAAATTTCTATTAACTGGTCTACTTGATTTCTAAAACTAAATATATGAGATTTTTCTAATGAAATTTCTCTTTCACAATATTTCTCTTGATAACGTTCAATTACTCTTTGGATTGTATTCGCTAACTGTTTATAGTCACTATCAAGTGGAATAATATTACCATTCACATCTTCAATAATATCATCTATTGGACCTCCACAATCTGTGCTAATTACCCACACATTTCGCACAATAGCTTCCCGTATAGTTAACCCAAAGCTTTCTTTACATTGAGTTGGGAATAATAAAATATCAATTGAATCAAAGAAATCATCTAGAGTATCTTGAGTGTAAGCCGGAACAATTTCATAATTTTCTATCCCATTAAAATCTTTATCTATATAAGTTCTTAGTCCTAAATTCAGTGCATTATCTACAACAACTAATTTAGCATTACTAAATTTATATTCTCTGAATGCCTTTGATATTAGTGGAAATCCTTTCATAAAACCATTTCCACCAACATATCCAAACCGAATAGTTCTAGAAATAGATTTGTACTCTAAACATTGTGGATAATTAATTCCATTTTTGTTTAAAATTGGTTTTCTTCCTATATAAGAATAATATAATTCCTGAGAATAAGAACTAGGAGCTAATAAATAATCAACATTTTCTAGAATAGAATACAATCTATTATATCTAATAGCGTATTTACTTCCATTACCAGCACATTTTATACACTCACTTTTATTTAATGTATATTGATGACAGAACTTCCCATCTGGCTTAATCATAAATTGTTGAGAGCAAATCCACCAAGCATCGTGCAAAGTTACAGCTGTCTTGATTCGTTTTTTATGACATAGTTCTACAATATCGACACCTAATCCCTGAATAGCATGAAAATGAGCAATATCTGGTGAAACTAATTCTATAATTTTTTCTACGATCTCAGCCACTCTTGCATTAGTATATACTCCCATATCTGTATCAGGAATAGCAATCCCAAACACAGTAACACCATTATGTTCATATCTAACAATAGAATAAGGAGATAAAGACATACTTACTGGTAAAGAAGTTACTACATAAACTTCAAAATCATTTTCCTTCATTAAATTGTTAATTTCTTCAGCAACTATAGTTGCTCCACCAAAAGATCTTGGATAATAGAAAATATTAAATGATAACAATCGCTTTTTTAGATGATTATTACACTCTGGCAATAAATGTAATAATTTTTTAGCTATATATTGATATGAATAACCTTTATTGACATCAGTATATGCTTGCTCAGCAAGGCATTTTCTTAAATCTCGGCTATTTATAAGCTTAATAAAACATTCATACCATTCCTTATCAGAATTAGCTAATAAACCATTTTTATTATGAATTACGACATCAGTAAAAGATTGTAGTGGCGAACATATAGATGGAATTTTAAGTATTGATGCTTCTAAATATTTTATATTACTTTTGGCATGATTTGTTATAGAGTTCTCTAAAGGAGCTATACTTATATCGCATTCTGATAATAATCTTAGATATTCTGGATAACTACAAAATTCTATTCTTTCTATTTTATCTTTTAATTCACTAAAATAGCTTGGTAATTCCAACATTCCAATAAGCCTAAAGACCACGTTATCATATTCTCTTAATATCTTGGCTAAAGACGGCGCAACTTCTTGGAAGTCTATATTATGTGCTGTAGTTCCTGAACCATATACGATTCTTATTTTATCATCTACTACACATCTATTTATTAAAATCTCGTTAGCAATATTTAATGTTTCTTCATCTATAGCATTCTCAATAATAAATACATCCTTCATCCCAACTGCTTTCATTTCAGAAGCTAATTTAGATGTAGATGTTATAGCATAATTACAAGCGAGCATTGCTTTCTTAAATAATTCTGCATCTTTATATAAATTATCACGAACATGAATAGGTAGAGATTGAACTGTTCTATTTTCTTCTAAAATAGTTCTATTGAACATCAAATCATCGATTTCCCAAAATGTTGGAATATTAAGTCTTTTACACTCATTTATTAAAGTAATGACATCATTTTCATAATATACTCTATAAAAAATAACATATGAGCTTAATGAGATTAGGCTTTTTGCTTTATTAGCATCTTTCCAAGATACAATCTCACATTTAATACCCAATTGTTCAAAAAGTTCCTTCTTCTGTATAACTCTATATTTAGTACATTGTGGAATACCCATTTCTGCAATAATTAGAATTCTTTTCTCAAAAATATTACTTGCCTTTTTTGTAACATTAGACAAAAATTCCATATTCTCAGTTTTCTGACATGATGGAGTTTCAATTTCAGATTGCATAATCAGTTTATTAACTGAATTATAAAGATCTCTAACCCCACCATTTCGTAATTTAGATATACATAATTTAGAAAGATTGAATACCCCACCTTTTCTTTCAATAGTTATTGGTAACGCCACAAGTATTCTTTTTATAAGTCTTAAATTTATTCCCAATTTTCTAGCTATACTAGTGATTTTCCAAGAACGACTATTTTCCATCAAATATATTACTTTTTCTAATTCTCCGATCCTATTTTTTAATAATCTAATATCATTTTCTAATTCAATTATATATTTTTCATGATAAGCAACATCTTCATTTGAAGACTGAACACTCTTCAAACCTTTTTCTTTATAATATTCTAGATTATTTAAATCTTCTTTACCCTGCATGCCAATATAACCTTAATCCTTAACAAACATCTAAATAGGCGTCAGAAACATCTCTTATGTCCCCTTTAGCCCGAACAATACCTTTATCAATCCAAAGCGCATATTTACAAAGCTCTTTAACTTGATCAATAGAATGAGATACAAACAACAATGTTGTCCCTCCTGACAACATATTCTCCATTCTCTTTTTACATTTTTCTTGGAATGATGCATCTCCAACAGCTAGAACTTCATCTACAATCAAAATATCAGGCTTTACTATCGTTGCAATAGAAAATCCTAATCTTGCAGCCATTCCTGATGAGAAATTTTTAATAGGAACATCAATAAAATCTTGAAGTTCTGCAAATTCAATAATTTCATCAAAATGCTCTTCCATGAAAGAACGCTTGTATCCCAATAAAGCACCATTCAGAAAAATATTTTCTCTTGCAGTTAATTCTCCATCAAATCCAGCCCCTAGTTCAATAAGAGGCGCAATGGTCCCTTTAACTTCAACGCTACCTTTGTAAGGTTCTAGGATACCACAAATCAATTTCAGTAAAGTTGATTTACCAGATCCATTGTTACCAATAAGTCCCCAAGATTCACCTTTTTTTATTTCTAAATTAATGTCTTTTAAAGCAAGAAACTCCTGGAACATCAATTGACCTTTCATCATTCTGATTACGTAATCTTTAAGCCCACTATAGTTTTCTGTTGCTTTATTAAATCTAACGGTTGCATTATGCACTTCTATAACATTGTCTTGATGCATCATATATATAAAATAAACTCATTTTGTTTTTTGTTAAAATACCAAATACCTATAATAAGCATAAGGAACGCAATAATTGTACCTATAACAATAGAACTATAATTTGGAAATTGTGCATATAAGACAATATCTCTAAATTGTTCAATGTACCAGTACATAGGATTTACACTTTTATAAAGTGTCTGATATTCTATGGGGATAATAGATACTGGGTAAAAGATAGGAGTTAAATACATCCACATAGATAAGAAAACTCCCCATAGATACTGAATATCTCTAAAAAAAACAGTCGCCGCAGATAGAAATAGACCAATTCCCAAGCTAAAAATGAAAACTTGAAATAAAACTATTGGAAAAAATAGTAAGTTCATAGAGAAAGATGTACCTGTGATTAGCATTACTAATAACAAAGCACTTAAGGAAAATATTAAATTAACCAAAGAACTTCCTACTTTTGATAATGTAAATATATACTTAGGCACATAAGTCTTTTTTAATAAAGATGCATTACCAGTAATTGAGGTAACAGATATATTTGTTGCTTCCACCATAAAATTAAATAGTATCTGAGCGGATAATAGATACACGGGAAAATTAGGAATATCAAATCTAAATAAGTTAGAAAAAACAATAACTAAGACCATCATTAACATTAATGGATTTAGAATACTCCATAAATATCCTAAATAGCTTCTTCTATATTTTAATTTTATGTCTCGAATAATAAGCTGCTTTAATAGTTCATCAAATGCTAAAAGACGTTGAAATTTACCTTTAAATTTATTAAACATATAATCTCTTTTTACTATATTTATTACTCGAACGTTAATGTATCTTCCAAAAATTTACCAGCTAAATCTTTAGCCGACAAACTCGGTTCACCATCTAATGGCCATTCAATCCCAACGGTTTTATCGTTCCAAATTAATGAATGTTCAGCCTTAGGATTGTAGTAGTCTGTACATTTATAAGTAAATTCAGCAGTTTCAGTTAAAACATAAAAACCGTGAGCAAAACCTTCAGGAACCCATAGCTGACGTTTATTCTCAGCAGATAAAATTTCCCCCACCCATTGCCCAAAAGTTGGAGAATTCTTACGTAAGTCAACCGCGACATCAAATACTGCACCTTGAACAACACGCACAAGTTTACCTTGTGTATTTTCTGTTTGATAATGTAAGCCTCGTAAAACACCTTTGACTGATTTTGAATGGTTTTCTTGTACAAATGTACGATTCGCTACATTTTCTTTGAACCATTCATCACGAAAGGTTTCCATAAAGAACCCACGTTCATCACCGAATACCGTTGGTTCTAATAATTTTACATCAGGAATTTTTGTCTCAATAATTTTCATAATTTAACCTTTTTTATAGCTCGTATAATCTCGCTGTTGAAAAACTCAATGCGGGGAATTTTACTGATGTAATCACATCACCTTCTACCACTGGTGTAATTCCGATATATTTCCCATTTTCTAAAACATAAATATGAATATTTTGCTCTTCTGGACGAACAACCCAGTATTCACTCACGCCTTGTTCTTGATAAAGCTCGTATTTATCTTTCATCTCTCGCTTGGAATTACCTGGCGAGAGAATTTCAACTACTAAATCAGGTGCACCAATACAGCCTTTTTCATCTAATTTTTTTGGATCGCAAATCACACATAAGTCAGGCTGAACAACGGTTTTTATTTTGCCACCTTGGTCAGGGAAGCGAACATCGAATGGGGCAACATATAATTCACATTTATGCCCCGAGAATACATTTAAGAACTCTTTCGTTAGCTTCATAGAAATACGCTGATGCAACCGATTAGGTGCAGGCGACATAGCCATAATTTTGCCTTTGATTATCTCTACTCGTTCTTTCAATTTCCAAACAAGATAATCTGAATAGCTGTAGCTACCATTGGGATCTAATTGATCTAAACGAGTAATTTCATTCATTGGGATTAAGCTCATATCGCCTCCTGATATTTAACTCTTATACGCTTTAATATTTTTTAAAGCCTGTTGCCAATCACTTGGTTCAACATCAAATACCTGCTTAACTTTCGTTAAATCTAAACGAGAGTTAGCTGGGCGTTTAGCTGGCGTTGGATAATCGCTTGTTGCAATACTGCTTACAAGCGGTTGTTTTTCAATAATATTTTGCAATTCAGCTTCTGCAAAAATCGCTTTCGCAAATTCATACCAACTGACATAAGGTTTGCCCGTAAAGTGATAAACGCCAAAAGCATTTTCCTTGCCTGCAAGGATTTGATTGGCAATTTCAATCAAGGCTTTGGCAATGTCACCCGCGTAAGTTGGGCCACCAAACTGATCGCCCACAACACCCAACGTATCACGATCTTTTGCAAGACGTAGCATCGTTTTAACAAAGTTATGACCATGCTCCCCAAATACCCAAGCGGTACGTAAAATAATCGAACGGGCATTTGCCTGCTGCACGGCAATTTCGCCTGCTAGTTTGGTCTTACCATATACACCCTGTGGACCGGTTTTATCACTCTCTTTATATTCGTGTGAGCCTTCGCCATTAAACACATAGTCAGTCGAGATATGTAAAATCAACGCACCAATTTCATTTGCCGCTTCTGCAAGATATTGTGGACCTTTCACATTAATGGCTTCAGACAGTTCAATTTCTGTTTCTGCTTTATCTACCGCAGTATGCGCTGCAGCATTGATAATTACATCAGGGCGGAAAGATCTCACCGTATTAAAAACTGCATCCCGATCAGTTATATCCAATTCATCACGATCAATAGCCAAAATTTCTGCTTTGCCTGTTAATTGTTGCGTTAAACAATGACCAACTTGCCCTTTAGCTCCCGTAATTAAAAACTTTGCCATTATTTACCACCTTTTACTAAACGTAATAAGTATTGACCATATTCATTTTTTGCCATTGGTTTAGCAAGGGTTTCGACTTGTTCAGACGTAAGCCAGCCATTACGCCATGCAATTTCTTCTAAGCAAGCGACTTGCAGATTTTGCACATGTTCAATCGTTTTCACAAAAGAAGCCGCTTCGTGCAAACTGTCGTGAGTTCCCGTATCTAACCAAGCGAAACCACGCCCTAATAGTTGCACATTTAATGTACCGTCATTTAGATACATTTCGTTTAACGTGGTAATTTCTAATTCACCACGCGCTGAAGGTTTAACTTGCTTTGCAAATTTAACTACACGGTTATCATAGAAATATAACCCCGTTACTGCGTAATTTGATTTTGGTTTTGCTGGTTTTTCTTCAATGGAAATGGCTTTAAAGTTTTCATCAAATTCTACAACCCCGAAACGCTCAGGGTCTTTTACTTGGTACCCAAAAACTGCTGCTCCTTTGTTATCTGCGTGTGCCGCAGCTTCTTTTAAGGCTGCTGTAAAGTGCTGACCATAGAAAATATTATCACCTAACACTAAGCAAACGCTGTCGTTACCGATAAACTCTTCGCCAATTAAAAAGGCTTGGGCTAAACCGTCTGGGCTTGGCTGAATCGCATATTGAAGATGGATACCAAAATCTGAACCATCGCCCAACAAACGTTTGAATGCTTCATTATCTTCAGGGGTAGTAATAATTAAAATATCACGGATACCCGCCAACATCAGCACAGACAATGGATAGTAAATCATTGGCTTATCATAAACAGGAAGTAACTGTTTCGATACACCACGGGTAATCGGATAAAGGCGCGTACCGGAACCTCCAGCAAGAATAATACCTTTCATAGTCACCTACTTGTTTGTACCTAAACGCTCTAAATTATAAGAACCATCTAACACACGGCTCCACCATTTTTTATTATTCAAGTACCACTCCACCGTTTTGCGAATACCCGTTTCAAAGGTTTCTTGTGGTTTCCAGCCTAGCTCGTTGCCAATTTTAGTTGCATCAATGGCATAACGTACATCGTGGCCTGGACGGTCTGTGACATAAGTAATTAAATCTTCGTATTTCGCTACGCCAGCAGGTTTATTTGGCACTAATTCTTCTAATAGACCACAAATCGTACGCACCACTTCAATATTTGCTTTTTCGTTATGACCGCCGATATTATAGGTTTCGCCTACTACGCCTTCTGTGACGACTTTATACAATGCACGAGCGTGATCTTCCACAAATAACCAGTCACGAATTTGCATACCGTTGCCGTAAACAGGTAATTGTTTACCCTCTAAGGCATTTAAAATCATCAATGGGATCAGTTTTTCAGGGAAGTGGAAAGGACCATAGTTATTTGAGCAGTTAGTCACAATAGTCGGTAAACCATAAGTACGCAACCACGCACGCACCAAATGATCGCTTGATGCTTTTGATGCAGAATAAGGGCTAGAAGGTGCATAAGGCGTTGTTTCTGTGAATAAATCATCAGTTCCTTCTAAATCACCGTATACTTCATCAGTTGAAATATGGTGAAAGCGAAATGCTGATTTTTTCTCAGCATCTAAGCCATTCCAATAGTTACGTGCTGCTTCTAATAAGGTATAAGTACCCACGATATTGGTTTCAATAAATGCCGCAGGACCATCAATAGAACGATCTACGTGGCTTTCAGCCGCCAAATGCATGACCGCATCAGGCTGATGTTGGTTAAATACACGTTCTAATTCGGCTTTATCGCAAATATCGACTTGCTCAAAGGTATAACGAGCATTATCTGAAACAGATTCTAAAGATTCTAGGTTACCCGCATAAGTGAGTTTATCTACATTAATAACTGAATCTTGCGTGTCGTTAATGATATGGCGAACGACCGCAGAGCCAATAAAACCTGCACCACCTGTAACTAAAATTTTCATATTTTGATCCTAAATTTAACTAGTCAAAAATTGCTTCATTATAGCTGAATATAAATTGTTTACCACCATAAAACTATTTTGATGACTTTATTGCCCTTCCCTAACAATTGTTAGATAATGCACCACTTTCTAGAAATTTGATGTAGGACAAAAAATGAGTGATATAAATGTACCTCTCGTCTTTACCGATGCGGCGGCTCGCAAAGTAAAGAGTTTGATTGAAGGGGAAGACAATCCAAACCTACGTTTACGTGTGTATATTACAGGTGGTGGATGCAGTGGTTTCCAGTACGGTTTTACTTTTGACGATCAAGTCAATGACGGAGATCTAACGATTGAGAACCAAAATGTTGGCTTAGTGGTCGATCCGATGAGTCTGCAATATTTAATCGGCGGAACGGTAGATTATGTAGAAGGGCTTGAAGGCTCTCGCTTTGTAGTGCAAAACCCAAATGCGAGTTCAACCTGTGGCTGTGGTTCATCTTTTAGTATTTGAAAAATATTTCAACAAAAAGACCGCTTGTATTGGTGTGATACAAGCGGTCTTTTTCTATCTCTTTTTTACAAAATGATACTTAAGCTAAATAAGACATTCGTCACTAAGGCGATCCCCGCCATTTCGCCTAATTTAGGGCGCAGTTCTGCTGGATCTTTATGGCGATAAACAAATAAGCCATGTTTAACTAATAGCGGTGTTGCCAGTAAAAATAAGAAGTTATACCAATGATTGAAATGTGCTAGCGCAAAACTCAAGTAAGAGAGCAATGCCACACTAAGTAATACAACATGGTAAATACGTCCATTTTGGCTACCGATGCGGACAATCAGTGTATTTTTCCCTGCTTGTCTATCTTGTTCAATGTCTCGTAAGTTATTGATATTTAATACTGCAACGGAAAGTAATCCACAACCAAACGCAGGCAATAATAGATTTGGTGTGAGTTCGTGGGCTTGCAAATAGAATGTCCCTAATACAGCAAGAAAACCGAAGAAAATTAACACTGAAATATCGCCTAGACCCAAATAGCCATAAGGCTTTTTACCCACGGTATAGGTAATCGCTGCAACAATTGCAACAATTCCTAAACCAGCAAACACCAATAAATCTTGCCAAGTTTGATAAGCATAGCCGATTAAAATAGCCCCCGAAAGAAACGCCAATATTGCCACTACAATCAATGCTCGTTTTAACTGTTCGCCACTGATTTGCCCATGTTGAATGGCACGAAGCGGACCAATGCGTTCTGTGGTATCGGATCCTTTTACATGATCGCCATAGTCATTGGCGAAGTTTGAAAGAATCTGCAATAAGATTGTAGTAATAAAAGCCAATAATGTCGTGACAACATTAAACTGCCCTTGCCACCCTGCAAGCGCTGATCCCACTAAAATAGACGCTAACGCCAAAGGTAATGTCTTTGGGCGAGCGGTCGAAAACCAAATCGAGAAAGAAGAATCTTTATTCATATTAAATAGATACTTATTGGAAGTTTTACTTTGAAAGTTGCGCATATTATTACACAATGCGACTCTATATTTTGATTTTTCGCAGAATTTTATAGATTTTATGACAAATCCGATTTCTCCTTTGATGGTCAATCCTATTGGGATCGTTCATTCGCCTTATGACGAAAAATTTGCTGTGCCACGACAACCTAATCTTGTCAAAGAAGGTAAAGGTATTTTGCAACTGCTTCCCCCTTATAATACACCTGATGCCGTACGTGGCTTGGAACAGTTTAGCCACCTTTGGCTTATTTTTCAGTTTCACCACATTCCTGAACGAGAGTGGCATGCGACTGTTCGCCCGCCACGCTTGGGCGGCAATGAACGAGTAGGGGTTTTCGCTAGCCGTGCGACACATCGTCCAAATCCTATCGGGCTTTCTAAAGTCGAATTAAAGAAAGTGGAAATCACAGATGGCAATGTTTTTCTCCACTTAGGCAGCGTCGATTTAGTCGATGGTACACCGATTTTAGATATTAAACCTTACATTGCTTATGCAGATAGCGAACCGAATGCGGTTTCAGGTTTTGCACAAAGTAAGCCCGAAGCCAAGCTCTGCGTTACCTTCAGTGAGTCTGCATTACAAGCGGTCCGATCCAGTGAAAATTTTGCAAAATTTGGGATTGAAGATCCGATAACCTTTATTCAAGAAATCATTGAGCAAGATCCCCGCCCGGCTTATCAGCAAGGGAAAGTAAACAATCGCTCTTATGGTATGTCGGTTGCAGGACTTAATATCAAATGGAAAATAAACGAAGACAGCTTAAACAAAGCAACTGTTTTTGCTATTGAGCTTGGGAACTAATTTGCAAAATGATGCTCTAAGCCCCCATTCAAGACTAAATCGGTCGTTATCCTAAAAGGTATTTAATATGAAATTGAAAAATTATCTTGCAATCTTACCGCTTGCATTAGTGACACTAGGCGTTTCTGCTGAAACAGAAAATAATAGCCTAGCGACGAAAACAGAAAACGGTTCTGTTTTTCATTTTTCTACTCAAGTCACTCGCAGTGTTGATAAAGATTTAATGCATGCCGATGTTTATAGCCGTAAATCAGGCAAAAATTTGGCTGAATTGAAAAAAACAGTTTCCAATGACTTAAACAAAGTCTTAACGCTTGCAAAGCAAGATTCAAGTATTGAAGTTTCAGCAGATGGCATCAGCAATTACGCTGAATATGATAATAAAGGCAAAGTGATTGGTTGGGTGGCAGAAGGTCATATTCAGCTTAAAGGTAAAAATTTTGACGCCATCGCTAACGTGTTAGAAAACTTAGGCGACAACGTTGCGATTAACGCTGTACGCTTTAGTGTTTCCCCTGAAAAAGCAAGCGCTCTTGAAGACGAAATGACCTTAGAAATCATTCAGCAATTTCAGCATAAAGCAGAAGTGATTCAAAAAGGCTTAAAAGCAAATAAATATATCTTAAGTGATATTCGCTTAGAGACACCAAACAGTGCTAATGATGGCTATACATCACCACGTATGTATGCGATGGAAGCTGCATCTGTCAGCATGAAATCAGCTAATGAATTACCACTTGAAGCGGGAAAACAAACTATCAATGCATCTGCATCAGGTAAAGTCCGTTTTGAGTAAACCCTATTTTAAGAAGTAGATAGACTACTTCTTAAAACTTCACGTTCATATTGAACGCTTTAACATGGCATTTCGTCATTTTTTAATTAAAGGAAAGTAAAATGAAAAAATATTTCGCCGAATTTTTTGGCACATTCTGGTTGGTATTTGGTGGTTGTGGTAGTGCTGTTCTAGCGGCAGGTATTCCAGACTTAGGTATTGGTTATATGGGTGTATCATTAGCCTTTGGTTTAACCGTATTAACCATGGCTTACGCTGTTGGTCATATTTCAGGCGGACACTTTAACCCAGCGGTCTCTATCGGCTTATTGGTTGGTGGTCGTTTTAATGCAAAAGATTTAGTCCCTTATATTGCATCACAAGTATTGGGTGCTATCGCAGCAGCGGCTGTGCTTTATGCCATCGCATCAGGTGTCGCTGGTTTCGATGCCACAGCTGGTTTTGCAAGCAATGGTTACGGTGAACACTCACCACATGGCTATAGCCTTGTTGCTGCATTATTGATTGAAGTCGTATTAACGGCATTCTTCTTAATGATCATCATGGGCGCAACAGATAAACGTGCACCAGCAGGCTTTGCACCTATTGCGATCGGTTTAGGCTTAACCTTAATTCACTTAATCAGCATTCCTGTGACAAATACATCGGTAAACCCAGCTCGCTCTACAGGTGTAGCACTGTTCCAAGGTAGTTGGGCTATTGAACAATTATGGATGTTCTGGGTCGCGCCAATCGTAGGTGCAGTCATTGGTGCTTTAGCATATCGTTTTATCGCTGAAGAAAAGTAATCTAAATTCGTTTATAATGCAGTCTTTCACTAGATAGACTGCATTTTTATATTGATATGAAACACTTAGTTAATATTTTCGGATTAATTCTTCTCTGTAGCACATTAAGTGCTTGCCTTGTGACATCGGTTGTTGGTGCAACGGTTGGGGCTGCAACAACGGTAGTCGGTGCCGCTGTTGATGTGGCAGATGCTGTAACCCCTGATATTACAGATTAATGATAATCTTAAAATGGCCGCTGTATCACTACAAGCGGTCACTTTCTTTCTAAAATTTGCAAATCCTACATAACAAGCTACAATGCTTGAAATTTTTATCCATAAATAAGGAATACTTACATGAAAATTACTAAAAACGTTGTGCCTAGCATTGCATACCAAGTTCGTACACAAGATGGCGTATTAGTTGATGAAGCGCCTGTTGAGCAACCATTAGAATACTTACACGGTCATAACAACCTTGTGATCGGTTTAGAAAATGCGTTAGAAGGCAAAGCGGTTGGCGATACTTTTGAAGTGCGTGTTAAACCTGAAGAAGCTTACGGTGAATACAACGAAAATATGGTGCAACGTGTACCAAAAGAAGTGTTTATGGGCGTTGATGAATTAGAAGTCGGTATGCGTTTTATCGCAGACACTGACTTAGGTCCATTGCCTGTGGTGATCACTGAAGTTGATGGCGATGAAGTAGTTGTTGATGGCAACCATATGTTAGCTGGTCAAGAGTTACTCTTCTCTGTAGAAGTTGTTGCAACGCGTGAAGCGACATTAGAAGAGATCGCTCACGGTCATATTCACCAAGAAGGTGGCTGCTGTGGACACGATCATGATGAAGAACACACTTGCTGTGGCGGTCATCACGATCATGACCATCACCACCATCACGGACACGGTGGTTGTGGCTGCAACCACTAATTTAGGTTTGGTGGAACGATGAGTGATACCCCTTTACAATCAGGCACGGATTATCTCCGTGCCATTTTAAGTTCTAAAATCTACGATCTTGCCCAAGTCACGCCATTGCAAAAAATGGAAAAGCTCTCGGAGCGTTTGGGTAATACGATTTCCATTAAGCGAGAAGATCGCCAGCCTGTGCATAGTTTTAAACTGCGTGGGGCTTATGCGATGATTTCGAACCTTTTCCCTGCTCAAAAAAACGCAGGTGTGATTGCAGCGTCAGCAGGCAATCATGCCCAAGGCGTTGCCCTGTCTGCAAAACATCTCGGTTTGCGTGCATTAATTGTGATGCCACAAAATACACCGTCAATCAAAGTCGATGCGGTGCGTGGATTTGGCGGCGAAGTGTTGCTCTACGGGGCAAATTTCGATGAAGCCAAAGCCAAAGCGATTGAGCTGTCCAAAGAATTAAATATGACCTTTGTTCACCCCTTCGATCACCCTTTAGTGATTGCAGGGCAAGGCTCTATCGGTATGGAATTGTTGCAACAAAATGCCGATCTTAACTATGTGTTTATTCCCGTTGGCGGCGGCGGTTTGATTGCGGGCATTGCAGTGTTGATTAAGCAGTTGATGCCTGAAATTAAAATTATCGGCGTGGAATCAAAGGACTCGGCGTGTTTGTTTTATGCGTTACAAGCAGGGCAACCTGTGGACTTAGACCGAGTTGGGCTGTTTGCAGACGGTGTGGCAGTTAAACGGATCGGCGATGAAACCTTCCGCTTGTGTCAGCAATATGTTGATGATGTAGTGTTGGTTGATAATGATGAAGTCTGTGCGGCACTGAAAGATGTGTTTGAAAACGTGCGAGCAGTGGCAGAGCCATCAGGGGCGTTGTCTTTGGCTGGCTTGAAAAAATATGTGGCACAACACAATCTTCAAGGCAAAAATTTAGCTTGTATTTTGTCGGGGGCGAACCTGAATTTCCATACGCTACGTTATGTTTCAGAGCGTTGCGAAATCGGCGAAAAACACGAAGCGTTGCTGGCTGTTACCATTCCTGAACAAAAAGGGGCATTTCTTGAATTTTGCCAACTGATCGGCAATCGTGCAGTCACTGAATTTAACTATCGCCACGCTGACGATCAACAGGCTTGCATTTTCGTTGGGGTTCGGATCAGTGGTAATGCCGAAAAATCGGAAATTATCAAAGATTTACAACAAAACGGCTATTCAGTCGCCGATCTTTCCGATGATGATATTGCCAAAACCCATATTCGCTATATGGTCGGCGGTCGTCCAAGTTCAATAGAACAAGAAGAACTGTACAGCTTTGAATTTCCTGAGCAAAAAGGGGCGTTGTTGAAGTTTTTACAAACGCTGACCAACTGGGATATTTCCCTATTCCATTATCGAGCTCACGGAGCGGATTATGGAGATATTTTGGCGGCATTTGTAGTGAAAGAGACAGAAAAAGAGACTTTCCAACAAGATTTAGAAAAACTTGGCTATCGCTATCAAAATGTCAGCGACAGCCCTGCTTATCGTTATTTTTTAAAATAACAAGCGGTGAGATTTGGTAAAACATTTGTAGTTATTCATCATCTACGGACACACGCAGTGTGTCCCTACGATAGAGCATTAACAAATTTGTGGTAGGGACACACTGCGTGTGTCCGCACAATAATCCTATTTAAAAGGACAATTTTATGGCAGAACGTAAATATTTCGGCACCGATGGTGTGCGTGGCAAAGTAGGACAATATCCGATTACCCCTGATTTTGCCTTAAAACTTGGTTGGGCAGCTGGTAAAGTACTTGCCACTCAAGGTTCAAAAAAGGTCTTAATCGGTAAAGACACCCGTATTTCAGGCTACATGTTAGAATCGGCATTAGAAGCAGGTTTAGCGGCGGCAGGCTTGTCAGCGGCGTTTACAGGTCCAATGCCAACCCCTGCGATTGCCTATTTAACTCGCACTTTCCGTGCAGAAGCAGGTATTGTGATCTCTGCTTCTCACAACCCTTACGATGATAACGGCATCAAATTCTTCTCTGCAGTCGGCGAAAAATTACCCGATGAAGTGGAAGAAGCGATTGAAGCAATGCTCGATCAACCAATGGATTGCGTAGCGTCTGCAGAACTTGGACGTGCAAGCCGTATCAATGATGCCGCAGGACGTTATATCGAATTTTGCAAAAGCACTTTCCCGTCCCATTTAAGCCTTGACGGTTATAAAATCGTGGTCGATTGTGCCAACGGTGCAACCTACCACATCGCTCCAAGCGTAATGCGTGAATTAGGGGCGGAAGTGATCGAAATCGGCACACACCCAAATGGCTTAAACATCAACGAAAAATGTGGTGCAACGGACATCAAAGCGTTGCAACAAGTGGTAGTTGAAGCTGGAGCTGATGTTGGTTTAGCCTATGACGGAGACGGCGACCGCTTAATTATGGTCGATCAATTAGGTAACAAAGTCGATGGCGACCAAATTCTGTTTATCATCGCCCGTGAAGCCTTACGTTCAGGCAAACTCAAAGGTGGCGTGGTTGGTACATTAATGAGCAATATGAGCCTTGAGCTTGCCTTAAAAGAGCTTGCTATTCCGTTTGCTCGTGCCAACGTGGGCGACCGCTATGTGCTTGAAGTGTTGAAAGAAAAAGGCTGGAAACTCGGCGGCGAAAATTCAGGGCATATAATCGTGTTGGATAAAAACACCACAGGTGACGGCATTGTGGCTTCATTAGAAGTGCTTGCAGCAATGGCAACCCACAAAATGAGCCTAGCCGATTTAGCCAAAGCCGTACCGTTGTTCCCACAAGTGTTGATCAACGTCCGCTTTGCAGGCGGTGCAAACCCACTAGAGAGCGATGAAGTCAAAGCGGTAGCGAAAGATGTTGAACAACGTTTAGCGGGCAAAGGACGCATCTTATTACGCAAGTCAGGCACAGAGCCACTTATTCGTGTAATGGTAGAATGTGAAGACGGGGCTTTAGCTCAAAGCTGTGCGGAAGAGATCGCCGAAGCGGTGAAACGTAACTAATTAACAAGCGGTAGGATCTTGGTAAAATGTTGCCGGGATCTTACCGCTTGATCTTTTTTTAATTATAATAACGCAAACGTTTGCTTAAGGAGGAATCATATGGATCAACTAGAAATGAAAAAAATCGCAGCACGGGCTGCATTGCAATATGTGAAACCCGATACGATTGTTGGGGTCGGTAGCGGTTCAACAGTGAACTGCTTTATTGATGCGTTAGGTGAAATGGCTGACGATATTAAAGGGGCGGTTGCTGCGTCAAAAGCGTCTGAAGAACGTTTGAGAGCCTTAGGCATTGAAGTATTTAGTGCCAATGAAGTGACAGAACTTGATGTCTATATTGACGGGGCGGACGAGATTACGCCACAAGGCTATATGATTAAGGGCGGCGGTGCGGCACTCACTCGTGAAAAAATTGTGAGTTCATTAGCAAAAAAATTCATCTGTATTGTTGATTCCAGTAAGCAAGTGGATGTGTTAGGCTCTACTTTTGCTCTACCTGTGGAAGTGATCCCAATGGCTCGCTCTTATGTGGCTCGCCAGTTGGTGGCGTTGGGCGGTTCGCCTGAATATCGTGAAGGTGTGGTAACTGACAACGGCAATGTGATTTTAGATGTATATAACTTTAAAATTCTTGAGCCGTTAAAAATGGAACATACGATCAACAATATCGCAGGAGTAGTGACTAACGGGATTTTTGCACAACGTTATGCCAATGTGACTATTGTTGGCACACCTGACGGTGCGAAAATTATTGAATAGACATAATAAAAAAACGGAAAGTTGAATTTCTCTTTATTCACGTTCGACTTTCCGCTCTCTACTATATAAGGAAGGCAAAGATGACAACTAAAGTTTCTCTAGATAAATCTAAAATCAAATTTGTACTGCTTGAAGGCGTACATCAAAATGCCATTGATGTGCTAAAAAATGCAGGTTATAGCAATATTGAATACTACAAAAAAGCCCTTGATGGTCAAGAGCTGATTGATGCGATCAAAGATGCTCATTTTCTTGGGATTCGTTCTCGCACCTTCCTAACCGACGAAGTATTACAACAAGCGCAAAAATTAATTGCGGTGGGTTGCTTCTGTATCGGCACTAACCAAGTCGATTTAGAATCAGCAAAACGCCGTGGTATTCCTGTGTTCAATGCGCCCTTCTCAAATACCCGTTCTGTTGCAGAATTAGTGTTAGGCGAAATCATTGTATTAATGCGTCAAGTGCCAAAAGCCAATGCAGAAGTTCACCGTGGCATTTGGGATAAATCAGCAGCAGGCTCAAATGAAGTGCGTGGTAAAAAATTGGGGATCATCGGCTACGGCCACATCGGTTCACAATTAAGTATTATTGCTGAATCAATTGGTATGCAAGTTTACTTCTACGATATTGAAAATAAATTACCGCTCGGTAATGCTCAACAAGTCTCAAGCTTACAAGAGCTACTTGCGACTTGTGATGCGATTTCATTACATGTGCCTGAAAATGCTTCAACGAAGAACTTAATCAATGCAGAACGTTTAGCGCAGATGAAAGAAGGGTCAGTTCTCATCAATGCAGCTCGTGGTACGGTAGTAGATATTGATGCGCTAGTTGAAACCTTGAAATCAGGTAAATTACGTGGTGCGGCATTAGACGTGTTCCCTGAAGAGCCTGCGTCAATTAACGACCCATTTGAATCACCACTTTGTGCTTTTGATAATGTGATCTTAACCCCACACATTGGCGGTTCAACCTCTGAAGCCCAAGAGAATATCGGTACAGAAGTCGCAAACAAGTTTGTGAAATATTCGGATAACGGCTCAACCCTTTCTGCGGTAAACTTCCCTGAAGTCTCATTGCCAGAACACAAAGGAACAAAACGTTTATTGCATATTCACGAAAATCACCCGGGCGTGTTAAACAAAATCAACCAAGTATTTGTGGATGCAAACGTCAATATTGCCGCACAATTCTTACAAACCGACCCTACGATTGGTTATGTGGTGATTGATGTAGAAACTGAAAATACGACTGAAGCTCTCGCTCGTTTGAAAGAAATTGATGGGACAATTAAAGCCCGTGTTCTCTATTAGTATTATTCTATAAAACAAACAGCGGTAGGATTTGCAAAATATTTTACGAATCCTACCGCTTGTTATTTGAGGCTTAAAGAGCACTCTTTTCTCTGTTATAGCTACTCTTCAAATGGTGCATTAAATCTTTCGATTCGAGCGCCTAATTTCTGTAATTTCTCTTCAATATGTTCATATCCTCGATCGATGTGATAAATACGATCCACGATAGTTTCACCATTAGCAATACAGCCCGCTAAGACTAAACTGATTGATGCACGTAAATCGGTCGCCATCACTTCTGCCGCAGATAACGCGTCGACACCGTGGCAAATAGCGGTATTACCTTCAATTTCTGCTTTTGCACCCATACGAATTAATTCAGGAATATGCATAAAACGGTTTTCAAAAATTGTTTCAGTAATTCGGCTTGTACCATTTGCAACGACATTCAATAACGTAAATTGTGCTTGCATATCGGTTGGGAAGCCCGGGTGTGGCATCGTGCGGATATTAACCGCTTTTGGACGCATACCAAGTGAGTCAAGAGTAATAGTATCTTCTGTCACATCAACTTGCATGCCTGCTTCACGTAATTTTTCAATCACCGCATCTAAGGTATCTGCTTTTGTACCACGGCAAGTAATACGTCCTCCTGAAATCGCTGCAGCAACAAGGAATGTCCCTGTTTCAATACGGTCTGGTACGATATGATGTTCACAACCACCTAAACGTTCAACACCTTCAATAGTGATCATATCGCTGCCTGCACCTTGAATTTTTGCACCCATTTTATTCAGGAAAATAGCGGTATCTACCACTTCAGGCTCACGTGCCGCATTCTCAATAACAGTTATACCTTTTGCTAAGGTTGCTGCCATCATGACAGATAATGTGGCACCAACACTCACTTTGTCCATTAACACACGCGCACCAGATAAACGTCCGCTCACTTCTGCTTTGACATAACCTTCATCAAGGGTAATTTCTGCCCCCATTTTTTCAAGACCTGCAATATGCATATCAACAGGACGGGCACCGATAGTACATCCCCCCGGTAATGATACTTGTCCTTGATGGAAACGTGTGAGTAACGGCGCTAAAGCCCAAATGGATGCACGCATGGTTTTCACTAATTCATAAGGTGCGACATAATGGTCAATGCGACTTGCATCAATATGAACAGCATTATCTTCTTTACGTTCTACAACCACACCTAACTTACGTAAAATTTTAAATGTCGTATCGACATCTTTTAAATTAGGTACGTTCGTTAAAACAACAGGTTCTTCCGCCAAAATAGCCGCAAATAAAATCGGCAGGGCAGCATTTTTTGCACCTGAAATATCTACCGTTCCACTTAATGTAAAGGGGCCGTGCACACGAAATTTTTCCATCTTGATTCCTTAAATAATGAGACAAAAAATCAAATATAAAACACTACAAGCGGTGAGATTAACTCACTTTTTTGTATTTTATCTTCAATTTTAAATTAACCAGCCATATTGAGAAGACGTTCTCTCTTCCACTGTTCTGTTGTAAATGTTTTGATTGTTAATGCATGAATGGCATTTGTGGCAAAAAATTCAGTTAATGGGCCATAAATCATTTGTTGTTGTTTTACTTTTGATAATGATGCGAATGCATCGCTGACAGCAATAACGCCATAGTGTGAATTTTCACCTTGCACATAGACTTCATCAAGGTCTAGCGCATTTTTTAGAATTTCTTCAATTTGTTTTGGTTCCATTGTTATTTTTTCTCTTGAGATAAAAAAGTTTTAAACCAATCAGCTAAATCAAATAATTCCGCTAAGCTATACACTGTTGACGGCGCATTTAATAGGCTGTTTGGATTTTTTTGTTGATAATGGTTAAGAAGTTCTGCAAGTAATGTGAAGCCCGAAGAATCGATACTGGTAAGCGATTTGAGATCCCAATAAATATGTTGGTTGCTTTTTGGTGATAAAAAAGAAGCACGTTGCTTCCATAACGGAAGCAACGTGTCACGAGTAAAGTCACCAGACAACTGAACGATCAAGCTTTCATTATTTTGCTGAATGTCCCATTGTAATGGATTTTTAGATTGCATACAGAATTATTTTAAAGTAATAGGTTGTTTTGCTGATTGAGCAACTTGAGCTGTGAGTGCATCAATACCTTGTTGACGTAAAACACCACTCCATTCATTTTGCTTCGTTGCCACCATACTCACGCCTTCAGCCGCCATATCATATGCTTGCCATTCACCTGTTTTGCTGTTTTTACGCCATTTGAAATCAAGTTTAATTGGCTGTGCATTACCTGATTGTAATACATTGACACGGATGCTAACGATAGACTTGTCACCCACTGGTTTTTCACTTTCAATTTGAACTTGTTGATCTTTGTATTGCGTTAAAACTTGCGCATAAGATTGTTCAATAAATTGACCAAACGCAGTGAAGAATGCTTCACGTTGTGCATCTGTGGCTGACGCTAAATTTTTACCTAACACTAATTGTCCTGCATATTTCACATGAACATGTGGCATTAAATCATTACGCACAATGGTACGTAAATAGTTAGGATCTTTTTGAATTTTGCTTTGATTTGCTTTGATATCCCCGAAAAGTTTATCTGCTGTTTGTTGCATTAAAACATAAGGGCTTGTTGAAGCAAATGCCGTTGTTGAAACTAGCGCAGAAACCGCAACTAAACCAGCAACAAAAAGATTTTTAAGGGTTTTGATCATGTTTAAAACTCCAAAGTTTAGGTGGAAAACTCCACTTTTATCAAATGATAATAGGCATATGCCTGTTACTTATTCCGCTTTTGGCTCAGCGGCTTCTTCTTTTGTATCAGATTTCTTATCACCATATAAGAACTGACCAATTAAATCTTCGAGTACCATTGCTGAATTTGTATCCGCAAAAGTATCTCCTGCTTTTAACATGCTTGTTTCACCTTCAAGAACAAAGCCAACATTTAAGGCAATATATTGTTCTCCGAGTAAACCAGCTGTTTTAATTGAAAGTGAACTTGTATCTGGAATTTGGTTAAATTCTTCATTAATCGCTAAAGTCACTTTCGGCGTATAGGTTTTTGGATCAAGTTGAATATCTGAGACTCGTCCTACAACAACGCCACCGACCTTAATCGGTGCGCGAACCTTTAGTCCACCAATATTATCAAAAGTTGCATAAAGCGCATAAGTTTTTTCAGAACTAAAACCTTGCACATTGGCAACTCGCAAGCCTAAAAAGATTAAAGCTCCTAAGCCAAGTAGAACAAACAAGCCTACCCAAAATTCATATTTAATTGATTGACGCATAATTTTCCTTATTGAAATGAGCTACAAGCGGTCACTTTTGCTTTATTTTTTGCAAAATGGCGCTTAGCCACCAAACATAATCGCCGTTAAAATAAAATCTAAGCCTAAAATCACTAATGATGCATGAACAACGGTTCTTGTTGTTGCTTGGCTAATCCCTTCTGATGTTGGCAACGCATCATAGCCATTAAATAAGGCAATCCATACTACCGCAAAAGCAAATACGGCACTCTTAATAAAGCCATTAAGTAAATCGCTAACAGTAACGCTACTTTGCATCACAGACCAGAAACTGCCTGAATCTACGCCTTTCCAATCCACGCCAACAAGTGATCCGCCCCAAATACCAATAGCTGTAAAAATAACAGCCAAAATTGGCATAGCAATTACCCCCGCCCAAAAGCGTGGTGCAATGACGCGGCGAAGTGGGTCAACCGCCATCATTTCTAAACTAGATAGCTGTTCTGTCGCTTTCATTAAGCCTATTTCTGCCGTTAATGCAGAACCTGCTCGCCCAGCAAATAATAATGCTGTCACCACAGGACCTAATTCACGTAAAAGAGAAAGAGAAACTAACTGTCCTAAGCTTGTTTCTGCTGAAAAATCAACAAGAACCACGTAGCCTTGTAAGCCAAGTACCATACCAATAAATAAGCCTGAAAGCATGATAATTAATAAGGATTGAACACCTAATACATGCAGTTGCTTAATCAATAATGGCGTATGCTTACGAAATTCAGGTTTACCAACCAGTGCGCCCCAGAGCATAAAGCTCGCTCGCCCAAAGGCTTGGATAAAGTGGATCACTGAGCGTCCAACAGATGAAATGAATCCTATCATTGAAACAGCTCCTTCGTATAATCTTCCGCAGGATAATGAAATCTCACCGGTCCATCTGATTTTCCCGCTAAAAATTGCACGACTTGCGGATCTTGACTTGCTAATAATGCTTCAGGTATACCTTCTGCAATAATTCGCTTATCGGCAATAATGTAGGCATAATCTGCGATACTTAACACTTCTGTGACATCATGGGAAACCACAATCGATGTCAAATTAAGCGCTTGATTTAGCTTTTTAATTAATTCAACAATCACGCCCATGCTAATAGGATCCTGCCCTGTAAATGGTTCATCATACATGATCAGATCGGGATCTAAGGCAATCGCTCGAGCTAACGCAGCTCGACGTGCCATACCGCCTGATAGTTCTGAAGGCATAAGCTGTGCAGCCCCTCTTAATCCGACTGCTTCTAATTTCATTAAAACAAGTTTACGAATTAATTCTTCTGGTAAACGGGTATGTTCACGAATAGGAAACGCAACATTATCAAAGGTAGATAAATCGGTAAATAATGCGCCTGATTGAAATAACATGCCCATTCGCTGACGAATTTGGTACAAGGTTTTATTATTTGCTTGGCAAATATCTTGTCCATCAAAGAGTATTTCACCGCTTTCAGGTAAAATTTGACCACCAATAAGGCGTAGTAGGGTCGTTTTCCCAATCCCTGATGGTCCCATAATTGCCGTTACTTTGCCTTTCTGCACTTTTAGATTGAGATTGTCATAAATCACTCTTTCACCTCGTTTAAAGGTGAGATGCTTTACTTCAACCAAATTCTCTTCATTACGCATTCGGTCTCTCTAGGTTAAAAAATAGCTTGCGATAATCAATGATGACCTTATTAAAGTCAATGTTATTTAAAAAAATTGACAAATTTCTTTCCAATAAAAAAGGCATATTGATAGGCGTTTATTCAATATGCCGATCTACATGATATCGCTACAAATTATTGTACATAAGTGATCACTTTAATCACTTTGACAACACCACTTACATTTCGAGCAACTTCAGCGGCTGCATTTGCTTGAGTACTCGATAAATTTCCCATTAAAAATACTTCGCCATTCTCGGTGATAACTTTGACTTCCGTTGCTTTCACTTCATCATTAACAAGTAATTGAGATTTCACTTTTGTGGTAATCCAGCTATCTTTGCTAATTTGAGCAACACCAATTTTTTCACCAACTCTGATTTCATTATAAACTGTAGATACGCTATCTACTCCTGCAGCTACATTTTTCGCAGCTTCTTTTGCTGACTCATTCGGAGCTTGTCCAATAAGTAATACTTTACCATTATATGAAACCACATTAATACGCGCTTCTGACTTAATTTGTTCATCTTTATTCAGATTATAAGCCACTTTTTCTTCTAAGGTTTCATCATCAATTTGGCGTCCTGTACTTCTAGGATCTGTTGCTACTTTGGCTGCGGTTGCTCCGCCTACAACAACGGCTGTTGCTAAACAACCTTGCAAGGATAAAAAAGTGACACTAAAAAGTCCAACTAACCCGATTTTTTTCACGAATGAAAACATAATAATCTCCTTAACGATTAATTTGATGTGGTTGGAAAGAGTAAGTTATCCACCAATTCACAAATAATGTTGACACAGAATTGATGACCTTCAATGATTCTCATCTCATTGATAGATGGCATTTCAATTTCAAGATCCCCGTCATCTAACAAGCCGGTTGTATGATCATTTCGACTACTGGTAAATGCGCAGATCTCTAAATTTTCATTATTCGCACAGTGAATCGCATTTAGTACAGCTTCTTCATTGCCAATAGGTGAAAATGCAATAAAAAGATCCCCCTCTTTTGCAACCGCTTGTAACTGTTTTCGATATATTTGTGTTAAATCTTGATCTTGATTTAAACACCCTACAAGCATGCCATCAAATTGTAACAAATGGGCAGCAAGGCTTGGTCGAACAAGTTCATAACGATGTAAGAGATTGCTCACCAATAACTGTGCATTCGCATAGGAACGTCCATAGCCACATACAATCACTTTATTTCCACGAAGCAAACATGCCACAATGCGATTAGCAGCTTCATTTAAAACATTAGGTAATAACTCTGCAGAAGCTATTTGAATTTGAATACTTTCACTAAAGCGATCTTGAATTTTTTCTAACATCTTACCCTAAAAAATTTTTTATCCATAAAGGTGCATCATTACCTTCAAAAGCAACAACATCAAATCGACAATCTGCGGTATCTAATGAAAGATTTCTTTTGGCTAGCCACAAATTTGCCGCTTTTTTCCACTTTTGTTGCTTATGGTAGTTAATACTCTCAACTGCTGAACCAAAGTACGCATTTTTACGTTGTCTCACTTCAACAAAAACCCAAGTACTTTGGTCTTGCATAATTAAATCAAGCTCGCCACATTTAAATTGTTGATTTTGTGCGATGAACAACAAACCATGGTTTTCTAAAAACACTTTAGCTTGCTGTTCATAATAGTAGCCTTGCGCTCTCATCTTAATTTGCGTTAATAATGCTACCACCACGATACTGTAACCAGCTCATTTCACGCTCAATATTACAGTTTGTTCCAGCACTTAAAATCCCCGTTAAACCGTGAACCTTATAGCCTGGAATTTGACGAAATTCGTTAAATTTATTTGCAATAGACCATGTATCTGATCCCATCGCATATAAACGCATCATAGAAAAATCACTTTCTGCAATTTGATCCGCTTTTTTGTACTCCGCAGATTCAGGATCTGAAAGGAGTGGAATTTCACTAAATTTTACGCCTTCCATTGTTAAACGGAAATCTGGTCCATTGTTTGGCGAGTTACTACGTGATGACGTATAAATAGGATATTGGTTAGCTAAAGGAGAATTATCAATACCTTGTTTAATATCTGATAACTGCTCTGCGGTACCCAATACATAAATCCCGCTGCCCTGACCAAGCCCTGCACTTTGTAGTAAAGACACGCCTTCAAATGCTTCATTATAGTAACGAATATCGGCATCTCGATTCGTTAATTGGCGCCAACGTTGTGCAAAAGCATCTGCTGAACGTTGCCCAAAATCGCCGTTTGGTGCCAAAACAACAGCGTTGTTTAATCCATCTTTTTGGAAACGCTCTGCCGCTGATTTTGCTTCAGCTTCTGGAGATAAACCATAATAACAAACCTTCGCAACGG
This sequence comes from Glaesserella australis, assembly GCF_003260095.1. Classification (GTDB taxonomy): domain Bacteria; phylum Pseudomonadota; class Gammaproteobacteria; order Enterobacterales; family Pasteurellaceae; genus Glaesserella; species Glaesserella australis. Next base: position 175,223 of record NZ_PTPX01000018.1, read on the forward strand.
CTTTTACATTAGGCGTTGAATTTAATGCAAGTACATTAATGTTGTTAATTTCAGGGCTAACCAACATTTCATCAACACGATTTTTCAATAATGGTCCAATAACAGTTTGAGCCCCTTGCTGTTTTGCTTGTACCAACAAATCATTAACTGGTGCACTATCCGTATCGAATACTTGAACGGCAATAGAATCTTGCCCTTTAGCATCATCAAAACCTCGCTTGATAATATCACCAAGGATTTTCCCTTCCCCACTTAAAGGCAACAAAAGTGCTACGCCATTAAGCTGTGTTTGTTGGAAAGAAAGCACATTTTGTAACTCTGTAGGCATCAGCATCGCTGCCGAATGATTCGGATATTGTTGTTTCCAATTTTGGATTACTTGTGGTAGTTGTTCTGGAGCAGACATATGCTGATTGTAAGCAACAGAAAGAGCAAGCCAACCTGCGAGTCCCATTTCCCCTGGACCTGCGGTTGCTTTCTCTAACATGCCACGATTTGCATTACGTAATGTTTCCCAAATTTTATCGTTATTTGCCTGACGGCTTTGTGTATCCGTCATATAGTTATCCATCAACGATCTTGCTCTAACGACCTCAATCACGTCTTTTTGGTTTTCTGCAATTTTAGCTTGAGTTTGATATACACGTAATAATTGAGATTGACTTAATTGCCCTTGTGGCAACCCCTTCAAAATAGAGTAAGCTTCAGCATTTTTTTCTTGAAGTGCGGCTAATTGAGCAGAAAGTAATTGATATTCCGGTTTTTGAAGTTCATTTAATTTCTCAAAAACAATATCTGACATGGTATTTTGAGCTTCAACTACCTTATTTTCATCAATCAATTTTCGTACAGCGAGCAAACGATAACTCTGTTGCTCTTCTTCTTTACCACTTTGATCTGCTTTATTAATATAAAACTCTGAATTTGCGTAAGCTTCATCTTTCAATGCTTCAGTCACTTTATTATTTGAACAAGCCGCAAGTAATAACGCTAACGTTGTTGGAATAAAAAGGGTTTTCATTTTTTGGCGAAAGCCTCGACTTTGTAATAAAATAGTTGGCATTTTATTGCTCCATAAATTTGGAAATGGGTGTTATTAAACTCTGCGTTGGTACATCTTGCGATCTTACTTATCAAATAAGCGAAAATCAAATGAAAAACGGACATAATCACGAACAAACTGGCACATTATATATTGTCGCCACACCAATCGGAAACCTAAGCGATATCACTCAACGAGCTCTTACAATATTAGAAACCGTTGATTTAATTGCCGCTGAAGATACGCGACACAGTGGCATATTACTCAGTCATTACGGAATTAAAAAACCTTTCTTCGCTTTACACGATCACAACGAACAGCAAAAAGCCGCTATTTTGGTTGAGAAATTACAACAAGGACAAAATATCGCCTTAATATCTGATGCCGGAACACCACTCATCAGCGATCCAGGGTTTCATCTTGTGCGCCATTGTCGACAAGCGGGTATTCATATTGTGCCAATACCAGGGGCTTGTGCTGCGATTACGGCACTTTGCAGTTCAGGTATTGCATCAGACCGCTTTTGTTTTGAAGGGTTCCTTCCTGCCAAAAGTAAAGCACGTTGCGATAAACTCACTGCGTTATCTGATGAGCCAAGAACGCTCATTTTCTATGAATCAACGCATCGCATCTTAGAATGTCTCTCTGATATGCAAAGCATCTTTGGAGAAGATCGCTATCTTGTTATGGCAAGAGAGCTCACGAAAACGTGGGAAACTATACATGGAGATAGCATTGCGAATCTTATTTCATGGTTATCTGAAGACAATAATCGCATCAAAGGTGAAATTGTCTTAATTGTTGAAGGAAAGTCAGAACAGTCTTCTAACAATGAAATTTCACCCCAAGCACTTAAATTATTGGCAAGGCTCAGTGAAGAATTACCATTGAAGAAGGCATCTGCTATTGTGGCAGATACTTTTGGGTATAAAAAGAACGAATTATACCAATATGGTTTAGCTCATTTTAAGAATTAACAAGCGGTTAGTTATTACCGAAATTTTACAAACAGTAATAATTACTATCTATTTGTTTTTAAAAGGAATTAATCTCATTTAAGCGATTGTTTTTTTCTATTAAATGAATAAATTATATTCACTGTTTTAATAAAATTTTTCAGCTATAATTAGCGTCAATTAACTTATTACTCTATAGGAGAATTTTTATGTTTAACTCAATCGGTCTAGATACAGCAACATCTGCAAAATTAGCAAAAGAACTTAATAACTTGCTTGCGAGTTACCAAGTATTCTATACAAATGTTCGTGGTTATCACTGGAATATCAAAGGTGTTAGTTTCTTTGAATTACATGCAAAATTTGAAGAAATCTACGATGATTTGGTGGTTAAAGTAGATGAAATTGCAGAACGTATTCTTACTCTTGGACATACCCCTGCAAATGCATTTAGCCAATATTTAACCGTTTCTTTAGTAAAAGAAGATATTGGTTCAAGCTCTGCTCAACACTGCTTAACAGGAACTTTAGAAGGTTTCAAAACGTTGTTAAAACAACAACGTGAGATCCTTGCCTTAGCAAATGAAGCAGGAGATGAAGGTACTGCCTCACAAATGAGTGACTACATCAAAGAGCAAGAAAAATTAGTCTGGATGTTCTCTTCTGCAGCAACTTGCGGTGTGTGCCAACAATAATATCTTAAACAAAAAGCTGATTTCATATTCTGAAATCAGCTTTTTACGTTTAGGAGCTATAGAAGCATTTTAACAATCTTATCTAATTTTACCCGTCCAAATTTTTTCAATAATTTTTTCACTTTTTCAGGATAATCTTTTATCTCTTCTAAATCGCTATAATGCGTGAGTAATGTCGTATAAGTACGAATCTGCGCTAACTCTTGCTCTACTTTTTCTATCAACTCACTTTTAGGATCAGATACTAATACCGCATTCTCTGCATCAAGTTTCCAAGCCCTAGGGTTCAAATTATTCCCTGTTAACAAAATATAGCGATTATCTATCCATACACCTTTAAGATGATAAGTATTCTCTCCATCTTTCCAAAGACGAATAACTAATTGCCCATTTTGAATGTAACGGTCAAAATTTCTAGCAAAAGCTCGTAAGTTCTTTTCATACAGATACGGCAATGCTGATGCCATTGTAAATTTTTCTTCAGGAGGCGTGAAAAAGTCGTTAGCCGTTTTGTCGCCGACAATAATTTCAATCTGTTTGCCGTTTTCTAACAACCACGTAATGCGTTGGCTAATCGAACGGGGAAAATTGAAATAAGGAGTGCAAATAGTTAATTTTTGTTGCACTTGGAAGAACAGCGCTTCAATCGTTTTATTCAGCGGATTTTTTCTTCCTAATCCAACCAATGGCGACACCATCAGTTGCTCTTCATTCATCGACACGCCTGAAAAATAATACGCCTGTTGGCTCAATTCCTTGCGGAACGTTTTTACAAGCGGTCGGATTTCTACGGTTTTTGGACGATTTGCCTGATCTAAACGATTGACCGCGGGATTAGCCAAAATATGTTGCTGAATAAAATTAATCCAGCTATCCGCCAACGCTTTATTTTCGATTTGGTGATAACGGTCGTAACGATAGCGTTCAAACTGTTGTAAATAAACGTTGTTAATACTCGCACCGCTATACAGCAAGGTGTCGTCAAACACAAAGCCTTTGAGATGTAATACGCCAAAGATCTCACGTTTATTGACTGGCACGCCATAAAACTGAATCTCTTGTTCAGTCGACAAAGCATATTTCTCACGCACTTGAGTGTACCAATCCGCGTTCGACATTTGGGCCGCTTCACCGATACGTCCACGTTGAGCCCTGTGCCAATCAACCAGAACTTTAATTTCAAGTTGTGGATTTGCCTGTTTTGCCTGATACAAAGCCTCCAGCACCTCTTGCCCTGCTTCATCTTTTTCAAAGTATAAAGCAGTCAAATAAATGCGAGATTTTGCTTGTTTAATTAAGGTTAAAATCTGCTGTTTAAACGCCGAACTACTTGCCAAAAATTCGACTTTATCCGCTGATTGTGGGATAAAGGTGAGTGTTTCAAGGTGGCGTTTAGCACGGGTTTGTTTGTTTAGAATAAGCATTGTAGATCCTCTGTTACTTTTCTTTGCTTGTGCAAAGAAAAGTAACCAAAAGAAAGCTCCCTACTTCACCACTAATCTTCGCTTAGTTTAAATTTGCTTAACAGAACATTTTAAATTCACACAGATTGCTCAGAAGGGAGATTTTATATCTAAGATTATAGTCTATTTTCTTGTCTTATTACCTAATTCACTTAAACGCATCAAATTATTCATCGCATCAGGATTTTGTAATAACGTTGGCAATAATGTTGTCATTAAAGTGACTTCCGGTGACTGCTGAGGCTGAGCATATTTTGCAACTTGTGAAGTAACTATATCTATTATATCTGTATTTTTTTGATGTAATAATTCAATAATATCGTCCAACTTATCATGGATTGATAAAAATGCAGATGATTCAAAAGTTGCTGTAGGCTGCATATCATTGTGATTCTGAGACATTTCAGAATCCGTAAATGATTGAATTGTTTCAGCTAAACGCTTTTTACAATCATCAACCTTATCAAGATTATCTATAACATATTTGATGGTTCTTAGTGTAGAAACATCAAAAGGGATATTATCATTTTCTTGAATAATCGGTATCAGAGGGAGCCTTTTTGCTTGTCTATAGCCAAATTCATAAAATACATTTGGATTATGATCTGTCATATCCGCAATAACTAAATCTGCTGTATCTAAGTATTTAATAATTGTACTGTCAATTCGATCAACAGTAACAAGTTGATCTACTCGAATAACTTCATAACCAGCAGTTTCACATACTGGCTTAATTATATGCCTTAAAACTGTATCCGAACGCTTTCTAGCTTCCGATGAATCACTACCAATAGGGCATACAATGAAACAGATTTTTTGATTTGAGTTACCCATATATCCTCATTAGATTATTATAAATTCCTAGATCATTTAAATAATATTACTTAGTCCTAGAGGAGCTGGCTTATGCTTAGCCTAGAGTATAAACTCTAGGTTGTTACGATATTATGTAGCATTTCCATAAGACTCAAAAGAACTCGTAGGGGTGGGGTTTATCCCCACCCTTAAAATATGGATATGATATCGGGCGGGGATAAACCCCGCCCCTACAAATAAAAAGAGATTTAAGCAAATGATCTTTGCTCACCACTCCCCACCACATTCTCCACACAACGCCCACAAATCTCTGGGTGTTCTGCGTTTGCACCGATGTCGGTTGCATAATGCCAGCAACGTGGACATTTTTCGCCGTCGGCACGCTCTACTTTCACCGCCAAGCCAGCTAATTCGCCTTCTTCCACATCTGCATCTTTCAATGGTTTAACCACCGCTTGTGATGTGATCAGCACAAAGCGTAATTCATTTCCGAGTTGCTCTAATAATGGGCGAATATCATCGTTAGCGTACACCGTGACTTTCGCTTCTAAGCCTGCACCGATAAGTTTGTCGTTACGCGCTTGCTCTAACACACGGTTTACTTCGGCACGCACTTTTAACAGTTTTTGCCAGTAGTTGTCGTCTAATTTTTCGTTTTCGCCTAAGCCGAATAAGCCTGTGTAGAACTCTTCGGTAAAGACAAATTCGCTACGACCTTCCACTTGCGGTAAGTAGCCCCAAATTTCGTCTGCGGTAAAGGATAAAATCGGTGCAATCCAACGTACTAATGCTTCGGAAATGTGCCACAACGCTGTTTGACAACTACGGCGAGCAAGGCTGTCCGCTTTGGTGGTGTATTGACGGTCTTTGATAATATCAAGGTAGAATGACCCCATTTCGATTGAGCAGAAACGCATTAAACGTTGCACAACGGTATGGAATTGATAGTTATCATAAGCGTCTTTAATTTCATTTTGTGCATCTAACACACAAGCCACTGCCCAGCGATCTAAAGCGATCATCTCTTCAGGCTGAACCAAATCACGTTTTGGATCGAAACCGTTTAAGTTCGCTAACAAGAAACGAGCAGTGTTACGAATACGGCGGTAAGTGTCGCCCGCACTGTTTAAAATGTTGTGAGAAACCGCAATTTCGCCCGTGTAGTCCGTTGAAGCGACCCACAAACGTAAAATATCCGCGCCGTTTTTGTTCCACACTTCGCTCGGCACAATCACATTACCAAGCGATTTCGACATTTTGCGACCTTTCTCGTCCACTGTAAAACCGTGCGTAAGTACTTGATTATACGGAGCTTTATTGTCCGTTGCTGTTGAAAGCATTAAGGAAGACATAAACCAGCCACGATGTTGGTCGGAACCTTCAAGGTACATATCTGCTGAGTTGCCGTTGAACTCTGGGCGTTGTTGTACCACAGACGCATAAGTTGATCCTGAGTCGAACCATACATCTAAAGTATCAGGCACTTTACGGTAAATTTTCGCATCTTCTTCGCCTAATACGTCTTTCGGGTCGAGATCCCACCATGCTTGGATACCTGCTTGTTCCACACGTTTTGCCACCTCTTCTAAAATTTCTAAGGTGCGTGGGTGAAGCTGTTCTGTTTCGTTATGCACGAACATAGTCATCGGCACGCCCCAAGTACGCTGACGAGAGATACACCAGTCTGGACGGTTCGCCACCATGGTGTCGATACGTGCTTCACCCCAGCTTGGGATCCAACGTACTTTCTTGATTTCACCTAATGCTTGTTTGCGTAACCCTTGTGTTTCCATACCGATAAACCATTGTGGTGTTGCACGGAAAATAATCGGGGTTTTGTGTCGCCAGCAGTGCGGATAGCTATGTTTAATGCGTTCTAATTTGAGCAAGGTGCCAGTTTCTTTCAGTTTTTCAATGACTAAATCATTTGATTCAAACACGCCTTTGCCTGCAAAGAATGGAGCTTTTGAAACAAATTTACCATCATTAGCAATCAAACCTGCCATTTCTAATTGATATTTTTGGCTGACAATATAGTCGTCTAAACCGTGATCAGGTGCGGTATGAACTAAGCCCGTACCGCCGTCAGTGGTAACGTGATCGCCTAAAATAAACGGCACAGTATGATCGTAGAATGGGTGGTTGAAACGCACCAATTCCAACTCGCTTCCTTTCGCCGAACCTAAAACTTCTACTTGCTCAACGCCAGCGGCTTTTTGTACCGCTTCGACTAATTCAGCAGCTAAAATCACACGCTCATCGCCAAATTGCACCAGCTGATATTCCAATTCCGCGTTGATCGCAATCGCACGGTTTGATGGTAACGTCCAAGGCGTTGTTGTCCAAATTACCGCTGAAATCTGACCGCTTCCTTTACCTTGTGCATTGAATTTCGCTTCCACTTGTGCAGGATCTACCGCTGAGAAACGCACATAGATAGACGGTGAAACTTTATCTTCGTACTCCACTTCCGCTTCTGCTAAAGAAGAGCCACAATCTAAACACCAGTGAACGGGTTTTGAGCCTTTGTATAAGTGACCATTTGCAATCACTTTTCCTAACGTACGGATAATGTTCGCTTCGGTATTAAAATTCATAGTGAGATAAGGATTATCCCAATCGCCCAACACGCCCATACGGATAAAGTCCGCTTTTTGCCCTTCAACTTGCTCTTTCGCATAATCACGGCACGCTTGACGGAATTCTGCCGCAGAAATTTTCTCGTTTGGCTTACCCACCAAACCTTCTACTTTTAACTCAATCGGCAAACCGTGGCAGTCCCACCCCGGAATATATGGCGAGTCAAAACCCATTGCAGTTTTCGATTTAATAATAATATCTTTTAAAATTTTATTAACGGCGTGACCAAGGTGAATGTTGCCATTCGCATACGGAGGGCCATCGTGCAAAATAAACGATTTTTTCCCTTTTGATGTTTCACGAATTTTTTGATACAAATTTTTATCGTACCAATTTTTTAACATCGCAGGTTCACGCTTAGCGAGATCCCCACGCATCGGAAAGCCTGTTTCAGGCAGATTTAAGGTGTTTTTGTAATCGACTGTCATTTGTTGTTCCAATTAATAAAATTTAAAATAAATTTGTTTTTGTAAAATATTCGCTTAATCTGACCGCTTGTAAGTGCCAAAAAAGTTTTTTACATCAATCACATCACGCTCTATTTGTGACTTCAATTCATCAAAGTTTGCAAATTTAATTTCTGAACGTATTTTCTTTAAAAAACGGACTTCAATAGCTTGTCCATAAATCGAACGGTCAAAATTAAATATATGTACTTCCAACAACGGCTTCGTGCCATTAATTGTCGGGCGATTACCGACATTGGCAATGCCATTAAAGGTTCCGTCCGCAGTTTCAACTTGAACCGCATAGACGCCTTGAATTGCTGTAACTAAACGGTTGAGCATAATATTTGCCGTTGGAAAGCCGATAGTTCTGCCGATCTTATTGCCGTGAGCTACACGACCACGAATAGCATAGGGTTTACCCAACATTTTTTCTGCTAAAGCCAAATCATCATGTTGTAATGCTTGGCGAATAAGCGAGCTACTAATACGCTCTTTATCTAAACAGTGACTATGAAAATCTTCAACTTCAAAACCAAATTGCTTGCCTGCATTTTGCAAACTTTCAAAGTTTCCTGACCGCTTGTAGCCAAACTGAAAATCATCACCGACACTCAAATACTTCACATTAAGTTGATTTACCAATAGTTCTTGAATAAATTCGCTCGGTTGAAGCTGTGAAAAAGCCTGATTAAAACGCATACAGAGTAAATAGTCTACTCCAACCTTTTCTAATGCAGAAATCTTATCACGTAAACGCATTAAGCGTGCAGGTGCAGAGACGTTGCCTGAAAACTTTGCGAAAAACTCTCTTGGTTGTGGCTCGAAGATCATAACAACTGAAGGCGCATTCAAGATTTTAGCTTTTTCAATTAAACGATGCAGAATTTGCTGGTGTCCTAAATGAACACCATCAAAATTTCCAATCGTTAATGCACATCCCTGATCTAAATCGGGGAGATGCGCAAGGCTATGAATGCGTCGAATTAATTGCATTAGTTATCAGTTTTAGTTTTTCAAACAAAAAATTATTCCCGATTATACGGGGAACAGAAGAAAATGGGAAGAAAAGGCATTAAAGATATTACAAATTCTCCTAGAACAAATTCATAGTAACGTATTGAGAAAACGCTTATTTATGTGTCAAAACACCTTAAGTTAACGTAAAGATTACAGGTTTAGATTCCTATTACTAGCGTTTTTTGTTATTTTTTGCCTTAAAGCTTATATTTACATTTAGGTTAAAAAACATGAAGATTTCGACAACACAGCGTATGTTATTATTCATTTTTACTGGACTACTGAGTACCTTCTCTCAAGCAAGTTCACTAAAAACGATTCTACAAAATAATTTATCTTCTGCCCCTGAAATAAAAGAGGCTATTGCTAACATTGAAGCAGCACAGAACAGAGTTGAGCAAAGTAAATCTCAACACTACCCAATTATTAGTGCAACAGGTTCTCAAGTATTGAGTGAATATCATCGTTACCAAAACGACTACCAATCACGGAGATTGACTCCTGGATTACAGATGGAAGTCAATTTATATTCCTTTGGCGCCATTGAAAAAGATATTGAAAGAAGTAAAAAGGAAACTGAATATTATCAACATACTTATTCTGCAACCCGGGAAGAGCTTGCCTATATCATTAGCCAGCTATATTTAACTGCATTGAATATAAAAGAATCTATCTCTGTATTAGAAAAAAGTATGAAACGCCATCAGGATATTATCAAAAATTTAAAGATCATTTTTGAATATGATGAAGGTAGAGAATCTGAATTAGTACAAGCTGAAAGCCGTATGTTAATGGTACAACAAGAGATCAATAGCTATCGTCAAAAATTAACATCCACATTAAATACTTTATCCAAATATACTAATCAGAAGGTGACAGAAAAAGATCTTGCAAACCCATTTGATAAATTAACTGAAGATAGACTTTATCAGCAATATACTATGCAAAATGCACAAGAGAATCCGCTTTATAAAGCAAATATGGCTGATTATGAAGAGAAAACCCTTTCCGCTGAAGTAGAAAAGAGAAAACAGCTCCCTAAACTGAATCTTATTGGCTCTGCAACCAAAGAAGATAGACAAATTGGTATGCAACTTTCTTGGGATATTTATAATCGTTCTAGTAGTTACGGAACCCGAGAAAAAGCTAGCCAAATTTCTGCAAGTAAAGCTCGCTTACAACGTGTGATCCGAGACATTGAAGATGGTGCAAATATCGCGAAAATCAATATTCAAGAGAGTAATCTTCAGCTAAATGCACTGAAAAAACAGATGGTGTCTTCCGCTAAAGTGGTCGAGTTTTATCGCCTTCAATTTGATATTGCAAGACGCTCTTTACTTGATGTACTGAACGCAGAAAAAGATCTCTCTAGCGTAGAATTAGCATATAGTTCAACATCCCATAACTTACGTATGTCCATACTTGATTACTTATATTCACAAGGCATGATCTCAACTTGGAGTAATATAAAAGATCAACAAAATATGTTACCTAATCTTAAATAACGCTTATTTAGATTAAATTCTGGTTATAAAGAAATGAAACAAATTATAGAAAATTTATCCCTAGCGACACAACTATTAGGCGGAAACTTATCTGTTGCAACCCTAGCAGCCCACACTATTCGTACTGAAAATATGGGATTAAACTTTGGTTCTCTGTGTGAGTATCTCAAAAGTGAAGGGTTTGATAATACGATATCTAAACGTGCCTTAAAAGATATTCCAAGTCTAGCGGTACCTGTCCTTTTATTCCTAAAAAATGAAGAAGCCGCATTAGTAGTAGAAATTGAAGAAAATGATGACGGGCGAAAATATAAAGTACAGCTACTTGATGGCTTATCTCAATGGTTTACGGAAAGAGAGTTAGAAAATAAGTATCTACATCACTGTTGGTTTATAAAGCCAAGAGAAAGCGTCGATACTCGTTCAGACTTGCCTGAATATAACTTGCCTAAGGCATGGTTTTTCAAAGTGATTTGGCGTTTCAAAAGTTATTACTATCAAGTTATTTTATCTAGTTTTATTGTTAACTTTTTAGCTTTAGTCAGCTCGTTATATGTAATGAATGTGTATGACCGAGTGATTCCGAATAAAGCATATGATACCTTATGGGTTCTAAGTATTGGCGTAATAATTGCGATTGTTTTTGAACTTATCGCCAAAATGCTACGTTCTTATCTTACGGATATTGCTGGGAAAAAAGCAGATCTTATTATCAGTTCTGCATTATTTAGACGCATACTGAATATCAAATTACAAGATAGACCGACGTCATCAGGATCTTATGCCAACAACTTAAGGGAGTTTGAAGCTGTTCGAGAATTTATGACAAGTGCAAGCTTGCTTACATTGGTTGATTTTCCATTCCTGTTATTATTCCTATTTGTTATGTTTATTGTGGGCGGAAAACTCGCTTTAGTCCCCATGATGATTATTCCTGTGGTTATTATTGTTGGTTTAATCGCTCAAATCCCCCTTTCACGCTATATCAACGAATCTATGCGTGAAAGTTCACAACGCCAAGGACTAACCGTAGAAGCCATTGAAGGGTTAGAAACCTTAAAAACGAATAATGCATTAAACTGGGCTCAAAAACGCTGGGATTTTTTTACAGCAAAAACGGCTTCATCATCGATTAAAGTAAAAAATACTAGTAATTTCATCACCAATTTCACGATGATGATGCAACAGTTAAATACCGTTTTTCTCGTTTTATTAGGAACCTATTTAATTCATAGCGAAGATCCTAGTAACAAAATTACTATGGGGGCCCTTATCGCATGCGTGATTCTCTCAGGTCGTGCTCTTGCACCATTAAGTCAAATTGCAGCACTAACAATTCGTTTTCAACAAGCAAAATTGGCATTACAAGGTATTAATTCTATTGCTGAGCGACCAACAGAACGAGATGTTGAAAGAAACTATATAACGCTCAATTCAGTTCGTGGCACACTACACTTTAATAAAGTAAATTTTGGCTATAGTAACGAGAACCAACTTATCAGAGATCTGAATCTAGAAATTAAGCAAGGAGAAAAAGTCGCTATCCTAGGAAAAATCGGCTCAGGGAAATCAACATTACTAAAATTGGCAACGGGGCTATATGAAGCACAGCAAGGTAATATCACTTTAGATAATATCGATCTTCGCCAAATAGATCCGCAATTTCTGCGTAACCAGCTTTTATTGTTAGAGCAAAATCCACGCCTTTTTTTAGGTACACTACGTGAAAATCTTGATTTATCGCGTATGGATGGATTCTCCACAGACCAAGATCTATTACAAGCCTTGGCTCGATTTGGTTTGCTCGATCTCATTCGTAATCATCCACGAGGTCTAGATATGCCACTAGGTGAAAATGGCTTAGGTTTATCTGGTGGGCAAAAACAAATGATAGCCTTAGCGCGTATGACAATGAGAAATCCGAAAGTCGCTTTATTAGATGAACCAACAACAGGATTAGATCAAAACAGTGAAATACAAGCATTACAAGGCATTGCACAATGGGCTAGGGACAAAACATTAGTGATTGTCACCCATCGCTCACAAGTATTACAAATTGTAAACAGAATTGTCGTGATGGAAGAAGGTAAGGTTGTGCTTGATGGACCTAGAGATGTCGTCCTAAAACATCTATCTAAACAACCAAACAAGCATACAGAGTCTGAATCTGCAAAAAAATCAGAAGAAGTGACCGCTTGAGAACTACTATATAGATATTTTCCCATTGATTTTAGAGTAATTAATAATGGATAAGCATAATAATTTAACAATCTCAGCCAAGAATCTTAATAAAAAGGATCTCCGTTTATTAAATGATTTAAATGCAGCATTGCAGCAAGAAAGTCATCGCTCAATATTTGCAACAATCTCTCTACTTTTCATACTTCTTATCGTATTTGTTATTTGGGCTTATCACAGTCCAGTTGATGAAATCACTCGTGGGCAAGGTAGTATCATTCCAAATAGCCGTGAGCAAGTGATTCAAAGTTTAGATCCAGGTATCCTAAAAGAGATGTTGGTAAAAGAAGGTGATACTGTTGAGAAAGATCAGATTCTACTTAAATTAGATGATACTCGAAGCTCTGCTGTTTTACGTGAAAGTCAAGCAAAAGTAGAAAACTTAGAAGCACTCTCTGCTCGTTTACAAGCTGAAGCCTATGGGACGCCACTTAGCTTTTCAGATAGTATTTCAAGCAATCTTCAACAAAGAGAGAGAGCTATTTATCAGCAGCGTAAAATTGCCTTACAAGAATCACTAAAAAGCCTACAAAGTAGTAAGGCATTGATTGATCGTGAAATTAAAATGACTGAGCCTATGGTTGCTAAAGGTGCGCTATCAGAAGTTGAATTACTACGAATGAAACGCCAATCTAGCGATTTACAGTTACAGATGGTTGAACGAAAAAATAAATATGTCACGGATGCAAGCTCAGAACTCACTAAAATTAGTGCCGAACTTTCTCAAGCAAAAGAAAATATGGCAATGCGAGCAGATCCTGTAAATCGATCCTTTGTCCGATCGCCATTGAAAGGGATTGTGAAAAATATCCGTATCAATACCATTGGTGGAGTTATCAATGCAGGGCAAGATATTATGGAAATTGTCCCTGTAGAAGATACGCTATTGGTTGAAGCGTATATTAGTCCAAGTGATGTTGCTTATGTTCGTCCTGGAATGCCTGCGCTAGTTAAACTTACCGCTTATGATTATTCCATCTACGGTGGTTTAGACGGTATTGTTACATTACTTAGCCCAGATACTTTACATGACCAGAAAAGACCAAATGATCTAAAATTAAATCCTAATGAAGCCTACTATCGAGTTATAGTAAAAACAGAAGGTAGCCATTTAGTCGATAAAGACGGCAAAGTGATGCCAATTATTCCGGGAATGATTGCTTCTATAGATATTAAAACAGGACAAAAAACTATTTTTGAATATCTCATTAAGCCAATTACTAGAATGAAGCAAGCCTTACAAGAGAGATAAAGTTAATACTTTAGCGGATTATAAAAAATCAAAGTCTCTAAGATAACATGGTTATGCTTCTTGTATTCCACAACCACAATATACATCTTAATACCCTTAAGCTTGAGATTAAGGGTATATTTTTTTACAGAAAAATCAGCTGACTTATATAGCAGTGATACAAAACTCAAAATAACCCTTGGAGATAGTTTCTCCCCACGCATTAAATATTGAGTGTTATTTTGGATAAGGATCCCAACAATTACACTGGATTTGTGCAAGTGCTGCCTAAAATCGTAAACTCTCACATATCACAAGCGGTCAGATATTTTCCATCATTTGTAAAACCTTTCCCCAATCTCCCCGCTTGTCTACCCACCTTTTTGCTTTTCGTCTACTATGTTTCCCCATCCCCAAACGCAAAAAACCGCAAGCTATCTCTAACTTGCGGTTTTCTTTGGTATAAAACCCTGATGGTGCCCTACTCTCACATGGGGAAACCCCACACTACCATCGGCGTTACTGCGTTTCACTTCTGA
>NZ_PTPX01000017.1 GCF_003260095.1 Glaesserella australis
AAAAATAAACATTAGCAACAATTTTGTCCACATGGCATAGTTTTTGACGGTTCAGCAACAATTTTGTCTACTATGCCTAAAGAATTAGGCTGAGCTTAATTATGCTACTAATCGAAATGATAGAATTAATTTCTCATAGAGCTATTATTTTAGCTTTCTAGCAATAAACCGTCATCACTAAGTTGTTCGTGGCGGTTTTTTTCAAATAAATGCAATAAATCAGGCACATCCATCCGCTTGCGTTCTTCTCCTGCCACATCAAAGGCGACTTGCCCTTGGTGTAACATCACGGTTCTATCGCCATAATCGAGAGCTTGGCGCATGGAGTGGGTGACCATTAAGGTAGTGAGTTTTTGCTCTCGCACGATTTTATTGGTGAGTTCTAATACAAAAGCTGTCGTTTTTGGGTCAAGGGCGGCGGTATGTTCATCTAACAGTAAAATGTTTGATGGTTGTAACGATGCCATCAACAAACTCACCGCTTGGCGTTGTCCGCCTGATAGTCTGCCCATTTGGTCGGTAAGACGGTTTTCTAAGCCTAATCCGAGTAAAGCGAGTTTCTCTTTAAATAGTTCTCTACGTTGGCGATTTAAGGCAAAGCCTAAGCCACGTTTACGTCCACGTTGATAGGCAAGTGCCATATTTTCTTCAATCGTTAAGGATTCACAGGTTCCAGCCATAGGGTCTTGAAACACCCGAGCAACAAGGTTTGCACGTTGCCAGCTTGTTGTGTTACTCACTTCTTTGCCTTGGATAAAAATTTCACCAGCATCAATCGGGTAGTCTCCGCTGATTGCATTGAGTAGGGTTGATTTTCCTGCGCCGTTACTGCCGATAACAGAGACAAATTCGCCTTCTGCGACATTCAGGCTTAATCCACGCAGAACAGGGTTTTCAATCACAGTACCTTTGTTAAAGGTGATAAATAAGTTGTTCAGTTCAATCATTATTAACCCCTTTTCACTTTAAGTTTGTGTTTGAATTTAGGTAGCGCAAGTACGGCAACCACCAACAATGCGGTAATTAAATTAAGATCTTGCGGACCAAAACCAATGCCGTTTAATGTTTCATTATTTAAGGCAATCGCGATAAAGAAACGGTAGAGAATGGAGCCAATAATCACAGCAAAGGTCAGCCAAATGATCCGTTTAGCTGAGAAAATGGCTTCTCCAATAATCACTGCTGCTAAGCCAATCACAATCGTACCTACGCCGATAGAAATATCAAAACCGCCGTTACTTTGTACATACAACGCGCCAGCAAGGGCAATTAAACCATTGGAAATTGCCATACCGAGCAAGGTCATTTTATTAATTGCAATCCCTTGTGCTTTTGCCATACGTGGATTCGTCCCTGTTGCTCGTACTGCTAAGCCGACTTGGGTTGCAAAAAAGAGATCAAACAGTAGCTTCGCGATAATTACCACAAAAACAGCAATCAATAAACGTACAATCGCTAGCTGAAGATCATCTTGTGCGGTGATACTGTCATAAACGGTTGGATCGCCAAGTAAAGAGACATTCGGTTTGCCCATAATGCGTAGATTAATTGAATAGAGTGCAATCATCATCAAAATACTGGCGAGCAGTTTTTCAATTTTAAAACCAATATGCAAGCTTGCAGTAATCATCCCCGCCATAGCTCCAGCAAACATACCAAAAATTGTGGCAAGCCAAGGATCGACACTGTTTAAAATACAGAGAACACAAACACCGCCACCTAAAGGAAAACTGCCATCGGCAGTTAAATCAGGGAAATCAAGGATTTTGTAAGAAATAAGTACGCCAAGAGCAACTAGCGCATAAATGAGTCCAAGTTCTAAAGCGCCAATCCAAGTAATGTGAGTGAGATATTCACTTAAAAATTGAAGTAAGGTTTCCATTTAAAATACTACTTTACTAGTACAACTATGTTGCGAATTGTACCCTATTTCTTATAAAAAAGCAGTGAAATTTCTATTGTTTTGTAAAGTTTTTTCACGCAAACCTTTGCGTTTCAAAGACTTGCCGACAAGTAAAAAAAGTCTAGGTAAAATAAGAGCATTCATTATTTATAAGAGGATGACAAAATGGATAGTATTGAAATTTTAGGTTATGTGGCAATGATTTTAGTTGCAGGCTCATTTTTATTAAAAGATGTGATCAAGTTGCGTTTAGTTAACGCGCTTGGCGCAATTTGTTTTGTGATTTATGGCATCTTAATTAGCTCTTTTCCTGTAACAGGTTTAAACATTTTTGTTGTTTGTGTGAATGGCTATTATATTTGGAAAAGTTTTCAGAAAGAAAAAGTGATGGCTTAGTAAATTAGAGCAGATCAAAAATGGCTAACTCGGTGAGTTAGCCATTTTTCTAGGAGAGAAATTTATTTAATAATTTCAATCCCACCCATATATGGTTTTAATACATCAGGTACGGTAATTGAACCATCAGCGTTTTGATAGTTTTCAAGCACCGCCACTAAGGTACGTCCAACGGCTAAGCCTGAACCGTTTAGGGTGTGAACAAGGCGAGTTTTCTTATCACCTTTGGCTTTGCAACGAGCTTGCATACGGCGAGCTTGGAAATCCCACATATTTGAGCAAGATGAGATTTCACGGTAGGTATTTTGTGCTGGTAGCCAAACTTCTAAATCGTAAGTTTTGCTTGAGCCAAAGCCCATATCACCAGAGCAGAGCAACATTTTGCGGTATGGAAGATTGAGCAACTGCAACACTTTTTCCGCGTGTCCTGTTAATTCTTCAAGGGCTTCCATGGATTTTTCA
The DNA here is from genome assembly GCF_003260095.1 of Glaesserella australis. Classification (GTDB taxonomy): domain Bacteria; phylum Pseudomonadota; class Gammaproteobacteria; order Enterobacterales; family Pasteurellaceae; genus Glaesserella; species Glaesserella australis. The sequence goes on from NZ_PTPX01000017.1 coordinate 2,762, forward strand.
GGGGCAACGATTTGTACCATTTCCACTTTGTCGAATTGGTGCATACGAATTAAGCCACGAGTATCACGACCGTAAGAACCTGCTTCAGAGCGGAAACAAGGGGTGTGAGCGGTATATTTCAACGGCAATGTTTCTTCGTCTAAAATTTCATCACGTACAAGGTTGGTGACAGGCACTTCCGCCGTTGGAATTAAGGCGTAAGGTTTTTGCACTGCATTAGGATCTTGTCCTTCAAGAGGCTGGGTGTGGAACAGATCTTCGCCAAATTTTGGCAATTGACCTGTGCCATAAAGGGTGTCGTGGTTTACAAGGTACGGCACATAGGTTTCCACATAGCCGTGTTGTTCGGTGTGTAAATCCAACATAAATTGTGATAAAGCACGGTGTAAGCGAGCGATACCGCTTTTCATCACCACGAAACGGCTGCCCGTTAATTTCACGCCTGCAGGGAAATCTAATCCACCTAAGTTTTCACCTAAGGTAACGTGGTCTTTAATTTCAAAATCGAATTGGCGTGGCGTACCCCAACGAGAAACTTCAAGGTTTTCGCTGTCATCTTTGCCTAATGGCACTTCGTCTGCCGGTAAGTTTGGAATGTTTAACAGTAACTCACGGATTTCTGCTTGCACTTTGTCTAATTCGATTTTTGCCGAGTCTAATTCGTTACCCATTGAGTCTACTTCCGCAAGCAATGCCGAAATATCTTCGCCACGGGCTTTTGCCGCGCCGATATTTTTAGAACGTGCGTTACGTTCTGCTTGAAGATTTTCCGCTTTCACTTGCAACGCTTTACGTTGTTCTTCAAGGCTAGTCACACGAGCGACATCAAGGGTAAAGTTACGTTTAAGTTTTAAAATCTGTGCGACTTCATCAAGGTTAGTACGCAAAAGGTTTTGATCGATCATTTTGTTGTCCTTTTTCTATTTTGCAAAATATTATTGAAATCTTACCGCTTGTATTACCCACGGTTTGCATTTTTCATAATCCGCTGTTTAGCCACTTGCCATTCACGGTCTTTAATATCTTCACGTTTATCGTGCAGTTTTTTCCCTTTGGCTAAGCCAATTTTGACTTTCGCCCATGCATTTTTCCAGTAGAGCGAAAGTGCTACAACGGTAAACCCATCACGGCTCACTTTGCCGTAAAGGGTATCTAATTCTCGTTTATTTAACAATAACTTACGGGTACGAGTTGGGTCGCATACAATATGGGTCGAAGCCACATTTAATGGTGTAATGGTTCCGCCAAATAGAAAAGCCTCGCCATTACGAAAGGTAACATAGCTATCACCGATATTTGCTTTACCTGCACGTAGAGATTTGACTTCCCAGCCTTGTAATTCTAAGCCAGCTTCTATCTCTTCTTCGATAAAATATTCATGTCGAGCACGTTTATTTAATGCAATGGTATTAGAAGCTACTTTTGGTTTTTTGCTCATAATGCTATTTTTAATTGAAAAAATTAGTGAGATTGTACCTTAAATTAAAGCAGTTTTGAATGATGGCGAGTGTAATTTAGAAAGGAAGAATATAAAGAAAAAGCACCTTGTTTTCTAAACGAAGGTGCTTTGTTTGATATTACTGCTTTTTCGCCCAATCTAAGAAGCGTTTTTGCGTTTCTTTGTCAGCTTGTTGGAACCAATATTGTAATTGTTGTTCTGCGATATTTTCGCCTTGAACCATCACTTTGCCTTTAGCTACTTTATTTGAGCCACCAGCAATAGCAATAGGCATTGCTGTGACAGCAAGGGATTTTACTGCAGCAACACCATTTCCTGTATTGTAAGTTGCAAGGTTATCTACAATATTTGCATTCGGCATAAAACCTTCGCCTTTTAATTCATCTTGTTTGTACTCAAGTGCTTGTCCTGATGCGGTTTGAATTTTAAAGGTTGGAGATTTTTTGAATTTTTCCACTTCTAGATCGTTACGTAGTGTAGGTGCGATGATTTGGATATTTTCTTGACTCCCCGCGAAGGTTACTACAAGGGGCGCAGATTCATAGAATTGGTTGTCTGAACCTGATTGATAAATACTTGAAACTTCGACAACGACTTGGTGTTGTTGGGTGTCATTGATTTGCAATACCGTATTTTTTTTCACTTTTTGTCCATCAAATGCCAAAATATTCACATTGGATGAAGTGGTGAGAGTACCAGCAGAAGCGCTAGTGATACCTAAAGTAAATGTAGCAATAGCAAGTGTAATTTTACCTAATTTCATAAATAATCTCCTAAAAGGGAATGGGTATTTGGGGTAAAAACTCGCATATCCTATGCTAAATTTTTGTAAATAGAAAGTGAGAATCTTCAATCTTTGTCGATTTTTTATTTGAAGTATGGTAATTTTCGCCTGATTTATTTGTATATGAGTACATAAAATGAGTGATGAACAGCAAAGTGCGCAGACGCAAGATAAGAAATCCTTTTTAAAATCAATATTTGGCGGATTATTTCAGCAAGAGCCTAAAAATCGAGAAGATTTGGTGGAAGTGATTCGTGACTCGGCTGAAAATGAGTTAATTGATTCAGACACAAAAGAGATGATCGAAGGAGTAATGGAAATCTCTTCATTGAGAGTCAGGGATATTATGATCCCACGTCCGCAGATTATCTTTATTGATGCAGAGCAGCCGTTAGATGCTTGTGTGGATTTGATTGTCGAATCAGCACACTCTCGTTTCCCAGTGATTCGTGGTGGTAAAGATACGATCGAAGGGATTTTGTTAGCGAAAGATTTATTGAAATATCTCCGTACGGATTCAGAGCCGTTTAATATGGAAGCGATTTTGCGTCCTGCCGTGATTGTGCCTGAAAGTAAACGTGTGGATAGAATGCTAAAAGAGTTCCGTTCGGAGCGTTTTCACATGGCAATTGTGGTAGATGAATTTGGTGCTGTCTCGGGTTTAGTGACCATTGAAGATATTTTAGAACAGATTGTGGGCGATATTGAAGATGAGTTTGACGAAGAAGAAGTGGAGCCGATTCGTCAATTATCACAACATACGTATGCAGTCCTTGCTTTAACAGATATAGAACGTTTTAATCAGCAATTTGCGATCAGTTTTGATGATGAGGAAGTCGATACGGTCGGTGGTTTGGTGATGCAAGCCTTTGGTCATCTGCCTAAACGTGGTGAAGAAATTGAATTAGGTGGAATGATGTTTAAAGTGACATCAGCAGATAGCCGTCGATTGATTCAATTACGAGTTACAGTAAGTGATGAACAGTTGGAATTAATGGCTCAAGAGAAAAATAGCGAATGAGTATTGCAAAAAAATCATCCAATCTAACCGCTTGTTTAGTGGCAATCATTTCAGGGGGAATAGGCACATTAGCTTATTCCCCGTTTGACTATTGGATTGTTGCCTTTTTATCGGCAGCAGGGCTGATTTGGCTTGCTACATCAACAGAGAAAAAACAAGCACTTTGGGGCAGTTTTCTTTGGGCAGTGAGCTACTTTGCCGTTGGCGTAAATTGGGTTCAAATAAGCATGACCCAATTTGGCGGTGTGCCAGAAATGGTGAGTTATCTCGCTGTTTTATTGTTAGCGGGCTATCTTGCCCTTTATCCTTTACTTTTCGCTTATTTTATTCAGCGTTTTAGAGCGACAAGTCCTTGGGTGTGGGCGGTCATTTTCACCTTTACGGAATATTTGCGTGGCGTGGTGTTTACGGGCTTCCCTTGGTTACAATTCGGGTATAGCCAGATTGATAGCCCATTTGCCAATCTTGCGACTATTTTTGGCGTAGAAGGCTTAACTTTCTTTGTGATGGTGGTGAGTGGTTATTTGGTGCTGATTTTACGTGGATTTGCAAATAAATCACAACATCTCACCGCTTGTAGTGCATCACTTATTGTCGTATTAGTACTCGCTTTTGCGACAAAATATCTGAACTTTATCGCCGTTGATAAAGATAAAGCGCCTGTATCGGTCGCCTTGGTGCAAGGGAATATTGAACAGAAAATGAAATGGGATCCTGCCCATTTTAATTATACCGTAAGCACTTACGAGCAGTTGATTCAATCTGTTTTAGGTAAATATCAAGTGATTATTTTGCCTGAATCTGCTATTCCCGCTTTGGAAGAGCAAATTGAGCCATTAATGCAACAGCTCCAACGGGTTGGCGAGCAAGTTGGCAGTGAAGTGATTATTGGCACATTACATCAATCTCAACATGGATTATTCAATAGTGCGACGGTATTAGGCAATAAAGCACTGCCTTATTCGATTGCACAATCGCCACGTTACAATAAACATCATTTAGTGCCTTTTGGCGAATATGTGCCATTTGGCGATTTATTAGATTGGATGCGTGATGTTTTTGTGTTGCCAATTAATTTATCTCAAGGTGATTTTATTCAACCCGCGTTGGTTGCCGCAAATTATCGTTTTAATATGGCGATTTGTTATGAAATTATTTTTACGCATCAAGTGCAACAAAATCAGCAAGCACAGCAAGCCGATTATTTATTGACGATCTCAAATGATGCTTGGTTTGGCGCAAGCCAAGGTCCATGGCAGCATTTCCAAATGGCGAGAATGCGAGCTTTAGAATTAGGAAAACCATTAATTCGAGCCACGAATACGGGGATAACAGCCTTTGTTGATGCTTATGGCAAAGTCACTGCACAAGCACCACAATTTGAAGCAACAACCCTAACGGCTTCAGTTCCTATCATGAAAGGGCAGACGTTGTTTGCTCAATTTGGTAATTGGTTACTTTATGGAATCTGTGGCATAATTTTACTGGTTGCGATGGCATTACAACGCTTTCGTGTTACTAAAAAATAGCTATTTTTGTAAATTTCGGTCTAAATTTTATTCAATTAAATTATTTATATGAACTTTTCCATTTTTCCACGCACTAACGAGCGTGCATTAGAAAAAAATAAAAACAGCGTAGAAGTTAGGAGAACGCAAAGCGATGAGTGAGCAAATAACCGATCAGGAATTGGTTGAACGTGCACAGAATGGTGATAAGAGAGCGTTTAATTTACTCGTCGTGCGTTATCAAAATAGAGTAGCAGGATTGCTTACTCGCTATGTCGCAAGAGACGATATTCCTGATATTGTACAAGAATCTTTTATTAAAGCTTATCGTTCATTGAACTCTTTCCGTGGGGAAAGTGCTTTTTATACGTGGCTTTATCGAATTGCTGTAAACACAGCAAAAAATCATTTAACTGCTTTAGGTAGAAGACCGCCAAAAGAAGATATTTTAGCTGAAGATGCAGAAAGTTATGACAGCGGTATTCAGTTACGTGAAGCAGATACGCCAGAAAATTTGGTGTTATCCGAAGAATTAAAACGTGTGGTATTTGATACCATAGAAAGTTTACCTGACGAGCTTAAAACTGCGATCACCTTGCGTGAATTAGAAGGTTTAAGTTATGAAGAAATTGCAGAAGCAATGCAATGTCCCGTCGGTACAGTTCGTTCTCGAATTTTTAGAGCAAGAGAAGCGATTGACGCAAAAGTTGGTCCGCTTATGCAACAAATTTAAACATCCTTGGAGCTATCTATGCAACATAAAGAAACACTTTCCGCCTATATGGACGGACATAAAGAAAGCGATAATTTCGCTGAAACTTTATGCAACAGTGCTGAGTTACAACAAACGTGGGCAAACTATCATACTATTCGTAGCGTGATGCGTGGCGAAGAGCAGATTTTGGGTAGCGATTTTTCAGCGAAAATGGCGGCTTTACTTGAAAATGAAGAAATGGAAACTGCTAAGACAGAAGAAAAACCGAAAGGCTTGCTCTTAAAACTAAAACGTTGGAGTACTCCAATTATGCAAGCTGGGATTGCCGCATCGGTTTGCTTATCCGTTGTATTAGGGGTAAATATGATGAACGGTAATGATGAAGTTGCACAAGCGGAGCAACCTGTGTTACAAACATTACCTTTCACGAACTCTGTTCAACCTGTGAGCTATAATGCGCCGTCTAAAGATCAGCCAACGGCAGAACAGCTAGAGTACCAACAGCGTCGTATTAATGAATTATTACAAAATCATGAATTGCAACGTCGTACACATGTGGGAAACGTGACTTTAACTGAAGAAGAGAAACAGAAAGCGCAAACATCCCAAGCTCCTGTACAAAATGTAGCACCTCAGAACAATCAATAATATGATTAAATGAATTAGCCTATCAAATGATAGGCTTTTTCTTTTTTATAAAAGGTTAAAAATGGAAAAAGAAATTGAATTAAAAATTATGCTTGAAGAGAAAAATATTTCTACTATTAAAGCATGGATAAATACTCAGAATATTCTTTCTCACGAGAAAGAAATATTAGGGAATACATATTATGATTCTCTAGATGGTTATTTTCAACGTAATCAAATGGGATTGAGAGTAAGAAACAAAAATCAGCAATTTGAATTAACCTTAAAAACAAAAGGCGAAATTACGGGCGGGTTACACATAAGACCAGAATATAATTTACCTTTAGAAAATTCAACGCCAGATCTTAAAAAATTGGTTTCACATTTTAATTTAAACATTGAGAATGTAGAACAGCTACAATCTCATTTACAGGCAATATTTAGTACTGATTTTACGAGAGAAAAATGGTTAGTTGATTTTCAGAAATCAAAAATTGAAATTGCATTAGATAGAGGCGTGATTAAAAATCCTTTTGGCGAAGATGTTATTTGTGAATTGGAGTTTGAATTAAAAGAAGGAAATTTAGTAGACTTACTTGCTTTTTTAGATGAATTGCCTAAAGAAGATGGCATGTGGTTTAGTAGCCTTAGTAAAGCACAACGTGGCTATTTAGTTGGGCAGCCACATAAAATTGCAAAAGAAATAGATAAATTAACCGCTTGTAATATAGCTCATTATTCTAATTTCGAGAAATATCAATTTGGACAACAGTTAGCTGATTTTATTCGACTTGAACCAAATAACGATAAAATAATTAGCCAATATAGAAATATTCACGAAGTAGATCTTCCTGAAAATATTCTTAATTATTTGTCAAGTAAACATTATTTACTTTGGAATTTAACGAAAATAAGAATGTTTTGCTAATAAAAAACGTGAAAATAAGATGGTAGATAAAATCTTTCTTATTTTCACGTTTTTGTGTAACTATTACATAATATCTCTTTTTTAATTACTTCACTACGCTAAATGTCTGTGTTGGGAATGTGACATCATTAACCTGAAGAGTAAGTTTATATGTTCCCAACGGATCTGTTTTATCAAACTTCCAACATCTTCTAATGAGCTCATTATTAATAGATGGTTGATAGGTAATAATAGTATGTGTTTTATTATCATTACTACTAACAATAGATGAATCTGTAGTTGTAAATTTTGCCGTATCTGGAGTATCGAAAACTTCTGTAATTCTATTTTTAGCAATAAATGGAATATTAAAGACTTCCCAACAAAGTTCAGTTTTGGCTTTGCTAAGAGAATAAACACGGCTATTTAACGGTTTCATTACTTTTCCACTTACATCTACAGTAGTTAATACCATCATAGGTGGTTTTTGTTCTGCAGTATGGCTATTTACTGGTTTGTTTGTATTTGCTACGGCTGTTACCGATACAAGTGCCATAGTGAGTGCAAAATATTTTTTCATCATTTTTCCTCTGATTGTTGATGAGCATCACGCAATTGTTGAGCGACAATGGCTATTGCCTCTCCGCTACTGATACCTTGTTGCATAAGTTGTTGAATTTTTTCAACGGCTTGTTGTTGCTGTTCATGAGTTAAACTCAATAACGTATTATCCATTTCGAACCTCTTTAAGTCTAATAAAATTCAGTAAAGTTCCAATTAAATTGTGTAAAAAGTGTTTTCCATTGAGCATCAAGCGGTGCGTTTATCGCAATTTTTTGCAATGTTTTCGGGTGAATAAATTGCAAAGAATTGGAATGGAGAAATAATCTGTCACAGCCTGTATTTGCCGTTAAAGCACGGTTTTGGTGTAAGTCGCCATAGTTGGTATCGCCCATAATGGGGTGAAACAGATGCTTCATGTGGCGACGCAATTGATGTTTTCTGCCTGTCTTTGGGAAAAGTTGCACAAGGCTGTAACGAGCTGTTTGGAATTTCCCTGCGGGATAAGGCATTTCTACTGTGGCTAAGCCTTTATAATCGGTAATCGCTTCCTGCGCTTCTTTTTCTTGAGAAAATTTATCGGCAATTTTGTCTAGCTGAACTTTCAGCGGGTAATCAATCCGCTCTTCCCCTATCAAGTAACCACGCACTATCGCAAGATAGCTTTTTTGTACTTGATGTTGTTCAAATAACAAACTCATGGTACGAGCCATGTCGCTGTTTAGCGCAAAGAGCAATACGCCTGATGTCGGACGATCAAGGCGGTGAATTGGGAAAACGTGTTGACCAATTTGATCTCGCAAGGTCTGCATGGCGAACACGGTTTCATGTTTGTCGAGCCAACTGCGGTGTACCAACATTCCCGCAGGTTTGTTAATCGCAATCAGCTCATCATCACGGTAAAGAATTTCAAGTTCCATTAGCTTTTCAATAAGGTTTCTAGTTTTACTAACGGCGTATGCAACGCATGGAGATAATCCAAATCTTTTAACGCTTCTTCCAAATAAGGCGACACGGCAAAATTGCGGGGCAATTCGGCGTTGGCATCTAACAAAGCGTGCATTCTAGGTAAGAAAATCCATTGTAGCCATTGAGTTGCTGAAAGCGTGCTGACACAAAACGGCTCATCATTTGCCAGTGCTTCTTCAGACGGCGGGGTCATCTCCCATAAATCGTGCAACCGAAGCGCAATTTCAAGATCATTTAAATGTTGTTTTACTTGTGTTTTCATTAGCTGTCCTTTATTGTTCTGTCCATAAAAACGAATTGCCCATATATAAGGACAAAATATGCAAAATCAACCTACCATTCTTCAGAAGATTGTTCAAGATAAAGCGCGTTGGGTCGAGCAAAAAGAAAAAGCCTTTCCGTTATCTGAATTTCAACATCAGCTTACTCCAAGTGATCGAGATTTTTATCACGCATTTGCAAAAAGTTCGCACGAACTACCCGCTTACATTTTGGAATGCAAGAAAGCTTCACCTTCAAAAGGTTTAATTCGAGCCGATTTTGATTTAGATGCGATTGCTCAAGTTTATAAAAATTATGCCACAGCGATTTCGGTGTTGACCGATGAACAATATTTCCAAGGGGATTTTGCCTATATCAATCAGGTTCGCCAACAGGTTGAACAACCTGTATTGTGTAAGGATTTTATGATTTCGCCTTATCAAGTGTATTTGGCTCGTTATCATCAAGCCGATGCGATTTTGTTGATGTTATCGGTGGTGGACGATGAAACCTATCGTCAATTAAGCGAGCTGGCGCATTCGTTGGGTATGGGTGTCTTGACGGAAACCAGCAACGAAGCGGAATTTGAGCGAGCATTAGCCTTGAAAGCCAAAATTATCGGCGTGAATAACCGCAATTTGCACGATTTATCCATTGATATGAATCGCATTGTGCAACTTGTGCAAAAATACCAAGCGCAGATTCCTACAGAAACCCGTTTAATCAGCGAATCGGGCATTTACGATCACAAACAAGTTCAACAGATTAAACCTTTTGCTCACGGCTTTTTGATTGGCAGTAGCTTAATGGGTAAGGCGGATTTAAATAATGCCGTGCGAACGGTGGTGTATGGCGAGAATAAAGTCTGCGGGTTAACCCGTCCGCAAGATGTGCAAGCGGTATATCAGAACGGCGCATTATATGGCGGATTGATTTTCGCAGAAAAATCACCAAGAGCCTTATCGTTACGCCAAGCGCAAGAGCTTGTCGTGCAAGCGCCATTGCGTTTTGTGGGTGTTTTCCAAGATCAAGCGGTCAGTTTTGTCGAAAAAATTGCAAAACAGCTTGAGTTGTTTGCCGTGCAGTTACACGGCGCAGAAGATGAGGCTTATATTGCCGAATTGGCTGAAAAATTCGACGGCAAAATTCAAATTTGGAAAGCGATTTCCGTCAATTCACAGACACAATTTAAGCAGAACCCGCTTGTTCATCGCTACGTTTTAGACAGCAAACAAGGCGGTTCGGGCGAAGCGTTTGATTGGTCATTGATTCCAAATGAAATTAAAGCCAAAGCACTCTTAGCGGGTGGAATCGGCTTGGATAATATTGATAACGCCTTGAAACAAGGCTGTTTAGGTGTTGATCTCAACTCAGGCGTGGAATCAGCGAAAGGTGTGAAGGATGCTGAGAAAATTAGGTTAGTGTTTGAGAGAATAGCGAAATGTTAACAAGTAGGTTGGGGATGATGCCCAACCTACTTTCTTTTTTATGAAGAGAATTAATATCGTTATGCAATTTTTGCATAAAAAATTTCATTTTGTGAATTGACATAGCAATCTAGACGTCTAAAATAGCCAAGATTATTAATTTTTAATAAAGTGTGGATAGAGAATATGATTCAGCTGAAAAATATCAGCAAACAGTTCGACGTTAAGGGTAAAAAAATTACTGCCCTTGATAACGTTAATCTTGAAGTGCCGAAGGGGACAATTTACGGCGTGATTGGTGCATCGGGTGCGGGTAAAAGTACCTTGATTCGTTGCGTGAATTTATTAGAACGCCCAACGATGGGGCAGGTGATTGTTGATGGCAAAGATTTAACAACGCTTTCAGAGAAAGATCTAAATCTTGCACGCCGTAAGATTAGTATGATCTTCCAACATTTCAATTTACTTTCATCACGCACAGTTTTTGAAAACGTGGCGTTATCCCTTGAATTAAACCATACGCCGAAAGATCAAATTCAGCGTAAAGTGAGTGAATTGCTTGAGCTTGTCGGTTTGTCGGATAAACACGATGTTTATCCGAGCAATCTTTCTGGCGGTCAAAAACAGCGTGTGGCGATTGCGCGTGCGCTTGCTAACGATCCGCAAGTGTTGTTGTGTGATGAAGCAACTAGCGCATTAGATCCTGCGACAACACAGTCAATCTTACAATTATTAAAAGATATTAATAAACGTTTAGGCTTAACCATTTTATTAATTACGCACGAAATGGAAGTGGTAAAACGCATTTGTGATCGTGTGGCGGTGATTGATAAAGGTCAGCTTGTTGAAAGCGGTTCGGTCAGTGAGATTTTTTCCAATCCTAAAACAGAATTGGCGCAACGTTTTATTCAATCCACATTCCATATCGAATTACCACAAGAGTATATGGATCAGCTTTCACCACATCAAACACCAAACAGTAAGCCAATTATTAAATTTGAGTTTACAGGGCGTTCTGTGGATGCGCCGTTGCTTTCTCACGCATCGAAGAAATTTAGCATTGATTTCAGTATCTTAATGTCACAAATTGATTATGCAGGCGGGGTGAAATTTGGTTTTGTGATTGCCGAAGTCGAAGGCGATCACGATTCGATTGCGGAAGCAAAATTCTATTTAATTGATAACAATGTGAAAGTTGAGGTATTGGGCTATGTGGAATGATTTTATCAATGAACTTACTCCTAAAATGTGGGAGTTGGTGGCAATGTCCACATTAGAAACCTTATATATGGGCTTTGTGGCAACGGCATTAGCCGTATTAGTTGGTATGCCAATCGGTTTTGTGGCGTTTTTAACAGGCAAAGGCGAAATTTTAGAGCATAAAGGCTTACACCAAGTGCTTGATGTGGTGATCAATATTGGTCGTTCTGTGCCGTTTATTATTTTGCTTGTGGTGTTATTGCCATTTACGCGTTTATTGGTTGGAACCACATTAGGTACCACGGCGGCGATTGTGCCATTAAGCGTTTCAGCGATTCCATTTTTTGCTCGTTTAACATCAAATGCGTTACTAGAAATCCCAAGTGGTTTAACTGAAGCAGCAAAATCCATGGGGGCGACGAATTGGCAAGTGGTCTCAAAATTTTATCTACCAGAGTCGTTACCAATTCTAATCAACGGTATCACCTTAACCCTTGTTGCACTTATCGGCTACTCGGCAATGGCGGGCGCTGTTGGTGGCGGTGGCTTGGGTAACCTTGCGATCAGCTACGGTGAACATCGTAATATGGTCTATGTAAAATGGATCGCAACGATTATTATCGTGGCGATTGTGATGATTAGCCAAAAAATCGGCGACAATCTCGCTAAACGTTACGATCATCGTTAAAGATTGTTGATGTTTTATGTATAAATAATCATCAAAAAGGTGTTTTTTATGTCTATCAGCTCCGAAGGAGCTGACTTATGGCTAACCTAGTACGGCTATACCGTACTAAGAGAATCAGTTTGTATATATCACTTTAAGAGGACTTCCTATGAACTTCAAAAAATTACTAGGCTTAGCCGTCGTTTCTGCCTTGGCATTAACTGGCTGTAAAGAAGAGAAAAAAGCAGAAACATCTGCGGTAGCTCCAGCAGCACAAACACAAAAAATCAAAGTAGGCGTGATGTCAGGCCCTGAACATACCGTTGCAGAGAAAGCAGCTCAGGTTGCAAAAGAGAAATACGGTTTAGATGTTGAGTTTGTTTTATTTAATGATTATGCCTTACCAAATACTGCAGTAAGCAAAGGCGATTTAGATGTAAATGCAATGCAACATAAGCCTTATTTAGACAAAGACTCTGCGTCTAAAGGTTTAGATAATCTAGTTATTGTGGGTAATACCTTTGTGTATCCATTAGCAGGTTATTCTAAAAAAATTAAAAATGTGAGTGAGTTACAAGACAGTGCTGTTGTAGCTGTACCGAACGACCCAAGTAACCTTGCGCGTGCATTAATTCTTTTAGAAAAACAAGGTTTAATTAAATTAAAAGACAACACAAACTTATTCTCGACTTCTTTAGATATCGTTGAAAATCCGAAAAACTTAAAAATTCAAGAAGTGGATACATCAGTTGCAGCGAAAGCGTTAGACGATGTTGATTTAGCGGTTGTGAACAATACTTATGCAGGTCAAGTTGGCTTAAATACTACAGAACATGGTGTGTTTGTTGAAGATAAAGATTCACCTTATGTAAATTTAATCGTTGCTCGCAAAGATAACCAAGCAAGCGAAGCGGTACAAAACTTTGTGAAAGCTTATCAAACGGAAGAAGTGTTCCAAGAAGCACAAAAACACTTCAAAGATGGCGTGGTAAAAGGCTGGTAATTTATTTCTACTTTCTACAAGCGGTGCGATTTACATAAAGATTTGCAGATTTTTACTAGAAAGTAACCGCTTGTATCATTAAAACTATTAAGGATGCAAACATGAACTTCAAAAAACTATTAGGATTAGCCCTTGTTTCTGCACTTGCATTAACAGGTTGTAAAGAAGAAAAAGCGGCAACTGCAGCACCTACTGAGCCAGCAAAACCTGTTGCGCCATTAAAAATTGGTGTAATGACTGGTCCAGAAGCGCAAATGACGGAAGTGGCGGTTAAAATCGCAAAAGAAAAATATGGCTTAGATGTACAATTAGTTCAGTTTACGGAATACACACAGCCAAATGCAGCGTTACATGCAAAAGATCTAGATGCTAACGCATTCCAAACGGTGCCTTATTTAGAGCAAGAGAGTAAAGACCGTGGCTATAAAATGGCGGTGATCGGCAATACTTTCGTATGGCCAATTGCAGCATACTCTAAGAAAATTAAAAATATCGCTGAGTTACCTGACGGTGCGACTGTTGCGATTCCAAATAATGCAAGTAACACCGCTCGTGCATTATTATTACTTCAAGCACACGGCTTATTAAAATTAAAAGATCCGAAAAATGTGTTCTCAACAGAGAATGACATTATCGAAAATCCAAAAAACATCAAAATCACTCAAGTTGAAACGTCATTGTTAACACGTGCATTAGATGACGTGGATTTAGCGATCATCAATAACACCTACGCAGGTCAAGCAGGTTTAAGTCCAGATAAAGATGGCGTGATTGTGGAATCAAAAGATTCTCCATATGTAAACTTAATCGTCAGCCGTGAAGACAACAAAGGTGACGAGCGTTTACAAACTTTCGTAAAAGCATTCCAAACAGAAGAAGTTTACCAAGAAGCGTTAAAATTATTTAACGGCGGCGTGGTAAAAGGCTGGTAATTAGGCAAAATGGAGAGAAGTATAGTGCAATGGCACTATCTGCTCTCCTTTTTATTTAGGAGACAAAGATGAGCTTTAAAAAATTATTAGGTCTTGCGGTTGTTTCAGCATTGGTTTTAACCGCTTGTAATGAGAAAAAAGAAGTATTAAAAGTAGGCGTTATTTCAGGCCCAGAGCATGAAGTGATGGAAGTCGCTGCTAAAGTAGCGAAAGAGAAATACAATCGTGATCTTGAATTAGTGATTTTCACCGATTACGCCTCCCCAAATGAAGCGTTGAATAAAGGCGATTTAGATGTTAACGCTTTCCAACACAAGCCTTATTTAGATAAACAAATTGCAGACAAAGGTTACAAATTAACCCCTGTTGGCAATACGTTTGTTTATCCAATTGCCGCATATTCTAAGAAAATTAAATCGATCAATGAGTTACAAGGCGGTGAAAAGATTGCTGTACCAAATGACCCAACTAACTTAGGTCGTGCATTAATTTTGCTTGAAAAACAAGGCTTAATTAAATTAAAGGATAATACCAACTTGCTTTCTACCCGTGTTGATATTGTTGAAAATCCAAAAAATCTAGATATTCAAGAAGTAGAAGCGCCATTACTGCCACGTACGCTTGATGATGTTGCATTTTCTATTATCAATACGACTTACGCAGGTCAAATCGGCTTAACGCCAACGAAAGATGGTATTTTCGTTGAAGACAAAAATTCACCTTATGTGAATTTAATTGTGGCTCGTGAAGATAATAAAGACAAAGAAATCGTGAAAGATTTCGTTAAAGCCTATCAATCTGAAGAAGTATTCAACAAAGCAAATGAAGTTTTTAAAGGTGCTATGGTGAAAGGTTGGTAATTGACTAAAAATAAGAGTGAATAGCGAAAGTTATTCACTCTTATCTTTTAGATTGAATGATATCCTTTTAAGAGCATATCCCAATCATTTTGTTGAAATTGAATGTTTAAACGTTCTGTTTCTTTATTGAAAGATCGAAGCAAACGATCTAAATTTCCTTGTTTCCATTCATCGTTTTGCTGAATTTGGCATTTATCAAAATCAATCAGCCAAAACTTGCCTTGTTTATCCAGCAGAATATTATGAATATTCAGATCGGAGTGATGGACTTGATGGTCGTGTAGCTGACGAATTAATTTGCCAATGTGCTGATATTGTTCAGATGATAATGGCTGATTTTGTAAAATCTGGCTTAAATCTTGGGTATTTGCAATTTTTTCTAACAAAATATCCGCTTGATAAAAACAGAGATTACGTTGGATTTTGATTGCAATTGGTCTAGGTACAGGAAGATGCCATTGAGAGAGTTGTTCAAGTAAACGAAACTCAAGCATCGCTCGAGTATTTTTGTTGCCTTGGAAAAAATAGTGATCTTTAATCACCTTACCAAATAGTCCACCGCGGTAATAATGGCGCAACACACTATTTACGCCTAGTTCTTGTTCAGTCTTTAAAAACCAAGTGGTGCCTCTCCCTTTAGATGAGCCTAACAAGCGGTCAGATTGACTAAAATCTTTGCAATTTAATATCTGTTTAACAAAAGCTTGTTGAACGGATGAGACAATTTTTTCATTAAAATGATAATACATATTTTATTATTCTCTTTCTGATGTAATTGCGAATGATTCTACACTATTTTTATTGATTGCGTTGTTTTTTTAAGGCAATTTGGTAGAATCTTCCGCTTAAAATTTTAGAGGAATATCAATGAGCAACATCTCTCCAGAAGCCCAAAGCGTGCGTGAAGCCCTTCTTGCAAAGGGGATTGAAACCCCAACAGTTGACCACCAAAAAGATAAAGACACTCGTCGCAGTGAAATCCAGCAACATATGCGCTCAGTGTTGGAACTTCTCGGCTTAGATTTGCGTGATGACAGCCTTGAAGAGACGCCACATCGTCTCGCTAAAATGTATGTGGATGAAATTTTTAGCGGACTTGATTATGAAACCTTCCCTAAAATCACCAAAATCAAGAATCAGATGAAGGTGAGTGAAATGGTGTTGGTCGATGATATTACCTTAACCAGTACGTGTGAACACCATTTTGTCACCATTGATGGCAAAGTTGCCGTAGCGTACTACCCAAAAGATTGGGTGATTGGTTTATCGAAAATTAATCGAGTGGTGCAATTCTTTGCCCAACGTCCACAGGTGCAAGAACGTTTTACTGAACAGATTTTAACTGCATTCCAAACAATCTTAGAGACAGAAGATGTGGCAGTTTATGTCAAAGCAACTCACTTCTGCGTGAAATGCCGTGGCGTAAAAGATACCCATAGCCAAACGATGACATCGGCTTTTGGCGGCGTATTCTTACAAGATAGAGATACTCGTAAAGAGTTTTTATCACTCATCAGCAAGTAAACAAGCGGTCAGATTTAAGGAATTTTTTGCATGAAAATCGCCCTTGGTATTGAGTATGATGGCAGTCGCTACTTTGGCTGGCAACGTCAGCAGAATGTTGATTCCGTTCAACAGAAACTGGAAGAAGCGTTATCAATTATCGCTAATTCGCCTTGTGAAGTGTTTTGTGCAGGACGAACTGATGCTGGCGTGCATGGCACAGGGCAAGTCGTGCATTTTGAAACAGTATCTAACCGTCCGTTACAAAGTTGGTGCTTTGGTACTAACACCCATTTGCCTGATGATATTGCGGTAAAATGGGCGGTGGAAGTCAGCGAAGATTTTCATGCTCGTTTTAGTGCCACTGCTCGTCGTTATCGCTACATTATTTATAACCACAAATTGCGTTCAGCGATTTTGCCTAAAGGTGTTTCTCACTATTATCATCCATTGGATCATGAAAAAATGCACCAAGCAGGGCAGTTTCTGCTTGGTGAAAATGATTTTAGCTCATTTCGTGCGGCACAATGCCAATCACATACTCCATGGCGCAATGTTCATCATCTTAATGTAACTCGAGAGCGAGATTATATTATCGTGGATATTCAGGCGAATGCCTTTGTGCATCATATGGTTAGAAATATTGTGGGAAGTTTAATTGAAGTTGGGCAAGGAAAACAGCCAACGGAGTGGATCAAATGGCTGTTAGATCAAAAAGATAGAACCTTGGCGGCCCCCACGGCGAAAGCAGAAGGGCTTTATTTAGTTGATGTTATTTATCCTGAACAGTTTGGGATTCCTAAAAGCAGACTAGGTCCACTCTTTCTTAAAGATTAGAAAACAAATTGGGGCGTTTAAAACGCCCCTTTTCATGTGATTTATAAACTTTCGTTGGCTTTTTTGATGCTATCGTCTGCGCGACGCGCTTCGCCTTTATGTTTCTGTTTATTTAATTGAGTTTCAAGTTTTGTTTCAACTTCATTAATCGCTTTATAGAGATCTTCGTCGTGTGCTTTTGCAAATAAATCGCCAACAGGTGTACCAATAGATGCCTCAACTTCATAACCATTTGGTAATTTATGAATAATAAAATGTGGGTTAATGAGCTGAGTTTGCCATTTATTCAGTTTCGCCAAACGCTCCTCAATGTGTGTACGAATTGCAGGAGTTACTTCCATTTGTTTGCTTGAAATATTGATTGTCATAGCATTTACCTCTTTGTTAAGACCATATTGGTCGATTGATTGGATGACTTCAACTTATGCCTTTCACTCCAAAATTTCAACCCCTGAAATCAAGTAAAACTCAAAAATTTGATCTACTTAACACTTTTAAATTGTTTTTGACTATAATTCCGACGATATTTTAGGAGATATTATGTTATTAGAACATCGCTTAATAAAAATTCAACAGATGGAACAAATTTTAAATCAAGCTAACGATTTAATTGATAAAATGGTGGAGCTTCAGCAAGCTTGGAACAGCTTGTTGCCACAGATTAAAGCATTAGAAAATTATTATTATGATGAAGAGTGGCAAGCAGATTATAATGCAGATGAGCAAGGGGAAATTCCACCAGAAATACCTCGTGGTGTGTTAAGCGAAGATGCTATTTATAATTTATCTATCGCACATCGTGAAATCGCACTGGAGTGGATTCGCCTATCGGTAAAATCAATGGAAACCAGATAATGATAGAAAAACAACTTCCCCCTTTCCAACGGGATTTTTTACATCCAAAGTATTGGGGATTATGGCTTGGGCTTGGTATTTTCAAGTTAATTTTAGCGTTACCTTATCCTATTTTAGTGAAAATAGGTAAAGGCCTAGGTAAGCTTTTTACTCACTTAGGCTTTGGAAAACGCCGTATGCGGATTGCTAGACGTAACTTGGAACTTTGCTTTCCTGATTACTCTCAAGCCAAAATTGATGAGATTCTGACGAAAAATGCAGAATCTGTCGGTATGGCGATTATTGAAACAGGCATGGCATGGTTTTGGTCAGACAAACGTATTCTCAAATGGTCGAAAATTGAAGGATTGGAGCATTTGAAAAATCAGCCTGTTGGGACTGGTATTATCTTTGTTGGCGTGCATTTTTTAACCCTTGAACTCGGCGCAAGGATTGTAGGACTTCATCATCAAGGTATTGGTGTTTACCGTCCGAACGATAATCCGTTATTGGATTGGATTCAATTCCGTGGTCGTGTTCGTTCGAATAAAGCGATGTTAGATCGTAAAGATCTGCGTGGTATGATCAAAGTATTACGGGCAGGAGAAACCATTTGGTATGCTCCTGATCATGATTATGGTCGTAAAAATAGCGTATTTGTGCCGTTTTTTGCTGTACAAGAAGCTTGTACTACGGCAGGTACGAGAATGTTGTTGCGCTCTGCACCAAACAGTATCGTCGTACCGTTTACGCCAATGCGAAACGAAGACTTTTCTGGCTACACTGTGAAAATCAGCCCGCAGGTTGATTTTAGTCACTGTGAAAATGATGTGGATACGGCAGCCCTAATGAATAAAGTAGTCGAAGCTGAAATTATGCAAGCCCAAAGTCAATATATGTGGTTGCATAGACGCTTTAAAACGAGACCCAATGAGAGCGATCCGTGTTTATACTAATGTTTTCTCTCTCCCGTTTACGGGAGAGAGACAGCTCAAAATAGCGTAAGGCTATTTTGAGCAGAGAGAGGGTAAACAAGCGGTCGGATTTGATAAAAATTTTGCAAATGAGGAAAACAAATGAACAAAACCAAAATCGTCCTTGCGACAGGTAATCAAGGCAAAGTGAAAGAAATGGCGGATGTCTTAGCAGAATTTGGCTTTGAAGTGATTGCTCAAAGTGAATTTGGCATTCAAAGCCCTGAAGAAACCGGCTTAACTTTCGTGGAAAATGCATTAATCAAAGCGCGCTATGCCGCACAAATGACAGGTTTACCTGCGATTGCCGATGACTCAGGCTTGGCGGTTGACGTATTAGGCGGAGAACCGGGGCTTTATTCAGCACGTTACGCAGGCGTAGAGGGTGATGATGCGGCGAACCGTCAAAAACTGGTTAAAGCGTTAGAAAATGTGGCGGATGAAGATCGTCGTGCGAAATTTGTGAGTTGTATCGTGATGTTACAGCACCCAACGGATCCAACCCCCAAAATTGCATTAGGCGAATGTTACGGACAAATTTTGCGTGAAGAGCGAGGTTCAAACGGCTTTGGCTACGATCCACTGTTTTTCTATCAGCCAAAAAATTGCACTTTTGCAGAGTTAGAAACGGTCGAGAAGAAAAAAATCTCTCACCGTGCCATTGCGTTACAATCCTTAAAACAACAATTGAAATAGGAATCTTATGATTATTACTACTACACCGACTATTGAAAATCACCAAATCGTTGAGTACAAAGGCTTAGTTTTTGGCGAAGTCGTTTCAGGTGCGAATTTTATTCGTGATTTTTTAGCCAGCATTACCGATGTGATTGGTGGACGTTCAGGTGCTTATGAAAGCAAACTAAATAGTGCGAGAAAAGAAGCCTTGGAAGAATTAGAAAAAGAAGCAAAAAAAGTCGGTGCAAATGCAGTGGTTGGTGTCTCTATGGAATATCAATCGATGGGCGGTGATAAAGGTATGTTTATCGTCGTGGCAACCGGCACTGCGGTTGTGATTCGTTAATGTTGCAAAAAAATCCTGAAATCGCACCGCTTTTTTGGCAAACCAAATCGCTACTTGAAATGAACGAAGCTGAGTGGGAAGCGTTGTGCGACGGCTGTGGTCAGTGTTGTTATCGCAAATATATTCAAGGGCGAGGCAAGCGGGAACGGCTTTATTACACCCGTGTGGCTTGCAACTTACTTGATGTAGAAACAGGGCGATGCACCAATTATCCCAACCGTTTTAAGATCGAAAAAGATTGCACCAAGCTCACGAAAAAGAACTTACCCGATTTCAGCTGGCTACCTAAAACCTGCGCTTATCGCCTATTATATGAAGGTAAGCCGTTGTTTGATTGGCATCCATTAATCTCACAAGATCCAAATTCCGTTAAAAATGCTGGCGTGTTAATCCCCAACGGTGTTCATGAAAAGGATGTGATTGATTGGTTTGAGTTTGTGATTGATGAAACGTGAACAAGCGGTCTGATTCAGCAAAATTTTCGGCATTATTGCACAAAACTTAAAAGAATTCGTAGGGGTGGGGTTTATCCCCACCCGTTAAATATTGGTGTTATTCTGGGCGGGGATAAACCCCGCCCCTACATGTAATTTTTGCAAAATCAGAGCGCTTGTATTATCAAGTTCAATAATAATTTCAAGTCAGGAGAAAAATATGAAAACCGCATTAGTAACAGGTGCAACGTCAGGTTTTGGCTTGGCGATTTGCAAAACCTTAATCCAAGCAGGTTATAAAGTGATTGGCACAGGTAGACGACTTGAACGTTTACAGGCGTTGAAAGCTGAATTAGGTGAACATTTTCTTCCCCTTGCCTTTGATGTGAGCAATGCAGAACAAACGACTGAAGTGTTGAATAATCGCCCTGAAGGTTGGCAACAAGTGGATTTATTGGTCAATAATGCAGGTTTGGCGCTTGGTTTAGAGCCTGCACATAAAACTGACTTGAATGATTGGTATCAGATGATTGATACCAATATCAAAGGCTTAGTTACCGTCACACGGTTGATTTTACCTGAAATGGTTGCACGTAATGTGGGGCATATTATCAATTTAGGTTCGATTGCAGGCAGTTATGCTTACCCAGGCGGGAATGTCTATGGTGGAACAAAAGCTTTTGTCAAACAGTTTAGTTTGAATTTACGGGCAGACTTGGCGGGGACGGCAATTCGGGTCAGCAATGTTGAACCGGGCTTATGTGGCGGTACGGAGTTTTCCAATGTGCGTTTTAAAGGCGATGACGAAAAAGCGGCAAAAGTGTATGAGAATGTACAATTTGTCACACCAGAAGATATTGCGGAAATCGTATTATGGCTGAATCAACAGCCACCGCATGTCAATATTAATCGTATTGAAGTGATGCCTGTAGCACAAAGTTTTGCGCCGTTATCGGTGGCAAGAAGTTAGTTTTTGCAAAAAATCCCTCAAATCAGACCGCTTGTAGATATGCAAGCGGTTACTTTTCTAAAACATTTTACAGAATACTTTCTTTTGTACTAGTTTAATAGTACACTTCAAGCATATTGACCTATTTTAAATTTCTTAAGGACGCAATATGAACACACTTCTCAATCCCTATTTTGGCGAATTTGGCGGTATGTATGTGCCTGAAATTCTCGTTCCTGTGTTGAAACAGCTTGAACAAGCGTTTGTTGATGCACAACAAGATCCTGAATTTCAAAAAGCATTTACCGATTTACTCAAAAACTACGCAGGTCGCCCGACGGCGTTAACCTTGTGTCGTAACCTGACCAAAGGCACAAAAACCAAGCTCTATTTAAAACGTGAAGATTTATTACATGGCGGGGCGCATAAAACCAACCAAGTATTAGGGCAGATTTTATTGGCGAAACGCATGGGCAAAATTCGAATCATTGCTGAAACAGGCGCAGGGCAGCACGGTGTGGCAACTGCCTTGGCTTGTGCCATGTTGGATATGCCTTGCCGTGTTTATATGGGGGCAAAAGATGTGGAGCGTCAATCGCCGAATGTGTTTCGTATGCGTTTGATGGGCGCAGAAGTAGTGCCTGTGGAAAAGGGTTCTTGCTCGTTAAAAGATGCTTGCTGTGAAGCAATGCGTGATTGGGCGGCAAACTATGAAACGACGCATTATCTGCTTGGTACGGCGGCGGGTCCACACCCGTTTCCAACCATTGTGCGAGAGTTCCAAAAAATGATTGGCGAAGAGACAAAACGCCAGATCCTTGAAAAAGAAGGGCGTTTGCCTGATGCGGTGATTGCGGCAGTCGGCGGAGGCTCAAATGCGATTGGGATGTTTGCGGATTTTATTGCCGAAGAACAGGTGCAATTAATCGGCGTTGAGCCAGCGGGCAAAGGGATTGAAACAGGCGAACACGGTGCGCCATTAAAACATGGCAGTGTTGGAATCTATTTCGGTATGAAATCGCCGATTATGCAAGATAAAGACGGGCAGATTGAAGAGTCATATTCTATTTCAGCGGGGCTTGATTTTCCTTCCGTTGGGCCGCAACACGCTCATTTGAATGCGATTGGGCGGGCGGATTATGTGTCGATTACCGATCAAGAAGCGCTTGATGCTTTCCAAGCCTTAGCCCGCAATGAAGGCATTATTCCGGCGTTGGAATCGTCTCATGCGTTGGCTTATGCACTTAAATTGATTCAACAACACCCTGAAAAAGAGCAGCTGTTGGTGGTAAATCTGTCAGGTCGGGGCGATAAAGATATTTTCACCGTGGATAAAATTTTAAATGGAGATGCGCAATGAGCCGTTTTGACACACTATTCCCACAACTCAAAGCAAAAAATGAAGGTGCTTTTGTCCCCTTTGTGACCTTATGTGATCCTGATTTTGACCGCTCCTTTGAAATTATCGAAACCCTTGTTGAAAACGGCGCAGATGCGTTAGAACTTGGCTTTCCATTCTCCGATCCATTACTTGACGGCCCAGTGATTCAAGCGGCAAATAAACGTGCTTTAGACGGTAGTTACAGCACTGACGCTTGCTTTGAACTACTTGCCAAAGTAAGAGCAAAATATCCAACTATTCCGATTGGCTTGCTACTTTGTGCCAACTTAATTTATGTGCCAACACCTGACATTTTCTTTGCTCGTTGTCAGCAAGCAGGTGTTGATGCCGTGTTAGTGGCAGATGTGCCTGTCGCATATTCGGCGGAATTTGCCGATGTAGCGAAAAAATATGGCATACAAGCGGTCTTTATTTGCCCGCCGAATGCAGATCAAACCACCATTGAACAAATTGCAGCCAAAACAGAAGGCTATACGTATTTGGTTTCTCGTGCGGGCGTCACCAGCGCAGAAAATCAAAATCACGCTGCCAATTTGGATAATTTGATTGTACAACTTAAACAAGCCAAGTCAGCCCCGATTTTACAAGGCTTTGGTATTGCAGAACCACATCAAGTAAAACAGGCGTTAGCCATGGGGGCTGATGGTGCGATTTCAGGTTCAGCGATTGTCAAAATTATTGAGCGTAATTTGGATAACCAAGAGAAGTTATTGGCAGAACTTGGGGAATTTGTAAAAAATATGAAAAAAGCGACCGCTTGTATTTAAACAGCAATGTCTATTCTTGGTAGTTATTGACAGTTCTTTGAAAAAGATCATTAAAAATTAGAGTGCTTTCTGTTATGTTACGTCACTTAAAGGAGAATGTGATGAATAAAAGAACAGATTGGTCATGTCTGGTCGATAACAAAGGCAATATTTTTGAGTGGGAAGATAAAAGGGGGGCTGAATATTTTGCAGGGCTTCCACAAGTTGTAAAATATGCCCATGCATTATTAATTTCAAAGCGTGATTTTTTGAGTTTTTTCTACCGCCACCCGCAAAAAACTACCTGGTTAGAAATTTCTTTTTTGCGCTATAAACGGACCTTTAATTTGGTTCATGCGAAAGAGGTTACTTTACCTTTTGAATTTAGTAATCGGGAATTGGAAATACTCACTTTGGTGAGTGCTGGATTGACTAATAAAGAGATTTCGGCACAGCTTTATATTAGCGAGCGCACGATTGAAAAACATATAGAACACCTGTTTAAGAAAACAGGTATTGATAGTAGAACAGTTCTCGCAGTATTTGCTATAAGTAAAAATCTTTATTGTTTACCAACCCCTGGTAATCTTGAAAGCTCAGTTTTGGCGACATATAAAATTGAGCAAATTGCAAAAGATCTACAAGCGGGTAGTTCTAAGCCAGTTTTTGCAATTAAACGGAGTAAATCTCATCCTATAACCATCGGTGTACCTTATGTAGCTGAAGGATTAGGGAAGATAGATGCACAAGAATTAGTCAATGGTTCTCAGCTTGCAGTAGAAATCATTAATCAGCAAGGGGGAATTAATGGTAGGCAGTTAAAGCTTGAAACTACAGGTTTTTGTATTGATGATAAAAAGAGTATTTTGTCTGCTTATCAACAATTAGTTGAAAAAGAAGTGGATGCAATTTCGGCGAGCTATGCCTGCTATTCACCTGATATTCATGAGTATGTAGCACAGCAGCAGATTCCTTATTTACACTTTGCTAGCCATAGTTACTCTAATAAAATCGCCCAAAACCTGCCAATAGAGCAGATCGATAATATATTTCAATCTTGTGCTAATGATGTAAATTATGGCTTGGGGGTATTGCGTTTTTTACAGGTTTATCAACAAAACTATTCTCAATTGATTGCCCAAAAGCAGCTATTAGTCATCACTGTTAAATGGAAGAAAGTTTATATTGGTATAGAGTCTCTGATTATCTCATTAAAACAGCTAAATTGGACGGTTGATATTATCGAGCTAGATCAGGTGGAAAATACTTTTGAATATGCCATTAAGCAAGTGCATAACCTACAGCCATCAATGATTGTCCTGGCTTCTTATTTTGCTGAAGATATTGTTGATTTTTACCAAGCTTTTATTCAAGCACCGATTAATGCGCTAATTTATAGTATTTATGCACCTTCGGCATTTTTACCTGAACAGCAAATTTGTGAGGGGGTAATATGGGCATCTACAACGGGGCTAACCAACAATTTTGTGGGGCAGCAATTTCGTAAGCATTATCAGACGCTATTTGATCGCCAGCCAACTTACTCTCAGGCAAGTGCAGCATATGATCAGGTACAATTATTAGCCAATGTGTGGAGAGAATGTGTTTCTTCGCGTAGTTTTAAAGAAGTCAATCAAGGGATTCGTTCAATCGTTTATAACGGTGTAAATGGTATGTATTACTTAGGAAACCAACAACAGATTGGATTGACCTATCCTGATAGTTCAAAGGATCTTTCAATTAGTCAACCACATTTGGCTTATCAAGTGCAGTCTGGGAAAAGTGTGGTAGTTTTTCCGGATCTTTTTGCAGAATCTTCTTTTAAAATACCCGCTTGGTTTAACTTAAAAGCTTAATAAGCTATTACTATGGCGTATGTTTCTTATACGCCATTTTCTTTTTTATCATCTCAATAAATTTGATTTTTCTCAAACTTTTCCACCTTTCTAACCTAAATACGTATTTTCCCCCATTAGTAAGTTTTTTATAAAAAATTAGTATATCGTCAATTTATATCTATTTAATAAAGGAGAAAAATGATGAGTGAAATATTGAAAGCGGCAATTATTGCTGGCGTTATTTTGCCATTAGCAATGGTAATTTGTATAGGGACTTATGGTTTAGTTGTGTGGCTATTACAGATGTTTGTCATTGGTTTACCTACTGCTTAAGGAGATATTATGTTTGGAGCGATTAAGAATTTTTTTGTTAAACCATCATCAAAAATTGGTTTAGGTATATTAGTCACTATCGGTTTTATTGCGGGAGCAATTAGCTGGCAAGGCTTAAATAATGCGATGGATGCGACAAATAGCGAAGAATTTTGTATTAGTTGTCACTCAATGCAACAACCTTTAGAAGAACTTAAGAAAACAGCACACTGGTCTAATGCATCAGGTGTTGTTGCAACTTGCTCAAGCTGCCACTTACCCCATGATAAAACAGCAAAATATGCACGTAAAGTTCAGGCCATTCGTGAAGTATTTGCTGAGATGAGTGGTAAATATAAAGAAGATGGAGCATTCGAAAAACACCGTCAAGAAATGGCTGAACGTGAATGGGCACGTTTTGAAGCAAATGGTTCAAAAGAGTGTAAAGCTTGCCATAGTTATGAACGCATGGATTTTGACAAAATGTCTGAGAAAGCTCGCAATGCAATGAAACCAGCTGCAGCTAAAGATCAAAGCTGTATGGATTGTCATAAAGGTATTGCACATCATTTACCAAAACAAGCTGAATCAAGTAATGATACAGGTGAAGTCTCTAAATTTGATAATTTAGTGGTGAAGGCGCCTATTTCTTCGAAAACTTACTACACTAAAAATGTTATTCAATTATTTAGCGACAATGCTCTTACTGCCCAAATTGGGCAACTTGAAACAGCAGTACCTGTAAATTTTGTTAAAAGTGAAGGTAGTGCCGATTTAGTTGAATTAGTTATGTGGCGTAAAGATAAAGGTTTTGGCCGTATTTGGTATGACCAATTTGGTAAAAATATTACGGATGCCGTATTAAATAAAGAGTTTATGGCGAATGAACCAAAATTTGATGTTATTGAAACAAAAGAAGATCCAATAACAGGGTTGACTTGGCAAAAAGTAAAAATGCAAGTATGGGTAGCAAAATCAAGCTTAATTGAAGATATTCAGGCAGTTTGGGCTCACGCAGAAAGTGTCTATAAAACCCAATGCAGTACCTGTCATAGACAGCCAGATGTTGCTCACTTCGATTCAAATGCCTGGATTGGTTTATTTAACGGTATGGTAGGTTTTACCAATATGGATAAGCAGACGGGTAAAGAAGTGTTACGTTACCTACAAATGCACTCATCAGATTTTGAAAAACATTAATTGAGTAGTAGCTGGGGTAATATGCCCCAATCATCAGTCAGAATTACAATTTGAAGGAATATATTATGAAATTATCCCGTCGTCAGTTTTTGAAAAACATGTCAGTTATGGCAGGGGCAATGGCAACATCAAATTTCCTGGTTGCCGAAAAAGTATTTGCAAAAGAGAGCAGTGAATGGAAGATTACTGGATCTCACTGGGGAGCCATTCGTGCCAAAATTGTCAATGGGCGAGTAGCAGAAGTGAGACCGTTTGAATATGATAAATATCCAACGGAAATGATTAATGGAATCAAAGGGCTAATTTATAGTGAATCACGTATCCGTTATCCAATGGTACGTTTAGACTGGCTTAAAAATCGTCATAATAGTGATAAAACCAAACGTGGTGATAACCGTTTTGTGCGTGTAACTTGGGATGAAGCATTAGATCTATTTTATGAAGAGCTAGAACGCATTCAAAAAGAATTCGGTCCTTGGGCATTACACACGGGTAACGTAGGTTGGCGTTCAACGGGGCAATTCCATAGCTGTGGTAACCACATGATTCGTGCTGTGGGGATGCATGGTAATAGTGTTAGTACGGCAGGAGACTATTCAACGGGGGCAGGTCAAACGATTTTGCCATATGTACTTGGTTCAACGGAAGTGTATTCACAAGGAACGTCTTGGGAAGTCATTTTAAAAGAGAGCCAAAACATTATTTTCTGGGCAAGTGATCCTGTGAAAAATCTACAAGTAGGTTGGAACTGCGAAACACATGAAGCTTATGCTTACCTAGAACAACTTAAACAGAAAGTAGCAGATAAGGCGATTAATGTCATTTCGGTAGATCCTGTTAAGAGTAAAACCCAAAATTATTTGGGGTGTGAACATCTTTACATTAATCCACAAGCGGATGTTCCGTTTATGTTAGCGATTGCTTATACACTTTATACGGAGAATCTCTACGATAAAAAATTTATCGATATGTATACAGTCGGTTTTGAGAAATTCGTACCATATTTATTAGGGGAAACGGAAGATAAAGTGGCTAAGACTCCAGAATGGGCAGCTGAGATTTGTGGTGTTTCAGCAGATAAAATCCGTGAGTTTAGTCACATGCTTGCAGGAAAACGTACTCAATTAATCTTCGGTTGGGCTATTCAACGTCAACAACATGGCGAACAGCCATATTGGATGGGGGCAGTATTAGCGTCAATGCTTGGTCAAATTGGTTTAGCGGGCGGAGGGATTAGCTATGCTCACCATTATAGTTCAATCGGTATTCCTGAATCAGGTGCTGCAATGCCAGGAGCGTTCCCACTTAACTTAGATGAAGGTAAAAAACCGAAATATAATAATAGTGACTATAAAGGCTACAGCGCTGTGATTCCTGTTGCACGTGCAAGTGACTCATTATTACACGCAGGTGAAACAATTAATTTTAATGGTCAGAAAGTCGTTTATGCACCATATAAAATGGCTATTTTTACGGGGTGTAACCAATGGCACCGCCATTCTGATCGCAACAAAATGAAGTTAGCCTTTCAAAAATTAGAAACGATCGTATCAATTAACTATAGCTGGACTGCGACCTGCCGTTTCTCTGATATTGTATTGCCGGCGTGTACACCATTTGAACGAAATGATATTGACGCTTATGGTTCATACAGTAATCGTGGTGTGATTGCGATGCATAAATTGATCGATCCTCTTTACCAGTCACGCCCAGATTTTGAGATTTTCAGAGAGCTTTGTCGTCGTTTTGGTCGTGAGCAAGAATATTCACGGGGTATGGATGAAATGCAGTGGGTACAGAAGCTGTATAATGATTGCCGTGCAGAAAATAAAGGCAAATTTGAAATGCCTGAATTTAACGAATTCTGGCAGAAAGGTTATGTGTTATTCCCAGAAGGTAAACCTTGGGTTAGACACGCGGATTTCCGTGAAGATCCTGAACTACATGCATTGGGTACACCATCAGGTTTTATTGAAATTTTTAGTAACAAAATTGCGAGTTTTGGCTACGATGATTGTAAAGGTCATCCAATGTGGTTTGAAAAAGTTGAACGTTCACATGGTGGACCAAAATCAGAAAAATTTGGTTTCTGGTTGCAATCTGTTCACCCAGATAAACGTTTACATTCACAACTTTGTGAATCAAAAGATCTGAGAGATACTTACACGGTACAAGGTCGTGAACCGCTATATTTGAATCCACAAGATGCGGGAAAATTAGGCATCAAAAATGGAGATCTAGTGCGCGTTTTTAATGATCGCGGTCAAGCAATTGCAGGGGCAGTATTATCTGATAATTTCCCTACTGGAGTAGTGCGTTTACAAGAAGGCGCATGGTATTCACCACTAGATGAAAAAATAGGCTCAATCGATACTTATGGCGATCCTAACACAATGACGTTAGATATTGGTAGCTCAAGCCTTGCCCAAGCAGTAAGTGCAAATACTTGCTTAGTAAATATTGAGAAATTTGTTGGCGAAGCGCCACAACCAAATGGCTTTACTGGTCCAATCGAGGTAACAATTTAATGGCATTACCAGCAGAACTCGGCGTTGAAGAACGCCGATTTATCTACACTTGGTTTAGTAATCTTCTTGGACGAGAACTATCGGACGAGCAGTTACATAACTTACAAGCGGGAACATTTGAACCATTTTTTGCATTTATGAGTGAGCTTGGTTTTGAACAACAGGTTGCAAATTTTCAGCAAATACTAACCGCTTGTATGGTCATCCAAACTCATTCTCGTTTAGAGCTTGCAGCAGATTATGCGGAACTCTTTTTACTTGAAGGTGCGGTAAGTGCATTACCTTATGCTTCAGCATATTTAGGTGATGAAGAACTGGAACAAAATCTAACCAAAATGGATAGATATCTAGAGCGGTTCAAATTGAGTGTAAATAAGCAGTATAATGAACCAAGTGATCACCTTTGTGTATACTTAGAAGTGTTAAACCAGTTACCAGAAAATGAGCAAGATACGTTTATTCGGCAACAATTACTGCCGTGGTTAAGCTTATTTGCAGATAGAGTAAATAAAGTTGGAGGTAGAACAGCTTTTTATCCTGTGGTAGTCAACTGGTTGGTTGATGTCTTGACTTAACATATATTATGCTAAATTGAACGATGGTTGTAAAAAAGCTGAAAAAAGCGACCGCTTGTTAGAGAGCTTATCGATGTAGGGGCAAATGATATTTGCCCCTTTTCTTTGAAAGAGCGAAGTGTTCGCTCTTAGCATTTAGATTGCATAGCCTAACGCATAGAAGGCGACAAGTGCGATTGCAATAATCACAGTACCGATATTTAATTTGTTAAATTCGCCTGCAATGATACGTCCAATTACTAAGGTTGCAAAACCTAACATAATGCCTGTTACGATGTTTGCCGTTAATACGATAAACACTGCACATACCAAGCCAGACATAGCACCGATAAAGTCATCAAAGTCTAATTTAGACACG
The DNA here is from genome assembly GCF_003260095.1 of Glaesserella australis. Lineage (GTDB taxonomy): Bacteria > Pseudomonadota > Gammaproteobacteria > Enterobacterales > Pasteurellaceae > Glaesserella > Glaesserella australis. The sequence goes on from NZ_PTPX01000017.1 coordinate 33,177, forward strand.
TTGCTTAACATTAATAAACCTACATACATTAACGCTGGCGCAGTGGCATAACCCGGTACTAAGAACGCTAATGGTTGGAAGAACAACATTAATAGGAATAATACGCCGACGACTACTGCAGTTAAGCCTGTTTTACCACCGACTGCAGTACCTGCCGCTGATTCGATATATACCGCTGCAGGCGCTGTACCGAATAAACCTGAAAGTACGCTACTCACAGAGTCAGAGGTTAACGCTTTATCGCCATTGATGATTTGACCGTCTTTATCGAGTAAGTTAGCTTGTCCTGCAACGGCACGAATTGTACCTGTTGCGTCAAAGATAGCGGTCATCACAAGGGCAAATACCACCGGTAAAATCGCCGCATTCAGTGCGCCCATGATATCTAAATTTAAAAATTGTGAATTTTCACCAAAGGTTGGTAATTTGAAAATTTCACCGCCGAATTTTACATTCGGGTCAAAAATTAAGCCGATAATAGTGATGGCGATAATTACCCAAAGGATTGAGCCTTTGATTTGTAAACGCTCTAAACCGATAATTGCCGCTAAACCAAGTAAAGACATAATGACAGGGAAAGAGGTAAATTCGCCCATTTTGACCGGTAAACCTGCTTGGTTGCCGACTACTAAGCCAACACCGTTTGCTGCGATTAAAAGTAAGAATAAGCCGATACCGATACCTGCTCCGTGCGCGATGCTAGATGGAAGATTACGTAAAATCCAAGCACGAATACCAGTGATAGAAACGAGAGTGAACACTACGCCCATTAAGAAGATTGCACCTAATGCAACAGGAATACTGATACCTTGACCTAACACTAAACTAAATGCGGTGAATGCGGTTAATGAAATCGCACAGCCAATCGCCATTGGCGCATTTGCCCATAAGCCGATTAAGATTGAACCTAAACCTGCGACTAAACAGGTTGCAATAAATACCGAGTCTGCAGGGAAGCCTGCAGCGCTGAGCATATTAGGTACAACGATAACCGAGTAAACCATAGCTAAAAAGGTTGTTAAGCCTGCAATGACCTCTTGGCGAACATTTGAACCACGTTCAGCCAATTGGAAACGAGAAAGAAGAGACATAGTGTAAAACCTCTAAAAAGTGAAATGATAGATAAAAAAAGATGGCGAATTTTACACAAAGGCAAACATTAAAGCAAACGTTTGCTTTATTAATTTATAAGGAGTGTGTGATTATTTATATAAATCATACAAGCGGTCAGTTTTCTGAAAAATTTTGCAATTTTGGAGAACTGACTACCTGTATTTTTACTGGATACTGCAATACTTAACCGTGGCTGAAACCCACGGCTATTTAATCCGCTCGAATCCTGCTTCAAGATCTGCAATTAAATCTTCCACCGCTTCTAAACCAATATGCACCCGAATTAACGTGCCTGTTAATTTTCGTTCAATGGCAGGGCGGATACGTTCAATCTCTTTAGGTTGGTTAGCTAAAATTAATGACTCAAAGCCACCCCATGAATATGCCATGGAGAAGATCTCAAAATGATCAAGGAAATGAGCCAGTTCTTCATCCGAAAGTGTTTTGCAAAGTTCAAAGGAAAATAGACCGCTTGCGCCTAAAAAATCACGTTTAAAGGCTTCGTGACCATGGCAACTTGGTAGAGCTGGGTGGTAAACGGCTTTTACTTCAGGACGTTGCGTCAACCATTGCGCCACTTTAATACTACTTTCTTCATGCTGCTTTAAACGAATGCCTAAGGTACGTAAACCACGGGCGGTAACATAAGCCGTATCGGCATCCACCATTTGCCCCATGAGATACGAATTTTCACGCAGTTGATCCCAACAACGAGCGTTAGACACGGCGGTACCAATCATGGCATCAGAATGCCCAACCAAGTATTTCGTTCCTGCTTGAATAGAAATATCAATGCCATATTTAAGGGCGGGGAATAACACACCTGCGGACCATGTGTTGTCAATCATAATCACAATATCAGGATTTTTCGCACGAGCAGCCTTGACGATAGCAGGAATATCAGGCACTTCCATAGTGAGAGAGCTAGGTGATTCTAAAAACAATACTTTGGTATTTGGCTGAATCAGATCGGCAATATCTTCCGCAATTAGAGGGTCGTAAAACGTCGTTGCTACGCCCATACGTTTTAGAATGAGATTACAAAAATCTTGCGTTGGCTCGTAAGCAGCACCCGTCATTAACACGTGATCGCCTTGGGCGACAAAGGCAAGAATGCTGTTGCTAACCGCTGCTGCGCCACATGGATAGAGATAGCAACCCGCACCGCCTTCCAGTTCACACATCGCATCTTGCAACGCAAAATGGGTTAATGTGCCACGGCGACCATAAAAGAGTGCGCCTTTATAGCGGTTTTTGGTGGCTTCTTTTTTATCAGCAACAGAATCGAAAACCAAGGAAGACGCACGTTGGATAACACTGTTGACGGATCCTTGGGTATAACGTTTTTTACGTCCCGCATGGACAAATTTGGTGGCTAAGTTGTTGTTTTGCATATCTTTCCTTTTAAATGATGACATAGTAGGGGCGGACACATCGGTCTGCCCCTACAATTTAGAATTGCAATATCTAAAATTTCTTCCGTTTTGGATTAACAAATTCAATTCCTTGATCTTTATAGCTAATCTTTTCCAGTTGCAGTAAATAACGTTTGGCGGGCAATCCTCCACCAAACCCCGTTAAACTTTGATTTTTACCTAAAACACGGTGGCAAGGGATTAAAATGGAAATAGGGTTTCTGCCGACAGCGCCGCCGACGGCTCTGACGGATTTTGGGTTATTAAGCTGTGCGGCAATTTCACCATAGCTAGTTGTTTTACCATAGGGTATTTCAAGTAGTTTTTGCCATACAGCTTGTTGAAATGCCGTACCTTGTGGAGCGAGAAAATCTAGTTGATTAAAATCGAGCGTTTCGCCTGCAAAATAACGGGCTAAATAGGCTTTGGTTTTGCAAAAAATCTCTTGAATCTGGCCGCTTGCCGTTTGAGCCAATTGCCAATGTTTAACGATCTCCGCATTTTGTTCTTGTTCAAACTCAATGCCGATTAATCCTTGGTTTGATGCGATAAGTAAAAGCTCACCGACTGGAGATGGATAAAATTCATAGAAAATCGGATTTTTCATTTCAGGCTCCATAGAAAAAGGCGTGCCACTAAGTGTACACGCCTTTGATATTACATCAACTGAAAATTAGAATTTGTAGTTAAGATTTAAGCCATAAAGGTTTGCGCTTGATTTAACTTTAAATTGACCTGTCGTTCCTTCTCTGAATTCATTTTTACTTCCACGTAAGTGTGAGTAGCCTACATCAGTAGAAAGATTAGGTGTAAAGCGATAGGTTGCACCTAAAGAATACCATGTACGATCTGTATCAGGAATTGAGATCGAAGGATGGTTCACACTTGCACTTTCATCATAAGCAATACCAGTACGTAGTGTTAATTTATCGTTTACATCGTAAGAGAATCCAAGCGCGATACGAGAAGTATCATTATAACCTTCTTCTTTACTGAATAATTTATTTCCTTTTTCACCATAAGCATCTAAGCTTTTGAAACGACGCCATTCAGTACGTTTATAGCTATATTGCATTGCTAATTTATTGGTTAATTTATGATAACCTGTGATTTCCCAATATGCTGGTAAGTGAAGGTTTAAGCGTCCTGGTACGCTAGTTCCGCCTGTGGCTTCAGTAATTGGTAAAGTTACTCCTACCGTTGAAAGCTGTGATAGTAGGGCGTTATAAGCCGTTGGGAAATCATTTGAATATTTTCCTTTAAATTTCACATTGACAGGTGAGTGGTAAGAAATACCTAAACGGTTGTTTTCGTTGATTTCATAAACTAAACCTGCGTTCCAACCTAAGCTCCAAGCATCACCCTTGATTTTTGAGACAGATGTTTCTGCTGGCATCGCTGCAATTTGATTTGCAACATTTGTTAATGTTGCTGAAACAACAGGGTTAGTTGATTGTGCTGCTCTTGCTTTTAGTAAACGAGATACATCACTACCTGTGCTACCTAAGTGGCGGCTCACTTGTGCATCAGAATAGATGACATTTAAACCAGCACCAATGCTAAAACCATAGCCTAAGTTATATGCTCCGCTGAAATTAAAGTTTAGGGCGGTTAATTCTGTGTTACCACCATAAACACCTGCGGCAAAGTTTGAATCATATTCTGATTTCAATCCGTAGTTTACATTCATTCCACCACCAACAGAAAAACGATCTGTGATCGGGGATACAATATATAAATTAGGGACTAGTGCTGTAGGGATTACATTTTTATGTGACGCATTGTTTTTGGTTGAACCAATAGTACCAGTGACATCAACATCTGCATTTACGATTATGCCACCAGCTGAGATTTCAGTATTTTTAAATTTTGTCATTAATGCAGGGTTGGTTGCTACTACTGATGCATTATCCGCAACAGCAGCATTACCTGCATATGCCATACCTAAACCAGAAGTTGAAACTTCAGCTAATTGGAACGCTGCAGCAGAAGCACCTGCGGCACTAACAGTAAAAAGTGATGCAATCACAGTTTTAGTAAATTTAGTCATTCGGTAATCCTTTAAAGAATTGTTGTTATAGTTAAAATAAAAAAACAGGCGGATTCTACGGAGCTAATAAACTTCAAGCAATGAAAATTCTTTGGAAAATGAACAGTTCCGACCAGTTAAAAGGGAACTTTTTTCACATTTTAATCAATAAATTGAACTTAAAAGCCAAGGGGAGTACAATGCTCCTGGTTTAATTTTTCAATGAATTCGAGGTTAATATGACAGATAAAGTAAATGAAACAGAAACTTGCTGTAGTGTTGATGTAGGAAATATCATCGATAATAGTGATTGCGTTGCTGAAATTTCTCAGGTTTATAAAACAGAATCTGAAGCTCAAGATGCATTAGATTATTTTGTAAGTAAAGCAAATGCAGCAGCTTCTGAGCCTTGCCAAATTACAAGTGAAATTAAATCTGTAGAAAGTGGTTATCAGCTTGATGCTAAGTTTGCTTTTAGCTATCAAGTGGAAACAATGATTTTCCAATTATCAATACGTTAAATAAGGTTAATTGAATAGCTTTTAACAATCAAAGCTATTCAATCTATACATAAAACCTTTCAAAATAACCCTATTAAAAACTTGACTAAAAAAGTAGGGTATATAGAATTCTCACTATTAATAATATGTTATTAATTCGTAATAAGGCTCAAGCATGAAACTAACTTCACGAGGACGTTATGCAGTAACGGCAATTCTTGATATTGCGTTACATGGCAAAGATATGCCAGTCAGTCTTGCCGATATTTCTGATCGCCAAGCTATTTCTCTTTCTTATTTAGAACAGCTTTTTGCGCAACTTCGCCGTGAAGGCATTGTTCATAGCATTCGTGGTCCTGGTGGAGGATATCAGCTTGGGAAATCTGCGGAAGATATCAACGTGGGGATGATTATTGCAGCTGTTAATGAAAGCGTGGATGTTTCTAAATGTAAAGGAAGTGGTAATTGTAGCAATAACAGTCGCTGTTTGACTCATTCATTGTGGGAACGCTTAGAAAGCCAAATTGAGCAATATTTGCATACGATAACACTAGCTGAATTAATTGAAGAAAATCGCGATCACGATTGTGAGACTTCTCACTGCCACGATCATCACCATTAATCTTATAAAATCTCTTAGTTAGGAGTAACAATGAAATTACCAATTTATTTGGATTATGCTGCAACAACGCCAGTCGATGAGCGTGTTGTGAAAAAAATGATGGAATATATGACAAAGGACGGTGTGTTCGGTAACCCTGCATCTCGTTCTCACAAATTTGGTTGGGAAGCGGAAGAAGCGGTGGATGTCGCTCGTAACCAAATCGCTGATTTGATTGGTGCGGATTCCCGTGAAATCGTGTTTACATCAGGTGCAACAGAGTCTGACAACCTTGCAATTAAAGGGGCAGCACACTTCTATCAAACCAAAGGTAAACATATTATTACCGTGAAAACAGAACACAAAGCGGTGTTAGATACTTGCCGTCAATTAGAGCGTGAAGGTTTTGAAGTCACTTATTTAGAGCCAGAAACCACAGGTTTAGTAGATATTGCTAAGTTAGAAGCGGCAATTCGTCCAGATACGATTTTAGTGTCAGTTATGCACGTAAATAACGAAATCGGCGTTATTCAGCCAATTGAAGAGATTGGTAAAATCTGCCGTGCGAAAAAAATCATTTTCCACGTGGACGCAACACAATCAGTCGGTAAAATCCCTGTTGATGTACAAGCTTTAAATGTGGATTTAATGTCGTTCTCAAGCCACAAATTATACGGACCAAAAGGTATCGGCGGTTTATACGTTTGCCGTAAACCACGTGTGCGTTTAGAAGCGATTATTCACGGTGGTGGTCACGAGCGTGGTATGCGTTCAGGAACGTTACCTGTACATCAAATCGTGGGTATGGGCGAAGCGTATCGTATCGCAAAAGAAGAAATGGCAACTGAAATGCCACGCATTAAAGCGTTGCGTGATCGTTTATTCAACGGCTTCAAAGATATGGAAGAAGTTTATGTAAACGGCACAATGGAAGAAGGCAAACGTGTGGATAGCAACTTGAACATCAGCTTCAACTTCGTTGAAGGTGAGTCAATGATGATGTCGCTAAAAGACATTGCGGTGTCTTCAGGTTCAGCTTGTACGTCTGCGAGCTTAGAGCCGTCTTATGTACTTCGTGCATTAGGCTTAAACGATGAATTAGCACACAGCTCAATCCGTTTCTCTATCGGTCGTTGGACAACAGAAGAAGAGATCGATCACACGATTGAAATCGTGAAAAAAGCAGTAACCAAATTACGTGAACTTTCACCATTATGGGATATGTTCAAAGAAGGTATCGACCTAAACTCGATTGAGTGGTCGCATCATTAATTATGGCGGACACACTCAGTGTGTCCCTACAAATGCAGACACAAAAGTGTAGGGGCACAATGCTTGTGTCCTAATAAAAAAGAGGAATTTAAAAATGGCATATAGCGATAAAGTTATCGATCACTACGAAAACCCACGTAACGTTGGTTCATTCGACAAAAAAGCAACAGATGTTGGTACGGGGATGGTTGGTGCGCCAGCTTGCGGTGACGTAATGCAACTTCAAATTAAAGTAAACGAACAAGGTATCATTGAAGACGCACGTTTCAAAACTTACGGCTGTGGCTCTGCGATTGCATCAAGCTCACTGATTACGGAATGGGTGAAAGGCAAATCACTTGATGAAGCTCAAGCAATCAAAAACAGCGATATCGCTGAAGAGCTTGAATTACCGCCAGTAAAAGTTCACTGCTCAATTCTTGCAGAAGACGCAATCAAAGCAGCAATTGCGGATTACAAAGAGAAAAACGGTAAGTAATAGTTCAACAAGCGGTTAGTTTTTGTAAAAAATTTGCAAAATCTGACCGCTTGCGTTTTAAGAGTATTGTAGGGTGGGTCTTGACCCACCATTAATTTATATTTGAGTGACAGCTCAAGACTCACCCTACAATGTTTTTATAACAAAGATAAACAAGGAGAAAAAATGAGTATCACCCTAACAGAAGCAGCAGCAGATCGTGTTCGTACATTCTTAGAAAACCGTGGCAAAGGGATCGGATTAAGGCTGGGCGTAAAGACATCGGGCTGTTCGGGGTTGGCTTATGTCCTTGAATTTGTTGATGTTTTAAACGAAGATGACCAAGTCTTTGAACAACACGGCGTCAAAATTATTGTCGATGAAAAAAGTTTAGTCTATCTCAGTGGCACGGAATTGGATTTCGTCAAAGAGGGCTTAAACGAAGGCTTTAAATATAACAACCCAAATGTGAAAAACGAATGTGGTTGTGGCGAAAGTTTCAATGTTTAAGAGCGTTTAAGAGGTTTGAATGTTAAATCCATTTACGCTATTTGATTTGCCCGTACAGTTTCAGATTGATAGCCAAGCACTGTCTGAACGCTATTTATCCTTGCAAAAATCATTACACCCCGATAATTTCGCCGCCAGTTCAGCCACAGAACAACGTTTGGCAATACAAAAATCGGCGGAAATTAATGATGCTTTGCATATTTTAAAAGATCCGATTTTACGAGCTGAAGCGATCATCGCCATTCACACAGGCGAACAGCAAGATATTGAGCAAAAAAGCAATCGAGATATGGCATTTTTGATGCAACAAATGGAATGGCGAGAAAGTTTAGAAAGCATCGAAACTGCAAAAAACGAAGAAGATCTCACCGCTTTCACCCAAAAAATCGAACAAGAACAGAAAGCGATTTTGCAACAGCTTGAACAAACACTAGATTCTCAGCAATGGAGTGAAGCCTTAGCTATTAATGATAAACTTCGTTTTATAAAAAAATTGCTTATTGAAATTGAACGAGTAGAAGAAGTATTGTTTGATTTTTAGTTATTAGGAATAATAATGAATAGACAGAGTATTGTATTAGCTGCAGACCTGCGCTTTTCTGAACAATTAATGACTACAATTAAATCTATTTGTTTGTATAATAAAAATCTCAATTTTTTTATTTTTAATAGAGAATTCTCTTATGAGTGGTTTCAGTATTTAAATACATTTCTAGAAAAAATAAATTGTGAAGTCATTGATGTCAAAATAAATAATGATGCGCTTAGAAGATATCCAACATTGGCTCATATATCATCTGAATCTACCTATTTTAGATATTTTGTGTCTGAATTTATTAATGATGATAAAGTTCTCTATTTAGATAGTGATTTAGTTGTTAATGGTTCATTGCAAGCATTATTTGATCTAGACTTAGGCGATAATTTTGTCGCGGCATCTTTAGATGATATTGCTCAAAATATTTATAATACTGTAAATAATTTTAATGCAGGAGTTTTATTAATTAATAATAAATTATGGAAAGAATATCAAATTCATCAAAAGGCATTAGAATTAACAGAAAAATGTGTTCATCAGGTTCCTGATGGGGACCAAGGCATATTGAATATATTATTCAATGGAAAATGGTTACAACTAAGTCATAATGTAAATTATCTAGTGGGTGGGGAATATATTTATTATAAAAATGGTCTATTACATTTTATACAAAGAAGAGAAAATGAAATACCTTTAGTTTTACATTTTAATACTGCTTATAAACCATGGTTACCAATATATAATTTACCTTTTAGAAATCATTATTGGTTTTATTATAGATTAACGTGGGAAGAGATAATTTCTCAACACGGATAAAAAATGTAGTGTAGATAATGAAGAACCTTGAAGAACTCAACGACAAAGAAAAATCTGCTTGGGCCATTATGCAAACGTGGTTTAATGCAGCGAATAATCACTATGAAATTCTGCCACGAGATGTAGAAAGTGCTGGAGCAGAGCTAGTTGGAATACAACTGCCGACCAGTACGCCATTGGGAGCAGTGATTTATGAAACAGGCGGGATTTTAATTGATCACGGTTGGTTACGCATTTTAGGCTCGGGCAGTGAGAAATTGCCACGGGGCTTATTTGAATGGAATTTTGGCAAAACCTTTGAGCAATCGGGCGAACGTCCGTTTCATTTATTAATTGCTGATGATGTCATTGGCGGATATTTTGCCGTAAATGGCGGTGGATTGGGCGAAAAGGTCGGCTTAGTACATTATTTTCACCCGAAAAAGCAGAAATGGGAAAGCATTGGACTGAACTATTCTCAGTTTATCGGCTGGGCATTAACTGCTGATATTGCGAGTTTTTATCACGATCTGCGTTGGGCTAATTGGCAAGCGGATATGACTGATTTAAACGGTAATCAAGTGATCAACCCTGAAACCAAACAAAAACAACCGATAGAACGCCATTATCAAGCGACTTTTGCGCCTGATGATATGGGGTATGTGGTGAATTAATTTACTCTCTCCCGCAAGCGGGAGAGAGTTATTCAAACTTAATAAAATGACGAGATAATAAAATGGCATTACTTCAAATCGCCGAACCGGGTCAATCAGCGGCACCGCATCAACATCGTTTAGCGGTGGGGATCGATCTCGGGACGACTAATTCTTTAGTAGCAACGGTGCGTAGCGGACAGGCGACGGTGCTACTAGACGAGCAAGAACGGGCGTTAGTGCCGTCAGTGGTACATTATTCTTCGCAAAGCAAAACCGTTGGGGTTGAAGCCTTTGCTCAAGCGGCAGCGGATCCGCAACATACGGTGATTTCGGTGAAGCGTTTGATTGGGCGTTCGTTGGCGGACGTGGCACAGCGTTACCCTAATTTACCTTATCAATTTGCCGCCAGCGATAACGGCTTGCCGTTGATCCAAACGCCACAAGGTAACAAAAGCCCGATTGAAGTGTCGGCGGATATTTTAAGCCACTTAAATCAGTTTGCAGAAAAGCGTTTAGCTGGCGAGTTGGCAGGCGTGGTGATTACCGTGCCAGCTTATTTTGATGATGCTCAACGCCAAAGTACCAAAGATGCGGCACGTTTGGCGGGGCTAAATGTGTTGCGTTTGTTGAATGAACCAACGGCGGCGGCTATCGCTTACGGCTTAGACAGCGGACAAGAAGGCGTGATTGCCGTGTATGATTTGGGCGGTGGCACCTTTGATATTTCGATTTTACGCTTAAGTCGTGGGGTGTTTGAAGTGCTTGCCACAGGCGGTGATACGGCGTTAGGCGGCGATGATTTCGATCATCTACTTGCTAATTGGATCGCTGAACAAGCAGGCGTTCAACCTGAAACCGCAAGCCAACAGCGTGAGTTGCTTACACTTGCCACTCAAGTGAAAATCGGCTTATCGCAAGCGGATAGTTTTGCGGTGAAATTTGCAAATTGGCAAGGCGAAATTAGCTGTTTGCAATTTAATGAGTTAATCCAACCGCTTGTCAAACGCTCTTTGATGACCTGTCGCCGTGCCTTAAAAGACGCAGGCGTGGACGCTCAAGAAGTGCGTGAAGTGGTGATGGTCGGCGGCTCAACCCGTGTACCGTTTGTGCGTGAGCAAGTGGGCGAGTTCTTTGGCAAAACGCCTTTAACGTCCATTGACCCTGATAAAGTTGTGGCATTAGGCGCCGCCATTCAAGCGGATATTTTGGTCGGCAATAAACCTGATGCGGAAATGTTGTTGATTGATGTCGTGCCGCTGTCGTTAGGCATTGAAACAATGGGCGGTTTAGTGGAAAAAATCATTCCACGCAACACCACCATTCCTGTGGCAAAAGCCCAAGAGTTCACGACTTTTAAAGATGGGCAGACGGCAATGACCGTTCACGTTGTACAAGGCGAACGGGAATTGGTGGACGACTGTCGTTCACTCGGGCGTTTTACCTTGCGTGGCATTCCGCCGATGGTCGCTGGAGCGGCACATATTCGAGTGACTTATCAAGTTGATGCGGACGGTTTGCTCAGCGTAACGGCAATGGAAAAATCGACCAAAGTGCAAGCGTCCATTCAAATCAAGCCGTCTTATGGCTTAACGGACGAAGAAGTCACCGAGATGATTAAATCATCAATGACCAACGCCAAACAAGATATGGAAGCCCGTCAGCTTGCCGAACAGCGTGTTGAAGCAGATCGGGTGATCGACAGTGTGATTATTGCCTTACAAGAAGATGGGGCGGAATTGTTGTCTGTTGATGAATTTAAAGCTATTGAAGCCGAGTTGCAGAAGTTGATTTCGGCTAAACAAGGCACAGATCGCCAAGCTATTCAGCAAGGTGTTAAAGATCTCGACATCGCCACCCAAGCCTTTGCGGCAAGACGAATGAATTTATCCATTCAAAAAGCATTGGCAGGTAAGGCGGTGGATGATGTGATGGGATAAAAAAACGCCTGATTTTATGGTCGGGTTCCCCCCTTTTTCAAAGGGGGGAAATGCTTTTACCGATATTATTCCAAAACCATTAACACATATAATTTTTTTATGGTGGGTCAAGACCCACCCTACAAGTTAAATCGAAGATATTAGAGGACATTATGCCAAAAATTGTTTTTCTTCCACACGAAGAATTTTGCCCAGAGGGTATGGTTGTTGAAGCACAGCCGGGTGAAAATTTGCTAGAAGTTGCACATAACGCAGGGGTGGAAATTCACCACGCTTGCGACTGCTCTTGTGCTTGTACTACCTGTCACGTTGTGATCCGTGAAGGTTTTGATAGCTTAAACGAAACATCAGATCAAGAAGAAGATATGTTAGACAAAGCGTGGGGCTTAGAAATGGACAGCCGTTTGTCTTGTCAATGTATTGTTGGTGAAGAAGATCTCGTTGTTGAAATTCCAAAATATAACTTAAACCACGCAAACGAGGCGGCACACTAATGAAATGGACAGATGTAAGAATGATCGCAGAAAATCTGTATGATATGAACCCAGATTTAGATCCAACCACTGTGCGTTTTACCGATATGCACAAATGGATCTGCGAAATGGAAGATTTTGATGATGATCCCCAAGCGTCAAATGAGCATATTTTAGAAGCGATCTTGACGATTTGGTTAGAAGAATACGAATAATTGAGAAGGCTAAAGTAACGTACTTTAGCCTTTTTTGTGATATCAATCACATTTTTATTAAAAAAATCAATATATTAGCGTAAATTTTTCCTATAATACCGCCCCTTTTTAAATTTATAAGGATACTTGTTATGATGAACAGAAGACGTTTTCTTCAAATTGGTGCAACAACAGTGTTAGCGATTAGTGCAAATCGCTTTGCATTTGCGGCTGGTGATAGCAAAGTTGCATTGCGTGTGATTGGCACAACAGATATTCATAGTTTTTTAACAGATTTTGATTACTACAAAGATGCTCCGACAACCAAATTCGGCTTTACCCGTGCGGCAACCTTGATTGAACAGGCTCGTAAAGAAGCGAAAAACAGTGTGTTGGTGGATAACGGTGACTTAATTCAAGGTAATCCGATTGCTGATTATCAAGCAGCGGTAGGTTATAAAGAAGGTAAATCAAACCCTGCGATCGATGCGTTAAATTTGATGAAATATGATGTAGGAACGTTGGGAAATCACGAATTTAATTACGGTTTAAAATACCTTGATGATGCGATTAAAGAAGCGAAATTCCCGATTATCAACGCCAATATCGTCAAACCAGGAACTGATGAGCCAGTTTATCAGCCTTACTTTATTCAGAAAAAAGACGTGGTAGATGAAGACGGCGTGAAACATACCTTAAATGTGGGCTATATCGGCTTTGTGCCGCCACAAGTGATGGTGTGGGATAAAGCTCATTTGGACGGCAAAGTTGAAGCCCGTGATATTGTGAAAACCGCTGAAAAGTATGTGCCGATTGTTAAAAAAGCAGGGGCAGATTTAATCGTGGCGTTGGCACACACAGGTCCGTCTGATGAACCTTACAAAGAGGGAGCGGAAAATTCGGCGTTCTATCTTGCTGATGTAAAAGGCATTGATGCGGTTATTTTTGGGCATTCGCACCGCTTGTTCCCAAATAAAGAGTTCGCAAAATCGCCAAATGTAGATATTGCAAAAGGGACGGTGAAAGGCATTCCAGAGTCAATGGCAGGTTACTGGGCAAACAATATCAGCGTGGTAGATTTAACCTTAGCCAAACAAAATGGCAAATGGTTAGTGGTGGACGGTAAAGCGGTATTGCGTCCGATTTACGACAATGAGAAAAAAGCTGCCACTGTTGAAAATCACCCTGAAGTTGCCGCTTTATTAAAACCTGTTCACGAGGCGACTCGCAAATTTGTGTCACAGCCTATCGGTAAAGCAACCGACAATATGTACAGCTATTTGGCGCTTGTTCAAGATGATCCAACGGTGCAAATCGTCAATCAAGCTCAAAAAGCCTATGTGGAAAATATCGTCAAAGGCTTGCCACACCTTGCAGGCTTACCAATTTTAAGTGCGGGTGCACCATTTAAAGCAGGCGGACGTAAAAACGATCCAAATGGCTATACGGAAGTGAACAAAGGCGAATTAACTTTCCGTAATGCTGCGGATCTCTATCTCTACCCGAATACATTGGTGGTTGTGAAAGTGACAGGTGAAGAGTTAAAAGAGTGGTTAGAGTGCAGTGCGGGTATGTTCAAACAGATCGACCCAACAAATGAACAGCCACAAACTCTATTAGACTGGGAAGGCTTCCGCACCTACAACTTCGATGTGATTGACGGTGTGCAGTATCAATATGATATTACTCAACCGGCTCGTTATGATGGCGAATGCAAATTGATTAACGACAAGGCTCACCGTGTGTTGAATTTAACCTACAACGGCAAAGCAGTTGATCCAAAAGCAGAATTTTTAATTGCGACCAACAACTATCGTGCCTATGGTAATAAATTCCCAGGAACAGGCGAAGATCATATCGTCTTTGCCGCACCGGATGAAAACCGTCAAATTCTTGCGAATTACATAAGTGCAGAGAGTAAAGCGAAAGGTCAGGTTAGCCCAACGGCAGATAAAAACTGGCGTATTGCGCCGATTGTGACAAAAGGCAAGTTAGATGTTCGTTTTGAAACATCGCCAAGCGACAAAGCTAAAGCCTTTATCGCCGAAAAAGCACAATATCCAATGTCGTTAGTCGGTACCGATGAAACCGGCTTTGCGATTTATCAGATTGATTTGACAAAATAATTAGCAAATTCCCACTCTTATTTTAAGAGTGGGATTTTTTCCATTCTTGAATCGCTTTTGCTCTGCGTTTATCTAGCTCGGCTCTAATCCCCGCTTTCTCAAAGCCGTCTTTAATCACTTCTTGCACATCAATTTGGCTTGCAATCGTATAAAGCTGTTTGGCATATTCTGCTTGTGGATATTCTCTGTTTTCAAAGCCTAAACGTCCTTTGCTATCCGCTTCGCAGACCAATAAAAAGTCAAAAAAGCGTTCAGGTTTTCTCCAAACGTCTAATTTATTAAATAGTTTCACCACCGTTTCAGGACGTAATTCCATGATTTTGTGGCTATGGGTATGAAACTCTGCGACTAACTTAGCAAACTCTTTGCAATGGCTTGGGGCTTTTAGCCGAGTGGCTAACTGCTCGGTTGGGGCAACACCTTTCTGCTCGTGTCCGTAGTGGTGGGGCAAAATATCCTTTGGTGTCAAAGCCTTACCAAGATCGTGGCAGAGTGCGGCAAATAACAGACTTTCAGGATCTTTCGCCTGTGTTGCTAACTTTTTCGCCTGTTCCAACACCAACAAAGTATGTACACCCGAATCAATTTCAGGGTGATGTTGTTCAGGTTGCGGCACGCCAAACAGGGCATCGACTTCAGGGAACAACACTTTCAACGCCCCGACTTCACGCAAAACTTGAAAATAGATCTGCGGAGCATCTGTTTCAAAAGCTTTCTGTGTTTCTAACCACACACGTTCAGCGGTTAAATGATTCAGCTCACCACAAGCGGTCATTTCCTGCATTAATTTTGCAGTTTCAGGGAAAATACGAAAGCCAAGAGAATAAAAGCGTGCTGCAAAACGAGCCACACGCAACACTCGCAACGGATCTTCTGCAAAGGCAGGGGAGATGTGGCGAAGTTGCCGATTCTCCAGATCAGCCATACCGCCGTAAAAATCGTGATAATTGCCGTCTAGATCTTCAGCGATAGCGTTAATCGTCAAATCACGGCGGATCAAATCTTGTTCCAAGGTAACATCAGGGGCAAAATCACAGACAAAGCCGTTGTAGCCATTGCCGTTTTTGCGTTCCGTGCGAGCAAGGGCGTATTCTTCTTTGGTCTGTGGGTGCAAAAACACAGGAAAGTCGTTGCCGACTTGCTGATAGCCTTGTGCCAAAAGCTGTTCAGGTGTCGCTCCGACAATCAGCCAATCGCGATCTTTTACAGGCAAGCCGAGCAGTTGATCACGCACTGCACCGCCGACGAGATAGGTTTTCATTGTTTTCTCTTTGTTTTAAATAATAGTGTAAGAAACCACAAATGTTCGAAATACAAATTTGCTCCCCCTGCTTGCGGGGGGAGCTGCCGAAGGCTGAGGGGGGGATTTGCCCAACGAGTAAACTGCAAGCGGTTAAATATCGCTAAAATTTTGCAAACTTCGTTTGCAATCCCCCCTTCCGCCTTCGGCACCTTCCCCCGTAAACGGGGGAAGGGAATTTTACAAATCAATGAGTTATATATTTCAAACAATTTTGGTTTAAAAACATACACCATCTTAAAAATTTACAGATTTATTTTCACTCCCCCAAACTCTTCCGCTAATTTCTCGGTAAACAGACGCAATTCTTCTGTCATCAACAAGAAATCCGCATCAAAGCGTTGGGCTTTATCTTCTTTGAGAATATCATCATTTTTCTCACGCACTTCATCGGCAAATTTCACCCTTACCAATGTCGCATCTTCGTTCAATACAAACGAAAAATGATTTTCCCAATCTAACGCAAGTTTGGTGACGAATTTACCCGCTTGTAAGTGCTGTGCAATTTCATCGCTCTCTAAATCTTGGCGTTTACAGCGGATAACGCTGTCGGTGTCAAAGGATTTCAGCTCTGCTTCTTCCAACAAGGTCAGCCAGCTTGGTGTATGCCCTTTGGCAAGCCAATCGGTCATCACTTCGCTTGGTTGCAACGCAAAGGAAATCGGCACAACAGGCAGTGAGCCGAGCGATTTTCGCAATAATGCCAGTGTATCTTCAGCCCGTTTTGCCGAACCGCTATCCACATAAACCAGCTGTTTATCCAAATCTAACCAAATCGCCGTAAATTGATGTTTACTAAACGCTCGTGGCAGCAACATCGCCACCACATCATCTTTAATCGCCTGTTTTTCGGTTTTCTTTAACTTGCGTTGTTCTTTCTGCTCAAGGGCTGCAATGCGACTTTCTGTTTCTTTTTTAATCACCTGTGCCGGCAACAATTTTTCTTCTTTATGGGAAACCAACAGAAACTGTTTGCCTTGAGCAAAATGCAATAAATCGCTGGTTGCAAGCGGTGCCGACCAGCCAAATTTTTGCATATCGCCTTGCTGACAAGGGGTGAACTTGGTCTGTTGTAATTGGCTTTCCAGTTCGTTGCTGTCAAACGACAATTCACTGGTTAAACGGTAAATCATTATATTTTTGAGCCAAAACATTTAGTGATCCTTTGTTAGTGGGGTAGAATAGTCATTATCTTTTTTCTTTAGCAACATAGATGTAGGGACACACTGCGTGTGTCCGTTGAATATCGCCTTTACACAAAAATAGATAGGCGGACACACGCAGTGTGTCCCTACAAGCTAAAGGAAAACTTACGTATTCTACGCTAAAACCCATTTCACAAAAACAAGGAGAACCCAATGCAACACAAAAAAATCGCTTTTATCGGGGCGGGCAATATGGCGTTTGCGATAATTTCAGGCTTGATTAAAAGCGGTTATCCGGCGGCACACATTATCGCTCGCAATAAAAGTAACGAAGCTCGGCGAGAACAGCTTCGGGCGATGGGCGTGCAGGTTGAGCTGGATAATGTGCAGGCGGTGGAACAAGCTGATGTGGTGATATTGGCGGTGAAACCGCAGATGATGTCGGACGTGTGTGCTGAGTTTGCACAGGTCGATTTCCGTCAAAAATGGGTGATTTCGGTGGCGGCTGGGATTTCGGTGGCTCGCCTTGAACAGTTGTTGCCAACTGCGAAAAATATCGTGCGAACTATGCCGAATACACCGTCCTTGATTGGCGAAGGAATATCGGGATTATTTGCAAAAAAATCGGTCGAACAGACCGCTTGTCAATTTGCCGAACAGCTACTTTCGGCGGTGGGCAAATGTTACTGGGTGGAGACGGAAGCCCAGTTGAACCAAATTATTGCGATTACCGGCTCAAGCCCTGCTTATTTCTTCAAATTTATGGAAGCAATGCAAGACGCGGCGGTGAAAATGGGCTTTAGCGAACCAGACGCTCGTTATTTGGTGCAATCGGTGGCGTTGGGGGCGGCGAAAATGGTGGTGGAAAATCCTGAACTACCGCTTGCCACCTTGCGAGAAAATGTGACGTCCAAAGGCGGCACAACGGCTCAAGCCTTAGCCGTATTTGAACAGCGTGAATTAACCGCAACCGTTGAGCAGGCGATGTTGGCTGCGATCAAGCGGGCGGAAGAGATGGAAAAATTACTATGATAAAACTTAGCCCGTTTCAATGGTCGTCCTTTAACTTTTTCGGCTTTTATTGTGCCTATGGCGTGCTGTTGCCGTTTTTACCCGTGTGGCTTAATCATCACGGCTATAATTCGGGGTTGATCGGCTTGCTGATTGCCTCAGGCTATCTGTTTCGCTTTTTAGGGGCAATGTTTTTTTCAAAACGAGTGCAACACCCAAACCAACTGCTTTCCCTTGCTAGATGGCTAACTTGGGCAGCGATTGCAACGCTGTTTTTGGTCGCTTTTGGGGTACAATCCATTTGGATTTTATTCCCTGCCATTGCCTTGTTTCATATCTTTAACGGCGGGGCAATGCCGATTGCTGATACCATTGCCTCAACATGGCAACAGCAAGCAGGCATTGATTACGGCAAAACTCGCTTATTTGGCTCGATTGCGTTTGTGGTTGGCTCGGTCAGTACGGGCTATTTGGTCGGTTGGCTAGGCGAAAGTGCGATTATTGGGATTATTATCGGCTGGTTGGTTTTTCTTGGCACAGGTTTAGTGGCAAAACCGACCCACTATTTTGAGCAATCGGCAAACAAAAGCCAGTCCGATTTGAGCTATATCGATCTCTTGAAAGTGCCAACCACATTCAAAATGTTGTTAGCCGTATCGCTTATTCAAGCCTCCCACGCCGCCTATTATGCGTACAGCACAATCTATTGGGCTTCCACGGGGATTTCGACCCAACAAGCCAGTTTGTTGTGGGGATTGGCGGTTGTCTCTGAAATTCTCTTTTTCTTCTTTGCGAATAGACTGTTCAAAACCTGGACAATTTATCACTTGATGCTACTTTCTGCTATTGGCTCTGCGGTTCGTTGGGGCTTGTTGGCTTCAAACACAAATCTCGCAATGTTAATGGCTCTGCAAATGTTCCACTCGATCTCTTACGGAGCAGGGCATTATGCGATGATCCGCTATATTTCTACGCAACCAGTAGAACAGATTGCTAAACTTCAGGCTCTCTATTTCGGCTTTGCAAGTTGTATGTTTATGGCACTGTTTACCTTTATTGCAGGATTGGTGTACGAAGTTTCGCCAACAGGCAGTTTTTGGCTAATGGTGTTGTTTGTGTTGCCAGCAATTTTTATTGTGCCGAAAAGGGTTGGGGTAAGATTATAAAATAAATTACTTTCTTAAGATTTTTTTAAGGTTTATAGATTAGAGTATTTCTCATTCAGCTCTAAATTGGAAAGGAAAGCAAATGAGAAATCAAACTTCTTTATTTTCGGAACACTGCCCTCTCAGCGTGGTGATTATTACCCTAAATGAATCTAAAAATATCGGCAATATCCTTAATGATCTCGTCGCTCAACAATACAAAAATTTTGAAGTGATTGTGGTGGATAGCAATAGTGATGACAATACCGTTGAGATTGCTCAATCTTATCAAGACAGATTAGATTTACGCACTGTGGTGATGTCTGAACGTGGGCATAGTCTTGGGCGTAACACTGGAGCGGAAAATGCGAAATATGAGCGGATTGTCTTTTTTGATGCCGATGTGCGTATTGCCCCTGATTTTCTCGGCAACGCTTTGAACGCCTTGATTAACAAGCGTTTATTAGTTGGTGCAGGTAGAATGAATTGTACGGAACCGTCACGGTTAAATCGAGTGGGTGTGCGTTTGTTTGATTTAGGTATGGTGGCAACACAATATACGTTTCCAACTTGCACGGGCGCTTGTATTTTTTCTACGAAAACCGTTCATCAAATGTTAGGCGGTTTTGATACGCAGATCAGCCTGTGCGAAGATTGCGACTATGTGAACCGTGCGTCAAAAACAGTGAAATTCCGTATGTTGCCGGTCTTTTTTGAGTTCAATACTCGTCGTTTAAATCAAGACGGTATTTTCAAAATGGGCTACACCTATTTGAAAGCCAACGTAATGAGAATGTGGCGTGGCGAGTTACGCAATAACGAAATTCACTATCCGTTTGGTCACTACGATAAAGCCTAATGAGCGGACTTCCTGATTGGTTGGTGGCGTGGTTTAGTTCACCGTGGCTGCCTGCGATTTTATGCTTAGGGGCATTTGCTGATGCCTTTATTGGCGTGAGTTTATTTGTACTAGGCGAATTTTTCTTTATCGCAGGCGGCTATTTTGTCGCCCAATCTTCACAGTGGTGGATTGTGCCACTGATTTGGGCAGCGGCATTATTAGGCGATGTATTGAGCTATTTTGTCGGCAAACGTTATGGCAAGCAGATCGCCGCCAAATATATTCGCCCCAAAGCCAAACGCCGTTTACACTACCGCCGAGCCTACCGTTTAATGCTCAAACGTGGCGGAATGGCGATTTTCATCGCTCGTATTACCGGTCCGCTCTCCAAATTTATGCCACTGCTAGCAGGCTCAATGCGATTGCCTTTGAGCACCGTCTTTTTGGCAAGCCTATGGGGAATTATCATCGGCACCGCACAATTTTTTGTGATCGGTTATGCTTTGGCAAAGGGGAGTGATTATTGGACGATGATTTTTGGGTAGTTGTAGAAAATTGGCTAAATCTCACCGCTTGTTTCATTCAAAATTAACTCCCACAAGCCCTCGCCATCAACTCTCTCACCCAACGATACGCGGGATCTTTGTGGGTGCGTTCGTGCCAGATGAGAGTTTTGGTAAAGCCTTTGATGGCTAAAGGCGGTTCGAAACATTTGATGTTGGGCAAGTTTGCGATTAAGCGTTCTGGCACCACGGCGAGTAGGTCGCTTTCGGTGAGCAATTCGGGTAGGACGATGAAATTTTGTACCGATACACTCACATTTCTCTGCAAGCCAAGCTCTTGCAAGGCTTGGTCGGTCACGCCGCTGAAACTGCCGCCACGATACGACACTAATGCTTGTTCCAACTGGCAAAATTGTTCAAGGGAAAGTTGCGATTGTTGGGCTATCGGGTGGTCGTGTCGCACGGCACACACATAGCGTTCGTCATATAAATTTTTGGCGTGAATATCGGGGGCTTGAAACTCGGGCGTGACCAACGCAAAGTCAATTTGTCGCTGTTCGAGCTGATTTTGCACCGCACTTTCGTTAATCGCCAACACTGCTACTTTGATGTGCGGAGCTTGCTTTTTGAGCAATTTCAAAAACGGCACGATCACCGCTCGCATCGCATAATCCGTACAGGCAATCCGCACCGTCAATTCGGCGGTTTGCGGATCAAATTCCGCAGGTTGCAACAATAATTCAACGTGATGTAGCACTGTTTTCACTTGCGGCGCCAGTTCTAACGCCCGATTGGTCGGCACAACGCCCCGTTGCACCCGCACAAAAAGTGGATCATCAAAACTTTCCCGTAACCGCACCAAAATACCGCTCATCGCAGGCTGGGTAATGGCTAAACGCTCTGCCGCCTTGCTGACACTGCGTTCTTCCATTAGTGCCGCAAAAGCCTTAAGTAAGTTAAGATCCAGTTGATAAAGTGATTTCATTTTGTCCCTTTGTCTGTTTGATTGCTTTTAATATCATTTTACCTGATGTGGATTATATTAAATAGTGATTTTACTTATATTTTAACCCTACCTATAATGCCCCCATAGCGAAAACGCTAGTACATACTTTTTAACCTATTGATAAACAAAGGAATTTAAAATGACAACTTATTCACAACCAGCAATCATTTGGCCAGCAAAATACACCCCAGGCGAAACCGACAACTACGTTTCAAACGAAGTGATCGTTAAAAACTTAAGCGTTGCAGACGTATTGCCTTACTTAGTCGATACCAAAGCGTGGGGAACTTACTACCAAAACGCTGAAAACATCGTGGTGGGCGACGGCTCAACCAGCCAGCTTTCTGCCAATGCGAACTTTGTGTTCGACACATTCGGCTTTCACGTCACTTGCAAAGTGGAAGAGTTTGACATCAGCGAAAACGGCAGCCTTGTCCGCCTTGCGTGGTCAGGCACCTTCGGCGAAGGCGAAGATTTCAGCGATGTGTATCACGCGTGGATTTTAGAAGATTTGCCAAACAACCGCGTGCGTGTGCTCACCGAAGAAAGCCAAATCGGTAAACTCGCCAAAGGCTTAGCGGAAACCGTGCCAAACCCAATGGTAAACGGACACCAAGCGTGGCTTGACGGCTTAACAAAAGCGGCGAAAAACAAAACCAGTTACTAATAGCAAGCGGTGGGATTTTGTGGAAATTTTGCAAACGCAAAACCACTTGAAATTTCACCGCACTTTTTTACTTGCTTTAGCTTAAACGTTATTTAACAGATTGATAAATAAGAGGTTTATATGAAAACGATCGCTTTTTTAGGATTAGGGGCAATGGGCAGCCGAATGGCGAGCCGTTTGGTGCAAGCGGGTTTTAAGGTGAAAGTGTGGAACCGCAGCCCGAATGCGGCACAGCCTTTGCTACAACAAGGGGCGAGCTGGGCGGAAACACCAAAACAAGCGGCGGAAAATGCGGATTTTGTGATCGCAATGGTGCGAGATAATGAGGCATCGGCACAGGTTTGGTTGGATCAGGAAACGGGGGCGTTATACGGAATGAAAGCTGGGGCGATCGCTATTGAAAGCTCTACGCTGACGTATCAGTGGATTCAACAGTTGGCGGTAAAATTTGCGGAAAATCAGACCGCTCTTTTAGAGGCGCCAGTATCAGGCACGCGTCCGCACGCCGAAATGGGGCAATTAGTCTATTTGGTGGCTGGCGAGCAGGAGATTTTTGAGCAAGCGAAACCGATTTTAGTGGTAATGGGTAAAACGGCTGAGCAAGTGATCGGGCAAATTGGTTCGGGTGCTTTGGCAAAATTGGCGACCAACACCCTAATGGGCGTGCAAGTGGCGGTGGTAGCGGAATTGATCACTTTACTCAAACACCAACATAGCGATGTGCCAGCCATTTTGAATGCCGTAAGCAATACATCCGCTTGGAGTGGCGTGGTACAAATGGCGGCAAATTCGATGTTAAGCGAAAACTTTGCACCGCTTTTCCCAGTGGAACTTTTAACCAAAGATTTGGCTTATACCTTACAAGCGGCAAAACAAGCGGAATCCGCCCCTGTGATTACGCAAACCCATCAATTATTTAACCAAGCCATTGCACAAGGTTACGGCGATTTACAAATGTCCGCCGTGGTAAAAGTGTTAGAAAAATAAGGAAAAACCAATGAATAAAGATGAAATTTTAGCAGCATATCACTTCCGCCACGCCTGCAAAGTTTATGATCCGAGTAAGAAAATCAGCGATGACGATTTCCGTTTTATTCTCGAAACAGGGCGTTTATCGCCGAGTTCGTTTGGCTTTGAACCGTGGAAATTTTTAGTAATTGAAAACCCAGAAATCAAGCAACTGATTCGCGAAAATGCGTGGGGTGCAGGCGAAAAAGCGACTGATGCTAGCCATTTTGTGGTGATTTTAGTGCGTCATCAAACCACTCTTGACCCAAACGGCGATTACTTACCGCATTTTATGCGTACGGTGCAACAGCTACCTGAAGATGCCATTGCAATGCGTTTAAACTTTTTCCGTCAATACAGCCAATTTGAAGGCGAGTTTGCCGACAATCCACGAGCTTTTTACGATTGGGCGTGTAAACAAAGTTATATTGCGCTAGGGAATATGCTCACCGCCGCCGCAATGATCGGCATTGACAGCACACCCATTGAAGGCTTTCCTTATGCCAAAATGGAAAAATTGCTGGCAGAAAAAGGGTTATTTGATCCAAAGGAATTTAAGTTAAGCGTAATGGTAGCGTTTGGTTATCGCAAACAAGAATCTCGCCCGAAAACACGCCAAGTTTTTGAGCAAGTGGTTGAATTTATTAAATAATTTAACTTGAATGCGAAATTTTTAGCATTACACAAAGTGCGGTGGGATTTTGGGAAGATTTGTTAGCTATTGATTTTCGGAGAGCAGAAATTTACAAAAGTCTATACAAATCCCACCGCACTTTTCCCGTTTAAATCTTCAACGGCAAGGCTCGTTTTGGCACAACTTCTTTCATTACCAGCGTGGAGCTTAGTCGCAACACATTTGGCAGGCTGGTGAGTTTTTTGTCGTAAAAGAGTTGGAAAGATTCTAGCGATGGTGTGACGATGTGCAAAATATAGTCGATGTCGCCAAATAAGCGTTGTGCTTGGATAATTTCGGGCAGATCTTGCAACGCCAATTCAAATTTAGCCACATCGTCCATCACCACATTTTTCAAGGTTACAAACACAATGGCGGAGAAATCTAGCCCCACGGCTTTGGGGTCAATTACCGTTTGGTAGCCTTGAATTACGCCGTTTTGTTCTAGTTGTTTTACACGCCGTTGGCAAGGCGAGAGGCTGATGCCGATTTTATCCGCCAATTCTGTGAGAGAAATTCGCCCATTCTTTTGCATTTCTGCAAGAATTTTTCGATCTATTCTATCCATACGCAATAATCTTCTAAAAATAAGGCTTATCTTAGCAATCTTTGCAACTTCTTTCTAGGGCAAGATTGCTACAATAATGGCATTAAATTTGAGTTAAAGGGAAGAAAAAATGTCGGAAACAATGTTATGGAGCTTTTGGGCGTTATCAATGTCATTGACCTTAACCCCTGGTGCGGACTGGGCTTATGTGATGTCGGCAGGAATGAAAAACAAAGTGTTCACGGCGTTATTGGGAATGTTATTGGGCTATTTGCTCGTGATCTTTGCGGTAATGGCTGGCGTGGGGGCGTTGGTCGTTGCCTTTCCTGTGTTGCTACAAGCCTTGACCTTTCTCGGTGCGGCTTATTTGTTATGGCTAGGTAAACAAGTGTTATGCCAACCGCCAGCAGTGGGCGAAAGCCAAGGCGAGCAACAACCTGCACGGCAGTGGATCGTCAAAGGCATTGCGGTAAGCGGTTTAAATCCGAAAGTGTTGCTGATGTTTTTAGCCTTAATCCCCCAATTTTTAACGGCACAAACTAACATTTCAATGCCTGTTCAAACCTTGTTTTTCGGTTTAATTCACATTGCCAACTGTGCCTTGATTTACCCTTTTGTGGGCTTGGGTGTCGGCATCAGTTTACGCTACCGCCCCGATTTATCCCGTTGGATCAGCCGCTTTTCAGGCGTGGCGATGATCACCATTGCCCTGTTGTTATTGGGGGAACAGGTGTATTTAATTTAGTCTTAACAAGCGGTCAGAATTTAGAAAAATATTGCAAATTTTGCCCGCACTTTTCCCTCGTTTTCTCATATCATCTTTTCTGATAAGGGCTATTTTAAATCCTGATTTAACTTACCTTGTCATCTTTTCTATAATAAGCGTACATACACTTATCAGGGCGTAACGCCTTTTTTATGACCTATCCAAAGAAGGAAGAAAAAATGAATATTTTATTATTAGATGGTGGTAAAAATTTTGGTCATTCACATGGTGAGTTGAACCATACGTTACATCAAAAAGCGAAAGAAGTTTTGACCGCACTTGGGCATCAGGTGCAAGAAACCGTGATTGATCACGGCTATGATATTGCTGAAGAAATCGAGAAATTCGTTTGGATGGATGCGGTGATTTGGCAAATGCCAGGCTGGTGGATGCACGAGCCTTGGACGGTGAAAAAATATATGGATGAAGTCTTTACAACGGGACACGGCAAGTTGTACCAAAGCGATGGTCGCCACCGTGTGAACCCGACAGAGGGTTATGGCACGGGTGGTTTGTTGCAAGGTAAAAAACATATGCTTTCTTTAACATGGAATGCCCCGATTGAGGCGTTTACCCGTGAAGGAGATTTCTTTGAAGGCAACGGCGTGGATGGGCTGTATCTACATTTCCATAAAGCTAATGAATTTTTAGGGATGAGCCGTTTGCCAACCTTTATTTGCAACGATGTGATTAAAGCCCCTGATGTTCCGAAATATTTAGCGGATTATCAAGCACATTTAGAGAAAGTGTTTGGCTAATTTCATCTTTTTTTCTCAATTCGGGAACTCATTGAACCATTTTAGCGTCTTATATAAACTCTTATATAACTTGGACTACTCGGAGAACAAGATGAAACTCAACACTTTAACCACACTGCTTTTTGCAACCACGGTATCAAGCGTATTTGCTGCACCGCCGACAATGCCTGATCCGTTGGCGGATCGTCCTTATTTCAACCAGACGGAAACGGGCTTTGATCTCAATTTTAACGATAAAAACTACCGCTTGTTTGAAGCGACAGTAAACGGCGAGAGCATTAAATTCCGTGCTTTTGAGAAAATTGTGTATGTGCAAAATCCGTTAGAACCTGATTATCAAACACTCAATGTTTATGTGCCAGAAGCCTATTTTAATGGCGACTCTATCAACGGTTTTAACGCCAACACTGCCCCGATTTTCTTACCAAATGCGGTAGGCGGTTATATGCCAGCCAAAGCGGCAACCTATGATAAAAAAGGCTTTGGCTCAAACGATAAACCGAATGCGATTGTCACCGCACTTTCTAAAGGCTATGTGGTAGCAAGCGTGGGTGCTCGTGGGCGTACCCTTGAGAAAGACGGCAAATATACGGGCAAAGCCCCAGCAGTGATTGTGGATTTAAAATCGGCGGTGCGTTATTTGCACTTTAACGATGCGAAAATGGCAGGGGATGCGAACAAAATCATCTCAAACGGAACCAGTGCAGGTGGGGCGTTATCGGCATTGTTAGGGGCAAGTGCTAATCACGCTGATTATGTGGCGGAACTTAAAAAGATCGGAGCAGCTGAAGCAAGCGATGCGATTTTTGCGGTGTCCGCTTACTGCCCGATTACTAACCTTGAACACGCGGATATGGCGTATGAGTGGGAATTTAACGGCTTAAACCAATTTAGCCGTATGGATATGAGCAAGCTCAATGCGGCAAGTTTCAATGACCGTTCAAAACCGATGCCGAAAATCGAAGGCGAATTAACCGCTGAGCAAATCAAGGTCTCTGACGAGTTAAAAGCGGCGTTCCCTGCTTATCTAAACAGCTTGAACTTGAAAGACGAAAACGGCAATCCGCTTACCCTTGATGCTCAAGGCAATGGCTCGTTTAAAACCTATCTGAAAAATGTGCTGGTTAAGGCGGCAGATACGGCTCGCAAAAATGGTGCTGATTTAAGCGATAAAAATTGGCTAACGTTAAGCAAAGACGGCGTAAACGATATGGATTGGAACGGTTATATTCATTCAGAAAAACGAATGAAATCGCCGCCTGCGTTTGATGCCTTTGATTTAAGCACAGGTGAAAATAACCTGTTCGGTACGGAAAGTGCCAATAATCAGCACTTCACCCCATATGCCCTTGCTCATTCAACAAAACAGGGCGGAATGGCAGATGCTCAAACGGTTAAAATGATGAATGCAATGAATTATCTCGATAATCCAAATGCCGCACAACATTGGCGTATTCGTGTTGGTAGCTCTGACCGAGATACATCCTACGCTATTTCTGCAATTTTAGCCGTGAAGCTCAATATGGCTGGTAAAAATGTGGATTATGCAACCCCTTGGGGCGTACCACATTCGGGCGATTATGATTTAGATGAATTGTTTAAGTGGGCGGATAGTATTAGTAAATAGGTAAGTGAGCGGTCAGTTTACTACTAAAATTTGCAAATTCGGATTGAATAAAGCACCAGCGTGAACACTAGTGCTATCTATAAAGTGGCTTGAATTATCTCCGTTTTTTAAGCTACTTTTTCTTCTCCATTGCCATTCTCGATATTTTCAATACCGTTTTGCGAGGTAAAAACGGTAGAACCCAGTCAGACGCAAATTTTAATTTCGCTTCGTTAAACGCCACAAGTTCGTCTTGTTGCATTGCTTTGTAACCGTAAGCGGCGACTTCTTCAGGCGTTTTTGCATTTTTCCACGCATCTACACCTTGCAAATCGCCAGCAGCAACGAAACCTGTTGCCACCGCACCTGGGCAAAGTGCGGTCACGGTTACACCAAATTCACGCACTTCTTCAGCAATGGCTTGGCTGAAGGAAGTAACATAGGCTTTGCTGGCGTAATAAACCGCTTGCAACGGGCCAGGTAAAAAGCTTGCGGTGGACGAGACATTCAAAATTTTGCCCTGTTTGCGAGCGACCATTCCTTGCAAATAAAAGTGGGTCAATTCCGTTAAACTGGCGATGTTGAGCTGGATCATTTGGCTTTCTTTGACTAAATCACGCTCAAAAAAGCGACCGTGACCGCCCACGCCTGCGTTGTTGATCAAAATATCCACCTGAATGCCGAGTTTTTCGGTTTCGTTAAAAATCGCTTGTGCTGCTTGAGGTTGGGCTAAATCTTGTGCAATGGTGGTCACTTTGACGTTGTAGGTTTGGCGTAATTCATCGGCAAGTTCGGCGAGTTTGTCCGCAGAACGAGCGACTAACACCAAATCGCCCCCTTGTTTTGCGTGAATTTTTGCGAACTCTAAACCGATACCGTTTGATGCCCCTGTGATTAAAGCGGTTTGTGTCATTTTTTATTCCTTATTGTCTTTGATTTTGATACTGTGTATTATTCCGTAAAAATTGCGGTATAAAAAGGTAAAAATAGGCTAATTTATGGCAAAAACAGGAAATAAGATTGAAATTATCCAAACCGCAGAGTTAGAAATTTGTCTGTTTAGCGAATTTACTCAAAGCGATTTGCAAGCCGATGAACTGGCTCGTCAGCAATTAAATGCACAGCACCGCTTTGATTGTTATGTGTGGCTGTGGGTGACGGAAGGCGAATGTCCGCATTTGTTGGATTTTCAGCAGGTCACACAACAAACGGGCGAATGGTTGTTAATTCGTCCGCAACAGGTGCATCATTTTCTTTCAATGCAAGGCTGGGACGGCTGGGGCTTGTCCTTTCCAGCGGAATGGTTGAGTGCAGAGTTAGGGCAAACGTTGCCACAAAAACAACAAGTTACAGCTGAACAAGCTGGCTTGCTTGAATTGGCGTTAAAACAGCTCAAACAATGTCGTCATTTTGACTGGCACGGACAAACTTATCAGCCTTTATTGCAAACGCAGTTGCACAGTTTTCTCGCACTTTTAACCACGCTTTATGCGGAAAAACCGTCTGCACAAGACCACAAAAAACAACGTTGGCAACAATTTAGACAACTGCTTGAACAGCATTTTCGTAGCAAACACCAAGTACAATTTTACGCCGAACAGCTTGCCTGTACCGAAAAAACGCTAGGCTCAGCTTGCCTTGCTCATACAGGTTTACCTGCCAAAACGGTCATCAATCAACGACTGTTGCTAGAGGCAAAACGGCTGTTAGTGCATACGCAACAATCGATCAAACAAATCGCCTTACAACTTGGTTTTGAAGAAGCGACCCACTTCAATAAGTTTTTCAAAAAGTACGAAGGAACAACGCCAAAAGGGTTTCGGGAAGGGTATTTGGCAGATAAATTGTAGGTACTAAAATATATAGGCAAAAGTACTTACTATAAAATGCGGGTACTTAATTTTTATTCATCTCTTTAACCAATACTGTCGAAGTCAAAAGCAACACCCAAAGCAAGTTAATCCAAAGTAGCATAATCATCATACCGACAAAATCGTGGAAGACGACTAAATAGGTGTCGTTCCAGTAAATCAGCAGTTGGAACAGGCGGCTTATCAGCAACCAGCCAACAAGACAGCAAAGGGAGCCACAGAGAGCTGCTTTGAGATGAATTTTTGTGCGGGGTAAGGTGAAGAAAATCCAGATTAATAGCGTAAAAGCTACGTTGTAATTACAAAGATATTGAATGGGTTTTGGGAAAGATTTGATCGCAAAAAGTAGGGCAGAGAACAGCAAAATCAGCAAAAACATTCCGCCCCACGTTTTCACGAAATGCCAATCTAATTTACTTTTGATCCTCCATAACTGATTGATTGTATTATCAATTTTATAAATAAAGAACAGAATAGCGAGAAAGAAAAAGCTGACGGTAAAATGGTCAGCAAGCCCTTTATGCGTGTTATGCACAAACTCAAACAAAGTACTGCCGACAATGCTTTCCACTTGCCCCATTGGTTCAAGAAAGCCGTGCATCACAGTGTGAAACAGATCGTCAATACCGAGCTTTTCCAGTAATCCTAACCAAAATGACAGTAACGGCACAAGGGCAATCAGGCTGTAATAGGTCAGCGAAGTCGCATAAAGCTGAATGGGATATTGTTTGAGTCGTGTAAAAGTTTGAGTAAACATAAGCGTAATGTGAGATAAAAGGCTTGTGCTAATAATTAGCATAAAATGGCTGAAAATAAAAGGTTGCTGAGATTTTATTATTAATTTGCAAAAACACGTCAAAATTCGACCGCTCTTTTGTTTTTGAGCGACTTAAAAAGTCCGCGAAACCACGTCAATTATCCGTATTCTCGTACAAAGATAACGATTTTTTGCTATTTATCCGAACGCTCTTCCTTTCTATAATCCGCCACAGTTTTAATAAATAAGGAAAATAAAAATGCAACGAATGAACTATGCCGCGTTAAACACAAAATCTTACAATGCAATGTTGGCAGTCGAGGCGAGTTCAGCCGTGAACAACTGTGCCAGTTTGTACAAAAACACCGCTTGGGCGATAGAGTGTTTGTGCCTGATGAAAGTGAAGTGATTAAGTTTTAAAAGATTGTGGAATTAGAAAATGATAATACCGTCTGAATTTGGGTTCAGACGGCATTTTTTATTTATCCCGTTCTATTTTCAAGTCGTGTAAAGCCACTTCTTGACCGCTGACATCGTCCACAACGGTCAAGCGAATGGGATTGCCTGTGTGTTGATTGACAAAGCGTAACGGCACATTTTCCCAGCCTGATAAATTCCATTGCGTACCCACTTTCGCCAGAGCCAACATCACCCACGCCATAGATTGACCTTGTGGCGTTAAATGGTATTCGTAGCGGTCTGGGCGAGTTTGGTAAAGCTGTTTTTGTACCAAACCGTTTTGTTCTAGCGTTTTCAGGCGGTCGCTTAATGTGGCGTTGGTAATGTTGCTAGACGCTCTAAAATCGCTGTATCGGCTGATGCCCAACATCAAATCCCGCAAGACCAAACCAGACCATTTATCGCCCAACACCGATAACACATCGGCAATCGGACACACGATATTGTCAAAATCATTTGATTTCATTCAAAAATTCCATAAAAAATAATTGTAATATCAATACTTTATCAAAAAAGTTACAAAACTTCAATAATAAGAGCTTGACTAACTCTAATTATAAGAGTTAAGATGCGCACATCTTAACCAGTCATAATTTTTATAGGAGTCAAGCAATGACAAAAACAGCGTTAATTACAGGTGCTTCATCAGGAATTGGGGCGGTATATGCCGAGCGTTTAGCCAAACAAAGCTATGATTTGGTATTGGTTGCCCGTCGCCGTGAGCGTTTGGAACAGTTGGCAGACAAAATTCGTACCCAATATTCAGTCAATATTACCGTTCATACTGCCGATTTGAGTGAAGAAAGTGGGCAAGAGAGCGTGAGCCATTTGATTGAACAGCAAGAGAATTTAGCCCTTTTGGTGAATTGTGCAGGCTTGGGGGCGTTGGGTATGGCAGAACAGATTACTTGGTCGCAAATTGATGAAGTGATTAAAGTGAATGTGCAAGCCTTATCACGTTTGTCGTTAGTTGCGTCCAAACGCTTTATCCGTGAAAAACAAGGGACGATTGTGAATATCGGTTCTATCGTGGCACATATGGCAAGTGCAGGGGCTGGGGCATACAGTGCGTCCAAAGCTTATGTATTGAATTTTACTCGTGCGTTGCATGCCGAGTTGTCGCCACATGGTGCGTTTGCCCAAGTGGTGATGCCTGGTCCTGTTAAATCGGAATTTTTTGGCGATAAACCTGCCCCATTTCCCGAACATTTATTTATGACACCTGAAACTTTGGTTGATACGGCATTGACCGCATTGGCACAAGGCGAAAGCGTGTGTTATCCGACCTTGCCACAACTGGATACATGGCAACAATTTGAAATGAGTCGTGGTCAATTAATGCAAGCACTCACCCAATCTGGCAATCCTGCCGAACGTTATCAAGCATAAGGAGTTTTTTATGCCAATGTGGAAAATTTATCACCCTAAAAATGCGTTTAGCGAACAAGATAAAAGCGAAATCGCCGTAAAAATTACCGATTTATACGCCACGTTTTTACCTAGATTTTATGTGAATGTGTTGTTTCACCCTTTGGACGATACGCAGTTGTACATTGGGGGCGAACCTGCCACCGATTTTGTGCGGGTAACAATTAACCATATCGCTCGTTCTATCAAAGATGAAGCCACACAACAGCAATTTTTACAGGCGTGTTCACGCATTTTAAATCCGTATGTTGCTGAACGGGGTTATCGCTGGGAATTGCATATTGGCGAAACGCCGATTGAATTGTGGACGGTCAATGGTTTTAAACCGCCTATGCCCAACACTCCAGCCGAACAACGTTGGCGTGAAGAAAATAGATCGTCTGCTTATTGATAGGGGAAATGCCGTCTGAAAAGTTTTTTCAGACGGCATTTTTATGGTGCAAAGACTTTTCAGGTAGCCTGAAAGCAAATCAACCCACATCAATCGCATCGCCAATGGTATAAAAATGCCCGCCTGTGATGTAATGCAATGTCCGCCAGCCTTTATCCGCCGTTTCAAAATGCCAATGTCCATTGCTGAACACTTCATCATCAGCCCACGCTGATAACACTTCGCAGACAAATAAATCGTGGTTTTGGTGGTTTTCAGGTTCAGAAATCACTTTGCAATGAATCCACGCTGCACAGCCTTTCACAAATGGGGCGGCAATGCCGTCTTGATAAAAGCGTTCTACTTGATCCATTTTGTTTGGATTCTCTTTGCGACTTTCGCCTAACGCAATTACCAATTCCGCCTGACGAGCCACAGGAATTTGCACAATCAACTCGCCACTTTTTTCCACCAGCGAACGCGTAAAAGTTTGTTTATCCAAAATCACGGAAAGTTTCGCTTTCGGTGCAAAATCCACCGCACACACCCACGCCGCCGACATCACATTTTCCACACAGTCCGCCGCCGCAGAAATAATCGTCGTCGGTCCGTGATTGATTAAACGGTAAAATTTTTCTAATTCAACAGGTTGCATTGCCATTGTGTATTTCCTTTTTTATAAATGAATTTGCTTTAGTTTAGCAAAATTTCAGCAAAATCTGACCGCTTTTTTCTTATTCCATCTATCCTAATAAAGACAGAATTATCCGTATTCTCGTAAAAAGAAAACGATTTTACCCCATTTATTCGTTTAATTTTGGTTTATATAATCCTGCTATCTTTAATTTGTAATAGGAAAATCATAATGGAAAACCAAGAACAGCGTTTTAGTGAACAAGAAGTTTTATGGATTACACATCACACGCCAAAGCTGATGTCTTTTGGTATTAGCCGCCCAGCACATTTTAATTTTGTTGCAGGGCAATTTACCAAACTCGGCTTTTGGGACGGCAACGAATATGTGTGGCGAGCTTATTCGATGATTTCGGCGTAGCAAGCAGATCCCCTTGATTTTTATGCCATTTTGGTCGAAGACGGCGTGATGTCGGCACATTTTGCTCAGATGAAAGTGGGCGATAAGTTATTGATTGACAACAAATCAATGGGCTTTTTTACTTCAGACCGTATTCCGCAGGGCAAAGAAATCGTGATGTTAGCCACAGGCTCGGGCATTGCCCCTTTTCTTTCTATGTTGAGCCGTAATGATTTATGGCAACAGGCTGAAAAAGTGGTGTTGGTACATTCGGTATCGTATCAGCAAGATCTTGTTTTTACAGAGCATTTTGAGCGTTTATGCCAAAATCCGCTCGTTGCTCAAAAATTTGTTTATCAGCCAGTTATCACTCGTGAAACGGTTGCAGGGGCATTACAGCAGCGTATTCCTGCGTTGCTCAAATCCGGCGAATTAGCGAAAGTGTTGAATTTTCCGTTTACTAAAGAACATACTCGCTTTTTAATTTGTGGCAATCCCACAATGGTTAAAGAGAGCTATGAAACCTTGAAAGAACAAGGATTTACCTTACACAGAGTACATAAAGATGGAGAAATTATGATGGAACACGCTTTCTAACCCCCAACAAACAGGGCAGTTCCCCACAACTGCCCTTGTTCTATTTTTCCGCAAATTTCCGCAAAGCCCTTACGCCTGATGATTTTTTACATAGAAATGGCTAGGGATCATCACAAACAGCAAACTTGCCAATACTGCAAAAGAGACGCTGGCAGGGTAAATGGTAAGACTTAATCCCATACCGATCAGAATAACAAGCAAACTAGCAATCAGCCAATAATGCAATTTACGATGCGATGTGGCGAGTTGTGGGTTGATTTGGTAGAGCTGGCGGTTAAGCAACATATAAGTAATCACCGTGCCACAAACGACAATACCATATAAAATCTGTGAAATGGGATCGTAAAAATGGTCGTCCATAATGGCGTTAGCGTGGGGAACTAACGATGTGAAAAAGAGAAAAATAATGCTCCACCAAATTGTGCCTTGCGAAATACGTTCCACACGTTCCCAACTGTTGTGCAAATGCACCCAAATACTACCTAGCCAGAAAAACGCTAAGGTGTAACAAAAAAAGCGTTCCGCTAAAATAATCAGCTCGTCCGCATTGATGGCGGTTGGGCGATATAATCCTAACACTAAAATGGTAATGATGATGGCAAATACACCGTCTGTAAAAGCCGCAAGTCGTTCTTTAGACATATTACTTCCTTTTTATCAATAAAAAAGCGGTCTGTTTTTCGATGAAATTTGCAAAATTGCATCGAAAAGAGACCGCTTGCTACTCATTATAAGGTTAAATGTTCAATATGTTGCACTAACTCTTGTTTTGCCTGTTGAACTAAGGCGGCTTTATCGTTGCCGATAATGTCTAAGCCTTGCGCACGAATCAGTTTCATATTGTGACATATTATGCAACGCCACGCGTAAGAATTGCGGGGCGATGTCAAGGGTTTGATAACGGAAGTCAGTGCTGAAATCGCTGCCACTCGTGAGTACCGCTGTAACTTTAGTTGCATCAGACATTAAGCCTTTGTAGCCTAATTCCGTAAAGGCGAACGTTTGCCCGATAATCAACACGTTATCAAAAAATCTTTTAATTTAGACGGCACGTTGAAGTTGTGGATTGGCGAGTAGATAAAAATCAAATCCGCCGATTTCCAATTTTCAAGAATTGCCTGTTGTGCAGCAAAATCTTGCTTTTGTGTCTCTGACATCAAGGCAGGATCACGCACGTTTAAGGTTTCTGCCACAATGCGTGGCAAATGGAAATTCGGATCGTAAAGGTTATAAGTGATGATTTCCGCACTTGGTAATGCAGAAAGTTTGTCTAAACCTGCTTGTGCCAGTTGGTTTGCCGCACGTTGTGGATTAGCAAAATCAGGGTGGGCTAGGATTTGTAGAATTTTCATTGTTTGCTCCGTTATTGGTGGTTACCTTTTTTAGCATCGAATAACGAATCTAATTCTAAGAATTTTTCTTTAATCAGTAAAATTGAAAATGCGGCTGCGGTAGCATTAAATACCGAATAGTCAAATACCGATTTAATTCCAAATGAAAAGGTCATTGACAGAGCAAAGACAGCCAAGACGATACCTGAAATTTTAGCGGATAATTCCGTTTTGAAGCCTAAAAGCAAGGTGATTGCCGCAATTAATTCAACAATGGTGGCAAACCAAGCGGCAGCTGGCATTAGCGGATCAGGAATATAGAACATTGCTGGTGTAGCGTATTGAATAAATGCGTCCATTGTTCCCCAAACCGTCATTTCAGGGCTCCATAAGTTAAAGCGATCTGCAATGGCAGAAATCATTGAAGTCGCGACACTGAAACGTAAAAATAATTTGAAATAACCTAAAATCATTGTTTTATCACTCTATAAGTGAAAATTGATTTTAAGATTATAGGGTTTGCATATTCTACGATAAATAACGTAAAATCGTTTTCTCTATACGAAAACTCGCATAATAGGGTAGGATAATGGCATTAGATAAACTCGAAGCAATGCGTGCCTTTTGTCGCATTGTGGAAACAGGCAATTTTAAAAACGCATCGGAAGATTTAAATGTGGCGACCACCACGCTTTCAGGGCAAATTCAAAGCCTTGAAAATCAGTTAGGTGTTAAATTGTTACATCGAACCACTCGCCGTGTTTCGCCGACAGCGGATGGTTTGCAGTATTATCAACGGATCTTACCGCTTTTAGATGAAATTGAAGAAATCAACCAAGAAGTTCAGCAAGGGGATAATGTCTCGGGCTTGTTGAAAATTGAATTGCCCTCGCCTGTTGCCGATCACCTGATTGTGCCGAATTTGCCGTCATTTTTAGCCAAATATCCAAATTTACGCATTGAAATCGGCAGTAGCGAGCGTGTGGTGGATTTGGTTGAAGAAGGGGTGGATTGTGCCATTCGTGGCGGCGTGATTGCTGATGATCGCCTTGTGGCAAAAGTGATTGGGCAAATGCCGTTCTGCTTGTGTGCTACACCGAACTATTTACAGCAACACGCCCCCATTCAGAATGCGGAAGATTTGGAACAGCATTGTTACTTAGCCTTTAAATTTGCCGCCACAGGCAAGCTCGCTCGGGTTTATGTGGCAGCGGAAATCAGAGAACAAGTCAAAGACGGTATTCTGTTTCACCAAACCCCAAGCCAAACCTACAATAACGCTCAAACCTATTACCATGCTTTGTTAGCAGGATTAGGCATCGGCTATGTGCCAAAAGCCTTTGCCGAGCCTTATTTAGCCACAGGCGAATTGGTGCAAGTGTTAAAAGATTACCCACTTCAAGCTATGCCGATGAGTTTTATTTACCCCCATTCACGCTATACGCCGAAACGAGTGAAGCTGTTTCAACAATGGGTGGAAGATTTGATTGAACGAAATCCGTTGTGGCAGAGAGAATAAATTAAAGAGCGGTTGAATTTTGAGAAAATTTTGCAATTTGCAAAAAATCCCTAAAATCCAACCGCTCTTGGATTTCCCCACTACTTCACACTTTCCCACCATTTTTCCGTTGGCGGTTGGCTAAAGTGAAATACCTGCCCGATTTTGGGCGTGGCGATTTGCATTTGTGGTGGGGTATTGCTGTTGAGCAAGCGTTCAATCGGCTCTTTCCAAGCGTGATAGGCTAGATCAAATTTCGCCCAGTGGATTGGCACAAGCAAGGTTGCTTTAACATCTTTAGCTGCCTGAAAACTCTCTTCGGGTTGTTGGTGTATCAACGCCCATTGTTTGTTATACGCACCGTTTTCCATTAGCACCACATCAAAGGGGGCATACTGAGCGATGTGTTTCGCAAAATGCGTGCCGTAACCGCTGTCGCCGCTAAAATAGAGCGATAAATCTGGCGATTTCACCACATAACCGCCCCACAATGTCGGGCTGTCCGCTCCCCAAGTACGTCCGCTAAAATGGCGAGACGGCACAAGCGTAATCGTGGCGTTGCCCTGCTTGACTTGTTCGTGCCAATCCATTTCCGTGATTTTGCTATCGGCAATGCCCCAACGTTGCAAATGGGCTTTGACACCCAACGGCACATAAAAATGCTGGGTTTTGCTGTCTAACTCGCGTATGGCGTTGTAATCCAAATGATCGTAATGATCGTGAGAAATCAACACGGCATCAATAGGCGGAAGTTCGTCAATAGTAGGAGTGTGGGTCATCGCGAACGGCTTTCCAGTCAAAGGCACGGGCGAAGCACGATAAAAAACAGGATCGATCAAAAAACGTTGATTATCGGTTTGAAACAGCACCGTAGAATGTCCAAACCACGCCAAACTGCCGTTTTGCAACTGCGACACATCAAGGGCAAGGGTTGGCAAAGGTTCGCTTGGCTGCTTATTCGGCGGCGGATTGACGACATTGAGTACCCAATCCCATACGGAAAAGTCTTCACGCTCTTTAACGGTCATATTCATCGTTGGTTCTAAATTCACAAATCTCGTGCCGTCAAATGCCGATGAGGCACGGATCTTGGCTAAACTTTCCGCATCGGGCTTGCCGCCAAAAGTGGGGTGCAAGGTTAAAAATGCTCCCACACCAGCACATACTGCAACCGCCACCGCAGAAAAGCATTTCAAAAATTTAAGTGATTTTTTCATCTTTATGCCCAAGTAAGTTTTTGTTGAATAAGGGCATATTATCAAAGTTTATATGAATAAAACACCACGATGTAAATCGCCCAAAAATCTAACCGCTTGTTCTCTTGTTGTAAAAACGTTATCTCTATATAATTGTCTATATAATGATAACTCTCACAACTACTGGAGAACCTATGAAAAAGTGGCTATTACCTTTAGCAACATTACTGTTTGCATCATCGTTGAGTAATGCGGCAGAAAATCCGATCAGCGTGCATTTTGGCGAGTTGCCGAAGCCTGAAACGGTGCAGAAAATCATCAGTGCGGGCAACCCGAGTGATGTGGTGTTACTTGCCGTTGCTCCTGAAAAATTAGCGGGCTTTGCAGGCTTTAAAATGCAGTCAGCGGCAGGGAAATTATTTCCGCCAGCTTTGCAACAGCTTGAAACGCTCGGGCGTGTGTCGGGCAAAAACAGTACCCTTTCCCCTGAAAAAATCGTAGCACTTGCCCCAAGTTTGATTGTTGATGTGGGCAATGTGTCGCCAAATTATCTCGATCAAGCGAAGAAAACCCAAGCCCACACTCAAGTGCCTTATGTGTTGTTAGACGGTGCTTTGACCCGTACCCCTGAATTATTGCGTGAATTAGGCAAACTGGTTGGCAACAGCGAGCAGGCTGAACCTTTGGCAAAATATGCAGAAAATGTGTTAGCACAAGCGGTCGGAAATACCCAAAATTTTGCAAAAACCGTTTATCTCGCTCGTGGTGCGGACGGTTTGGAGACCGGCTTTGCTGGCTCAATTCATACGGAAGCAATGGAGTTGGTCGGGCTGAAAAATGTGGCAACGGGCGATCATAAAGGCTTGGCGAAAGTCTCAATGGAGCAGTTGTTGCAGTGGAACCCTGATATTATCTTTACCCAGTTCCCTGAATTTTATCAAAGCGTTTGGGACAATCCGCAATGGCAAGCTCTCAATGCGGTGAAAAATAAGCAAGTTTATCTTGTGTCGAATAAGCCGTTTGGTTGGTTAGACTCGCCGCCGAGTTTAAATCGTCTATTGGGTATGGAATGGTTGCAACATCATTTGGCAGGCAAAAAAGCGGACGAGTTTGTGCCACAAGTTAAGGCGTTCTACAAATTGTTCTATCAAATTGAGTTGAGTGATGAACAAGCCAAAGAGCTAATGCCACAATCGAAAAACTAATGGCTCACCGTTTATTGCCGATTTTTATCCTGTTACTGATTGGCTCTGTCTTGCTCTCGTTAAATGTGGGGAAATATGCGATTTCCCCAACGGAGCTTTGGCAGGGCTTGGTCTGTTTGTGGCAAGAGTGTGAAGCAAACCAAACGCAAACGGTGCTGTGGCATATTCGTATTCCACGCATTATCGTGGCGTGTTTGGTGGGCTCGGCGTTGGCTTGTGCAGGGGCGACCTATCAGGGAATGTTCAAAAATCCGCTAGTGTCGCCTGATATTTTAGGCGTATCCGCAGGGGCTGGATTTGGAGCGTCTTTGGCGATTTTCTGCCAGTTGCCGATGATTTATGTACAACTTTTTGCCTTTAGCGGTGGGATTTTGGCGGTGCTGATCGTGTCGCTGATTGCCAGTGCTAATCGAGAGCGAGATCCTGTGTTGGTACTCGTACTTTCAGGCATTGCGATAGGTTCATTGTTAGGGGCAGGCATTTCGTTGTTAAAAATCCTTGCCGACCCATTTACCCAGTTACCGAGCATTACCTTTTGGCTATTAGGCAGTCTTACAGCGGTCAATTTAGACGATGCTATTCAACTTACCCCGTTGATTATACTCGGGATTTTTCCGATCTTCTTACTGCGTTGGCGGTTGAATTTGCTCTCCCTTGATGAAGATGAAGCCAAAGCATTGGGTGTATCGGTGAAACGCACTCGCTACTTGTTGATTATTTTCACCACCCTTTGCACCGCCAGTGCCGTCTCCATTACGGGCATTATCGGCTGGGTCGGGTTGGTCGTGCCACATATCGCACGTTTATTGGTCGGGGCGAATTTTATCCGCTTGTTGCCCGTCTCGATTTTGCTCGGTGCCAGCTTTTTGGTTTTAACCGACACCCTTGCAAGAACGGTAGCACAGATTGAGATCCCACTCGGTATTTTAACTTCGCTTTGTGGAGCGCCGTTTTTTCTTTATTTATTGTTAAAAGGGCAGAGATAACTCTACCCATTCCATTTTTCAATCACCACTTTAATATCTTCAGGCGGTGCGTAATAAGGTGCGGAGGTAATGAACAGCTGAATACCCAATTTGGCATATTCGGCGACATTGTTCTTATTTACGCCCCCTGCCACAGATAAAGTGATCTTTTTCTGTGATTTTTCAAGCAGATGCAACGCTTGCTCTACCTGTTCAGGCGAGAATTTATCGAGCTGAATAATATCAGGTTCAGCACAAAGCATTTGCTCAAACTGGTGCAAATTATCGGCTTCAAGGGTGATTTTATTCTCGGGGGCTTCGATTCTGAGTTTATCCACAATGGCAGACCAATTTTCAGGCTCTTCACATAGATTGCGATGATTG
Source organism: Glaesserella australis (assembly GCF_003260095.1). GTDB lineage: Bacteria > Pseudomonadota > Gammaproteobacteria > Enterobacterales > Pasteurellaceae > Glaesserella > Glaesserella australis. The sequence goes on from NZ_PTPX01000017.1 coordinate 73,863, forward strand.
GTAAAAACCAATAAAGTTTCACTAATCCCTTGACGATGAATATGCCCACCTGCCGCCAGTACCGCATTGGTCGCTAACTTGCGAGTATTCGGAATACTTTTTCTTGTACAAGCCACAACGGCTTTTGGGTTGATCTGCTTGGCATTGGCGATCATCTCGGCGGTATATTGTGCCACGCCGCAAGACCATTCCAACACCAGTTGCACCACTTTCCACGCCTGATGTAGCTTATCTGCGGTGGCTTCAGCACAGAGCAACAGCGTGCCTTGTTCAACCCAATCCCCATCAGAGACAAAAAGTTGCGGCTGAATATCAAGCTTTCTTAACAATTTCTCCGCCACCTGAACGCCAGCCACAATCCCTGCATTTTTACGTTTAAATAAAATCCGAGCAGGGATTTTTTCCAGTTCTAAAGCGTGGGTCGTCAGATCGCCACGATAAATGTCTTCTAATAAAAAATCATCGAGTTCTTTGTCTGAAAAGTAGATCATATAAGTTCCTTGACGTTTATTTAATCGGCGATCCGCCTTTTAAAATCTGCTCGGCATTTTCTTTGCTGAGATCATAATTGTAATATTTTTTATAAAACGCCTGAGTTTTAGCAACCATATCAACATCTTCGAATTTTGTTGGGTGTAATAATTTTGCTGCCCACAGCACTTGTAGTGCTTCTTCGGCACTGTAACGATCCCAAGGGAATGTGCCTTGTGGGTTTACATAAACTCTGCCTTTTTGCACCGCTTGTAGCTCTTTCCAAATAGGATCAGATAAAATTTTCTCTACGCCCTGTACAGCATTGGCACTCCCTACAATAATGACATCAGGATTCACTCTTAATATATCTTCCATCGTGACATCAACAAGGTTGGCTTTGTCGTTAAACGCATTTTTTCCACCTGCCAATTTTACCCATTCGCCGACAATCGACATTCCGCCATCAATTTTGGTGGTGTTTGAACCGTTAGCGATATGAATAACTGTCGGACGTTCTTCTTCTTTCAAATCTTTGAGTCGGTCAGCAACAAATTGAATGTTACCATCAAGCTCTTTGATATATTCTTGAGCAATGTTTGGTGCATTACCGCCGATAACATTTGCCGTGATTTGAAGCGTCTTTTTCAACCCATCAAAATCTTGGAACATCACTAACACACCTTTTACGCCCGCTTGTTCAACCAGTTTAAGCTGATTTTTATTTGACATTAAAGCCACATCGGGATTTTGTGCCAATAGACTTTCGATGTTTACATCGTTGCCATTTGCTAATACAGGCACATCTTTAATTTTCGGATAAACTTCAACAAACCAAGGATTATTGACTATCGGTTTGGCTGTTCCGACTAATTTATCGGCACCACCAAGCAAAAGCACCATTTGATTGTTTGCAGGCCATAAATCGACGATACGCTCTACTTTTTCAGGTAGTTCAATTCCTTTTCCTTCAATATCTTGAACAACTCGAGCTTGACTGATTGGGGCGATTAAAAAGCTGGTGAGCAAAGTAATCGCCAATGTACGATTAAAAATGTTGAAATGTTTGAGCATCATAAAGAGTCCTTTTATAAACGAGAAATAGTACAAACTTTACGTTCTAGCTCTGCGACATTAAAAAGACGCAAATTCGCATATTGGTAAAGTTGGGTTAAATTAGGTTCAGTGATAATGTCAGCGGTATTGCCAACACATAATTTGCCTTCGCTAGTGAGTAACGCTGTTTTGCTATGGGGGAGCTTATGATGTAGCAAAATAGGGTGTTCAGGATTATGCGTTGTCATAATCACTGTAAATTGATGTTCCGCCAATGTTTGAATTAAGCGTAATACCTTAAAGACATTGCCGTAATCTAAGGCAGACGTTGGTTCATCAAATAAAATCAGTTGGGGTTGTTGCACTAATACTTTAGCAATATTGACTAACTGTTTTTGCCCACCGCTAAGTTGCATATAAATATGATCAATTAAGTGTGAAATACCCAGCCTTTGCAATGCATCTTCCACAAGCTGATAGTCCGCTTCGCTTGGTTTATCAAACATATTTAAATGGCTTGCACGCCCGAGTACAACATAATCTTTAACAGAGTATTGGTAGGTTTGGGGAGAGTGTTGTGAAATATAAGCAATTTGACGAGCGACTTGCTTAGCACTTAAACGGGAAAGCGAAATGCCATTTAACAATACATCGCCTTGATTTGGTACGAGTAATCCTGCAATACAATTTAATAAGGTTGATTTGCCTACCCCATTTGCCCCTAACAGCGTTAAAAGTTCCCCTTTCTCTAGGCTTAGGCTAACATCGTTGAGAATTGTCCGTTCGCCACGTTTAAATACAATGTTTTTGACGTTTAACATAGTGTATTCCTTTACTCAACAACACGCTGACGAATTAAGATCCAAGCAAAAAACGGTGCACCGATAAATCCCGTTAAAATACTGAGCGGCACTTCTTGGGTGTATAAATTACGAGCGACAGTATCGACAACCAATAAAAAGGTAGCACCGATTAATGCCGCCACTGGCAATGTTCTCAAATTATTATCACCGATCAGCATTCTCGCTAAATGGGGAATAATTAAGCCAATCCAACCAATTGTTCCGCTCATACAGACGGCGGAAGCGGTGAGTAAGGTTGAAAAGACAATCATCGCATTACGTTCAAGTTTGACATTCACCCCGACTAATTTGGCTTCTTGCTCCCCAAGGGATAATAAATTTATCCGCCAACGCATCGCAAATAGGGCAATGGCTGAACCAATCATAATAGGGGAAAGGTAGATTAAATTCGTATAGTTCGATTTGGCAAGGCTACCTAATTGCCAATAGACAATATCGGCAAGCTCTGTTTCTGGATCCGCAAGGTAGGTGATCAACCCCATACAAGCCGCCATAAAACCTGAAACAATAACACCCGATAGCACAAGAATAATGGCGGAATCTTTTTTCATTAATCGTGGAATCACCAATGTCAGCATTACAGCACAAATACCGCCAACAAAGGCAAGTAGCTGAATGCCCCAAAGGTGCCAACCAAAAATGATAGCTAAAGCCGCACCAATACAAGCCCCATTTGAAACACCTAACATTCCCGGTGAAACCAGCGGATTACGAAAGATACCTTGAAAGACAGTGCCTGCTATCGCCATAGCACAGCCAATAAGCAATGCACTTAAAATGCGTGGTAATCTGAGATTTAGAATAACGTTATTTTCCATCGCATTGGGATTATTTCCCAGTAATGTATCAATCACATTTTCAACAGGAATGCCCATACGACCTAACGATAGAGACATCAGGGCTGTCACTATCATCAAAGTGGTGAGAAACAGAATGCTAAACGAGTATTTCATAGTATTAGGTCAAAAGAGAGATGCGAACAGTCTATCTTGTTTTTATTGAATAATAAAGAAGCATTATGTATATATTTATATATCGATATAAGGTAAGCTAATGTTGTGCTTACTACAAGCGGTCAGTTGAGCCTAAAAATTTGCAAATTTTGCGTGCAAACAGACCGGCTGTAATAAGTAAAATCTGACGAATTTTATTTTCCTGGGGGAACGATGAAACAGACACTATATCTCTGCATTGATGATACCGATGAATTGGGTTATCCCAAATCCACGGGAATGTTAGCCGAAATGATTGCAAACTATATCAGCCAACATTTTGCTCCTTGCACCTTTATTGGTCGTCATCAGTTATTGCTCGATGAACGGATCGATTACACTTCCCACAACAGTTCTATGTCATTTAGTACTCAAGTCGAGAAAAGTGCACTGCCTGACATTATTCGTTTTGCCGAAGATCTGTTACTGAAAGAAAGTGCGCCAAGTGCAGAAGCTGGATTTTGTGCAGTCTTTGAAGATGAAATTAAGAATGTACAACAGATTATCCAATTTGGTCTGCGTGCCAAAAATGAAGTAATCGAAAAAGCAGAAGCCTTGGCAGTTGCCGAGAAAAACCATATTTATCTCAAACCATTAACCAACGAAGGGCGTGGCGTGATTGGTGCATTGGCAGGGCTTGGGCTCAGGCTCACTGGCGAAGACGGTAGAGTAAAAGGTAAAGCAAAACCACCAAAACCGCTGATGAGCGTGGCGGAAATTTTAGATGCCAAACTTTGCGATAGAGTGTTAGATGAAGATTTTAATCCAATTGACCGCACAGCAATGGTGCAGTTTAAAGATAAAATTAAACTGGTGATTAAACATCATCAAGCGGTGTTGCTCGCCAAACAGAACGATGACGGCATTTTTATGACCTTTGATATTGATACATTAAGGGCGTTTTAATGCAAAATTTCGATGAAAATGGGCAATTTCTTTATGATAAATATCACTACCCTAAGGCTCGAGAAAGTGCCGCAAGTTGCCCACATTTTACGGTAGATGCCGACGATGACGAATTAGTTGATAGCGAATTACAGAGCTGTTTTAACTGCCTGTTTCGACGTTGGCAAAAAGAGAGCTTTACCTGTTTTAAATTAAAGTGAGTCTTTTCATTTTTACTGTTTTTTCTTAATTTTAAAAACTTGCAAAAAGTTTATTTATGATTAACATATCGCCATCGCTATATATGAATATAAATAGCGATTTACTATAATAATGAACTTAAGGATTAAAAATGAAAAAAAAGATTGCGATTACCTGTATTGCTGCAACAACAGCGGCAATAACGGCAAATGCTGAAGTATTTAGCTTGGGTGAAGTTGAGGTAGTTGGAAATGTGGGTTCTCAACAAGCGAGTGATGCGAATGTTGCTGTTATTGAACGTGAGCAACTTCAACAAAACCAAATCAAACGCCTTTCTGAAATTGCCCCAAGTACCGCAGGGCTTTATGTGGACAAAAAAGGCGCAAGAGGCGAGCAAAATTTCTATGTGCGCGGTTTTGATGCTAGACGTGTACCACTCTTTATTGACGGTATTCCGGTTTATGTGCCTTATGACGGCAATGCCGACTTTGGACGTTTTACCACCTTTGATTTAAGCCGTGTTGTCGTATCCAAAGGCGCAAGCTCGGTGCTTTACGGTGCGAATACGATGGGTGGCGCAATCAACTTAATCAGCCAAAAACCAACCAAAGCCTTAGAAGGTGAGATCGGTTATGGTTTTGAACGTGGCAGAAGTAGCGGTACGTTCGGCAATAACCTTGATTTTAATATCGGCACACGCCAAGATAAATTCTACTTCCAAGCGGGCGGTAGCTTTATGCAAGATAGAGGTCAGCAACTTGCTAAAGACTTCAAAGCAGATAGCTACGGCAATGAAGACGGCAATAGACGTGAAAATTCAATCCAAAAAGATAGAAAAATCAGCCTGAAATTTGGTTACACACCAAATGCGACCGATGAATATGTCATTGCTTATACCAATCAAAAAGGTGAAAAACAGCAACCATTCTATACGGGCAAATATGCAACGTGGAGACAGCAAGTCAATCGTTTTTGGGATTGGCCAGTTTGGGATAAAGAAGGGGTTTACTTCTTATCACACACTCAACTTAATGATGCGTTCTATGTAAAAACTAAGTTCTATTACGATACCTTTGAAAACCAATTAAACGCTTACACCACAAACCAACTTACCGCTCACAATGCTAGCAATGCGCCAAGTTATTATGATGATAAAACTTATGGAGCAGGTGTTGAATTAGGCTGGAATATCAACCCGCACAATGAGTTGAAGTTTGCTACCAGTTATAAATATGATGTGCATAAAGAAAAGAACGATATTTATAATGCTCGTGGCGTAAAAACAGGTGAAGAGCCGTGGCAAAAAATGGCGGATAGAACTTACTCTTTCGGGCTTGAATATACCCATAAATTTAGCGAAGCTACTAAGTTAATTTTAGGTTCTAGCTACGACACTAGAGATGCAGTCAGTGCCGAAGATTATATTGTGGTTAGCCGTTCAAGTGGTGGTTCAGGAAGTGGTAGCGGTTCAGGTACGGGGCGTGATGTATATGGCATTTATGATTTTGATGTGGGCAAACGCCACGCATTGAACTATCAAATCGCCTTAAAACACAGTTTCTTTGCCGATGATGAGTTAAGCCTCAGCTATGCGAAGAAAACCTACTTTGCGAGTATGAAAGAGAGATACTCAAAACGTTTAGGGCAAAATACCCCAAATCCATACTTAAAACCTGAAACGGCACACCACTACGAGATCGCCTATGCGAAAAATCTCACAGACAATTTAAGGGTTGAAAGTGCGCTCTTTTACTCAAGAGTAAAAGATGAAATTGGTAATGTAAATTTAGCAGATGGCACACGCCAAGCACAAAACATTGATACTGCCGACTATAAAGGCGCAGAACTCAGTGCCACTTACTTTGTAACAGATGCGTTACAACTTGGCGGTAACTACACCTATATCCGTGCGAAGTACAAAAACAAAGATGCTTTAATCTATGATTTACCAAAACATAAAGGCTTTGTTTATGTAGATTACCAAATTACACCGAAATTCAGCGCTTATCTTTCACAAGAGTTAGTCGGTAGCCGTTATTCACAAAGCCAACAAGATACTAAATTGGCAGGTTTTGGGGTAACAGATGTGAAATTTACCTACAAGCCTGTTGAAAACTTGGCTTTAGAAGCAGGTGTTTCAAATCTGTTTGACAAAAACTATGAATATCGTGAAGGTTTCCCTGAAGAAGGTCGTGTATTCTTTGGTAATATCCGCTATAAATTCTAAGTTTACTTACTAAGATTTTATTTACATAAACGTATCGGCAAAGTAGTGTTATATATAAAATAAGCTACTTTGCCGAATTATTATTAAAAGGGCAACAATGAAGCCGTTGATCACCACCGAAAATCTGACAATCGGCTATGGCAAACAGCCGCTGATTTCAGACATTCATTTTCAGTTAAAATCGCAAGAAATTTGCTGTATTCTCGGGGCGAATGGGGCAGGGAAAAGCACCTTTTTACGCACCTTGCTCGGTATTCAGCCGAGTTTGCAGGGGCAAATTTGGTTTGATAACCAACCGCTTGCTAGCTACAGCCAGCAGGAGCTGGCTCAACAGATTGCCTATGTTCCCCAAGCTCATCAAAGCCTGTTTCCGTTTAGCGTGAAAGAGATGGTGCTGATGGGGCGTTCGGCGTATTTGAAATGGTACCAAACTCCAGCTAAAACCGATGAACAAATTGCCCTGCAAGCCCTAGAGACAATGCAGATCGCCCATTTAGCTCCCCGTTATTATCATCAACTTAGTGGCGGTGAGAAGCAGTTGGTGCTGATTGCCCGAGCGATTGCCCAACAAGCCAAATTGCTGATTATGGATGAACCTGCGTCAAGCCTTGATTTTGGCAATCAAATTCGGCTGTTAGAACAGATTAAACGGCTTCGCCAACAGCAAATTGCCCTGCTGATTACCACACATTCGCCTCAACAAGCACATTATTTAGCCGACAGCATTGTGATTTTGGATAAACAGCGTTCGCCTGCCTTTCTACAAGGGGAGAAAAAGGCGATGCTCACTCTCGAACAACTGGCTCAAACCTATAAAATTGAAGCCGATTTGCTAGCACAGCATTTACCTTTTTAGGAGAAAATATGAACTCGTTTTATGAAATTGATTTTGCGACATTGTACAAAAAGCACTTAGTGGCTTGCCGTTATCACGATGTCAGTGCAGAAAAATGGGATAAAAAAGCGGTGGCTTTTGGTGAAAAATTTGTCGAAAAAGAGAACAGCTACACTACGCAATTTATCGACAAAATGCGTATCGATCCGACAGACAGCGTGTTGGACATTGGCTCAGGGCCGGGAACCCTTGCTATTCCGCTCGCCAAACGTTGCCAACAGGTGTATGCGTTAGATTTTAGTGCAGGAATGTTGCAACTCTTGAGCCATTATCAACAGCAACTCGGCTTGAACAACATTGTGCCGTTACATAAATCGTGGAACGATGATTGGGCGGATGTACCACAGGCGGATATTGTGATCGCTTCTCGCTCAACCCTTGTGGCTGATCTTGATGATATGATCGACAAACTCACCGCCAAAGCAAAAAAACGGGTCTATCTCACCGCTATCACCCAGCCCCATTTTCTCGACAGCGGCGTTTTCCAAGCGATTGGGCGAGATGCGATTGGCTTTCCGACCTATATTTACCTGCTCAATCGCCTATATCAACGTGGTATTCAGGCAGAATTGCATTTCTTGCAAGGTGCAAGCGGTGAGTTTCAAGGTGAAAATTACCAAGACTTGCAAAATGCAGTGGAGTTTTCTCTCGGCACCTTGACGGAACAAGAGCGAACCAAATTGCAACAGTTCTATCAACAAAGAGAGCAATCTCAACAAAAAATCACACACGGACAAGCGCAGTGGGCGTTTATTGAGTGGGAAGTTTAGGGGCTGTTGATAATTCGTAAAATGTCACATAACACTATGATTTTATAGCATTCGCTCCCCTGCTTGCGGGGGGAGCTGCCGAAGGCTGAGGGGGGGGAAGTAAGCCATATAAATGCAATGTCTTGTTGCAACTTCGTTTGCAATCCCCCCTTCCTCCTTCGGCACCTTCCCCCGTAAACGGGGGAAGGGAATGTTTTTCAAAGAAGAAATGTGTGGGTTAAAACCCACCCTACTTTGTTTCATTAAGCGATTACATTTTTTGAATTATCAATGCTCTTAAGCATTTATTAAGATTTACCCATTATCCTACCCACATTCAACAGGGAGATTTTATGAAAAAACTGCTACTTATGACGACCTTACTACTTACCGCTTGTGGTACGGTGTCCAGCCTTGCGTCTAACACAACAGCGAAAATTGCCTTAGATAAAGGCGTTGCTTTATACCAAGCCAAAGATTACCAAACGGCTCGCACCTATTTTGAGCAAGCGGATAATCAAGGGCATATGAAAGCACCACGTTATTTAGGTTTGATGTTGTTAAACGGGTTGGGCGTGGAGAAAAATCCCGAGCAAGCCTTTGTGCAGTTCCAAAAAGCCGCCGATAAGGGCGATATTACGTCGCAGTATTGGCTGGGTTATCTCTATGAAAATGGGGTAGGAATCGCACAAAATTATGCTAAAGCGTTAGACTATTATCAGCAATCTGCTCAACGGGGGGATATAATTTCTGCCCCTGCATTAATGGCATTGGGGCGGATTTATGAACAGGGCATTGGGGTCAAAGCGGATCGCCAGTTGGCGTTAGATTGGTATCAAAAGGCGCTAAATGCTGGTGAAAAACAGGCGGAAACTGCTATTAAACGTATTCTTTAATCATCATTCTTTACAAGGAAATCTTTATGAAATTGACTAAACTTTCTGCGTTATTGACTTTCGTTTTCTCGGGTTCTGCATTGGCAGGTATTGTTGATGCCACCGCAGTCAGCCAGCCAACAGGCGAAGGGCAACAGGTCAATCACGTGTTATTAAAATACGACCAACCACAAACTAAGGTGCAAGCGGATAAATTCAGCGTCAATGGTCGCACTGTGTTAAAAGCCACCAGCGTGGTGGAGTGTGCCGAGAAAACCGTGCCTTACTGCGACAGCCCGAAATCTGATTTAGTGTTATTGACCCTTGAGCCAGCGGACAGTGGCTTTGTTACAGCCCACGTTGGACGAGAGCCATCTTTTGAGCGTGATGTAGTGTTAGAAGTGAGCGATAACCGCAAAGCGAAAGCGGAAAAAGTAACCACCAGCAAACTTCGTCAGTTAGTGGCGGAAAATTTCACCCAACACGTTTTCACCGATGAAGCGACAGGGATCAAAGTGCTGTACAATCTTTATGTGCCGAAAAACTACGATCCGAAAAAATCTTATCCGTTGGTGATGTTTATTCACGATGCAGGTTCAACCAATAGCAATGTCAAAAACACTTTGTATCAAGGCAATGGGGCAGCGGTTTGGGCGATGCCAGAGTTTCAAGCTCGCCACGAAGCCTTTGTGTTAGCACCGCAGTTTGACCATACTATTACCAACGATCAATCGGACGATCCTGCGGATTTAGACCCAACGATCAACCTGATCAAATCGTTGAGCAAAGCATACAACATCGACCAAAATCGCCTTTATACCACAGGGCAGAGTGGCGGTGCAATGATGAGCATTGCGATGAACATCAAATACCCTGATTTCTTTGCGGCGAGCTACATCGTGGCAGGGCAGTGGGAGCCGACCAAAACTGCACCAATGGCAAAAAACAAGCTGTTTATCTTAGTCTCTGAAAAAGATCCGAAAGCATTCCCGACCGAAAAAGAGATCGTCAAAGTCTTGGCGGCAAACGGCGGTGTAGTGAAAGAAAGTTTTGGTTGGAATGGAGAAGCAAGCATTGACGAGCTAAACGAAAACGTGAAAGCCCTTTTAGCACAAGGCGGAAACATTCATTTTGCGACCTTTGCAGGCGGTTCGTTGAAACACGAGAAATTACGCAGCGATATGCCAGCTATTGCCCATATGGCAACATGGAAAGTGGCGTATAACATCACGGCGATTCAAGATTGGTTGTTTAGCCAACGTAAATAATCCAAACTTTCAAGTAAGCGGTGCGATTTTGCAAATTTTTTGCAACAACGCACCGCTTGTTCTATTTTTTCCTTGTAATTCCTATAAATTTTGCTAAATTCCACAGGTTATTTTTCTTGTTTAAAAGGTCAAAAAATGAGCCAGCAACTTGAGCTAATCAAATCATCTATTAAATCTATTCCTGATTACCCAAAAGCAGGGATTATCTTCCGTGATATTACGTCTTTATTAGAAGTGCCAGCAGCATTCCAAGCGTCTGTTGATGCGATTGTGGCGGAATTTAAAGATAAAGGGATCACCAAAATTGTCGGCACGGAGTCTCGTGGTTTTATCTTTGGTGCGCCTGTAGCATTGGCGTTAGGTGTACCGTTTGTGTTGGTGCGTAAGCCGAAAAAATTACCCCGTGCGGTGATTTCACAATCTTATGCCCTTGAGTATGGTGAAGATACGTTGGAAATTCATACAGATTCTATTCAAGCAGGTGATAATGTATTGGTGATCGACGACTTGCTTGCAACAGGTGGTACGGTAGAAGCAACAGTGCAGTTAATTCGCCGTTTAAATGGTACTGTTGAAAATGCGGCGTTTGTGATTTGGCTTCCTGATTTGGGCGGTAAAGAACGCTTGGAAAAACTCGGTGTGAATTCATATTCGTTAGTGAGTTTTGAAGGTCACTAATAAAATTCCCCACGTTGAAAAAACTAGGTTGTCGAGTTCTTCCTTTCTCCCGTTTACGGGAGAGAGACAGCTTTAGGATTCGTTCAGAATCCTAAAGCAGAGAGAGGGGAAATAGCATTAAAGCTATGTAACATATCAAGAGGTCAAATGTCCTATCAAGTTCTAGCACGCAAATGGCGACCACAGCGATTTAGTGAAGTGGTTGGGCAACAACACGTTTTATCCGCACTCGAAAATGGCTTGCGAGAGGGGCGGCTACATCACGCTTATCTCTTTTCAGGGACACGGGGCGTGGGTAAAACGTCCATTGCTCGTTTGTTTGCCAAAGGCTTGAACTGTGAAACGGGCATTACTGCTGATCCGTGCGGACAATGTGCTAACTGCAAAGCGATTGAAGAAGGGCGGTTTATCGATCTAATTGAGATCGATGCGGCGTCTCGTACCAAAGTGGAAGATACCCGTGAATTGCTCGACAATGTGCAATATAAGCCAACGGTCGGGCGTTTTAAGGTTTATTTGATTGACGAAGTGCATATGCTCTCTCGCCACAGCTTCAATGCGTTGCTCAAAACCCTTGAAGAACCGCCTGAGTATGTCAAATTCCTATTGGCAACGACCGATCCGCAAAAACTGCCGATCACCATTCTCTCTCGCTGTATGCAGTTTCATCTGCGGGCGTTGGACGTGTCGCAAATTCAGCAACATCTCGAATTTATCCTGACCCAAGAACAAATCCCCTTTGAGCTACCTGCGTTGGCGAAGTTGGCAAAATCGGCACAGGGCAGTATTCGTGACTCCTTGAGTCTCACGGATCAAGCCATTGCGGTGAGCAATGCGAATATCACCTTGCCTATTGTCAGCCAAATGCTCGGCTTAATTGACGATCATCAGCCGTTAGAGCTGGTGCAAGCCCTTGCGAATGCGGACGGTGAAAAGGCAATGGCGGTGATTCGAGCCGTTGCGGAAAAAGGTGTGGATTGGCAACAGCTGTTGAGCGATACGGCGGAAACCCTGCACCAAATTGCGATGTTGCAACTACTCAAGCAGCCTAATCAAGAAGAGACACCGCTTCACTTTTTGGCAAAACAGATTTCGCCTGAAGATGTGCAGTTTTTCTATCAAGTGATGCTCACGGGCAAAAAAGAGCTACCTTTCGCCCCTGAACAGCGTTCTGGCGTAGAAATGACAATGTTGAGAGCGTTGGCATTTCATCCCAAAAATATCAGCGTGGCAACAGTTCAGCCAACGGCTCAACAGCCGACACAGAGCGTTGCCCCTGTGCAAGCCCCAAATAGCATTAGCCAGTTGCGTGAGCGTTTAGCTCAACAGCAGTCATCGGGTATGACACAACAAGCGGTGACTTCTGAGCAAAATTTTGCAAAAAATAGTCAACAACAACCCGCTTCTTCGACATTACCGCCAAATAATGGAACAGAGGGAATGTCTCCTGCGTTATTAGCGATGAAAGCTCGTCAGCAGCTTAAAGCTAAGCAAGAACAAAACGACGAAAAAAAAAAGTCTGAATTAACACCCCCTATTCTTACACCTAAACCGCCTAAGAAAAGTATTCATCAAGGTTTTGCCAGTTTAGTGTCTGCACAGGAAGAGCGAGAGAAAGCTCTCCCTGCAGTAAAACCTAAGCCTAAGGAAAACGTCAGTGATGAAGAGTATCGATGGACATGGTTAAATCCAGAGTTAGAAAATCAAGAAGAAGCACCTAAACCTTCCGATATAAAGCAGGCTATCTTGCAAGAAAAAACGCCTGAACTGGTGAAAAAAACCATTGAATTAGCTTGTGAAAAAGATGAGTGGAGCCGTATTGTTCAAAACTTGAAGATTGGCGGCGTGACTCGTCAGTTAGTATTAAATAGTTATCTTGCAGAGAAACAAGGTAATCATCTTAAACTGATGCTTAAGCCTTCAATGGCACATCTAAAGAACGAAGAATCTGTTCAAAGTTTAAACAATGCCTTTGCACAACAAGAGCTAACTTATGAAATGGCAGAGGGAGAAAGTCATGAGTTTCAAACTCCCCTTGAACTCCGTCGTACCATTTTTGAACAGTTGACTTTGGAAGCTAAACAAGCCTTACAAGCGGACGAAAAACTTAAACTTTTACAACAGGCTTTTGATGCTCAAATGGATGAATCAACAATTAGAGCCGTAGCGGAATAGAATACATGTACGCACTTGAAATAAGAAATTTAATTAAACAATACCCAACGGGTGTTCAAGCGGTAAAAGGGATCGATCTTTGTGTTGAACAAGGCGATTTTTATGCATTGCTTGGACATAATGGGGCAGGGAAATCGACGACTATTGGGATTATTAGCTCCCTAGTCAATAAAACGAGCGGTTCGGTCAAGGTGTTTGGTTATGACTTGGATAGTCAAAAAATTCAATTAAAACAACAAATTGGCTTGGTTCCACAAGAATTTAACTTTAACCAATTTGAAAAAGTGATTGATGTGTTAGTGAATCAAGCGGGTTTTTATGGCGTAAAGCGTGATCAAGCCTTAAAACAAGCGGAAATTTGGTTAAAAAAATTAGACTTATGGGAAAAGCGGGAACATTTTACCCGTGAACTCTCGGGCGGAATGAAACGCCGTGTGATGATTGCTCGAGCTTTGATGCACAATCCTAAATTACTGATTTTAGATGAACCAACGGCAGGGGTGGATATTGAACTTCGTCGCAGTCTGTGGGATTTTTTGCGTGAGCTAAATCAACAAGGCACAACCATTATTTTAACCACCCATTATTTAGAAGAAGCAGAAACCCTGTGCCGTAACATTGGTATTATTCAGCAAGGGCAGATTATTGAAAATACGTCTATGAAAGCCTTGCTTGCTAAGTTGGAAACAGAAACCTTTTTGCTAGATTTAAGCGAAAACCGACCGCTTGTGATCGATAATTATCCGTTTAAATGGGTAGATGAAACGACGATTGAAGTTGAAGTAAAACGTCGTCAAGGCTTGAATAAATTGTTTCAACAACTCAGCGAGCAACAGATTGAAGTACTCAGTATGCGTAATAAATCAAACCGCTTGGAAGAGCTGTTTATGAGTTTGAAATAGGATAAAAAATGCAGAATATTACAGGATTTTATACTCTTGCAACAAAAGAAACCAAACGTGTATTGCGTATTTGGCGACAAACTTTAGTACCGCCTATTATTACTACCACGCTCTATTTCCTGATTTTTGGTAAATTAATCGGGCATCGTATTGGTGATATGGGCGGCGTAAGCTATATGCAGTTTATCGCACCAGGCTTGATTATGATGTCAGCCATTACTGCATCTTATACCAATACGGCATCTTCTTTTTTCTTAAGTAAATTTGTACGGAATATTGAAGAGTTGTTGGTTTCACCGCTTTCCACTCACACGATTATTTGGGGATATGTAGCGGGAAGTATTATGCGTGGCGTGATGGTTGGGGTTCTTGTTACTTTAGTTACGCTCTGTTTTGTCTCTTTTGATATTTATTCATGGGGCATTATTATTTTAACCATGTTGATGACCACCATTGCTTTTGCCTTAGGCGGTTTAATTAATGCCGTTTTTGCAAAAACCTTTGATGACATCGGCATTATCCCTACATTCGTTTTAACGCCATTAACTTATCTTGGCGGTGTTTTTTATTCTATTAGTTTATTGCCTGAATTTTGGCAAAAGGTCTCGCAATTCAATCCGATTGTGTACATGATTAGTGGTTTTCGCTATGGATTTTTAGGGATCAGCGATGTACCAATTTACTATACTTTTGCGGTATTAACGTTATTTATTATCGCGTTATATGCTTGGGCGTACTCTTTAGTTGAACGTGGGATAGGGTTGAGATCTTAAAGCATAAAAAAACCCGATACCAATAATCAGTATCGGGGGAGGTCTTACCTAAGGAAATGAAAAAATAAACTAGCACATTATGCTATTCGTGAGACTCCCCCTTTTCGCGTTAGTTCAAAAAAATTGAAATTTTTTTTAATTTATTTTCGGGCTATTACTAACAGCGGTGAAATTAAGGCAAAAAGATGAATCAACCAACCTTTTTTATTTACGATTACGAAAGTTTTGGGGTCGATCCTGCGTCCGATCGTCCTGCACAATTTGCGGGGATCCGCACGGATAGTGAATTTAACATTATCGGTGAACCCGTGATGTTTTATTGCAAGCAGACCGCAGATTACCTGCCATCACCCGAAGCGGTAATGGTTACGGGAATTACGCCGCAGCTGTGTAATCAACAAGGGTTGTCCGAGCCTGAATTTGCTGAGCGTATTCACGCTGAATTTAGCCAGCCGAACACCTGCACAATGGGCTATAACAACATTCGTTACGATGATGAAATGACTCGTTATACCTTTTTCCGTAACTTTTTTGATCCTTATGAATATAGCTGGAAAAACGGCAATTCCCGTTGGGATCTGCTTGATGTGGTGCGTGCTTGCTATGCGTTGCGTCCTGACGGGATTGAGTGGGCGTATGACGATGACGGTATGCCGAGTTTTAAGTTGGAAAATCTCACCAAAGCGAATGGCATTGCTCACGATAACGCACACGATGCGATGTCGGATGTGTATGCCACCATTGCAATGGCAAAATTGATTAAAGCGAAGCAGCCGAAATTGTTCGATTTTTTCTTGCAAAATCGGGGCAAAAAAGCGTTAGAGCAGATGATTGATGTGGGCGAAATGACACCGCTTGTACACGTTTCGGGAATGTTGGGCAATTATCGTGGCAACACCGCTTGGGTCGTGCCATTGGTGTGGCACCCGACCAATAAAAATGCGGTGATTGTGTGTGATTTGTCGGGTGATATGTCGGCGTTGCTCAATGAACCTGCCGAGCTGTTGCGTGAGCGTCTTTACACCAAAAAAACCGAGCTTGAAGCACAGGGGCTTGCGTCTGTGCCGTTGAAGTTGGTGCATATCAATAAATGCCCGATTTTAGCCCCAGCCAAAACCTTATTGCCTGAAAATGCAGCTCGTTTGGGGATCGACCGCCTAGCCTGTTTAGAGAATTTGAAACAGCTCAAATCACAAAAAAGCCTTGTGCGAGAAAAGGTGATTGAAATTTTTGCGGAAGAAAAAGCCTATCCAGCGTCCAACAATGTCGAAACAACGTTATACAACGGCTTTTTTGAGCCAGCTGACAAAAATAATATGGCGATTTTGCGAAACCTTAAGCCAGAAGAGTTAGCACATCACGGCTTAAAATTTGCCGATCCCCGTGTTGAACCGTTGCTGTTCCACTATCGAGCAAGACATTACCCTGAAACCCTAAGCCGTGCGGAACAAGTACGTTGGCAGAAGTATTGCTATCAACAGCTTGAAGCCAAAGCCGAAGCCTTTGAACAGGCGATTAACGAGCTGTCCGCTCAATATCACGATAACCCCGAAAAAGTAAAATTATTGGAAGATCTGACCGCTTACGCTACGCAATTAATGCAACCCCAGCCTGTAAAAGCGACAAGTAGCAGTGGATCGGAAGCCTTGCTTTCCGAGCTAAATCAGCTTGCCGATCAAGGATTAACAAAAAAAGATAAATTAAAAGCAATAAGTGCATTATTGAACCAAAAATAAACCTTGGGGCTTATAGACAATCTTGACGCAAACGATTACTATCTAATTAATCTATCAATAAACATGAAAAATAAGGATTAATAAATGAATAAAACTTGGTTAGCTATTACTATTGCTGCATTTTCAATGGCTTCGTTTGCGACAACAGAAAAATCGTCATCTCAACAAGCGGTCACTTTTGCACAACAATCTGCAAATGCTCTTGTTCTTCAAACTGATTTTAGTTTAAAAGATGGTGCTGTTTCTGCTATGCAAGGCGTTGCATTTGGGGTTGATCGCAATCTTAAAATGTTTGATTTAACACATGAAATCCCGCCTTATAATATTTGGGAAGCTGCATATCGTTTATATCAAACGGCAACTTATTGGCCTGCAGGTACTGTTTTTGTCAGTGTGGTTGATCCAGGTGTAGGGACCGATCGTAAATCGGTGGTACTCAAAACTAAAACAGGTCACTACTTCGTTACCCCTGATAATGGTACTTTAACCCTTGTGGCTGAATCTTTAGGTATTGATGTCGTTCGTGAAATTGACGAAACCAAAAACCGTTTAGAAGGCTCAGAAAAATCTTATACTTTCCACGGACGTGATGTTTATGCTTATACAGGCGCAAAATTAGCATCAGGGCAAATTAGTTTTGAAGAAGTTGGTGCAGAATTACCCGCAAAAGTTACTGAAATTGCGTATCAAAAACCAACCCTTGAAGAAGGGGTATTAAAAGGTAATATCCCTGTACTTGATATTCAATATGGTAATGTTTGGACGAATATTAGCAGTGAATTACTTGAAAAATCAGGTATTCAAAAAGATGGAAAGGTTTGTGTTGAAATCAAAGAACAACTGGATAATGAAGTGAAGGTTCATTACTCAGGCAGTATGCCTTATAAGAGCAGTTTTGGGGATGTCGAAGAAGGCAGACCATTAATGTATCTTAATAGCTTACTGAATGTCTCTTTTGCTTTAAATATGGACAATTTTGCGGAGAAATATAAAGTTAAATCAGGCGCAGAATGGTCAGTGTCATTAAAAGCTTGCGAGAAATAATCAGATAGGGATAATGTTCCCAAATCCATACTAATATGAAAAATGGGCGGTAATGCCCATTTTGTTTACCTATGCAACAGATAGAAAAACACCCTTTTCCTGCTATTTTACCCCCAAATGCAACAGTTATGATGATGGGGACATTTCCACCAACGCCTGAAAAACGTTGTATGGAATTTCATTACCCTAATTTTCAAAATGATATGTGGCGAATTTTTGGCAGTATCTTTTTTAACGATATTGACTACTTTCGAGTAGGTGATGAAAAACGTTTTGATCCAAAACGTATCGAAACTTTTTTACGAGAAAAAGGCATTGCACTGTGTTCAACGGCTGAAACAGCCATTCGTGAACAAGGAAATGCATCGGATAAATTCCTAAAAATTGTAGAACCTGTGAATTTAACTGATGTGCTTCAACAAGTTCCGCACTGCCGTTGGCTTTTTACTACAGGTGGAAAGGCGACAGAAACCTTGCTGACATTACTGCCTGAAAAAATCAAAGAGCCAAAAACAAATGGCTTTGTTCCTTTTCCTTATCAACCTGATCGTGAGCTTTTTCTATATCGATTGCCATCTACATCTCGAGCTTACCCCTTAAGTCTTGCTAAGAAGATTGATGCTTATCGGGCGTTTTTTATTCAGTCTGGGATACTTAAGGAGTCTTAATGAAATACGATTTACACTGTCATAGTACGGCTTCAGATGGTGTCTTAACGCCAACAGAATTAGTGCAACGAGCGGTCGAGCAAGGCATAAAGATGTTAGCGCTGACTGACCATGATACGGTTTCAGGTATTGCGGAAGCGAAAGCTTTTGCCCAATCTCAGCCTATCCAGTTTATTAGCGGAGTAGAAATTTCAATTTTATGGGAAGGCAAGAGTATTCACTTAGCCGCCTTGAACATTGATGAAACGCATCCTGCTATGGTTGAACTCTTAGAAAAACAGCGTTTATTGCGTCAGCAACGGGCAGAACTGATTGGGGAAAAATTGGAGAAAGCGGGCGTGAAAGGTGCATATCAAGGCGCAAAAGCCCTTGCCAGTGGCGAAGTGACTCGTGCGCATTATGCTCGTTTTTTAGTGGCAAATGATTATGTGCGTAATGATGAACATGCCTTTAAACGTTATTTAGGTATGGGAAAGCCGGCTTATGTGAAGCCAGTTTGGTGTAGCTTAGAAGAAGCAATCCAAGTGACGCACAAGGCAGGCGGTGTGATTTGTGTTGCTCACCCTTTACGTTACAAGCTAACTGCAAGATGGATTCGTCGTTTAATTGATGATTTTAAACAGGCAGGGGGCGATGGCATTGAAGTTGCAGGTTGTGCGCAAACGCCTGATCAACGCCAGCTCTTAACTCGTTGGGCAAAAGAGTTTGATCTTTATGCTTCTGCTGGCTCTGATTTCCATTTCCCTACAGGTTGGATTGAACTCGGTAAAAATCTGGAATTACCCGCAGAGTGCAAGCCTATTTGGCAATTGTTTTAACCTTATTTTCGACGACAAGCGGTTAGATCAGACAAATTATTTGCAAATTTTATTGTATAACTTTCCGCTTGTTATCTTTCTCATTGTGTAAATCAGCTGAAAAATGTTGATGAATTCGCTAAACTAGTACCATGATTTCCCCAAAGAGTAGCGCTCATGTCCGAATTTCAAAAAGCGAAAGAGATTTCAAAAGATAAACAAATCGAGCAGTTGAACATTGCTCCACATTCTATTGAAGCAGAACAGGCTGTATTAGGTGGAATTTTATTGAGTAATGATAACTGGGATGGCGTAGCCGAACGGGTACAAGCGGGCGATTTTTATAATCACGCTCACCGTTTGATTTTTGAAGAGATGGCAACGCTGTCTCGCAATAGCCAGCCGATTGACATCATAACCCTTGACCAAGTCTTGAAAAATAAAGGTATTTTGCAAGATGTGGGTGGCTTTGCCTATTTAGCAGAATTATCCAAAAATACTCCAAGTGCTGCCAATATTTTAGCTTATGCAGATATTGTCAGCGAAAGGGCAATCCGCCGAGAGTTAATCAGCGCCAGTAATAAAATTGCTGAGATGAGCTATAACCCAAAAGGGTTAAGCGTGAAAGAAGTGCTTGATGAAGCAGAGAGATCCGTTTTCCACATTGCAGAAATGCGTACAGCAACGGACGAAGGACCTAAAAAGATTGATGATATTTTGATGGAAACCTTGTCCCGCATTGAAATTCTATCGAGATCGAAAAATAACTCTGGGGTGACAGGGGTTTCGACAGGCTTTTCTGCCTTAGATCGTAAAACCGCTGGTTTACAGCCATCGGATTTAATCATTGTGGCAGCTCGTCCGTCTATGGGTAAAACCACCTTTGCTATGAATCTCTGTGAAAATGCGGCAATGGGAAATGTGGAAGTCGAAGATGAGTTTGGCAATAAAATTAAAAAGCCAAATAAACCTGTGCTGATTTTTAGCCTTGAGATGCCTGCGGATCAAATTATGATGCGTATGTTTGCATCGCTTTCTACCGTCGATCAAACCCGAATCCGTACGGGGCAATTAGATGATGAAGAGATGTCTCGTATTGGCAGTACGGTCGGTATTTTACAAGAGCGTGGCAATATTTATATTGACGATAGCTCGGGTTTAACACCAACGGAATTACGCTCTCGTGCAAGACGTGTATTTAAAGAGAGTGGCGGATTGAGTTTAATTATGGTGGACTATTTGCAATTAATGAGAGCGCCGGGTTTTGCCGATAATCGAACCCTTGAGATTGCAGAGATTTCCCGCTCATTAAAAGCACTGGCGAAAGAATTACAAGTGCCAGTTGTCGCACTTTCTCAGCTTAACCGTAGCTTAGAGCAACGTGCAGACAAACGCCCGGTTAACTCGGATTTACGTGAATCAGGCTCTATTGAGCAAGATGCGGACTTAATCATGTTTATTTATCGTGATGAAGTCTATCACGATAATTCTGATACCAAAGGCATGGCAGAAATTATTATTGGTAAACAACGTAACGGCCCGATTGGACGAGTTCCACTGGGTTTCCAAGGACAATTTTCACGCTTTACCAATTATGAAGGCAGTTATCAACTTGAGGACGAATAAAACAATGTTATGTGCAATTTATAAAAGCCCGAAAAAAGAAGGCATGTATCTTTACGTTGAAAAACGTGACCAGTTTGAGCAAGTACCTACGGAGTTGCGTCAAATTTTTGGCAAACCTGAATTTGTGATGTTGTTTAATTTAGTCGGCGAGAAACAGCTCAAGCGGGTAGATAATCAAGAAGTTTTGCAAAAAATCCAAACAGAAGGCTACTACTTACAAATGCCACCGCCACCTGAAAATCTGCATGCAGAATTTGTGGCAAGACAAAAAGGATTAAAATAATGCGTTGCCCATTTTGTTCGGCTGATGATACCAAAGTGATCGACTCACGCCTTGCGGCAGATGGTTATCAAATTCGCCGCAGACGTGAATGCCCTGAATGTAAAGAACGTTTTACCACTTTTGAAAGTGCAGAGCTTCTCATTCCTTATATTGTAAAAAATAACGGCAATAGAGAGCCATTTGATGAACGCAAATTAAGAACCAGCTTATCCCGAGCATTAGAAAAACGTTCTGTACATACTGATGATGTGGAAAAAGCGATTCATCATATTATTTTACAGCTACAAGCCACAGGCGAGCGGGAAGTTTCGAGTAAATTTGTCGGCGATCTTGTACTTAATGAATTAAAACGACTAGATAAAGTGGCTTATATTCGTTTCGCTTCCGTTTATTTAAGTTTTGATGATATTGAAGAATTTAGTAAAGAAATTGAGAAATTAAAATTAGATCAGTAACACGCCTTATATTTCATAACCTTTAAAAACAGTTTATGTAATTGCTACATAATATTGCATTGAAAATGCGTGAGAAACTCTCTCACGCAATACTCAATTTAGTCTTTATCCCAAGGATAAACACCGCCATGGCGCTCAAGATGTTGCTGTTGCTTTTGTGCAGTAAGCTGGTAATTGATCTGTCTTATCCTTTCTCTACTTAAATGAGGGAAGTAATTTTCCAAAGTAGTAATAAAGCCCATATCATATTTGTCTAAATCATATAGATAATTGACAGTGAATTCTCTTGTACTGCAATGATTAGCTCCTAATTTTATAAGAGCATTAAATACATTTGTATCATTTTGTAGACCACTATACCAAAATTGTGATGTCAATATAGCTAACTCTCTTCTCATCATATAACAATTGGTATCAATATGATGTTTTTTGTGAGAGATTGTATTCATTTTTATTGTCGAATCATTGACAGTAATAGTGAAATTATATGGATTATCTAGTCTATTTTCATAAAATCCAATAGATTCTAATGTATCTTTAGAAATAAACTGTCCATTTGGAGAATAAAAATTGCGGAACGAATAGACATAATCCGCCCCTGATTCATTCAAGGTTTTTACTCCCATTTCAACGTGAGTTGGTTCGTACCAGTTATC
Source organism: Glaesserella australis (assembly GCF_003260095.1). Taxonomy (GTDB): domain Bacteria; phylum Pseudomonadota; class Gammaproteobacteria; order Enterobacterales; family Pasteurellaceae; genus Glaesserella; species Glaesserella australis. Next base: position 96,138 of record NZ_PTPX01000017.1, read on the forward strand.
ATCATCTAAATAGCAGATTGCATCTTCTTTCACTAAAAATGGTGCAATGGCATTGATACTGCTGTTCGTCCAACGATTTGCCCCAGTATTCATTGGTAAATAAGTGGCAATCACGTCAGGATATTTATCTAAAATGGCTTTAGCGTCCGCCGCAAATTGTTCCCCATCGATAAATACATAATGCTTACAAGGGTAAGTTTGAGCTTTAACACTTAAAATTGCTCTTTCAAGGTGTGCTCTTCCGATAGTCGATGTAATTACCGCAACGGAATAAATTGTTGATTGTTTATCGGTCTGCATTAGAAATATCCTTAATTAAAACTTACAACTTAATTGTTTGAATAATATTCAAAATCCGCTTATCCGAAATTGGATACTTCGTTCCTAACTGCTGTGCAAATAAGCTCACTCGTAGCTCTTCGATCATATAGCGAATTTCCAACACGTCATCAGAAATTGGTTTGGATTTCGGTAGTTTCGCCAACAGTTGCTGATAGGCGTTTTGAACCTGTTCCACACGCAACATTTTGGCTCGGTCGGCGTTGCTGTCCACGGCGAGTTTATCTAACCGCTTGTCGATAGCGGTGAGATAGCGGTGTAAATCTGCAAGGCGTTTGTAGCCTGTTTTGGTGACAAAATCAGGGTAGATCAAACCTTCAATTTGGGCTTTGATGTCGGAAAGCGCAAATGCCATTGTAAAATCTAGCTTGCCTTTTAACCGCTTGTTGATTTCATAGGCAAGGGTGAGATTTTTTTCCACCTGTTTGGCAATTTCGATTGTTGTATCGTTCAAATTCGCTCGTACAAATTCGTGCAAGGCGTTGAATTTCTCTTCCGTCCACACAAAACCGCCGAAATCGTCAATCAGCTTATCCACCGCACAGGCGATACAGTCGTCAATCAACTCTAACACTTTGCCGAACGGAGCAAAATAAAGCCCGAGTTTCGCTTTATTCGGCAGTTTTTCGTGCAAATACTTAATCGGCGACGGCACATTAAGCAACAACAGGCGGCGTAAGCCTGCTTGCATTGCTTTGGCTTGCTCAAATTCTGTTTCAAACAGCTTGATCCCCACGGCTTCTTTTTCATCGACAATCGCAGGATACGCCTTCACGCTGAAATGCTGTTTTTTCTGCTCGTAAAATTGCGGTAAATCGGCAAAATTCCACAAATGCACACCGCTTTGCTCAATACCGTCATCGGCGATGTTGGAAAGTGTATGCTGCACTTGATCTTTTAATTGAAATTTCAGCTCGTCTAAATTTTCGCTTTCGGCAATTTTTTTGCCTTTGTCGTCAATCACACGGAAACTAATGCGTAAATGGGCAGGCAGTTGGCTTAAATCCCACTGCTCAGGCTCAACGCTCACGCCTGTCATTCGGCGAAGTTCGTAACTTAAACTTTCCAGCAACGGCTTTTTGAACGGCTCGGCTCGGGACAAAAAGGCTTCCGCATAGTTTGGGGCAGGCACGAAACTACGGCGAGTGGCTTTCGGCAAGGATTTTATCAGGGCAATCACCAACTCTTGTCGCAAGCCGGGAACGTGCCAGTCAAAGCCGTCAGGCTCAACTTGGTTGAGCAACGGCAACGGAATATGCACGGTGACACCGTCCGCTTGTGAGCCGATTTCGAACTGATAACTCAATTTGAGCTTGAGCGAGCCTTGATACCAAAAGTTCGGGAAATCCAGCTCGCTCACCTTGTTAGCGTTGTCGTTCATCAAAAACGATTTTTCAAAGTTGAGCAGTTCAGGATCTTTCTGCGATGCCTTTTTCCACCAGCTGTCGAAATGTTTGCTCGACACCACGTCTGTGCCGATCCGCTGATCGTAAAACTCAAACAGCACCTGCTCGTCCACCAAAATATCACGGCGGCGAGATTTGTGTTCCAGCTCTTCAATCTCTTTGATCAAGCGGTTATTTTCTTTGAAAAATTTGTAATTATTGTGCCATTCGCCTTCCACCAACGCCGAGCGGATAAAGATCTCACGGCTCACCACAGGGTCAATCGCCCCATAAATCACAGGGCGATTTGCCACAATCGGAATGCCGTAGAGCGACACTTTTTCATCGGCAACCACCGCCCCTTTCGACTTCGCCCAACGTGGTTCGCTGTAACTGGATTTGGTCAAATGCTTCGCCAACGGCTCCACCCATTCAGGTTCAATCCGTGCCACCATTCGTCCCCACAATTTGGTGGTTTCCACCAACTCTGCTGCCATTACCCATTTTGGCTGTTTTTTGAAAAGTACAGAGTTTGGGAAAAGGTAGAAGTGAGCGTTTCTAGCCCCTAAATAGTGCATTTTTTCGTTATCTTTTAAACCAATATGCGACAACAGCCCAGCCAATAAAGCGGTATGAATTTGCTGATAATTTGCGTCTTCGCTGTTAATCGGCAAGCCCATTTCACGCACCGCAAGGCGAAGTTGATGATAAATATCCTGCCACTCACGCACCCGCAAATAGTTGAGATAATCCTTTTGGCAGAGCTTGCGAAACTGGTTTTTGGTCAGCTCTTTTTGTTGCGTTTGAATGTAGTGCCACAAATTCACAAACGCCAAAAAATCGCTCTCTTTATCGGCAAAACGGCGATGTTTATCGTCCGCCGATTGCTGTTTTTCCTGCGGACGCTCACGGGGATCTTGAATAGAAAGAGCGGAGACAATCATCATCACTTCGTGCAAACTGCCGTTTTTGGCGGCTTCGATCACCATTCGAGCAAGGCGTGGATCGACAGGGAGTTGGGCGAGCTGGCGACCGATTTCTGTGAGGCGATATGCCGAACGCTCCCCCCTTTGTAAAAGGGGGGCAGGGGGGGATTTTTTCGCATTATCAAATCCCCCCGCTACTGCGTAGCGACCCCCTTTTTCAAAGGGGGTAATAGCTTCCAACTCTTCCAACAAACGCACACCGTCCTGAATCTGCTTCCCATCAGGTGCATCAACAAACGGAAACGAAGCAATATCCGTCAGCCCCAACGCCGTCATCTGCAAAATTACGGACGCTAAATTGGTGCGTAAAATTTCAGGATCGGTAAATTCAGGGCGTGAGTTGAAATCGTCTTCCGAATACAAGCGGATACAAATCCCTTCCGAAATACGACCGCAACGCCCTTTACGTTGGTTGGCGGACGCTTGCGAAATCGGCTCAATCGGCAAGCGTTGTACTTTGGTGCGGTAGCTATAACGGGAAATACGAGCCGTTCCCGTGTCGATTACATATTTGATATTCGGAATGGTCAGTGAAGTTTCCGCCACGTTGGTAGCAAGAATAATGCGATTTAGGCTACTTGGATTGAAAATCCGTTGCTGTTCTGCGGCGGATAAACGGGCGTACAACGGCAAAATTTCCGTGTGGCGAAGTTCCTGTTTCTGCAAGGCTTCAGCGGTATCACGGATTTCACGCTCACCGTTCATAAAGATCAAAATATCGCCCCTGCCTTCCGCTTGCAGTTCGTCCACCGCATTGAGAATGCCTTGTAGCTGGTCTTGATCTTCTTCTTCGACAATCGGGCGATAACGCACTTCCACAGGGAAAGTTCTGCCCGATACTTCGATAATCGGAGCGTTGTTGAAATGTTTGGAAAAGCGTTCCACATCAATGGTTGCAGAGGTGATGATCACTTTCAGATCAGGGCGTTTCGCCAAAATCTGTTTCAGATAGCCGAGAATAAAATCGTTGTTGAGCGAGCGTTCGTGGGCTTCGTCAATAATCAATGTGTCGTATTGATTGAGATAGCGGTCGTTCTGAATTTCGGCGAGCAAAATCCCGTCCGTCATCAACTTCACTAGCGTGTTATCGCTAATCTGATCGTTAAAACGGACTTTATAGCCGACAGTCGAACCGAGTTCCGATTTCAACTCTTCGGCAATACGGCTTGCCACCGAGCGAGCGGCAATACGGCGTGGCTGGGTATGTCCAATCAACCCTTTCACCCCACGCCCAAGTTCCAAACACATTTTCGGCAACTGAGTCGTTTTACCCGACCCCGTTTCCCCTGCAATCACCACCACTTGATGTTCCGTAATCAGTTTTAAAATTTCATCACGGCGAGCAGATACAGGCAGATCGGGATAGTCGATGTTAAGCTGTTCTGCTTGTTGTTTACGTAACGAAAAACGGGCTTTACAAGCGGTAAGATCGGTTTCAATTTCTGCAATAACGGCTTGTTTGGCTTGGTCGTTTTTAATGTTCGCAAGCCCCTGAATGCGAGAATGCAAACGGCGATAATCGATATTAGTTAGATCTTTAAGTTGAGCCATTAACGCCTTTTGCGTTTCATCAAGCGGTCGGTTTTTAAGATTTTTTTGCATATTTCAAATTTAATTTACGATTTTCCAATGACCAACGACAAAATCCCTGCCGCAATGAGCGGTCCGACAGGTACGCCTTTAAGAAAAGCAACACCAATGATCGTGCCGATCAATAAGCCGGTGACTAACACCGGTTGTGCGCCCATTAAGTTTACGCCACGTCCGCCAAGCCAAGCTACCGCAATACCTGCAATAATGGCGACAATCATTTTCCAGTTTAAAAGTTGAACCAGTTCAGGAAACGCAATCCGCCCTGAAACAAGGGGAGCAAGCACGCCGATAGTGAGAATAATAATGCCAATTTTAATGCCATATTGATCCAAATAAGGCACATATTTTGCGAGCAAGGTTTGTTGCATAATCAGTAAGACTGCACCAGCAATAGTAACAGCACTGTTTTGGCTGAAAATGCCGAGTAAAATTAAGGCAACGAGAAGTAAGGCAACAGAGTTAAATTGTAGTGACATCGTGGTAATCGTAGCAATAAAAGTAAAATCCCTTACTTATGCAAAGTAAGGGATAAGGTAAGTTATTCGGTTAGTTGATAAATCGCATTAGTCCCATAATTAAGCTCATCGCAGCCACAATAATACCGACCATTTTGTACATCGTGTCTGTGAGCCGAGTTTCTAGTTGAGCTAATTTTGTGTCAAATTTAGCTTCCATTTGGGTCATTCTCAACTCAAAATCAGCTTTACTTAGCAAAGTCCGCTGGCTTTGCTCAAGTGCATCGTCTAATGCATCAGCAAAAGCCTCCGCCACTTCAGGTGGTTGGTTGGCTTCTTGTAGCTTTTTCACAAAGCGAAGTTTATCAAATCGAATACTCATTGTTGCGTCCATTTGTTGTTCCTTGTGTGATTGATATGCTTAAAAAATAACATAAATCACACAACGGGTTTGGGCTAATTTTGTGATCTGCGTCGAAAAACAGAAAATTAACTTGCAACCATTACCATTGCTGGTCGAATAACTCGTCCGTGTAAGGTGTAGCCTTTTTGTAATACCACGCTGATGTGGTTTGGCTCAATGCCTTCGGCAGGTTGCATTGAAATGGCTTGGTGAAGTTCAGGGTTAAAGGCTTCGCCCACTACGCCAACGGCTTCAATACCGAAGTTGTTTAAGGTTGAAATTAAGCCTTTGAGCGTTAATTCCACCCCTGATTTCACGCTTTCTTCTGCTCCCTCAAGGGCTTGCAAACCACGCTCTAAGTTATCGACCACGTTCAACATCTCTTTTGAGAATTTTTCCAACGCAAACTTATGGGCTTTTTCCACATCTTGCTCTGCACGGCGGCGGATATTTTCAATCTCTGCTCTCGCACGAAGTTGAATATCTTGTTCGCGTTTATCCGCTTCGGCAATGTATTCTTCAAGCTCTTGAACTCGGGCAATTGCCTCTGTAAGCGGGTCGATTTCCGCATTTTCTTGCGATACGGTTTCTTGCACTTCAGGCTCCACAGCTGTTTGTTCTGCTGTTTCTGTTGCTTGGTTAAGTTCTTGTTCTACTTGTTCTTTTTCAGTTTGGTTAGTCATTGTCTATCCTCAAATTTTGACTTTGCAAATTTTTGTACTAAAACGACCGCTAATATAGCGACAAATTAAGGGATTTCAAGGTATAAATGATTATTTTCCATTGCAATCTGTTTTCTTTAACCACTTTTCGCTATAATCGCCACAATTTTTTCAAAATTTTAGATAAGAAGGATAATAAATATGATGCGTTCTCATTATTGCGGTGTGTTAAACCGTACTCACGTTGGTGAGCAAGTAACATTAAGCGGTTGGGTACACCGTGTGCGTAACCTTGGTCGTTTTATTTTTATGCAAATTCGTGACCGTGAAGGGATCGTGCAGGTTTTCTTTGATGAGAAAGATGAAGCGTTGTTCAAACAAGCGTCAGCGTTGCGTGCCGAAGCCTGTGTGCAAATTAAAGGCGAAGTGATTGCCCGTGATGAATCTCAAATTAATAAAGAAATGGCAACGGGTGAGATTGAAGTGTTGGTGAAAGATCTGTTGGTCTATAACAATTCAGAGGTATTGCCCCTTGACTTCAACCAAAATAACACCGAAGAACAGCGTTTAAAATATCGTTATTTGGATTTACGCCGTCCTGAAATGGCGGAGCGTTTGAAAACCCGTGCCAAAATCACTAGTTTTGTACGCCGTTATATGGACGACAACGGCTTCCTTGATATTGAAACGCCAATGCTCACCAAAGCGACCCCTGAAGGTGCGCGTGACTATTTAGTGCCAAGCCGTGTGCATAAAGGCAAATTCTACGCCTTGCCACAATCGCCACAGTTGTTCAAACAGTTGCTGATGATGTCGGGCTTTGACCGTTATTATCAAATCGTGAAATGTTTCCGTGATGAAGATTTGCGTGCGGATCGTCAGCCTGAATTTACCCAAATCGATGTGGAAACCACCTTTATGACCGCCCCTGAAGTGCGTGCGTTAATGGAAAAAATGATTCGTGGCTTATGGTTGGAGCGTTTAAATGTCGATTTAGGTGAGTTCCCACAAATGACCTTTGCCGAAGCAATGCGTCGTTACGGTTCAGACAAGCCTGATTTGCGTAATCCGTTGGAATTAGTCGATGTGGCGGATATTTTAAAAGACGTTGAGTTTAAAGTGTTTAAAGAGCCAGCGAATGATCCTGAAGGACGTGTGGCGGTGATCCGTGTACCAAATGGAGCGGAAATTACCCGTAAACAGATTGATGAATATACTCAATTTGTCGGCATTTACGGTGCAAAAGGCTTGGCGTGGGCGAAAGTGAACGATGTTAATGCTGGCTTAGACGGCTTACAAAGCCCGATTGCGAAGTTCTTAACAGACGATGTGGTAAAAGCGTTGTTGGCACGTGTCAATGCTCAAAATGGCGATATTATCTTCTTTGGTGCGGACAGTGAAAAAGTTGTGACCGATGCAATGGGTGCGTTGCGTTTGAAAGTTGGACGTGATCTAGGTTTAACGGATCTCACCGCTTGGAAACCGCTTTGGGTAGTGGACTTCCCGATGTTTGAGAAAGATGATGAAGGCAACTGGTCAGCAATGCACCACCCGTTCACCGCACCGAAAGATTTAAGCCCTGAAGAGCTTGTAAAAGATCCGAAAGGTGCCGTGGCGAATGCTTACGATATGGTGATCAACGGCTATGAAGTCGGCGGAGGTTCTGTGCGTATTTTCGACCCGAAAATGCAACAAACAGTCTTCAGCATTTTAGGTATTAACGAAGAAGAGCAGAAAGAGAAATTTGGCTTCTTGTTAGACGCATTAAAATTCGGTACCCCACCGCACGCAGGCTTGGCGTTTGGTTTAGACCGTTTGACGATGCTCATCACTGGCACAGAAAATATCCGTGATGTAATCGCATTCCCGAAAACCACTGCTGCAGCTTGTTTGATGACAGACGCACCGAGCTTTGCTAATCCAAAAGCGTTGGCGGAATTGGCTATTCAGACAACGGTTGAAAAAGAGTAATGGAGATAGGGGCGGAAATTTTCGCCCCTTGTTTTATCTTGCTATTTCCTGTTTTGATTTTATAATGTGCCAAAATGACACAGGAGTAAAAGATGACACAAGCAAGTTTACCCCGAATTACCGCTCGAATTGATGTGGCAACCCAAGAATTACTGCTTAATGCGGCAGCGTTAGTGGGTATTTCTAGCCTAAATTCGTTTGTGCTAAACGCTGCGATTGAAAAGGCAAATGCAATTTTGCGTGAAGAAAAAATGACGCAGTTTAATGATGAAGATACCCGTTTGCTGCTGCACTATTTGGATAATCCACCTGAACCCAATGCCCATTTGCGATCGCTTTTTTTAGATGAGCAAAGATAGTCAATGGATATTCAGTTATTAGATCCCAGCATTCATCATCGCAAATATTTTGACTGTGGTAACCCGATCTTAAATCGCTTTCTGCAGCAGACAGCAAATCAGCAAGCGATGAAAGACACGGCACGCACTTATGTGTTGGTCGAACCGCAGCAGCCGACGATAATTTTAGGATTTTATACCTTAACAATGACACGGCTTGATGTGGCAGAATTACCTGAAATGTTACAAAAACAGGCAAAATTTCCACTTTCGGCAGGCTTATTGGCTCGTTTGGCGGTGGATAAAAAGCATCAACAGAAAGGCTATGCGAAAATCCTGTTGCGTGATGCGTTGAAAAATCTCTATCAAGCAAGTCGTATTGTTGGTTTCCCAATTATTGTGGTTGATGCAAAAGACGGCGTGGCGGATTTTTATCAAAAGTATGGTTTTATGCCCATTCAGCAAAGTCCAAATCGCTTATATTTAATGGCTAGAACCCTAGAAACATTGTTATAACAGAATAGCAGACAATGAATTACAAAAATCCCAATTCTGTCTTAGTCGTGATTTATGCAAAAAAGACGAATAACGTTTTAATGCTCAAACGCCAAGACGATCTAACCTTTTGGCAGTCGGTGACAGGCACGATTGAGATGGGCGAAGAGCCTTATCAAACAGCACTGCGTGAAGTTAAAGAAGAAGTCGGAATTAATATAATTGCTCAAAATTTAGCACTTTATGATTGCAAAACAAGTGTGAAATTTGAGATTTTTCCGCAATTCCGCTATAAATACGCCCCTGACGTAACGCATAATACGGAACATTGGTTTTTATTGGGCTTGCCCGATGAAATCGAACCGATTTTGACGGAGCATTTGGCGTATCAGTGGTTGCCTGTTGAAGAAGCTGCAGCATTGACTAAGTCGCCAAATAATGCAGAAGCGATTGTAAAATTTTTGCAAAAATAGACCGCTTGGAATATTCGTAGGGGCGGAGTTTATCTCCGCCCAAGCGATAGAAAACATTTTTCGGGCGGGGATAAACCCCGCCCCTACATATAGAGCAACATAGTTGCTACAAATTTAATTAACATTAAAAATTCAGAAAGAAGGAAACAATAGAATGGCAGGTCATAGTAAGTGGGCTAACATTAAACACCGCAAAGCAGCACAAGATGCGCAACGTGGTAAAATTTTTACTAAATTAATTCGTGAATTAGTGACTGCGGCAAAATTAGGCGGCGGTGATGTCAGTTCAAATCCACGTTTACGTGCGGCAGTAGATAAGGCGTTATCTAGCAATATGACACGTGATACGATTAATCGTGCGATTGATCGTGGTGTGGGTGGTGGTGATGACACCAATATGGAAACAAAAATTTATGAAGGTTACGGTCCGGGTGGAACTGCGGTGATGGTTGAGTGTCTAAGTGATAACGCTAACCGTACCATTTCACAAGTTCGCCCAAGCTTCACTAAATGTGGTGGTAACTTAGGTACTGAAGGTTCGGTTGGCTATCTGTTTAGCAAAAAAGGTTTAATTTTAATTGCAAGTGCGGATGAAGATGCATTAACCGAAGCAGCAATTGAAGCAGGAGCAGATGACATTCAGCCACAAGAAGATGGTTCGTTTGAAATCTACACGGCTTGGGAAGACTTAGGCACAGTGCGTGATGGTATTGAAGCAGCAGGTTTCAAAGTTGAAAACGCAGAAGTGACAATGATTCCATCGACTACGGTAGATTTAGATGCGGAAACTGCACCTAAATTATTAAAATTAATCGATATGCTAGAAGATTGTGATGACGTTCAAAACGTTTATCATAATGGTGAAATCAGCGATGAGGTCGCTGCCTTACTTTAATTTTCTTTTTCGGAGAATATGATGAAATTTGTTAAATTCCTTCCAGCTGTTTTGGCTTCTGTTGTTTTAGCTGCATGTTCAACTGTATCTGATGTCGCATCTTCTACTGTAAGTGCGGTAGGTGATGCGGGTAGCGCAGTCGTTGATGGCGCGAAATCTGCAGGTGGTGCTGTTGTTGACGGTGCAAAAGCGACGGGCAGCGCTGTTTCTAGTGGTGTAACAGCAGCGAAAGATATGGTAACAGGTTCAAAAACAGTTGCTTATACTTGTAGCGTGAATGGTAAAACAAACCAGCCTGTTTCAGCAGTTTATACGTTCAATAACGGTGAAGCAGCGACAGCAACAGTGACAATTAACAAGAAAGTTGTGGGTAAAAACCTTAAAGTAGATACCGCTTACACTGATGGCGTGAAATTTGTTTCTGGCACAAACGTATGGAGTTTAGATATGGGCTTCAATGAGAAAACTGCGGAAACAACAGTCCCAGTGATGTTTACGGCAAATAATCAAATTCTTGCGAAAAACTGCTCTGTCGCAAAATAATTTGATTATCTGATTGATATTTAATATAAAGTGGATTTGTGAACAACAGATCCACTTTTATTTTTAGGAAAATATGGCAATTATTTTAGGTATTGACCCAGGCTCTCGAGTGACAGGCTACGGCGTGATTCGTCAAACAGGGCGACAATTAGAGTATTTAGGTAGCGGAGCCATTCGGACTTCGGTGGAAGATTTGCCAACACGCTTAAAACGTATTTATGCTGGAGTGACGGAAATCATTACCCAGTTTCAGCCCGATATGTTTGCGATTGAACAAGTATTTATGGCGAAAAATGCGGATTCAGCGTTAAAACTTGGTCAAGCAAGGGGAACGGCGATTGTAGCGGCGGTCAATCACGATTTGCCGGTGTTTGAATATGCCGCTCGTTTGGTGAAGCAAACTGTGGTTGGTATTGGTTCTGCAGATAAAGTGCAGGTGCAAGATATGGTGACACGTATTTTACAGCTTTCAGCCAAACCGCAAGCCGATGCGGCGGACGCTTTAGCCATTGCGATTACCCATGCTCATTCTATTCAACATTCGTTGACGGTGGCAAAGCAGAGTAATCAAGCAGTTTCCAGCGAAAAAGAGCAGATTTTAGCCTTGATGAAAACAAGGTATAGCCGTGGGCGATTTAGATTAAAGGGGTAAATGTTGTTCCTTTACCCCTTTAGAATTAGATCGCTGCAGTGACGACAATTTCCACTTTCCAATTTGGATTCGCCAGCTTGGCTTCAATCGCCGCCCTTGGTGGTGAATTGCCTTCGGCAACCCATTCGTCCCAAGCTCGATTCATATCATCAAACTCGATCATATTAGCCACAAAAACTTGCGCCATGAGAATACGGCTTTTATCTGTTCCTGCTTCGGCAAGCCATTTATCAATTTCAGCTAATACTTGTTTGGTTTGACCATACATATCAAGGCTATCGTCTTCAGGAACTTGCCCTGCAAGATAGGCAATGCCATTATAAACCGCCATTTCAGAAAGGCGTTTACCAACTTGGAAACGTTGAATCATCGTAATTCTCCTTTTTGTAAGCGGTCAGATTTGAGAGACACTTTGCAAGTGTTTTATCAAAACTAACCGCTTGTGTTTATGATTATTCTACTTTAACAATCCAGCCTTCAGGGGCTTCCACATCACCAAACTGGATACCTGTTAGCTCTGCATATAAACGTTTAGTGATAGGTCCAACTTCTTTTTCTGAATAGAATACATGGAAGTGATCACCGTTTTGAATTCCACCAATAGGGGTAATGACTGCCGCTGTACCACAAGCGCCAGCTTCCACAAATTGATCTAATTGATCGATATAAACATCACCTTCAATCGCTTCCATACCTAAACGTTCTTTCGCTAAATGGAGTAGTGAGTATTTGGTAATACTTGGTAAAATGGATGGCGATGCAGGTGTAATAAATTTATTATCTTTAGTGATACCAAAGAAGTTTGCTGCACCAACTTCTTCAATTTTAGTGTGGGTTTTAGGGTCAAGATAAATGGCATCAGCAAATTTACGTTCAACGGCAAGTTCATGTGGTAATAAGCTTGCGGCATAGTTTCCACCGACTTTTACACCACCTGTACCATTTGGTGCTGCGCGGTCATAGTCTGATACAAGGAAATTAGCAGGTGCTAAACCGCCTTTAAAATAAGCACCGACAGGTACGCAGAATACTGAAAAAATGTATTCAGGCGCAGCTCGTACCCCAATATTTTCCCCCACACCGATAACAAAAGGGCGTAAATAAAGTGTTGCACCAGTACCGTAAGGCGCTAACCATGATTCATTTGCTTTAACGACTTCTTTACAAGCTCGAATAAACATTTCAACAGGAACTTGTGGCATTAACAAACGGTCACAGGTCACTTGCATACGTTTTGCATTTTGATCTGGGCGGAATAAGTTGATTGAACCATCTTTGCAACGGTAGGCTTTTAAGCCTTCGAAACATTGCTGTCCATAATGTAATGCAGTAGAACCCTCATGAATATGGAGTGTATTGTCCGTCGTTAATTCCCCGTCATCCCATTGTCCATTTTTCCAACGAGCGATAAAGCGATAGTCTGTTTTGATATAAGAGAAGCCTAAGTTTTGCCAATCAATATTTTTTGTTGTCATGTTGTTGTGTCCTTTTTTGTGAGTATTAGAAAAATAAATTTACACTATTCTAGAACAAAATGAATAAGTTAGAATCAAAAAAATAAGAAAAGTTGAAGAAAAAGTCGCTTTTTGTAGCAGGATTTATAGATTCTGTTAGAATAAGGTCTGTTTAGGTATAAAAAAACCGCCCAAAGCGGGCGGTAGCTAAACCAAAAAGGTTCAAAATATACAGGAAGTGAAATGAGTAACTTTCGTTACTCTAGTCTAGTTACCTAGACCAATATGCAAACACAACATCATACTTAAAATTCAAAAATAGCCAAAGACAGCTATCACTATCCATCTAAGTACGGTGCGAATTTTAAAGATGTTTGACCACTTATACAAACGAGATTTTTTAATTTTATTAATCAAAAAAAATAATGGATAGCGAAAGTCACTTACGACATAGAAATTTATGAACAACAAAAAATTACCTCCTTTAAATGCACTAAAAGCTTTTGAATCTGCAGCTCGTCATTTGAACTTTACTAAAGCTGCAGAAGAGCTATTTGTCACACAAGCTGCAGTGAGCCATCAAATTAAGTTACTAGAAGATTTTCTAGATATTCAGTTATTTCATCGCCGAAATCGTATATTAGAATTAACAGAATTGGGCTTGCAATATTTCGATGAAATTAGACCGCTATTGGAACAAATTGCCAAAGCAACAGATAAAATCCGTTCTAAAAATAAACGTCAGATTTTGACGATCAGCGTGCCACAAACTTTTGGTATGCACTGGCTCGTACCTCGTTTAAATGACTTCCACGAAAAGTTTCCTGATGTGGAAGTGCGTATTAAAGGCGTAGATCAAGATGAAGGGCAATTAGGTAAAGAAATTGACGTGGCGATCTATTATGGTTCAGGTAAATGGGAAAACGTTGAGTTTATTCGTTTGACAGAAGCGCCACTAGTCATTTTGGCTTCGCCTAAATTTTTAGAAGAGAATCCATTGAAAAAGCCAGAAGATTTAATTGGGAAAACATTATTACATGTATTTAGTCGTAATAAGTGGAAGAGAACAGTTGAACATTTTGGTTTATCAGCAAAAATTGATGTTGAAGAAACAGGGTCTATGTTCAGCCATACCTTTATGGCACTTCAAGCAGCGATGCATCAACAAGGGATTGCGATTGCAAATAAAACTATTGCACAACATGAGCTAGATCAAGGTAATTTAGTTGAGCCTTTTGCAACGGGCTTGAATGATGAAAAATCATTTTATGTTGTTTTTCCACCACAGATGGCGGAAATAGAAAAAGTACAACATTTCGTACAATGGATTACAAATGAAATCTGAATAAAAGCATCATTAATTAGAAATTAACGAGAGTAGAATGATTCTACTCTCGTTTTTTTATATCCAAAAATGAGTACAAAGAGTAAAATCTCAAATTAAAACTAAATATTAAATGAGGGATAAATGAAATATCAATGGATTTTGTTTGATGCGGATGAAACACTGTTTTCATTTAATTCATATTTAGGGCTTAAAACAATGTTAGCTCGTTATGGCATTGATTTTAGTGAGACTGATTATGATGCTTTTCAGGAAATCAATAAACCGCTATGGGTTGCATATCAAAATAAAGAAATTACTATTCAGCAACTGCAAACGATACGTTTTGCTCAATTAGCTGAAAAAACAGGAAAAGATGCTTTAGCATTAAATCAAGAATTAATGGCTGAAATGGCTATTGTGAGTAAACCATTACCAAATGTAATGGAAATGCTTCATGCTTTGCATGGAAAAGTGAAAATGGGCATCATCACAAATGGATTGGAAGCTCTTCAGCAAAAAAGATTGGAAAATACACAAACTGTTCAATTTTTTGAAACGGTGGTTGTGTCCGAAATTATTGGTGTGGCAAAGCCTGACCCTAAGATTTTTGAATTTGCTTTTGACCAAATTGGCAATGTCGATAAGTCTCAAATTTTAATGGTGGGCGATACGCTAACGTCTGATATTTTAGGAGCAAACCGTGTGGGGATTGACTCTTGTTGGTTTAATCATACAGGCGAGAACAATAAAACAGATATTCAGCCGACTTATGAAATTACGGATATTAGACAATTAATTCACATTGTAAGCGGTCAGATCTAATTAATATTTTGCAAATAGGACAGGAAAATGAAATTACAGCAACTTCGCTATATTGTTGAGATCGTTAATCAAAATCTCAATATTACTGAAGCCGCAGAAACGTTGTATACATCCCAACCAGGCATCAGTAAACAGGTACGTTTATTAGAAAGTGAGCTTGGCATCAATATTTTTGAGCGTAATGGAAAGCATATTCGTGGACTTACCCCTGCGGGTGAAAAGATTGTGGCGATTGCTCGTGAATTATTGGTAAAAGCACAGAGCATTAAATCTGTAGCCGAAGAACAAACTCGCCCAAATAAAGGGGTGTTACGTATTGCGACGACCAATACACAAGCTCGGTATATGTTGCCTTCTGTGATTGAAAAATTTAAGGAACGTTATCCAGAAGTCAGTTTGCATTTACACCAAGGTTCACCGAATCAAATTTACGATGCATTAATGGCGGGGGATGTGGATTTAGCGATCACGACGGAAGCACAATATCTCTTTGAAAATGCGGTTTTATTGCCTTGTTATATGTGGAATCGTTCAGTGATTGTCAAACCTGATCACCCCCTTGCAGAGCTTGCGAAACAAAATCGAAAATTAACTGTCGAAGAGCTTGGAAAATACGACCTGATTACTTATACCTTTGGTTTTACAGGTCGTTCAGATTTAGATCATGCATTTAATAAAGTGGGTATTTTGCCGAATATTGTGTTTACGGCAACGGATGCAGACGTAATTAAAACCTATGTACGCCTAGGGCTTGGCGTTGGGATTATGGCAACAATGGCACATACTGAACAAGATACCGATCTTGTTGCGATTGATGCAAGTCATTTATTCCAATCAAGTATGACGCAGATAGCCTTTAAGCGAGGAATGTTCTTACGTAACTATATGTATGATTTTATTCACTATTTTTCACCACATCTAACCAAAATGCAGGTGGAAAGAGCAGAGCAGTTACGTGATAACAATGCAATATTACGTATGTTCGAAACGACAAAATTAGAGGAAAAATAATGAAATTGTTTAAAAAAGCATTATTACTAGCGGTCACTTCTTTCGGTTTTTTTGCAAATGCCATGGCGGAAGATTTTAATATTAAATATAGCTCAAATTATTTAATGCCCGCTTATGTTCATTTTAAAAATGATGGGCGTAATTATTCGATTGTGTCGAAAATTAATGTCCCTTTATATAACATTGTTTTTACGGCAAAAGGACAAGAGCGTAATGAGCAGTTTAATATGCTTAGCTACCGTGATTCTCGAAATGGTAAAACTTATGCTATGGCAGAAATTGACTCAAAGAATATTCAATATGGGAAAGTGGCAGATCCATTGAAAAAAGAAACATTAACAATGCCAACCTTTGACCTGTTCTCGGTAGCGTTTCAGCTAAGTTATTATGGTAAATTGCCAAATAGTTTCCAAACAACCAATGGTAAAAAACTCTATCCAACAGAGAATGTTGTACTGAATCAAACGAAGAAAATGATTAAAGTAAAAGGGCAAAGCTATGAAGAGATTACTTACCGTTTCAAAACGGGGGATAAATATATCACGGTGAAGAAATTTGAAGGTGAAAAATTCCCACGCTTTATTTCTTATAATAGAGATGGTGATAATTACGAACTTGAGTTTGATAGTTTTGTAAAATAAATAAAGGGGCGAAAGCCCCTTTTTACGTTAAATTCGACTTCGATGTTCTACTCGAATATGAGTATGTTCTACACCTTCTTGATGTTCATAATCGTACTTGAAGCCACGCAGTTTCACTTGAATATTGTTCTCTTGAGCATAGACATTTGTGAAATCTTCAAGTAATTCCAATACATCACTAGCAATATAAAGTGCTTTTTCTGCATTTATTGTCACTTTAGAATTTGGCTGAATATTTTTTAGCGTTTTCTTTATAGCTGCTTTATTTAAGAAAGAGACTTCCTCACCTAATTCAAGCACAATTTCATCGGCCTCGCTTAACTCTTCTCGGCTTAAATAGTAAGAGCGTTTCATATTACCATGTAAGACAAAGAGAATGCTGATGACTAAGCCAATTCCTACACCTTTTAATAAGTCTAAGAAAACAACGGCAATCATTGTCACCACAAAAGGAATAAATTGATAGATTCCTTTGCGCCAAAAATGTTTGTAATGTTTTGGGTGAGTTAATTTAAAACCGATTAAAATGAGTACAGCTGCTAAGGTTGCAAGGGGAATTTGATTTAATAGCGTCGGAATAGAAACGACACACATGAACAATAAAATACCATGAATAACAGCTGAAATTTTATGCGTTGCCCCAGCACTCACATTTGCAGATGAACGTACAATCACAGAAGTCATTGGCAATGCGCCAATACAAGACGCAAGGATATTGGCAAAGCCTTGTACGCGTAATTCATGGTTGTTATCGGTAATTCTGCGATGAACATCTAGGCGATCTGCGGCTTCAATAGATAGAAGTGTTTCAATTGATGCCACAACCGCAATCGTAATCCCTGTAACCCAAACAATACTATTCGAAAAACCTGAAAAATTTGGATAACGAATAAGATTTTCAGCTTCTTCTAAAGAATGCGGGACGGGAATTTGGACAAGTTGTGAGCTCGGTATCGCAAGTGGCAAATTAAAATAGATAAATAGGTTGTTAAGCAAAATCCCTACAATGACTGCGACAAGGGCAGATGGTAGTAATTTGATTTTTTTTAACTTAGGATGTCGATCCCAACCAATCATAATCGCCATAGAGATTGTCGCGATAAGCAATGAGCCGAAATGTATTGGCGTACTATTTTGGATAAGCTGAGATAACGTTTCACTACTCCCTAGCGCGTAAGGTAATTCTTTTAGAATAATAATAACCCCAATCCCAGCCAGCATGCCTTCAATCACAGCAACAGGAATATAGTTAGTAATACTGCCTGCACGAATAAAACCAAGTAAAAGCTGAATGGCCCCTGCAATCAGCCCTGCACAAAGAAAGAGTTCAAAAGAACCAAGTTCTGTAATGGCTGCAAGCACAATCGCCGCAAGTCCTGCCGCGGGGCCTGACACACTGATATGGGAAGAGCTTAATGCACCAATGACAATGCCACCAACAATACCAGAAAGAATCCCAGCAAGTGGGGGAGCGCCTGATGCCAAAGCTATCCCTAAACAGAGTGGTAATGCGACTAAAAAAACGACTAATCCTGACGAAAAGTTTTGTTTCAGTAATTTCCCTATATTTTGATTTATACTCATACAACACGCCCAAGAATACGACTTATATTTGCTATTCTATTCCTTTTCTGCCTGAAAAAATTTGGTTTAAATCATAATTTTTTCATTCATCAAAATTATTTCCCGAGTAATTGAATTTGTAATCCGCTTTGACGCTGAACTTCTGCTTTTACCGCTTGTTTCCACACCTTTTCATCGCTAAATAGCGTAAAGGCTGATTTTGCACGAGTAATCGCCGTATAGACTAACTCTTTGGTTAGAACAGGTGCGATATTTAACGGCATGACCAATAAGGCATGCTCAAATTCAGAGCCTTGAGATTTATGTACGGTCATCACATAGGCTGGCTCATAGCTTGGTAATCGGCTTGGTGAAAGCTCAAGATGTTTATCGCCTTTTTTCGTTTCAAAATAGACACGAAGTTTGCCCGCTTCATCAGGAAGAATCAGTCCAATATCACCACTAAAAATGGAAAGTTGTGGCGCATTTTCGGTGATTAAAATCGGCTTACCTATGTAGCTATCTCGGCTATGTTTAAACTGAACTAACCCCGCTTGCTGTAAGGCTTCTGCAATGGTTTGATTTAAGCGTTCAACGCCTAGTTCAGTAACACGCAGAGCGGATAAAAAGCGGACTTTCTGAAATTCAGCAAAAATCTCTGAGACAGAAACTTTTTCAGGTGAAATGGTACGAGCTTTGACTTTATCTAAATATGCACGATAAAGCGCAACGGCTTTTTGAGTCACCATATTGACACAATGTTGAATCCACGCACTTTTTTCAGAAAATTCGGTGATGTTTGGGTAAGTATGTAGTTGCAAGTCAGCATAATCAGCATTTGTAAAATATTGCCATGATTTGACCGCTTGTTTCGCATTTACTTCTGCGGCAACTCGTCCAATACCTGAGTTTTCGTTAAAACGGAAGCTACGACGTAAATGACAAAGGGAATCGCAAATAGCAGGGACGTGCGGCGTTTTGGCAAAAATCGGGTAGCCTGTGACTTGCGTTAAATAGTCGCTATGTTCAGGGCTATAGTCAAATTGAATCAAGTCGCCCAATTCTGCCATCGCATTACCGACTTCGACAGAGGCTAGTTGGTCTTTATCGCCTAGCATAATCAAACGGGTTTCTGGTTTGAGCGCATTACACAATTTTTCCATCACAAACATATCAATCATAGAAGCTTCATCTACTACTAATAAATCTAAATGTAACGGATTTTGCGCATGATAGCGGGGAAGATCACTATGTGGGGTGATGCCAATCAGTGAGTGAATCGTTGTCGCTGATGTTGGGATATTCTCTTGTAACGTTTGTGGCAAATTAAGCTCTCGCAAACTGTTTGTAATTGATTCTTTCAAGCGAGCCGCTGCCTTGCCCGTTGGAGCAGCAAGTGCAATTTGTAAGGGGGCTAAACCTTGTTTTAGCTGCTTTTGTTGTAAGGCGGCAAGTAAAATAGCGACTGTCCGAGTTTTACCTGTTCCGGGACCGCCTGAAATTAAACAAAATTGATTATTAAGCGCCGTAGCAACGGCGACTTTCTGCCAATCGATCTCTGATTGTGGTTCAAAAAATTGGGCTAAAATTTCACGATCTTGGGCAACATTTGCAAAATATTGCTCTGAACTGACCGCTTGTTGTAGATAATGAGCAATCCGATTTTCTGCTTGCCAATAGCGATAGAAATACACTCTTCCATATTGAAATAACATCGGGGCTACTTGTTCAGGATCTTGGCTAAAAGCAATATGCTCTTTTAAGGTTTCTTGCCATGCAAGCGGTGAGATTTCGCCAATTTTTTGCAAAATCTCTTGATAGAACGGACGAGTTAAATTTTTCCCTTGTAAACCAAAGGGATTATTAGCTAAGTGGGAATCTAAGCGAATACAGCTATGTCCTTGCATAACGTGAAAAGAAACCAAGGCACTAAGTAAAATAGCAAGGTTTTGTTGCTCAAGAGTATAGCCAAGATTTTGTTGCTTACGGTCAATAAGCTTGGCGAATTGATAGTTGAGTTCAGAGATAATATTTTCTTTTTTTAACTCGTTCAGTAAGGCTAACATAGGCAAAAAAGAGAGAAAAATTGGTAGAGAAAGTATATAAAAAAATCCACGCATTTGCGTGGATTTTTTTATACATGATAAATTACTCTACACGTAAAATACGGCAAGTATTTGTACCACCTTCTTTTAACTCATCACCATGAGTTAAGAGTACTAAATCACCAGTCATTAAATAACCTTGCTCTTTTAATAAAGCAATGGCTTTTTTCGCACCATCAATAGTACGGCTATCTTGGTCATAGAAAACTGGGGTAACACCACGGTATAACGCACAGCGATTTAATGCTTGCTCGCTACGAGAAAGAGCATAAATTGGTAAACCAGAGCTGATACGGCTCATTAATTTTGCAGTTTCGCCTGAATGAGTTAATGCCACAATTGCAGAAACGCCTTCTAAGTGGTTTGCAGTGTACATTGCAGACATTGCTACTGCTTCATCTACCGATGTGAATTTGTCTTCCATACGGTGACGTGAGACATTGATGCTTGGCATAGTTTCTGCCCCTAAGCACACTTCTGCCATTGATTTCACTGTTTCAACTGGGTAATCACCATTTGCAGTTTCGCCTGAAAGCATTACTGCATCAGTACCATCTAATACCGCATTTGCCACGTCCATTACTTCCGCACGGGTTGGCATTGGTTTTTTGATCATCGACTCCATCATTTGTGTTGCGGTAATTACCACACGGTTTAAACGACGTGAACGACGGATTAATTTTTTCTGTACACCAACGAGCGCAGCATCACCAATTTCAACACCTAAGTCACCACGAGCAACCATGATAACATCCGCACCTAAAATGATGTCGTTCATCGCTTCTTCTGTTGCGACTGTTTCAGCACGCTCTACTTTTGCCACGATTTTAGTATCTAAACCCGCTTCTTTCGCTAATTGACGAGCATAGTTCAAATCTGCACTTGATTGCGGGAATGATACCGCTAGGTAATCCACACCAATTTTCGCAGCAAGTTTGATGTCTTCTTTATCTTTATCAGTTAAAGCTGGAGCAGATAAACCACCGCCTAATTTGTTGATCCCTTTGTTATTAGATAATGGACCGCCCACAGTCACTTCTGTAAAGACTTTTGCGCCATCAATTGAAAGCACTTTTAATTGCACGTTACCGTCATCTAATAAAAGAATATCGCCAGGAACAACATCGTTTGGCAAGTTTTTGTAATCAAGACCTACTGCGTCTTGATGACCTTCGCCTTTTGGTAATTCTGCATCTAAAGTAAATTTATCACCGATATTTAAGAAAATTTTACCTTCTTTAAAGGTAGAAACACGGATTTTAGGACCTTGTAAGTCACCTAAAATTGCTACGTGTTTACCTAAACGTTTTGCAATTTCACGTACTTTTTCTGCACGACCAATATGATCTTCAGGCACACCGTGTGAGAAGTTCATACGAACCATATTTGCACCTGCAGCAATAATTTTCTCTAATGTATTGCCACGATCTGTTGCTGGACCCATAGTACAAACAATTTTGGTTCTTCTGAGTTTACGAGACATTATGTATTTTCTCCTGATTGAATTGTATAAATGATAGAAATCTTTGATAGTGTTGCTTGCAACACTAAAAAACGCCGTGCATTATACGCTCAAAAATGTTCAGTTTAAATAACGAATTAGGAGATCTTGAATGAATATTTGGATAATGCGTCACGGTGAAGCTAGTTTTCATGCAAAAACTGACAATGAACGACCTTTAACTGAGAATGGTCATATGATGGCTTTTGAACAAGGGAAGAAATTAGGGGAAATCTTTAATAATCAAAAGATTAAGCTAGATAAAGTCATTGTTAGCCCTTATTTGCGAGCGCAACAAACAAAAGAGAATGTATTTAAAGGCTTGCAAGCGGTCGGATTTGTGCAAAGTTTTGCAAATATTGAAGAAATCTGGGAAGAGATTACACCGAGTGGAAATCCGAATATAGTGGTTGATTATTTACATTTTTTACGAGAAGAAGGTGCGCAAAATATACTGATTATTTCGCATTTACCTTTAGTATTTGACTTGGTTTACCACTTAACCAAACACAATGTGAATTTTTATCCTGCGGTGATTGCGGAAATTGAGTGGAAGCAAGATGTTGGTAAAGTGATTGACGTGGTTTATCCATAAAATTACGTTAGGTTGATAATAGCAACGGTTTTGTATTGTTATCACAACAGTATTTCTTTCAACAATGTGGGAAGAACGGAGATACACCTTTTTACGTTTCTACTTTAATAGTACAAGCGGTCAGTTTGTTGTAATTTTTTGCAAAATTCATGAGTATCTACGATCTATTATTTTATTTTAGTAAAAAGTAAATCAATAAAATGATAATTTATTAATTGGTTAAATTAATTTAAAGTACATAGAATATTTTTTTAAAGATAAATTCAGATACAAATACAAAATAGGAGCTAATCATGAGCGTAGATAAAATTTTAGCAAAAACCAAGGACGTTGGCGGGATTCCTGTTGCACGTTTATTACCACAGCCACAGCGTAAAACGGTGGGGGCTTGGTGTTTTTTAGATCATGCAGGCCCTGCTGAGTTTGAAGAAGATTCTTTAGGTTTGCAAGTTGGATTACATCCACATACCAACCTACAAACATTTACTTGGATGCTACAAGGTGAAGTGTGGCACCAAGATAGCCTTGGTCATCGTCAGTTAATTAAGCCTCGTCAAGTCAATTTAATGACGGCTGGGACTGGGGCAAATTATGGTATTAGTCATACAGAGCAAACACCAGAAGGTATTCATGATTTACATGCGGTACAACTTTGGATTGCATTACCGATGAATCAAGAGATTAAGCCTAATTTTGAGCATTATCCTGAACTGCCTGAATGGAGTGAAAACGGGATTGACTATGTACTGACGACAGGAAGCTATTTAGGGCATACCGCACCGACAACACAATTTAGCCGACTTGTTGGCGTAGATATGCAGTTTACACAAGCGCAATCTTTTGACATTGAAAAAGTACCTACCTTTGAATATGGCATTTTGGTGCTTAAAGGTGAAGTGAAAGTAAATGGTGAAAGCTATAAAGCAGATGAATTGGCAGTACTATCAGATTGTCAAAATGCGACGGGTGAATTAGAGCTTTGGGCAGATGCTGGCACACACGTTATGTTACTAGGTGGTGAGCCACTGCCACATCCAACGGTCATTTGGTGGAATTTTGTGGGAGACAGCGTGGAGTCTTTAGAACAAGCAGTCTCTGATTGGAATAGCGGTCACGCCCGTTTTGGCGATATTAATTTAGAAGGTACTGTATTAAAGCGTCTACCAGCGCCAAGCGTACCTGATAAAATGAAAGTATAATGATGTTTGATTTATTTCTTTTTGGTAGATAGTGTTTTTATATTTATACAGTTTATCAATTTTTTATAAATTATATAATGAGCTCACTTAAGCAAGAAAACATCGTTTTCCTAAATTGAATGAATTAAACAAAAGAGGTTTCAAATGAAAAAATTAGCAAATATCCGTCGTGCACCAGCAAAACATTGGGTCGGTGATGGTTTCGAAGTTCAATCTATGTTTGGCTATCATGATAAAGGTGAAAATTTAAGTCCGTTCTTATTAATGGATTACAATCCACCTCGTTATTTTGAACCAAACCGCGATTATCATCCACGTGGTGTTGGCGAACATCCACACCGTGGCTTTGAGACTGTGACGGTAGCTTATCAAGGTGAAGTCTCACACAGCGATTCTTATGGCGGTGGCGGTACCATTGGTACAGGTGACGTGCAATGGATGACGGCGGGTTCAGGTCTAATGCACCAAGAGTTCCATTCAGAAAAATTCTCAAAAGAAGGTGGAATGTTTGAAATGGTTCAACTTTGGGTTAATTTACCTGCCAAAGATAAAATGACAAAACCACGTTATCAAGCGATTACTTCTGCAGAAATTCCTGTAGTACAATTTGCCAATGATGCAGGTTATGCTCGTTTAATTGCAGGGGAATTAGATGGTGTAACGGGTTCAGCAAGCACATTTACACCAATTAATATGTGGGATGTGCGTATGAATGCAGGTAAAAGCAATGTTTTTGCTGTGCCTGAAAGTCATAATTTAATTATCCTTGTTTTAGACGGTGAAATTAAAATCAATGGACAAGATGCGGTTTCTCGTGGTGAATTAGCCACTTTTGTCAGCGGTGGCGCAGACGTTGAGATTACAGCGACAAAAGATGCTAAATTGTTAATTTTAACGGGTGAACCAATTAATGAGCCTATTGTCGGATATGGACCTTTTGTAATGAATACAGAAGCTGAAATTATTCAAGCAATGCGAGATGTGCAAGCGGGTAAGTTTGGTTCTATTGCTCAATAGTCAATATCCACTTAAATTTAAGCCGGAATCCTTTCCGGCTTTTTGCGTATTCACAGAATATTAATTTTCTTAGTTTTTGAGGTGAAAAATGGCGGCCGAAGGTGCAAGTCAATTAATCAGTGTTGTTACACTGCTTGGTGCAGCAATTATTGCTGTACCTATATTTAAACGTTTGGGCTTAGGCTCTGTTCTTGGTTATTTAGCTGCTGGACTTGCTATTGGTCCTTTCGGGTTAAAGCTTTTTTCAGATCCCCAATCAATCATTCATATTGCAGAACTTGGCGTGGTAATGTTTCTATTTATTATCGGTTTAGAAATGAAACCATCTCATTTATGGGGACTACGTCGTCAAATTTTTGGTTTAGGAAGCATGCAAGTAGTCGTTTGTGCGGTGTTGCTTACCTTTGTTGGTATGAGTTTCGGCTATTCATGGCAAGTTTCTTTTGTAGGGGGAGCAGGCTTTGTTTTAACTTCTACTGCAATCGTGATGCAAGTATTAAGTGAGCGTGGCGATATCGCAAGCCCAAGAGGGCAGAAAATGGTCTCAATCTTATTGTTTGAAGATTTGATTATCGTTCCATTACTTGCGATTGTAACGTTCCTTGCACCAACGGATCCAAATCATATCGCAGATGCTCAACCAGTATGGCAAAAAATTGGTATTGCTGGATTATCGGTAACGGCATTAGTTGTTGTCGGGATTTGGTTACTTAATCCACTTTTCCGTTTATTAGCGAAAACCAAAATCCGAGAATTAATGACTGCCGCAGCGTTGTTTGTGGTATTGGGTTCTGCATTATTAATGGAAGAAGGTGGTTTATCGACTGCTATGGGCGCTTTCGTTGCAGGTGTGTTACTTTCTGAGTCTAGTTTCCGTCATCAATTAGAAGCAGATATTGAGCCTTTCCGTGGATTATTGCTCGGATTATTTTTCCTTGGCGTCGGCATGGCGTTAGATTTAAATGTTGTTTTTAACAACTGGGCGTTAATTCTTTCTGCGGTTATTGCCATGATGGTGGTCAAATCTCTTTGTATTTTCTTGATTGCAAAACTCATGAAAAGTACAAATAGTGTAGCGGCAGACAGAGCAGTAATTATGGCACAAGGTGGTGAGTTTGCCTTTGTCTTATATGCTGCGGCAACAACTCAAGGTGTTATTTCATTAGAAGAGCAAGCAAATTTAACGGCGATTGTGGTGCTTTCTATGATTTTTGCACCGATTACGATCATTTTACACAATAAGTTTGTTGCACCACGTTTGATGAGTAAAACGGAAGAAAGGGCAGATGATCATATTGATGAGAAACATCCAATTATCCTTGTGGGTATTGGGCGTTATGGTCAGATCGTCAATCATATTTTAACGATGTCAGGTTATCATCCAACGATTATTGATTTGAATGAATCGCAAGTTGAAAGTGCAAAGCAGTATGGCATTAAGAGTTACTATGGTAATGCAACACGACCTGAACTTTTACACAATGCAGGTATTGAAACGGCGGAATTGCTCATTGTAGCAGTCGATGATAAACATCAAGCGACACATATTGTTGAACTCGCTCGTTCCATGAATCCAAATATCAAAATTATCGCAAGGGCGTATGACCGTATCCATGTGTTTGAACTCTATAAAGCGGGTGCGGATAAACAAATCCGTGAAACCTTTGACTCTGCTTTACGTAATGGACGAGCAGCCTTAGAAATGGTTGGTGTTGAGCCTGAAGTGGCAGAAGAAATTTGTCAATATTATTTTGAACGAGATCGCCACCGAGTCAAATTAATGGCAGAAGTTTATGATCCAAAACTTGATATTTTCAAAAATGAAGAAATGCGCAAAATTGCTCTTGCAGAAGATCAAGAAACTATGCTGGAAATTCAAAATATTTTGGAAAGGGCGAGAGAGAATAAAGAATAGCTATAATATCGTTAGTGGTTTCAATTGAAAAATATTCAGTTTATCTAACCGCTTGTTCTCATATAGTAATAAGGCTCACAAATGTGAGCCTTATGTTTTAGTCAATTAAAGTGCTTTTAAGATATCGTCCACACGTTCTTTCGCATCACCAAATAACATTTGGGTGTTTTCTTTGAAGAACAGTGGGTTTTGTACGCCTGCATAACCTACTGCCATTGAGCGTTTGAACACAACAACGTTTTGTGCTTTCCACACTTCAAGCACTGGCATACCTGCGATTGGACTGTTTGGATCGTCCATTGCCGCTGGGTTTACGGTATCATTTGCACCGATAACTAAAACCACATCAGTATCAGGGAAATCATCGTTGATTTCGTCCATTTCTAATACCACATCGTAAGGCACTTTCGCTTCCGCAAGTAATACGTTCATATGACCTGGTAAACGACCTGCAACAGGGTGAATACCAAAACGCACATTTACACCACGATCACGCAATTTTTGGGTAATTTCAGCTACAGGATATTGTGCTTGAGCCACTGCCATACCGTATCCTGGGGTGATGATCACAGAGCTTGCATTTTTGAGCATTTCTGCCACTTCTTCTGCGGTGGTTTCACGGTGTTCACCTTGTTCTGCATCAGAGCTAACTTGTACATCGTTACCAAAGCCACCAGCGATAACGCTGATAAACGAGCGGTTCATTGCTTTACACATAATGTAAGAGAGAATTGCACCTGATGAACCCACTAACGCACCCGTTACAATTAACAAGTCGTTACTTAACATAAAGCCTGCCGCTGCCGCTGCCCAACCTGAGTAAGAGTTCAACATTGAGACCACCACAGGCATATCCGCACCGCCGATAGATGCCACTAAGTGCCAGCCGAATGCAAGGGCAATTAATGTCATTATTAATACTGGGAAGATATTCTCAGGGTTGTTTAAGAATACCACCATTAATAATGCAGACACGACTAATGCCGCAAGGTTTAATTTGTGGCGGTGTGGAAGCATTAACGCTTTTGAGTTGATGATGCCACGCAATTTACCGAATGCCACCACAGAGCCTGTGAAAGTTACCGCACCGATAAAGATGCCTAAGAATACTTCAACATTGTGGATATTTTGTAACACAGGATCGGTTTCGTGTGCTAAGCCGTAGCTGTTAAAGCCAACTAACACCGCTGCTAAACCCACGAAGCTGTGCAAAATTGCCACAAGCTCTGGCATTTCGGTCATTTCTACTTTTAACGCTTGGCGAATACCGATAGCACCACCGATAGCCATTGCGATTAAAATCCAAATGGTACCTTGTGATTGTGGGCCAAAAATAGTTGCAATTAGGGCAATGGTCATACCGATAATGCCATACCAACAACCTGCTTTTGCCGTTTCGTGTTTAGAAAGCCCTGCAAGGCTCATAATAAAGAGAACGGCTGCGACAATATATGCCGCTTGTACTAAACCTAAAGACATACTCTTTCTCCTTAACCTTTTCTAAACATCGCTAACATTCTTTGGGTGACTTTAAAGCCGCCGAAGATGTTGATACTTGCCACTAAAATTGCAATAAAGGCGAGAATGCTGATAAAGAAACTGCCTTGTGAAATTTGCAATAATGCCCCAACGATAATAATGCCTGAAATCGCATTGGTTACCGCCATTAATGGCGTGTGGAGTGCGTGGCTGACGTTCCAAACCACATAGTAGCCGACAACGCAAGCTAACACGAACACGGTGAAGTGAGATAAGAATGCCGCTGGTGCAACAGACGCTAACCATAAGAATGTCACAACGCCTAAACCGAGTAAGCCGTATTTAATGCGTGGATCTGCTGGTTTTTCTTCTTTTTTCTCAACTGGAGCTGCTGCTTTTTGTTGTGGTTGAGCAGAAACTTGGATTGGTGGAGCAGGCCATGTAACTTCGCCATCACGGATAACGGTTACACCACGCAATACCACATCTTCAAAGTCGATATTGATGTTACCGTCTTTCTCTTTACATAATAGTTTTAAGAGATTGACTAAGTTTGTGCCGTAAAGTTGAGAAGATTGGGTTGGTAAGCGACCTGGTAAGTCGGTATAGCCGATAATTTTCACTTGATTTTCAGTGGTGACAACTTTGCCTGCTTGCGATAATTCGCAGTTACCGCCCGTTGCAGCCGCTAAATCGACAATTACCGAACCAGGTTTCATTGTGGCAACCATCTCTTTGGTAATTAAACGTGGTGCTGGTTTACCCGGGATAAGTGCGGTGGTGATAATAATATCGACTTCTTTCGCTTGTTCAGCATAAAGTGCTAATGCACGGCGGTTAAACTCTTCCGACATCACTTTTGCATAGCCATCGCCACTGCCACCTTCTTCTTTGAAATCAATTTCAAGGAAGCTTGCACCCATACTTTCTACTTGCTCTTTTACTTCTGGACGAGAGTCAAAAGCACGCACGATTGCACCTAAACTGTTTGCCGCACCAATCGCCGCTAAACCTGCAACCCCTGCACCGATGACCAACACTTTCGCTGGTGGCACTTTACCTGCGGCGGTGATTTGTCCTGTAAAGAAGCTACCAAATTCGTGAGCAGCTTCAACTACGGCACGATAACCTGCAATGTTTGCCATTGAGCTTAGTGCGTCAAGGGCTTGGGCACGAGAAATACGAGGCACAGCGTCCATCGCTAACACATTGATTTTCTTCGCAGAAAGTTTTTCCATCAATTCAGGATTTTGTGCTGGCCAAATAAAGCTAACCAGTGTTGCTCCTTCCTTGATTAATGCAATTTCTGCGTCTGTTGGCGCATTGACTTTAAAGATAATGTCTGCATTCCAAACTGCTTTTGTATTGCCGATAGTCGCACCTGCCTGTGCAAATGCATCATCTTCAAAACTTGCCTTAAAGCCAGCATTATTTTCAATGATGACTTCAAAGCCAAGTTTTCTGATCTGCTCAACGGTTTTTGGCGTTGCTGCCACACGAGTTTCACCGTCTAACAGCTCTCTTGGTACACCAATAAGCATAAAGACTCCTATATGGTTAGTGTTGAAATAAAGATGTTTTTTCAAAGTTAAAACAAGCTAAATGTACCATTTATTTATATCGTTGGGTAAAAAATTTCTAATGAAAGGCATAAATAAAGCTATTTTTTGACTAGAATCGTTACAAGCGGTGTTATCTTCTTAAAAACTTACAAAAAAATGAATTAATTCCTTGGTGTATGGGGGCTTTTTTGCTATATTTACGCCCAATTTTGTCTCTTTATAAAGAGATGTGGCTATTTAAAATAATATTCTGTTTCAATGGATTCCCTATATGTTTAAAAAATTTCTTGGACTTTTTTCAAATGATCTTTCTATCGACCTTGGTACTGCAAACACTCTTATTTATGTAAAAGGGCAGGGTATTGTTCTAGATGAGCCTTCTGTTGTGGCTGTTCGTCAAGATCGTATTGGTTCATTAAAAAGTATTGCTGCAGTAGGAAGTAATGCAAAATCAATGTTAGGTCGTACACCAAAAAGTATCTTAGCAATTCGTCCAATGAAAGATGGGGTGATTGCAGATTTCTATGTGACAGAAAAAATGTTACAACACTTTATTAAACAAGTGCATAGCAATAATTTTATGCGTCCAAGTCCTCGTGTACTTGTTTGTGTGCCAGCAGGGGCAACGCAAGTAGAACGTAAAGCAATTAAAGAGTCAGCGATTGGTGCAGGCGCTCGAGAAGTTTATTTAATTGAAGAGCCAATGGCAGCTGCAATTGGTGCGGGATTACCTGTTGCAGAAGCTGCGGGTTCTATGGTGATTGATATCGGTGGCGGTACAACAGAAGTTGCTGTACTTTCATTAAATGGCATTGTGCATTCTGCATCGGTGCGTATTGGTGGCGATAAATTAGATGAAGCGATCATCGCGTACGTTCGCCGTCACTATGGTTCTGCTATCGGTGAAACAACTGCAGAGCGTATTAAGAAAGAAATTGCAACAGCTTATATTCAAAATGATGATGAAATTCGTACAATGGAAGTTCATGGTCACAACCTTGCAGAAGGTGCACCACGTACATTTGAATTAAGCTCAAAAGAAGTTCTTGAAGCGATAGAGCAGCCTTTAAATGGTATCGTTGAAGCAGTAAAAGGTGTTTTAGAACAATGTCCACCAGAACTTGCAGCCGATATTTTTGCAAGAGGTATGGTATTAACAGGTGGTGGTGCATTATTACAAAACCTTGATGTGTTACTTTCTGATGCAACAGGCGTGCCAGTTATTGTGGCTGAAGATCCTTTAACTTGTGTGGCTCGAGGTGGTGGTAAAGCCCTTGAAATGATCGACATGCATGGTGGTGATCTTTTCAGTGATGATAACTAATCTAGGATTAGTGAATTAAAAAGTAAAATGGACAATATCAACGGCTATTGTCCATTTTGCGTTTAAATAGATGAGTTAATTTTTAAACAAATATGAAACCTATTTTTGCGAAGGCACCTCCTATTGGTGTCCGACTATTTTTTGCAGTCGTTATTTCTATTGCATTAATTTTGTTAGATGGTAGAAGTAGCGCCATGATTCAAATGCGTAGCGTATTAGAAACTGCAGTGAGCGGACTTTACTATTTTGCAAATACTCCAAGAACAGTATTAGATGGTGTAAGTAATAATTTTATCGACAGTCAAAAACTGCAGTTAGAAAATCGTGTATTAAAGGAACAGCTGCGTGAGAAAAATGCAGATTTATTACTGCTAGATCAGCTTAAAGTCGAAAATCAACGTTTGCGTTTGTTACTTAGCTCGCCATTGCGTCAAGATGAGTATAAAAAAGTAGCAGAAGTATTAACTGCTGAAATGGACGCTTATCGTCAGCAAGTGGTGATCAATCAAGGGCAAAGCGACGGGGCTTTTGTCGGACAGCCTGTGATTGACGAACGGGGCGTTGTGGGGCAAGTGATTTCGGTTGGTGAAAAAAGTAGCCGAGTGCTGCTTT
Source organism: Glaesserella australis (assembly GCF_003260095.1). Lineage (GTDB taxonomy): Bacteria > Pseudomonadota > Gammaproteobacteria > Enterobacterales > Pasteurellaceae > Glaesserella > Glaesserella australis. The sequence continues at coordinate 127,455 of NZ_PTPX01000017.1, forward strand.
TAACCGATGTGACCCACGCCATTCCTGTTCAGATTTTGCGCAATGATGTGCGAGCTATCGCTAACGGCAACGGGCATAACGATGAATTGATTTTGGATAATTTGCCGAGAACCGTTGATATTGCGAAAGGTGATGTGCTAGTCACATCAGGCTTAGGTGGACGTTTCCCTGAAGGTTATCCTGTTGCGGTGATCGAAACGGTACAAAACGACGGTTCAAACCATTTTGCTAGAGCGACTGCTCGACCATTAGCCTCATTAGAGCGTTTACGATATTTACTCTTATTATGGCCAACAAGCGAGGAAATTCGTAAGTCTGATACACTATCTCCACAAGATGTGCGAGATGCGGTGGAAGAACGACGTAAAAGTTTGAACCCATTAGACCGCTTGAAAAATAGCAAAAAAGAGCAAGTACGCGAAGAACCGAAAGAAGAAAGCACAGAGCCTGATGAAACCGAAAACCCAGCATCACAGCCTGAAGTTGAAAGTGATGCAAACCACAGCACAGAACAAGGGGCAGAATAATGCGTGAAAATATGATCTTCCAACTGTTAGTGCTTACTTTTATTTTTGTGATCGCCTTTGTGTTAGAAATTATGCCGTGGCCCCTTGATCTACAAGGCTTGCGTCCAACGTGGGTAGTGTTAGTGCTTATTTATTGGGCGTTAGCATTACCAGATAAAATTAGCGTTGGTACCGCATTTCTAGCCGGTATTGTTTGGGATTTAGTGCTAGGTTCTATTTTGGGTATTCATGCACTGGTTTTATCCATTGCTATTTATTTCGTTGCCAAATACCACCTGATTTTGCGTAACCTTTCCCTTTGGTTACAAAGCCTGTTGGTAATGGCATATATCGCTCTTATTCGCTTTTTAATTTTCTTTATTGAACTGGTATTGCACAGTGCCGAATTTAATACACAAGAGATCATCGGGGCGATTATAAGCGGTATCTTATGGCCGTGGATTTTCCTACTAATGCGACATATCCGACGGGGGCTACATTTACGCTAATGAACAGCTTATCTTTCGATTTCTCAGCCGATTTTCGCCCCCTTTCCGCCCGAATGCGTCCACGCAATTTGGCGGAATATGTGGGACAATCTCATTTGGTCGGCACAGGCAAGCCCCTACGCCGAGCGATTGAAGCAGGACATAGCCACTCAATGATCTTTTGGGGGCCAGCTGGCACGGGCAAAACCACCCTTGCTGAAATCATTGCGAGTGAACTTGATGCAGAAGTGGAACGACTTTCTGCAGTAACGAGTGGCATTAAAGAGATCCGAGAAGCAATCGAAAAAGCGAAACTTAACCGTCAATCAGGCAGACGCACTTTATTGTTTGTCGATGAAGTCCACCGTTTCAATAAAAGTCAGCAAGACGCTTTCTTGCCACATATTGAAGACGGCACGATTATTTTTATCGGGGCAACGACTGAAAATCCGTCCTTTGAACTGAATAACGCCCTACTTTCACGAGCCAAAATCTACATTCTTAAGCCACTACAAGCGGTTGATATTCTGAAAATTTTGCAAAATGCAATTGCGGATAAAGAGCGTGGTTTGGGTAACGAAAAGCTGATTATTCAAGATGATGTGTTGAATTTGCTAGCAGATTACGTCAATGGAGACGGACGTTTTGCCTTAAACTGCCTTGAATTAATGAGCGATATGGCAGAGCAGCTGCCACAAGGTAAATTGCTCGATAAATCCTTGCTCACCGAAGTATTAGGCGAACGCCAAGCCCGTTTCGACAAAGGTGGCGACCGCTATTACGACCTAATTTCAGCTCTGCACAAGTCTATTCGTGGTTCATCACCAGACGGCGCGTTGTACTGGTATGCTCGCATTTTAACCGCTGGTGGCGACCCACTTTACGTTGCACGCCGACTACTTGCCATTGCGTCTGAAGACATCGGCAATGCTGACCCAAGAGCAATGCAAGTTGCCTTGTCTGCGTGGGATTGCTACACAAGAGTCGGAGCTTATGAGGGCGAGAGAGCTATTGCTCAAGCGGTGATTTACCTTGCCGTTGCTCCAAAAAGCAACGCCGTTTACACTGCATTCAAACAAGCTAAACGCCTTGCCCAAGAGGGTAAAGATTATGATGTCCCTGAACATCTTCGCAACGCCCCAACCAATTTAATGAAATCACTCGGCTACGGCGAAGAATACCGCTACGCTCACGATGAACCCCACGCCTACGCCGCAGGGGAAAACTACTTTCCTCCTGAATTAAAAGAGACGCAATTCTATTTCCCGACCGAACGAGGAATGGAAAAGCAGATCAAAGAAAAAATGGCGTGGTTGAAAGAGTTGGATCAGTTGGGTACGATGCAACGTTATAAATAATTTGCAAAAAATTATCCTAATCTAACCGCTTGTAATTTGAATATCAAAGCTAACTATATGAAACTCTCCGAAAAAATAACCGACGCTTTTAGCCCAAATGGTACTTTGAGTAAAAACATTCAAGGTTTTCGCCCCCGTGATGCTCAGTTAGAAATGGCACAAGCGGTCGGAAGAGCCGTAAAATTTGCAAAAAGTGCGGTGATTGAGGCTGGAACAGGAACGGGCAAAACCTTTGCTTATCTTGTGCCTGCGTTGTTATCGGGCAAGAAAACCATTATTTCCACAGGGTCAAAAAATTTACAGGATCAGCTATTTAATCGAGACCTGCCGACCATTCAAAAGGCGTTGAAATATAAGGGAAAAGTGGCTCTGTTAAAAGGTCGGGCGAATTATCTCTGTTTGGAACGGCTCGATCAGGTGATTGCAATGGGCGTGGTTGGCGACAGGTCGGTGTTGGCGGATTTGGCGAAAGTGCGGAAATGGCACAGCAGTACCCAAACAGGTGATTTAAGCGAATGTATCACCATTGCCGAAGACAGCCCGATTTTGCCACAGCTGGTTTCAACGGCGGAGAGCTGTTTAGGGTCGGATTGCCCAAATTACAAAGAGTGCTATGTGGTGCAAGCTCGGCGTAAGGCGTTGGAAGCGGACGTGGTGGTGGTTAATCATCATCTCTTTTGTGCGGATATGGCGGTGAAAGAAACGGGGTTTGGCGAGCTTATTCCTGAAGCGGAATTGGTGGTGTTTGACGAGGCTCACCAACTGCCCGATATTGCCAGCCAGTATTTCGGGCAATCTTTAACATCTCGCCAACTGTTTGATATTTGTAAAGATTGCAACATTGTCTATCGAACCGAATTAAAAGATGCGTCTCAATTAGGCAAAGCGTCTGATCACCTGCAAAAAGTGGTGCAGGATTTCCGTTTGCTTTTGGGAGACGGCAACAAGCGGGGCAATTTGCGAGAAATTTTGCAAGATCCGAAAGTGGTCGAAGGGTTCAAAAAGTTGAATGAAAATATCGATTTTTTGAGCGAAGTGGTGAAAAAATCGCTCGGTCGTTCTGAAACGCTGGATAAAATCTTTGAACGTTTGGCGGAAGTCAAAGCACAGCTCAAAAGATTGGGCGATACTAGCGTGGTCGGCTACTGCTATTGGTATGAAATCAATGGGCGATCTTTCGGCTTGCACATCACACCGCTGACGGTGGCAGATAAATTTGGCGAACAGATGAAAGTGCAACAAATCGGCTGGATTTTCACGTCTGCGACCCTTGAAGTCGGGGGCAAGTTCGATCACTTTTGCCAACGGCTTGGCATTGAGAATGCTGAGCAAATGGTGCTACAAAGCCCTTTTGACTATGCTAATCAGTCGTTGCTTTGTGTGCCACGTTACTTGCCCGATACTAACAAATCCCATACGCTTACGGCATTGGGGCAGTTACTTCAGCCAGTGATCGAAGCCAATAATGGACGCTGTTTTTTGCTCTGTACATCTTATTTTATGATGCGTGGTTTGGCGGATTTTTTGCGAGAACATAGCTCCCTAAGCGTTCTGCTACAAGGGGAGACGAGCAAAAGCCGTCTGCTTGAGAAATTTATTGCTGAACCGAATAGCGTATTGGTGGCGACCCAAAGTTTTTGGGAAGGGATTGATGTACGTGGTGATGCTTTGTCGTTGGTGATTATCGACAAATTGCCATTTACTGCCCCTGACGAGCCGTTGCTCAAAGCCCGAATGGAAGATTGCAAACTACAAGGGGGCGATCCGTTTAACGATATTCAAATTCCTGAAGCAGTGATTACCTTAAAACAAGGGGTAGGGCGGTTGATCCGCGATGTGACAGACAGGGGAGCGGTGATTATCTGCGACTCTCGCCTTGTGATGCGACAATATGGCTCAACATTCCTAAAAAGTTTACCGCCGTCCAAACGCACAAGGGATTTGGGGAAAGTGATTGCGTTTTTGCAGAAATAGTTTTATTGAAAAGTTCATATTAATCAAAATGTTATGTTAATCAAAAGCCTACGTTTTATTACGGCACTTGCGTTGCTGTTTTTACTGCTCTATTTGGGAAAGTGGCTCAACTTACTTATTCCGATAGGCATTCCCGAAAGTATTTGGGGAATGTTGCTTTTGTTTAGTCTGCTTGTCACAAAATTGGTCAAAGTGAGCTGGGTTTACCCTGCTACTCGCCCGTTACTGCGTTATATGACGATCTTTTTCCTACCGATTTGTGCGGGCATTATTGAACAAGTTGATGTACTTTCTGCTCATTTAGAAGCCTTGTTATTGGCAAATTTTTTAAGTACTGTGATTTGTTTGGTAGTGATTGGCTATTTAGCTCAGTGGCTTTTTGAAAAAGAAACAGAAAAAGACTCACAGGGAGAAAAGCGTGATGACTAATTTTTGGATTTACGCCTACGAGTTGATCACATTGGCGGTGTTTATTGTGGCATTAAAGGTGAACAAACGCCTAAAATCTTCTATTCTCAATCCCTTTATTTTGTCGTTATTGCTGATCATCGGAATTTTACTGCTTGCCGATATTCCTTTTAACGATTACTACGAGGGCAATTTTCTGTTTAATCAGCTATTGGGTGTGTCGGTAGTTGCTCTTGCCGTACCTTTTTATGAACAGCTCCCCCAAATTCGTAAGCATTGGAAGAAAATCAGCTTGATTGTGCTCGTCAGTACTTTTTTAACGATGACAAGCGGTGTTATCTTGGCGTTAATTTTCGGAGCAAACCCTGAGATTATTGCAGCGATCTTGCCTAAATCTGTGACAACAGCCATTGCGATCTCGATTGTCAATGAAATCGGTGGCAATTCAGCATTAGGGGCAGTAGCAGTCGCCATTGCGGGGATTACAGGATCTGCCTTTGGTATTGCAATTTTGCAACTGATGAAGCTACGCAACACCCGAGCGATAGGGTTAAGTATGGGAGCTGTTTCTCACGCCTTAGGTACAGCAAGGGCAATGGAATATAGTGTCAAGGCGGGTAGTTATGCATCTGTTTCCCTTGTGTTATGTGGGTTACTTTCATCATTGATTGCTCCGATTGTGTTTAAATTTGTAGCAAGTTACTACTTTTAAACGAGTTATTACTTTTAAATTTGGTGTAATCGCAATTTCCCTTTAAAATAGCCACTTCCTATTTTTAGAGAACCTAATAATGACAGCAAAAAATCCCTTTTCTCTTGATGATATGACACAAGATCAATCCACTTGGCAAACGTTTAAACGTTTATGGCCGATGATCTCTCCTTTTAAGTGGGGGATTGTTGCAGCGATGGTTGCGATGATCTTCAATGCTGCGGCGGATGCTTATCTAATTACAATGTTACAGCCATTAATTGATGAAGGTTTTGGTGAATCAGAACGTAGTTTCTTGAAAATGATGGCATTTATTGTTGTGGGTTTAATCTTTGCACGAGGAATTACGAGCTTTATCTCCGCTTATTGCTTGGCTTGGGTTTCGGGCAAGGTTGTTATGAATATGCGTCAGAAGGTATTTAAACATCTCATGTTTATGCCCGTTACTTTTTTTGACCAAAACTCATCAGGCAAATTGCTTTCTCGTATTACTTATGATTCAGAACAAATTGCAAGCTCTTCAGCAAATGCTTTACAAAGTGTGGTAAGGGAAGGCGTTTATATCATTTTCCTTATTGCAACAATGTTCTATTTCAGCTGGCGTTTATCGCTCGTTCTCTTTTTAATTGGTCCTGTGATTGCCATTTTAATTCGAGTTGTATCGAAACGTTTCCGTACCTTGAGCCGTAATATGCAAGAATCTATGGGAAATATGACAGAAAGTGCGGAGCAAATGTTACGTGGACATAAAGTGGTGCTTTCTTTCGGCGGACAAAAAGTTGAAGAAGAGCGTTTTAATCACACCAGTAATGATATGCGTCGCAAGGGAATGAAAATGATGGCAGCAAGTGCCATTGCTGACCCGATTATTCAAGTGATTGCGTCTCTTGCTTTAGCGGTGGTTCTTTTTGTTGCAGGTTCACCTGAAATTATTGGTGATGATTTAACCGCAGGGGAATTTGCAGCGGTGATCGGGGCGTTAATGGGTATTTTACGTCCGCTGAAAACCTTAACCAACGTCAATGCCCAATTCCAACGGGGAATGGCAGCGAGCCAAACGCTCTTTACTTTGTTTGATTTGCCAACAGAGAAAAATGAGGGAACCTATCAAATTGAGCGAGCCAAAGGCGATATTCGCTTTGAAAACGTGACTTTTACCTATTTTGGCAAAGAACAACCCGCTTTAAAAAATATCTCGTTTAATCTGCCTGCAGGCAAAACCTTGGCATTGGTAGGGCGTTCAGGATCGGGTAAATCGACGATAGCGAATTTGATTACACGTTTCTATGAAATTGATTCGGGCAATATCTATTTAGACGACCACAAAATTCAAGATTACACTTTAAACAATTTGCGTGAGCAGTGTGCGATTGTCTCACAACAGGTTCATCTCTTTAATGATACGATCGCTAACAATATTGCTTATGCTGCTAAAGATAAATATAGCCGTGAGCAGATCGAAGCGGCTGCAAAAGCCGCTTATGCAACGGAATTTATCGAAAAAATGCCACAAGGGTTAGATACAGTAATTGGCGAAAACGGTGTGAGTTTATCGGGCGGACAACGCCAACGTTTAGCGATTGCAAGGGCGTTATTACGCAATTCGCCTGTGCTAGTATTAGATGAAGCAACTTCAGCGTTAGATACAGAGTCAGAGCGAGCCATTCAAGCTGCACTTGATGAGTTACAAAAAGATCGTACTGTTTTAGTGATTGCACACCGCTTATCTACCATTGAAAATGCTGATGAAATTTTAGTGGTTGATCATGGAGAAATTATTGAGCGAGGCTCACATAAAGCCTTGTTAGAAAAAGGTGGAGCTTATAAACAGTTACATCAAATGCAATTTAGTGAGTAACCTTGTATAAAGTAGTAAAAAATAAAGCGAATATTACTATTCGCTTTATGATTATTATGCTTTTAATGCCTGCGTTATTCGGTTTTGAATTCCCTTAGCATCTAATCCTAAATCCGCATAACTTTCCGCTTGTGTCGCTTGTGGAACAAAGAAATCTGGAATACCTAGCATAACAAGCGGTTTGATCTTACCAATTTTTTGCAAATACTCATTAACCGCACTGCCAGCCCCGCCTTGAATAGCGTTTTCTTCAAGGGTAACGAGTAATTCGTGGCTGTCGGCTAGTTCTGCGATTAACGTTTCGTCTAACGGTTTAGCAAAACGCATATCAACAAGGGTATAGTTATTAGCATCTGCTACTTGCTTTGCTTCATTGAGTAACGCACCAAAATTCAAAATAGCGACTTTCTCTCCCTGTTTAAGAAGTTTACCTTTGCCAATTTCAAGGGCTTGCATCGGCTCAAGAGCCACGCCTTGAGCGTTTCCACGTGGGTAACGCACGGCAACAGGGCTGTTCATCGTATAAGCGGTGTAGAGCATTTGTCGCATTTCGTTTTCATCGCTTGGGCACATAATCGTCATATTTGGAATACAACGCATAAAGCTCAAATCAAAGGCACCCTGATGGGTTTGTCCATCAGCACCCACGATTCCAGCACGGTCAATGGCAAAAATCACAGGCAAGTTTTGGATCGCCACATCGTGAATAAGTTGATCGTAAGCACGTTGCAAAAAGCTCGAATAGATCGCCACTACAGGTTTATAGCCGGCAATTGCAAGCCCTGCGCCAAATGTCACGGCATGTTGTTCAGCAATCGCTACGTCAAAATACTGTTGTGGGAAGCGTTTGGAGAACTCGACCATTCCCGATCCTTCACGCATTGCAGGAGTGATGCCAATCACTTTTGGATCACGCCCTGCCATTTCGCATAACCAATCGCCAAAGATGTTGGAATAGGTCGGTGCGGATTTTGTTTGCGGTAACTTACCGCTTGTGTGGTCAAATTTTGGCACGCCATGAAAGCCAATAGGATCTTGTTCTGCTGGGCTGTAACCTTTGCCTTTTTTGGTTTTGATATGAAGGAACTGCGGACCTGACATATTCCGCATATTTTTCAATGTAGAAATCAGTTCTTCAATATCGTGTCCATCAATAGGACCAATATAGTTAAAACCAAGGGTTTCAAACATCGTACCAACAGGTGAAACAAACCCTTTAACGTGTTCTTCTGTTTTACGTACAAATTCTTTGATAGGAGGTAAACCTGAAAGAAGTTTTTTTCCACCTTCACGTAAAGTGCTGTAGAGAGAACCCGTAAAGAGACGAGCAAGATGATTATTTAATGCGCCGACATTCTCAGAAATGGACATTTCATTGTCGTTAAGAATAACCAACATATCTGTGTGGATAGAACCTGCATGGTTGATCGCTTCAAATGCCATACCTGCAGTAATTGCCCCATCACCGATCACACAGACCGTTTTACGCCCTGCATTCTCTTTTTCCGCTGCAATTGCAATACCGAGTCCAGCACTGATCGACGTTGAAGAATGTCCAACGCTTAACACATCAAACGGACTTTCTTCACGCCAAGGAAAAGGATGCAATCCATCTTTTTGTCGAATGGTATGCATTTGGTCACGACGGCCCGTGAGAATTTTATGCGGATAAGCTTGATGACCAACATCCCATAAAAGTTGATCAAAGGGTGTTTGATAAACGTAATGCAATGCAACAGTGAGTTCAACAACACCTAATCCAGAAGCTAAATGACCACTTGTTTGGCTTACGGACTCTAATAAATAGGCACGAAGTTCATCACAAAGCGGTTGAAGTTTGTCTTTGGGTAATAAACGCAAATCATCTGGCGAGTTGATTTGACTGAGCAATGGATAGGTCTTTTGCATAGGCTTATCTTAATAGTTGGGTGGGCTTTGCCCACCAAAATTATCTCTTAATTATTATACTTTCAATTCTTCAGTAAGCGTTGGTTGAATGCTGTTTAAGATTTCTTTTACAACACGACCACTACCTGCAACAATATTGCCTGATTTTAAGTAATCAGTACCACCTACAAAATTCGTCACTAATGCACCCGCTTCACGAGCGATTAAATCACCTGCGGCACAATCCCATGGTTTTAAACCAATTTCAAAGTAACCATCTACACGACCTGCAGCTACATAAGCTAAATCCAACGCTGCAGAACCTGTACGACGGAAATCTGCTACACCGTTGTTCATCAGGGATTCAATCATATTTAAGTGTGCTGTACGATGTTTTGCCACTTTGAATGGGAAACCTGTTGCTAACACAGTACCTTGTAAGTCACGACGTTCGTTACTGATGCGTAAACGGAATTCGTTTAATTTTGCACCTTCACCACGTACCGCAGTAAATAATTCATTACGAATTGGATCATAAACAACGCCCACTTCAGTACGACCACTCACACGGATAGCAATCGAAACTGCAAAGTGTGGCAAGCGCTTCACAAAATTAGTTGTTCCATCTAATGGATCAATCACCCACTGAACATCGTTATTTTCGCCAGCTAAAACACCTGACTCTTCTCCGACAATAGCGTGATCAGGATAAGATTTACGGATAACTTCAATAATTGCTGCTTCTGCCGCTTTGTCAATTTCAGTCACATAATCATTTGAGCCTTTTTGAGCAACTTGTGTATCTTGCGGGGCCTGCTCATAGCCTTTGGCAATAATATTGCCCGCTTTTCGTGCAGCACGAATAGCGATATTTAACATTGGATTCATAATTCCACCAGATTTTAAAGAACATAAAAGGATTAGAATTATAGAGAAAGTTGGAGAATAAAGAAATAGGGAAGAGAAAAAAGCCTACCGTGAGATAGGTATGATCTGCTATACTTCAATCAATTTTTCCTACCCTAAAGATGATTATGAATAATAAATTTAACAGTAAAATGCCACGTTTTAAAACCGCTGAAGAGCGTCGTGAGCCAAAATTCAAAGATAAAGAACCACGTCAATCAAAAGAAAAGCATGGTAAGTTCAGTAATACCGCTAGGACACATGATAAAGCAAGCGACAAACCCAATTACGCTATTTATCCTACGGAAGCCAAAAAAGCAGGACGTGAAGGCTCGGTACAAATTAGTGTGAAAGGCAGAGACAATAAGCCTGTCGAAAAGAAAACGGGGCCACTTTCGCCAAGAGCGCCTGAAAAAATTCGTAATAACAGAGCTACAGAAATGAAAGTCTATGGCGAAAACTCTTGCCATACCTTATTTCAACAACGTCCTGAAGCCATTGTACGCCTATGGGCAACGGTAGAAGGAGCAAAGAAAGCAGGTGAATTGTTGAGTTATCTTGCAGAACAGAAAAAGGCCTATCATGTTGTCGATAGCGAAGAAATGGAACGAGTCACTGGCACAGAACATCATGGCGGTATTTGCTTATTAGTGAAAAAAGCATCGCCATTTTCATTAGAAGGCTACTTAAAATTACCACGACAACGTGATTGTTTAGTTTTATTAGACGGCGTCAATAATGCACAAAACGTAGGTGGAATTATGCGCACCTGTGCTTTTTATGGCGTAAAAGGGATTATTGTAGAAAGCAACGATATTCTTAATTCAAGCAATGCAGCACGTGTTGCGGAAGGTGGATTAGAGTTTGTGCACCCATTAGAAACCAAACATAAACAAATTGCGTTAACCCAATTACGCAATGCGGGCTATCAGATTGTTCACATAACCCGTCAAAAACAAGCAAAATCATTAGCAAAAACGGCGTTATCGGAAAAAGTAGTTTTTGTACTAAGTGAAATTGTCCCAAATGATGCAGAATACCCTGAAGATACGGTGGTACAGCTTTCTTTTGCAAATCCGTTAAATAGTGGTTTGAATGTCGCTGTCAATGCTGGAATTTTATTAGCGCAGTGGTATCAAAGTCATATTCTTTAATAAGAATAGTCATTAATACTGATATAGTTAAGATGATTTAACCAAATCCAATAATCCAGTTAAGCTCTAAACTGGATTATTTTTTCATATTTAAAGCGCGACAAAACATAATGAATTTTTCTAATTAATATTCTGAGTTTATTTAGAAAAGTAGTATTGTAGTTGTTTGTTGCGTAGATATTTTTAATATCGTTTTTTATGATATTAAAGAATAAGATAAAGTAAAAAATGCAAGATGGTCCCCCCTACCGGACTTGAACCAGTGACCAAGCGATTATGAGTCGCCTGCTCTGACCGACTGAGCTAAGGGGGGAGATTTGAATTGAATGGGAGACATTATAGAGAAAATCTCGCTGTAAAGCTAGTCAGCGAGATTTACTAGCTGAAAAAACAGGCTAAATCGAGACGGATTTTATTTGTAAATAGGCAGTTTGTCCGAGCGCGAGATTTAATTCATCAAATGCCCATTGGCTAATGGTTGCCCAAATTTCAAGCGAGCCGACGTTGAGTGCAATATCATAGCGGTCAGATTGTGGTTCAATTTTGCAAATTTCGCCACACAAAATATTACGAATAGAAGTCTGTTCAGGTTTAGTTAGAACGAGAGAGACATCTTTACTTTTAATCGTAATTCGCACTAAATCATTGAGCTGATAGCGTGGTTGTTGATGAATCCAAATACGTTGTTCACCAATGGCTAAACCTTGCATCGCATAATCTGTTTGTTGTTCTGCAACGGGTAATTCAAGTAAGGTGACTCGCTGTGAATCGGGTTGCCAAGCAGAAAACATTGGGCTGTGCCAGACTTCAGCGGTTTTATCAAAGGCAACCACTTTGCCATTTTCTAATAGCAATAAATTATCGGCTAACCGAATCACTTCATCTAAGCTGTGGCTAACATACAAAATGGGAATATCGAGCGTTTTTGCTAATTTGCTAAGATATTCCATTAACTCATTTTTACGGGGAAGATCGAGCGCGGATAAAGGTTCGTCCATCAATAAAATATCAGGCTCACTCAATAAGGCTCTGCCAATGGCAACACGTTGTTTTTCACCACCAGATAAGCTGATGGGGAAACGGTCTAACAAATGGGCAATCCCCAATAATTCGACTAATTGCAAAAATTTTGCCTGATCGAACCGCTTGCAACCATATTTCAAATTCCCTTCCACACGATAATGGGGAAAAAGTCGATGTTCTTGAAATACATAGCCTACTTTGCGTTTTTCAGGTGCGAGATTAATCCCTTTTTCTGCATCAAACAAGGTTCGTTCATTTAAAATAATTTTGCCTTTTTTAAGTTTCGTTAAACCTGCGACAAGGTTGATTAAGCTGGATTTCCCCGCACCTGAACGTCCAAAAATAGCGGTAACGCCTTTGGCGGGAATATCGACATGGACTTTTAACGCTAGTTCACCAAATTGATGTTCAACATCAATGTGTAAATGTTTTGCAGTCATTAATTATCCCTCGCTTTTTGGAAACGCTGTTGGCGTTGGGCTAATAATTCAGAGAAGAAAAGGGCGATAAGTGAGATCGCAATCGCAATTAAGCAAAGGCGAGCCGCTGCCATTTCGCCATCAGGGGTTTCAATGAAAGTATAAAGTGCCGCTGGAATCGTTTGGGTTTGGTTGGGAATATTTGAAACGAATGTAATAGTGGCACCAAATTCACCTAGCGAGCGAGCAAAACCTAATACCGCACCTGCTACAATGCCTGAAAATGAGAGCGGAAGATTGAGCGTAAAGAAAACTTTGACGGGGCTTGCACCTAGGGTTCTTGCGGCTTGTTCCAGTTTTGGGTCGATAGCATCAAAGGCTAGCCGAATAGAACGCACCATAAGGGGAAATGCCATTACCATAGAAGCAAGGACAGCCCCTTTCCATGAAAAGCTAAAGGAAAAGTTAAACCATTCCCACAGATATTGCCCAATTGCCCCTTTTTTTGCCATTAAAATAAGCAATAGGTAGCCAATGACGACAGGTGGAAGTACAAGGGGAAGATGGATAATGCCATTAAATAAGTTTTTACCCCAAAATTCTTTACGGGCAAGTAACCAAGCTGCACCAATTGCAAAAGGAAGGGCAAAAATAATGGCAACGCTGGCAATTTTCAGACTTAAATAAATGGCATTGAGTTCTTGTCGAGAAAAATCAAAAAAGGGCATTATGGCTCGTTTTATTAAAGTGATATATCGTCGCAAGCCTTTTGCTTGCTTTCAGTTGATATATTATAGGCACGAGCGAGATACTCGTGCTAGTGATATAAGAAATTATTTTGCTGGTTTAAAACCTGCTTTTTCAAAGGCTTCTTTTGCTTTTGGTGTTGAAAGGAAATCTAAGAAACGTTTTGCTTCTGCTTTATCGCTTACCGTTGCTGCTGGATAAACCACTTTACCGTAGCTTTCTTGCGGGAATACTGCCACAACTTTCACTTTGTCAGACACTTTCGCATCGGTTGAATAAACGATACCTAACGGTAATTCGCCACGTTCAATATAAGAAAGTACCGCACGGACATCTTTTGCTTTAGATAAACGGTTTTCTACATCACCCCAAACACCTAAATATTCAAGTGCTTTTTTGGCATAACGACCAACAGGCACGTTATCATCGCCTACTGCTAAATAGCTATTACCGATGGCATTTTTGAAGTTAATATCTTTAATTGTCGCCACTTTAATTGTGCTGTCTGCTGGCGCAATAAGCACTAATTCATTTTGCGCTAATGTGGTGATATTTTTAGTTTTATTTGGCAATTTTTCTGCCACATAATCCATCCATTTTTGGTCTGCAGAAATGAAAAGATCCGCTGGTGCATCTTGTTCAATTTGTTTTGCCAATGTTGAAGAACCCGCAAAAGAGAAGGTTAGTGTATCTTCTGGATGTGCTTTTTTATATTCATCACCGATTTGTTGTAACACATTTGTCATTGATGCTGCAGCAAATACCGTGATATTTTCTGCAAATGCAGAGCTTGCGCCTAAAGCAAGCGCTGCGGTAAGTGCAAGTTTTGTAAAGGTTTTTTTCATAGGTTCTCCAATGTTTAGGGTTGAACTTAATTGTTTTTGTTTACTTTTTGTTAGGAGTGATAAAGAAGTTATTTCTTTATGTATGTCATTATATAATGACTTTAAAACAAAAATCTATACAAAAAATTACTTTTCATTAACCTATAGAAAGACGGATAATTTAGCGGAATAAATGTAGAAAAGGGGATAATATGTTAGACAGTGAAATTTTACTAACCATTAAATTACATCAGCAACTTTTTGTTGATCCTAAACGTGTTACCTTACTAAAAGCGATCCGTGAATGTGGCTCAATTAATCAAGCCGCAAAAAATGCGAATGTAAGCTATAAAAGTGCTTGGGATCACCTTGAAGCAATGAATGCCATCAGTCCTAAACCTTTATTAGAGCGTAACATTGGGGGAAAAAATGGTGGTGGGACTGTATTGACATCCTATGCAGAACGTTTGTTGCAACTTTATGATTTGCTAGAGCAGACCCAGCAAAAAGCCTTCGCTATTTTGCAAGATGAATCGATTCCACTGAATAGTGTGTTGAGTGCAACAGCAAAATTTGCCTTGCAGAGTAGCGCTAGAAATCAGTTTTTAGGAACAGTAGCGAAATTAAGGGAGGAAGATTTACTCTGTTACGTTGAGATTCATATTGCAAACTTTTCTCAACATCTGACCGCTTGTATCACGATGCAAAGTGCAAAACGGTTAAATTTAGTTCAAGATAAAGAAGTGATCTTGATGGTAAAAGCGCCTTGGATTCAAATTCATCAACAAGAACCACAATGTATTAATCAGCTTTCTGCGACAGTGTGTGCGGTTTATGATAAAGGCGATCACCAAGAGATTACTTTAAGTGTTGGAGACGGGGAGTGTTATGCGACAGCGACGAATACACACTCATTTCAGATTCAAGATAAGGTTTGGATCAGTATTGATCCTGAACAAATTGTATTGGTAACGTTATAGCATCAAGTTTTTCCCCTTTCTTTCCGATTTTGTGATAAAATCTCGCCCAATTTTCGCCCCTGAAAGTTGGGCATTTTTATCACATGATTAGGAAATTTCAATGAGCGAATTAGCCAAAGATATTACCCCCATCAGTATTGAAGAAGAACTGAAAAACTCCTACCTAGACTATGCCATGTCGGTGATTGTTGGGCGTGCCTTGCCTGATGTGCGTGACGGTTTAAAACCTGTCCACCGCCGTGTACTTTTCTCGATGGATCAAAGTGGCAACACATCATCTAAACCTTACGTTAAATCTGCCCGTGTGGTCGGTGACGTTATCGGTAAATACCACCCACACGGTGATTCTGCGGTATATGACACCATCGTGCGTATGGCGCAGCCGTTCTCTCTTCGTTATATGTTGGTTGATGGTCAAGGGAACTTTGGTTCGATTGACGGCGACGCACCTGCGGCAATGCGTTATACCGAAGTGCGTATGCAAAAAATCACGCAAGAATTATTAACGGATTTAGATAAAGAAACCGTCGATTTCTCGCCAAACTATGATGGCAAAGAGATGATTCCTGATGTGTTGCCAACCAAAATCCCAGCGTTATTGGTAAACGGTTCATCAGGTATTGCGGTAGGTATGGCGACCAATATTCCGCCACATAACTTAAATGAAGTGTTAAATGGTTGCTTGGCTTATATCGAAAACGATCAGATTACGATTGAAGAATTAATGCAACATATCCCTGGCCCTGATTTTCCAACGGCGGCGATTATCAATGGTCGTAAAGGGATTGAAGATGCTTATCGCACAGGGCGTGGTAAAGTCTATGTTCGCGCTAAAGCAAGTGTAGAAACCACAGCCAAAGGGCGTGAGCAAATTGTAGTTACCGAGCTACCTTATCAAGTGAATAAAAAGAACTTGATCGAAAAAATCGCCGAGTTAGTGCGTGATAAGCGTATCGAAGGGATTTCCAGCATTGAAGATTATTCCGATAAAAAAGGGATTTCGATTGTTATTGAAGTAAAAAATAATGCTGTGGGTGAAGTGGTCTTAAATAATCTTTATGCCCTTACTCAAATGCAAGTAACCTTTGGTATCAATATGGTGGCACTCGATCACGGTCAACCAAAGGTCTTTAATTTAAAACAGATTATTGAAGCCTTTGTGATGCACCGCCGTGAAGTTGTTACTCGCCGTACAGTGTTTGAATTACGCAAAGCCCGTGAGCGTGCGCATATTTTAGAAGGCTTGGCGATTGCCTTAGCGAATATTGACCCTGTGATTGAGCTAATCCGCAACTCTAAAACGGCAGATGAAGCCCGTGAAGGTTTATTAGCTCGTCCGTGGGCATTAGGTAATGTTGCCCAAATGCTAGAAGCCGCAGGTGTAGATGCGTCTCGCCCTGAAGATCTCGCTGCAGAATTTGGCGTGCGTGATGGTCAATATTATTTATCTGAAGCACAAGCTCGTGCAATTTTAGAGTTACGTTTACACCGTTTAACAGGTTTAGAACACGAAAAAATTGTCGATGAATACAAAGAATTGTTGGTCGAAATTGGTGAATTATTACGCATTTTAAATAGCTCAGAACGCCTAATGGAAGTGATTCGTGAAGAGCTAGAAAAAATCAAAGCAGAATTTGGTGATGAGCGTCGTACAGAGATTACCGCAGCATCAGGTGATATCAACCTTGAAGATTTAATCGCTCAAGAAGATGTAGTTGTTACCCTATCGCACGCTGGCTATGTGAAATATCAACCACTTTCCGATTACGAAGCACAACGCCGTGGCGGTAAAGGTAAATCGGCAACCAAAATGAAAGAAGATGATTTCATTGAAAAATTATTGGTTGCCAATACGCACGATACCATTCTCTGTTTCTCGAGCCGTGGACGTTTATATCAGTTGAAAGTGTATCAATTACCACAGGCAAGCCGTGGCGCAAGAGGCACGCCGATTGTAAATATTCTGCCGTTGGTTCAAGAAGAAAATGAACGTATTACAGCGATTCTTCCTGTGCCAAATGGTGAATTTAGTGCTGATAAATTTATCTTTATGGCAACGGCAAGTGGCACGGTGAAGAAAGTGTCTTTAGATGCGTTTAGCAACGTGAGATCAAGCGGTCTGATTGCGTTAAAACTTCGCGAAGGCGATGAATTAATTGGCGTAGATATTACTAACGGCGACAGCGAAATTATGTTGTTCTCTGCACAAGGTCGAGTGGTACGCTTTGCCGAAACAGCGGTGCGTGGTATGGGACGTGTGGCGACAGGGGTTCGTGGTATCAAACTGGCAACGACCGAAATTTCAGCGGAAGATGTGGAAGAAGTTGAAATTGAAACCGTAGAAAACGAAGAAGCAGAAGATGCGTCAAGCGTAAATTTAACCACAGACAAAGTGGTTTCTCTTGTGATCCCACATACTCAAGGCGAAATTTTAACTGTAACTCAAAACGGTTACGGAAAACGTACTGCATTAAGCGAATATCCAATTAAATCTCGTGCAACAAAAGGGGTTGTTTCGATTAAAGTGAATGAACGTAACGGCAAAGTGGTTGCGGCTGTTCAAGTGGAAGAAAACGATCAAATTATGTTGATTACCGATGCAGGAACCCTTGTTCGTACTCGTGTAAGCGAAGTAAGCCTTGTAGGGCGTAATACGCAAGGGGTACGCATTATTCGTACAGCCGAAGATGAACAGGTTGTCAGCCTTGAGCGAATCTGTGAAATTGAAGATGATGAAGCAGAAAGTGTAGCCTAGTTACTAATAAAGCCCACCTAAATGGTGGGTTTTATATTACTTATTGTTAAACTATGCTTCTCGACATTTTAACCAAGGTATGTTGTTTTTGTAGTAAATAGAGCTTTGCTCTTTAGCGACCAAATCAACATAAGCACCTTGGATTGGATGATATGAACGATAGATGACTTCAAAACGAGAGCCCCGACCATTAAGCGCTTTATTTTGAATATGATCAAATGGCTCTACTTTATTTCCATCTAATTGAAAATAAAAACCAAAGTTCTCTTTTTTACGACTTTCTTTTGATAATGGGAAATAACTTATTAAATAAGAACGAGTTCCTGTGTCAAAATTACGGCAATCATAATAATAACGTTTAAAATTTATTACATTATATAATTCTTCTTGGCTAATATTATCTTTTAAGTAACCTTTTTTTACTTTGTTAGTTAATTGGGTATTTGTACACGAAACTAGAGTGACAAATGTTGAAATTAATAATATGAGTTTGAATTTATTCATAATAAGATTATGGTAAATAAGAGAAATATTAGTTATGCATTACGATTAAAATTTATTTTATTAAACTCTGTAGGAACTATAAATTCATAATTATATGTAGATAATAAATTCAATAACTTATTAGTTGAAAAATCATTTAATGAATAAATATTCACATTAACTTGAACTTTTTTAGAGCCGATAAGAGTGAGTAAAGAAGAAAAATGGCAACCAAATAATGAATCAAGTGGTATATTCTCTATCTTCTGTATGGGCAAATATTCTACACTAAATTGCGCTGCAATATTTCTTGGGGCAAACTTTATCCCATGATGCATTAGGATTTGACGTTTTATACAAGATAAATAGCTGTCTTCCGCATGTCTAATATCACTATTAAAATTCCATTTCATTTCAAGGGGAATCTGCTGGAAAGACTCAAAATTACTTATTTCCAAAGATAGTCCTAATGCTCTAGGTGCATTTAATAATTTACGACTTCTCAAACTAAAACCACCATTTTGGGACTCATAAATATTTGGTGGTAAGTTATCTTTATGTTTCTGCCAAAAATCAATATCAAAACGTCGAACATATTGGTTATTAACAACTTCAATCAGATCAGGTACTGGAGCACCAATATAATCATAATTGAAAAAATCATCTTTCCAATTATTTCCATTTATAACCCAACCATCATTTTGTACAACTAAACAAAAATCCGTATTAATAAACTGCCCTAATCCATAAAGCATAAAAAGATTATATTCCAAATAGCTAAAAGGTTTACAAGGAATATGTTTAATATATGAAGGACAATAATATGGTCGTTCAGGGCTGATCAATAAACATTCAATATGAGAAATTTTATGTTGCAATTCTAGAAAACTAGTTTCAATAGAATAAACTGCACCCTGTGCATAGGCTTGAGAGCCAGTGACACTGACAATAGTTAATGTTTTTTTAGCCATAGTTAAATTAGTATTTAATCATCTAAAGATATTAAAATATGATTGATTTTAACAGAATCTTCACAAAAAACCTTTTGTTTTCTCATTAAAACAAACTCTGTTGCCCTACCAAAAAGTCAGGTTTAGTTTTGATGCTAAAACTGAATTCCGCTAAATAATCTTTCAAACGCTCAATATTATAAAAAGAGTGACTTTTCGTGGTGTTTTGAAAGTAGAGATAAAGTCGGTCAAAGTTGGCTCTGTGCTGATTCAGCAAAGCTGACAACTGTTTCAACTCCATTTCACTATAACGATAATCGTGGCGTTCTTGAGCCGATTGTGCTTTCCACCAGTTCGGGTTACGACCGTGCAGACGCAAATAAGCAGTGCGTTGATTGGCATAAAATTGAAAGGCAGGTAAACCGATATTTTGCGGATAATCCACATTACACCAAATCAAATTTTCCTTATCTTGAAAATAATTCCACACCGACGGCGTATGCCAACTGGTATGACGAAACTCTATCGCAAGGGGATAGCCGTTAAACCACGAAACCAACTCCGCCAGATAATAGCGATTGGCGTGGTTACGTTCAAAACTGGATGGAAACTGCACAAATAAATTGGCTAAACAGTTATTTTCACGCAAAGGTTGTAACGCAGCTAAAAACGCCTGAGCCTGTTCCGCAGTTGCCGTGCGTTGATGGCTAAAATCTTGATGTAATTTCACAGAAAACTGCAACCGCCCTTCCGCTTTTTCCACCATACCTTGCACCGCCTTATAACCAATCGGTGCGTGAAAAGTACTGTTGATCTCAATGGTGTCGTAATGTTGGCTATAAATCGACAAAAAATCGGCTTTATCCGTACCAAACGGATAGAGCGTCCCGACTAAATCCATATCGCTATAACCGCCTGTGCCGATGTAAATGTGGGGTGTGTGCATTTTAGTTCTGTTAAAAATAAGAAAGTGATGAGTTTAAGGAGAATAAAAAGAAATGCAAGCGGTCTGTTTTGGGGAAAAATTTGCAAATTTATTTCCCCGCACAGCAAGCCGTACGGGGTTACGCATAATTCAGCTCCACTGGAGCTGGAATATACAAATGATCTGGAGTTACGGAGTAGCTCATTTATGCGTAAGTTAGGGCGTAAGCCCTAGATAAATCGATATTTCCCTTTCCCTAGCCCTTTTACGTTTTCAATAATGCCGTTTTCCAACATTTTTCTAAGCAATTCTGATGAAGGGGAAGCGGATAAATTTAGCTGATTTATAACATCTGCACGAGAAAAAACTTGCCCCCCGAATGTATGGTAGAGTGTTTCAATATGCTGTTGGGTTTTCTTTGAAAATCCTGTTTTATTGGCGAAAAGGCTTTCAATATCCTGTTTTTGTTCTTTAATGTCCTGTTTTTGGGGAAGTTGATTTGGATTGATATGTAGCAGCCGATTACTCAAAAGATGGTTTTCATTCAGTAATAAATTACGGATAAACAAAATCAAAAATTCATTGGTTTCATAAATGTTTTTTGCCAAATTATTGTAATTGGCTCGCACCAATGCATTGCGGAAATACCACGCATTTTCAGCAAAAATATCGTTCGTGGCTTCAAAGCCTAAAGTTTTTAAATATTTGATAAAAAATACCGCAGTGGTGCGTGTGTTGCCTTCTTCAAATACGTGGATTTGCCATAATCTTGAAATAAACACTGCCAAATGTTCAATGATTTCCGTCATCGACAAATTTTTATAACTGAAATTTCGCTCTTGTTCCAAATCATATTCTAATGTGGCTTTCAACTCAGAAGCCGTGCCGTATGTTACCGTTGCACCTTCCAATATCCACTCTTTTTTAGTGATATTGTAAGTCCGAATTTGCCCAGCGTGTGGGTAAATATCTTGAAACAGGTATTTATGAATGGCTAAATACTGATGAGCATTAAACGAAAAAGCGGGTTCAGACAGCAATTTTGCAATACGCACCGAGACTTTATCCGCCTCTTCCGTACGGTCATTATTAGCAACAGAAGGACTTTTCGCTTCATAATAACGACTAATCCATTGCTCTGCGGTTTCAAGGCTAATCTCGCCTTCAATATTTTTAATGGCGGTTTCAATAAGATAAGCAGAAGGCTTTAAACCATCGACATCTTGCAAGCCGATAGCCGTTTGCCACGCATAGCCTTTCTCTTTTTTATCCGCTTCAATATGGCGGAGATATTCGTTGAATGGATCGTTGTTCATCTGTACTTTATTTGCAAAATTTTTAGCAAATTTTACCGCTTGTTGTGGTTTTGTTGAATAGAAAAGTGAGATTTTTCGATGGAGATCGCAAAATGAGAGAGAATCCCCGCACGGCAAGCCGTACGGGGTTACGCATAATTCAGCTCCGCTGGAGCTGGACGATACAAATAAGCAAGAGCTACGGAGTAGCTCACTTATGCATAAGCTATAGGATATTATTCATATTTATTTTTGATATATTTAGCTGCTTCTGAAATACTAGGAAACATTGACGCGTCATTGATAGATAAACTATCTAAGTCTTTCTTTATTTTTTCCTTATTATTCTTATGAATTTCAATACTCCGAATATCTATACCATCAATATTTTTCTGTAGATCTAGATCTTTTATATTCAACCCAAATAATAAGAAAGATCCTGATTGTGCAATGATTCTTTCATTATTCATTTTAGAACGAATAGCAACCACTTTAAATAAATCATTTGGATCTATATTATTGTGAAAATGTGGCTTTTCGTCTTTTATGAAATGTAATAATCGAGTTATAGGTGTTAGATTACAAAACTCTTTTCTCGTAATATTGGGATTTTTTTTATAGCTGTCAATAATCTCTTGTTTTTCATCAAAAGATAAGTACGCAAGATTCGCAATACAACTAACAGTATCGCTATCATAGTATTTAAACTTATCTTTTTTTATTTTCAATATAAATATTTTACCATTTACAGACTCTTTATTTTGAAGATCACCAATCGCAAAATATAATGCAACTAGTGGATTAAATGTAAGGTCAAGTAATCTAGTTGGTAATTCATAATGTTGAGCTCTAATTAGTTGTTCTAATGTATTTTTATCACTCCCAAATCTATCGGGATATAGAGAAATTAGTTCTCTAAACATAATGTGTTCATTTTTCGGATGATTATTTTTATCTCTTAATACATTCGGATTTAAATGATGTATTTTATTCCGTTGTCCGCGAAAAAGTAAAATTTCATCATTCTGTAACTGTTCTGATAGATCTGAAATTTTCCTAATAAATCCAGTTAAACTTTTGATAGGTTTATTCGGCATATATTTTCTTCCTTCAATTATTTATGAGATGTATAATAAATATAGCATTAAGTAAAAACTTTCTGTTCTTACTTCATCGCCACTCCCAACCACTTCACCATCTCTCTCTCATTCCACCCCTTGCGTTTTGCATAATCAACCGCTTGGTCTTCATCAATTCTGCCAAGGGTGAAATAATTACTCGCTGGGTGGGTGAAGTACCAACCGCAGACGCTGGCGGCTGGGAACATTGCGTAGCTTTCGGTGAGTTTCATTCCGATGCGTTGTTCGACTTCGAGTAAATCCCAGATGATCTGTTTTTCCGTGTGTTCAGGGCAGCTTGGGTAGCCCGGGGCTGGGCGGATACCGATGTATTCTTCACGGATTAAGCGGTCGTTGTCTAAACTTTCGTCAGTGTAGCCCCACACTTTGATACGCAGTTCAAAGTGCAAGTATTCCGCCATTGCTTCGGCTAAACGGTCGCCGACAGCTTGGAGTAAGATAGCGTTGTAGTCATCGCCAGCGGCTTTGTAGCCTTCCACTAAGTCGTGTTCTTCAATGCCTGCACAAACGGCGAACATTCCGAACCAGTCTTGTTTGCCGCTTGCTTTGCTTGCGATAAAGTCGCTCAAGCACAGGTTGTACGGGCTTTTGCTGTTTTTGCCCCGTTCGCTTTGTTGGCGGAGATTGTAGGCTTTGCCTGCCAATAAAGTGCAGTCAGAATTTTGATAAATTTCAATATCATCGCCTACGCTGTTCGCTGGGAAAATCCCCATAATGCCGCTTGGGTTGAGCTTGCGGTTTTGCTCTAATTCGTCCAACACACGTTGTGCGTCGTTATAGACTTTGCGGGCTTCTTCGCCGCCTTCTGGATAGTCGAAGGCGTCAGGATAGCCGCCCATTAAGCCCCAAAGTCTGAAGAACGGCGACCAGTCGATAAATTGGCGTAAAGTCGCAATCGGTACGTTTTTGTATTCCACAATGCCCGTCTGTTTTGGCTCGGGAGCTTTATAATCCGCCCATTCGCCGCCGAAAGCGTCAAAGGCATTTTTGCGAGCATCTTCAATTGATAATTGCTTGCGTGGGGCTTTTTTGTTGGCGAAAGCGTCTTGAATTTGCTCGTACTCTTTCTTCATTCGCTCCCACAATTCCGCTTTGGTGTCAGGGTTCATCAACGCCGCACAGACCGTCACCGCACGAGATGCGTTGGTGGTGTAAATCACTTCGTGCTTGTATTTTGGATAGAGCTTGATTGCCGTGTGTTCTTTTGATGTGGTTGCACCACCGATAAGCACTGGAATGTTCAAATTCAAGCGGTTCATTTCGCCTAAAAAATACTCCATTTCATCAAGGGACGGTGTGATCAAACCGCTCAAGCCGATGATGTCCGCTTTTTCGTCAATTGCCGTTTGAATGATTTTATCCGCAGGCACCATTACACCCAAATCAATCACTTCAAAGTTGTTACATTGCAACACCACGCTCACGATATTTTTGCCGATGTCGTGTACGTCGCCTTTCACGGTGGCGATCACCACTTTACCACTCGATGAACCTTGCTGTTTAGCGGCGTTGATAAACGGCTCCAAATAAGCAACAGACTGCTTCATCACACGAGCGGATTTCACCACTTGCGGTAGGAACATTTTGCCGTCACCGAACAAGTCGCCCACTACGTCCATACCTGCCATTAGCGGCCCTTCGATCACTTCAAGCGGTGTCGGGAATTTTTGGCGAGCTTCTTCGGTATCTTCAATGATGTAGTTGGTAATCCCTTTCACAAGGGCGTGTTTCAAACGTTCTTCCACTGGCCACGTCCGCCATTCCGCCACGCCAGTGTCTTCGTTACTAGCGGTCACATTTTTGTATTTTTCTGCAATTTCCAGCAAACGATCCGTACCGTCTGGTACACGGTTTAACACCGCATCTTCAATCACATCACGCAATTCAGGGTCGAGATCATCGTAGATCGCCAACTGCCCAGCATTCACAATCCCCATATCCATACCTTGCTTAATGGCGTGATACAGGAACACCGCGTGAATGGCTTCTCGCATCACGTTGTTGCCACGAAATGAGAAGGACACATTCGACACACCGCCCGAAATTTTGGCGTGCGGCAAGCTGCGTTTAATACGACCTGTAGCATTGATAAAATCCACGCCGTAGTTGTTATGTTCTTCAATCCCTGTGCCAATGGCAAAAATGTTCGGGTCGAAAATAATGTCTTCAGGCGGAAAGCCCACTTGATCAACGAGAATGCGGTAGGCTCGAGTACAGATTTCCACCTTGCGTTCTTCGGTGTCCGCTTGCCCCACTTCGTCAAACGCCATCACGACCACCGCCGCACCATAACGGCGAACCAATTTCGCTTGGTGGATAAATTTCTCTTCCCCTTCTTTGAGCGAAATGGAGTTCACAATCCCCTTGCCCTGCACCGATTGCAAGCCTGCTTCAATCACTTCCCATTTCGATGAGTCGATCATCACCGGCACTTTCGCCGCATCAGGTTCAGTCGCCATAATGTTTAAGAAACGGGTCATACATTTTTGCGAGTCGAGCAAGGCTTCGTCCATATTGACATCGATCACCTGTGCGCCGTTTTCCACTTGGTCAATGGCAATTTCAATGGCTTCTGCGAATTTTTCTTCTTTAATCAAACGTTTAAACTTCGCCGAACCCGTCACATTATTACGCTCGCCCACGTTTACAAACAGGCTTTCGTCATCAATGTTCAACGGCTCTAAGCCCGACAAACGCATTGCGATTTTGATTTCAGGCAATTGACGTGGCGGAATGTTAGCCACCGCGTCCGCAAAGGCTTTGATATGTTCAGGCGTTGTACCACAACAGCCGCCGACAATGTTCAAGAAACCGCTTTCCGCCCACTCTTTGATGTGAGCCGCCATTTCTTCCGCCCCTAAATCATAGCCGCCAAAGGCATTCGGTAAGCCGGCATTCGGGTGCACCGACACATAGGTTTCCGAAATTTTCGACATCACTTCCACATAAGGACGCAACTCTTTCGGGCCTAAAGCACAGTTCAAGCCAAAACTGAGCGGTTTGGCGTGGCGGAGCGAGTTATAAAAGGCTTCCGTAGTTTGCCCTGAAAGCGTCCGCCCTGATGCGTCCGTGATCGTGCCTGAAATCATAATCGGTAATTCTACGCCCAATTCTTCAAACACTTGGTCAATGGCAAACGCCGCCGCTTTAGCATTCAGCGTGTCGAAAATGGTTTCGATCATAATGATGTCCGAACCGCCTTCGATTAAGCCACGGGTCGCTTCCGCATAGGCATCAACCAATTCCATAAAAGTGATGTTACGAAAACCCGGGTCGTTGACATTCGGCGAAATAGACGCAGTTCTATTTGTCGGCCCTAAAATCCCCGCAACAAAACGGGGTTTTTCAGGCGTGCTGTATTTATCCGCCGCAATACGAGCCAATTTTGCCCCTGCAAAATTCAGCTCATAAGCGACCGCTTGTAAGTCGTAATCCGCTTGCGCAATGGTGGTGGAGCTAAAGGTGTTGGTTTCAATAATATCCGCCCCAGCTTCAAGATATTTTTCGTGAATAGACGAAATCACTAACGGCTGCGTTAGGGTAAGCAGATCGTTATTGCCACGCAGATCAATTTTGGAATCTTTAAAACGCTCACCACGGAAATCCGCTTCCGTCAGTTTAAATTGTTGAATCATCGTCCCCATCGCACCGTCTAAAATCAGAATACGTTGTGAAAGTGCGGTCTTTAATTGAGTGGTTTTAGTGTGTTGCATAAGAAATCCCGTAAATCATCTGAATTGGAAGAATAATAGGGGCGAGCGTGGGGAGTGTCAAACCTTATCTTTTATAATAGAAATTTGTATTATTTTTCATCAATTAAATTATTTTTAACAAAATGCAATCTTTTATGGGTTGATTGCATTTTGTTTTTTTTTTGTACAATTTGGTGGCTTTTTTAACTCACTTTTTATAAGGATCTACAAATGAAAAAAACGCTTCTTTGCTTAACACTTGTATTAACAATGACGGCTTGTACAGTAAATCACGAAGGTAGTACCAAACTACGCGAGCAAACATTAACCTCAATAGAAAGCAAAATTATCGCCAATAAAACTACGAAAAATCAAGTTCGTGAATTAATGGGTGAACCAACCAAAATAACGCTAGAAGGTAATTTAAACGAGCTTTGGTTCTATGAATCTTATGATAAACATATGAACTATACACCGACAGTAATGTTGCCTATCACCTTACCATTAGCGATTGTTTTCGGTTCAGGAAAGCTAGTTGAGCCAATTAAAGAGAAGAAAAATGTGAAACATCTTCGAGTAAGAATTGACACAAGCACCAATATGGTTACAAATGTTTCTACGGCAGTGACAGAAAAGGATTGGTACTAATTTAACTCTTTGAACAAGCGGTCACTTCCCTGAAAAATTCAGCAAAAAGTGACCGCTTGCATTTTATCGTTTTAGTGTCAATTTCTCTCCTACTTACTTTAATAGATGAAACATTAAAACTATATAATAAGTAAACAGCATTTTTACATTACTGCTTAATTTATGGAAAATGCATCAAGTTTCTTTCTACAAGCGGTCTGTTTCTTCTATAAATTTGCAAATTTCCCCCGAAATCTCACCGCTTTCTTTTCCCTTTGGCACAATTTTCAGGTAAAATCCGCCGATTATTTTTCTTTTATCAATCACAATTAAAATAGGACATTTACTGCCCTTATGAAAATGCAGAATATTCGTAACTTTTCTATTATTGCTCACATTGACCATGGTAAATCCACCTTATCTGACCGCTTGATCCAAACCTGTGGTGGTTTGTCGGATCGTGAAATGGAAGCTCAGGTATTGGACTCAATGGATTTAGAGCGTGAGCGTGGTATTACCATTAAAGCACAAAGCGTAACTTTAAATTATCAAGCTAAAGATGGTCAAACCTATCAATTAAACTTTATCGATACGCCAGGACACGTGGACTTTTCCTATGAAGTGTCTCGCTCCCTTGCGGCGTGCGAAGGGGCGTTGTTGGTGGTGGACGCAGGGCAGGGCGTGGAAGCTCAAACCTTAGCGAACTGTTACACCGCTATCGAAATGGATTTGGAAGTAGTGCCGATTTTAAACAAAATCGACTTGCCAGCGGCAGATCCTGAACGTGTTGCCGAAGAAATTGAAGATATTGTCGGCATTGATGCAATGGAAGCGGTGCGTTGTTCGGCAAAAACAGGCGTGGGGATCGACCTTGTTTTAGAAGAGATCGTGGCGAAAATTCCTGCCCCTGAGGGCGATCCTGAAGCACCTTTGCAAGCATTAATTATCGACTCGTGGTTCGATAACTATTTGGGCGTGGTTTCCCTTGTGCGTGTGAAAAATGGCGTACTGAAAAAAGGCGACAAAATCAAGGTGATGAGTACAGGGCAATCTTATAACGTAGATCGTCTCGGTATTTTTACGCCAAAACAAGTAGATACTACCGAGCTAAAAACAGGTGAAGTAGGTTGGGTGGTTTGTGCGATTAAAGATATTTTAGGTGCACCAGTAGGCGATACTTTAACGCATCATCACAATCCAGCAAGCGATGTGTTGCCAGGCTTTAAAAAGGTCAAACCGCAGGTTTATGCAGGTTTATTCCCGATTAGCTCTGATGATTATGAAGCGTTCCGTGATGCCTTAGCCAAATTGAGCCTAAACGATGCATCCTTATTTTATGAGCCTGAAAATTCAACGGCGTTAGGTTTCGGTTTCCGTTGTGGCTTCTTAGGCTTGTTGCATATGGAAATTATCCAAGAGCGTTTGGAGCGTGAGTATGATTTAGACCTGATCACTACAGCCCCAACGGTAGTCTATGAAGTTGAACAAACTAATGGTGAAACGATTTACGTTGATAGTCCGTCAAAACTGCCAGCAATTAATAACATTTCAGAAATCCGTGAGCCGATTGCGGAATGTAATATGTTGTTACCACAAGAGTTTTTGGGCAACGTGATCACCCTATGCGTTGAAAAACGTGGTGTGCAAACTAATATGGTGTATCACGGCAATCAAGTGGCGTTAACTTATGAAATCCCAATGGGTGAAGTAGTGCTTGACTTCTTCGACCGCTTGAAATCAACTTCTCGTGGCTATGCGTCATTAGATTATGGTTTCAAACGTTTCCAAGCAGCAGATATGGTGCGTGTGGATATTATGATCAACGGTGAACGTGTTGATGCGTTGGCATTGATTGTACATAAGGCAAATGCCCCTTATCGTGGTCGTGAGTTAGTGGAAAAAATGAAAGAGTTAATTCCACGTCAGCAGTTCGACATTGCTATTCAAGCGGCAATCGGAAACCACATTATCGCTCGTTCAACGGTCAAACAGTTGCGTAAAAACGTGTTGGCAAAATGTTATGGCGGTGATGTGAGCCGTAAGAAAAAACTGTTGCAGAAACAGAAAGAAGGTAAAAAACGAATGAAATCGCTCGGTAACGTGGAAGTCCCACAAGAAGCGTTTTTAGCGATTTTGCACGTTGGGAAGGATTAATACCACATTCCCCCCTCAGCCTTCGGCAGCTCCCCCCGCAAGCGGGGGGAGCGAAGTTATATTTAAGGAGAATAAATGAGCAATATCTTAACTATTGGCTTTATCACCGTACTCTACGGCGTTTGGAAAGTGTTAGACTCAATGCAGCTGCCAAACACCATTTCAATCGTGTTAGTCGGCTTAGTGATCATCTGCGGTGGCTTTTGGTCGTTTTACAAATTTAGTGCCGAACCACGCCGCTTGCGTGCGATTGAGCGTGAAGAAAAACGCTTAGGCAAACCGCTGACAGCGGAAGAAAAAGCAGCCATTCAGCCACGTTCCCTTGTCGGTGATTTTTTTGCTTCACTGTTTGGTGTATTGGCTCTTGTTACTATTTTACGCTCGTTTATTTTTGAGCCGTTCCAAATCCCAAGCGGTTCGATGGAGCCAACATTACGCGTAGGCGATTTCTTGCTCGTGAATAAGTTTGGTTACGGTATTAAAGATCCGATTTGGCAAAATACCTTAATTCCAGTCGGCAAACCAGAGCGTGGCGATATTGCTGTGTTTAAAGCCCCAAAACAGCCACACGTGGATTACATCAAACGTGTTGTGGGCGTGGGTGGCGACCGTGTGAAATATGATTTCCATACTCGCAATTTAACGGTAATTCACGGTGATTCGGGCAAAGAAATGGTGTTTAAATATGAAGGTGGAACACCAAACCCTGACTTCTTCTATCACGGCGAAATGCAGGTTGAACGTACCGAAATTGGCGATGTGACTCACCAAATTCTGAACAATCCGCAAGCCTTTAATTATGAGCCGTATTTCTTCAAACAAGACGGTATTCCTGCGGGTGAATGGGTAGTGCCTGAAGGACACTATTTTGTAATGGGCGATAACCGTGATAATAGCGAAGACAGTCGCTTTTGGGGATTTGTGCCTGAAAAAAATATGGTCGGTAAAGCAAGCGTTATTTGGTTAAGTCTTGATAAAAAGCCGAACGAATTCCCAAGTGGATTACGTTTTGAGAGAATGTTTACATCAATCAAATAAATATGTAGGGGCGGACCGATGTGTCCGCCCGTAAAATTGAATATAAATGGGCGGACACATCGGTCCGCCCCTACAACGTCTAAATTTATGCAACTAGAACGATTACAAAGAAAATTAGGTTATCAATTTGCTAACCTTGATTACCTCAGCCAAGCGCTCACTCATCGCAGTGCAGCCTCTAAAAATAACGAACGCCTTGAATTTTTAGGCGATTCGATTCTCAATTTTGCCATTGGCAAAGCTCTCTATGAAAAATTTCCCAAAGCAAACGAAGGCGAATTAAGCCGTATGCGTGCCGCCCTTGTCAAAGAGCAGACCCTTGCGATTGTTGCTCGTCAGTTTGAACTGGGTGAATATATGAAATTGGGGGCAGGGGAGTTGAAAAGTGGTGGCTATCGCCGTGAATCGATTTTATCTGATTGTGTGGAAGCGATTATTGCCGCTGTTTATTTAGATGCAGGCATTGATAAAGCAATGGAACGAGTTCACCATTGGTATCAAGAACTGCTTAACGGAATGCAACCCGGCGAAGCTCAAAAAGACCCGAAAACTCGCTTACAAGAGTATTTACAAGGTCGGAAATTACCGCTCCCAACTTATGAAGTAACAGATATTAAAGGCGAAGCCCATAACCAAACCTTTACCGTGAGTTGTAAAGTAGAAAAAATTGACGAGATTTTTATCGGCAAAGGTACCAGCCGCCGCAAAGCAGAGCAAGATGCGGCGTTAAAAGTGATTGGGGTGTTGGGGATAAAATAACATCATAATGTAGGGTGGGTCTTGACCCACCATTTTAACGCAATATCTTGATTTTATTGGTGGGTCAAGACCCACCCTACAAATTTCTTTTTAAAGAGAACAAAAAATGACAGATCAAAAAACCTATTGTGGCTTTATTGCCATTGTTGGTCGCCCGAACGTAGGGAAATCAACGCTACTAAATAAAATTCTAGGACAGAAAATTTCGATAACGTCACGCAAGGCACAAACCACTCGTCACCGTATTTTAGGGATTAAAACCGAAGGGGCGTATCAAGAGATTTATGTGGACACACCAGGGCTACATATTGAAGAAAAACGTGCGATTAACCGCTTGATGAACCGTGCCGCAGCCAGTGCGATTGGTGATGTGGATATGGTGATTTTTGTGGTGGAAGGCACGAAATGGACGGACGATGATGAAATGGTGTTGAACAAACTGCGTTCGACCAAAGCCCCTGTGATTTTGGCGATCAACAAAGTGGATAACATCAAGGAAAAAGAAGAATTATTGCCACATCTTACCGCTTTATCGCAGAAATTCCCGTTTAAAGAGATCATTCCGATTTCGGCTCAACGTGGCAAAAATGTGCATATTTTAGAGAAATTTGTGCGTGAGTCGCTCAAAGAAGGCATTCACCATTACCCTGAAGATTATGTCACAGACCGTTCGCAACGCTTTATGGCATCGGAAATTATCCGTGAAAAATTAATGCGTTTTATGGGGGAGGAGTTGCCTTATTCTGTAACGGTAGAAATCGAGCAGTTCAAAACCAATGAACGTGGTACTTACGAAATTAACGGCTTGATTTTGGTGGAACGTGAAGGGCAGAAAAAAATGGTGATCGGTAATAAAGGTCAGAAGATCAAAGTGATCGGCACCGAAGCCCGTGCGGATATGGAGCGTTTATTTGACAACAAAGTTCATCTTGAATTATGGGTGAAAGTCAAAGCAGGTTGGG
This sequence comes from Glaesserella australis, assembly GCF_003260095.1. GTDB lineage: Bacteria > Pseudomonadota > Gammaproteobacteria > Enterobacterales > Pasteurellaceae > Glaesserella > Glaesserella australis. Next base: position 159,478 of record NZ_PTPX01000017.1, read on the forward strand.
CAGATGATGAACGTGCGTTGAGAAGTTTGGGTTATATTGACGAATAATGATCGAACAATGGCAACGTGGCTTTGTACTACATCGCAGAGAGTACAGCGAAAGCAGTCTGCTTGTTGATTTTTTCACAGAACATCACGGGCGGATCACCTTACTTGCCAAAGGGGCAAGACGATCTCGTTCGCCGTTAAAATCATTGCTACAACCTTTTACGCCCTTGTTGCTACGTTGGAGTGGTAAGGGCGATTTGAAAACCTTAACCAAAGTCGAAGCAGCATCGCTCACCTTACCGATGCAAACCCTTGCCTTGTATAGCGGTTTTTATGTGAATGAAGTGCTTGCAAGAGTTTTGGAAAATCATACCGCTTACCCAGAATTATTTCAGCATTATCTCCATTGTGTCACCAAACTTGCTAGCCAGCCGAATGAAATCGAACCGATTTTACGCACCTTTGAGTTTCAAACCTTAAAAGCACTCGGCTACGGCGTGAATTTCTGCGAATGTGCCGCCACAGGCAAGCCTGTCGATCCGCAAATGCTCTATCAATTCCGTGAAAATGAAGGCTTTATTGCTTCCCTTTTACAGAACAACCACAGTTTTCTTGGCAAAGATCTGTTAGCTTTTGATGCACTGGATTTTTCCGATAAAGAGACACAACAGGCAGCAAAACGTTTTACTCGCATTGCCCTCAAGCCTTATTTAGGTTCTGCACCGCTCAAAAGCCGAGAGCTGTTTCAAACAATTTTGCCGAATAGGCTGAAGTAAATTATTTACTTCTCGGATTGGTTATTTCGCAATCCCTTTCTTAATCATCTCTTCAAAGAACGGGTAATCGACCAAAAAGGCATCGTGTCCAAAGTCGGAGTGAAATTCGTAGAAATCGACATTAACGCCTGCATTTTCGAGTCGTTGTTTGCTTTTGTGTAGGTCAATTTGTTTGAAGAGCTGATCGCTTGTTACACCAACTAGGGTGTAGTTTGCTTTAATTCGAGCCAGTGCTTCTTGTTCGCTAGCGTAGGTGAGTGCTGGATCGTAGAGATCTAAGGCTCTTAATAAGCGTAAATAGCTATTAGCATCAAAACGGTCTAAAAATTTCACCCCTTGATAGCTCAAGTAAGATTCCACTTGGAAATGATCGCCCCAAATAGAACCAGTCTGTTTTACTTCACGCCCAAAGGCTTTGGCGAGTTGAACATCGGTACGGTAGGTAAGCATACCGAGCATTCGGGCGATTTTTAAACCGTTGTCTGGCGGTGTGCTGTCATAATAGTCGCCATTGTTGAAGTGGGGATCATTGATGATTGCTTGTCGCATCACGTGGTTAAAGCCAATCGCTTCAGCACTAAAGGTTAAAGAAGAACAGAGATTGACCACATTTCTCACCCGTTCAGGATAATCTACTGCCCACTGAGTCGCTTGCATTCCACCAAAAGAGCCACCGACCACCGCTTGTAGTTGTGTAATGCCGAGCTTATCAATTAAGGCTTTCTGTACTTTCACAATATCTTGTACCGTAATGACGGGGAACTGGCTGCCATAAGGTTTATTTGTACTTGGATTAATCGAGGCAGGACCTGTTGTGCCTTTACAACCGCCTAACACATTCGAGCAGATAAAAAAGTATTTATCCGTATCAAACGCTAGCCCTGAGCCGATAAAATCTTGCCACCAGCCTTTATCCGCAGGCGGTGCGTAATAAGGCTCCGCATCGCCCGTTAAGGCGTGACACAACAGCACGGCATTACTTTTTTCCGCATTCAATGTACCGTAAGTTTGGTAAGCGACATTGACAGGCGAAAGGGTTCCACCAAGAACAAGCTCAAGGGGAATATCATCAAAAAGAGTAATCTGCTGTGCCATAGAAATCCTTACAAAAAACGGTAAAAAGCAACCGCTTGCTATGAATAGAAGCAAGTTTACGGAGAGCAAAGGATTTCGTCAAGAAATTTTAGACATCTAAACGTCTAGATTTTTAAACGGCTAAAACAAGCGGTCAGATTTGCATAAAATTTTTCAAATTCCATTCGAGAAACAGGGAATATTCTTGCAATTTCTCTTGTCTCGGCTATGCTTATCGCCATTTGATTTCTTTATTTGGATTTCTATGTCAAACCATCAACCCGTTAAGGGAGCAATAGCCATTATTACCGCAGGCTTTCTATTTGCTTGTGTGAATACGCTGATCCCAAAATTAACTTCCGTTTCAAATATTGATGCGAGTGTGATTGCGCTAGTGCAATATTTAGTTGCCTTTGTGTTTTTAATGCCAAGCATGGCGAATATGGGCTTTTTTCAGTCATTAAAAACGAAACATTTTGGGCAACACTGTTTTCGAGTCTTTCTTTCGGCAATCGGGATTCAATGTTGGACAATGGCATTGGCTCACCCTATTCCGATTTGGCAAGGAATTGCTTTGTTAATGACTTCGCCGCTATTTGTGACTATCGGCTCAGGGCTTTTCTTAAAAGAGAAAGTGGATGCGAAACGTTGGGTTGCCACTTTCTTAGGTTTTATCGGGGCGATGATTATTTTAGAACCTTGGGCAGAAAATTTTGATTGGATCGTATTGTTACCTGTTGCAGCTGCGTTCTTCTGGGCGTGCTATTCATTGATGGTGAAAAAATTATCCAGTGATGATTCACCAACGACCATGGTGGCTTATCTCTTTATTTTAATTACGCCATTTAACTTATTGATTGCATTGACGAATTTAAGCCCTGAAGGTTTTAGTTTGCCTTCGTTTAGTGACTTTGGCTTTTTAATTTTATTGGGCTTTTTAACCGCATTAGCACAGCTTGCGGTTGCCAAAGCCTATAATTTAGCCGATGCGTCTTATATTCAACCGTTTGATTTTATTAAATTACCATTGAACGTTTTAGCAGGTTGGCTTGTCTTTAACTGGGTGCCGCCGGGTAAACTTTGGTTAGGGGCGGCAATTATCATTGGGGCGACAATGTATATTACGCACGCAGAAACAAAGCAAACGACAAAAACAGATTAGGTATGTATGGAACATTTACAAGTATCACAACAAACTCAAGGAAAGGAGCATTTTTTAAAAAAATGCTCAAAGATGTTGCGACGTCTTGTAAAACCACTTTTGAAGCTCTGTGCTGTTTTGTTTCTGTTTATGCTCGCGATTGATTTTGGAACAGGTTATTTAGTTCGAGATCAAATTTATACCGATATTGAAAAATTACCCAAACGAGAGTATGCCGTAGTGCTTGGTACGGCAAAATTTTATTTATCAGGGCAACCAAATCTTTATTATAAATATCGTTTAGAAGCAGCTAAGTCTCTATTTTTACACAATAAAGCTCATTATTTATTGATGAGCGGAGATAATAAAACAGCGTATTATAATGAGCCTAAAATGATGACAACAGATTTGCGTAGAATGGGGATTCCACTGCAAAATATTAAACAAGATTATGCAGGCTATTCTACGTTGGATTCAATTATTCGGGCAGATAAAGTCTTTCGTTTAAACCAATTTATTATTGTTTCTCAACAGTTTCATTGTGAGAGAGCATTATTAGTAGCAAGATTTAAGAATATTGATGCAATTTGTTTTGCAGCCCAATATCCTGATGGACATTATAAAGTGAGAATCAGGGAATTTTTTGCTAGAACAGCGATGGCGATTAGGCTACTTTTAGGCGCAGATGCTTCAACATTAGAGCCTTCACAAATTACTGCCCCATAAAATTGATTTATAAAAATAAGCGGTCATTAAGTGCAAATTTTTTGCAAATAATGACCGCTTGTTGTTATGTTTATTTAAGCAGTTTGTGTTTGTTTCGCTTTAAAAATAAAGACTAATGCAACAAGTACAGCGGCTGTTACTGTAAATGAAAGCAATGCTGATTGAGTAAAGCCAAGCACTAAGTAGCCTACTGCAGATGCTGTAGCAACGGTTACGGCATAAGGCAATTGCGATGTCACGTGGTCCATGTGATTACATTGTGCGCCAGTAGATGACAAGATCGTTGTATCCGAAATTGGTGAACAGTGGTCACCACAAACCGCACCAGCCATGACTGCAGATAAGCAAGGTAACAATAATGCAGGTTCTGCATTTGCAGCCATTGCTGCTGCAATCGGTAACATAATACCAAAAGTACCCCAGCTTGTTCCCGTTGAGAATGCCATTGCTGCACCTAAAATAAATAAGATAGCAGGTAAAAATGCAGGATCAATATTACCAGCAACGAGAGTTGATAAGTATTTACCTGTTTGCATATCACTCACGATACCATTGATTGTCCATGCAAAGAATAAGATAGTGATGGCACCTTGCATCGATCTTGCTCCAATAGCATAGGATTTAATATAGTCCCCTAAACTTACTTTACGACCAAACATAATCAATAAGGTTGCAACAGCAAGTGAACTTAAGCTACCGATAACTAATGAAATTCCTACAGTCGTATTTTCAAAAGCGCCTAAAATATCAAATGGTTTGCCATTTTCTGCGAGAACCTGATTACCTGTATACATCATCATTGCGAGTGTTGCGAAGATTAATGTGATGATAGGTAAAATTAAGTTCATTACATTACCTGTCTCTTTTGTTTCTGCAATTTGCTGTTCGGTATTTACCTGTGCAGTTTGTTCAGCCTGTTGTTCGAAGCGAGTCATAGAACCAAGGTTGATTGAGAAATAAGCTGCAGCAAAAACCAAGATCATTGAGAAAATAGCATAGAAGTTCATTGCACTCATTGCCATAAATGCACCTAATGGGGTGTACTGTGTGATGCTATAAGTAGTCAGTAAACCTGCAATAAGAGTAATGATATAAGCGCCCCAACTTGAAATTGGCATCAATACACACATAGGCGCAGCTGTAGAGTCAAGAATATAGGCTAATTTTGCACGAGAGACTTTGAATTTGTCTGTCACAGGTCGAGCGATTGCGCCTACGGCAAGACTATGGAAGTAGTCATCAATGAAAGTCACAAAAACTAATGCAGCAGCCATTAATTTTGCGCCACGCTTGCCCTTAATACGTTGTTGTGCCCAATTTGCGAATGCTTGGTTACTACCTGAAATACTTAATAATGCTGTTAATACACCAAGTAAAAGCAAGAAGAGAATAATATTCACATTGTTAGAATTTAAGCCTTCTTCACCATAAATGAGTGAAACAACGTTTTTCTTTAAATGCAAAAATGCGTCAATCGGATTTCCGCCAGTGAGCATTAACGCACCGACAATAATACCAATACTTAAAGACACTAATACTCGACGAGTAACAATAGAAAGCACTAGCGCTAAGAGCGCTGGTACTATCGACCATATAGAACTTGAATAATCAACTAGATTCATAAAACCTCTAAGATTGTTTTTAATTAATAAAATTTGCCAAACAAAGAAAGAGATCTACTGAATACACTTACACTTAGTAATGAGTATAAATATTTTAAGGAAGGGAATGGTGAACTAAAAAAACCCAGCCTAACAGTAGCACTCCATAGCCTAAGCTATGACAGTATCGTTCCTTTCGATAACGATACCAACCAATTAAGATGACGCTTAATTGATTTCGGCGGCTACACCTTTCTTCTTTTTTCATCGTTTTCCACTCTAAAAGAATACTTATTGCAGTCGCACCTCTACAATTTGTAGGACTTCACTAGATTACCTGAAGATATAGCAGTTGCCAATAGGGGAGAGAAAATTTCGCTACAGAAATGAAGATGATTTATTCATTTGAACTCCGATCTCTTCATATTTTTTCTGAAATTTAGTTTTTTATATTTACCAGAAAAATATATTAGGATATGATAAAGTAGTTTCAGTAAAATTGAAGAGTAAATGAATTATTAAAATAACTTTAGGAGAATAAAATGTCAGATTTATTAAAATCTTTATCAAATATTCGTAGTTTACGTGTGGTTGCTCGTGAAGCGTCTTTAGAACAATTAGAATCGATCGCAGAGAAAATTGCTATTGTGATCGAAGAGAAACGCGCTGAGATTGAAGCTCAAGAAGCAGAAAACGCAAAACGTTTAGAAAGCTTAAATAAGTATCGTGAATTATTAAATCAAGATGGTATTTCTGCTGAAGAACTTGTGCTACTGCTTGCGGGGGAGAGCGTAGAGCGTAAAAAACGTGAACCAAGAGCTCCACGCCCAGCGAAATATAAATTTATTGATGTAAACGGTAATGAGAAAACTTGGACAGGGCAAGGTAGAACACCGCGTGAAATTCAACAAGCTCTAGATGCGGGTAAATCATTATCTGATTTTGAAATTTAATTAAAACCATATAAAGTAAAACCCACATTTATTGTGGGTTTTATTTTATGTTTTATTAGATTTTTTCGCTTTAATAGAGATTAATTACTTTATATAAAGGTATACATAAAGTTAAACTGAAATAATTATATCATTGATTTTAATAATTTTATTGATAGGTAAAATATAATTATATGATCGAAAATAAAACTCTTTTAACAGAATGTCCCGATGCAACAGGGTTAGTCGCAAAAATTACAAATATTTGCTATAAGCATCAACTAAATATTATCAAAAATAGTGAATTTGTAGACAGTAATACAGGGCGCTTTTTTATGCGTACCGAATTGCAGGGGATTTTTAACGACCAAACACTATTAGCGGATTTACAATTTACCTTACCTGAAGGCTCTAGTTATAAATTGATTACCCAAAAACAAAAGCGTATTGTGATTTTAGTAACAAAAGAAGCGCATTGTTTAGGAGATATCTTAATGAAAACCTATTATGGTGGTTTAAATGTTGAAATTGCTGCTGTGATTGGTAATCACGATACACTGCGTAGTTTGGCAGAACGTTTTGATGTTCCTTTCCATTTGGTTAGCCATGAAGGTTTAACCCGTGTAGAGCATGATAAGTTACTCGCCGAGCAAATCGATCACTATGCACCAGATTATATTGTCCTTGCAAAATATATGCGAGTGCTAAATCCTGAGTTTGTGGAGCGTTATCCAAATCGTGTGGTGAATATTCACCATTCATTCTTACCTGCGTTTATTGGTGCAAAACCATACCAACAGGCGTATGAACGTGGTGTTAAAATTATTGGTGCAACGGCACATTTTATTAATAATGAGCTAGATCAAGGCCCGATTATTATGCAAAATGTGATCAACATCGATCATACTTATACGGCAGATGCAATGATGAGAGCAGGGCGAGATGTAGAAAAAACGGTATTGAGCCGTGCATTAGAATTAGTACTTGCAGATCGTGTATTTGTTTATCAAAATAAAACGATTGTAATGTAAGATTTTACAAAAAATGTGCTAAATCTTGCCGCTTGTCAATCAAAAATAAGGGCATTATTGCCCTTTTGTTTATAATTTATGATGAAATTTGTTGAAATATTTACCGATGGTTCTTGTTTGGGAAATCCAGGTCCTGGGGGAATCGGTATTTTGTTGCGCTACCAAGGACGTGAAAAACAGATCTCAAAAGGTTACAATCTAACGACGAATAATCGTATGGAGTTACGTGCCGTTGTTGAAGCGCTAAATACCTTAAAAGAGCCTTGTCGTGTTTCTTTACATAGCGATAGTCAATATATGAAAAATGGCATTCAACAATGGATTTTTAACTGGAAAAAAAATCATTGGAAAACGAGCAATAATACACCTGTGAAAAATCAGGATTTGTGGATTGCCTTAGATAAAGCGATTGCTCGTCACCAAGTGGAATGGCAATGGGTTAAAGGGCATTCTGGTCATAGAGAGAACGAACTTTGTGACCAATTAGCTAAATCTGGTGCAGCCAGTCCTTCTTTAGAAGATACGGGCTATCAGCCGAATTCTTAATGTATCTTCTTCCGCTTATTTCGTGACATAGATCACAAATGTAAATACTTATCTTGACTATATGTTGACATCACTCCTGTTAGTGTTATGATGTTTTTAATCCATTTTTAGTTTTATTTTTGATTAAAACACTTCAAAAATAAGGTTAAATGCGAAGTTCTGTGGTTGTTTAAAGTGTGTTGTAGTACACACAACCATACTATACAAACGACACTAACCAAGGAGTCTTATATGACTAAACATTTTGAACACAATGAATCTCGCCGTGGCTTTATGAAGTTAGTTGCAGGCGTAGGGGCTGGACTTGCATTTTCTGGTTCTATCGGCTCATTTGCTTCTAAAGCATATGCAGCACCAGCAAAAGGTTCTACGATTGAAGCAGGTATTGCTTATCCATTATCAACAGGTTTTGACCCTGCAACATCAAGTGGTGCATCATCATTTGCTGCAAACATGCACTTCTTTGAAGGTTTAGTAGATTTACATCCAGCGACACGTCAACCATATCTTGCACTTGCTGCAAAAGAGCCAGAGCAAATTGATGAAGTCACTTGGCGTGTCACCCTTCGTGATGGGGCAACTTTCCACGATGGTAAACCAGTAACAACCGCAGACGTAGTCTATTCTTATGAACGCGTTTTAGATCCTGCAAAAGCGTCTCTCTTTGCACAATTCATTCCATTTATTGAATCAGTCAAAGCTGTTGATGAGAAAGTGGTTGAGTTTAAACTTAAATATCCATTCTCTATCTTCAAACTTCGTTTAGGTATCGTCAAAATTGTACCAAAACATGTTGTAGAATCAGTTGGACAAACCACTTTCGATGCAAACCCAGTCGGTTCAGGCCCATATAAATTTGTTTCTGCAGTGAAAGATGACCGTATTGTGTTTGAAGCTTATGATGCTTACAACGGTCCATATCCAGCGCGTGTTGAGAAAATGAGCTGGTTCTTACTCAATGATGACGCTGCTCGTGTTACAGCACAAGAATCAGGTCGTACTCAAGCGATGGAAAGCGTACCATACTTAGATGCAGAACGCTTAAAACGTAAAGGTAGCGTGGAATCTGTTCAATCATTTGGTTTATTGTTCTTAATGTTTAACTGTAAGAAAGCGCCGTTTGATAATCCAAAAGTACGTCAAGCATTACACTATGGCTTGGATACTCAAAAACTTATCGATGTGGTATTCCTTGGCAATGCGAAAGCGGCAACTTCTTATGTACAAGATACCCACCCTGATTATGTAAAAGCATCAACGCAATATGATTATGATCCTGCAAAAGCAGCAGCATTATTGAAAGAAGCGGGTATTGATAAATTAGAATTCCAATTACTTTCAACAGACCATTCTTGGGTGAAAGAGTGTGCGCCATTAGTGCTTGAATCTTGGAATAAGATCCCAGGCGTGAAAGTGAGCCTACAACACTTACAATCAGGTGCATTGTATGGTGGCCATGTAGATAAAGGCTTATATGAAGTCGTGATGGCACCGGGTGACCCATCAGTATTCAGTAATGACTTAGATCTCTTATTAAGCTGGTGGTACCGTGGCGATGTATGGCCGAAAAAACGTTTCGGTTGGTCTGACACACCTGAGTATGCACAATTACAAGAGTTACTTGATACTGCAATTAAAGCAAAAGAACCTGCTGACGCTAAAGCAGCATGGGAAAAAGCGATCAACATTATTGCAGCAAACGTGCCGCTCTATCCAATTGTGCACCGTAAATTACCAACGGCTTGGAATGATAAATCATTAGATGGATTCCAACCAATTCCAACAACAGGTCTTTCATTCATCGGCGTTGGACGTAAATAATTTAAAATATTCCCCTTCTCTTAAAGGGGAATAGAGGTCTTCCTTTGGAAATGTTTACAAGCGGTGAGATAAGCTTAAAAATTTGCAAATTATTAACCTGATCGACCCGCTTGTTTCTTTATAACAATAACTCATCTCACTAACCTTTCTTGTAGTCGGAGAAAAAAATGGAAATCGTACTTCGTCTGTTACTACGTCGATTAATGGCTCTCCCCATTATGATGCTTGGCGTTAGTGCATTAGTTTTTATCATTTTACAATTTACACCTGGAGATCCTGCGACAGTTGCTCTCGGGGAAAGTGCAAGTGAAGCAGCCAAAGAGCTTTATCGTGAACAACATGGATTAAATGATCCGATTATTGTTCAATATATTCGATTCATTGGTAATGTCTTGGTATTAGACTTTGGTATGACAACACCACCAGAGCAACCTATTACATCGTTAATCGGTAAAGCATTTCCTTTAACCCTACAATTAACCTTTATCGGTGTTTTTCTTGCTGCGATTATTTCATTCTCTCTTGGCGTTATTGCTGCACTTTATCGTGACCGTTTTGCAGATCAAGTGATTCGCCTACTTTCTGTTGCTGCAGTCGCAACGCCATCTTTCTGGCTAGGTATCTTATTAATTCAATGGTTCTCACTTGAATTAGACTGGCTACCATCGGGCGGATTTACTCCATTTAGTGAAAGCGTCAGTGGCTATGTAAACTCAATGATTTTACCTTCACTTGCGTTAGCGATCCCAGTTTGTGCATCACTTATCCGTGTAGTGCGTACATCTATGGTTGAAGAGATGGATAAAGATTATGTACGTACCGCGATTGGTAACGGCGTCCCTTATTCAACCGTCATTAGACACAACGTATTACGTAATGCATTAATTACACCTGTGACCGTATTAGGTTTACGTGTCGGTTACTTATTAGGTGGTGCTGTTGTTATTGAACAAATCTTTGACTTACCAGGGATGGGAAAACTCATTTTCAACGGTATTGTTAACCATGACTTACACTTAGTTCAAGGTGTTGTACTTACTATCGCATTTACCTTTGTATTGGTGAATATCATTGTGGATATTCTGTACTTATTAATTAACCCTAAAATTCGGAGTTTATAATGTTTCGCCAAGGATTAGCTGATAGACTTGCTTCAGGCGGAGCAAGATTTAAAGCCTTACCAACCAGTTCAAAAATCGCCTTATGTTTCTTAGTGTTTATTACGCTTGTGGCTATCTTTGCGCCTGTCGTCGCAACTTATGACCCATTACAAACATTAAGACCAGTTCAAGCACCAAGTAGTGAATATTTCTTTGGAACAGACCGCTTGGGGCGTGATATTTTCTCTCGTATGGTTTATGGGGCAAGAACATCACTCTTTATCGGTTTAGGTGCCGTAGGGCTTGCGATTGTATTCGGAAGTATTCTTGGTGCAACCGCTGCAACTGCAGATAAACTCGGTAATGAAGTCATCATGCGTTGTATGGATATCTTAATGGCATTCCCAGGTATTGCTTTAGCTGCCGTATTATTGGCAACCTTAGGTAATGCAGTTCCTGTTATTATCTTAGCCATTGCGATTGTTTATACCCCACAACTTGCTCGTGTAGTACGTGCAAATGTGGTGTCACAATGGGAAGAAGATTATGTTCGTGCAGAACGAGTGATTGGCGGTAGCCGTACTTACATTTTATTAAAACACGTCGTGCGTAACACCGCTGCACCTGTACTTGTTTTTGCGACAGTCATGGTTGCAGATGCGATTGTTCTTGAAGCGTCTCTCTCTTTCCTTGGCGCAGGGGTTCAACCACCATTCCCATCTTGGGGGAATATTTTGTCTGAAGGCCGTAACTTAGTGTTAAGTGGCTTCTGGTGGGCAACAACCTTTGCAGGTTTAGCGATTCTTTTAACAGTATTGTCTCTTAATATCTTATCTGAAGGATTAACAGACGCATTGGTCAATCCAAAACTTAAACGTAGCCCAACGACAACCAAAGAAGATGTATCTAAACCGCTTTCAACGGACGTACAAGAAGCAATGGCAGAAAGCCTTGCATTAAAACGCTACTTGCTCAAATTACATGAGAAAGAGACAAGCCGTACCGACCGTATGCAGTTAAACCCAAATGCTAAACCGATTTTACAGGTGAAAAATCTCTCGATCCGTTTCCCAAATCGTTATGGCGAAACTCCGTTAGTTGATAACATCAGCTTCACCGTAAACGAAGGTGAAACAATGGGATTAGTGGGCGAGTCGGGCTGTGGTAAATCCATTTCAGCATTCTCAATCATGGGCTTGTTACCTTCAACGGCAAAAATTACAGGAGAAATTTTATTCACCGACCGCGCAGGCAACCAACACGACTTATTGAAAACCGATAAGCTCAACGAATTGCGTGGACACGAGATCTCAATGATCTACCAAGACGCATTAAGTGCCTTAAACCCGTCAATGCGAATTAAAGACCAAATGGCACAGCTTATCAGTCGTGGCGGAAAACAGTCGGCGGAAACTTTGCTTAAATGGGTAAAACTTGACCCAGAGAAAACCTTAAACCGTTATCCGCACGAATTATCAGGCGGTCAGCGTCAGCGTGTATTGATTGCCATGGCATTAGCTCGTGAGCCGAAATTGTTGATTGCAGACGAACCAACGACTGCCCTTGACGTAACGGTGCAAGCAGAAGTAATTAAATTGCTCAACGAATTGCGTGAAAAACTCGGTTTTGCGATGGTATTCGTTAGCCACGACTTAGCGTTGGTAGCACAAATGGCTCACCACATTACCGTAATGTATGCGGGGCAAGTGGTCGAAATGGCACCGACTTCATCACTACTTTCTAATCCGACGCACGAATATACTCGTGGTTTACTTGGCTCTGTGCTTTCAACGGAATGTCGTGCAGAACGCTTATATCAAATCCCAGGCAGTGTACCATCACCGTTTGACTTTGCTAAAGGCGACCGCTTCGCAAGCCGTTCGTTACGCCCAGATGCCAATCCAAATCAACGCTTGAAACTGGTGCCAGCAAATGACAATCCGAAACACCTTTGGGCTTCACATTTGGAGGGATAAACAATGAGTATGAAACCATTAAAAGAACAGCCGATCATCGAATTAGAGAACATTGTAGTACAGTTCCCGTCTCGTGACGGCACACTGTTTAACCCGAAAAAATTTACCGCTGTTGGTGGCGTTAGCCTTGAAGTTAGTGCAGGAGAAACCGTCGGCTTAGTAGGGCAGTCAGGCTGTGGTAAATCGACCCTTGCCAACGTGATTATCGGCTTACAAAAACCGACATCAGGTACGGTCAAATTCAACGGCTTACAGATGAAATACGGCAGTGCCGAAGCGCGTAAACAGTTTGGTCGCCAAGTTTCTGTTATTTTCCAAGACCCAGCAACAGCGCTGAATCCACGTATGCGAGTATTGGATATTCTCAGAGATCCGATGGATATCCATAATATCTTAGAGCCACATGAACGTGAAAAACGTGTGTATGATCTTCTTTCTCGTGTTGGTTTACCACGCTCTGCGGCATTGGTTGAGCCAACTCGTTTATCAGGCGGACAAAAACAGCGTGTGGCGATTGCCCGGGCGTTAGCACTAAACCCAAAACTGATCGTAGCCGATGAACCAACATCCGCATTGGACGTATCTGTGAGAGCTCAAGTGCTAAATCTTCTTGCGGACCTGAAAAAAGAACTCAATTTAGCCATGGTGTTTATCTCCCACGACCTACAAACCGTTCGTCAAGTCTCTGACCGTATCGTTGTTATGAACGGCGGATTAATTGTCGAACAAGGCAATGCCGCCGATGTGTTTGACCGTCCACAGCAGGAATATACTCGAATCCTATTAGACGCAGCCCCGTCGTTGCTCTAAAAGATGTGCTAAAGAGATAAAACAAGCGGTAAGTTTTGAAGAAGAACTTACCGCTTGATTTTTGTGATACTCGTCGAAAAAATCAGTTTATCTACTTGATAAATAAGATTATTCAGAGAATATATCTCCAAATTGGAGGATATATGTCGATTGTATTTCAGGAATTTCAAGATGATGAGCTAGTTTATCAATACGCCGATTTTGATGTTGATAATACTAGCTATACCATTGCGTTTACTAAAATGTTAGAGGGAATGCTAGACTTTGATGAGATGATTTTAAGAATTACGCAAGGAAAATTAACTTATAGTATCGAATTCACATTGTCTGAAATTTATTATGACGAAAATTATAGGGGTGAACTTTATTTACCCCCTAAAAATCACCGTTTTACAAAGAGTAAGTACGAAGCTTTAAAGACACAGTTATTTAGCTTGATTTTTGCTCATTATCAACGTTACAATCCTGAGTGTTACTTAATTGTAGCAGATAGACTTTCGTTACAGAAAATGTATCAAAAGATGTGTGAGTTTCGTAGTGAACAATTTATTCGATTTAAACCCATTATGGGTTTAGGTCAAAATGGAGAATGTTTTTTAATTCTAACCCCTACTGTGCAGGAGGTAATATGCTAGAACTAAAACCTAAAAATGCGTTAGAATTCAAACAGATGAATTTTATTCGTACCCGAAATGCTATTTTAAAAGCCATTAAAGAAAAACGTGTTAAAACGGTTGAAGTGCCGTTGCCTAAAATCCAGAAATAACATTATCCCTAGCCATTTGCTAGGGATAACTTTTTATAACGAAAACTATGATTCCAATTATCTCCCACCACATCCAAACCGACCTACTTATTGTCGGTGGCGGTATTGCAGGGCTTGCTTGCTGTGCGGAAGCGAAAAAGCACGGTATTCAAGCAACCTTAATCACCAAAGCCCCTATCGGCAGTGGGGCGAGTTTTTTTCCGTTGAAAGCCACACTCGGTATTCAAGTAACAGGAGATCAAGCCGATCACGTTCTATTTAAAGAAGATATTGAGCGAGTTGCACAGGGAATGAACAACCCCAAAATCGTGCAAGCCTATATCGAAGAGTCGCCCCAAGCCATTGAGCTACTTGAGCGGATCGGTTTTAAGCCGTGGAAACGCAACGACAATCGTCCTGCATGTTTTGCCAAATATCCACGCCCGATTTATCTGATTAATCAGTGGCGAGAAGCCGCCGAGAGAGCCAAACAAATTGTGGCAGAACAAGGCACAACGGTTTATGAAGAAGCGACATTGTTGCACATTGTGACTGCTCAAAACCAAGTGCAAGGCGCGTTGTTTAGCCACAAAATAAGCGGTGAGATTCGCTATATTTTTTGCAAAACCAGCCAAATTATCTTAGCCACAGGCGGTATCTCAGGGCTGTATAAAGATAATCTGTATCCTGCTGATGTGATCGGCTCTACCCACGCCATTGCCGAGCGAGCAGGGGCAAGGCTGACGAATTTGGAGTTTATTCAATTTATCCCTGCCTTTGTGGAGCCAAAATATAAGGTACTGTTTGGCGAACATACCTTGAAATATGTACAGAAAATCACCGATAGTCAAGGGCGAAATCTTTTTGAGTATCTTTCAGAAAGTGAGTTCAAACAAATGGTGACGGAACGAAGCGATTACGCCCCTTTTAGTATTGATTTTCCTTGTGTGGAATTTGATTTGGTAATGATGAAACATCTGCTTGAAAATCCGCAAGAAAAAGGGATTTACTTGCATTATTCCCCTGAATTGTACCAAGACGAAACAGAGTTCTACACGGTTTATCTCAACTGGCTAGAGCGAGAAGTCGGAATCAACTTGGTGCGAGACCGCATTGCCATTGCCCCTTTTGCCCATAGTTGCAACGGTGGTGTGGTGATTGATGAATTTGCCCAAAGTGATGTCAAAGGCTTGTTTGCTGTCGGTGAAGTTTCCTCTTGCATTGAAGGGGCAAACCGTTTGGGCGGTAATTCTGTAGGCGGAAGTTTGGTATTTGCCAAACGAGCCATTCAACGCATTTTGCAAAATTTTGCAGAAAACCGACCGCTTGTAAGTTTGCAAGAGTGCGAAAAAAACATCGAACAGTTTTTTCTATCGTTAGACAATCCAAAGGGTGATAGAATGCTGACAGCAAGTGACGTGTTGAGTACCATTCGTTCGCAAATGGCGATGTTTGCTAATGTGTACCGAACGGAAGTGAATTTAACACAGTTACTGCAATGTTTAGTGCAATTAGAACAGCGTTATTGTCCACTAGAACATCATCGTTATCAAGGTATTGAAATTTACCATGCGCTTAAAGCCGCACAAAGCGTGGTGAAAGCAATGCTTAAGAGAAAGGTGAGTTTAGGTGGGCATTATTTTTCAAAAACCATTGAAAAATAGACTACGCAAACGTTTTCTTTTTTTGTAGAATAGTTTCTGTTTTGCCGAAAGGCAAGTTTTGAGGTGTTTAATGGTTGATGCAATTATCATCGGAATTATTGTTTTTTCTTTACTTGTAAGCCTATGGCGTGGATTTGTTAGTGAAGTTTTATCGCTTGCAGGTTGGGTGATCGCCTTTTTAGTGGCAAGTAAATTTTATCCTTATTTGAGTGGGTATCTTCTTCAAATTGACTCGGTTTATATTCAAAATTCGGAATATCTGCGTAATGGTATTGCTGCTGGGATTTTGTTTATTGCAGTCTTAATCATCTGCTCATTAATTAATGCATTGATTTCTCAGCTCGTCGATAAAACGGGTCTAACAGGCACAGATCGTGTTTTAGGCGCTGCTTTTGGTGCTCTGAGAGGGGTATTTATTGTGGCAGCGATTTTATTTTTTGTAGATACCTTTACTACATTCAGCCAAAGTGAACTATGGAAAGAATCACAATTAATTCCACACTTTGACTTTATCGTGAAATGGTTTTTTGAACAGTTACAAGAAAATTCAAGTTTTTTAAAGTCTAGCTAATTTAGAGGTTATTTATGTGCGGCATTGTTGGTATTATCGGTCAAACACCTGTTAATCAGGCTATTTATGATGGGCTTACGTTATTACAGCATCGGGGACAAGATGCGGCAGGGATTGTCACTATCGACGACGAAAACCGTTTCCGCCTACGCAAAGCAAATGGATTAGTCAGCGATGTGTTTCGTCAAGAACATATGTTGCGCTTACAAGGCAATGTGGGGATCGGACACGTTCGCTATCCGACCGCAGGCAGTTCAAGCGTTTCAGAAGCACAGCCGTTTTACGTTAATTCCCCTTATGGTTTAACCCTTGTTCACAACGGTAACTTAACGAACAATGCCGAACTCAAACGCTTGTTGTTCAACCTTGCTAAACGCCACGTCAATACCAACTCCGATTCGGAGTCCTTACTGAATATCTTCGCCTATTATCTCGACCAATATCCCCACGAGCCTTTAACCTCTGAAAATATCTTCGAGAGCGTACGCAACACCAATCAGGTTATTCGTGGAGCTTATGCCTGTTTAGCGATGATTATCGGACATGGTATGGTGGCATTTCGTGATCCGCTTGGTATCCGACCGCTTGTTCTCGGTAAACGAGAAATGGACGGTCAAACTGAATATATGTTCGCATCAGAAAGCGTTGCTCTTGATGTGGTGGGTTTTGATTACGTAAGAGATGTGCAACCGGGTGAAGCGATTTACATTACCTTTGACGGACAATTTCACAGTGCGATCTGTGCTGATAATCCAAAACTCAATCCTTGTATTTTTGAATATGTCTATTTTGCCCGTCCTGATTCGGTGATTGATGGTGTCTCCGTTTATGCCGCCCGTGTCCATATGGGCAAATTTTTGGGAGAAAAAATTGCGAGAGAGTGGACAGATATTTTAGACGAGATCGATGTGGTGATCCCAATTCCTGAAACGTCCACCGATATTGCGTTGCAAATTGCCAATGTCTTGAAAAAGCCGTATCGACAAGGTTTTGTGAAAAATCGTTATGTTGCTCGTACTTTCATCATGCCAGGGCAAGCACAGCGTCGTAGTTCTGTTCGTCGTAAATTGAATGCGATTGCTTCCGAGTTTAAAGGTAAAAATGTCCTTTTAGTGGATGATTCTATTGTTCGTGGTACCACATCAGAACAGATTGTCGAAATGGCTCGACAAGCGGGTGCTAAAAAGGTTTATTTTGCATCTGCCGCCCCTGAAGTGCGTTACCCAAATGTTTACGGTATTGATATGCCAACTTGCGAAGAACTGGTGGCTTATAACCGAACTGTTGAAGAAGTCGCCGAAATGATCGGGGTAGATCGCCTGATTTTCCAAAATCTGTCGGCTCTGTTTGAATCCGTCCAAATGGAAAACCCAAACATTCACCATTTCGATGCATCCGTCTTTACAGGAGAATATATCACAGGCGATATTAATGCGGACTATCTCTGTGCCATTGCTCAAGCCCGTAATGATAAAGCCAAAGCTATACAAGCAAAGCAAGCAACTAATTTAGAAATTCACAACGAGTCTTAAGCTTTCTCAAATTAGGTGGGGTTAACCCACCTTTTTCTTTTTCTGATACATAGGCATTTATATATAAGCATGCTAAAATCTGTCCAATTTTTCTATCTTTTTGTATGACACATGGCTAAACAAAATCTTCTAACTGCACAAGGTGAGCGTGTCGCAATTATTGCTGGCTTGCGTACACCATTTGTGCATCGTGATACAGGCTTTAAATCTTCTTACGCAACAGATTTAGGGACAATGGTAACTAATGAGTTATTGAGCCGAACTGCGATCGAACATCAGCATATTGAACAATTAGTCTTTGGGCAGGTAATTCAGCAACCAGATATTCCAAATCCTTCAAGAGAGATTGCATTGGCTTTAAATATGCCTTATTTACAAGCTTATACGTTAAGTAGCTCCTGTCTTTCTGGGCTACAGGCTCTTGTCAATGTTGCTGGAAGTATTGTTAGTGGCTCAATTTCAACGGGGATTGCAGGGGGAACTGATTCAATCTCTAATGCCCCTTTCAGTATTAGTCCGCATGTAATTCATAAACTAAAGGCGATATTTAATGCACCAACGTTAGATGATAAATACCGTTTGTTCCGTGAGTTTTCTTGGCGTGATTTGAAACCACATGGTGTGAATCTGAGAGATTATATGACGCAATTATCGGTGGCGGAAATTTCTGAACAAATGGCTCAACAGCATCATATTAGTCGTGAAGCGCAGGATGACTATGCTCGCTATTCTCATGTGAAAGCACAAAATGCGTGGAAATTAGGTTTACTTAAAGATGAAGTCATGTCATCTTTTCCGCGTCCTTATACGGATTTCGTTGTGTCAGATACACTAATTTCTTCTGCAACAAAGTCTACTTATTATGAGACATTTGCTCCATTAATGAATAAAAGTTATGCAACCGTCACTGAAGCGAATATACCTCGTCCTGTAGATGGTGCTGCGGTCGTATTGTTAATGCGAGAAAACAAGGCAAAAGAGTTAGGTTTAGAGCCATTGGGTTATATTCGTAGCTATGCGGTAACGGGAAACGATATTTGGCAAAATATGTTTATGGGCGCAACGATTGCGAGTCATTTGGCTTTAGACCGTGCAAATGTTTCTTTACAAGATTTGGATTACATTGATATTCATGAGACATCAGCAAGTCAAATGTTAGTGAATATGAAACTCTTTGCATCAACAGAATTTGCAAAAAATCACTTAAATCGTACCGCTTGTATTGGCGAAATAGATCCTGAAAAATTAAATCATTTAGGTGGTTCAATAGCCTTTGGTAACCCAAGAGCGGCAACGAGTTTACGTATCTTAATTCAGTCTCTTAAAGCGTTGAAACGTAAAGGAGGAGGCTTATCGCTTGTTGCTTCAAGCGGTTTAGGCGGGCTTGGTGCTGCGATGGTTTTGGAAAGCGAGTAAGGAAAAAATATGACAGAACAAGTACAAAAAGTCTCACCATTTCAGGTTGAAGTGGATGATAATCGTATTGCTATTGTGCGTATCAATGTTCAAAATCAAAATAAAAATTGGCTACCGGAACAATTTATTGAAGATCTGAGAGATGTTATTGGAACCGTTATTTATCAACAAGCACGAGGTGTGATTTTTGTTTCTGGTAAAGCAAAGGGCTTTGTTCAAGGATTTGATTTAGATGAATTTCAAGGTAAAACGGATGAACAATTAAGAGCGCTTTCTAACAATGCTCAACTTGTGATGCGTGAGATTAATACCTTAAAAATGCCTGTAGTGGCGGTGATTGATGGGGCTTGTTATGGACTTGGATTAGAGCTTGCGCTTGCTTGTGATTATCGTATTGCAAGTGAAGAAAGCTATACTCAGTTTGCAATGCCCCAGATTCGTTCGGGGATTTTACCTTTTGCAGGTGGAACACAGCGTTTACCAAGGTTAGTAGGGTTACAACATGCAGTAACAATGCTTCTTTCAGGACATAAAATTGGTGCAGAAAAAGCGTTAAAAATCGGTTTGGTTAATAAACTTATTCCTGTTGGAAATCTCTTTGAAACCGCTTATCAGCTGTTATTGGATAATCGTATTGCAAAAATCGATCATAAAAACCCATTAGATAAATTCACTAAATGGCGTAAACAGCTTGAAGGTAATCGCTTTATTCGTCATAAATATTTAGACCATATAGAGAATCGTGTCTGGGATAAGGCTTTTGGTAACTATCCTGCTGTTCCAAAAATGTTAGAGTTATTAAAAGAGCCACACTTTAAAGCTGGCTTAGTGTTAGAACAAGAAGCTCTACTTGAATTAATTCGTACAGAGCAAGCTCAAGTATTGATGAATTTAAAGAAAACTGAGCGTGCGATGAAAGAACAGTACGCTGATTTAGGTCACATTAAAGATATTCAGCAGGTGAGTGTTCTCGGTAGTGGCTATATGGGAGCAGGCATTGCTTATTTAACCGCAAATCATGCGCAAATTCCTGTGCGTATTAAAGATATTCATCCATCTGAAATCCAAAAAGCATTACAAATGTGTTATGGATTAATGCAAAAAGCAGTTACAAAGAAACAGCTTAGTCATGGTGAAATGATTCAACGAATGAATCTGATCACTGGTGGTGAACGTTTAGTTGCGGCTAGATCCACAGATTTTATTATTGAAGCGGTTTATGAAAAACTAGAACTTAAACAACAAATGGTGAAAGAAAGTGAAGCCTATTACACTGAAAATGCTATTTTTGCGACGAATACTTCGACTTTCTCAATTAAAGAGATTGCATCTGTGGCAAAACGTCCAGAAAATGTGATTGGTTTCCACTATTTTAGCCCAGTCACCAAACGCCAAATGGTAGAAGTGATTCCACATGAAACAACAGGCCCAAAAGCGATTTCTACGGCGGTTCATTTTGCCATTCAGCAAGGAAAAATTCCTATGTTGGTAGCAGATAAAGAAGGCTTTTTCATAAACCGTATTTTAACTCCATTCTTACTTGAAGCGATTGAATGTTTATCTGAAGGGGAAGGTATTGAGTTTGTTGATCGTTCGTTACAAGAGTTTGGTTTTAAAATTGGACCATTGGCAATGATTGATGATATTGGGTTAGATATTCTAGTTAAATCTAATCCTGCAATGGTCGAGAAATTAGGAAAGCGTTTTGTATTACCAAGCAGCATTCAAAAATTAATGACAGATGATCGTAAAGGTAGAAAAAATAAACGTGGTTTCTATCTTTATGATTCTAAAGGTCAAAGAACGCAAGAAGATAAAAGTATCTATCACACAATGGAAACAATCATGCGTAATGAATTAGAAGCACAAGAAATTGCTCGACGTTGTGTTTTACGTATGATTAATGAAGCTTGTTGGTGCTTACAAGATAATGTTATCCGTTCAACGGATGAAGGAAATGTGGCCTCTGTTTTAGGTTTTGATTTCCCTGACTTTAGAGGTGGAATCTATGCTTATATTGAAAGAGTTGGAGCTAAAGAAATTGTTCATCAGTTACGTAAGCACACTCAACGTTATGGTGATCGTTTTACACCTTGTGATTGGCTATTAGAACAAGCACAGGAATAATAGATTTATTTTTCATTTTTATATAAGGAAACTTTATGAAGTTAACAAAAATTGCAGGCATAGTTGTCGCTGTTTTAGGCGTAACTGCAGTTGGTGGAAGTTGGTATACAGGGCAACAAGTTGAAGCAAAATATCAAGATTTGATTCAACTAGGAAATAATAGTTTAAAACAATTAGCTGCATATGGAATTACTGCGGAAATTAAAGATGTACAATTTCAACGTCATTTTTTTAGCTCTGATGTGAAATATACATTAGAAACACAGGTAGATGGTCAAACTTACGCATTTAAAGGGGATGACAAATTATTTCACGGTCCATTACCGTTAAATCGTTTAACAAAAGGAAATTTATCACCCGTATTAGCAAGTATTGAAAGTAAAATTCAGTTACCTGAAAATCTCAAAGTGTACTTTGAACAGCAAGCATTATTGGGAAAAGGTCAATCTGATATTAGCTATTCTGGTGCATCAACAGCTGAGTTTAATATCAATCCAATTAGATTGACGGATGGAAGTTTAGCGATTTCTAAATCCAATTATATCTATGAGTATGATCCAGCAACTAAAAAGGCTGAAGCTGAAGTCAAAGCTGAAAATGTAAAATTTGTTGATTCAGAAAAAATAGAAACAGAAATTCAAGGTTTACGCTATCAGTTTGATACTGTCTCAGATAAACAATATCCTTTATTAACACTAGGGAAATATAGTGTTGATATGACATCACTCAAAATAAGTGATAATGAAGCAGCACCTTTTACTATGCTATTTAATCATCTCACTAGTACAGGAAAATCAACATTAGAGAAAGACCGTGTAATTTCTTCTGGTGATGCAAAAGCTGAAATTGAGATGCAGGTAGACAATAATAAGGTGAAATTAGGCCAATTTAAAATGGATGTTTTAGTGGATATGGATGCTCAAGGGATGAATGATCTCACACCATATCTTAGTTCGCCTGAAAAATTTGAGTCTGCAGAAGCAGGTAATGTAGTACAGTCAATTATGATGAAATCACCTAAGATTGAAATAAAAGATCTTAGCTTTGAAAATGGGAAAGGGAAAAATAATCTATCATTATTGCTCAACTTAGATAAGTTTGATGTCAACCAAATGGGAAGTTTTGATTCGATCCTTAAGATTTTTAGAGCATCTTATTTGGATACTAAGCTAAACATTGCATCTATTGAAGAATTTTCATCTCAAGTCACACAGCTTGAAGGGGTAAGTAAAGAAGAAGCCGATCAGCAAGCAAAATTGACCGTAGAAGAGTTGATTAATCAAGCAAAGGCTAGTACGTTGGCTGAAGTTGATAATGAAAATATTAAGATGAAATTAACTATTGACCAAGGTAAAGTAAACCTTAATGGGAGAGATGTACCAAAAGAAGAAGTTGAAGGTGCATTATTTATCTTAATGCTTGGTTTAGGTTCTATGGGAATGCAGTAGTTATCTAGATAAATTTATTTATAGAAGAGCAACACTAATCGGAGAGTGATATTTAAATATGGCATAATAGACAAAATTGTTGCTAAAAAGTAGCTTAAAGCCTTATAGTACAAGGCTTTAAGCCTACTTTTTGAAAT
>NZ_PTPX01000001.1 GCF_003260095.1 Glaesserella australis
TCAGAAGTGAAACGCAGTAACGCCGATGGTAGTGTGGGGTTTCCCCATGTGAGAGTAGGGCACCATCAGGGTTTTATACCAAAGAAAACCGCAAGTTAGAGATAGCTTGCGGTTTTTTGCGTTTGGGGATGGGGAAACATAGTAGACGAAAAGCAAAAAGGTGGGTAGACAAGCAGGGAGATTGGGGAAAGGTTTTACAAATGATGGAAAATTTCTGACCGCTTGTCTTGATTAAGGGGCTAAACGTGTTTTTACCCACTGCCCTTGCTCTAAACTATAGCAGATCCTGTCGTGTAATCGGCTGGGTCTGCCTTGCCAAAATTCGATATAGTCGGGGATTACCACATAACCGCCCCAGTGGTTTGGGCGTGGAACGTGCAGGGGATATTGCAACGTAAATTTTGCCGCTCTTGCCAGTAGGATTTGTTTGGAAGCTATAATTTTGCTCTGTTCGCTTGCCCAAGCACCGATACGGCTGGTGTAAGGGCGAGATTGGAAATAGTCGTCAGATGCTTGTTCGCTAATCGGGGAAATTTTGCCTTCAATTCGAACTTGTCGTTCTAATTCCGCCCAAAAGAACGTAAGTGCTACATAAGGAGTTTCAGCGATAGCTTGCCCCTTACGGCTACGGTAGTTGGTAAAGAAAACAAAGCCTTGCTCATTTAACTCTTTGAGTAGTACCATTCTGCTTGACGGTTTGCCATTTTGCACAGTGGCGATATTCATTGCAGTCGGCTCATTGACTTGAGCTTGCATTGCTTCGTTAAGCCATTTTTGAAACTGTTCCAACGGATTTGCGGCACAATCAGCTTTCGATAAAGCCTGTTTGCTGTACTCTTCTCGAATATGATGTAAATCCATTTTGCCCCCTAAAACGCAAGTTGCGGAAAATGCTGTTCGCTTAATTTAACAAATTCACTTAAGGAAATCATCGGAAAGCTCACAGACAACGCCCGAGCCACCACGTCATTTTGAAGTACAAATACTCGCTTTGTTGCAAAAAGTTGTGGCGATTTCACCGCTTGTAACACACCATCTTGCCATAACACCACCACATCATCATCGGTGATATTATCTAAAATAGCATTAAGCGATTGGCTGTCGTATTGGGCTTTGGAAAAGGTGTAGAGCATTGATATTCCTTAGAAAGTCAGCACTTTCTCTGCCTGTCGAAGTGTGTCGAAAATTTCATTTCGGCTTACAAAATTCAAATCAGATAAGATCCATTGACTATTGTTTAAATTCCGTTCGTCTATAGATTGTTGGCAAACAAAACATTCACTTAAGTCGTAGAGATCGAGCAGTTTAAAGGTAGATATATGATCTTTTTGCAAAATTGTGTCGGGCTGCTGGTTGGCAACCAAGTTAAATACGCCATCATTAAGAAAGGCGATAGCCATTTCATCTTCGTTGCAAAAGGCACTGGCAGCAAGTAACGCATCAAGCCCCTCACGACTGGTTGCCGTGCCAAATGGGGCTTGGGTAAAGAGAATAGCGACTTTGTATTTCATCTTAAAAGGTCAGTAATCGGTCTGCGGTAAATACGGCTTGGCTAAATTCTCCTAGCCCTGCGAGTGTAAAGCCTTCGGCAAGGTTGGCTTCGACAATGCCTCGTCTTTGTGCGGCGGCAATGCACAGATGTAGCGACAAGCGGTGTGATTGTGCTAAGTTTTTCCAAGCGTTGAGCAAATGAAATTCGTCATTGGCTGGATCTACCCATTTGTTCGCATTGCTCACGCCGTCTTGGAAAAAGAAAATCTGCTCAATGATATGCCCTTGAGCCAGTAATTCTTGTGCGACTTGATAGGCAAGATACGCCCCTTGTGAGCCGTAAATGCCTTGTTTGATCGCTAACACATATCGCATTATTCACCGTCCTGTTTGAGCTGGCGAATGTAGAGATAGACGGTGTGGCGTGAAATATCTAGCCTGTCCGCCACTTGATTAATCGCATCTTTAATATCAAAAATGCCCTTTTCGAATAATGCCGTCACAATATGGCGATTTTTATTGCTGTTGGAGACATTGCGATCGTTTTGGATCTCTTCAATGGTATTTTCAATGGTTTGCGATACCAAATCTTCTACGGAACTTGCAAAATTAACCGATCCTTCCGTCTCTTGTGGAGCAATAAAACTACTTAGAAACTGCGACACTGGCACATCAAGGTTGATGTTGATACAAATTAAGCCGATCACATGCTGTTTACCGTTGCGAATGGCAATGGTGATCGACTTCATCAAAACACCGCCTTTGGCACGGGTAAAATAGGGTTTTGAGACGCTGTCTGTTTGCATATGGTGCAAAGACCACAAGGCACGGTCGGTAATAGGTGAGCCGATTTTTCGGTCGGTATTATGCCCATTGACGATATAAATTGCCGAATGTTCTAAAAACTCAAGGGAATGCAACACGATTTCGCAATGCTCACCGATTAAGGCAGCAATGCCATCGACCACAGGGAAGTAAGATGCCAAAATGGCGTGATCTTCATCAGACAGGGGGTTAAATGTTGAACTCATATTGGTTGTCGTTTCAAACAACGTAGGGATACACTGCGTGTGTCCGTATTTTCAACGGACGCCAAGCGTGGCGTCCCTACATTTTTCGTTTATTGACTATTTCGCTGCTTTAAAATCTAACAATTCAATTTCAAATTTTAAGGTTGAATTTGAAGGAATTTTACCTGCTTTACGATCGCCATAAGCTAATTGTGGTGGTGCAACGATTTCCATTTTGCCACCTTTTTTTAACATCGGGATTGCTTCAATCCATGCAGGAATTAATTGATTTAATTGGAATTCAATTGGTTCACCACGGTCGTAAGAGCTGTCGAATACGGTACCATCTGGTAATGTGCCTTTATAGTGAACTTTGACAGTATCGGTCTCTTTTGGTGATTCGCCTTCGCCGACTTTCTCAATTTTGTAGAGTAAGCCAGATGCAGTTTTCTTCACGCCATCTTTTTTCTCATATTCCGCACGGAATTTATCACCAAGCTCTGTCGTTACTTTACTTTTCTCAGCTTGGATTTTAGTTTCTTGTTCCATTAAATAGCTATCAAGTTCTTTTAGCTGTTTTTGTAAATCTTCATCGGTTAATTTACCTGTTTTTTTCAAGGTATCTTGTACACCGGCTAAAATACGATCTTGATTATAAGAGAAAATATCCTTTTGAGATGTAATCACATCTTCAATATTTTTCCCCATTAATACACCCACGGCATAAGATGAATCATCAATAAATTTAGTATCCGCTTTTTCTGCGAAACTTACTTGTGCAGTAAAAAGTGCTGCACTGATCACCGCTAAAGTGGAGAGTTTGTTTTTTAACATAGCTTTTCCTTGTAAAAGTCATTAAATAGTTTGTTAAAACAAAGGTAGATAGGGTAAAGTGTATTTCTCTTTAACACAACCTTTTATTTTAAAATGCAGGCAGATCTCAATAAAATCTTGACCTATGTCACTGAGTTAGAAACTAAAATTGCTTTCCAAGAACATACCATTGAAACGCTAAATCAAGCGGTCATCGATCAACAATTTGCTTTGGATAAGCTTCAACAACAAGTTCGTCATTTAGCTGAAAAATTACAAGGTATACAACCAAGTAATATTGCGAGTCGTTCAGAAGAAACGCCACCGCCACACTATTAGAACCAATATTGTGAATTTTGTTCAATTGAGAAATAACATATGAAAATTAAACAAAAATTATTTTGCTTAATTAGTTTAGTTGCATTTTCTAGTGTGCTTTTTGCACAAGAAACATCAAAAGAACCTTTATTTAAGGATGGTAAAGGCTATTATTCTTACAAATCGCCACTCAAAATAACGTTGCCTAATGATGGAAAAGTATTAATCACATATTTTTATCAATATGGTTGCCAAGTTTGCTTAGATGGTGATGATTATATTAAACAATATGTTGCAAGAAATTCTGATAAAGTTGTTTTAGAAAGAATAGCCGTGCCGAGTGATGAAAGTAAGATTTCAATGGGGCTGAATGCTATTTTTGAAGTTTTAGGTCGTCCAGAGCTGAGTGATTTATATTTATTTGATAGCGCTTATAAAGATCAGCTGATAAAAAATGATCAAGAGATAAGGAAATGGTTAGTTACTCACCATATTTCTTTAGAAGAAATTGAGAAAGTTAGGCAATCAGTAGCTTATAAGCAGAAATTGATAGAAAATAGGCATGTTATTTCACTTTATACGCCATCTATGATTCCTATGGCGGTATTAAATGGTAAATATATATTATTAAAAAATACGCTATACAATGATGATTATACTTTTGCAGTATTAGATTTTTTAGTGGATAAATTACATAAAGAACAGGAGAAAAAATAATGAAAATCGGGATTATTGGTGCAATGGCACAAGAAGTAAAAATTCTATTAGGGTATATGACTGAGCCTAAATTGACGGAAATTGCAGGCTGTAAAATTTATGAAGGTAAAATTAATAATCTACAGGTTGCATTATTACAATCAGGTATTGGTAAAACGGCTGCGGCTATTGGAACAACATTGCTATTACAGTTAACTAAACCAGATATGATCATCAATACGGGGTCTGCTGGAGGATTAGATGTCAATTTAAACGTTGGAGATATTGTTATTTCAAGTGAAGTACGTCATCACGATGTTGATGTCACTGCATTTGGCTATGAAAAAGGTCAGTTACCAGCAAATCCAGCCGCATTTATTGCAAATGAGCAACTTATTCAAATAGCAGCCAAAGAAGTTCAGAAAGCAAATTTTAACAGTATCGTTGGATTAATCTGTAGTGGAGATCTGTTTGTCAACGGTAAAGAAAAAATAGATATGATTCGCCATGATTTTCCTGCGGTAAAAGCCGTTGAAATGGAAGCTGCCTCTATTGCACAAGTTTGTTATGCGTTTAATATTCCTTTTGTCGTTGTACGTGCTATTTCAGATGTGGCAGATAAAGAATCACATCTCTCTTTTGATGAATTTCTACCATTGGCTGCAGAAAAATCATCAGAAATTGTGTTAGCTATGCTGAATAATTTTAGTTAATTGTTTAAATAAGGGGTTATTTTATGAAAATTTTTGCAAAATTTTACGATAAAGTAACCGCTTGTTATCGAAATTTGTTTTCAAATTTTGTACAATTCTTCCCCCATTTTGCCTATGTAAATCATAGGCAAATTTTTATTGAATGATTACCTATTATTTTTTATTGAGATTTTTATGAGTTCATCACCAAATATTGGTTTTGTGAGCCTAGGTTGTCCGAAAAACTTAGTCGATTCGGAACGTATTTTAACCGAGCTTCGTTCAGATGGTTATAACATCATCTCGAGTTACGAAGGTGCAGATTTAGTGATTGTAAACACCTGTGGCTTTATTGATAGTGCAGTGCAAGAGTCTTTAGAAAGCATTGGTGAAGCACTTGAAGCAAATGGCAAAGTGATTGTGACAGGCTGTTTAGGTGCAAAAGAAAACCAAATTCGTGAAGTACATCCAAAAGTATTGGAAATTACCGGTCCACATAGTTATGAAGCGGTTATGAAGCACGTTCATAAATATGTACCAAAACCAGAATACAATCCTTATGTCAATTTAGTGCCGAAGCAAGGTGTTAAGCTTACGCCTAAACACTACGCTTATTTGAAAATTTCAGAAGGCTGTGACCATCGTTGTACCTTCTGTATCATTCCATCTATGCGTGGTGATTTAGAGAGCCGTTCGATCGTACAAGTACTTGATGAAGCAAAACGTTTAGTGGACTCAGGGGTAAAAGAGCTGTTAGTTGTATCACAGGATACTTCTGCCTACGCATTAGATAAAAAACGAGAAGAAGGCACAAAAACGGTTTTCTGGAACGGTATGCCGATTAAAAATAATCTCATGACGTTATGTGAGCAATTAGGCTCTATGGGGGCATGGGTGCGTTTACACTATGTTTACCCTTATCCACATGTTGATGATCTTATTCCACTGATGGCGCAAGGCAAAATTTTGCCTTATTTGGATATTCCGCTACAGCATGCGAGTCCAAAAATTTTGAAAGCCATGAAACGCCCTGGTTCTATTGAACGTACATTAGAAAGAATTAAAAAATGGCGTGAAATTTGCCCTGAACTTACACTTCGTTCGACATTTATTGTGGGTTTCCCTGGAGAAACAGAAGAAGATTTCCAAATGTTGTTGGATTTCTTAAAAGAAGCACAATTAGATCGTGTGGGTTGCTTTAAATTTAGCCCTGTGGATGGTGCAGTGGCAACAGAGATGCAGGATCAAATTCCAGAAGAAATTAAAGAAGAACGTTTCCATCGCTTTATGCAATTACAGCAGCAAATTTCTGCGGAACGTTTACAACAGAAAATTGGTAAAACGTTAACTGTATTGGTCGATGAAATTGATGAAGAAGGCATTATCGGTCGTTCAATGGCAGATGCACCAGAAATTGATGGTGTGGTCTATGTTGATAATGTATCTGATATGGATGTTAAAGTTGGACAATTTATTTCCGTAACTATTACTCATGCAGATGAATATGATCTGTGGGGAACTTGCTGATTTTATAAGGAATCATTATGTCAGAAAATAAACAACCAAGTGTTATTCGTTTTGAGAAAGCTGTTGAAGCTAAAAATTATGAAGAAGCATGTAAAGAACTGTTAGCTATCTTAGGAAAATTAGATAGTAATTTTGGCGGTATTAATGATATTGAATTTGATGTGCCAGATCAAATTGTGAATCTAGAGACGGATCGTACAGTTCTCTTTTGTACGCGTATGGCTGTTGCAATTACGCATCTATTTCAAGATCCAAAATTAGCATTATCAGATGCAGGCGCACAAAGCTTCTTTGGATTCCAACGTTGGATTGCATTGATTTTTGCTTCTTCACCTTATATTAATGCGGATCATATTCTACATACTTATAATAAAGCTGCTGATGGTGATCAAAAGAATGTCGAATTAGAGCCTACAAAAAATGCTTTATTAAAGTTTTGCATTATGTATTTGCCAGAGTCAAATATTAATGTGAGCTTAGATGCTATTTGGAATAGTAACCCAGAGATTTGTGCATCACTTTGTTTTGCTCTGCAATCTCCTCGTTTTATAGGAACGAAAGCGGCATTTGGAAAACGTGGTACTATTTTGCAGTGGTTCCCAGAAAAGTTAGCTCAGATTAGAACACTTAATCAGCTTCCAAGTAGCATTTCTCATGATGTATATATGCATTGTAGCTATGATGTTGCAGCAAATAAGCATAATGTGAAAAAAGCATTAAACCAAGTTATTCGTCGACACCTATTAGATGGTAGATGGGAAGATAGGATTAATGTTAACCATATTGGTTACCGTAATGGTAAACCTGTAATGGTTGTGTTACTGGAGCATTTCCATTCAGCACATTCAATTTATCGTACGCATTCAACATCAATGATTGCTGCTCGTGAACACTTTTATCTTATTGGTTTAGGTGGTACGGCCGTTGATCAGGCTGGACGTAATGTATTTGATGAATTTCATATTGTTCCTGGAAATAATATTTTTGAAAAATTGCATGCAATTAAAACGATCTGTACCGAAAATGGTGCAGCGGTATTTTATATGCCAAGTATTGGTATGGATTTATTGCCTATTTTTGCAAGTAATACACGTTTAGCACCAATTCAAGCGGTTGCTTTAGGTCATCCTGGTACGACACATTCTGATTTCATTGAGTATGTGATCGTGGAAGATGACTATGTCGGATCTGAAGAGTGTTTCAGTGAAACACTATTACGTTTGCCAAAAGATGCTTTGCCTTATGTACCATCTGCCCTTGCGCCTACAAATGTAGAATATCGTTTCCGTGAGAATCCAGAAGTGGTTAATATTGGTATTGCTTCGACTACAATGAAGCTTAATCCATATTTCTTAGAAGCATTAAAAGCGATTCGTGATCGTGCAAAAGTAAAAGTACATTTCCATTTCGCATTGGGTCAATCAAATGGCATTACTCACCCTTATGTTGCACGTTTTATTAAGAGCTATTTAGGTGATGATGCGACAGCACATCCACATTCGCCGTATCATAACTATCTATCAATCCTACATCACTGCGATATGATGGTAAATCCATTCCCATTCGGTAATACTAACGGTATCATTGATATGGTTACTTTAGGTTTAGTAGGGGTATGTAAAACAGGTCCTGAAGTTCATGAACATATTGATGAAGGCTTATTTAAACGTTTAGGTTTACCGGAATGGTTAATTGCCAATACTGTTGATGAATATGTTGAACGCTCCATTCGTTTGGCTGAAAATCACCAAGAGCGTTTAGCGCTTCGTCGTCACATTATTGAAAACAATGGCTTAAAAACTCTATTTACAGGTGACCCTCGTCCAATGGGGCGTGTGTTCTTAACCAAATTAAAAGAGTGGGCAGATCAAAACAGTGTTGAATTAACCCTATTACCAGAATCTCAAGAGATTATTGAGGGAACTCGTAAAAAGGTCACTGAACCTGTTGCGAAAAAGGCTCCGACTAAAAGAGCAACAACAGCGAGAAAGCCAGCAACGAAAAAAAATTCACCATTAAAAGATGCGGCGGAAAAGCTAAAAAAGAAATAATGATTTCATAGGGTTCATTATCAAAGCACCATAGCAATGTGGTGCTTTTTTTATTAGAAATGGACTAAAAATTGCTCAAATAATCTTCATGCTAAGAACTAATATCAGCTTTTTACGTCTTAGTAGTGCGCTTTGGCGCACTTAGAAAGCAAATTTATGAGGTTTAATATGAAAGCAATGACAAAAGTAATCACTGTATTAGCATTGGCGATTGGCTTATCAGCTTGTCATAATTTAAGTGAATCACAACGTAACACGGCAATTGGTGCAGCGATTGGCGGTGTGGCAGGTAACATGATTGGTAAATCAACAGGGGCGACACTCGGTGGTGCGGCACTTGGTGGTGTTATCGGTAGTCAAGTTGGTAAATAACCCTAAAAGTACTTTTTAAGCCGTTTGAATTTTAGGTTCAAACGGCTTTTTCTTTGCCTCCGATTTTGTTCTAGCGTAAAATCCAAACTTTCCCATTTCGGAGGTAAAGATGAAGAAAATCGTATTGATGCTAGTTATCGCAAGCCTAGGTTTAACAGCTTGTGGCGTAAAAGGCCCACTCTATTTCCCAGAAAAAACAGAACAAACGCAAATACAATAAGCGGTACGATCTTGTAAATTTTTCACAAAATCTCACCGCTTGCAAACACAACTTGGATATTTTAAATGGATCATTTTCACTATAAAAATCAACAACTTTTTGCAGAAGATGTTGCAATTAACGACATCATCGCACAACACGGCACGCCCGCTTATATTTATTCTCGTGCCACATTAGAACGCCATTGGCATGCCTTTGATAACGCCTTTGGCGCACATCCGCATTTAATCTGCTTTGCGGTGAAATCTAACTCCAATATTGCGTTACTCAACATCATGGCTCGTTTAGGTTCTGGCTTTGATATTGTCTCGCAAGGCGAACTTGAACGTGTACTTGCCGCAGGCGGTGAAGCAAGTAAAGTGGTCTTTTCAGGGGTTGCCAAATCACATAGCGAAATCGCACGAGCCTTAGAAGTCGGGATTCGTTGTTTTAACGTGGAATCGGTTTCTGAATTAAAACGCATTAATGAAGTGGCAGGGCAACTCGGCAAAATTGCGCCGATTTCTTTGAGAGTGAATCCAGATGTCGATGCGAAAACACACCCTTATATCTCCACAGGTTTAAAAGAGAATAAATTTGGCGTTAGCGTTAAAGAAGCGCGTGAAGTTTATCGCTTTGCCAAAACCTTACCGAATGTAAAAATCACGGGAATGGATTGCCATATCGGCTCACAGCTCACGGAATTACAGCCGTTTTTAGATGCAACAGATCGCGTGATTGTGTTGATGGAACAGCTAAAAGAAGACGGTATTGAGCTACACCACATTGATTTAGGCGGCGGCTTAGGCGTGACTTATACTGATGAAACTCCTCCACATCCAACAGAATATACAGCGGCATTACTGGATAAACTCAAAGCTTATCCAAATCTTGAAATCATTTTAGAGCCAGGGCGAGCGATTACCGCTAATGCAGGTATTTTAGTCACCAAAGTTGAATATATTAAACAGAATGAAGATCGTCATTTTGCCATTGTGGATACAGGCATGAACGATATGATTCGCCCTGCGCTTTATGAAGCTTATATGCAAATTATTGAAGTAAACCGACCGCTTGCAGCCGAAAAAGCGGTTTATGATGTGGTTGGTCCGATTTGCGAAACCTCAGATTTCCTTGGCAAACAGCGTGAATTAGCTATTTCAGAAGGCGATTTAATCGCCGTTCGTTCTGCAGGGGCTTATGGTGCAACCATGTCATCAACCTACAACTCTCGTCCACAAGCGGTAGAAATTATGGTTGATGGCAACAAGGCTCACTTAATCAAAGCTCGAGCCAGCTTTGAAGAATTATGGCGTTTAGAAAAATTGCTACCGTAAAACCATAATGATTTGGAATATTCCTCTCTCAGCCTTCGGTAGCTCCCCGCAAGCAGGGGGAGCGAATGGTTAGAGATGTTTAAAAAATTTTCCTTCCCCCGTTTACGGGGGAAGGTGCCCGAAGGGCGGAAGAGGGAAAATGTATACCCTCTTAATTATCTTAATCAAATAGGAAACTGGTTATGAAACTTTATTATCTCCCAGGCGCTTGCTCATTCGTTCCTCATACCGCATTAGAATGGATTGGCGAACCTTACGAAGCAGAAGCAGTAAATCACGCAAAAATCAAATCACCTGAATACCTTGCCTTAAACCCACAAGGTGCTGTGCCACTGTTGGTTGATGGTGATTTTGTGTTATCACAAAACATTGCCATTTTAACCTACCTTGATAGCCTTCACCCTGAAGCAAAATTGTTTGGTAGCAATACTGCTCAAGACAAAGCAAAAGCGATGCGTTGGTTATCGTTCTTCAATTCAGATGTGCATAAAGCCTTTGTGCCGCTTTTCCGTGTACCACCTTATGCGCAAGGTAACGACGCTTTAACCGCAGAAATTCGCCAAAATGCGGCTGAAAATGTGTTAAGAATGTTAGAAATTGCTAATGATCACCTTGAACACCACGCTTTCTTTGGTGAGCGTCTTTGTGTTGCAGATATATATCTTTATACGATGTTAGGCTGGTGTAAAAAATTAGGCTTAGATGTAAGCCACTTAACGCATTTTAAATCATTTATTGAACGTGTCGAAGCGGATAAGGCGGTAGATTCGGTACGTGTACAAGAAGGATTAAAATCTTAATCTTATCAAAAGAACAAGCGGTTAGATGACGTATGTATTTTGCAAAAAATATCTCGTATCTGACCGCTTGTTTATTTAGCCTTTAAATATTGGCAACATGTTGAACATTGTTAAGAAGTGGAATGTAGCCACTAGAATTCCAAAGAGAATTAAAGCGACTACCATAAAAGAACCACCACAGGCGATAAATCCTTGCTGGTTCGGGTTTTGTTGGCGGACTTTATAAACCAAAATGGCTGGGATAATACACGTCCAAATGGTTGCTACAGCGCCCGCATAGCCAATCGCTTTTAAGAACCCAAATGGGAATAACACCGATAAAACTAGCGGTGGAAGGAAGGTGACTAGCCAACTTTTTGTTCTGCCTGCTTTGCTGTTCTCAAATTTGAAGAAATCGGCTAAGAAGTCAAATACCCCTAATCCTACACCGATAAAAGATGAAAGAATTGCTGCCATTGAGAAGGCATTTAACGCCTGTTTGATATGTGGTGAATCAATCACGCCACCTAAGGTTTTTAATAACACATCAATGTTACCATCACTGGCAATAATTGGGGCAAATTGGTCTCGAGGTAAGTTACCGAAAATACTTAAGATCCAAACGAGATAGAGAAATAAGGAAATCAAGGTACCATATAAAATGGCTCGAGACGCTTTTTTCTCCTCGCCATAATAGGCTCGCATTGATGAAACAGAGTGGTGATAACCAAAGGATGTGAGAGCGACTGGTAACATCATCATCGCATATTTAGTATATTCCGATGTTTCACTTTTTGCTGTGTCAAATAAGGTATCTAGGCTGATATTGCTGGTTAAGCCAAAAATACTAAAGGTAAAGCTCAATACCATGAATACGATTAAAATCACAGAAATGCGGTCAACAGCTCGAGTGGAATGCCAAACAAAAGCACCAAAAACTAACACAAACAGAATAGATGCAATTTTACTGTCTAGCCCAAGCAGATCTTGCAAAATCAAACCTGATGAGGTGATATAAGCGTAAAGCAAAATTCCACCAACGAAATAGACTGCTAGATTGTTAATCAGATTCACTTGATTTCCTAAAACCGCTTTCGTCACGGTGTTGAATGAAGCGCGAAGATCATACTGTTTATAAGACTCTAACAGCATCCAGCCTGATAAGGTCATCATAATCATGGTGAGTAGCATCACCAAAATTGTCCATATCGTCCAAGCTCCAGCACCTGCACTTGGTAAGCCAAGCATACCTGCACCAACGCAGACGCTCGCAATAATACAAGCACCGCCAAAGACTGAAGGTTGTTTACTCATAATGTTTTCCTTTTTGATAAGGTGGGCATTTACCCACCTTGGCTAAATTAGTCCACTTCTTTCAGTAATGCAGTGAAGTGTCTTAACACTTTTGGCTCATAGCTGAAAGTTAGTCCTTTGATATTATGGATATTTTCTTTCACTTTTTGGAATGCTTCAATAATAAAATCCATATGTGTTTGAGTATAAGTAGCACGTGGAATGGTTAAGCGTAACAATTCTGCAGGGCAAGGCAATTGTTTACCTGTTTTTGGATCACGTCCAAGTAGGAAAGAACCAATTTCTACCGCACGAATGCCGGCGACTTTGTAGAGCTCACAAGCAAGGGCTTGGGCTGGGAACTGTTCTGCGGGAATATGTGGTAATAATTTGCCTGCATCAACGAAAGCAGCGTGTCCGCCAGCTTGCTGGCAAGTAATACCAATAGCTTCTAAACCATCCACCAAATATTGTACTTGGTTAATACGATAGGCAAGCCAATCTTGACGCATACCGTCTTTCAAGCCGACAGCTAAACGCTCCATCGCCCCGCCTTCTAAGCCGCCATAGGTTGGGAAACCTTCTTGCACAACACAAAGCGAGCGACATTCAGTATAGACATCAAAGAAACGTTCGTCTTTAAAGCAGAGTAATCCACCCATTGGCACCATAGCATCTTTTTTCGCCGACATCGCCAACATATCGGCATATTTATAGCTTTCGTAGGTGATTTGTTCGATCGTCCAATCTTTGTAGGCGTCTTCACGTTGTTGGATAAAATAAGCATTTTCGGCAAAGCGAGCAGAGTCCATGACCACTGGAATATCATATTTTTGTGCAATGTTGTACATCCCTTTCATATTCGCAATCGACACGGGCTGCCCGCCTGCTGAGTTGCAAGTAATGGTACAGACAATATAAGGTACATTGTTTGGACCTGCCTCTAAAATGGCTTGCTCTAATTTTTCGAGATCGAAGTTGCCTTTAAAATCGGCTCTTGCACTGGTATCAAAGGCTTCTTTGATGTACGTATTTTTGACAGTACAGCCATTAATTTGGCTATGACCTTGGGTGGTATCAAAGAAATAGTTAGAAATTACCACCATTTTTGAGCGATCTAAGCCTTTTTCTTGCTCCCGTTTTTTAATCAGCACAGGAATGTAAATTTGCTCTGCACCACGTCCTTGGTGGGTTGGAATGGTATATTGATAACCAAAGATCTCTTTAACCGCATTGGCTAAGGCGTGATAACTACGGCTGCCACTATAAGCCTCATCGCCACGCAACATAGCGGCTTGCATATCTTGTGTGACTGCGCCTGTGCCACTATCGGTGAGTAAATCAATAAAAATATCTTCACTATCTAATAAAAACGGATTCATGCCTGCTTTAACAATCGCTTGTTCACGATATTCTCGAGTGGTGCGTTTAACCGGTTCAATCACACGAATGCGGAAAGGTTCTGGTAAATGTTTGAAATTTTGCATAATAAAATCCTTACACCAAAGTTATTTGGTGGCTTAAATGAATAACAAATTGAAATAAAAGAAAAAAGTTAAGCGACAGGATTTAATGGAAAGAAAAAGGAAAGTTTATGATCGAGATTAAACCACCGACTAAGTAAGATTGTAGAGACTCTCATATTAGACTCCTTACAGGACTTATGGAAAAATCTGAGCTACTAAGATGAGTCAAATGGTAACAAAATGAGATGATTTCGTGTAAGTTTTTTTGTGTAAAATGTGAGCATTATCACAAAATATTTTTACATAAATTTTCTTATAACAAGTCTTAATCAAGCGGTTAGTTTCGCTTAAGAATTTGCAAATTTTTAAACATAACTTACCGCTTGTCTTCATATCGTATCAGCCAAATAAGCCTTAAGATTCGCCATTTCCCTTTTCGCATCGGCAACGCCTAAATCATACATCGCCTGAATTTTAACCGGGTCTTTTTCAATTCGTTTAATTGCTAGGGTTTGAGATGGGCGAATCACAAAAATCTTACCTTGTTGTTGCTGTTTAATCACATCTTCCACACAGGCGTTGTAATTGGTATGACGATTATTTAAGGCATCGACTAATTTCGGATATTTACGATAAAACAGTTTACTCAGCCAAGGGCTAGAGGGCGTTTTACGGTAATCAAGTGGACGAGTTAATATCACAATGATTTTATCATAGCCAAGCGCTTGGCATTGCGCTAAAGGAATACTGTCAGCAATACCGCCATCAAGATATTTTTTGCCATTCACTTCTACAATATTTGAAACATAAGGCATTGCCGATGTTGCTCGTAAGGTTTCCATTTGGGCAAAGGGATCGGTAATTTTATGATATTCCGCTTCACCTGTTTCGATATTGGTGAGAGTCGCATAAAAATCAATATTAGCTTGTTTATAAGCTTCGTTATCAAAAGGATCAAGGGTATATGGTATTTCGTAGAAGCCAAAATCTTTGTTTACAATGTTGCCTGTGGTGATAAAGCTTTTAAAACCGAGAAAACGTGGGTCATTAAGGTATTTCAAGTTATAACGCAACACACGCCCAGGTTGTTTTGATGGATAATTCACCCCAAACAACGCCCCCGCGGATACGCTCACAATGCCGTCGATATGAATATGTTCATCCATAAACACATCTAGCACCCCTGCGGTAAATAGCCCTCGCATTGCTCCGCCTTCTAATACTAATCCAATTTTCATTGTGTGACCTTTTTGAAAAATGATATTGCTATTCTAACGGTTTCAGACACTTTTTGAGAGTTTATTTACCAATATTGAGTGAATTTTTGATCGGTGTAGAAAATGATTACTACAACTTATCTAACTTAGCATCAAGAGATATCGCTAATTTCATTTCTATAGGAACTTTTTTATCTATAACCACTTCTGCCTTATACACCAACGTTTTAACGCCTTTTTCTAATGCTTCATTAAACAGCATTGCATATTTTGCATCGATCTGTTTTGCCACTTCAAAGCGTTCAATACCTGTGTGCAAAATCGCAAAGAAAATCACCGCTTGTTGCCCCTGTTGAGCGATTGTGGTGAGTTCTCGCAGATGTTTTTGTCCACGTTCGGTTTTTGCATCAGGGAACATTCCTACGCCATTGTCGGTAAGCAGTGTGGTCGATTTTACTTCCACAAAGCAGTCGCTCAACCCTTGTTGTTTCAGCTGAAAATCAATGCGACTATTTTCTTCGCCATATTTTTGTTCAGGCAAAATAGTGTGATAGTCGGCAAGTTCGGTGATCCATTTGTTTGCTAGAGCTTCAGCAACAAGCTGATTGGCTCGTTGGGTATTGACGCAGATAAAATGCCCTGCTTGCGTTTGGGTGAGTTCCCAAGTGTGAGCATATTTGCGTTTGGGGTTGTCGGAAGTTGAAAACCATACGGTATCACCAGCATTGGCACAGCCTGTCATCGCCCCTGTGTTTGGGCAGTGAACGGTAATTTGTTCGCCGTTTGGCAGTTGAACATCGGCTAAAAAGCGTTTGTAACGTTGGATTAAAATGCCTGATGAGAGTGGTGGGAAGATCATTTGTTTTTTCCGTAAAGTCGTAGGGACACACTGCGTGTGTCCGTTTCATAATTTTTTCTATATTCTTGAAATATATCTATTTTTCGGACACACGCAGTGTGTCCCTACGATCAATGTTTATAATAATGTATTTAAAACAATCGTAAAAATTTTGCAAAATTTTAGCGAAATTTCACCGCTTGCGATACTATGCAACGTTTTTAACGTGTAATGAATTTCTATGAAAAAAGAAAAAAACGAATTCCCTTTGGCTCAATCGTCCGTTGATGCCCCTTTTGCGAAAAGCGTGTTGGCGTGGTATCAGCAGTATGGGCGTAAGCATTTACCGTGGCAGCAGAATAAAACCTTGTATGGTGTGTGGCTGTCGGAAGTGATGTTGCAACAGACGCAGGTGGCGACAGTAATTCCCTATTTTGAGCGGTTTGTGGAGCGGTTTCCGACTGTGGTGGATCTGGCGAATGCGTCCCTTGATGAAGTGTTGCATTTGTGGACGGGGTTGGGCTATTACGCTCGGGCGAGAAATTTGCATAAGGCGGCACAGCAAATTCGTGATGAATTTGGGGGCGAGTTTCCGACCGATTTTGCTGATGTGTTGGCGTTGTCGGGCGTAGGCAGAAGTACCGCTGGGGCGGTTTTATCGTCTGTGTTGAACGCTCCGCACCCAATTTTAGACGGCAATGTGAAACGGGTGCTGTCTCGCTATTTTGCGGTGCAAGGCTGGGCGGGTGAAAAGGCGGTGGAAAATCAGTTGTGGGATCTGACCGCTTCCGTTACGCCAACTTCGCAAGTGGCGGACTTTAATCAGGCGATGATGGATTTGGGGGCGATGATTTGTACTCGCACCAAGCCGAAATGTTCTCTTTGCCCGATTGAAAATCGCTGTCAGGCGAATGCAAAACAGGCGTGGGCGGAATTTCCAGCGAAAAAACCGAAAAAAGCGTTACCTGAAAAGCAGGGCTATTTTTTGATTTTAAAGCAAGGCTCGAAAGTGTTGTTGCAACAGCGTGAAGCCAAAGGTTTGTGGGGCGGGCTTTATGTGTTTCCGCAGTTTGACAGCTTGGACGCTCTCAAGCGGTCGGTTTCGGGTAAAAATGTGCAATTAACCCAACTAATTGCTTTTCGCCACACATTTAGCCATTTTCATTTGGATATTTATCCGATTTTGGCGGAACTTAATTTGCCAGAAAATGCCGAAATCCTACCGCTTGGCGTAGCGGAAAAGCAGGGAAATTATCGTTTGTCTGTATCTTCAACAGCGGATTATTGGTATGATTTAACTCAACCTAGCGAAGTCGGCTTAGCAACGCCGATCAAGCGTATTTTAGATGAATTAACTTTGACATTAGGACAGAAAAATGGCTCGTAACGTATTTTGTGCATATTTAAAACAAGAAGCCGAAGGTTTAGATTTTCAACTTTATCCTGGGGAATTGGGTAAACGTATTTTTGACAATATCAGTAAACAGGCGTGGGCGGAGTGGATTAAAAAACAGACAATGTTGGTCAATGAGAAAAAACTCAATATGATGAACCCTGAACATCGTCAGTTGCTTGAAACGGAAATGGTGAATTTTCTGTTTGAAGGTAAAGATGTACATATTGAAGGTTATGTACCTGTAGATGCAAAATAGTTGAGTTATCGTATGAAATTAAATAAGAAATATATCTCTTTGGCGCTTCTTATTCCTTTTTTGGTTGCTTGTGGTAGTTCAACTACAAAGAAATCGTCCAAAAAAACGCGTCCAGATTATACGAAAGATATTAATGGTCTTGATATTTTAATGGGACAGTTTTCTCGTAATATCGATCAAATTTGGGGGGTTAATGAGTTACTCCAAGCAAGCCAAAAAGATTACGTTAAATATACCGATAAATACTACACACGTAGCCATATTAGTTTTGAAGATGGGCAAATCACGATTGAAACCCTAGGCGATCAAAACCGTTTACGAAACTCAATTATTCACACGCTATTAATGGGATCTGATGCATCTGGAATTGATTTATTTGCATCTGGCGATGTGCCAATTAGTAGTAATCCTTTCTTAGCAGGACAGGTAGTCGATCAATTTGGTCGTTCAGTAACAAATATTGCTATCGCTAATGATTTTGCTACTTATCTATTGCAAAATAAGCTTAAAACTCGTCGTTTACAAAATGGGTATACCGCAACTTATGTGACTATCCCTATGGCGGCAAACCACGTGGAAGTCCGTGCAAGACGCTATTTGCCTATTGCACGTAAGGTTGCTAAACAGTACAACATTGATTTGAGTTTGGTTTTAGGGATTATGGAAGTTGAATCAGCCTTTAACCCTTATGCGGTCAGTTATGCAAATGCAATTGGTTTAATGCAAGTTGTTCCGCGAACTGCGGGGCGTGATATTTTTGCACGTAAAGGTTGGGGTGGGCAGCCAGATCGTGATTATCTCTACAATCCGAGTCAGAACATTGATGCTGGTGTTATGTATTTAGCTATTTTACGTGATGAATATCTTAGCGAGATTACTAACCCAGTATCTAAACGTTATGCGATGATTTCTGCCTATAATAGTGGAGCAGGAGCAGTATTGCGAGTCTTTGATAATGATAAATGGGAAGCGATGGAACGTATTAGCAATTTAGATCCTAGTGCGGTATATCGTATTTTAACAACGGCACATCCATCTTCGCAGGCGAGAAATTATCTTATTAAAGTGAATAAGGCCCAACAGAAATATAAAAATGTGCGCTAACATGTTGTTTTTTAAACAAATTGAATAAAAAGCGATCCATTAAACAGATTTTTTTATTTTTTTGAAAAAAACATTTGACGAACTGAAAGAAAATCAGCATAATGCGCCCCGTAACGACGAGATGCCTCGATAGCTCAGTCGGTAGAGCAGGGGATTGAAAATCCCCGTGTCGGTGGTTCGATTCCGCCTCGAGGCACCATTTAATGTTACAAACTCTTTTCCTCCTTAGTTCAGTCGGTAGAACGGTGGACTGTTAATCCATATGTCGCAGGTTCGAGTCCCGCAGGAGGAGCCATATTCTAAACCCTGATGATAACTCATCAGGGTTTTTTCTTTTCTCACAGTCAGCTAATTAAAATTTTAGCTAAATAAATGTGTTTTGACACAAAATTATAATTTTGTGATCTCGCTCCAATTTTTGAAATTTAGTTGAAATATTCCTTCACTTTTGTAAAGGATTTAGAGTATGATTAGAACACGCAAATAATAATAAAGATTCCTCAATATCGTCTAATTTTATGCGACATTATCTAATCAATAATGTCGCATTTTTTATTTGTAAAATCTTAGATAAAACTTACCGCTTGTGATAAAAATAGTTCAATAACGAGGAAGTTTGTTCGTTATAGTTTAATAAAGCCATCATAAATATGTTCGGCATCACCTGTCATATAAAGTGGATATCCTTCTCCTAGCCATTCAATTTGCAGTGAGCCACCAGGTAAATCTACCCGAACGTTGCTATCTAGCACACCCTGCATAATACCTACAGCTACTGCACCACAAGCACCACTACCACAAGCTTGAGTTTCTCCTGCACCACGTTCAAATACGCGTAATTTAATATGGTTACGATTGATAACTTGCATAAAGCCAATATTGGTTCGTTCAGGGAAGCGTTCGTGGCACTCGAGCAATGCCCCAAGTTCATTCACTTTTGCTGTTTGAATATCATCGACTTGCAATACGCAGTGGGGATTACCCATTGAAACGACACCGCACAATACTGTTTGAAGATCGGTGCGTAAAATGTAGTTTTTCTCAAATTTGTTCGCTGTAAACGGAATTTGAGCGGGTTCCCAAATGGGTTCACCCATATTCACTCGAATTTGACCATCTTCTTTTAGGCTTAATACCATTTTTCCTTTTGCAGTACTTACACCAATATCTTGTTTGTTGGTTAAGCCCTTTAAAGTGACAAAACGAGCAAAACAACGTGCACCATTACCACATTGAGCAACTTCACTTCCATCAGCATTAAAAATTCGATAGTGGAAGTCTAATTCGGGATCGTAAGGAGGCTCTACGAGTAGTAGCTGATCAAAGCCAATACCTCGATGTCTATCAGATAATTTACGAATGATATCTTCTGTTAAATAAACATTTTGTGTAACGCCATCAATGACCATAAAGTCATTGCCTAATCCATGCATTTTTGAGAATTGCATATATTTTCCTATGATTAGAAATTTTTATTGATCTAGATTATAGCGATAATAAATATTTATGCTATATTGCATCCCTTTTTAATAAAAGGGCGAATTATCGCCAGGTAATGCCGCAATATAATGCGGGCTTTTTCGTTAAATTACAATGGAGCAAGTTATGTCTGCAATGTTTCTTATTGAATTTGCCGTTGTATTACTCTGTATTTTAATCGGTGCACGTCTCGGTGGTATTGGTTTAGGGGTAATGGGCGGTTTAGGGTTAGCAGTCTTATCTTTCGGATTTGGCTTAAAACCAGCAGGTCTTCCAATCGATGTGATGTTTATGATTATGGCAGTCGTATCTGCTGCAGCGGCAATGCAAGCAGCAGGTGGTTTAGACTATATGATCAAAATCGCAACTAATATCTTACGTCGTAACCCAAAACATATTACTTTTATCGCACC
Organism: Glaesserella australis; assembly: GCF_003260095.1. Classification (GTDB taxonomy): domain Bacteria; phylum Pseudomonadota; class Gammaproteobacteria; order Enterobacterales; family Pasteurellaceae; genus Glaesserella; species Glaesserella australis. Next base: position 20,748 of record NZ_PTPX01000001.1, read on the forward strand.
CGCGGTAACTTGGACATTTACTTTCTTAGCAGGGACAGGCCACGTAGCTTATTCTGTATTACCTGTGATTGCGGAAGTAAGCCGTCACAATGGTATTCGTCCTGAGCGTCCACTCTCTATGGCAGTGATTGCATCACAATTTGCTATTGTGGCAAGCCCTATTGCTGCAGCTGTTGTCTCTGTTGCTGCAATGATTGAGCCACAAGGTTATAGTATTGGTGATATTTTATCTGTGACTATCCCTGCAACGGTATTAGGTATCTTCTGTGCTTGTTTATTTGTAAACAAAATGGGTAAAGAGCTAAAAGATGATCCGAATTATCAGCGTTTATTACAAGATCCTGAATATGTAGCCAGAAATCATGCAGATACGAATCCAACGGATATTAAAATTAGCCCTACAGCGAAAACATCAGTTGGTTTATTCTTATTTGGCGCATTATTAGTCGTCTTTATGGGAACATTTAAAGAGTTACGCCCAGTCTTTGATGGTAAATCAATGGGCATGGCACATACAATTGAAATTGTTATGTTATCTGTGGCTGCGTTAATTATGCTTATCTGTAAACCGAATGGTAATGCAATCACTCAAGGCTCTGTATTCCATGCAGGTATGCGTGCGGTCATTGCCATTTTTGGTATTGCGTGGATGGGTGATACTCTCATGGATGCGCATATGACCGAGGTAAAAGATATGGTGAAAGGGTTAGTTGAGACGGCACCATGGGCATTTGCTTTTGCATTATTTGTATTGTCTGTATTAGTCAATAGCCAAGGCGCAACGGTTGCAACACTATTCCCATTAGGTGTTGCACTTGGTATTCCTGTACCAGTTCTTATCGGGGTATTTGTGGCGGTAAATGGTTACTTCTTCGTACCAAACTATGGTCCAATCATTGCATCTATCGACTTTGATACCACAGGTACAACCAAAATCGGTAAATATATTTTCAACCACAGCTTTATGCTACCAGGCTTGCTCAGTATGATCTTTAGCCTGATTATCGGGTTATTATTAGCTAACGTATTGCTGTAATAGTTATCTGATTTAGCAACAGGCGAGCTTTAAGCTCGCCTTTTTTATGATAATAGCTTTTTCACTAAATCAAGTATAAGTGAAAATTCTATCCATCCTTCTCTATCTAAAAAATGTCCACCTTCTGTTAAACGAATATAGTCCGCTTTTAAGTGCTTTGCGAAGTCATCGCTATATTGATATGGAACAACAGTATCGTTTAATGCAGCAACAACATAAGATTTAAAGGGTAAGCAGCTTGGTGCAACAGCATAACTATTTGAAAAAGAATTAAGTTCAGGTAGGGTATCTAATGGTTGGTAGAAACCAGATACAAATATTGCTCCTTTAGGTTTTAAGAAATGGCGAGCCATAAAGTTAAGCAACGCAATACAACCTAAACTATGACCAATAACAATCGTTTCATCATCAATCACAGTATTTTCTTCCAAATACTTTAACCATTTGTCAGGGTTTGGATTGGCTGAATCAGGCATATTCAAGCGGTGACATTCAATTCCAATTTTCGCTAATTCCTGTTCCAACCATGGAAACCAATGTTTATCTGCAGATGCAGTATAACCATGAACAACATAAACTTTTGGCATAATCTCTCCTTAAATAGACAAGCGGTCTGATTTTGCCATAATTTTGTAAGAAAAGGCAAAGATCAGACCGCTTGTGTTATTTTTTTATATCGCTTATTACGCCCAGTATTTATCAATTTCCGCACGGATTGCTTCGGCAGTGGCTTTGCCTTTTTCGCCGACTAAGGCACGTCCTGCGATGAACGCTTTAGCATTTTTCACTTCTTTGAAAAGGTGAATTTCTTCAGGGACGATACCGCCGGTGATTGATAATTCCAAGCCTTTTGCAGAGAGTTGTTTCATTAACTCAATATCTTCTGCTGTCCAGCCTTTACCAGCGAGTTCTGCATCACGAGAACGGTGGTAAATCGCTTGTTTTACGCCTAAATCTACCCATTCTTGTGCATCTTTTTCAACGGTCCAGTTGCCGTAGATTTCGATTTGGATCTCTTTTTTCACTTTGAGTTCTGGGTGAGCCGCGTTAAATTCATCGGCGACTTTTTTGCAAGCGGCTTTAGTGGCTGGGTGAGCAGCTGCTGATACGGTGAGCCAGTCTGCACCTGCTTCAAATGCCATTTTGGCAAGGATTGCACCACCGTCAGTGGTTTTTAAGTCACAAACGATGATGTGATTTGGGTGTAATGCACGCAAGGTTGAAACGGCTTTCATACCTTCTGCACAAGCAAGAATTGTGCCACATTCAATAATATCGACAACGTCTTCTGCTTGTTTGGCATCAGCAACGGCTTTTTCTAAACTTAAAGAGTCAAGAGCAATTTGGAGAAGTGGTTTTGACATAAATATATTCCTTTTGAAAATGAAAAATAGGGTTAATAAGCGGTGAGATTTGGAGAAAATTTTGCCAAAGCCACCGCTTGAAATTATTCCCCCCTTTGAAAAAGGGGGGAGGGGAGAATTTAACCATTTAATGCCGCATCAATCACCGCATAAACATCTTCTGCGGTTTTGCAACGGCGGATTTTATCAAGATCAACGCCTGTGTCGCTGTCTGGATCATCAAGCACTTGGGTGATTTCCATTAAGCCTTGCATATGTTGATCAGAGTCACTACCTGCAAGTGCAAGTAATACATCAACTGGTTCATCTTCGCCTTCAAAAGTGACAGGTTGAGCGAGCGTGACAAGCGCAAATGCCGTACGATTTACACCATCTTCAGGGCGAGCGTGTGGCATAGCAAGCCCAGGTGCTAAAATGATATATGGTCCCATTTCATTTACACACTCAATGATACGATCGTAATATCGAGATTCTACGGCACCTGATTCAATTAATGGATTGATAGCAATTTTAATTGCTTCTTGCCAGCTACTTGCAGTTTGGTTAAGTTTGATTGAGTTATTTTCAATGAGGGATTGTTTTAAATTCATAATTCTTTCTCTTTATGTAAAAGATGAATAGTAGGGGCGGACCGATGTGTCCGCCCTAGACGTTTCGTGGTATTTTCGGGCGAACACATCGGTTCGCCCCTACACGAGCTTGATCATGTCAAGCGGTAACATTCTTAGACTATTTTGCGTTGTGTTTATTGATTAAATCCACTAATTCATCACCAAATGAGTTTGGATTTAACATATTTTTCACGCCTAAGAATGCTTTGCCTTCTGGCACTTCAATTTCAGCTGCTAAGTGTTGTGATGAGACGATAATGTCGATTTCGTTAAGTTTACCTTTGTAGTCTGTGACCGCACAAGAGTCCATAATGTTTGGAATACCACGTTTGTCTAAGTAACCTTTGATCTTCATTTTCATCATCATTGATGAACCTTGACCAGAACCACATACCGCTAAGATACGTACTGGTTTAGCATCGCTTTGAGCAACAACGGCTTCTGCTTTTTCTTCTACTTTTGTTTCTGTTTTGGTTTGAACTTCGTCTAAGCCGTAGCCGTCTAGCTGTTCAAGGGTTAAACCTTTTGCCGCTGCTTCTGCTTCTTCAGCACGTAAGGTGCGAGATGCGAAGAACATATAAACCATAGCAAGAGCAACAATGATGAAGAAGAAGCCTGGTACGCTAATGATACCTTGTAAGATTGGTGGGAAGAATAATGCCCAGTCCGCCATACCCATCCAGCCATTGAATGTCGTGCCTTGACTTGCAAGCATTTGGATTACCCACGCAGAACCTAATACTTCGATGATACCCATTACGAAACAGATCTTCATTACCGCTTTCCAACCGCCGAATTGGTTTGCAAATACGCCGATGGTTGCGTTAGAGAAGAACATTGGGATAAAGCCTGGAATGATTAAGATTGGTGAGCCGAAGCCTAATAGGATACCCACTGCCACGAATTGACCGATAGCACCCCACATAAAGCCGAATACCATTGCGTTTGGAGAGAATGCGTAAATTGCCGCACAGTCAATCGCAAGGACTGAGTTCGGGATTAAGCGTTCAGAGATACCTTTGAATGCTTCTGAAAGTTCTGCAACGAACATACGCACACCGGTTACGATGATTTGAATTGCTACCGCAAATTTCAAGCCCATTTCAAGAATGTACATAAACCAGTGGGTTTTACCTGCCATTTGTTGCAAGTTATCTAAACCGAATGAAAGTAAGATGATACCGAAGAAAATCGTCATTACTAATGCGGTTGCAGAGATACTGTCGTGGAAGATGTGTAACCATTTTGGTAGGTTCATATGATCCACAGAGTCATCTTTGTTACCAAGTTTCGGTGCAAGTTTAACTGCAATCCAAGAAGCGATTTGTTGTTGGTGACCGATTGAGAAACCTGCACCGCCTGTTACCGCTTGGGTTGGTTTGTACATAATGTTAGAAGAGATACCCCAGTAGAGAGCCATTAATACAGATGTGTAAATAATGGTTTCCCACATTGATGCCCCGATGATCATATAGAACACCGCCACAAGACCAGCTTGTTGGAACATAATGTGACCTGTCAGCATAATGGTACGAATACCGGTGAATTTTCTAAATACCACTAATAAGATATTTAATAGTAACGCACCGATTACCGCACCTGTTAAGTTATGGAATTTAGATAAACCCTCAATCACAGGTTTGAAGTTGGTAACAAGGAAGCCAGAACCGGCTTGTACGATCATAAAACCAACAATGGTTTTGATTGTACCTTTAATAACGGTTGTGGTGTCTTTTTTAAGAAGAATGTAACCCAAGCAGGCTACGATACCAAGTAAGAATGGAGCTTTATTTAACACCTGATCTTTTAAAAAGAGCAGGATATCAGTGATCATGTCCATAAGAGTACCTCTTATTTTAATATTTGGTTTGGATAAAAATTGTTCTCAACAGAAGTTGAGCGTTGAAATTCAGACTTATCGGAATTTAGTCTTGTGCATGATATCAACTTAAATAGATTAAAAAAGATTGTATTTGATTATTTGTGAGCTATATCACATTATTTTTTGTAAAGAGCTAACTTGTAATTCTTTTTTACTAAGAAAATAGAATACTAGTCGAATGCAATATATTAGAAATCTTATATATTGAGTGCTAATAAAATCTATATTTATTAATGTGTTATATAATTATTTTGGTATGGAGACTAATATTAACAATAAAAAATTAGAGCTAGATCACAAAATCACAAAAAAATAGTGTACATTTTTTTGTGATTAGTTATGATTTGTTGTGATTATTTATTCTTTCCTAACACTCAACTATAGGAGCTTACAATGAGCAAAATTTCAGAAATCACCCGTGAAAGTTGGATTCTTTCTACCTTCCCAGAGTGGGGTACTTGGTTAAACGAAGAGATCGAAAATGAAGTCGTTCCAGAAGGCAACTTTGCAATGTGGTGGTTGGGCTGTGTGGGCGTGTGGATTAAAACCCCTGCAGGCGCAAACATCTGTATGGACTTATGGTGTGGTCGTGGTAAATCTACTAAGAAAGTAAAAGATATGGTGCGTGGTCACCAAATGGCGAACATGGCAGGTGTGCGTAAATTACAACCAAACCTTCGTGCACAGCCAATGGTATTAGACCCATTTGCGATCAATGAAGTGGATTTCATTCTTGCGTCTCACTACCACAGCGACCACATTGACGTAAATGTGGCGGCAGCGATTGTAAACAATCCAAAACTAGATCACGTTAAATTCGTTGGTCCGTGGCACTGTGCAGAACTTTGGAAAAAATGGGGCGTGCCAGAAGAGCGTATCATCATCGTAAAACCAGGCGATGTCGTGCAATTAAAAGACGTTGAAATCCACGCGTTAGACTCTTTCGACCGTACTTGCTTAGTAACCTTACCAGTTGAAGGTGCAGAAGCACAAGGTGGAGAATTAGCAGGTCTTTGCCCGTCAGATGAAGAAATGGGTCGCAAAGCGGTGAACTATGTATTCAAAACACCAGGCGGCAACATCTATCACGGTGCAGACTCTCACTACTCAATTCAATTTGCAAAACACGGCAAAGAGTTTGACATTGATGTAGCATTAAACAACTACGGCGAAAACCCAGTGGGTATCGCAGATAAAATGACTTCAATCGATCTTCTTCGTATGGCAGAGTGCTTACGTTGTAAAGTAATTATCCCAGTTCACCACGACATTTGGACAAACTTTATGGCAAGCACCCAAGAGATCATCGATTTATGGCGTATGCGTAAAGACCGCTTACAATACAAATTCCACCCATTCATTTGGGAAGTGGGCGGCAAATACGTTTATCCACAAGATAAAGACTTAATTGAATATCACCACCCACGTGGTTTTGACGACTGCTTCGAGCAAGAGCCAAACATTCAATTTAAATCAATGCTTTAATCGCCATCAATTCCCCCCTGTAAAATGGGGGGAAATTGTTCATTATTTGGTTTAAAATAATCATAAAATAGGAGATAAATAATGAACGAAAATTATCGACATCGACAGCTACTTGATTTTCTAGCAGAAAGAAAAGTACTTTCCACTCAAGAAATCGTTGAACTACTTGATATTTCCCCTGCGACTGCACGCCGAGATATTAATAAACTAAGTGAACAAGGGCGTTTACATAAAGTACGTAATGGGGCAGAAGCGATTAGCGTCGATTTTATTCCCGCAAATCGAGAAATTAAAAACAGCGATGAAAAACAGCGAATTGCCGAAGCAGCCAGCCAACTGTGTAAAGACGGTGACAGCGTTGTTTTGACCTGTGGCTCTACCATGTCCATGTTAGGTAGTAAGCTATGTGGTCAACGTTTGCAAATTATCACTAACTACTTACCGCTTGCAAATCACTTGATCGACCATAATCACGAAGATGTAGTGATTTTAGGGGGACAATATAATAAGAATAAGGCTATTACCCTATCTATCGGTGGACATGATATGAGTTATGCGGCAAATATTATGTTTACCAGTGGGAAAGGTTTTACTGTGGATGGTCTATACAAAACGGACATGATTATCGCCCATTCTGAAAATCAGATGTCATCCAAGGCAGAAAAATATGTAGTGCTATTAGATAGTACTAAGCTGGGTAAACGAGTGGGAATGTTATTTAGCGAGCTCAGCAAAGTGGATATTTTAATTACTGGCTCAGAAGCTGACCCCAATATTATTCAGCAACTTAGAGCAAAAGGGTTGGAAGTGATTTTGGCATAATTTTTGTAGGGGCGGACCGATGTGTCCGCCCGAAAATAACGCATATCAAACGGGCGGACACATCGGTCCGCCCCTACAAGTTTATATTTAACCCCCAAGGATTAAAAATGAGAAAACATAAATTAGGAATCTACGAAAAAGCCTTGCCAAAAAACATCAGCTGGCAAGACAGACTTTCTATCGCCAAAACCTGTGGTTTTGACTTTGTTGAAATGTCGATTGACGAAACAGATGAACGCCTTGCTCGCCTTGATTGGAGCAAAAAAGAGCGTCTAAAACTGGTGAAAGCCATTGTCAATACAGGGGTAACAATCCCGTCAATGTGCCTATCAGGACACCGCCGTTTCCCGTTCGGCAGCCGTGATGAAGCTACTCGTCAAAAAGCTTACGAAATTATGGAAAAAGCCATTCAATTGGCGGTTGATCTTGGTATTCGCACCATTCAGCTTGCGGGCTACGATGTTTATTATGAAGAGCAAGACGAAGGCACAATCCAACGTTTCCAAGAAGGTTTAGAGTGGGCGGTTGAATTGGCAGCAAGCAACCAAGTGACCATTGCCGTTGAAATTATGGATACCAAATTTATGAGTTCAATCTCTCGCTGGAAAAAATGGGACGAAATCATTAAATCGCCGTGGTTTACCGTTTATCCTGATTTAGGCAACCTGTCAGCGTGGAACGACAACGTGGCGGAAGAACTCAAATTAGGCATCGATAAAATCTCAGCGATCCACTTAAAAGACACCTACAAAGTCACTGAAACGTGCAAAGGTCAATTCCGTGATGTGCCGTTTGGTGACGGTTGTGTAGATTTCGTTGCTTGCTTTAAAACCCTTGCGGAACTCAACTACCGTGGGGCATTCTTAATTGAAATGTGGACAGAAAAAGCGGAAGAGCCGATTGCGGAAATCATCAACGCTCGCCGTTGGATTGAACAAAAAATGAAAGAAGGGGGTTTTCAATGTTAAAAGAATTGCGTGAACGAGTGCTTAAAGCCAATCTTGAGCTACCAAAATATAAATTAGTCACATTCACTTGGGGTAATGTAAGTGAACTTGATCGTGAAACAGGATTAGTAGCAATTAAACCTTCAGGCGTAGATTACGATGTGATGACCGCAGACGACATTGTGATTGTCGATTTACAAGGCAATCGTGTCTGGGGAACGAAAAAACCATCATCAGACACTCCAACGCACTTAGAGCTTTATCGCCAATTCCCTGAAATCGGCGGTGTGGTACATACTCACTCACGCCACGCGACCGCTTGGGCTCAAGCAGGAGAAGATATTTTAGCCTTAGGCACAACGCAAGGCGATTATTTCTACGGCTCAGTTCCTTGCACCCGCCGTATGACCCCTGAAGAAATCGCAGGTGAGTACGAGTTAGAAACCGGCAAAGTGATCGTGGAAACTTTCCGCAAACGCAACATTGAGCCATCAATGGTACCGGGCGTATTAGTTCACTCTCACGGTCCATTCACTTGGGGTAAAGATGCCTTTGATGCGGTGCATAATTCGGTGGTATTAGAAGAAGTTGCCTATATGAACTTCGTCAGTCACCAAATCCGCCCAAACATCAACTCCATGCAACAAGAGTTGCTTGATAAGCATTACTTACGCAAACACGGTAAGAATGCGTATTACGGACAATAATTACAAATAGAATAGGGAGCATTAGCTCCCTGTTTTGTATGGGTACAAGCGGTCACTTCCTGTAAAAAATTTGCAAGATCAGACCGCTTGTTATTTATCTATTCAGCCACTCCATATACGCCTTTGTCCCTTCGGCGACAGTTTTGAATGGTTTATCATAACCTGCCGCACGCAGTTTGGTTAAATCTGCTTGGGTAAAGGTTTGGTAGCGAGATTTGAGATGATCAGGGAATGGGATTGTTTCAATCTGCCCTTTTTGGTGGAACGCCAACACCGCATCAGCAACAGCGCGGAACGATTCTGCATTGCCCGTACCAAGATTGAAAATACCCGAAATACCGTTTTGCCACGCCCAAAGGTTCACCTGTGCTACATCTTCCACATAGACAAAATCACGCAAGAACGTTTCCGAGCCTTCAAACAGTTTCGGATTTTCGCCTTTTAAAATTTGATTATTCAAATGGAATGCCACACTTGCCATTGAGCCTTTGTGCTGTTCACGCGGTCCATAGACATTGAAGTATTTAAAGCCACACACTGGCGACTCGGCATCAGGCAGAATTTTACGCACATATTCATCAAACAAGAATTTAGAGTAGCCATAAACATTGAGTGGCTGCTCAAATTTGCGATCTTCAATAAAGTTGTCCGAACGTCCGCCGTAGGTCGCTGCACTTGATGCATAGAAAAACGGAATTTGGCGATCTAAGCAGAAATGCAACAACTCTTTTGAGTATTCGTAGTTGTTCTGCATTAAGTATTTGCCGTCCCACTCCGTTGTGGCGGAACAAGCCCCTTCGTGAAAAATCGCATCGATAGGACCAAAATCATCGCCTGCAATAATAGACGCAATAAAGTCTTCTTTATCGCAATAGTCAGCGATGTCCAGATCGACCAAATTGACGAATTTCTCACCGTTTTTTAGGTTATCCACCACTAAAATATCGGTTCGCCCGATAGCGTTTAACGCCTTAACAATGTTGCTGCCGATAAAGCCAGCACCGCCGGTTACAATAATCATAGGGTTCTCCTTATTTCGCACGCTCAATCTGTTTTTTCAGCTTGAGCATTTTTTCTTTGATACGTTGGCGTTTGAGCTGGGAAATGTGATCTACAAACAGCACGCCATTTAGGTGATCGATTTCGTGTTGAATACAGATTGCCAACAAACCGTCAGCTTCAAGGGTAAATTCTTTACCGTCACGGTTTAACGCCTTAACCGTCAATTTCTCTTTGCGTGGCACTAACGCTCGGCAGCCTGGTATTGATAAACAGCCTTCTTCAATCCCCGTTTCGCCACTGCTTTCAATAATTTCGGGGTTAATCAACACGATTTGGTTGGTTTTGTCACCTTCAATATCAATGGTCACCACACGTTTTAACACATTGACCTGCGGAGCCGCCAGCCCGATCCCTTCGTGTTGGTACATCGTCTCAAACATATTATCAATAAAGGTATTTAGCTCCGCGTCCACCGTTTCTACCGGTTGGCAGACCTTCGCCAAGTTATCATCGGGATAAATTAGTACATCTAAAATTGCCATTTTTGCGATCTCTGTCGAAAAATTAAAAAGAATATGTTGGCTATTTTAAACTTTTTATTAGGATTAGGGAAATTTAACGAAATAACGGGGAAAAAATGAAACATCTCACATCACTATTGGCGCTGTTACAAGTACCACAGCTTGGGGCGCAACGGATTGGGCGGTTATTGGCGGAAGTGGATTTTGCGGAGTTTTGTCAGTACGACAACACGGCGTTAAAAATGATCGGTTGGAATGATCGGCAAATTCAGCGGTGGCGAAATCCTGAGCGAAAATGGATTGATGAAGCGTTGCAATGGGCGGAGCAAGATCAGCAACGGGTTTTGACTTTGTTTGATGATGATTACCCGTTTTTGCTCAAGCAGATCAGTACCGCACCGCCTGTGCTGTTTGTGCGTGGCAATGTACAAAGCCTGTCTTTACCGCAGATTGCGATTGTCGGCAGCCGTGATTATTCGCACTACGGCGAGCATTGGGCGAGTTATTTTGCAGGCGAATTAGTTAAAAATCAGCTGGCAGTAACGAGCGGTTTGGCGATTGGCATTGACGGTTTTTGCCACCAACGTGCTGTCGCTGAAAACGGCGTGACCATTGCGGTGCTGGGGAGCGGTTTGGCTCAAGTTTACCCTGCTCGCCATAAAAAACTTGCTGAACAGATTATAGAGACAAGCGGTACGTTGGTGTCGGAATTTTTCCCAAGCCAACCGCCCCTAGCGGAGAATTTTCCGAGACGCAACCGCATTATCAGTGGGCTGTCGCTCGGTACTTTGGTGGTGGAAGCCGCACTCAATAGTGGCTCGCTGATTACCGCTCGCTATGCGTTAGAGCAAGGACGAGAAGTGTTTGCTTTGCCGAATGCGGTGCAAAATCGTTATAGCGAAGGTTGCCATAAACTGATTAAAGAAGGGGCGTTATTAGTCGATAATGTGAACGATATTTTAGATGCGATTGCGTGGCAACGGCAGTCGGTGCAACGGCAACCTAGTCTATTTGAGCGAGAGCCAGCCAAACAAGCGGTGCGATCTGAACCAACATTTGCAAAAAATCTGCCTGAACTGACCGCTTGTCAGCAAGCTCTCTTTGCTCAAATCAACCTTGAGCCAATCAGCATTGACGATTTAGCCAAAGCGACTGATTTAGCAGTGGAAACCGCATTGATTGAGTTGCTGAATTTGGAATTGTTAGGCGTGGTGAAACAGGTGAGTGGGGGGTATGTTATCGCTTGATTGTGACTTGACATAAAATAGTGGATCAAAATAAAATGATAATTATTATCAAAAATAAGCTTGTTCACTATGCTGAATTTTTTTCTTCGTAAATTAATACTACTTAGTCTCTTTTTTATCGTAAGTTGTAGCTCTTCTTTAAAAGATGTTAGCGTAACATCGTTAGGTAAAATTCAAGATCTACGCACGGGCGAACAGCTTACGCCCCAAGCCTTTGTTCAAAAAATCGCGACTGTTCCTCATATTTTATTGGGGGAGCAACACGATAATTTGGCTCATCATCAAGCACAATTTTGGTTACTTCAACAACTGCAACAATATCGCCCACAAGGCAGTGTGTTGTTAGAAATGCTGAGTGTCGATCAACAACCACATATTGCAAAAGTCGAACAAAATCCTACCGCTTACTTTAATGATCTTCCGTCTGCTCTGCATTGGAAAAAGGGCTGGGAGTGGCGTTTTTATGGGGAGAGCGTTCGTTACGCCTTAGAAAATAAAACGGCGTTAGTGGCAACCAATTTAACTCAACAGGAAGTCAGCACCTTAATGAGTGGGGCAGAGCCGATTCAAGGCAATCAATCGACTCATCCTGATATTCAGAAAAAAATTGCTCAACTCATCTTACAACATCATCACTGCGATTGTGATGTGCAAGATCCGATGATTCAGAAAATGGTGCAGGTGCAACAGTTTCGAGATCGGCGAATGGCGGAAAAGGTACTCAGTGCTAAAACGCCGAACTTGCTGATTGCAGGTAATCATCACATCAACCGTCAGATTGGCGTAGCAGTACATTTACAGGATCTTTCACCACAAATGCCACATACAAAGGTGGTAACTATTTTAATGGGAAGCGATAGTAAAGGTCTTTCTGAAAAAGATGCTGATTACATTTGGATTTTAAATTAAAAGGAGATATTTAAAATGAAACAAACTTATATTGCACTTGCGGTAAGCCAAGCTGTGCTAATGCTTGCCTTTCCTGTCATGGCAACAGACACAATGGCTTTAAGCGAAGTGGTTGTTGTTGCAGATGCAGAAACAGAATCGTTTAAAAAAGCGGGAGCGGTGTCTAGCCGTGGCGCAGAAAAACGAATGCAATCTTTAGATAGCGTTGTACGTGCGATTCCTGGTACTTACACCAATATCGATCCAACATTGGGGACGGTAAATGTGAATATTCGGGGTATGAGTGGGCTAGGACGAGTCAATACTACTATTGATGGCGTACCACAAACCGGATTTGGTACATCGGCTAATGGCGGATCTCGTTATCACAATCCTGATGAGAATGTAGCAAATCCATCAAGCCAGTTTGGCGCAACGATTGATCCTAACTTTTTAGCACGTATTGATATTGAACGAGACTTTGCTCACGGTGCGTCTGGCGTGAATAATTTAAGTGGCAGTGCCGAATTTAAAACGATTGGTGTTGATGATGTGGTGTTTTCGGGTAATCAAGTCGGCGTGTTATCTAAGTTCGCAACAGGTACAAACGCTTACGGTTATAACGCCATGACTGCGTTAGCAGGTAAAACCCAAGCTTTTAGTTCTACAGGCAGTGTTGGAGCATTATTTGCTTATGGGGTACATAAAATTGGCTCAAATTATAAAGACGGTAACGGCAATCGTCATCACGATAACGCTTATGTAAGCCGCCAAAGTCAGCGTCCAACATCGTGGTTAGGCAAGGTAGAAATTAACCCGACGGAACAGCAAAAATTATTATTTTCAGGGCGTGATTACACCACAAATATTGGAGGTCGTGAATTGGCTCATCGTAACTGGTCAATGAGTTACGATTTCAATGCAAATTCGTACTTGAATCTTGCCTTGCTTGCTTCTCACACTCGAAATAAGCAGACATTTAATCCTGATGCTTCCATATGGGCGTTAGTTGATTCAAGAACCCATAACCACTCTAATTTTTTCAAACTTGAGAATAAAAGTTTTATTGATCTTGGCGAAGTCGATTTAACCTTGACTGCAGGGGCATCTCACTTTACCAATAGTTACCAACGTATTGCAAAGTATGATGAGAATTATAGCAGTCTAGACTCAACCCCGTTTGCTCCATCAGGTGAGCAGAAAATCACCGCAGGTTTTATTGAAACTGATTGGAAAAAAGGGATTTATCGTTTAGAAGCAGGGCTGATTTATGCTCGTTCTGGCTTTTCAGGCTTTAAACCAGCCTGTGGCGAAGTGGAAGGTGTACCTATTCCGTGTTTCCCAAGCGGTGCGATGCAGATTAAAAAATACCAAAATAGCTTGAATCCATCGATTCGTTTATCGGCTGAGATGAACGATTGGTTTACACCTTTTGTTAGCTATTCGAAAAGTAGCCGAATGCCAAATATTCAAGAGTTGTTCTTCAATAATGAAGGTGGTGGCTCAATGAATCCGCATTTGAAGCCTGAAAAAGCCAAAACGTATCAAATAGGATTTAATAGCTTTAAACATAACGTGTTTACTGAACAAGATAAACTCGGCTTGAAAGTGTCCCATTTCCGCAAAACGGTAAGAAATTTTATTATATCAGAGAATTTCTATATTAGTAGTGCGGGTACACTGACCAATGATATTAATCAGGCGGAAGTCGCTGGGTTTAATGCACAGATCGCTGTGAATAGTTTAGAACCAATTAAGATGTCAGGGACAGAAATTGAGCTTAATTATGATAATGGCTCATTCTTCAGTCGCCTTGCCTATGCACATCAAAAAACATCTCAACCGATTGGTATTCAAAGTTCCGTTGAGGGCTTTGGCTATGGCGATATTTATGAATTACCAAAACATACGGCAACATTGGATATTGGCACAAAACTCTTTAATCAGAAATTAACGCTAGGTTCAATCATTAAATACACAGGAACTGCGTATCGTATTTTGCCGTTGGTGGATCTTGATAATCCAAAACCAAGAAAGCAAAAGCTACCAAATCAACCTGTTGTTGCAGACTTCTATGCGATTTATGATGTGAATAAACATTTCAAACTTAAGTTTAGCGTTCAAAATGCCTTTGATGCTGCCTATGTTGATCCATTGAATAGTCAAAATGGAACAAGGGGCGATTATGATGTCGATGAAAATGACAACGATGTCTTCAAATTCACTAACTATGCTCGTGGTCGGACTTTTGTAGTAGGTGGTGAGGTGCGTTTCTAACGCTTTATATAGATATATCGGGTGGAATATTCCACCCGATTTTTTACAGACCTACTGAATAGATTTGATGTAGAAAGTGTTGTGGTTCAGCGATGATATGCTGTATCGCTTTGGCTAATCCTTTGCGACTTATATATTGATGAGGTAATTTCTCAAGAGATTCAGTCTGTGGATAAAGATGATATTGCTCATTATCGTCAGTATTTAAACCACTTGGGCGGAGTATTGTCCAGTTCAGTCCGCTTTGCTGTAAATGGGCTTCAGCTTGATTTTTAGCTTGAATGGCTTCGCCGAGATAAAACTGGGCTTTTTCGCTCAGTAGAGACCACTGCTCACCACAGCCTAGACTTGTGATTAAAATCAAGTGGCTATGTGGGCTATGTTTTTGTAATCCATTGATTAGGTTGATGTTTCCTACTGCATCACTGCGTATTCCTTCCTTTTTACCCCCGATAAAGCTAACCACAATGTTGGGCTGATAGGTTGCAAAAAAACTATCGCAACTCCCCGCTTGCATTGCATCGACCACCGCACAAGATTTGTCGCTGAAAAAGGGATCGTCACTCGGTTGACGTAATACGGCAAGTACGTTGGAATCCAGTTGTTCAATTAAGGCTCTGCCGGATAAGCCATTTGCCCCGAAGATGGCGATCATTCATTTACTCCTTGTACAAGTTGTTTCATCATCGCAATTTGGTTATTACGTAATTTACCTTGTTCATCTCTTCCAACGAAAATTTTAAACATTGCTCCCCCTTGATGATTGATAAAATTGAGAGATGCAGTTTGTTTACCCATAAATGGACGTTCAATGAAATAAATAGCAGCACAATTTTCATAGCGTAGATGTCCATGAATTCCACCGGTTTCATTATGATCGAAATTGTAAAATCCTCGCCCGATCTTACCGCTTGGAATAAGCCCAGTTACTTCCATCACGGCATCGGTAGTGTGAGTGATAAAGGTGGTTGGCTCAGTGAGTGTAGAAAGTGCTTGCATGATTTCAACGAAGCGGCTGCCATCGGTTTTGATGACCATGTGACTTGGCAAACATTGAATTACGTCTTCCATACTGCACTGATGCATGCCAGCTAACATTTCTAAAATCTGTCCAGCATTTTCTGAAAGTGATTGAGTTAAAACATGACGTTGTTCTTCAGTGAGTTTCATTACTTTAGGTTCTCCATCTGTTTGAGTGGGTAGTGTTAGCATTAATTTACGTACAAGCGTTGGCGACCAGTAACGTCCACTTGTATTTAATCGGGCGATCCCTTGCTCATCTATCTGTAATAGAGCGAGATCTTGCCACTGTTGTAGCAATTTTTTGGCTTTAGGATGATTTGCGAAAAGTTTTGTATCTAAGTAACCTAATTCAAGACTGTACTGCACTTGACCTAATAGGGATTTATGTTCACCGTGTTGGCTGAAAAAAGAGAGTGCTTTTTGTTGTGGTGGTGTTTCTAAGTAGCGTTTTAAGTCGCTTTGTACTTGATAACTATATCCCCCTAAATTTCCACCAGCTCCTGAACCAAATGCTAAGCAAGGCATATTGGCTTTAACCAGACTATTGTAACGATTACGCTCCTTGCGTGTTGGGAAAGCAAAATGGTTGTTACTTACTTGCCGCCAACCCTGTTCTTGCAATTTTTCAACAGCATAGGCATAGTGCTGAGCTTGAATTTCAAAGCTAGCAGGCTGTGGCAGACTACCGTGTTCAATTAAGCGATTGATTGGTAAAAAAGGATAATTGTTAAAGGCATAAATATCCAAACCAGATAAAGCTAAGGTACAGGCTGTTTCAATATCTTTTGCCCAAATCTCATCAGTTTGGTTAGGCAGACCGAAAATCAGATCCGCGACAATTACTGCATCTAATTCACACAGTTGCTGAAGGTAAGCATAAGCTTCTTCGCCTGTATGTTTACGCCCAAGTCGTTTACGAATAGCTGAGTTGAAGGTTTGAATCCCGATAGAAATACGATTAACACCCGCTTCAACACAAGCTTTGGCTTTATCTATATCAAAGTGGCTGATGCGACCTTCTAAAGTGACTTCACAATCTTCAGACAAAGGTAGATATTGATAGCATGCTTTAATCAAACGAACTAAATCTTCCGTATCTAAGGCTGTAGGCGTTCCTCCACCAAAATAGACCGCTTGTATTTTGCCATTACCTTGCCGAATAGATGCTTCAAAGGCGAGTTCTTCAATTAATTTATCTGTATAGATTTTGCTATATTCTGCTTTCCATGCATTACGATAAAAACCACAGAAAATACAGTGACTTGCGCAAAATGGAATATGTAGATAGGCTAAACCATCTTCGTTCAAAACGTATGGAGCGTGCTGTTTCCAAAGGCTTTGCCATTTTTCTTGTGGTACGCTAATCCCACCCCAAATTGGCATTAACGATTGTCGCTCTGGAAAAGCATTTGGTACAGCTTGTGTTTTTTGCCAAGGTATTGATGTAATCAAGTTCATATAGTCTCCTTCTAAGAGCCTATTTATACTTGAATTGCAATATAATGATATTGATTATCATCAATAATATGGGAATAAAATGTGAGAAATCAATACACAATATTTGAGTTGATAAGATCAGAAGAATTGATTATTTAATAAAAAAGGCACGCCGAAGCGTGCCAAAAAGAGATTTAGAGATTATTTCAGGCTTCCCACCATATCTTCAGGGCGTACCCATTCGTCAAATTGTTCAGCAGTTACTAAACCTAAGTTGATCGCTTCTTCTTTGAGAGTTGTACCATTTTTGTGTGCAGTTTTTGCAATTTTCGCTGCATTTTCATAGCCGATGTGGGTATTTAATGCAGTAACAAGCATTAGAGATTGGTCTAATTGTTGTTTAATGCGTGGATAGTTCGGTTCAATACCCACTGCACAGTGTTCATCAAATGATACACACGCATCGCCTAATAATTGTGCTGATTGTAAGAAGTTGTATGCCATTACTGGTTTATACACGTTTAATTGGAAATGACCTTGTGTACCTGCAAATGAGATAGTCACGTCATTACCTAATACTTGAGCACAAACCATTGTCATCGCTTCGCATTGGGTTGGGTTGACTTTACCTGGCATAATTGATGAGCCAGGTTCATTCTCAGGAATTAAAATTTCGCCGATACCAGAACGAGGACCAGATGCTAATAAACGCACATCGTTGGCAATTTTATAAAGTGAAACCGCTAGCTGTTTTAATGCACCGTGGGTTTCGACAATCGCATCGTGAGTCGCTAAGGCTTCAAATTTATTTTGTGCGGTCACAAATGGTAAACCAGTGAATTTTGCGATGTAGTCTGCCACTTTCACATCGTAGCCTTTCGGTGTATTTAGCCCAGTACCTACCGCTGTACCACCTAATGCTAATTCCGCTAAGTGTGGTAAAGTATTTTCTAACGCTTTGATCCCAAAGGCTAATTGTGCTGCATAGGCTGAGAACTCTTGACCTAATGTTAATGGCGTTGCGTCCATTAAGTGTGTGCGACCGATTTTCACTACATCTTGGAATGCGGCAGCTTTGTCGGCTAAGGTTTTTTGTAAGCGTTTGACGCAAGGAAGAGTATGCTCTACCACTTTTTTATACGCTGCAATATGCATTGCCGTTGGGTAGGTGTCATTTGAAGATTGGGATTTATTGACATCATCATTTGGGTGAATGATTGATTTTTCGCCTAATTTACCGCCATTTAAAACGTGAGCACGGTTTGAAACCACTTCATTCACGTTCATATTGGACTGCGTACCTGAACCCGTTTGCCAAATAACAAGCGGGAATTGGTCATCAAGTTTGTTCGCTAAGATTTCATCACAGGCTTGTGCGATTAAATCACGTTTTTCCGCAGAAAGTACGCCTAAATCGTGATTGGCATAGGCTGCGGCTTTTTTCAAATAACCAAAGGCTTCAATGATTTCAGCAGGCATTGAAGCTTCAGGACCAATTTTGAAATTATTGCGTGAACGCTCAGTTTGAGCTGCCCAATATTTATCTGCAGGAACCTGCACTTCGCCCATAGTATCTTTTTCAATACGAAATTCCATGGTGTTCTCCTAAGTTGATATAAAAATTAAGATGATAAATCGTTGAAATCGTAACATTCCATAAGTTAGAAAGGAATCAAAAGAAGGGGGAATCTTCTTACTTTTTGTGTTTTTTGTGATATGGATCATAAATTTAGAACATCACTATTTTATGGTGAAACGCTTACGTAAACCGGCTGCGTATAATGCGCTATTTGTTTCTTGTAATAGTGCTATTTTTTCCTGCTCTGATAATGTGTAGATATATTGATGCCTGATTGCCCCATGTAATCTAAATAACATCATTTGGTCAACATCAATACCGATTTTCACAAGATTAACAAAGATAGCAATTTCACCTTGTGCCATTAGCTCACTAGGAGACGTTATTCCTAGTTTTTTTAATGTTCTTTCAAGTTGGATATTCATGTTAGGTAAGGAACGTATGTATTGTTTTTTTCTGGAGTAATTTAATTGACGTGTATGAGAAATAGATTTGATACTTTGTTTGAACCAATGGGAATAAGAGAATAAATTAGTCATCATTTCTTCGGGTAAGAGATAAAAAGTTTTAGAATTTATGCCGTAGCGTTCATCACGCAAACGAGTTATTTGGGGATATTGGTTAAGTTCATGTAAATATTCCTTAGGTATATGGAGATAAAAGTGTCCATTTTTATAGAGTGCGAACATAATCTCATCTTTCATAATACCGTAGTAAGAGAAATAAGTTTTGGCTGTTGTATGACCAATAATTGGATAGAGTTGATCGCGGACATGTTGTGTTTGTACATCAATGTATTTCATAAAAAGACCTCATGGTAACGCTATATTTTTACACTATTGATATATGAGCATGGCTCAGTGAGATAATCGCCTTTAGAGATAGGGTAATGCAATCAAATGGAGTGAATTTTTTTGTGACATTCGTCGAAAAATTAGAAAAAAGTTTGGTAAATAGTATGAAAAATGTGCATTGGTGAAAATTTCATCTTGGAAAAGAACTCGAAAAATGAAGTGGCACTTTCTTAGTTAGTGAAATTTTTCTTGCTAACAGTTTTTTAATTGTGTAGAATTTTAAAACTTTAACCAATAAGGCTAAAGTCGCTTAGTGTAATCATTTACTAAGTGGTGTTACAGATATTGTAACACTTACAATGTTTCCGATTTGGAAACTATAACAAGGTATGACTGTGCCCCCTTAACTTAAGTATGTTAAGCGGTGGTTCGGTTTTTTTATTAGCTAAAATTTAATGGAGCTCTGGTCTAATGCAGAACCAAAGAATCCGTATCCGCTTAAAAGCTTTTGATCATCGCTTGATCGATCAATCTACTGCGGAGATCGTAGAAACAGCTAAACGTACTGGTGCACAAGTTCGTGGTCCGATTCCTTTACCAACTCGTAAAGAACGTTTCACCGTGTTGATTTCTCCACACGTAAACAAAGACGCACGTGACCAATACGAAATTCGTACACACAAACGTTTAGTAGATATCGTAGAGCCAACAGAAAAAACTGTTGATGCATTAATGCGTTTAGATTTGGCTGCCGGCGTTGACGTGCAGATCAGCCTAGGTTAATTAAGAGGTTATTACAATGATTGGTTTAGTCGGTCGTAAAGTTGGTATGACCCGTATCTTCAATGAAGACGGCGTGTCAGTTCCAGTTACCGTTATCGAAATCGAAGCCAACCGTGTGACTCAAGTTAAAACTCTTGAAAACGATGGCTATACTGCAGTTCAAGTTACTACTGGCTCTAAAAAAGCAAGTCGTGTAACTAAGCCTGAAGCAGGTCATTTCGTTAAAGCAGGTGTTGAAGCTGGTCGCGGTTTATGGGAATTTCGTACTGAAGGTGAAGAATTCACTTTAGGTCAAGAAATCAACGTAGACATCTTCACAGATGTTAAAAAAGTCGATGTTACTGGTACATCAAAAGGTAAAGGTTTCCAAGGTGGTGTTAAACGTTGGAACTTCCGTACTCAAGATGCTACACACGGTAACTCTTTATCACACCGTGTACTTGGTTCTATTGGTCAAAACCAAACTCCAGGTCGTGTGTTTAAAGGTAAAAAAATGGCAGGACACTTAGGTGCTGAGCGTGTAACCGTTCAATCACTTGAAGTTGTTCGTGTAGATGCTGAGCGTAAATTATTATTAGTGAAAGGTTCTGTACCTGGTGCAACTAATAGTGATGTTATTGTTAAACCAGCAGTTAAAGCATAAGTCTAGGAGATAGAGATGGAATTACAAGTTGTAGGTGCTAACGCACTAGCTGTTTCTGAAACTACCTTCGGACGTGAGTTTAACGAAGCGTTAATCCACCAAGTAGTTGTTGCATACGCAGCAGGTGCTCGTCAGGGTACACGCGCACAAAAAACTCGTGCTGAAGTGTCTGGTTCAGGCAAAAAACCTTGGCGTCAAAAAGGTACAGGTCGTGCTCGTTCAGGTGATATCAAATCACCAATCTGGCGTTCAGGTGGTGTAACTTTCGCAGCGAAACCACAAGATCACAGCCAAAAAGTGAACAAGAAAATGTACCGTGGTGCAATCAAAAGCATTCTTTCTGAATTAGTTCGTCAAGACCGTTTGGTTATTGTTGAGAAATTCGAAATCGATGCACCAAAAACCAAAGTTTTAGTACAAAAATTAAAAGATATGGCGTTAACTGACGCTCTTATCATCACTGCAAGCTTAGATGAGAACCTATTCTTAGCAGCACGTAACTTATACAAAGTTGATGTTCGTGATGTTCAAGGTATCGATCCAGTAAGCTTAATCGCTTTCGATAAAGTGGTTATCACTGTTGATGCAGTAAAACAAATTGAGGAGATGTTAGCATGATTCAACAAGAACGTTTGCTAAAAGTGCTTAAAGCACCACATATCTCTGAGAAAGCGACAAATAACGCAGAAAAAGGTAACACAATCGTATTCAAAGTCGCATTAGACGCTAATAAAGTGGAAATTGCGAACGCGGTTGAACAACTTTTCGAAGTTAAAGTAGATTCTGTACGTACAGTGGTTGTTAAAGGTAAAACTAAACGTCACGGTGCAAAATCAGGTCGTCGTAGTGACTGGAAAAAAGCTTATGTAACTCTTCAAGAAGGTCAATCACTTGACTTCGTTGAAGGTGCGGCAGAGTAATTTCGGAGGAATAGAAAACTATGGCTATCGTTAAATGTAAGCCGACCTCCGCTGGTCGTCGTCATGTAGTTAAAGTTGTTAACACTGAGCTTCACAAAGGTAAACCTTTTGCAGCACTTTTAGATACTAAATCTAAAACCGGTGGTCGTAACAACTTAGGTCGTATCACTACTCGTCACATTGGTGGCGGACACAAACAACACTACCGTCTAATTGACTTCAAACGTAACAAATTAGACATTCCAGCTGTTGTTGAGCGTTTAGAGTACGATCCAAACCGTTCTGCGAATATCGCATTAGTACTTTATAAAGATGGTGAACGCCGTTATATCTTAGCACCAAAAGGTTTAGCTGCTGGTGATACGATCCAAGCGGGTGCTTCAGCGCCAATTAAAGTAGGTAACTCATTACCAATGCGTAACATCCCAGTCGGTTCTACTGTTCATAACGTAGAATTGAAACCAGGTAAAGGCGGTCAAATCGCTCGTTCTGCTGGTGCATATGTACAAATTATCGCACGTGAAGGTAACTATGTAACTTTACGTCTTCGTTCAGGCGAAATGCGTAAAGTGTTAGCGGAATGTTCTGCAACTATCGGTGAAGTCGGTAACTCAGAGCATATGCTTCGCGTACTTGGTAAAGCAGGTGCAAACCGTTGGAGAGGTATTCGTCCAACTGTTCGTGGTACTGCGATGAACCCGGTAGACCACCCACACGGTGGTGGTGAAGGTCGTAACTTCGGTAAACACCCTGTTACACCTTGGGGCGTTCAAACCAAAGGTAAGAAAACTCGTCACAACAAACGTACTGATAAATTCATCGTACGTCGTCGTGGCAAATAATTTTTTAATTAATTAAAGAGGATAAGCCATGCCACGTTCTCTCAAGAAGGGTCCTTTCCTTGACCTACACTTGTTGAAGAAGGTAGAGAAGGCGGTGGAAAGCGGGGATAAAAAACCAATTAAAACTTGGTCCCGTCGTTCAATGATCATTCCATCAATGATCGGATTGACCATCGCAGTCCATAATGGTCGTCAGCATGTTCCAGTTTATGTATCTGATGAAATGATCGGTCATAAACTTGGTGAATTTGCACCGACTCGTACATACCGCGGTCACGCCGCAGATAAGAAAGCTAAGAAATAAGAGGTAAAAGATGGAAACTATTGCAAAACATCGTTACGCTCGTACTTCTGCACAAAAAGCTCGCTTAGTTGCTGATTTAATCCGTGGTAAGAAAGTTTCTGCAGCATTAGAAATCTTAACTTTCACTAACAAAAAAGCAGCAGCTTTAGTGAAGAAAGTTTTAGAGTCAGCTATCGCAAACGCAGAGCACAATGACGGTGCAGATGTCGATGATCTTAAAGTTGCGAAGATTTTCGTTGATGAAGGTCCAAGCATGAAACGTGTTATGCCACGTGCTAAAGGTCGTGCAGATCGTATTTTAAAACGTACTAGCCACATCACTGTGGTAGTATCAGATCGTTAATCAGTAGGAGAATAGCAATGGGTCAGAAAGTACATCCACATGGTATTCGCCTTGGCATTGTTAAGCCTTGGAGCTCTACTTGGTTCGCGAATACACAAGATTTCGCTGATAACTTAGAAGGCGATTTCAAAGTACGTCAATTTTTAAACAAAGAGTTAGCGAACGCGTCTGTATCTCGTATCACTATCGAGCGTCCAGCAAAAAGCATTCGTGTAACTATTCACACAGCTCGTCCAGGTATCGTTATCGGTAAAAAAGGCGAAGATGTTGAAAAATTAAGAAACGCAGTATCAAAAATCGCTGGCGTTCCTGCACAAATCAACATTTCTGAAGTGAAAAAACCAGAGCTAGATGCAAAATTAGTTGCAGATAGCATCGCAGCTCAACTTGAGCGTCGTGTTATGTTCCGTCGTGCAATGAAACGTGCGGTACAAAATGCAATGCGTTTAGGTGCTAAAGGTATCAAAGTTGAAGTTAGCGGTCGTTTAGGTGGTGCAGAAATCGCACGTTCAGAATGGTATCGTGAAGGTCGCGTACCTCTACATACTCTTCGTGCGGACATCGATTATAACACTGCAGAAGCTCACACAACTTACGGCGTAATCGGCGTGAAAGTGTGGATCTTCAAAGGTGAAATTCTTGGTGGTATGGCTGCAGTGATTGAATCTGAGAAAGAACCAGCGGCACAGCCTAAAAAGCCAGCTCGCAAAGGTCGTAAATAAGGAGATCACTGAATGTTACAACCAAAACGTACAAAATTCCGTAAAGTACACAAAGGCCGTAACCGTGGTATCGCGGGCGGTACAGAAGTGAGCTTCGGTTCATTCGGCTTAAAAGCAATTGGTCGTGGTCGTTTAACCGCTCGTCAAATCGAAGCAGCGCGTCGTGCGATGAGCCGTGCAGTAAAACGTCAAGGTAAAATCTGGATCCGTGTGTTCCCAGACAAACCAATTACTGAAAAACCATTAGAAGTCCGTATGGGTAAAGGTAAAGGTAACGTAGAGTACTGGGTAGCCTTAATCCAGCCGGGTAAAGTTCTCTATGAAATGGACGGTGTATCTGAAGAAGTCGCACGCAATGCATTCGCATTAGCGGCAGCGAAACTTCCGTTTAAAACCACATTTGTAACTAAGACGGTGATGTAATGAAAGCTCAAGAACTACGTAACAAAAGTGTTGAAGAGCTGAATGGTGAATTAGTGAACCTTTTAGGTGAACAGTTCAAATTGCGTATGCAAGCAGCCACCGGTCAGCTTCAACAAACCCACCAGTTAAAACAAGTGCGTCGTAGCATTGCACAAGTTAAAACTGTATTAACCGAAAAGGCGGGTGAGTAATGACTGATAAAATTCGTACAGTACAAGGTAAAGTTGTTAGCGACAAAATGGACAAATCATTTGTTGTTGCTATCGAACGCACGGTAAAACACCCAATTTACGGTAAATTTATCCGTCGTACGACTAAATTACACGTACACGATGAAAACAACGAAGCTAAATTAGGCGATGTCGTTGAAGTAAAAGAGTGTCGTCCACTCTCTAAAACGAAATCACATACTTTAGTTCGTATCGTTGAAAAAGCAGTAGCTTAATCAACAATATAAAATCTAAAAGCCCTTGCAATTGCAGGGGCTTTTAATTTACAAGCGGTCTGATTTTCTACATTTTCTGCAAATCTATGAATTGTCTAAAATTCAGTTGATCTTGCCGCTTGAGTTGCGATATAATCCGCATCCTATTTGCATAGGGCAAGTAGGTTCGTCCCGAAAGGGTGTTTTTTATTTTAACGGAGCACTAATATGATCCAAGAACAGACTATGCTGGATGTTGCTGATAACTCAGGGGCTCGTAGCGTAATGTGTATCAAGGTTCTAGGTGGATCGCACCGTCGTTACGCTGCTATCGGCGATATCATCAAAGTTACTGTGAAAGAAGCAATTCCACGCGGTAAAGTTAAAAAAGGTGATGTGTTAAAAGCAGTTGTTGTGCGCACCAAGAAGGGTGTTCGTCGCCCAGATGGCGCAGTTATTCGTTTCGATGGCAATGCTTGTGTAATTTTAAACAATAACACTGAGCAACCAATCGGTACTCGTATTTTTGGACCTGTGACGCGTGAACTTCGTTCTGAGAAGTTTATGAAGATCATTTCTTTAGCTCCAGAAGTACTATAAGGAGAGAATGTAATGGCTGCAAAAATCCGTCAAAACGATGAAGTAATTGTTCTTGCTGGTAAAGACAAGGGCAAACGTGGTAAGGTAACTAAAGTGTTACCAAACGGTAAAGTGGTTGTTGAGGGTATCAACATTATCACTAAACACGAAAAACCAGTTCCTGCATTAGGCAAAGCTGGCGGTTTAGTGAAGAAAGAAGCGGCGATTGATGCGTCAAACGTAGCGATTTTCAACCCAGAAACAAATAAAGCTGACCGTGTAGGATTTAGATTCGAAGATGGCAAAAAAGTCCGTTTCTTCAAATCTAACGAGAAAACAATTTAATTAACTGGAGTAATGCGATGGCGAAACTGCATGATTACTACAGAGATACAGTAGTTAATGAATTGAAAGCGAAATTCAACTACTCATCTGTCATGCAAGTCCCACGAATCGAAAAGATAACCCTGAATATGGGTGTGGGTGAAGCATTGACCGACAAAAAACTGTTAGACAACGCAGTAGCAGATTTAACAGCAATCAGCGGTCAGAAACCTTTAATTACAAAAGCACGCAAATCTGTTGCAGGCTTTAAAATCCGTCAGGGATATCCAATCGGATGCAAAGTAACCCTACGTGGTGAACGTATGTGGGAATTCTTTGAAAGATTGATTACTATCGCTGTTCCACGTATCCGTGACTTCCGCGGTTTAAACGCTAAGTCATTCGACGGTCGTGGTAATTACAGTATGGGTGTTCGTGAACAAATCATTTTCCCAGAAATCGACTACGATAAAGTAGATCGTGTTCGTGGTTTAGATATTACTATCACCACAACTGCGAAAAGTGATGAAGAAGGTCAAGCTTTATTAGCGGCTTTCAATTTCCCATTCCGTAAATAAGGTAGGTTATCGTGGCAAAACAATCAATGATTGCACGTGACGTAAAACGTGCGAAATTAGCTGATAAATTCTACGCTAAACGTGAAGAATTAAAGAAAATCATCTCTGATGTTAATTCTTCAGATGAAGATCGTTGGGCAGCAGTGTTAAAGTTACAAACTTTACCACGTGATTCAAGCCCGATCCGTCAGCGTAACCGTTGCCGCCAAACTGGTCGTCCACACGGTGTACTTCGTAAGTTTGGTTTAAGCCGTATTAAGGTGCGTGAAGCTGCAATGCGTGGCGAAATTCCAGGCCTTAAGAAAGCAAGCTGGTAATAACCTCTTTTAATTTGGAATCATGGGAGTAAATACATGAGCATGCAAGATCCAATCGCAGATATGCTGACCCGTATTCGTAACGGTCAAGCTGCGAATAAAGTTGCAATCAGTATGCCTTCATCTAAGTTAAAAGTTGCTATTGCAAGCGTTTTAGCTGAAGAAGGTTATGTTGAGAGCTTCAAAGTTGTTGAAGGTTCAAAACCTGAATTGGAAATCACTTTAAAATATTTCCAAAACAAACCAGTTGTAGAAAGTATCCAACGTGTAAGCCGTCCTGGTCTTCGTATTTATAAACGTAAAGACGAATTACCAAAAGTAATGGGTGGTTTAGGTATCGCAGTAGTTTCTACATCTAAAGGTGTAATGACCGACCGTGCAGCGCGTCAAGCGGGTCTCGGCGGTGAAATTATCTGTTACGTAGCATAATAGTGAGGTAGGAAAAATGTCTCGTGTTGCAAAAGCACCTGTCGCTGTTCCTGCCGGCGTTCAAGTAACTTTGAATGGTCAGCTATTAACAGTAAAAGGTAAAAATGGCGAGTTATCTCGCGAAATTCACAATGCAGTTGAAGTAAAATACGAAGCTGATACTTTAACATTTGCGCCAAAAGCGGGAATTGTTAATGCTGATGCGCAAGCTGGTACAGCTCGTGCCCTTGTTAACGCAATGGTTATCGGTGTTACTGAAGGCTTTACTAAGAAATTGCAATTAGTGGGTGTTGGTTACAGAGCTCAAATGAAAGGCAACACTGTTGCATTAAGTTTAGGTTTCTCACACCCGGTTGAACATGAGTTGCCAGCAGGTGTAACTGGTGAATGTCCATCACAAACTGAGATTATTCTTAAGTCTGCGGACAAACAGTTAATCGGTCAAGTGGCAGCTGATATTCGTGCATACCGCAAACCAGAGCCTTATAAAGGTAAAGGTGTACGTTACGCTGATGAAGTTGTACGTATTAAAGAAGCGAAGAAAAAGTAAAGTAAGGTAACACTATGGATAAGAAAGTAGCTCGTATCCGTCGTGCAAGCCGTGCACGTCATTTAATGAGAGAGCAAGGTGCAACACGTTTAGTTGTGCATCGCACACCTCGCCATATTTATGCGCAGGTGATTGCACCTAATGGCTCAGAAGTTTTAGCAGCAGCTTCAACTGTTGAGAAAGTAATTAGAGAGCAAGTTAAATATACTGGTAATAAAGATGCAGCAGCAGCAGTTGGTAAATTAGTTGCTGAGCGCGCTTTAGAAAAAGGTATTAAAGCGGTTGCATTTGACCGTTCTGGTTTCAAATACCACGGTCGTGTGCAATCATTAGCAGATGCTGCTCGTGAAGCTGGTCTTCAGTTCTAATAGAGGAATTTGAGATGTCAAACATCGAAAAACAAGCTGGTGAACTGCAGGAAAAGCTAATCGCGGTTAACCGTGTATCTAAAACCGTAAAAGGTGGTCGTATTATGAGTTTCACTGCTTTAACAGTAGTGGGCGATGGTAACGGTCGTGTAGGTTTTGGTTACGGTAAAGCACGTGAAGTTCCGGCAGCAATCCAAAAAGCGATGGAAAAAGCTCGTCGCAATATGGTTAATGTAGCGTTAAACGAAGGTACATTACAACACCCTGTTAAAGGTTCTCACACTGGTTCACGCGTATTTATGCAACCAGCTAGCGAAGGTACTGGTATCATCGCAGGTGGTGCAATGCGTGCAGTATTAGAAGTTGCAGGTGTTCACAACGTACTTTCTAAAGCGTACGGTTCAACTAACCCAATTAACGTTGTTCGTGCAACAATCGATGCACTAGCAAATATGAAATCACCAGAAATGGTTGCTGCTAAACGTGGCAAAACCGTTGAAGAAATTTTGGGGTAATTGAATATGGCTAAAATTAAAGTAACTCAAACTCGTAGCTCTATCGCTCGTTTACCGAAGCATAAAGCAACGTTGAAAGGCTTAGGTCTTCGTCATATTCGTCATACCGTAGAGTTAGAAGATACTCCAGCAGTACGTGGTATGATCAATCAAGTTTCATATATGGTTAAAGTGGAGGAATAATAGAATGCGTTTAAATTCTCTTTCTCCAGCTGAAGGTGCTAAACACAGTGCAAAACGTTTAGGTCGTGGTATTGGTTCTGGTTTAGGTAAAACGGGTGGACGTGGTCACAAAGGTCAAAAATCTCGTACAGGCGGCGGTGTTCGTCGTGGTTTCGAGGGTGGTCAAATGCCTTTATACCGTCGTTTACCAAAATTTGGTTTTACTTCTCTTAAAGCATTACACGTAGCTGAAATTCGTTTAAGTGACTTAGCAAAAGTAGATGGTAATGTTGTAACTTTAGAAGCTCTTAAAGCGGCTAATGTCATCACAAAAGATATTTTATCTGCAAAAGTTATTCTTGCAGGTAAAGTTGAAAAAGCAGTTGTGGTGAAAGGCTTAGGTGTAACTAAAGGTGCTAAAGCTGCTATCGAAGCTGCTGGTGGTTCTATCGAGGAATAATAAATGGCTAAACAACCAGGATATCAAGGTAATACCCAAAAAGGAACTGGTGAATTAAAATCACGATTATTGTTTGTTTTAGGTGCTTTAATCGTTTTCCGTATCGGTTCTTTTATTCCTGTTCCTGGTATTGATGCTTCTGTATTATCCGAGCTAGTACGACAACAGCAAGGCACCATCATTGATATGTTCAATATGTTCTCTGGTGGTGCTTTAAGTAGAGCTTCTATATTTGCATTAGGGATTATGCCCTACATTTCAGCGTCAATTATTATTCAGTTATTGACTGCGGTACACCCAGCACTTGCCGAATTGAAAAAAGAAGGTGAAGCAGGGCGTCGTAAAATTAGCAAATATACACGTTATGCTACGTTGTTATTAGCATTTATTCAGTCTATTGGTATTTCATTAGCCCTACCGAATATGCTAGCTGGATTAGTTCCTAATCCAAATATGCTGTTCTATGTAACTTCTGTAATTAGTTTAGTAACAGGTACAATGTTCCTGATGTGGTTAGGTGAGCAAATCACTGAACGTGGCATTGGTAACGGTATCTCGTTAATTATCTTTGCAGGGATCGTTGCTGACTTACCGTCAGTAATTGGGCAGACGATTGAACAATCTCGCCAAGGTGAGATTTCATTATTAGTGTTATTACTAATAGCTGTAGTCGCATTTGCTGTAACATATTTTGTTGTCTTCGTGGAACGTGGACAAAGAAGAATTGTTGTAAACTATGCAAGTCGCCAGCAGGGAAGAATGATGGCACCTGCAAGACAATCTCATTTACCATTAAAAGTTAATATGGCAGGGGTTATTCCTGCAATCTTCGCTTCAAGTATTATTTTATTCCCTGCAACCATTGCACAATGGTTTGGAACAAGTGAAGGTTTTGAATGGTTATTTGATTTATCTCAGTTATTACAACCAGGTCAGCCGTTATATGTTGTATTATTTACAATGGCTGTAATCTTCTTTGCATTCTTTTATACGGGAATGCAATATAATCCTCGTGATACAGCGGATAATTTGAAAAAATCAGGTGCGTTTGTACCAGGTTATCGACCAGGCGAGCAAACATCTCGTTATATCGATAAAGTAATGACACGTTTAACCTTAATTGGTGCGTTATATATTACCTTTGTTTGTTTGGTTCCTTATATCATAACATCATTATGGAAAGTATCTTTCCAATTAGGTGGTACTTCATTATTGATCGTTGTGGTTGTTATTATGGATTTCATCGCACAGGTTCAAAGTCATCTCATGTCTTTACAATATGACTCTGTGTTGAAGAAAGCCAATTTGAAAGGCTTAGGGCAATAGCCCTTAGATCAAAAGGATAAGCAATGAAAGTTCGTGCTTCAGTTAAAAGAATGTGTCGTAACTGCAAAGTTGTTAAACGTGAAGGTGTTGTACGCGTAATTTGTAGCGACCCTAAACACAAACAACGTCAAGGTTAATTGACATTATTTCTTGCAAAGAACCTGCTGAGCAGTTATACTGCTCAGCTCATTTCGTCCTGATATGCTGTTTGAGTATCCTGAAACGGGCTTTTCAAGATCAGCATATCAATAACTTTAGTTAAATAGGAGTGCATAGTGGCCCGTATTGCAGGCATTAACATTCCTGATCAAAAACACACCGTAATCGCACTGACTGCTATTTATGGCATCGGTAAAACTCGTGCAAAAGCCATCTGTGCTGCAACGGGTATTGCTGAAGATGTGAAGATCAGAGAATTGTCTGAAGAGCAGATTGAAAAACTGCGTGAAGAAGTTGGTAAATTTACTGTCGAAGGTGATTTACGTCGTGAAGTAACTTTAAGCATCAAACGTCTTTTAGACCTAGGTTGCTACCGTGGTTTACGTCATCGTCGTAGTTTACCAGTACGTGGTCAACGTACTAAGACTAATGCGCGTACTCGTAAGGGTCCACGCAAACCGATCAAAAAATAATCGGAGTAGATAAATAATGGCTAAAACACCAGTTCGTGCACGTAAACGTGTAAAAAAACAGATCGTAGATGGCGTAGCTCATATCCACGCATCTTTCAATAATACAATCGTAACCATTACTGACCGTCAAGGTAATGCTCTAGCTTGGGCAACTGCGGGTGGTTCAGGTTTCCGTGGTTCTCGTAAATCAACTCCATTCGCTGCTCAAGTTGCTGCAGAGCGTTGTGCAGAAATGGTAAAAGAGTTTGGTTTAAAGAATTTAGAAGTTATGGTTAAAGGTCCGGGTCCAGGTCGTGAATCAACTATCCGTGCATTAAATGCAGCGGGTTTCCGTATCACGAATATTACAGATGTGACTCCGATTCCACATAACGGTTGTCGTCCACCGAAAAAACGTCGTGTGTAATTGACGTTAGGATAATTGGAGAAAGAAAATGGCAAGATATTTGGGTCCAAAACTCAAGCTAAGCCGTCGTGAAGGTACCGATTTATTCCTTAAATCAGGTGTTCGCGCGATCGAGTCAAAATGTAAAATTGATACAGCACCAGGTCAACACGGTGCTCGTAAACCACGTTTATCTGACTATGGTAGTCAGTTACGTGAAAAACAAAAAGTTCGCCGTATCTATGGTATTTTAGAACGTCAGTTCCGTAACTACTATAAAGAAGCTAACCGCTTAAAAGGCAATACCGGTGAGAACTTATTAGTATTGTTAGAAGGTCGTTTAGACAACGTTGTTTACCGTATGGGTTTCGCTGCTACTCGTGCTGAAGCACGTCAGTTAGTTAGCCACAAATCTATCGTGGTAAATGGTCGTGTTGTAAACATCCCTTCATACCAAGTTTCTGTTGATGATGTCATTGCTGTTCGTGAGAAATCTAAAAAACAAGCACGTATCAAAGCATCATTAGAGTTAGCAACTCAACGTGAAAAACCAACTTGGTTAGAAGTTGATGCAACTAAAATGGAAGGTGTATTTAAACGTACTCCTGAGCGTTCTGATCTATCAGCAGATATTAATGAACATCTGATCGTTGAGCTTTACTCTAAATAATAGTTAAAGCTTAAAAGCAAAGAGAGGATAAAATGCAGGGTTCTGTAACAGAATTTTTAAAGCCACACTTAGTGAACATTGAGCAAATTAGTTCAACTCACGCAAAAGTGACCTTAGAGCCGTTAGAGCGTGGTTTTGGCCACACTTTAGGTAACGCACTTCGTCGCATTTTACTTTCATCTATGCCTGGTTGCGCAGTTACAGAAGTAGAAATTGATGGTGTATTGCATGAATACAGCAGCAAAGAAGGCGTGCAAGAAGATATTCTTGAAGTATTGTTAAACCTTAAAGGTCTAGCGGTAAAAGTGCAAAATAAAGATGATATTATTTTGACACTCACTAAATCTGGGATTGGCCCTGTAACTGCAGCCGACATTACTCACGATGGTGATGTTGAAATTGTGAATCCAGAACACGTAATCTGTAACTTAACGGATAAAAACGCATCAATTAATATGCGTATCCGTGTACAACGTGGTCGTGGTTATGTACCCGCATCAGCGCGTGTACATACACAAGATGATGATCGCCCAATCGGTCGCTTGTTAGTAGATGCACGTTTTAGCCCAGTAGATCGCATTGCCTACAATGTTGAAGCTGCTCGTGTTGAACAACGTACAGACTTAGATAAGCTCGTTATTGAGATGGAAACTAACGGAACATTAGATCCTGAAGAAGCCATCCGTCGTGCTGCAACGATTTTAGCAGAGCAACTCGCTGCATTCGTTGATTTGCGTGATGTTCGTCAGCCAGAAGTGAAAGAAGAAAAACCGGAGTTTGATCCAATTCTTCTTCGTCCAGTAGATGACTTAGAGCTGACAGTTCGTTCTGCTAACTGTTTGAAAGCAGAGACAATTCACTATATCGGTGATTTAGTGCAACGTACAGAAGTTGAGTTATTAAAAACACCTAACCTTGGTAAGAAATCTCTTACTGAGATCAAAGATGTTCTTGCTTCTCGTGGCTTATCACTGGGTATGCGCCTTGAGAATTGGCCTCCAGCAAGTATTGCTGAAGACTAATTTTAGGTTTAGATTTTCTTAGAAGGAATAAGGTTATGCGCCATCGTAAGAGTGGACGTCAACTAAACCGTAACAGCAGCCATCGTCAAGCGCTGTTCCGTAATTTAGCAAGTGCATTGGTTAGTCACGAAATTATCAAGACTACATTACCAAAAGCAAAAGAATTACGCCGTGTAGTTGAACCATTAATTACTTTAGCAAAAGTAGATAGCGTTGCTAATCGTCGTTTAGCTTTTGCTCGTACTCGCAACATCGAAACCGTTGCTAAATTATTCAATGAATTAGGTCCACGTTTTGCAAATCGTGCGGGTGGTTATACTCGTATCTTAAAATGTGGTTTCCGTGCAGGTGACAACGCGCCAATGGCTTACATTGAGTTAGTTGATCGTCCTGAAGTTGCTGAACAAGCAGCAGAATAATTTTTTATTCAACTTAAAAGCCCGATATTTATCGGGCTTTTGTTTTTATAAGCGGTCAGAATAATTCAGACTTTTGCAAGTTGTACATTATTTCATTTTAATAAATACTCTTTTCACTTTTGGTTATTTTATTTCTTCTCCTTAATCATTTAGACTTAACCTTGTTCAATTATTCTCTAAAGCGATATTAAGGAATTTCAATGAAAAATGTATTAGTCATCAAATCCAGTATTCTTGCTGACAACTCTACTTCTAATAAATTAGTAGATTATCTCAAATCTAAAATCACAGCCAACATCACGGAACACGATTTTGGGGTAAATCCATTACCGTACTACGATCTTAATGCAGCGTCAGGTACACGTGGTGAGCCACAAAATGATGCTCAGCGTGCTGCTCTTGATCTTTCTAACAAATTAATTGGTGAAGTAAATAACAGTGATGTGCTTGTTTTTGCTGTACCAATGTATAACTTAGGTATCCCTGCACAGCTTAAAACCTATATCGACTACTTAAACCGTGCAGGTGTGACATTCCGTTATACTGCAAATGGTCCAGAAGGCTTAATTAAAGGAAAAAAAGCCGTTGTGGTACTTGCTCACGGTGGCATTTATAAAGATGGTCCAGCAGATTTAACTAAAATGTATATGCAAACGGTATTAAACTTTATTGGTATTACCGATGTTGAGTTTGTCTATGCCGAAGGGATTGGCTACGGTCCAGAAGTTGCGGCTAAAGCAGGCGAAGCGGCGAAAGTCGAGTTAGATCGTATCGCTCAAACATTATAATCTTGATAAACACCGTCTTACATTAGACGGTGTTTTTTATTTGCAACCGTTTGTCTTTTATTCATATCAAATAACCGCACTATATTTACAAATAATCATTCCAATCTGACCGCTTTTCAGTTAGTCTACCAAAGAATATTTGTTATCTTAATTTAAGGAAACTCACTATGGAAACTCTCTTTAAAGTAGCACAAAACTGGTTAGATCAAGATCCTGATTTAGAAACTCATGCAGAGTTGGAGCAACTCATTTCACAAGCGAAATCGGGCGATGCGAAAGCACAAGCTGAATTGGCTAGCCGTTTTGATGGACGTTTACAATTCGGTACGGCAGGTTTACGTGGACGCTTACAAGCAGGTTCAATGGGTATGAACCGTGTGCTTGTGGCTCAAGCCTCCGCAGGTTTAGCGGAGTTCCTTAAAGGCTATGATAAAGAGCCGTCTATTGTGTTAGGTTACGATGGACGCAAAAATTCAGATGTGTTTGCTCGTGATACCGCAGAAATTATGGCAGCAGCAGGGATTAAAACCTATCTTCTTCCACGCAAATTACCAACCCCAGTGCTTGCTTATGCGATCAAATATTTCGACACCACCGCAGGTGTAATGGTAACTGCAAGCCACAACCCACCAGAAGATAACGGCTATAAAGTTTATTTAGGTAAAGCGAACGGCGGTGGTCAAATTGTGTCACCAGCAGACCAAGAAATTGCCGCTTGCATTGATAAAGTTGCTCAAGGCAATATCAAAGATTTACCACGTAGCGAAAATTATGTGGTATTAGATGATGAAATCGTTGATGCCTATATTGCAAAAACCGCAAGCCTTGCGAAAGAGCCACAAGTGGATATTAACTACGTTTATACCGCAATGCACGGCGTGGGCTATGAAGTACTAAGTAAAACCCTTGCGAAAGCTGGCTTACCACAACCGCACATCGTGGCAGATCAAGTATGGCCAGACGGCACTTTCCCAACGGTAAACTTCCCGAACCCAGAAGAGAAAGGGGCATTAGACTTAGCGATTAAAGTGGCGAAAGAAAAAAATGCTGAGTTCATCATTGCCAACGACCCAGATGCAGACCGTTTAGCAGTTGCAGTGCCAGATACTCAAGGCAATTGGAAAGTACTACACGGCAATGTGATCGGCTGTTTCTTAGGTTGGTATTTGGCGAAACAATACCACGCTGCGGGCAAAAAAGGTGTATTAGCTTGCTCACTTGTTTCTTCTCCAGCTTTGGCTGAAATTGCGAAGAAATACGGCTTCCAGTCAGAAGAAACGCTAACAGGCTTCAAATATATCGGTAAAGTTGATGGCTTATTATTCGGTTTTGAAGAAGCGTTAGGCTACTTAGTTGATCCTGATAAAGTGCGTGATAAAGACGGTATCTCTGCGGCAATTATGTTCTTAGATTTAGTGCGTAATCTTAAAAAACAAGGCAAAACCCTTGCAGACTATGCAGAAGATTTCACTAAAGAGTTTGGGGCTTATGTAAGCGGTCAGATTTCTATCCGCGTAAGCGATTTATCTGAAATCGGCAAATTGATGACTGCATTACGTACTAACCCACCAAGCGAAGTCGGTGGTTTTAAAGTGGCGACATTCTTAGACCACACCAAAACCGATCGTCAAAGCGATATTTTAGTGTTCGTCCTTGAAAATGGCAGCCGTTTAATCGCACGTCCGTCTGGTACAGAACCGAAGATCAAGTTCTACTTAGACGCTCGTGGCACGGATCCGAAAAATGCCGAAGAAGTGTTAGCACAGTTTGACGCAAGTGTTCGTGAAATCCTTCGTCAAGAGCAATATGGCAAACAAGACTGCTAATTACAAAATTTAAGTTAAAAAACACCGCTTGTAAGGCGGTGTTTTTATTTTCTAGTGGGACTGATCCTTGCCTTTTCGTAAAAAATCCGTATAATTCCACCGCTTGTTCTCTCTTTTTTGAACAAGTTTCGCACCCTCACCTCGAACGAGGGTTTTCTTTTTTACTATCATTAAACTTTTAGAGGACGGTTATGGTAACCATTCGTTTATCTCGTGGCGGAGCTAAAAAACGCCCATTCTATCAAATCGTTGTCGCTGACAGCCGTAGCCCACGCGACGGTCGTTTCATCGAGCGTATCGGTTTCTTCAATCCTATCGCAACGGGTAACGCAGAACGTTTACGTTTAGACGTTGCAGCAGTTGATGCTTGGGTTGCTAAAGGTGCATCACTTTCTGATCGTGTTGCAGTATTAGTGAAAGAAGCGCGTAAAGCAGCTTAATTCCACAAATTAAATAAGTAGGTGAATATGAGCGAGCAAAAAATTGAAGTTGTCGGAAAATTAGGTTCAACCTATGGTATCCGTGGCTGGCTACGTCTTTATTCATCGACAGAATATCCTGAAAGCATTTTCGACTATCAGCCGTGGTTTTTAAAAATTAAAGGGCAATGGCAACCAGTTGAACTCGAAAGCTGGCGTTATCATAACAATGATTTGATTGTGAAATTAAAAGGCACAGAAGACCGTGAAGCCGCACAGCTCTTAACCAACGCAGAAATCGGCGTGGATTTGGCGGTGTTTCCTGAATTGGAAGAAGGGGATTATTACTGGCACGATTTAATCGGCTGTCAAGTGGTGAACCTTGAAGGCTATGCAATGGGAACGGTGACCGAAATGATGGAAACAGGTTCAAATGATGTGTTAGTGGTAAAAGCAGGCAGTAAAGATGCTTTTGGTAAGCAAGAACGATTAATTCCGTTCTTATATGAACAAGTAGTTAAAAGAGTAGATCTCGCCACCAAAACAATTACGGTGGATTGGGACGCTGGTTTCTAACCTCAGGTATGCAGTGAGCTTTAGCAGTCGCATTTCGTAGGTGACAATATGTGGATTGGTATTATTTCCCTTTTCCCCGAAATGTTTAAAGCAATTACGGACTTTGGGGTCACAGGTAGAGCAGTTAAACAAAATCTTTTACAGGTGCAGTGTTGGAATCCAAGGGATTTCACTCACGACAAACATAAAACCGTGGACGACCGCCCTTATGGTGGTGGACCGGGTATGTTGATGATGGTGCAGCCGCTTCGTGATGCAATTCGTGAAGCAAAAGCCGCCGCTTGTAAAGAAGATGGTGTGGAGGCAAAAGTGATTTATCTCTCACCACAAGGGCGTAAACTCGATCAATCAGGCGTGCAAACGCTGGCGACAAATCAGAAGTTGATTTTGGTTTGTGGACGCTATGAAGGGATTGACGAGCGATTGATTCAAACTGAAATTGATGAAGAATGGTCAATCGGCGATTACGTTCTCACAGGAGGGGAATTGCCCGCAATGACGTTAATTGACGCGGTTGCACGGTTTATCCCTGGGGTATTAGGTAAACAGGCTTCGGCGTTGGAAGATTCTTTCGCAGAAGGATTATTGGATTGCCCACATTATACCCGTCCTGAAGTGTTAGACGGCTTACCCGTACCACAAGTGCTGATGTCGGGTCATCACGAACAAATTCGCAAATGGCGATTAGAACAATCGCTAGAACGAACGTGGTTAAGACGCCCTGAGCTATTGGATAGCCTAGCTCTGACTGACGAACAACGCGTGTTGTTGAACAAAATCAAAAAACAGCACAAATCAGTTAATTCTAGGACATAGAAGGTTTATTAAAATGAGTAACATCATCAAACAAATCGAACAAGAACAGTTAAAACAAAACGTACCTAGCTTCCGTCCAGGTGACACATTAGAAGTTAAGGTATGGGTAGTAGAAGGTAGTAAAAAACGTTTGCAAGCGTTCGAAGGCGTGGTTATTGCAATTCGTAACCGTGGCTTGCACTCTGCATTCACCTTACGCAAAGTTTCAAACGGCGTAGGCGTTGAGCGTGTATTCCAAACTCACTCACCAGTTATCGACAGCATCTCTGTTAAACGTAAAGGTGCGGTACGTAAAGCGAAACTTTACTACTTACGTGAGCGTTCAGGTAAATCTGCACGTATCAAAGAGCGTCTTGGCGAATAATTTTCGCTTATGCGTTGATGCAAAAATCGGAAGCCTTGGGGAAACCCAAGGCTTTTTTGATCTTTATCCTTGTTATTTTGTTTCTAAAACAGGCATAATCCCTTTTATTTTATTTCATAGGGCAAATTTATGATCAACAAAGATACTCAACTCTGTATGTCCTTATCGGGCAGACCGGGGAATACAGGCACTTATTTTCACAACTACCTTTATCAGAAACTAGGCTTAAATTTTGTCTATAAAGCTTTTACGACAAAAGATATTGAACATGCCGTTAAAGGTGTGAGAGCGTTAGGGATTCGTGGCTGTGCCGTTTCTATGCCGTTTAAAGAAGCTTGTATGCCGTTTTTAGATGAAATTGATGCGTCAGCTCAAGCGATTGAATCCGTGAATACCATTGTAAATACAGACGGTTATCTGAAGGCTTACAATACGGACTACATTGCGATTGAAAAATTAATTGCAAAATATCGGCTTGATCCGACCGCTTGTGTGATTGTTCAAGGCAGTGGCGGAATGGCAAAAGCAGTAGTCGCAGCTTTTAAACATTCAGGCTTCGCTAATCTGAAGGTTTATGCTCGTAACGCCGAAACAGGAACATATTTGGCACAGCTTTATGGCTATGATTACATTGATAGCCTTGAAAATCAGCAGGCAGATATTTTAGTCAATGTCACGCCGATTGGTATGAAAGGCGGTAAAGAAGAGTTTGATCTATCCTTCCCTGAAATGATGATCCAACAGGCTAAAACGGCTTTTGACGTGGTTGCAATGCCAGCGGAGACGCCGTTGATTAAGTATGCACAAGCGCAAGGTAAGCAGGTGATTTCAGGGGCTGAAGTGATGACATTACAGGCGGTAGAGCAGTTTGTGCTTTATACGGGGATTCGCCCTGAAGATGATCTGATTGCAGAAGCGGCTGCATTTTCAAGATCAAATCCATAGCATGTCACAAGCGGTAAGATCTCAACAAAGATTTGCAAATTGTCTGAGCGATCTTACCGCTTGTATGGTGAGTAATTTAGGCTTTTTTGTATTTTTGATAATTCAACTGTAACCATTGCAAACCAACAACGGCAATCACATTATCAATTTTTCCTTCAACAACCCATTGGTATGCTTGCTCACGGCTTACCACGTGGACGAGAATATCTTCGCCTTCTTCTTCCAAGCCGTAAACGCCACCTACTTGGGTGCTATCGACCAAGCCTAAAAAGAGATGTAAACGTTCTACAGCACCGCCCGGGCTATCCCAAATACTCAAGGCATGTTCAACATTACTCACAGTTAAGCCAGCTTCTTCATAACTTTCACGAATAGCCACATTTTCAGGTGTTTCACCTTCATCGACCATACCTGCAATCAGCTCAACAAGCCATGGCGATTGAGGACTTGTTGGATCGTAAGCGCCAATGCGAACTTGTTCTACTAATACGACTGCGTCTTTCACAGGGTCGTAGGCAATGAGTGCCGCAGCCGAACCTTTAATCATTAATTCACGAACGATTTCACCACTTACGCCACCGTTAAACAGTTTATGGCGAAAATACATTTTTTTCATGGTGAAGTGACCTTGATAAACCACTTCTTCTCGTAGGATTTCTAAATCTTTTGGTTGAAACTGATGAATTTGCGTCATGATATTCTCCTTAGCTTTTATGTAAACTCTCTGTGTGTACCACATAAAGTGCAATAACCATTACGAGAATCGCTAATGCAAATAATAAAGTGTGCATGGCATTTGAATGGTCAACAATAATTAAACGTACCATCGCTGTAATACCGATATATAAAAAATAACGTAACGGAAAATGGTAGTTATATTTAAAATATTGCACAATTAAGGCAAGAAATTCAAAATATAAAAAGAAGATAACAATTTTTTCTACAATTTGAAATTTATCACTATGGCTAACAAATAAATCAACGAGTGTATAAGCTTCATAGAAAAGTGAATAAGCAAGAATTAATCCAATCGCTAATAAAGAAATATTCAAAATCCATTGAAAACCTTCGGAGATTAATTTTCCGAAACGTGAATGTTTGCTTTCTGAAATAAGATGTGACATAAAATCCTTAATTTACTTGATAAATGATCGGTGTGAGATTTTTAATCTCAATCAACTGATTATTTTTCCATTGTTGAAGATGGGGCAATAATACCATAGATTCTGATTGCTCAAAAAAATAGGCTAAATAAAAAGGCAATTGCGCATAAAAGTGTAATATCCCTTTAGGGCAATAAGTGCTGGTAAGTTTCTGCTCGCTTAATGAGTGAGTGACTTCTGAAAGCTTCACGATCCCCACGCCTTGTGATTTTAATATCGCTTCACGCAAGCACCAAGTCAGATAGAAACGATCAGCGAGTGAGTGAAGTTCAGGCAAAATCGTTGGATTCTGGATTTCAGTTAGCTCTTGCTCACCTGCATAATAATCTAATAAGGCTTGAAAACGTCTGACTTTTTGCGGATGTTCAATATCAATCCCGACCACTTTTTTTGGATTGTGGTAAGAAAATATAATTGCCACCCAATCACCTGAATGGCTAATATTAAAATCAATATTGGGGTGATGAATATAAGGTCTGCCGCTCGCTGTTTTTTCAATATTATTAAGCAATGACTTATCTAAATTAAATTTCTCAAATAATTGATGTAATAAAAAATAAGCCATGCGGCGACTTTTCCATTTTTTTATTTGACGTTCAGATAATTCATTTTCCGCTTTATTTTTCGGTTTGGAATAATCAAAAAAATCGGCAGGAATTGGCTCGTTATGATGAGCGAAAATAATCGACAAGCGGTCAGATTCCATTATTTTTTTACCATTTTGTTTTGCATAAACAGTGATTTAGATGATCGTTGACCAATCCCATTGATTGCATAAACGCATAGCAAGTTGTTTCGCCAACAAATACAAAACCTTTCTTTTTCAATGCTTTTGACATAGCGGTAGACACTGCGGTTTTGGCAGGGACAACATCAAGAGTCGGGATGTCATTTACCTGTGGCTTGCCATTAACAAAAGACCAGATAAATTGGCTAAAATCTTCACCTTGTTCTTGCATAGCAAGATAGGCTTTGGCGTTTTTAATAATGGCTTCTAGCTTGGCTCTGTGGCGGATTAATCCCGCATTTTGCATTAAGCGATCGAGATCGGATTCCTTCATTTGTGCGATTTTATGCGGATCGAATTGATAAAATGCATCTCGATAGGCTTCGCGTTTTTTCAATACTGTAATCCAAGATAGCCCTGCTTGTTGCCCTTCTAGACAAATTTTTTCAAACAGTTTTTGGCTATCATATTCAGGTTTTCCCCATTCGTTATCGTGATAGTTGACATATATTTCACTATCACCTGCCCAGCTACAGCGTGTCGTCATTGGTATTTTCCTTGTAAAAAATGACCGCTTGTGGTGACAAGCGGTCAGATTTCTCTTATTTTTTGCAAATTACTTGTGAATTTTCCAAGCCGTTGCGGTTTTGGTTAAACGGACTTTACGATCTTTAGACAAGTATCCGCCTTTGACCGCATCAAGAATGGTATTCTCGGGTAAGTCTGCGGCAAACACTTCTGCCTGTGATTTATCGTCAGATAAAATGACATAGACAGCTAAGGTCGTATTTGCGGGATCTGTTAATTTAATATCTGCGATATCAAAAGGCTGAACGCATTGTTGTTTCAGGTAAGAATAACTTTGCCCTGCGCTAGATAAGCAACCGTGTTTATCTTTGCCACCGCCTAACATCACGGGTTCAGGTTGTGTACTACAAGCCATCAATGCTCCTATTGCCACAAACAGACTGAGTTGTTTGAATAGTTTCATACATTATTGTCTCGGTAAGTAACGTGCAGGGTCAACAGATTTACCTTGATAACGAATTTCAAAGTGAAGTTTGTTGCTATTGGTGCCTGTACTACCTAAAGTCGCAATGGTTTCACCTGCTTTTACGTTGTCTTGCTCTTCAACTTTAATGCTGTCGTTATGTGCATAGGCACTTAAGAAGTCATCGTTATGTTTAATGATGATTAAGTTACCATAACCTTGTAAGGCATTCCCTGCATACACAACACGACCTGCAGCGGCAGCTTTAACCGCTTGACCTTTTGTACCTGCAATATCAAGACCTTTGTTGCCACCTTCAGATGATGAGAAGCCTGAAATCACTCGACCTTGTGTTGGCCATTGCCATTTGATTGATGAGACCGCTGGCGCAGGTGTATTGCTACTGTAGTTTGGTGTGCTACTTGCAGTAGTTGCGGTGACACGTGGTGTAGAAGCAACGGTTCCTGCACTTGCGGTAACCGTTGGGCGAGTCACAGCCGTTGCATCGCCTGTTCCTGCTTTTACAGGGCCTGTGATCGTGCCATCAGAGCCATAAGCTGTACCGTTTGGCGCTTGGGTATAAGTGACGACAGGTTCTACTTGAACGGGTTTTGGTGCTGGTTGGGCTACAGGTTGTGGCGCAGCTTTGGCGGTTTGCGTTTCTGTTGCTGCCGCTTGGCTATTCCCCAGTTTTAAGGTTTGACCTACACGTAATTGGTATGGCTCACTCATATTATTGAGTGCTGCGACTTCTTTAACATCTTTGCCTGCAATATAAGCAATTAAGAACATCGTGTCGCCTTTACGCACGGTATAGGTGTCGCCGTTATAGAACCCTTTATCAATTTGGCTATAAA
The DNA here is from genome assembly GCF_003260095.1 of Glaesserella australis. GTDB lineage: Bacteria > Pseudomonadota > Gammaproteobacteria > Enterobacterales > Pasteurellaceae > Glaesserella > Glaesserella australis. The sequence goes on from NZ_PTPX01000001.1 coordinate 63,982, forward strand.
TAGGCGCATTATTTTCATCACGTGGGATCGTAAAATCTTGTGGTACTTGTTTTTTGGTTGTTTTAGCCGTTGTTGCTTTTGGTTTTTCTACTGGCACTGGTTTTGGTTGAGCAACAGGTTGCGGAGCCTGATATGTTGGCTGTGGCGCTTGATACACCGGTTGTGGTGCTGGTGTATAAGTTGGTGTCGCCATCGTTGTTGGCATCGATGTACTTTGTACATCTGTTTGCCAACCAGTGCCGCTATTCATGGTGCCAGAAACGGGTTGCATAACCCCAGGGGATAAATCTGCACCATCAGCATTGACCACCGGTGCAGGTGTATTTGAACCACAAGCCGTTAATACGAATGCGGCGAGTGGAAGTAATAAAAAAGACTTTTTCATTCTAAATATCCTAAAACAAAACAAGAACGCCTAATATGGCGTTCTGAAAATAATTTTTATAAAAGAGAAATTTCTCTATGGAATTATCTTACACGTAGTACTTGACCTACTTTTAATGGTGTAGATGTACTTAAGTTATTCAATGTTGCAAGTTGATTTGCGGTTTGTCCTGTTAAATAAGCAACTAAGAACCAAGTATCATGTTTACCTACAGTATAAGAACTGTCGGTATAGCAACCTTTTTGAATTTGACTATAAACAGGCGTATTGTTTGAATCTCTCACAACGTTACAAGCCCCAACGGTTTCACTTTGTCCGCCATAGTTTGTTTGCCCATAACTTGGTTGGCTATAGGTCGGCTGTGGCTGACTATAAGTTGGTTGCGGTGTCGGTGTATAAGTCGGTTGTGGCGCTTGGTAGCTAGGTGATGTCATAGAACTCGGCATCTCTACTTGTTGTACTTCCGTTTGCCATGAAGATCCAGCTTCTGTTACTTCAACATTTGGTGACGTTTCAGATGATGTATTTGATGAACAAGCTGTTAAGATCATTGCAGCAAGTGGAAGTAGAAGGAATGATTTTTTCATAATAGCCTCTTATTTCAATAAGACATAAATCACGTAGGCAACAACAGCAACCGCTACTGTACCCCAACCAATTAATTCAATAGAACGGCGGATTTTATCCGCATATTTCTCTCCGCCCCATGCAGATAATTTTGCCACAAGCAGAAAGCGAATAAAACGAGAAATTGTTGCCGTGAGAATAAATGGTAAAAACGCCATTTGTAGTACACCGGCACAAAGGGTAAAGACTTTAAATGGAACGGGTGAGAAACCTGCTGCTAAGAAGATAATCATGATTCCCCACGTTTCAAACCAGCTCATTGCGCGATCAAAATTGGCTTGCATTCCCCAATTTGCGACAACTTCTTGTACCCAATCTGACGCAAAATAACCCACAGAATAGCCAATAATTCCGCCAATAATCGACGAAACGGTAGCGTAAATCGCATAACGTGTTGCCATTTGTGGCTTACTCATCGACATCGGAATAAGCATTACATCGGGCGGAATAGGGAAGAAAATCGCTTCAATAAAGCTGACAAAACTGAGCCAACCTGCAGCAAAACGGTGTTTCGACCATTCCATCGTTTTATCATAAATCGTACCAAATAGTTTCATTTATAAAATCTCTTTTAATGCTTGAATGGATTGATGTGCTGTCATATCTGCTTGCACAGGTGTGATAGAGACATAGTTATGATTGATAGCATAAAAGTCTGTCCCTTCGCTTTCGTCAGTCGGTTTACCCGTTGTACCAATCCAATAAACATTTGCCCCGCGGGGATCTTGCTGTTTAATGATTTCCGCTGCAGGTGAGCGGTCGCCCAAGCGAGTAACCATCATCCCTTTAAGTTCAGTATAAGGCACATTGGGTACATTGACATTCAATACTTGATTGGCAGGGATTGCATCCGTGACTACTTTTGGCAATAAATCTAATACCACCTGTGCTGCCGTTTCAAAATGGCACTGACCCGCCAAATAATTTGCCCCTTTATGCCCAACTAAAGAGACTGCAATCGACGGGAAAGGTAAGTGACGACCTTCAAGGGCGGCAGCAACCGTGCCTGAATAAACCACATCATCGCCTAAATTCGCCCCGTGGTTAATGCCCGAAACGACCAAATCAAAGGGTTCATCAAGTAGCCCATTTAACGCCAAATGTACGCAGTCTGCGGGTGTGCCTGCAATAATGGCATAATCACCATTATCAAATTGATGTACACGCAATGGATCGACCAACGTCAAACAGCTTGATGCCGCACTGCGATTGCGATCAGGGGCAACAATGGTGACTTTATGTCCTGCATCACGCAGTGTTTTTGCTAAAACTTGAATGCCGTGAGCGTGGAAACCGTCATCGTTGCTTAATAGAATGTTCATTGTTTGTTATTTCCTTGCATTATTATCTTCGTTGCCAATAGTACAGGTTTTCAACGTGTGCCTATCATATTTTAATTACGTTTTAGGCACTCGTTAAAAATCATAAGTGTTCGAAACTTATAATACGATGATGTTACCCCGTTCGCTCCCCCTGCTTGCGGGGGGAGCTGCCGAAGGCTGAGGGGGGTGTCCGAAGAACAATCTACAAGCGGTTAAAAATCGCTAAAATGTTGCAAACTTCGTTTGCAATCCCCCCTTCCGCCTTCGGCACCTTCCCCCGTTTACGGGGGAAGGGAATGATTTCAAATCAATGAGTTATATGTTTCGAGCAGTTGTGGTTAAAACAAGTGCCATCATAGGCGACTAATCATCCACCAAAACCAACTCCCTCACCAACGCTGTCGCATAACTGCCCGCATCAAGAAAGAATTTCAAACGTAATCCTGCTTCTTCAAATTGCCACTCAAACTGTTGTGGCTTACAAAACATCGCACGACGAGCAGCACTCATTCGCTCTTTTGCCATTAATGCCAACAGATCTTGCTGGGCGGAAACGATGTTTTGTTCATACTCAGACACTTGCTGTGATAAAGAGTTTTCGCCGACAAGCGGTGCGGTGAGCAAAATATCTTGCAAATCTAACCGCTTGTTCAATTCGTTTAATTCCTCAGGTTGTGCCACAAACCAACTGTTTGAGCCAGCCAGTTGTATTAAGTCAAAAGGCAACACCTGTTGGGTTAAGCCAAGTTCAATGCGGTTTGAAACGACCAAATTAAAAATCTCACTGCGAGCGGCAGAGAGATAGAAACTGCGTTTTTTACGATCTTTTACTGTAATTTCGCCTTTCGCCCAACGCATTGCTTGGGTCAAATTATGTCCGTCTCGCCCGAAACGTTGTTCAGTAAAATAATTCGGAAATCCGACCGCTTGTATTTGGTTTAAACGAGCGGTGAGATCATCGCTCTGTTTTACGTCTCTTAATAACAGCTCAAAGTGATTGCCTGAAAGACTGCCGATGCGAATTTTGCGGTTGTGGCGAGTGACTTCCAACACTTCGACACCTTCAAGTTGAAAGGCTGAAAAGTCGGGTGTTTCTTTGCCTGCCAAATGCAAGCAGAACCACTGTTCTGTCACGGCGTGGCGATCTTTTAAGCCTGCATAGCTCATATTTTTGGCGGAAATGCCTGCAAATTCTGCCAATTTTTCGCCGACAAACAAGGTATTCGTATCGGTTTTACGAATCTTTACCGCCACAAATTCCCCTTCACCTGAAAGGGTATAACCGAGTTCTTCTTTGACAATAAAATCGGCAAATTCTGCTTTTAATCTGCCCGCTTGCGTGGGCTTGCCGAATAAATAGGCTAATTGCATTGTTTATCCCATTAACATTTCGGGCGGGGATAAACCCCGCCCCTTAAAATTTTGGCTATTTTATCAGTTATTTTCTGATCTTGAGCTGAAATCTTGCGGAAAAACAATAAATTCTTGTAAAAATTTGGTATAGTTTGCGCAGTTTTATTATTACATTTCACTCAATAGGAGAAACAAAATGGCACGTCGTCCGTTAGTAATGGGTAACTGGAAATTAAATGGTAGCAAAGCATTCACTAAAGAATTAGTGGAAAGCTTAAAAAGAGAACTTGATGGCGTTACAGGTTGTGATGTCGCTATCGCACCGCCTGTGATGTACTTAGCGGAAGCAGAAGCGGCATTAGCAAGCTGTGGTTGTGAATGTACCACCAAAAAATTGATCGCATTAGGCGCACAAAACGTGGACGTGAATGTACAAGGTGCATTTACTGGCGATATTTCAACAGCAATGTTAAAAGATTTCGGTGCTAAATATATCATCATCGGCCACTCTGAACGCCGTACTTACCACAAAGAGAGCGATGAATTTATTGCGAAAAAATTCGCTGCGTTAAAAGAAGCAGGTTTAGTGCCAGTATTATGTATCGGTGAAACTGAAGCGGAAAACGAAGCAGGTCAAACAGAAGCGGTTTGTGCTCGTCAATTAGATGCAGTATTAAACAGCTTAGGTGCTGAAGCATTCAACGGTGCCGTAATTGCTTACGAACCTGTTTGGGCTATCGGTACAGGTAAATCAGCGACTCCAGCACAAGCACAAGCAGTTCACGCATTTATTCGTGGTCACATTGCAAAACACTCACAAGCGGTTGCCGATCAAGTGATCATTCAATACGGCGGTTCAGTAAATGATGCCAATGCTGCAGAGTTATTCACCCAGCCAGACATTGACGGTGCGTTAGTTGGCGGTGCATCACTTAAAGCTCCAGCCTTTGCGGTAATCGTGAAAGCAGCAGAAAAAGCGAAAGCGTAATTTCTGAGAGACAAGCGGTCGGATAGGGTAAATTTTTTGCAAAATCTTACCGCTTGTTGCTTGCAAACTATGCAAATAATTTAAAAAAAGAAAAAAAGGGTTGATCTCACGCGGAAAATCCGTATGATACGCTCCCGTTACGCAAGATTATGGGTCGTTAGCTCAGTCGGTAGAGCAGCGGACTTTTAATCCGTTGGTCGAAGGTTCGAATCCTTCACGACCCACCATTTATCCCCTAAATCAAAAAACACAAAAACTAGCGTTACAAAAAATTTTAGAAATCTTACCGCTTGTATAGCTTTTTTGTATGCCTTGTAGTAAGGTTCGCTCCGTTTTTAATTCGATTTATACGTTGATTCAAATGTTAAAAAAACTCTTTATTTCACTTGGCTTGCTGTCTGTGGTTGCTCTTGGTGGCGGATTTTATGCCTATCAAAAAATCAATCAGTTAGCAGAACATCAACTGACAACCAAGCCCGATCAACTCTTTATTTTAGAAAAAGGCACATCAAGTCAAAAATTGGCAAAATTGCTTGCAGAGCAAGGTATTATCAGTAGTGATGATGCCGATTTGTTACCTTATCTCATTCGTCTGCAGCCTGAATTGAGCAAATTTAAAGCAGGTGTTTATGCGTTGGATAATCTCAAAACCGTGAAAGATCTACTCCAACACTTTAACAGTGGCAAAGAAGTGCAGTTGAATGTGCAATTTATTGAGGGCAAAACCTTTAAAACGTGGCGTGAACAGTTGGCAAAGGCTCGTTATTTAGAGCAGACACTTGCCGATAAAAATGAGACAGATATTGCCAAACTGCTTGGCGTGCCAAACGAAAAGCTCGAGGGCTGGCTTGCCCCTGATACTTACAGCTATGTGCCGTATTCAAGCGATCTTGAATTGCTAAAACGTGCTTATCAAAAACAGCAACAAGCCTTAGAGCAGGCTTGGCAAAATCGGGCGGAGAACCTACCGCTTAAATCGCCTTATGAGATGCTGATTTTAGCGTCAATTGTCGAAAAAGAGACGGGCGTGGCAAGTGAGCGTCCGCAAGTGGCATCGGTGTTTATCAACCGCTTGCGTCAAGGTTGGAAATTGCAGACCGACCCAACGGTGATTTACGGAATGGGCGACCGCTACAACGGCAATATCCGCAAAAAAGATCTGCTAGAACCTACGCCGTACAACACTTACATCATTGACGGCTTACCGCCGACCCCGATAGCAATGCCAAGTGAAGCGTCAATTAAAGCGACTGCTCAACCCGACACTACCCCTTATTTCTACTTTGTGGCGGACGGTTCGGGCGGGCATAAGTTCAGCCGAACATTAGATGAACATAATCAAGCGGTGCGTAATTGGATCCAAATTGAACGAAATAAAAAGAGTGAGAACAAATAATGCGTGGCAAATTTATTGTGATTGAGGGATTAGAGGGAGCAGGCAAAAGCAACGCTCAACGTGTGGTAGCAGAAACCTTAGCTACCCATGGCATTGATTTTATCCGCACAAGAGAGCCGGGCGGCACACCAATTGCCGAAGCCCTGCGTGATTTGTGGAAAGAGGGCAGAGACGGCGAACACACCACCGACAAAGCCGAAGTGTTGATGATTTACGCCGCTCGTACGCAGTTGGTCGAAACGGTGATCGAACCAGCCCTTGCCAGTGGCAAATGGGTTATCGGCGACCGACACAATATGTCCAGCCAAGCCTATCAAGGTGGCGGACGGGGTTTGGCGGATTTGGTGGATCAAATCGGCTCTGCGATTTTAGGTGATTTTGAACCTGATTTTACCCTTTACCTTGATATTGATCCTGCCGTTGGACTAGAACGAGCCAAAGGGCGTGGTGCTTTAGACCGCATCGAACAGCAACATATCGACTTTTTCCACCGCACCCACGAGCGTTATTTAGCGTTGGTGAAAGATAACCCCAAAGCCGTGTTAATCAATGCTGAAGCGGATATCGAACAGGTTTCGGCAGATATAAAACAAGCGGTGGAAAGGTTTTTGTCAATGGTATAACCTTACTCTCCCCCGTTTACGGGGGAGAGACAGCTTAAAATTGCGTAAGGCAATTTTAAGCAGAGAGAGGGTAAACAAGCGGTTACTTATTGTTAAAAATTTGCAAAGTTCTCTTTTGTAAGCGGGAGAGAGAAATAGATGTTAATTTTAAAATCTAAATAAAATGAACTTATACACCTGGCACCAACCCACCTACCACCAAATCACTTCAACCTTTCAGCAAGGTCGGGGGCATCACGCATTGTTGTTTAAAACTGATGTTGGCTTAGGCACGGAACAGCTTATCCGACACTTTACACATTGGTTACTTTGCCAAACGCCACAAGAGAGCCAACCTTGCGGGCAGTGCAAAAGCTGTTTGCTGTGGCAAAGTGGCAACCACCCCGATTTTCATCTGCTTGAACCGATTGAAAATAAAGATATTGGGATCGATCAGGTGCGAGAGATCACGGCAAAATTACAACAATTTTCGCAACAAGGGGGCAATGCAGTGGTCTATTTGGCTGGAGCGGATCGTTTGACGGAAGCGGCTGCAAATGCGTTGCTGAAAACCCTTGAAGAGCCGAATAGCAACGTCTATTTCTTGCTGGAATCCCCGTTGCAAGCCACAATGTTGGCGACCATTCAGAGCCGTTGCCAAACGTGGCTGATTCAGACTCCCGAGCTTGAACAAGCGTTTGACTGGCTGCAAGCCGAATGTTCAACGGCACAGCCAAACGAGATTGAGACCGCCCTGCGTTTGTGTCACAACCGTCCGCTGATTTGCAAAAATTTTCTTGAAAACGACCGCTTGCCGAGCCGTAAAACCTTTTTGCAGACCTTTTGGCGTTTTTACAAGAGCCGTGATGTTTTCCTACTCTTTTCCGCCTTTGATAAAGAAAAAGATCAAGTATTACAACAACTTGAGTGGCTTGCATCCTTTTTTAGCGATGCCCTTAAAGCCAAAATGCAGATTTCGACAGGCTGGCTCAATCCTGATTTACAAAACGGTATTATTCCATTTAGCCAACAGCTTACGGCACAAGGCTTGCTCAAGGGGCATCAAATCATTCAACAAACCCAACGGGATTTGGTTGAAGTCAATGCGGTCAATCAAGAGCTGATGTTGCTCGATTGCTTGAGCAAGTTGGCGTTGGACGTGTTTGAAAACTAACTTTCTCCCTGAAGTCGCTGTAACAGACGATCCATTGCCCGATAGCCCAACGCTTCCGCCAAATGTGGCTGTTGAATTTGAGCTTCATCGGCAAGGTCGGCAATGGTGCGAGAGACCTTGAGAATACGGTGATAAGCTCGCACCGACAAGCCAAGTTTGGTTAGTGCATTTTCCAAAAACAACGCATCTCGGTCGCTCAATTTGCAATCTTGCTCAATCTCTTTGGTGGTGAGCTGTGCATTGATTTTCCCCCGCCGCTGAAATTGCAAATATCTTGCCTGAAGTACCCGCTTGCGAGCCTGTTCGGTGGTTTCGCCCCGTTGTTCCGTGTTGTTTTGCAACGCCCCTTGTGGCAGTAATGGCACTTCTATTGAGAGATCGAAACGGTCTAAAAATGGCCCTGACAAACGGTTGAGATAACGCATCAGCTGTTGGGGCGATGTGCGGTTATGTGTGCCTTGATAATGCCCTGTTGGGCTAGGGTTCATTGCCGCAATCAACTGAAAACGAGCAGGAAATTGCACCTTTGCATTTGCCCTTGAAATGATGATCTCCCCCGACTCCAACGGCTGTCGCAACGCATCTAACACCTTGCGTTCAAACTCGGGCAGTTCGTCCAAAAATAGCACGCCATTGTGAGCCAACGAAATTTCGCCTGGTTTTGGGATCGAACCACTGTCAAAGTTACAAATAAGTGTCATAATAAGCAAAACCTAGAACGGTAGAATAAGGCTTTAGCCTATTTTTTTACCCTTAGAAGATACTATTTAATGACACAAAAGCTACAAATAGCTGTCAAAACACATTAAAAGATACCAATAAAGGTCAAATTATTTATGAAAACAGAACCCACTTTCCAACAGGTTCGTAAGATTAAACCAACGCGTCTTAGCGTATCAGGTTTACTTCCTTTTAAAGATGGAGTAAGTATTCCCTACGAATCTACACTTGAGCGAGATCTCTTACTCTATTTTACTTATATGCCTGTGGTAGAAGAAATTATTTCTCAACCCGTTCGCATTTTGTTTATAAAAAATGGGATGACTTATCCTTATACGCCTGATTTCTTCATCCGTTTCAATGATGGACGACCATCACTTTTGATTGAAGTAAAACCAAAATCAAAATGGCAAGAACATTGGCGTGATTGGAAAGAAAAATGGAAAGCAGCAATGGCATTCAGCAAAAAGAACGAGTGCATCTTCCATATTTATGATGAAGATAAAATTCGTCACCTTGCATTATTCAACATTAATGCGGTTCAACGTTACAAACGATTACAGTGCGATCCTGAAGATATTGAAGCGATACTTACTCAAGTTAAATTACACGGCAATACAACAATAGATTTTCTACTTTCTCGATTATTTACAGGTTCACTTTATCGAACCAAAGGATTGCAAATTATCTATCACTTATTGGCAACCAAACAGCTTACTTGTAACTGGTTCGAGCCATTATCTGAATTTACCGAAGTTTGGGGGTATTCAAATGACTAAAGGATTTATTCATCCTCGCTATCACGGTCGATTAGAGCGTGGTCGCCTGATTTTGCAAAAAGGCAACGTTTATGTAAATCGCGAAGATGGCGAACAATATGAACTGATTGAGTATTTAGATGAAGATGCACAAGTGATGATCCGAAATCTTCATACTCGCCAAAGTAAGATTGCCAGTATTCACCAGTTAGATAATTTGAAAATCAACGAGCGTGAAGATGTATCAGTTGATTTAAGTGCAATCAGTGATGATTATTGGGAAAAGGCGTTAAAAAAATACGAAATGATTAAACCGTTACTTAACTATGAGCAACATAGTCCAGCTTCGGTAAGAGCTCGAGCGGAAGAAGTTGGCGTAAGTGAGCGCAGTTTATACCGATGGTTGCAAGCCTATAATTCACTAGGCTCTATCGCAGGGTTGGTTAGTCGTAAACGTGGTTGGGCTGAGGGTAATTCTCGTTTAACTAAAGAACAAGATGAATTAGTTACATTGGTCATTAATGAATTTTACCTGCATAAGCAACGTCCTTCTATTGAACAGACGATTCGTGAAGTACAACGTGTAGCGAGTCAAAAAGGCATTGATAGCCCTAGTCGTAGAACAATTCGACAGCGTATTTTGCGTATTTCGGAAGAGGAAAGGTTACGTAAGCGTGGACAAAAAGAAAAAGCGAAGAATAAATTTACACCTAAACCAAATAGTTTTCCAAATGCTGATTTTCCGCTGAGTGTGATTCAAATCGACCATACACCTGTTGATTTGATTATCGTAGATAATCAGTATCGCAAGCCGATTGGCAGACCATATTTAACGTTAGCAATGGATGTGTATAGCCGAATGATTACAGGTTATTACCTTTCGCTTGACGCTCCATCTGTTACTTCTGTCGCAATGTGTATTGCTCGCAGTATTTTGCCCAAAGAGCATTTATTACTAGACCACAACATCAAAGGTGAATGGGCTGTATTTGGTTATCCAAACAAAATTCACGTAGATAACGGTGCAGATTTTCGTTCACTTGATTTATCAAAATCTTGTGAAGCACACGGTATTGCTTTGGAATTTCTTCCAGTCGGTCGTCCTGAATTTGGCGGACATATTGAACGTGTGATTGGTACATTTATGAAAGAGGTTCATGGTTTGAGCGGTACAACTTTCTCTAATACGAAAGAAAAAGATACTTATCAATCTGAAGCCGAAGCTGTAATGACGTTAGATGAATTTGAAGCGTGGCTAATTAACTACATTGTGAATGTGTACCATAAACGTACGCACTCTGCTTTAGGAATGTCGCCTGTTCAAAAATGGCGTTTAGGTATTTTTGGTGATAAAGACCATGTGGGCTACGGTTATCCGCAGATGCCTGTTGATGAACAAACATTATTACTCGATTTTTTACCAAGTGAAAAACGTACGATTCAACATAATGGCGTAACGATAGATGGCTTACGTTACTATGATGTTGCTCTCAATATGTACATCAATGATTCGGATGAAAACGGTAAAAGCAAGGAATTTTTATTTCGTCGAGATCCACGTAATATTGGCAAAATTTGGTTTTACGATCCAAGATTAAAACGTTATTTCCCTATTCCGTTTGCAGATCAATCATTACCTGATATGAGTATTTGGGAATATAAACAAGTTCGTCAATTCTTGAAAGACAAAGATGAAAAATTGATTCATTCACAACAAATTAATGATGCTTTAACAGAAATGCGTGAAATGGTTGAGCAATCAGCTCATAGAACGAAGAAAGCTCGCCGACAAGCACAACGACAGAAAGTCCATGCAAAAAGTGATGTAGTAGTACCGACTAATGTAATCGAGAAAACACAACATGAAATAGTAAAAGCACCAGCTTCTAGCTTGCTTTCAGATGATGAATTCACATTTGGGGATATTGAATAATGGAAAAGCAATATGAGTATGTTCATGAAAAATTTCGTCATTTAGTGACCGCAAATAATCAAGAACGGATTGAGTTTTTAGATGAACCTCGTTGGGTGGGTTATCCTGTTGCAAATCGAATTATTGAGAATCTAGTTTCACTGATGAATAAACCAAAAAGACCAAGAATGTTTAATTTGTTGGTGGTAGGTGATTCCAATAACGGTAAAACAACGTTAATTCGCCATTTCTACGATTTATACGGACAACCTTATGTCGATAGTCTATCGGATGGTGTCCGCCCTATTATTTTGGCAGAAGCACCGCCGAGTGCGAATGAGAAAGAACTTTATATTTCGTTATTAGAACGTTTTTATGTGCCTTATCGCTCAACTGATAGTGTGGCAAAGTTACGTTATCAAACGATTCATTTGTTTCGTGAATACAAAGTAAAAATGTTAGTTATTGATGAATTTCATTCTTTACTTGTGGGTACGCCACGTTTACAACGTCAGGTTATGAATGCGATTAAAATGTTATGTAATGAACTGCAAATTCCTATTGTTGGTGTAGGTACAAGAGATGCAATTCGTGTCCTACATACTGACCCACAACACGCTAGCCGTTTTGATGTTGCTGAATTGCCAAGGTGGAAATTGGATAAGGACTTTCAAAAGTTACTTTTCCAATTTCAGGGTGTTTTGCCATTGAAGAAATGCTCTAACCTACAATCACCTGAACTCGCTACTAAAATTCATACGATTTCAGGTGGAAATCTAGGGAATGTACATCGTTTATTGACTGCGTGTGCAGTAGAAGCAATTACATCAGGTACTGAACAAATTACGTTAGACATTATCGAGAAAAATTCATGGGTACAACCAACGCAGGGCTTCCGAAAAATTATCGGATAAAATCAGGTGTTATTAGAACGCCAATACAACCAAATGAAAGCATTAGTTCGTGGTTAATTCGTGCAGCATTAGATTGCGGCACTGACCCATTAACGTTCACGGGATTTTATTGGGATAAATTGCGGTTATGGACGTATGATTTAGATAGGGGATTTGAACCTATTCAGCAGCAAATCTATTCTGATATTTGTGACTTATCTCTGAATGGGATGGTAAACCTAGAAGCTCACTCTCTTTATTCCGCATTAAAACGGATTAACGGTGAACAGACCTTAATGAAAGGTCAAGCGAAGTGGGTACTGCCAAGAAGCTCTCGTAATCGCTCACATCGTAGCGGTCAGCATTATTGCTCATGCTGTTTAGATAAAGCACCATATTTACGGAATGAATGGCGTTTTGCATGGTATTTTGGTTGTCTGAAACATCAAACATTACTTGATGCAAAATGCCCTTGTTGTGGTGAGCTATATCAACCGCATTTACTGTCTGCGGATAAAAGACAGCTCAATTATTGTCATCATTGTGGTGAGATGTTGAATTATCACTCTGATTTATTAAGTGAAACGGAAATTGAAACACTACAAATACTAGATGCTGTTTTTACAAGTGATTTAGGTATATGTTTTCAGAAACAAGTTAATTCTCAAGAGTATTTTGCTATTTTACGTTATTTTATTAATCTCATTCGTCGTGGAGCAATAGTAAAATCTTCTCACGCTATTGCAAGGTTTCTTGAACAGTTAGGCATATCACAAGGTAATCTATGTCAACCTAAAACAGCATTAGCATTTGAATTGCTACCGATAGATGAACGTAAAAATCTTTTGGTGAATGCTGTAAAAATTCTTCAGTTATCTTCCGAAGCAATTATTTATGCGATTCAACAAAGTGAGATTACACAAAAAGCCTTTGCTTTTGAAAATTACCCTTCTGAGCTTGATTCACTATTCAAGCATGCAAGAGAAGGTAGAGAAGTTAATCGAAAAACAATAGCAAATAAGCCTAAAATTAATTCTAATTTAAGTCTTAACCGTCAATGGGAACGACTAAAACGACAATTACAAATTGCAGTATGAAGATAACCCAAATTCGTTCGCAAAATAGTTGTTCTATTTGTGGAAAAACACCAGTTACACGCAAATTCCGAGAGGAATACTATTGTGCGAATTGTTACGCTCAATGGTTTAAAAAGAAAACCTGTAAGTTATGTGGTCAATTAAAGCGTATTCACCGTGATGGCGAATTTTGCCTTGAGTGCGAACGTTTGACGGATTGTGTTCGTTGTGGAAAAGAAGCTGGTACATTTAATGTAGGAATGGTGACGAATTACGGAGCTGTATGTTCATCATGTGTTCGTTACTTCCGTGAAGAACAAATGTGTTCAGAATGTGGCAATATGACCCGAGATAGGTATCGTTCACCAATCACAAAAGAATCTATATGCCTTTCTTGCTATCGACAATATACTTTTGCAACGTGTAAGAATTGTAGCCGTTATCGCAAAATTCATAATCAAGAAAAGCAATTATGCAAAAAGTGTGATGAACAGTTACTTTCAACTTGCCCTAAGTGCAAAGCGGAAATGGCTTCAGGTTATGGAAATATTTGTCCTGACTGTGCAAGACGAACTTTATTATTCAATATGATTCGCTTAAATGTGCATATCTTTCGCCATAAGACAATTAAAACAGCCTATAAGAAATTTATTTTTTGGTACATGAGAAAATGCGGGATTAGCGTTGCTTTACATAAAGGTTCAGACTTTATGAGATTCTTTATTGATTGTGACGATAATTGGCAAAAAATTCCTGATTATGAAAAGTTGGTTATTCATTTTAAACCAAATGGCTTGCGTGCAAATTTAACCGTATTACGTTGGTTACTTGACACAAATCAAGTAGTTGTAGATGAAGCTTTAAAAGACGATTTAGCTGAAATGCAACGCATACAATCCCTTTTTAATAAACTTAAAGAATCTGTACCTTGTATAGCAAGTTACTATAAACTTTTACAAAGACGATATGATGATGGTAAAACTTCACTAAAATCTGTTCGGTTAGCTTTACAGCCAGCTATCGACTTAATAAGCTCTAACGACATTACTGATTATCCAACACAGGAACAGTTAAATGACTATCTTGCTGATAAATCAGGACAAATAGCGTCAATTACAGGCTTTGTCAATCACCTGAAATCGGCATATCACTGCGAGTTAGACATTGACCGCAAACTTATTCAACAGATGAAAGCTAAACGGCTTAAAAAGCATTATTCGAAACGTTTAGTTGAACTCTACAAACAGACCGAATTAATGGATGATGAACAGATGGAATTAGTATCCGTTGTCCTATATAGCTTGCACGGTATTGAAATCAAAAAGCCAAAACCTGATGCCATTTTACTGCTAGATGGTGTGGCTTATTACCGCGATAAGACGAAGGATTATTTCCTTCCACAAGACATCTATCTGCGTATAAAACCGCAGTTTTGACGAGAAAAAATGTTATTTTTGCGATCTTGCTCGAAAAATTGAAACGCATTTCTCGACAGAAATCGCTTAACTGTTAAAGTGCCGTCCAGTTATTAAACTATCAACTAGTTGGAGAGAAGCATGAACAGTACAAAAAACTTAACCTTAAAAGCTCAATTTAAACAATGGCTTGAAGAGGAACAGAAAAACGATGAAATGATTGTTATCGGCACTATTCCACATATATTAAGGCGGTTTGATAAGCGATTAGCTATCATTAAAGGAAATCGATTCGAAAAACATTACCTTAGTGAATGGCGTAAGCTATTTCGTATAGATAGGGATATTTTCGGGTAATCGAAAAGCCACTTGTATCAAATATAAGTGGTAAATTTATCGCTAGAATTTGCAAAGATTTAATCATAAATAACCGCTTGTATTACCCCTGTGTTCCACATTGTATGCTATTAAAAATTCTTATGATGAAGAAACCTGTATTTTCAAGGCTTCCAACGAGTTCAAATTATAAACAGCATACTTTGTGGAACACCTCCGCTTTTGGCTCCAATTTAATTCTTTTGCCGCTAATGATAACCGTCTATGTTCCCAGCCATATGAATGACCAATATCAATAGGCTGTTGAATTTCTTGTCTGGTTAATATATTACGATAATTACCATTCGGTAATTTCTCATAATTCCCCCCCGATGGCGCTCGTCTCCCGACGAGTGCCTTTTATGGACTCTATTTCATTAACTTTTAGCACCCTTCAGGAGACGGGCGCTATCTTGGTTTTTTTTATTTTTCTCCCCATTCAATAATTTAAATTTTTCATATTCATTTTCTGAAAACTTAGTACTAATACTATTTATAGCATTTCCAACTCCCACAGGCATCAAGCTAGGCTCAACAAGCCGACTAATAGGACTTCCCACTCTAATCGGTCCTGTTCTTAGGCTATTTCCATAAGTATTAATATTTATTGAATTTCAAGAATATTCGTTGAACTTACATATAAATTACCTTTTTTGTCCAAAATACATAACTAAGACAGCTGTACTCAACATTGCTGGTATTACAATGATATATCTAAGTTCATTACTATCAATCATAGACCAAAAAGGTATTTTCATTTCTAAAATAAAATAATACATATAGTAACTTTAGCCAAGTACTATAAAAGCAAGAAAACAAAATGAAACAAAATAAATATATAAAAAAACCTTAACTAGTACTCTCAATGGAAATTTTATTTATTTACCTATTTTTATACAGATATAGTTTGGTTATAAAAAAAGCAGAAATAGGAGGTATAAATATTATTAACTTAAAAAAAACATCATCAAACAACATCCCAAAACTCACATTTGCACTAGCATACCTAACATAAGCATATACATTAACAAAAAAAAGACTTAAAAATGTAATCAAAAGAATACTGAGATACCATATAAAATAAATAAAAACATATCCTTTTAAAGAGTACTTCATTTCTTCACCTCATTTGATAACTTTAAATTATTAAATTGATATTCTGAGAATTTAGATATGCTACTATCTACAACATTCCCAACTCCCACAGGCATTAAGCTAGGCTCAACAAACCGACTAATAGGACTTCCCGCTCTAATCGGTTCTGTTCTTAGGCTATTTCCATAAGTATTAATATTTTTATTTAATGTACTTTCAACTCCTTTACCAAGCCCGTAGCCTAATGTACTTGTTACGGTTTTTGCACTTGCCCTTTCCAAACCATTTTCGACAGAGAAACCTTGCAATCTACCGTCTTGCCATTTAGCATTTTCCAAGCTTCCTTCTAAAAATCCTGCCCCTAAATTCCAAGCTGTATAGGTTTTAAAACTAAAATCTTTAGTTATATAGGCTTCTGCCATATCTTTGGCTGTATCTTTTAAACTAATTTCACCATTAGTAACATATTGAGAACCTGCACTAACTACACCGTTTGCTCCTACAATCAATCGAGTTGATGGAGAAGATAGATCAAATAGGCTTTTACCTATTTTTCCTGCCCCCAATACCGAATAGATGTAATATTCTGGTATAACAGGTTCTAACCCTAACTCCTGCCCAAAAACAGAATAGTTATTTGAAAGACCTGCAATATTTGGATATTCCATTCTTGCACTAAACTCATAAGCGTTACTCTTTTCTGTTCTTACAGCTTTTGCTGCTTGATCAATACTTTTTTCAAGATTGCTTTTTGTTACAGGATCATTTTCCAGTCTTGAACGAATGTTAGGATCTGACAATGTTTTCTCTATACCGGAAATAATCTCACTACCTAATAAACCTTGAGATGGTTCCGATTTAGCTTCTTTTTTATTTGTATTCATTACACTAGCCATCCAGCCTGAACCGTCAAATTGGATATTAGTTCTTGCATAATCAAATCCCTCTTGTGCCGCTTTGGTATGTTCTACACAGGCTTTACTACTACCTCCCAAACGACAGGCTGCTTTTAGGTTTTCACTATTTGCCCGATTAATATCGGAAAATTCGTCTTTTACCTCTTTAATACATTCCTGATTATTACCACAAGCAGATATTTCTCGTTTGTAGTCTATCCAATCTTGTTTAGATAAATAATTATTCTCCACCGCATTTTTCGCAATCCCCATTCCTGCAGTTGCGTTTTGGGCAACGGTTACGCTATTTGAACCTGTCGCTAAACTTGTAGCACCGCTGGCAATGCCGGCAAGCTGTTGGCTTAAGCTTGAAACCGTTTCTTTTTGCTCATTGGTGAGGTTTTTAGGGTTATCTTGCCCATAAAGCACATTTGATAAAACTTTTGCCCCTGCTTCACCTGCCATTGCGGCTGTTGCACCACCCAGTGCATTTCTGCCTTGAGTCGCTGCTTCAATCGCTCCCCATACGCCGTGGGCAAGAATATTCGCCATATCGTTGCCTTCCGTCGCTTTTTTGATTTCGGTGTTGACATAAGGCGAAACAGCACCTGCAACAATGCCTTCCGTTGGAGCACCGCCTAAAGCCAAGCCGATTCCGTTCGTTACCGCACTTAATACTTGGCGATATTTGCCTCCCACCTCCCAGTTTTCTGCTTCTTGTTTTAAGCGTTCAGCTTCTTGCACATTGCCAATGTGCATTTGATGGTCGGCTTCTTGCTTTAATTTTTCAGTATGTTCATTCGCTTTTTTATCTATTTGTGCAAGGGTAATGCTTTGGAACTCACTTGTGGCTTTCACTTGATAATCCAGCTCTTTTTGAACTCGTGCTTTATCAAAGTTGTTGTTTAGTGCACCTGAACGGGTTTCGGCATTTTCGGTGGTAATATCGGTTTTAAGTTGTGTCCGTGTTTCATCCACCGTTCTGCCTGTTTTCTCAAACTGTACTTGGCTATCTCGGATGTCAATATTCGTCGTGTTAATCCCCGATTTCGTTTGGCTGTGTTGGCTGTCGCCGTCACTGCCATAACCGATATTGACTCCACTTGTAAGCGAAGCTAAGCCCGTCGCTAATTTGGCTTGATTAGCTTGGTCGCCCGTCTTCACCTCTGTCGTTTCATTACCTTGTGAGTCAAGGTAAATTTTTTCACCCTTTTCATTGACAGCTTGTTTATTACTTTGGGCTATGCCATTTTCGCTATTACCCAGCGGGGTATCAAAGTTCATTGCAACCGAACCACTTACACCAATGCTTGAGCCTTTGTAACTGGCGTGGTTTTCTATATCCGTTGCATTCAGCGTCCCTGTACTCACTCGGTTTCGTTGTTCTGTTTCGGCTTGCTCCGTTGACGTGATTAAACCACCTGTAAGCTCCGTATGGTCTTTAACGTCAATGTCGTACCCCTCATCTCCAGCATAAATCCCCGCCTGTGTTTTTACACTTGCATAGTTGGAATTGACTTTCGACTTGCTGTAACTTCCGCCTGCCGAGACGCCATAGCCGACCGTCACTTGTCCCGACGCACTTTCCTGTTTGCCCTCGTATTTCGCCGTGTCTTGTAAACTTTCGATATTCAGGTTTTCCGCACTGACTTCAACCCGTTTACCCTTCACTTGTGAGCCGATAACATTCGTATCCTTGCCGCTTTCTATCGTGGTGTGACTGTTTTTATCGCCCACTTGGCTTGCCACCCACGCCTGACTTTCGCCGTTGCCGTAGCCTTTCGCCACATTTCCCCCGGCGGTAATCCCTGCTGCAATGCCGTTACCGAACTGAATCGCTACACCCACATTAAAACCACTCGATTTATTTTTAGTGCGTTCAAGATGGTTTTCGTCTGCGGCGAGAATATTGACATCCCCATCCGCTTTCAGATGCGTACCGCCTTGCCCCGAAATATCCGCCCCTTCAATCGTAAGATGCGACTGATCGCCTTTGCCGGTGGCTTGAATATGCACTTTACCGCCCGCATTCACTTGGCTTTTCTCGGCGGTATTCCCTTCGCTATGTTGGGTTTGTTCCGTTTTTTGTTGCCCGTAGGTAATGCTTACCCCTACCGCACCGCCCGTTGCCGAGCCGTTTGATACCGCTTGGGCGACACCTTGTAATTGCTCCGCTGCCCGCAACGCCTCAAAACCGGCATTCGCCGCTGCCATTGCATTCACTCGGTTGTTTTTACTGCTACCCACCGCTTTTGCAGATTTCACTGTCGAATCGACCGCTTGTATCGCTGCCGCAACTGCACCGGTTAAAGCTATCGTGATGCCTTTCTGCTCCATCGTGTATTTATAATTGCTTTCATAATCCGAACGGGCGGTACTAATGTTCGCAGTTTGAGCGAAAATATCGACATCACCTGCTTGTGAAGTCACGATGCTGCCCGTTTGTTGGTAATGGTTGCCGGCTTGAATAGTCGTATTACCTTTTAAGCTCCCCACTTGACTGCTCGCCGCACTTTCTTGGGTAAGGTCTTGCTCGGTGGTTTCTTTTTTATTCCCAATCGTAAAGCCTATTCCGCCCGAACCCATTAAACCGCTTTTCGTCGTTTTGCTGTAATCCTCTTGGTAATGGGTATTCACACCCGAAACAATCGACACATTCTCTTTCGCCGCCAGCATTAAATCTTGCTCTGCTACCACATTCGAGCCTTTCACGCTAATATTGCCTTGTTGTGCAATCAGACTCACCGCTTGCCCGTCTACATTACTTGCCACCGCATTGCTGTTATCGTGAAAATGGCGTGACACCGTGGTCGTTTTACTTAAGAACCCACTTGAGGTGGATTTTACTGATGTGGCTAATTGCTCTTCCGCTTGACCGGCTTCCACCACAATATCACCCGCTTTTGAGCCGATTAACACTTTGCCGACTTCACTGCTGACCTCCGCTTGACGAAGTGTCACATCATGATTGGCTACCAGCGAAATACCCTCCTTACCCGTTAACGTACTGCCCACCTCCGCTTTTTGGTCTAAGCGGTAGTAGTTATCCGCATCGCCGTTGTAATGCGCTTTGTTTTGGGTCGTTAAGGTGGTGATGTGTAAAGCATCGCCGGCATTGGCATTCAGTCTGCCTTGGCTTTCTAGCTGTGCCTCCTTCACGGTAAGATTACCGGCACTCTGTAAGTTTAATTGACCGCCCTCACCACTCACTTTCACGGAGGCAAGTCGGTCTAAAACCGTGCGGGCAAAATTGCCGTCCGCACTTTCAGCAGAAGACAGCGTGCTGCTAATTTCTAAATTTTTCCCTGCCGACAATGAGAGAGATTTTACTGCCTCAATGCGACCACCGAGGTTAATCAGATTTTGTTGAGCGGATAAATCAACCGTTTCACCTAAAATCGTGCCTTGGTTCTCTAATTGGTTGGAATGAATACGGGTTAAATCCCGTCCGGCTATCACGCCGCTATTGTTGAGTTCGTCCACATTGCCCACAATTTGATTAGCAGAAATCACTGCACCTCGAGAACTAATATCGCTATCTCGTGCAACTAAATACACTTGTGGAACAAGGGCGGTGATTTTGCGTCCGTCTGCAAGCGTAATTTCTTTATTGACTAACCACACCATATCGGTCGTTAGCTCCGACATCTGTTTTGCCGTTAATCCCACACCCACAGCAAGATTAAATTGTTTGGCGTATTGCACACCGCTATTCATTAACGCTCGATATTGTGCTAAATCGTTGTTGTAACCCTCAATATAACGGCGACCGGTGAGCTGGTTAATTTGTTCATTGATTAAACGCTGTTCATAGAAGCCGTCGCCCAAACGTTTATGCACGTTATCGTGGTTATAACGGAGCTGTTCAAACATATAGTCTGAACTCAACCATTGCTTACGGTCGGTAAATTTTGGATCGGTTTCGACTAGATAGCCGTTCGGAGCATCCGGGTTGATTTTATACAAACTTGCTTCCGGTAGACGTACATCTGCCAAATGGGTTTTTACCATTGGCATGGTCAGGTTAGCTAAATCCGGAACCGTATCGCCTTCCACAACTTGATGGAGTTTGGCAATCACTTGACCGGAATTAACCACTTCATCACGATTGATCTCCGGCGTAAGCGTAATTTCCGTAAAGGTTTTACCACCTAACTGCGTTTGGGGAACCGTGATCTTTCCTAATTGTTCTGCAGTTGCTGTAGTAACCGAAACAGTATCTAATTGCACATCTTTAGCCTGAGGCTTGCTGTCCAGTGATGCAGTCGATGAAATTGGTGTGCCAATGGTGTTTAAAACTAATTGAAAGCCAAATGTTTCAATTGGTAAGGTTCTATTAAAATTATGATTAATATTTTCTGTATAATGAGCCCAAACTTTTTTTGTCCCTCTACGTTTTCTTTTAGAAACTAAGGTGGATGTTTCACCTTGATCAAGGCGATGGATTTCACCTAGTAAATCAATATTTTCTAAATGAGTATCTACAGTTGTTAAACTAGAATTGTCAATATTTCTATCAAAAAGTTGATCACCTAATCGTAATTTTTGTCCAATTAGTAACTGTGAAGAATCGTTCGTTAATTTTTCACCTAAAAAAGATAAAGTACCACCAATCAAAATTTTGGCAGGATCTTGGTATTCTAGTGTCGTTGTATTCGTTGTTCGGGTATAAAATTTCTGAAACCAAGTTGGCGAACCTACTGATGTACCATTATTAAATCGGAAATAAGCATTACGATCATGGCGGTTATTGTTGTTCCAATCTAACCATCCCTGAGAATTTTCTCCTCCACTTCCAAAATAAATATCACTGCTTGCTTCAGGTGTATACTCTTTGAAATAGGCTTTATTTGTTCTAATACCTGTTTTTAAATAAAGATCATGATTTAATAATCGTATCGTATTGATATCAGCTCCACCTAACACCTCAATTGTTGCACTACCATTATCAACAAAGCCGGCTTGCCCTATTGCATACCCTTGAGCATCAAGATCACCACCAATAGCCATATTCCCCAAACTTAAAATTAATGCATGATCTCGGTTAGTGAGTTTATCTACCCCAAAATCCAAACGTTCCCTTGCCGCAATTGTCCCCGCCTTCGTTTCGCCATTTAGTGTTTCAGCTAGGTTTTCAATCGTATTTGCTCGGAAAGACAGGTGATCCCCATAAATTCGTCCTGTACCAATATTAGTCACCTTCGTGCTATTAATTAACGTTTTATTTCCGTCAATTAAGCCTCGGTTAGTTAAACTATTGCTATTAAGGGTGGTTTCATTCGCTGAAAGTTCTGCATTCAGATTGTTCACAATATGATTCGCAGCAATCGTTATCTTATTTTTGACCGCTTGTTCAATATTATTTGTAAAATCGCCTTCTGTTTTAAATGTCAGGTTATTGCCCACCTCAAACGCTTTATTTAAGGTAAAGCTATCTTTTAAGCTCACGGATAAATCCCCTTCGGTTTTTACCAGACCTTGCGAGACTAAACCTTTCGCAGTTAAGTCAATGGCGTGATGACCTTGAATCACGCCATCTTGGTTATCCACCATTAAATGTCCGCCGTTTTGAATACTTAACGTATTACCCGACAATAACTCGCCTTGTTGATTATCCAATCGTTGTTCGATCGTCATTGAAGTATGATTACTGCTATAAATACCACCTTGTTGGTTATTTAAGGCTGTTGTACGAAGCGTTATATCAGCCCCTTGGATACCTTGACTTGGTGTTTTTCCTGTTGCTTTTGTGCCTTGGTTATCCAATTGTGCGACATTCAATGTTAAATACTCACCATAAATCAGGGAGCCATTTTCAGAGATAGCACGGTTATCAATGTTTTGAGCAGTGATAACACCCGTTTTAGCGCTGATATTTCCGGCTTGGTTATCTAATGTGGCGGTATTTAGCGTAAAAGTATGATTAGACTTTATTAGCCCTTGTTGGTTATGGGTCTGTTGTTGGACATCTATATCCAGAGCTTTTTCTGCGTAGACTTTGCCTTGCTGATTGAGAAGTTGTGTTAATCCCAATAAGCTCACATTTCCCAGACTCACAATGCCTTGCTGTTGGCTTTGTGTATGGCGATTATCAATTGCATGTTGATGAGTATTGATGACAAGATCACTATCAGCACGAATTAAACCTTGCGAGTTATTGAGCTCGCCCGCATCGATGTTTGCTTGTTGTGTAGCAAAAATAACCCCTTTTTGGTTATCCAAAGCGTGTTGTGCCGTATTAAGTTGCAATTGATGAGATGAAGTAATATTCCCTTCTTGATTTGCGATCCCTTTTGTATTCAATACTAAGCGATCTTTCGCACTGAGCTTTCCTTGCTGATTATTTAATACCGATTGGGTTGTTATACTTAAATTTGCCGCAACAGAAGCAATTGTGCCAGCTTGGTTGTCAAGATGGTGTGTATTAAGAGTATTATCTTGTGCCGTCAGTATTTCACCAGATTGATTTTTTAGCGTTTCCGCCTGAAGGCTAGCCTTATTTCGTCCTGTAATACGTCCGCCTTGATTATCAACCAATGCCGCATTCAGTGTTAAATCTGTTGCCACGATACCTTGTGTTTCATTTGCCAACGTATTGCGGTTATTTAAGGTATTTTGAACATTCAATGTCGCAACGTTTGCCTGAATTGCACCTTGATGATTATCTAATGCGCCTGCTTCAAGTTGTAGTGTGCCATTTTCAACAGCAACGATACCTTTTTCATTATTCAATGTAGATTGATGAGCCTGTATCATCAGTTTATCGCCAAGGCTGGCAATCATTCCCTGCTGATTTTTCAGTTCCTGTTTAACATCAAGCGTTACCTGCTGGCGAGCAATCAGTTTACTTTCCTGATTATCGAAAGTTTGAGCTTGAAGATTAACCTGCTGCCCACTGATTTCGCTTTGGTGATGAGATTGAATATGATCGACCACCATATTCAATATATTGGCACTCACTAAACCAGCTTGTTGACTGAGATCATTTGAATTTAAATCAAGTTGCGAAGCCGCAAGAATCGCCCCGCCGTGATTAGTCAAAGCAGATCCCGTCACTTTATTCTTATCGTAAGAAAGAATTAATCCATTATCATTATTTAGCACACCGGCATTCAAGACTAATGTCTGTTGAGCAATAATGCCCTTCTCTTTTTGGTTTGTTAGCGTGTTTTGGTTATAAAGTGCTTGATTATTTGTCTCTAACGCCACATTTTGAGCAGAGATTACCCCTTGCTGATTATGCAATTCCCCACTTGTTACCGTGATATTTTTTGCTGCCGCCAGCGTACCGTTTTTATTCAGCAAGCGATGACCTTGCGTATCAATCATCATATCCCCTTGCTGGCTACCTAGTGTGCCTCGGGTATTATTCAATACACTGCCTGTTAAAATATAACCATCTCGTTTTGCAACAACACGACTATCTTGATTATTGAAGCCTAGTGCTGTGGTGATATTAAACGTATCCGCAAAAATCACACTTTGAGCGGTCGAATTTAATGTACCAACACTCACATTTAAACGCTCCGCCTCAACCGTGCCTGCCGTTTGGCTTAAATTCCCGGTCAGTGCCAAGGTTGCCTGTTGGCTTGCATTGAGCGTGCCGTGATGGTTAGTCAGATTTTGTGCGTTTAAGGCGAGGTTTTGTTGGGTATAAACCAAACCTTGGTCGTTATTTACGTTCGTGGCAGAAAACTGTTGATTGCCACCACTGACTACTCGCCCTTGTTGGTTGGAAAAATTGGACGACTGAATATTTAATTGCCCCAACGCCACAATTCCTTTATCTTGTGCCTCTGTTAAGGTGTGTTGGTTCGAGAGCGCTTGCCCGTGGGTATTTATCGTCACATTTTGGCTAGACTGAATTAAACCGCTGTCATTCATCAATTCACCCGAATTGATAGTAACATCTTTCTCTGCCACCAATAAGCCTTGTGTCGAATCTAATTTACCTCGCTCGGTATTGACTGTTAATTTACCCTTCGCAATCAAACGCCCTTGTTGGTTATCTACGCCTTGGGCATTAACGGTTAAATCCCCTTGGGTTTTAAAGGTACCACCGCTATTGTGTAATGTATCTGCAACATCCAGTTTTAATTCGCCTGTACCGGTTTGCTCCCAAGTGGCTCCTTTCGTATTCAATGATCGTTGTTTCGTCGTGATTTTTTCTGCTTTTACATCACTATATTGAGTTTCAAGCGAGGTTGGCGTGGTTAAGACTAACTCGGTATGGGCAATCAAGGTTGCATTGTTAGCTTGAATTTTGCCTTGAGATGCATTGACATTGACTGCATGCGCAGAAGTGTGGCTGTGGTCTAAATCAGCTTCCGAACTGCTGACATTGATATTGCCCGATGCCACATTTTTACCTTGTAATGTGGTTTTCCCTGTGGTGGTGACGGTAATCGACTTACCTTGAGCCGATTGGGGTTCAAGTGTACGAACTTCACCTTGTGCGCTATCTTTGACCTCGACACCTGAGGCAATCAGTGATGACGTTGAAGTGGTGACTGTTGGAGCCTTGTAGGTAATATGCCCTTTCGCCACCGTTTCACCTTGTTGATTAATAGCTTGGTTTGCTGTTTTATGAATATGACCACTGCGAGCGACTATCGAGCCATTTTGTTGAATGTCGGATGCCGTGTTAAGGGTGATATTTCCCTGACGGTTTTCAATTTTTCCTCGGTTTTCAATGCCTTTTGTGCCTGTAAGTTGAACGGTATGATGCGCATTTAACGTGCCTTTATTCACAATTCGCCCTTGGCTGTCGATATGTAAGGTATCTGCACTAGCTCCGATATGTCCTGCATTACGCACCCCGACACCATGTTCAGTACCGATAAGGTGGATTTTACCTGAGTACATACCACCTAGCTCGCCGACATCGATGGCAAATTGTGGCTGACTTTCTGTTGCAAGCGGTTGGTTTGTGTGAATAATTTGCAAATCTTTTGGACTATCCGACCGCTTGACGGTATTTTTACCTGTTACCACCTTAGCTTCTTTTTTCGACCAAATACCTGCATTAACTTCCGTCTCTCGAGCAATAACCTCCGTATAATCGACACGGCTATTGTCTAACCCTTTACCTGAAACTTTGACCTTGCCTTTTTCCACCACAAAACTGTCAAGGTGACCGTTTTTAATTTGCGGTTTACCTGTGGTGAGGGTTGCTCGGTCGGAGTTGATGATGCCACAACCTTCACAATGTAAACCCGATGGGTTGGCGATAATCACATCCGCTTTTTTACCAGCTACTTCCACATAACCCTTTAATATCGACGGGTCAGAAGAATTCACCTCATTTAAAATAACCTTAGCCTCGCCTTTGGCTAAATAAGGATTGCCTTGCACCCAACCGCCTTGTTGGGTTTGCACATTCGTGCGGCTATTGTTAAGAATTGCACCTTTGGTATCGACATCAAATTTTGAATATTTATTGTGTGAAAGTCCTTTGTCGTTCGGAGTTTGAATATTGACTTGCGGTAAACCATTTGCTGTTTGTAGCACTATCGGTTGTTGATTTTTCGGGGCGGATTTGTCCGCTTGAATAATCAGATTAGCTAATGCCGAATCAGAGAATGCCACAAACCCTAATGCACAATAAAGGCTAAAGGTAAGCGGTCGGATTTGGGCAAAAATTTGCGATAAACTAAAAGCGGATTGCTCCGTAGATTTACCTTCTGATTTTGCTAATTCAGATGTCACCACAAGGCGTTGAAGGGTTTTACTAAAAATTACACGGAAACATTTTTTATTCATTTTTCACTCCGAGACATCAATAACCAATGAAAGACAATCAGCCATTAAAAACTGTATCCAATATTAAAACCTGCTACCGCATCCGAGGTTCTAAAGCCCTCAGGCTTACGGATAGGTCTGCCGACAAAAACATCATAATAAAATCCACCGAAGCCACCTTTTAAGCCTAGTGCAGTACCCATTAAATGATGTCCCAGTTGTGATTCAGTTGACCATCCCATCACCCGTCCGCCATCTAAGGCGAGATAAAGCTGATGCCCTTTCCGATTCACATTCCAAGCTAACTCGTTACGCCATAACCAACCTCGCTCACCGGATAAAGTCAGCTCACCATCAAAGCCACGCACCGTATAACGCCCACCGATACTAAAACGGTCTTGGGCAATCAGTGGTGTTTTATTCCATTGTGCATTCCAACTACTTTGGTACTGCCACGGTTGTTCACCTAACATAAATGGCTTGGTTAGCTCAATGGAGGCGGTAATTATTTTAGGGCGAGATGTACCTTCTCCCCAAAGCTCTTCAGGTGCTTCAAGCGAACCCCTTGCACCTGTACCTCTTTTATAATTTGCCGATAACTCAAGGGTTGCATCACCGATATATTCTTTATGTGAAATGCCCGCTTCCCATCCTGCCATACGGCGTTTTTGCACTTCAATTTCCGCACCGTCAATATAATTTTGCGATTGACGAGACCAAAACGAGCCTGAAATCGAAGTTTTACGTTTGCTGTCACGGTAGAGTAAATAAGAAAGTGTCGCTTTGGTGGTATTACTTTCACCGGCATACAGGTAGTTATTGTCAAAGGCACCGAAGACTTCTTGATGGTAACGGTTATAGGTTTGTGAAGCAGAAAGTGTCCAATAACCAAATGGGATAGAATAGTAAAACGTGAGGTTTTTAGTCGCACGCTTTCCGTTTTCATCATCGCTACTTTTTAAACTGTGGGTGAAGCTGGTATAAAACAGGTCATTGGCTGAAAACAGGTTATCCCAAGAGAGTGTACCTGAAGCTTGGTATTTACCTGTTGAAGTAGAGCCTGAATCATCTAAACCGAGATTAACACGGAAAGGAAATGCTTGTTGGTAGCTGATTTTAATATCGCTGACACCGACATCCGTTTCACTTGGTAATATCTCAATATTGGCTTCGGCGGTTGGAACACGTTTGAGATTTTCAAGGGATTGCTCAATCTCCCTGACATTTAAAACATCGCCTTTCGCAAAGGTAAGTCCTGTTAATGCATGTAAGCGTGTAAAGCGTGGGACATTGCCACTGTCGGAAACTAATGTATTCCCCACCTTACCTGCAATCACCGTAAGTGTTAACATCCCTGAACGTAAATCTTGCTCTTGGGTCACTACTCTTGTCGTCACATAACCTTTTTCAATGATACGATTTTGAATTTGCTTCATTAAAATACCTAAACCTTCACCGCCAAAACAGTGTGGTAAGGTTAAGTTTAAATCATGAGCGGCTTTATCAAATGCCCATTGGAATTGGCTTTCAGAGGAAGTGGGCGTAGTGGAGTAATCAACGAGACTAATACGATGGATGGGGTAGCAAGGCATTTCGTGGTTTGATAATGTCAACCTTTCCTTATTGGTGGTATCTAAACGTACATCAGATTGAGGTTGCAATATTTTATCTTGTGCTTGTTGAATGTGTTGCTGTCGTTGTTGTTGCGTAGCATCGATTTGATTTAAACGAGAGAAGTTTTCAGTTTGATTAGCAAAAAGAGAATAAGGAAGGCTGGCAAATATCATTACCGAATAAATATGCTGATAAACTACTTTCATATTTGTACTCAAGATGACGAAATTCATGTCGTTAATTTTATGCTATTTATAATTTATTATCAAATACTCATTGAATTTAAAATACTTCAATTAAACAACTTTATTTTAAATATTAAATTAAAAAATAAAGCAACCCATTGCTGAGTTGCTTATGAACTGTGATTCTAAAAAATGGATATATAACAAGTTAATCAACACTAACCTGATTACCATTAATGCTCACAATATAGTTATGTGTAGTATAGTCTGCACTACCTGATAATCTGTTACCAATAGAATTAGCCATAATTCTACACTTCTTCACACCGTTGTTATCAGATATTTCTTTAGATTCAAAAGAAGAAAATGCAATATAATTCTGCATTCTTGTTGTACCTTCAGCAATACTTCCTGCACCTTCCATTGCTCGACCAAACATATCCCAGAGTGGATTGGAGCGGTCTAAACCTTGCGTAGCGTGCCCTACAAAAAATTGAGCAAGTTTATTTGCTTGAACATTTTGAGCTCGGATTCCTTCGTTAATGAATCTACGGACTGTTTCTTCAACAACATAATCATCGCACTCAATTTCCTTTTGAAAGGTAGGTACTAGTTGTAAAGGCGATATACTAGGCACTAAAACATCTATACTAAATGCAGTAGCAATCACTGGAAAAATATATTTTCCAAACTTAGAAAAAGCCATTTTATTCTCCTTGTTGTTTTTCAGGATTTTCAGACTCTTTTTTCTTTAAACTAGGTATTTTGCTAAATAACTCTTTAGGATATGTACATACTATTTTCAGGTATGTTTTTAGAAATTCGGCTGAATTAGCATCAAGATGAGATGTTCTACGATGTGCAATGTAGCAACCGACAATAAGATAGAAATAGATCAACTCTTTCATAATGGTTTCCTTCTGTAATAAGATGATTGATTTTTGGGATTAAACTAAAATAGATAAACTCTATTGTTCAAAGTTTTCATTACCATATTCTTTGACTGTTTTATCAAAACCTAAACGCTTGCAAGCTGGCTTGCTGTTAAACATAATCAAATTTGTTGAAGAATTAGCAGAACCACTTCCCATATCTTCAGCTAAATAGAGTGATTTCCCATTCTTAATAGAAAGTTTGTAAAGTGGAACAATTCTTCGATAAGCGGAACAATGTTGTTTTAATTGACTTATCGAAACATCATTTGGATTAAGATTGAAGATCTGATAAAAATTTGATTTAGATAAACTTAGAACGTGGCTGAATCCAAAGCTAATATATTCAATTTTATTGTTCTTCGTTTCTTGTAAATAGCTTACTCTATTATTGAAGGAATAATCATCATTTGGGGTAAACCAACCAAATGTAGATTGATTCACTAAACTAGATGAAAATAAAAATACTTGTTCATTTTGCCCATCTATCGATACCATTGTTAGGTGTTTCTCTAAAATCGTCAATACTACTTTAGCGTTATTCGTTTCGCTAAATTTCTCATAAAACTCATAAGAAGGCATTGTATTGCTAGGTTGTAATGCATTTGCAAATGAAGCTAATTCCGCACAAGATGTCAGTGATAAAGCAAGTGTTGTTGCAATAAAGACTTTTTTCATATCTCAATTTCCCTATCTGATATATTTCATTATTGATTTCTTATAACTATCGCCTTCTGCTGTAATAAAGTCAGAAACCAAACATTGATTATTCTTATTACAATCTAAGCTAAATTTAATGGTCACTTTATCATCAAAAAATAAGAACGTGGCATACACCTTATCTTTAACTAATTTGAATTTAGGGTTAATTGAATCAGGAACATCTTGTGCAGATGGACCATCAATCCAAGATTCGTGTCCTACACAATCATCACAAGGCGTGGATTTATCGTATTTTGCTTTTTTAGCTAACAATTTCTGAAAATCAGGGGTGGCGTATTTATATAAATTTCCTGTTTGATAAACCTTTGCAACCGTATTTAATTTGGCTTGATCAAGTGTAGATGTGGCTGTGGCGTTAGCTGAAAATACAGCTATTCCGAGTAAGAGAAGTAGCTTCTTCATTGTGATAACCCTTTGTGATGTTTTAATTTATGTTTACACCCTAAATACACCGTTATTAGGTAATTTAGGTTATATGTACTATATCAGATGTTCTTTTACTAGTAAATAATCCCGAAAATATCAATAAAAGATAAGTAAGGAATTTAGATCGATGTCAAAGTTATCCGTTACAGATGTAGATAGATTTATTGGTAAACGTATTCAGCAACGTAGAAAAGAATTGGGGCTTACTGCATCAGCACTTTCGGAACAAATTGGTATTGCTCAACAACAACTTTCTCGCTATGAGCGTGGGGATAATAAAATTAATGTTTCCCATTTAGTTGAAATTGCAACCGCACTTGATACATCTATTGGTTGGTTCTTTATTGATTGTTTAGCGGAAGATAGTAAGACAACGTATACAAGAAAATTTATACCTGTTGGCGAAGATGAAGTGAGAGAACGTTTGACTTATCACATGGATCAACTAAGTGCGGATGAAAGACGTGGGCTATTAGTCTTTTTAGATAGCTTATCAAATTTCAGAAAATAACTATAAGAGCTTCTGATTTTTCATACCCGTATTTTAAATCAGAAGCTCTTATTTTATCTATAATCTTTCTATAACATCTTCAAGAAAATCTCGGAATACTGCTTTTATTATCTGTTTATCTATATGGTCATTCTCTGACTTGGTTGAATCCCAAATAAACTCTCTTACTTGCGGAGATAATGTCATCAAATTCATTGAATTTATTCCACTAGGAAACTGCTTTCTAGCAGACCAGGTTTTTGCTGTCCTTTTAATTTATTCCTAGTGCATTAGCGATCTTCTTAGTCTAATACTGAGAAGGAGGTATGCTTTTTCGTAAATCAACGATCAACTTATCAAGCGAGTTTATTAGTAAACTTCGAGCCATAAAAAATCTCTGTTATTTTTGCTGGTTTAAATACAACAGGGTTCGTATGTGAACAATTAAACAGAAGCAGATATAAATTTATAAAAGCAATTTAATTTCCATCTAAGGTAGGAATAATCTAAAAAAACAGTATCATGTGATGTATACATAATACCGTTAAGATTTCGAGTTTTTATAAAACTGTTACATTATGTTAGACAGGATCATATATCTCTTGAATAAATTTCTCTATAGCTTTTGCACTTGTGTATGCTGCATATGATTGATAATCATCGTTTTTTTCAGTATCTGCAAAATCACAAACTGATTTTATTATTATTGAATCTATTCCTAGTAATTGACTTGCATAAGCTACTCCATAGGCTTCCATTTCAATTCCCAGTGTATTTCTATGTTGGTCTATTATAGATGTAACTATATTTTGATCTTCTAAA
Organism: Glaesserella australis; assembly: GCF_003260095.1. GTDB lineage: Bacteria > Pseudomonadota > Gammaproteobacteria > Enterobacterales > Pasteurellaceae > Glaesserella > Glaesserella australis. The sequence continues at coordinate 95,902 of NZ_PTPX01000001.1, forward strand.
ACAACTGAACCTGTAGCTAACGGTCCTACATGTAAGTCTAAATTTGAAGGTGGTTTGTTACCATGATAATCACAAAATAACTTATTTAAAAACTTTTTGTCTTTTGAGAGTTGTAGAAATCCATCTTTATATTTTAGTGGCATAGACATTTGGTGCGGTGCTTGTTTTGTTACACTGTGTCCATCTATTTGAGTTTTTTTTCCACTTCCCCAATCCCAACAATATTCTGCGACTAATATATCTCCTAGATTTACTTTTCCTTTTATGCCTGCTGCAATACCAGACATTAATATAAGCTTAGGCTTGAATAAAGCTCCTAGTTTTGAAGTTAAGGATGCTGATGCGGCAATTCCCATATGTAAACAAGATACAGCGAGAATTCTTAAGTTTTTACTTTCTAAATTTTTAACATCGCTAAAATAGAATGTGTGAGAACTAGATTTTTTGTTTTCCCATTTAAAAGGTAAATTAAGGATTTGATCTAGTTCTTTTTGTAAGGCTGTAATTATTAATATATCTACATTATCATCTTCTTTCGGTGAGTGTAGCATATAATTTACTATATTTTCTTTCAATTCACATTCAGATAATGAAGAGTCATTTATATATAATCTCCACCCTTTTTTGTTAAAATAATTTATATATTGGTTGTAGGCTTCTTTATGAGATGTAATTCCAATAATATATGTCGGTTTTAATACGTTTCCATTTTTTTCTATTTGTTCCATTAATATTTTGGCGCCGTTATTATCTACTTCATCACCAAGATTTAATGGTAGAAATAAATCTGTAATAACTAAATCATATTTTTTTAACTTTAATTCATCTATGGCACTCTTTACTGTATTTTTAGTTTCAATCCCTATAGTATGCTTATCTAATTCATCTTTTAATAGTTTTGCTACAATTTTCTGATTGCTATAGTTGTCGTCAATAATTAATATTTTTTTCATTATTTAAGTTCCTTTAAATATATATTTGATATAATTTTTTCCAATTCTTTTTTCCATGTGTTATCTATAGAATTATAGAATATAGAACCTTTATAAAAGTCATTGTATTTAGAGTTAAATAATTCATCCAAGTCTTTAAATTCAACGTTAACCCCTATGAATTTAGAAAACTGTGTAATAACAATAGTTGGAATATTAATGTTTCTTAAGTGCATTTGGGATAGGATTTCTGAACCAGCGAAACTTTCCGGCTCACCTCCGTTTATATCATCTTCAGAGGGGTCGTAGCTTGGTAAGCTCATATCTAAAATAATTAAACTATAATAATTTTTGTTATTAGAGATTTCTTTTAATGCTCCTCTAAGAGATGTTTTCTTATTTATTTCCACTTTAATATCTAAAGATAAAATAAATCTTTCTATTTCATTTCTTTTTTCTTCTTGATCTTCAACTAGTAATATTTTAATCATAGAGATACCTCTTTCATTTCTATATTAATTATAAAGCATTCATTGTCATAATAAAAATTAGTATTATGTTCAGATATATTTAAATCTATAGCTATTATTTTCCATATTTTAAATAATCCAGATCCCCCTTCTTGCTGAAGGTATTTTCTCATTCTGCTTTCATTTCCATAAGACTCTCTATAGAACTCAAGTTTCTTATTTAGACAACTAGCGGGCTCGCAAGCTCTATAGTTATTTTTACAAGATATTAATATTGTACCTTTTTCTGATTGCTTTATTGATATTTCAGTATTAATGTCTTCTTTTTTTGTAAAGCCAGATTTTGATATGGAGTTTTCAAAAAGTATTAGTAGTATATCAACAATATAAGATAGATTTTTGCTAGATATTTTAAAATCATCAACTTTTAATATTTTTAGAGGTAATGAGAGTATGTCTTGAGCTGTTTCAATAGCTATTCTTATATCATAACTTATATTTTCATTATCTATTTCTGAACGTTCAAACCATGATGATATTTTCTCTAGGTTTACTTCAAAACTATTTTTAAATCTATTAACCCTATTAGATAGTTCATTAGTTAGTTCTGGATTGAAAGATTTGGGTATATTTATTTTTGTATCTTCAGACAATTTTAAAATGCTATCTTTGAATTCATTTCTTAGGTGATTTTTTACAGCTTTAAGGTTTATATCGGTCCTTTTCCATAACCACTCAACAATGATTTTAACAAAATCATTATACGTAGGAGATAAATTGAGATTCTTTTGTACTACGTAAGCCTCTAATGGATTTACGTTATATTGAAATAATGCATTTTCATTAAAAAGATTATTATCCTTTTGAAGGAGACTATCCAATATGCTAATCTGAATTTTTTGATCATTTAATTCTTCTATTTTACTTTCTAATTCCTTAGAGAATTTTCTTATAAAATCATTTAATAAGTTTATTTCACTTTCATCTCTAGCAAACTTTGATAATTCATTTATCCCATTATCTTCAAAATGTTCAGCACATAATATATATTCATCTTGTGCACACTTTCTTATAATATTAGGTAGCAAACCATGCCTAATTCTTGTGCTTAAAAAATTATTTAACCCTTTCTCTCCAAATGTAAATTCATGCATCATTAATTTCATCAAATTATAAAATGTTAAATTTTTCGCACTATAATTTAAGTCAAGTGGATAAATTAATGGAATCGCTTCATTCATTGAGAAACCATTTTCTTTATAGTCAATATCTTTAATAATTTTATATAATTTTTCTAAAGCATCATCATCTTCTGAAGAAATATTTTTTTCACAATGACTTAAATAGCTTTCAAATAAATCTTTATATTTATGTGAATCTCTTCCTAAAAAAACAGATGTGTCAACATAAATTCTACTTGTTTCAATGTTCTTTTTTGCTTTATAAAGAGTAATTTTTCTATTTAAATCTTTAATTTCATCAATAAGTTCTTGATCACCAGTATTTTTGGAAATTAAATATTTGCATATGCTTAATCTAGCATTATTGAGTTCTGATTGATTATCAAATAGTAATTTCATATTTGCTGTTTTGCAAACATTCCTTAAAAAATATTGCTCTTCTAAACTTAACTCACTTTTTTGTGTAAGTTCGAGAATAGAACTATAATTATTTTTATATAGAAAATCTTCAAGACTTAGCTTCAGCAAAGAGTCATGTTTGTTATCTATACATAGCGAATAAATATTTAAAAATATAGGTGTATAAATACTATTTGAAACTTTGGCAAAGTTAGAGCTTATTTCTTCCGCGATAAAAATCAAATTGTAGAGATATAAATTTTTTCTTTCTTCTATATTAATAAATGCAGTTCTTAATACACCTTCAAAATCATACTTAAAAGACTCTGAATTTATTAATAACTGTTCCAGTTTTACTTTAAAAAATTCATCATGGATGTTTTCTTGGTTGTCTATAATAAATTTATTTGATTTAATTAACTCATTGTTTTTTGTTAGTTTTTTTGCAAATAAAAACTTTGCTAGCTCAGATCTTAATTCTGAATAAGAAAAAATCAGATCTGCATTTATGTCTTTGTTTGTCAGATATAAACATATCTTTTCTATAATGTTTTTACTTTCGATTTTCTCTATATCTAATATGGCTTTATTTTTGTTTAAATTAAAGAACAAAAAAGGCGTTTTAACTTTTGAGTAGCAAGAAGCCCAAGAATAAAATTCCTCATTATTTGTACTGAGAAAAGGGGTTTCTCTCAAAAGAAATAAGTTAATTTGTTGGAATAACGGGATTCCTCTGAATGATAATGATACGCACCTTAGGTATTGATAGGATTCAATATACTTATCATTTCTTAAGATTATATTTCTTATATTTTTAACTATATTATTAATAAATTTGTTTTCTGGAGAAACATCTAATTCTCCAGCGATCTCTAGTAATTCGAGATCTATTTTTCCTATTTGCATTTGATTAAGACTTTCTAAAAATTTATATGTTTCACCTTTAACATAATAATTGTATAAACTTAGATAATCTTTATCATAATTATATTTTTCTTCTAGTCTAGAGTATGTATATGCAATATTGTTGAAGATATAATAGGTTATATTATCTTTTAGCGTGTTGATTATATGGTGAAATTTCATATTAAATAGATTATAGAATTCGTTTTCGCCTCCGCATTTTTGTGTGTATGTGACAATTTCTACAACTAATTTAAACATATCAATAAGAGATGTTCTCATCTCATATCGCAATATGTGCTCTAAGTCTTGATATTCTTTCAATTCGGAAGCTCCAAAAATCTTCCATTTTATGTATCTCTTTAGATTTTCATCTATTGGTGCTTTATCTATTTCTATTGTTATATTTTTATATTGAGCAATAAATATATTTGGTTCATTAAATTTATCCTTCATATAATACTTTATATATGTCATTACTCCATTTTTGTTTTCCGTTTCATTAATTCCTAGTTTATTTTCTAACGTTTTTCTTATTGATATAGACCACAAAGAGATACCACACTCTTTTTCTATATCAGATAATTCGCATAAAGCTTTATGAAATTCTTCTTCTAGAATAAACTTTTCTAAATTCCTTTCTTTATTTATGAAGCTATATAGTTTTTTTCTATGGAAAACACAAGAAAATAGTAACCACTTAAAATCAGATTCTGCATTTATATGCCTATAATTTAGGGTGTATAAAGATTCTTCTGTTTGATCAATTTGAGTAGATAATCTTAACTTAAATACTTCGTATGTACACAATAAATTAAGATTGTCTAACATTTCCTTTATATTAACTTCGCTTAAAATTGTGTTGAATGTATGATTTGATATTGAATTTCCTCTTAGGATATTTAAATATTTTTTACTTTTCATAACAGTTGTCTATTTCCTTCAATTTTAACGTAGCCATATTAGATAATTAGCTTTACTGTAAATTCTATTTTTGTTAGAGTCTTGTTCTAAGTTCTTCAAATATAGTTAGAAGTGTCAATAATGGTATTAAATTTTTATCCATTATGATTTTCTAAAAGTTAGAGTAATTTTTTAATCCCATTCCAAACCCAGTTATTATTCGTCTTTTTAGCTTCCACATGTCTAAATAAAGACATTTTCCCGTCTTTAGAATCAACGTAATCGCTGCTCACACCTTCGCTTGATACGATTTCAATAAATAGCTTAAACAGGTTTTCATTTCTGCTATGAATATCTACTTCGTTTGATAAAAACGGTTTAATATCTTTTGGCTCGTAAACAACGCTACTAAAACCTGAGTTTTCTTTTTCATTTCTCGCAGGAAAACTTAGTACAAAGAATGTTCTTTGTTGCACATCCACTCGCAATATTAACGCTGCGACTGGATAGTATTGCTCCAGAGAATCAAGGATTTCCTCTAATGAAACTAATGTAAACTTATCGCTTTCGTTAAACCCTAGCTTAGGAGTGTACCAATAGACCTTCGCGCCTTGTTCGAGACGTAAGCGTTTAGCATGTTCCCAAACGGTATCGAGGCGTGATTTACCTTCAATTTCTTGATTACTAGGAATGTCATAGAAACAGTTAGCAATACCTGTATTACCTGTTTTTCCTTGTTTTTCACCCACTCCGTAATTCTCTGGTTCATCGTAGTTTAAGAATTTTACTTTGCCGCTTTTTTCCACTTCTTGAACAAGCTGAACACGGTTAATCACTCTCTCTTCGCCGAGTAATTTCAGATGTTCAATAACATCAGCCGTCACAAGGTTATTTACGTTATCTAATGCAATGTCGAGCTTTTCAAGTTCATGTTCTCGCTCTTGTTTTCTCGTTCTGTATTGAGGTTCACCGCCTTTTTGCCCCTTGCCATCTTTGCTTGTTTTTATCGCAGAATGGTAATAAAGGTTAATTGGCTCGCCTTGTGGTTGGTTAATCCCTGTAATTTGGCAGCAAAGCACAGAATTTCCTAACTCAATACCATAGAATGAAAGCATGATTGGTTTGTCGTGCCAGCAAGGAATGCGATAGTGTGGTCTTTCTTGACCTTTAGAAAAGATGATTTTAGTCGTTATATCTTTTACGACTGTTTTTGTGTAAGCGTCATATTTCAAGTGATAAAGAAACACCGCGTCTTTCGTGGAAAGGTTATTTGGTACAAATACACCTTTTTCTTCAAAGGGTTCATTTAGGTGTAGTTTTTTCTCAACCTTACTCCAATTATCCGTAATCAAGATGCGTTTTAACTCACTTGAATAACCATAGTGAGCCATAAAGAAGTGTAATGGATGAACAATATAAGACTTATTATCACTTTCAGGCTTAATAACAAGTAACTGGTTTCCATCCCCTTTAAATGTTCTCAAATAAGACGAATGAACGTATTTATCCGCTTCAAATGGATGAGATTCCTTATTTACCCAAAGTGGCTCATAGGTTAATCCCTTACTCTTTGAAAAGGTAACTTTAAACTCTTTAAGTTTAAACTTATATTCCGACTCACCATTCTTCCAAATACTGCCGAATGGAATTTTATGCAGGTAGTTGATAGGTAAAGCAATCTTAAAGAAACTTTGGCATTCTTCACCTGTTTTCTTGTTTGTATAGGTAGGATTGGTTAAATTGATAAAAGTGACCTCAACGAGTGTTTTAGATTTATCTAGTGAAAGACGGTTTTCATACCAAGTGGCAACATACTCATTATTTTTATAGTAACGCCCACCAAGTGATTCACCTTCAAAATATTTCTCTAAATTAAGCGAGCAACGCCAGCGAACTCTATCTAAATTATTCTCGTCGAAATATGACATAATCCACTTCCTTTTCAGTCAGTTAAATAGATAAGTGGATTATAAATGATTTGGATTATAAGGCGACAATTATTTGTATCGTTTGACAGTTATTTGTAATTTTAACAACCACCGCCAACCAATGCCACCATTGACGCACTATGGTGGGGCGAACGGAAAGGGCGTTTTTTCCAGTTTTGGAAATTCAGCTCGTTCTGCACAAGGCTCGTTACAGATGCCGTCTCAATCGCTTCGCTATCTTCCATTTCAGGCAACAGATCCGCAAGGCGACTGGCAAGCATCGTTTTGCCCGTGCCAGGTGGACCTAAAAATAGCAGATTATGCTGACCGCTGGCGGCAATAATCAACGCCCGTTTAGCGTGTTGCTGCCCGATAATGTCGGTCAGATCACGGCTAACAAGCGGTGCATTTTCGACATTTTTTTGCGGAAGTTGCTGAGCTATCGGCAGTTGATCCCGATTGTTGAGAAAATTGACCACTTGCAACAGGGTTGAAGCACAATAGGTTTGCGTATTCGACACCAACGATGCTTCATTCGCATTCTGCTGGGGTATGATAATTTCTCGCTTGGCTCGACTGGCGGCGATCACCGCAGGAATAGTGCCGTGAACCGCTCGCAAATTGCCCGTCAAAGAGAGTTCGCCCAACAGCTCAATCCGTTTGAGCTTATCCAAATCAATCTGCCCCGATGCTGCCAAAATCCCAATCGCAATCGGCAAATCAAACCGACCGCCCTCTTTCGGCAAATCCGCAGGGGCAAGGTTGATCGTAATCCGCCGTGCTGGATAGTCAAAGTTGGCATTCATCAAAGCACTTCGCACCCGATCTTGTGCTTCCTTAACACTCTTTTCAGGCAGACCGACTAAAGTTAAGCCCGGACTGCCTCTACTGATATGAACTTCAATGGTGACAAGCGGTGCTTCCACCCCGATAGATGCTCTACTGTAAATAATCGCTAAAGACATAAGTTTTCCTTTTTGCTTTAGCGTAAAGGGGAAAAGAGTACTTAAACAGTGAAAAATTCTCGTTTTTCGACGAGTGTCACAAAAATTTTGTAAAAATCAATGCAGATTAACCCGCTTGTAGTAAACTTTCGCCAACAAATTTGAAAAGGAATCTGTGATGAAAGATGCAATAGTAATCGGCGGTGGAATGGTCGGAGCGGCGACAGCTTTGGGGCTGGCAAAGCTAGGGTTGAGCGTGGCGTTGATTGAGAAAAATCCGTTGCCGACCTTTGATGAGAAAGCACCTTATGATGTGCGAATTTCAGCGATCAGTGTCGCTTCAGTGGCGTTGCTTGAGCAGTTAGGGGCTTGGCAGAAGATTGAAGCGATGCGAGTTTGTGCTTATGACGGTTTGGAAACGTGGGAAATTGACGGTTTTAATACCGCTTTTCACGCACAAGATCTCGGTTTGGATAAGCTCGGCTATATGGTGGAAAATAATCTGATTCAAATCGGGCTGTGGCAGGCGTTGGCAGATTATCCGAACTGTCAGCAAGCGGTCGGATTTGAGCAGATTTCTGCAAATCGTGATGAACAGGGCATTTGGACAGTTAAGGTCGATCAGCAGAGCTTTTCTGCTCCGCTATTGATTGCGTGTGACGGGGCAAATTCGTTGGTTCGCCGTTGGTCAGGGATCGGATTAACCAGTTGGCAATATCGCCAACACTGTTTATTGGCGGTGGTGAAAACCGAACTTCCGCAACAGAGTGTGACTTGGCAACAATTTTTTGAGAGCGGTCCGAGAGCTTTTTTACCGTTACTGGAAAATAATGGCTGTGTGGTGTGGTACGACTCGCCACAGCGGATCGCACAGTTGCAACAGATGAGTAAAGAGAAATTGAGCGATGAAATCAATCGCCATTTCCCAAGCCGTTTGGGTAAGGTCGAAGTGACCGCTCACGGCAGTTTTCCGCTGACTCGCCAACACGCTCAACACTATGTTCGTAACGGCATTGTGCTGGTGGGCGATTCGGCTCATACCATTAACCCACTGGCTGGGCAGGGGGTGAATTTGGGCTTTAAAGATGTCAAAGTGCTGTTGGACGTGATCGGTCAAGCGGTCGAAAAAGGGCAGAATGTTGCAGATGAAACGGTGCTGAAACGGTATGAACAGAAACGCAAACCTGATAATTTACTGATGCAAACGGGTATGGATCTGTTCTATAAAACCTTTAAAACGGATTTATTGCCTGTAAAAGTGGCTCGCAATTTGGCGTTGGTGGTAGCAGAACGGGCAACGCCGTTGAAAAAACGAGCATTGAAGTATGCGTTGGGGCTGTAAGAAAGGGCGGAATTCCGCCCTTCTTTACAATTAAGCTTCTTTTTCGTGAGGCCCAAGCTCTTTGTTATGCCCTTCATCAAGGTGAACAAAATTGACCAACTCATCGGCGCTGACTTGGAATGCTTTGCCAAAGCCTTTTACAAATAGCCCTTGCTGTGGCTTAAAGCAGAATAGTTTGAAATCTTGCAGGGTAGCAAGCTCATCAACTAAAGCTCCGTGGCGTGCTTTTAATTTCTCAATACCGTCGTTCCACTCATCACTATGACGTTCAACGACACGAGCGGTGGCATCGAAGGTTAAGCGACGACGAGCAAAAATTTCACGGCTCTGACTTTCGTCTTCCAACAACATCAACGATACTTTTGGTACTTCTTGTAAGTTACGAGCGTGACGAGCAATGGTTGAGATGAGCACTTGATATTCACCGTTATTGATGACAAACGGGGCATAGCTCACATTTGGTGTGCCATCTTTATCTACCGTGGCAAGCACCAATGTTTTCATTTTCTGTTTGAACTCTTGAATTTCAGGACCTAAACGGTTTTGTAAGACTTCTTGACGATTTGACATTACTTACTCCTTATTACTGAAATGTCTTAAATTTTTCGATTTGTTCTGGGAAAAGTTGGCGTTGATCATCTCTACCAAGATAGACTTTGAAGATCGTTTGTCCATTGTGAGCAATAAACGCAATGTTATAGCTCTCTTTTCCTCTAAATGGCAGGCTAACAAAGGCAATTTGGGCGATGTTGTCGAGTTTAAGATGCCCGTGTAATGCCCCTTCTTCCTCTTTCATATTTAAATTGTAATAACCACGAGCAAAGATACCGCTTGGGAAGCGATCTTTGATCTCAAAAATTGACCCCTCTTTTTCAATGATCGTGGTGAAAGTTCCCCACTGGCTGATTGCTTTGAGAAGCTCCTCTGCTCGTTCTGCGGGGAACAAGCGGACAAATTCACTCGGTAAATTACAAAGGACGGTTCCTTCCGGTAAGTTTAATTGCTCTGCAATTTCAAGGGTAATGATGTTTGGGTTTTCAGCTAATAGCTGGGTAATTTGTTGTTGAAGTGTAGTCATAGGTTACTCATTCTATATTTTTATTATTTAAATTCTAAAATGGCACACGATGTAAATCAATATATTTTACAAATGAGATTTGTTTTTATTTGTATGGAAAAGTTATTTTCCTTTCGCTATAATCTATTAATAAAATTAAAATAATTAGGGCATATTAATAATTCAGAAATGGCTGTGTCGTTGCCTAAGTAAGATAGAGGAAATTATGAAAAATCTCACAATGTTACCTTTAGCCAGTGTGATTAGCTTGATTTGTTGGAATATGGCGTATGCAGAACAAGCCACAGAATTGGATGAAATTCGGGTTGTTGCGAAGGAAGAGAGTAAAGCAACGGGAGAAATTAAAAAATCTCGCCGTGTTATTCAGGATGAATTAATTACGAATACCAAAGATTTAGTTCGCTATACAACAGATATAGGGGTTAGTGATAATGGTCGTCATAACAAAGGTTTTGCGATGCGAGGTGTTGAGGGAAACCGTGTTGGTATAAGCATTGATGGGGTTTCATTACCTGATTTTGAGGAAAACAGCCTATATGCGCGTTATGGTAACTTTAACAGTTCTCGTATTCAAATCGATCCTGAGTTAGTAACGGGCATTGATATTATGCGAGGTTCGGACTCGTTCAATCAAGGAAGTGGTTCGCTAGGTGGCGGGGTCAGTTATCGTACCGTGATAGCAGATGATATTATCCCTGAAAGTGACAAATTTGGCGTGTTATTACGTTCAGGATATGCGAGTAAGAACCGCGAATGGGTATATACAGCGGGTACTGCCTATAAGGATGACAAATGGGAAATCGTCGGGCTATATTCACAGCGTCGTGGGCATGAATTAAAAAGTTTAGGTAACGGGGCAGATACTTATGGGTCATCGCGGGGGATTCCAGATCCGTCTCACCACAAAAATCATAACTATCTAGCTAAAATAGCCTATTTCTTAAACGAAAACCATCGTGTTAGCGTCTCCTATTCTGGGCAAAATCACGAAAATAATACGGAAGAAAAATCCTATACTTTTACGGCTAATTCTTGGCGTAATACCAAAGACATTACTGAGCGAGATAACCTGAATGTTGCTTATGAGTATTTTCCGACACAAAGCATATTAAGCTATTTGAAAGTAGATTATGATTGGCAAAAAACGACGACCGGTGCAGTGAATTTTAAAGGATCTCAATGGGGCGATTTGGACGATATTTACGATCGTAATATGAAAAATGATTTCCATCGTCTTAGTTTTCGGATAGATAGCACACCAATAGATACCGCATTCGGTTCTCATGTTTTATCATTGAAAACAGCTTATTCGGAAAAATCGTTTAAAAATATCAATCGTGATGTTGTCGGTTTCGGAGAAAACTATCAAGCTGTGTACTCCTATATGATTCAAAAGCCGATTAAAACTCAGCAGGCTTATTTGGCATTACAAGATAAAGTTATTTGGAATGATAAATGGTCTGGTGATTTCGGCGTACGCTATGATTTTACTAAAATGATCCCAAAACCATCGGATGTTTATTGCCAATTTTGTGGTCAGGTTTCTTCCAACAGCACGACTTTTCAAAGCCTAAGTGGTAATTTAGGCGTTACCTACCAATTTAATCCAACATGGAAAGGGAGCTATTACTTATCTAGTGGTTATCGTGTGCCATCTGCTTCAGAAATGTATTTCACTTTCTTGAATGCTTCGGGTAACTGGTTGGCAAATCCTAATTTAAAACCTGAGCAGAGTTTGAACCAAACAGTGGCATTACAAGCGGATAGTTCTGTTGGGAATTTTGCAATTCAGTTATATAGAACCAAATACCGTGACTTTTTATATGAAAGAGAGACTCTAGGTTGGCAGCTGAATCCTGAATGTGATTTCCGTTGCTCGTCACCTTACTATTCAACATTATTCCAACAAGCGGTTAATATTGATAAAGCAAAAATCGAAGGTCTTGAAATTAAAGGTCAGTTGAATTTAAATGCGCTTTGGGATTTTGTTAAACCGGGTTGGAATGTCATGGGTAGCATTGGTTATGCAAAAGGTAAACTTTATAATACGGATGAAAGTTTGCTTTCTATCCAACCAGTAAAAGTGATTCTTGGCGCAGGATATGATGATCCGCAGGACCGTTGGAGTATTCAGGCCCGTTGGAGTTACTTGGGGGCGAAAAAAGCAAAAGATGCCCAGATTCTGACATATTATTACGATAGAAGTGGTGGTACAGAAACCTATCCGTTTTTAAATGGCTCGGCAACATTGTTTGATCTATTCGGCTTTGTTAAAGTCGGGAAACAGGTCACATTGAGAGCCGGGGTTTATAATATTTTCAATCGTAAATACCATACTTGGGACGCATTACGTGGTATTAATTTACAAAGTACCACAAATACGGTTGATCGTGAAGGTAAAGGACTTGAACGATTTTATGCTCCAGGACGAAATTTTGCATTCTCTGCAGAAATTAAGTTTTAATCATCAAGCTAGCTAATAAAAATCCCCTCTGATAGAGGGGATTTTTTAATGGGACAAAGCGACATATGTATTATTGTGCGTCTCGTCTTTTATCTGTTGCACCGAAAACACCATGATAGCCAGCTTCTGTACCTTCTGTTCGATAAAATACGCCAGCAACTTGGTTTGCTTGGCTACCATAAAATGCTCCCTTACTATCTACGCCATTATGGCTACCGCTAAATGTATTTCCATCAATAACACTTGAAAAGGCGACTTTTTCCGCTTTTGTTGCGCTATCTTTTAAAGAAACGCTAAGTTGTTTGTTAGTAAAATCTGCACTTACATCTGCGGTAAGCTGTTCGTAATTGCCATCTTTACCATATAGCGCATCGCCTTTTTTATAAACGAACTTACCGCTTTTTGGCATAGAATAAAGTGTAGCATAGCCGTTCTCAATATCACTGATAGAGCCACTTATTGGTGTTTGTAGCCCTTGAACAAATAAGGTGTTTTGATTATTTAATGAAACCACACCAAAACGTACAAACTGATAATAACGGGTATCACGATAGTCAGTTGTTGCTTTATTTGTATAACCTTGAATATTACCTAATTTCGCAGTAGCTTCAGTTGATGTAATCGCTTTAAAGCCAGATTGATCGTCATCTGCACTAGTAGGTAGCAAAGGTATTTCGACTTTATTCAGCATCAGAACATTCAAATCTTCACCTAGATAACTAGTTAGATTTTGTCCTGAGATTTGTCCATTTGGGGTAATGGTAACTAGGGCTCCCACTAATTTGTCGCCATTTTTTCCTTGAAAAATAGGATCTTTGAGTGTTTTAGGCTCATTTTGTGGAGATGTTTCTGTATTTTGGTTAACTGAAGTATTACTACCTGAGCTAGAAGTTGATTCTGTTTGAGGTTTTTCAGTGAAATAGGTCGGGGCTGATCCACCACCACCGCCACTGCTACTAGAACAAGCGGTTAAAGCAAGTAGGCAAGAAATCGCTAGTAAAGTGAATTTGAAATGTTTCATTGTATATTCCTCTCTTTATGAGCTATAGGATAGATATTATCAGCTAAACTATTATTCATCAAATAATAATTATTATCAATAATGTTGAGATTGTTATTTTTTATTGATAAACTTCGTGCTAAAGAACTCTCATTCTTAAACTAAGGAGATTTTTCAATGAAAAAGATAACACTATCTTTAATTACAGTTGCTTGTGCATTGGCTTTAACAGCATGTTCAAATGGTAGTAAATCAGGTGTAGATTCTTATTTGAATAGTAAAGCGAGTGAAGAACTAAAAGAAGCCCATAAAAAAGCAGAAGATGCTCAAAAAGCACAGCAGGCTGCAGAAAATAAAGCAAAAGAAACTGAAGCAGCTAAGCTCGCAGCAGAGCAAAAAGTAGCAACATTACAAGCAGAAAAGGAAGCGGCTGAACAAAGTTCAACAACGTCAAAAGCAAAGCTTGACGAACTTCAAAAACAATTAGAAGAAGCCCTTAAAGCTCAAGAGATTGCAGAAAAAAATGCAGAAGAAGCTAAAAAAGCATTAGAAGCTAAGATCTCAGCAGAAAAACTCGCAGATATAAAACGAGTTGAAAATAATACATCAGAACTTAAAAAAGGGTTTGAAAACCAAGCGACGGAAGAAGTTTCTAGGACTGAAATAGATGCCTGGTCAGGTCTGTCTATCACAAGAAAAAGCAACTTTAGTTATGTCAATGGGAAAGTCCTTGCAATTGAAGGACAAACACTTGTTGATAAACCTATTATCAAAGAGCATAAAGATTTAAACCAACTTATTGTTGATGGCAAAACAATTACGCTCTTCTCAAAAGAAGAGATAACTAATCGTCGAGATCAAGATACACCTTCTGAACAGCATAATATTAAATCATTAACGAACAGCGATCTTGCCGAAGGTACAAATAGCACAGTGACAGGAAAAGTTGGAAGTTTACCAAAGGGACGTTTTGGTAGTACTTTTGAGCAAATGCGTTATGGGTATGTTACTGTGGATGGAAAAACAAGTCTATTTGTTCAAGGACATTTAACGCCAGAAAGTGGTTCAGAAAATTCTCGCTATTCTCACTACTACTATGGTACAGAGCGAGGCACTGAAGGTACAACACTACGTAAGTTACCAAGTACAGGTGTGTTTGAATATGTTGGCTCTGCGTTCTATGGAAAAGATGGCACATACGAACAACTGAGTTCAAAAGCCATTGCAGATTTTGCGAATAAGAAAGTGAAAGTGACGCTTTCTGATGCGACGAGTGAAAAAGCAGTCTTTGGTGGAAATATCAGTGGTAATACTTTTGCGGGTACTTACAACGATATTACGACAAAAGGGGCATTTTATGGTAGCGAAGCCCAAGATATTGGTGGTATGTTCTACCGCACTGCTGGCAGTGATAAAGATGTTCATGGTGTCTTTGGTGCAACAAAAGAAGGTTGTACTTGGAGAGGTTGCCCTGAACTAGATGCAAATACATTAAATGATTTTACGGCTACAGAGTAATTTGCTATAAGAGTTAATGATAGCGGTGAGATTTAGTGAAATTTTTACCAACTTTCGCTACAATCTCACCGCTTGTTATTTTATAGAACGAATATAATGCAAAAACCACTCGCAATTTTTTTAATGGGTCCTACCGCTTCGGGCAAGACCGATCTTGCTATTTCCCTACGCCAACAGCTTCCTGTGGAAGTGCTTAGTGTTGATTCTGCCTTGATTTACAAAGGTATGGACATCGGCACCGCTAAGCCAAGCAAGGAGGAACTTGAGCTAGCTCCGCACCGTTTGATTGATATTCTTGACCCAGCGGAAAGTTATTCTGTAATGAATTTCCGTGAAGATGCCCTGCGTGAAATGGCGGAAATTACCGCTCAAGGCAAAATTCCGCTGTTGGTTGGTGGCACAATGCTTTACTACAAAAGTTTACTTGATGGCTTGTCGCCGTTGCCGTCTGCGGATCCTACTGTGCGTGCAGAAATTGAAGCGAAAGCGGAGCAGATCGGTTGGAATGGCTTACATCAAGAACTGAGCCAAATCGATCCGATTTCAGCCGAGCGGATCAACCCAAACGACAGCCAGCGGATCAACCGAGCCTTAGAAGTGTTCTATATATCGGGAAAAACAATGACGGAACTCACCGCTCAACAGGGCGAGGCGATCCCTTACGATATTCTGCAATTTGCGATAGCACCGCAAGATCGAACGGTGTTGCACCAACGGATCGAGCAACGTTTCCACAAGATGATCGATCTCGGCTTTGAGCAAGAAGTGCGAACGCTGTATGAAAGGGGCGATCTCAACGCCGATTTACCTTCTATTCGCTGTGTCGGTTATAGGCAAATGTGGGAATACTTAGCAGGCGAAGTTTCCCTTGATGAAGCGATATACAAAGGTATCTGTGCTACTCGTCAGTTGGCTAAGAGACAGATTACCTGGTTGAGAGGTTGGACAAGTGAAGTAGAATGGCTTGATAGTTTAGAACCGAAGAGATCTTATACAAAAATGATCGAAAAAGTACAGCAAAACTACAAAAAACTGTGGTAATATCGCTACGCCTTTGGCAAAGCATTAAACTACTATAATTAGAAGGAACATAAAATGGCAAAAGGTCAATCTTTACAAGATCCATACTTAAATGCACTTCGCCGTGAACGGATTCCCGTTTCCATTTATCTCGTGAATGGTATTAAGTTACAAGGTCAAATTGAATCTTTCGATCAATTTGTAATTTTATTAAAAAATACGGTGAGCCAAATGGTTTACAAGCATGCCATTTCAACAGTTGTGCCTGCTCGTGCAATTTCTCACAATAATAATTCTAACCACTCTCATCAGGCTACACAGCAGCTTGCAGATGTGGTAGAAAAAGCGGAATAACTTTTATTACGACCTTAGATCTTTTTAATGAACCAAACGCAGAGCAATCTGTGTTTGGTTTTGTGTTGCCTGAAGATAGCCAACACAGCCCTGACAAAGAGCGTGCCATTTTGGTACATCTTTATCTTTCTCAAACCAAAGATGTGGAAAATCTGCTTGAATTTCAAACCCTTGCCGAATCCGCAGGCGTTGAAATTGCCGCCACACTCACGACTACTCGTTCCGCTCCCCATATCAAATACTATGTCGGACAAGGCAAAGCTCAAGAAATTGCCGATGCGGTAAAAGAGTTTGGGGCAACGGTGGTGTTAGTCAATCACCAACTCAGCCCAGCCCAAACACGCAATTTGCAATCGCTGTGTGATTGTCGAGTGGTGGATCGCACAGGCTTGATTTTAGATATTTTTGCTCAACGGGCGAGATCTCACGAGGGCAAACTGCAAGTCGAACTGGCACAACTTCGCCATTTATCGACCCGCTTGGTACGCCGTTTAGGTAATCAAGATCAGCAAAAAGGCGGAGCTGTCGGCTTACGAGGACCGGGCGAAACCCAACTGGAAACTGACCGCCGTTTAATCAAAGTGCGTATTCAACAGCTCCAAAGCCGTTTAGAAAAGGTGAGCAAACAGCGAGATCAAAACCGCAAAACTCGCCAAAAAGCCGATATTCCGACCATTTCCCTTGTCGGCTACACCAACGCCGGCAAATCGACCCTGTTCAATGCAATCACTGACGCAGGTGTTTATGCCGCCGATCAGCTCTTTGCGACACTTGACCCCACATTGAGACGCATTCAAATTCAAGATGTCGGCACGGCAATTTTAGCCGATACCGTTGGCTTTATTCGCTTTCTGCCCCACGATCTCGTTTCTGCCTTTAAATCGACCCTGCAAGAAACCACCGAAGCGACGTTGCTTTTGCACGTGATTGACGGTGCAGATGATCGCAAAAACGAAAACATCGATGCAGTCAATCAAGTGCTAGACGAAATCAAAGCGTTAGATATTCCAACCCTGTTGGTCTATAACAAAGTCGATCGCTTGGACGGTATTGAGCCACACATCGAATACAACGACGACGGCAAGCCTATCGCCGTCTATCTCTCCGCTCAACAAAAGCAAGGCATTGAATTACTGTTTGAGGCAATGCGAGCAAGGCTAAAAAACGAATTAGTCTGCGAAACGGTATTGCTACCGACGACAAGCGGTCAGATTTATACAAAATTTTACCAACAACAATGTATCAAAGCCGAACGCTTCAACGACTTCGGCGACCGCCTAGTTGAGATTGAAGTCGATAAAATCCAGTGGCAAAAATGGCTTAAACAGTATCCTGAATTAGCGGAATTTGTTGAGTTTGCGAAGTGGGAAACAAAGCTATAGATGCAAATCTAGTGGCATAGTTTTTGTCCACTATGATGTGATTTTACTAAAATAAAAAAACCGAATAGCCAACAACTATTCGGTCTTTTGTTAAATATTACTATTTATAGTCCTGCGCTAACTTCCCAGCGGCTTCCACTACCACAGACACGGCACGATCTTCCGTGCCTTTAATGGTGGCTTCATTTGGAATCTCTTGTTGGGTACGGTTTACGATTACTCCCGATACCATCCCTGAACGCAATCCTAATGCAGAGCACATAGTAAAAAGCGTAGCAGATTCCATTTCAAAGTTCATTACATTGATATCTTGCCATTGTTTGAGCGATCCTTGGAAATGACGGTAGATTTTACCTGTGAAGGTGTCGTAACGCTCTTGACCTGGGTAGAAGGTATCCGATGAAGCGGTGATACCAACATAGGGCTCAATGCCTTGATTTTTAGCGGCAGCATAAAGCTCGTTGGTGCAACGGAAATCCGCCACAGCTGGATATTCTAATGGTGCAAAGTGGCGGCTTGCCCCGTCTAAACGTACCGCACCTGTTGTGACTAACACATCGCCCACGTTGATATGTGGCTGAATCGCACCTGTTGTGCCGATACGTAAGAAGGTGCGTACGCCTAATTGTGCTAATTCTTCTACACAGATTGAGACAGACGGACCGCCAATCCCTGTTGAACACACCACAATCGGCTGACCATTCACATAGCCTAACCACGAAGTGAATTCACGAGTAGAAGCTAAAAATTCAGGATTATCCATTTTTGCTGCAATACGTTCACTACGTGCTGGATCACCTGGAACAATCGCAACTTTTGCCCCTTTTAACATTGCTTTAGTTAAACCAAGATGAAAGACTTCGGACATAATTGACTCCTTTAATTAAAATTCGACTGAAATAATGCTTCATTCTACCAATCAAGCGGTCAGATCTGCGATCTTTTTTGCAAATGGATTTTCTAAAATGTGAACAAGATCAATAGGAAACGTTTGCTTTAGGGTCTGTTTATGAATTATAAACAGACCCTAAGGCTTGATCTCACGCAAGATCGGATTTTGCATTGAGATCAAGGTTTCTGTCGATTGAATTTCATCAATCCCCTGAATTTTCACCGCAAGTACATAGTGAAGCTCTTCAATGGTATGCGTCATCACCTTAATAAAAATAGAGTAGTTACCCGTGGTGTAATACGCTTCGACGACTTCGTCTAATGCTTGAAGTTTTGCGATCACTTTCTCATAATCTTTTGCACTTTTAAGGATAATACCGATAAAGCAGCAGACATCAAATCCGAGACGACGTGGGTTAATGCGAATTTTTGTACCTTCAATAATTCCAGCTTGGCGCATTTTTTCGACACGGACATGGATAGTTCCCGCACTAACTCCAAAGTTTTTCGCCATTTCTGCATAGGGAACACGCGCATCTTGCGTTAATACCCGTAAAATTTGTTGGTCAAGTTCATCAATACGAGAAGTTGCTTGATAATTTACTTGCATTTTTTGCTCCTTTTCTATCTTTTGTTAGAAATTAGATAAAATATAGCATGATTTTTTAGATAAAATCTAAGTATCAATAAAATATCTTAAAGATTTTATTCTTATTATTGTATTTTTTATAAATTCATTTAAATTACGCACATCTTTTACGAGATTCATATAAATTTAATTGGAAAAGCATTATGAAAAAATCATTTATTTTACAACAACAAGAAATTAGCTTTGTTAAAAACACTTTTACACAAAACTTAATTGAACAATTAGAAATTATCGAAGTACAAGGCCCAATTCTGAGCGAAGTGGGCAACGGTATGCAAGACAACTTATCAGGGATCGAAAAAGCGGTTCAAGTGAACGTGAAATGTATTCCAAACGCAGTGTATGAAGTGGTTCACTCATTGGCAAAATGGAAACGCCATACCCTTGCACGTTTTGGCTTCCAAGAAGGTGAAGGTTTATTTGTGCATATGAAAGCGTTACGCCCAGATGAAGATTCACTCGACCCAACGCACTCTGTGTATGTGGATCAATGGGACTGGGAGAAAGTGATTCCAGCAGGCAAACGTAACTTTGATTACTTAAAACAGACAGTTCGTTCAATTTATCGTGCGATTCGTTTAACCGAGTTAGCAGTGGAAGCGCGTTTTGATATTCCGTCTATTTTGCCAAAAGAGATTACCTTTGTGCATAGCGAAGATTTAGTCAAACGCTATCCAACTTTAACCAGCAAAGAGCGTGAAAATGCGATCTGTAAAGAGTACGGTGCGGTATTTTTAATCGGTATCGGCGGTAAATTATCGGACGGTAAAGCTCACGACGGACGTGCGCCAGACTACGATGACTGGACAACAGTTTCTGAAGGCGAATACAAAGGTTTAAACGGCGATATTTTAGTCTGGAACGAACAGCTCGGTACAGCATTTGAACTATCATCAATGGGTATCCGTGTTGATGAAACAGCATTACGTTTACAAGTGTCATTAACAGGTGACGAAGACCGTTTAGAAATGGATTGGCACAAAGATTTATTAGCAGGTCGCCTGCCGCTTTCAATCGGTGGCGGTATTGGTCAATCTCGTATGGCAATGTTCTTATTACGTAAAAAACATATCGGCGAAGTCCAATCAAGCGTATGGCCGAAAGAGATGTTAGCGAAGTTTGAAAATATCTTATAATTTTTAAAACACCGCTTGAACTTAAAATTCAAGCGGTGTTTTCTTTCTTTTATTTTACCAAATTCTGTTGCAACAACATTTGCAGCTCGCTCAATTCATTTAATAAGAATTGTGCTCGTGCATCGCCAAAGCGATCCAATATCTGCTGTTCAACTTCATCTAACTCCGCCACAATCGGCTCGGCAAGGGCTTTGCCTTGGGCGGTTAAAATCAGCAATTTCTCGCGTTTATCATTTTCCGCAGGTACATAATCAATCAAGCCATCGGCATAGAGTTTTTGGCACGCCATTGAAACTGTCTGTTTTGGCAATGCCCACAGGGTGCAGATTTGTTTTTGTGGGCAAGCCGTTAGCCGAACGAGCGAGTGGAAAATGGCTAAGTAATTGTAATTTATCCCTTTTTGTTTCGCCCAATGTCCATATAAATGGGATGCTTGGCTCATTATTTGCCCGAATTGATCCATTTTGTTCATTTTATTGCCCCTTCGTTAATGTGAAAGTGAACCTTGATGATTACGAAAATGGCGGACGCACAACATCACCAACACCGCCAGCACAATCCCAGCCATAAATGCCCAATTTACGCCTGACATTAACGCCGAACGTGCATTGTCTGCGTTAGCTAACGCCACCGATTCCCCCGCTTGCGTTAAGCCGACAAACATCGCCGCACCCAACGCCCCAGCAATGGGATTGACGGTAGAAATAATTGCCGTGCCGTGAGGGTAGCTCTCTTTCGGCAAAGCATTCAAGCCGTGGGTTTCGGCGGTCATCAATAGGGCTGCGGAGGCTGGCAAGAGGGCGAAGACGGTGGTCAATAACCAAATCGAACTCTCTTCACGGAAAAGCCAAAGCATTGCGATAAAGCTCGTTAGCAACATTATCGCTCCAGTCCACGCTAAGCCACGAACGCCTTTTTTATCTAACCAATGCCCAGCAAGCGGAGCTAAAATCGCTTGCAACACGCTAGCAGGAAACAGCACCAAGCCTGTTGTGGTGGCAGATAGCATCACGACCTGTTGCAGATAGATCGGCACAGCCAATTCCGCCCCAATAAACGCCATCATCAACAACGCCAATACGCACACCGCATAGCGAAATTGTTTCACATTTAACAGGCTCAAATCCACCAACGGCTCAGCTAACTGGCTTTGGCGTTTGGCAAACGCCCATAAAATCAGCCCAGAAACCAACGCCATCGCTGCTGCACCGATCACGCCCAATGTCGCAAAATTGCTTGATGCGTAAACCAATCCACCAAAGCCAAAAATCGACATCAACGCAGACGGCACATCAATGCTCGGCTTGGTGATCGGTTGCAGATTTTCTTTGATAAACAGTGTCGTTAAAATCATCGCCAATCCAATAAACGGCACGGTAAACAAAAACAGATACCGCCAACCAAAGTGATCCACAATAATCCCCGACAGGGTCGGACCAATCGCAGGGGCGACAATAAACATCATCGTCACCAACCCCATCACCACGCCACGGCGATGTGGGGGATAAATCAGCAAAATCACGTTAAACAGCACTGGCACGGTAAACGCCGCCGACACCGCTTGCACCATTCGCCCTGCCAACAGCACAGGGAAAGTCGGTGCAAATGCCGCCATTAACGAACCGCTCAAAAAGACCGCAAGGGTAATCAGCAACATCGTGCGAGTGCTAAACCATTGAATCACGTTCGCCGTAATTGGCGTAAACGCCCCCATCACGAGCAGAAACCCCGTGCTAATCCACTGCACCGTGGTTTTGCTCACCGCAAATTCCTGCATCAAGGTGCTTAACGCCACATTGAGCAAGGTTTCGTTCAAATAGCCAAAAAACGCCCCGATAAACACCGTAAACACAATGGTTTTGGTCGGAAAATCAGGACGTTCAGAAAAGTATTCAGTTTGAGATGTGTTCATTATTTTCTCCGTTAAATTATATAAATTTCAACCGCACATTATCGTAGCCCCAGTTAAAAATCAGGGCGTAGAGCATAATCGCCAGCGTCAAACCAATATCCAGCCAAAAGGCTTGCCACAAGGAAAGCTGGAGATAATAAGCAATCAGCGGCACGGTAAACAGCAATAACCCGAGTTCAAAACTGACGGTGTGAAAAATCCGTAGCCACAGCCCACGGGTTTCACGCGGTGCGGTAAAAATTTTGTCAAAGCCTATATTAAAAATAAAGTTCCACACTACTGCTGTCACCGCTATCATCACGCTAATCATAAAAGCTGAATTGGTTTGAGTATCGGCAAAAAACATAACTAATACGATGGATACAAAAATTGCCCCTAATTCAAAGAGACAAGCATGAAAAATACGCTCTTTCACGCCCATTGGGGTTGATTGTTTCATTGATTTTTTTTACATAAAAGTCCAAAAGTGGACTAATTATAGTCATAATTTGGACTTTTTCAAGAGAATTAGTCAGGATTTTGACTAATGATGAAAATTGAAGTGAAAGGAAAGAGCGGTTGGAGTTTTTAGAGAATTTTGCGATTTGCAAAAACACTCTAAAATCCAACCGCTCTTTTAACTGCCGATATTAATTAAAACTTCAACACTTCTCCCATTTTCGGCACAGCGACATTGTTCAATTTGTTTTCTTTCACAAACTGACGCATTTCATCAGAGGTTACTGATGCGTGGTTTACCGCATCCATATGTACGGTAATAATTGCCGAATTTGGAGCAACTTGGCTAGCTTTGGCGACATCGGCTTTGCCCATAATAATGCCGTTTGGGTTGCCTTGTATTTGGGCGTAGCCAGTGTTCATCACGATCACATCAGGTTTGTAGTGGTCGAGTGCGTAATCCACTTCGTTGTTCCAAATGGTGTCGCCGATGATGTAGAGCGTTTTTTCGCCTTTAGCTTGCATTACTACGCCCATTGCTTCGCCTAATAATTCTGCTAGTTGTGGCACGGCATACATTTGGTCTGTACCGTGTTGTCCGCCCGTTTTGCTGAGTTTCACTTGGTTAAATTCAGTGTTTTTGCCCAGCACTCGCACGTCTTTAAAGCCTTGTGAGCGAATGATTTTCGCATCGCCTGCATTTTGCACGAAAATCGGTAAATCTTTTGGCAAGACTTTTTGAGCATATTCGTCCCAGTGGTCATCGTGGGTGTGGGTCACAATCACTGCATCCACGCCTTCAAGCACTTTTTCCACAGGCATTGACATATCAATCAGCGGATTGCGTTTTTCGCTGTTAATTGTGCCAGCAAAACCTTCGTAAGTGCCTTTCGGGGCAAGATAAGGATCGACCAAAAACGTGCTGCCCGCCATTTCAATTTTGGCGGTGGCGTTGCGGATATGCTGATAGCTCGTTTCGGCATTTGCCGTTGTTGCAAAAGTGGTCGCAAGAGATAACGCTAAAAGTGTTGATTTGAGTTTCATAAACTGTCCTTTTGTAAAAAATAGAATAAATTAAACCGCTTGTTGCGATGGGCGTATTATGAAACGATGAGAAGATAAAAAACATTGACTTATTATTCAGATATCGAAAGAATTGGGTCAATTTTGATTATGAGAGAAAACTATGCCTATCCCAACCGTTGTCCTTGTGCTTTACCCTAATTTCAGCCCCTTTCACTTTTCCGTGCCTTATATGGTGTTTTCGACCGAGCTTGACGGCAAGCCGTTGTTTCGGGTCAAAATCGTGGCGGAAACCCCCGAGACCACGCAATCCAAACCTGCCACCATTACCGCAGACGGCGATTTAAGTTTATTAAACGATGCGGATTTTGTGGTGATGTTCGGCTGGGATAAATTGGAACAAATGCCGTCTGCGGCGTTAATCCAAGCCTTGCAACAAGCGGCGGAACGAGGGGCAACGCTGGTTGGCTTGTGTTACGGGGCGTATCCACTGGCGTATGCAGGCTTGCTCAACGGCAAAAAAGCCACCACGCACTGGCTGGGCGAAACGGATTTCAGACAACGTTTTCCGCAGGTCAAACTGGATTGCAATGCGATTTACATTGAGCAGGAACAGGTGATTACGTCCGCAGGCACAGCGGCAGGGTTGGACTGCTGTTTGGCGATTGTCCGCCGACAATATGGCGTAAAAATTGCCAATCAGCTGGCGAGATTGCTGGTGATTTCGCCCCACCGAGAAGGCGGTCAAGCCCAATTTATTGAGCAACCAATCGCTCGCAAAACCGCCAACGAAAACATCAACGAACTGTTGGAAATGATGCGAACCGAGCTGAACAAGGACTATTCCATCGACCTGCTCGCCCAACGCCTGATGATGAGCCGCAGCACTTTCACCCGACATTTTCGCAAAGCGACAGGAATGGCACTGACGGAATGGCTGATTGAAGTACGGTTACAACGTGGTCGAGAATTGCTAGAAAGCACCAAACAAAACGTGGACGATATCGCCCACCAAATCGGCTTCCACTCCGCCACCGCCTTCCGCCAACATTTCAAAGCGAAACATCAGATTAGTCCGAGGGTGTGGCGGAAGAGGTTTGGGGGGAGTAACAGCCGGAGGAGTTTAGGTAAGAATTTGCAAATTTCAGAATAAAACTAACCGCTTGTGTTATGGCACAAGTGAGAACACTTGCACCATTGGGCTAATTAAAACCGTTGATTTAACCACTTATCCGCATAATCGTGTAGCGTTTTAATAGTATCGCCAAATTCGCCGTCATAGCGTTCACAGGCTTTGCAAGTGTCGTACATATGTGTTGCCCCTTCAATAAAGGCAAGCTGTTTGTCTTTGGCTGGTGATTGGCGGTAGATTTCTTCGGCGGCTAAAAATTCATAGTTTCCTGTCATTCCCAACATTAAGGACGGCACACGGATTTGCGTAAAATTGCCAACGGTACTGCTGTAACTTGATGTCCAATTTACGCCATAAACGCCTGTTGCATCATAGCCAAAATCGGCATTTAAGCGAATGGCTCGGTCAATCAGGTAGTTTTTTACCGTTGTGTTTTCTGCCCCAAGATTTAACTGCCCTGTAAATGAACCACGAGTGTTCGGTTTGCGGACAGAATGTACTACTTGTACTGTTTCTGAGCCGTCTTTGTGAACCAACGTCCATTTATCTTTGGTATGGGCGAGCAAGCGGGTATCTTGCAAGAATAATTTGTTGTTCGGTCCCATTTCCCCTGCCCCTGCTACCGTAAAGGGTTCATCGTCCTTAAATTTGCCTTGACCGTTTGTAATGGCGTTGGCACGGGTTTGAGCTAAATCCAGCAATGTTTGATTACGTTCGGCAACGGCTTTTTGGAATTTACGGATAAATTCAGGGGAATAATCTGAATTGCCTTGTGCGTTATAACCATTTGCCACGTTATAGAGATCGAGTGTCGGCTCAATAAGTAGTCCATTATCTTGTTCTTTCACCGCAGGATCGAGACTTAACACGCCCATTGTTGCATTACCCCAGTTGGAGTCCGCCACAATAATCGCATCAGCTGGGATTAGCCCTTGCAAATAGTCGGGGCATTTGGTGATTTTGTTGTCATCTTGGCAGGATTTTACGCCATTTTCGGCAATCATTTGGTAGGCAGATAACAGCGTTGCACCGCCACTGTGTCCCCATAACACCACATTTTTCACTTCAGGCAAGGCGTTGAGATATTTGACGGACGCATACACGTCTAATAATTTTTCATTAAGATTTTTGCCCGTGTTCTTCATACATAAGACGCTGTAGCCCCGTTTTTCCATTGCAAAGCAAGTCGGAAAGGTCGAATAGTCTAATTTAACGTGCATTACCATAATCGCCGTAGAGCGTTTGGGATTGGTGCTGTCTTTAGGTTGATACAAATAGCCACTTGCCCCATTAACTTGCACAAACTGGCGTTGAATACTGGGGTCAAGTGGCTCATTCTGTCCAAATACGGCACGTTTGGCGACCTGTTGTTCCAATGCAGAAGTCGGTGTATCCGCAAAACTCGTACTGGCGACTAAGCTCAATAAGGTACTGATAATGAATGTTTTGTTTTTCATAAGATAAGTCTCATCAATAAATGTTGTTAAAAGTTTGCACAGAAAACCACCAAATTTTACATTGGAGTATGAAGTATTTCAAATTCATCACAAATTAAAAATAGCCCCTTGTTCTTGCTATAATACTTTTCACCTATTCCACACAACTGTTTCCCTTATGCCTTTAACTACGTATCTCAACCACGTTCGCACGCTTTGCCCGTTATTGAGCGAAGATGAAATTGCCATTTTTGCTCAGGGATTATGTGTTCAAACCTTATCGCCAAAGCAGTCGCTGTTAGCAAGCGGTGAGATTCCACAGAAAGTTTACTATATCGTAAAAGGCTTGATTAAAGCGGTTTATACTAATGATGAAGGCGAACAGGTCAATGTGAATTTTTTCCGCGAAGGTATGGCGGTGGTGGATTATCAAGCATTACGCACACAAAGCCCAAGCCGATATGACTTTATCGCCATTGAACCTTGTGTGCTAATTGCCGTGCCGTTCTCTCATTTAGAACAATGCTGTTTACAAATGCCACAATTTGAACGGCTTTATCGTTTAAGCCTTGAACAAGCCCTATTTGCCTATGTTCGCCGTACCGAGCGGTTTTTAATCACCAAAGCCGAACAGCGTTATTTGGATTTTATGCACGCCGAACCTGAATTATTCAAACGGCTGTCTGTGAGCGATTTAAGTTCTTATCTGGGCATTCAACGCCAAAGCCTGACCCGTATCAGAAAACAACTACTTGTAAAATGACACATTTGTGTCAGGCAGTTTTGCTTTTTGTCGTTATAATGCTCACATAATCTAATCATTTAAAGGTACAAACAAATGAGCATTCAAATTCACCCTATCCAAACAGGCGATGTACAAATTAAAAGTAAACACCAAGTGGCTCGTTTTCACGCCAGAGTCGCCCGAGTGTTTGATGTACTGATTGATCGACACTGGTCGCCACGTTTGCCTATTGGCTGTTATTTAATCGAGCACCCTGAAGGCTTGATTGTGGTGGATACGGGCGAGAGTTCTCACGCCAATGATAAAGGCTATCAGCCTTGGTGGCATCTGTTTATGCGTTTTTGTGAACGCCGCTGGGTGAAGCCGACAGAAGAAGTGGGCGAACGCTTAAAAGCAATGGGCGTTGATCCGCTACAGGTCAAATGGGTGGTGATGACCCATATGCACGGCGACCACGCAGGCGGTATTGCCCATTTTCCAAACAGCCAGTTTGTGCTTAGCCAAACCGAAGCCACCGCTTGTTTAGCCAAAAATGGCGTAATGCAAGGCTATTTAAATATGCACTACCCAAGCTGGTTTAAACCAAATGGCATCGAATTTGATGACGGCGAATTTGAAAGTTTCGCTTCGTCCAAAAAACTGACCCAAGATAGCAAAATCCGCCTTGTGCCAACACCGGGGCATACGCTTGGGCATTTATCAGTGGTGGTGGATATGGGAGATCACTATGTGCTATTAGCAGGCGATGCTTCTTATACTGAAGAATCTATGCTAAAAGGCGTAGTGGACGGCGTAGCTGTTGATGCCGATTTACATAACGACAGCACTCGCCGTATGCGAGTACTCTGCCAACGCAAACCAACCATCACCCAGTTCGCTCACGATGAAAACAGCGGTCATCGTTTGGCGAATAAGGTGTTTACGGTGGTAAAGTGAGTGTGTAAGCGGTGGTAATAGGTTGTTTAAAACCTAAAGTTAATAGGAAGTGCCGTCTGAAATTTTATTCAAACGGCATTTTTATGTTTCTGATTTCCCCAACACAGCTTGACGATAATCGCGCGGGCTTAATCCTGTTTTTGCTTTGAAATATTGCGTAAAATGGCTAGGTTGGTTGAAGCCAACTTCGCTAGCGATCCAACCAATCGGTTTGTCGGTGTCGTGAAGCAATTCGGTGGCTTTGGCTAGCCGCCACTCAATTAAATAGCGGTAAGGTGTGGTATTCAAGCTGGTTTTAAAACAACGCAAACATTCAGACTTACTCACATTGGCATAAGCTGCCAACTTTTCCAAACTGATATCTTCTTGATAATGTTGCTCAATATAATGCAAAAATTTTCCCATTCGTTCATTAAGTTTACTTTTAGGTACAGATTCATTTGGCAGTAAATGCTTGCCCATTTCTAACCAGAGTGAACAAAGCGTCAGCAACACTTCATAATGGTAATGCGCACTTTGTTGGCGTTCTAATTGCAATAATTTTTTCAAAAATATCAAGACATTGTGTTGCCATAAAGAATGAGACGATAAGTGACACGCCGTTATCACAGGCGATTCAACAACATGACGAACCCACGTTTGCACAGGACTGTTGTCATAGAAATAAAGCAAATGATCGAAAAACAAAAAATTATAGTATCGGCATTCACCCACATAATTCACCACATGAATCGCTCGCTTATTGATAAATAAGCCTTCACCTGCGCCGATACGAAAAGTTTGTTCCAAGGTTTGCACTTCAACTTCCCCTTGTTCTACATAAACAAACTGCAGTTCATCATGCCAATGCATAACACGAAAGCCCATATTTTGTGGAGAGATATCATTGTTATCCCCTGTTAATACAAGATAGGGAAAATCGGTTTCGCTTGGGAAATTACTGGAATGGTTGTAGTGTTCGTAAATAGTCATTTGGCGATATTTGGATAATTTATGGTGCTATTTTACTATTAAAATCTAAAATTAGGTGATATTTTCTTATTTTAACTTTTTCATCTATAAATACATTATGAATCACTCATCATCTCAAAAAATGGTTATGCCGATTTTACTTGCCGTTTCATTAACACATTTGTTTAACGATGTTATTCAAGCAGTTGTTACGGCAATTTATCCTATGCTGAAAAGCAATTATGCACTCAGTTTTACGCAAATCGGTTTGATTTCATTAGCTTATCAAATCACCGCTTCACTGATTCAGCCTTGGATTGGTTTGCACACCGATAAATTTCCCAAGCCGTATTTATTGCCGTCAGGCATGGTCATCACCTTGTGCGGTATTGTGGCATTAGCTTATGCACCGAATTTTTATGTTTTGTTATTATCGGGCGTGATAATCGGTTTAGGTTCGGCGATTTTTCACCCTGAAGCGTCTCGAGTAGCACGTACCGCTTCCAACGGGCATTTCGGCACGGCACAAGCGGCTTTTCAAGTGGGCGGAAATACAGGATCGGCACTGGGTCCATTGTTGGTGGCGGTGTGGGTTGCTCAACGTGGTCAAGAATCGGTTTTAGTACTGATTCCGATTGCTTTATTGGCGATTGCGGTTTTGTACTATATTAGCCGTTGGACGATTGCCTATCAAAACCGTGTACAAGCAACGAGCCAGTCACACACAACTTATCGCTTACAACGCAACGAATTAGGGCGAGCATTGAGTATTATTGCGTTGTTGATGGTGGTAAAATTTACTTACATTGCCAGCTTAAGCAATTATTTCACGTTTTTCTTGATAGAAAAATTTGCTTTAAGTCTCTCACAAGCACAATTATGTCTATTTGCTTTTATGGGGGCAGTTGCTGTCGGAACGTTTGCCGGTGGACCAATCGGCGACCGTATCGGACGTTATACGGTGATTTGGTTTTCGTTTGTCGGTATGGTGCCGTTTGCGCTTGTGTTGCCTTATGCCAATTTGCTCGGCACGATGGTGTGTGCGATTGGTGCAGGGCTAATTATGTCATCGGCGTTTTCTGCGATGATTGTATATGCACAAGAAGCGATTCCTAATCGAGTAGGTTTGATTTCGGGTGCGATGTTTGGTTTTATGTTTGGCATTAGCGGTATCGGTTCTGCCTTGCTCGGTATGTGGGCAGACAAGTATGGCATTCAATCCATTTTTCAATTTTGCGCTTATTTGCCTTTGCTTGGCGTAGTGGCTTGGGCGTTACCAAAACACAAGGTTCGGGATTGATTTTAGAGCTGATTGCCTGAGAAATTTTGCAGACAAAATCTGCAAAATTTCTTCAAAATCCGACCGCTTGTAACTTTATCAATCCCCCTTAATCCCCTGAATCACCCTGCAATGTTCCACATCATCTTCCTTACACCCCACAAACTGTTCCAAAAACTGTTGAACCTGTTGTAGTTGTTCAATTTGCTGGGTGATGTGAGTAAGGTGTTTTTGTGCCAAATCATCTGCCATTTGACAGCGATTGTTTGGATTATCTTGCAGACGGCAAAGTTGCCTGATTTCGTCCAAACTAAACCCAATAGCACGGCAGGTTTTCACAAAACGCAGTTGAGTAAGCTGATGTTCGCCAAACAGACGATAGCCGTTCGCTTGCCGTTGTGCGGGGGTAATCAAGCCTATCTTTTCATAATGGCGAATGGTCTCTAAATTCACACCGCTTGCTTTGCTTAATTCACTGATTTTAAAAAATGTGCTCATCGCCTATTGACCCTGTAATGGTTACGGAGTTTACAGTGTACACCACTTTAAACACAAACTCACGGAGATAATATGGCGTGTTCAACTTGTAGCAGTACACAAACTGCACACTTTTCTCATCAATATCGCAAAGCTTTATGGATTGCGTTCGGGCTAAATTTAACGATGTTTGCGGTCGAAATCATCATGGGTATTAAAGCTGGTTCGGTGTCCTTGCTGTCGGACAGTTTGGATTTCTTTGGCGACAGTGCTAACTATTTGATTAGCTTGATTGTTTTACCGATGGCGTTAAGCTACCGAGCCAAAGCGTCACTGCTCAAAGGAGCAACAATGGGTGGATTTGGCATCTTTATTCTGTTTACCACTTTGTATAACTGGTTTTACGGCGAAATCCCCAATCATAGCGAAATGAGCGTTGTCGGCGTGTTAGCCTTACTCACCAACCTAACGGCATTGTGGGTGTTATACCGTTTTCGTGAGGGCGACAGCAATATACGTGGCGTGTGGCTCTGTTCAAGAAATGACGCGATTGGCAATGTCGCTGTGATTTTGGCAGGTGTGGCGGTTTATTTCACCCAATCCAAATACCCTGATTTGATTGTTGCCTTTGTGTTGTCATTTTTAGCCATTCAAGCAGCGAAAGAGATTATTTCACAAGCTTGGCAGGAGTTGAGATAGGGGAAAGCGGTTGGATTTGGTAAGAAATTTGCAAATTGCAAAATCTTTCCAAAATCCGACCGCTCTTTACAATAAAAGAGCCATAGTGTGGCTCAGTTTAACGAATCTAGCACGGCTCGTGCTAGAGCTTTTCCTAAAGCCCCAATTCCGCCTTTTCCAGCAAGAAATCAATCAATGCACGGACTCGGGCGGGCTTTTGGTTGTGTTGTAGGTAGTAAAGATACATTGGGGGAAAGGATTTCCAATATTTTTCCAAAACAGGGACAAAGTTTTCTTTATCGGCTTGTTGGGCGACCACGGGTTCAAACACGCGTCCGATGCCCAGCCCTTCGCGGATGGCATCCATTACCACTTCTAAATTATTGGCGACAAAGCTAGTCGGCATTTCCACGCTGACATCTTGCCCTTTCTCACTCAAGGTCAAAGGAAATAAACGGTTCGAGGTTGTAAAGCGGAAATTGATTAAACGATGATCGTGCAAATCGCTCAATTTCTTCGGCATTTTATGCTGTGTGAAATAGTCGGACGATCCATAAACGCCCAAGCGAATGGGGTTGAGCAGCTTTTTCGCCACCATATTTTCCGCCACTTTATCGCCAAAACGAATGCCCACGTCAAAATTTTCTTTGAGAATATCCACCGTGCCGTCATCAATGGCAATTTCCAGCTGCACGTTCGGGTAACGGCGGCAAAATTCCGCAAAGTGCGGTTTTAAAATCAGCCAATAGGCAACGCGTGGAATAGTCATTCGCACCACGCCCGAAGGCGTATTTTTCAAATCTTGCGTGCTTTCCACCGCGGACGAAAGAGATTTGATGATGTCTTTCGTGCTTTCGTATAAATGCACGCCCGCTTCGGTAAGTTCCATTCGGCGAGTGGTGCGGTTGAATAGGGGCAAACCGATGTGTTGTTCAAGCAATTTAAGCGATTGGCTGATAGACGGCGGTGCAATTTCTAATTTACGCGACGCCCCTGCGATTGAGCCTTCTTCAACAATGCTGTGAAAAGCAGTGAGATAACCGAAAATGGAACTATTCATTTTATTGCCTTATTGTTAGTTTTTTCCTAATAGTGAATTATATATTTCCTATCTTATCATTACAAATATAACGTTTATAATGACCGCATTTTATGGAAACAAACAACAAGCGGTTATATTTGCAAAATGTTTTACAAAATCGACCGCTCTTTCAACATAATCAACATTCAAAACAAGGAGTACACAATGAAACAATTACCTAAAATCGCACTTGGCACTTGGTCTTGGGGCGTGGGAATGTTTGGCGGCGATACCGTGTTCGGCAACCATTTAACCGAATCCCAAATGAAAGAGGTGTTCGAGGCAGCAATCGCCAACGGCTTGAATTTATGGGAT
Organism: Glaesserella australis; assembly: GCF_003260095.1. Taxonomy (GTDB): domain Bacteria; phylum Pseudomonadota; class Gammaproteobacteria; order Enterobacterales; family Pasteurellaceae; genus Glaesserella; species Glaesserella australis. The sequence goes on from NZ_PTPX01000001.1 coordinate 128,799, forward strand.
ACCGCTTATGCTTATGGCTTGGGTGACTCAGAGAAAGAATTGGGTAAATTTATCCGTGAACAACCGAAAGGCAGCGTGATTTTATCTACCAAATTTACCCAAATTTAGCGGACGAAACCCAAGCGGATCCGTTTATCTCAATGCTTGAAGGCAGCCTTGAACGTTTGGGCGTGGACGAAATCGATATTTACTGGATTCACAACTCGCTGGACGTAGAACGTTGGTCGCCATACTTAATCCCTGCCTTAAAAAGTGGCAAAGTGAAAGCCGTGGGTGTGTCGAACCACAGTCTTGAACAAGTGAAATGCGTAAACGAAATTTTGGGTGCCGAAGGCTTTAAGATTGACGCGGTTCAAAACCATTTCAGCCTGCTTTACCGCAATTCCATTGATGACGGCTTGCTGGATTATTGCAAACAAAACGGCATTACGTTCTTCTCGTATATGGTGTTAGAACAAGGGGCGTTAAGCGGTCGCTACAACGTGGCAAATCCGCTGCCTGAAGGCTCAATGCGTGCGGCGACTTACAATAAAGTGTTGCCACAATTGGAAAAACTCACCAATGCAATGGCAGAAATGGGCAAAGCTCAAGGCGTAAGTGCAGCACAAATTGCTTTAGCGTGGGCGATTCACAAAGGCACGTTGCCGATTGTGGGGGCGACCAAAATTCATCACGTAACTGACGCAGCCAAAGCGGCACAGGTGGTTTTAACAGATGAACAAGTGGCACAGTTAGAACAACTTGCTAAAGACACCGGCGTAGATACACGCGGTGGCTGGGAAGGCGAGGCGTAATTGAATAGAGAAAACACAATGAAAAAACTACTTACCACCCTTTTACTCTCAACCGCCGTTACCGCACAGGCAGCGCCGATAATGAATATTTTTGAATTAGGTATCAAAGCAGGGCAAACGGCGGCTTATGATGAAGTGGGCAAATATAACATTACCGCGTCCGTTCAGAACGAAAAAGGCACGTTGGCGATGTATTCGGCAAAGCGGAAAAATAATCCTGAAATGGCGTATATGTTTGAAATTTATGCGGATAACGATGCCTATCAAACCCACATTCAATCACCGCAATATCGCTTTTTCTTGCAAAAATCGCCTGAGCTTTTGACGGATCATAAACGCAAAATCAATGTAGAACCGCAGTATTTGGCAGATAAAAAAGTGGAACAAACCGCACAAACCATCAATAATTTTGTGATGGTGGAGGTTAAACCTGAGTTTAATCAAGCCTTTCGTGAGATTGTGATTGCGGAAATGGCACAGTCAATGAAAGTGGAGCAAGATGTGTTGGCGATGTATGCGGTAACGGATAAAGAAAAGCCGACTCGTTGGTATTTTTATGAAATCTACGCCAGCGAACAAGCCTATCAACAACATCGCCAAACCGCCCATTTTAAAGATTATTTAAAACAAACGGCGGATATGTTGCAAGGCAAAGAAATGATTGAGATCACCCCGGCTTTCTTGATGAATAAAGGCTCAGTGCAATTTAATACGTTGCCATAATTATTCGTTTTAGCCTAATAAAGAATTAGGTATTGAGCGACTTATCAACCTCAATAAAAAACGTATAATGATGCCATCAACCACGAAAAAGGACAGAAAAAATGAGCAACGTATTGATTATTTCAGGACACCCAAATTTAACGAAATCTATCGCAAATGCAGCGATTATCAGCGAATTAGAAACCTTGTTACCGAATGCGGAAATTCGCAAATTGGATCAACTTCACGATCATTATGAATTTGATGTGAAAGATGAACAACGTACGGTGGAACAAGCGGATGTGATTGTGTGGCAAGTGCCGTTTTATTGGTATTCAATGCCAGCCTTAATGAAAAAATGGCTGGACGACACCTTCGTTCACGGCTTTGCCCACGGTTCAACTGCTAAATTAGCGGGCAAGAAATTATTGGTTTCCATCACCACTGGTGCACCAGAAAGCGTGTACCAAAAAGACGGTTTCTTCCAACACACAATGGAAGATTATTTAGCGGGTTTTGAAACTACGGCGATTTTATGCAACTTGGATTATCAAGGGGCAATGTGGCTCAACGGTGTAAGCTATGTAGGGCGTGATGAACAAGCCATTCAAACCCAACAAGCGGACGCCAAAGCCTACGCGAAAAAATTAGCCGACAAAATCAACCGTTTATAGGAGCAAACGATGTACATTATTGATATTGTGTTAGACACGCAAAAAATCCCAGCCGAACAAGCCGATGAATTACTCAACCAACACCGTGCGTGGTTTGCCAAATATTTTCAGGCAGGCAATTTTTTAATGCTTGGTCCTTACCTAGACCAAGCCGCCGCCGGCGTGATTATCGCCCACGCCCCAAGCCGTGCAGCCTTAGACGAAATTTTAGCGGAAGATGTCTATTTCCCAACCCAGCAAGCCGCTTATACCGTGCGTGAATTTAAAGCCGCAATGGTGGCGGATGCGACTCAATTTCAGGGGCAATAAGGCTTAACAATGCTCAAAGAGCGGTTGGATTTTTGGGATTTTTTGCAAATTGCAAAAATGTCTTAAAATCCAACCGCTCTTTTCCATCAATTAACCCATCAACTTCACCAAAAACGCTCTTAAACTCAAACACTCAATACCTTCAAAAGTATTGCCGTCAAATTCGTCCATCGTGACGACAAATTTCGGGTAATTGTCTTGAATTTTCAGTAAATTGCCGAATTCTCGTTCTAACGTTTTCTCTTCGTTAATAGTGAGTGTGGCTTGAACGTAAATCCGTTCGCCGTCTTTTTCGGCGACAAAATCGATCTCTTGGCTGTTTAAACCGCCGACTTTGACATCATAACCAGCGATTTGTAAGTGATTAAAAATGCAGTTTTCCAACAATTTCCCCCGATCTTGCACACGATAACCGATTAAGGCGTTACGCAAGCCGAGATCTTCAAAATAGTATTTTTCGCCGATTTCAAAAATCCGTTTACCTTCAATATCATAGCGTGGCACTTTGTGGATCAGAAAGGCGTTGGCAAGGTATTCGGCGTAGTTTTGCACTTGAGTGGTGTTGGCGGAAATTCTTTGCGATTTGAGAAAATCACTGATTTTTTTCGCCGAAAACAGATTGCCTATATTACTCGCCAAAAATTGAGCCAACTGCTCTAAAAATTGCACATTTCTCAGGGCGTAGCGGTTCACAATATCCCGAATAGCAATGGTGGAATAGATATTCCGCAAATACTCAAACACCACATTATCCTGCAACGGCAACTCTTTCAAATAGGGCAAACCGCCGTATTTCAAAAATTGCGACATCGCTTTATCGCCCTCTTCTAACTGCATAAATTCCAAAAATTCAAAGTACGAAAGGGAATGAACGTGGATTTCAATCGCTCGACCGCTCAGGGTGCCTGCAATATCTCGTGAAAGCAGGTGAGCGTTGCTACCTGTGCAATATAAATCCAGTTCATCGTCCAACAATAACGAACGAAGTGCGGTATCAAATTCGCTAATCTCTTGAATTTCATCAATAAAAACGTAATTTTTCTGACCGTGCTTTTTGTTTGCAAGGACAAATTCCGCCAGTTCTTCGGCGGTTTTTAAATGGGCAAATACCAAATCTTCTTTGTTGATATAGATGATGTGAGCGGACGGATCGCTGGCTTGAATTTCCTGCATAATTTGCAGTAACAGATAACTTTTCCCCACACGGCGTTGCCCCGTGAAGACTTTAATCAGTGATTTGTTTATAAACGGACGCACTCGCTCTAAATAGTGTTTGCGGAAAATCAGATCTTTTTTCATGGTTTACTCCATTGGTTTATGGTGTAAACTTTACTGACAAATTGTAAAAGTTTCAAGTATAGATAAAACTTTTGTGATTTATTGGAAAGTTTAAGCTATAAACAAGCGGTCGGATTTTGAGAAAAATTTGCAAAAACTCCCAAAAATCCAACCGCACTTTTTATTTATTCGCTAAATGCGGATAGAGCTTATCAAATCGTGCCATTTCCGCTTGGCTAAAGTGATAAGGGCTATCAAGGCGTTGCCAGATTTTCGGGATCAGCACTCGCACCACGCCGCCATACCACAGCACCATCAACAACGTGCCGATCACATAGTCCCACATTGTCGCAAGGTGGTGAGTTTCGATATGGTAAACGTAGGCGATAAACAGCGGAACGTGTCCTAAAGCCGTGGTGGCAAGCCCTGCGTTGTAGCGAGATTTGAGCATCACATTATTTACCACGCCGTGCATCAGCAACTGTGCCATGCCGCCGAAAATCATCGGTACAAGCCCTAACCAAATTTGTTCAGGGAAAAACACAGGCACAAGATACATCACGATTGCCGTCCCCCAGTTGATCCACAATGCCGACATCGGATTGAGCGGGTAACGGTCGGGGGCAGGGCTGTTTTTCATCGCGAACATCGTATTGCAGAATTTCGGAAATCCGCCAGGGAAACCAAATTCTTCAAAAAAGTGCAGAAAAATCACGCCCAAATTGAGCAACGCCAACGCCTGCAAATAATGCCAATGCGACCAAGTAACCACCGTAAACAGTAAAATAGCCACGCCGATCACGGCACTTAGGTTATACCATTGTTTTAAAATAAATTTCATCGAGTTTTCCTTATTTCAAGCGACAAAGTGCGGTGATTTTTTTGAATTTTTCATATTGCTCGTCCGTAATCGGATAGGGCGTATTCGGATTTTTAAAATACTGCACAGGGGCAATGGTCGTCACCAACAGTAAACCGACAAAACCCAATCCGCCCAACGCCCAATCCCAGCCTGAAACTAGTTCGTGCGAATTAATGTAATAAAAATAATAACTTGCAATCGGGATAAACAAAAACAGCACAGACGCAAGACCAGGGTTATACCACGTTTTCAATGCCTTATTCATTTGAATACCGTGTCCGACAAACTGAAACAGGTTAAAACACATCGTGCCAATGCCCAGCCAAATCCAGTCAGGAAAAATCACGGCAACAGTGTAAGCAATATGCGCCAAGGTATTGACCCACATAGAAGAATGCATATTGCCGGGGTAGCGTAGAAAATTTTCCTTTTCGCTAAAAGTCGCCAGATTGATAATCACAGGCGCACCACCGGGTAGCACATATTCTTCAAACTGATGAATGAGCAATGCCATCAAACTTGCCATTAAAATCAGTTGCATATCGCTAAACTGATGTACGCCCAAAAACAGCATATAAAACGCCAACGTAGTAAACACGGGAAAGGTTAGCTTGTACCAAGTGTTTCTATAAAAAGAGATAAAATTTTTCATAACTTTGCTTTGTAATTTGATCGTTGATTAAAACAAGCTCATTGTAGGCGATTTACAAGCGGTCTGAAATGGTGGATATTTTGTAAAATGCAGGGATAACTAGGCAAATTTATAAATCTGTATGTTTATCTTGATGATTTGGGAAATATTGATTATAGGGAAAATAAAAATGCCGTTTGAAACTTCATTCAAACAGCATTTAGACTATCATAAAAAATAATAACTTTATTGCTATTTACTTGCTAGTATCCAATATTTTTTAATGCCAAAGCGAGTCTTTTTAACGGTTCATCTAAATCTTGTTTGATGTAGTTATCATTTAATTTTTCTGTAAGTTCTGATATTAAGTTTTCATCAAGACGTTTGGTAATGATAAAGTCGCTATTGTTTAAGAAGTTGCCATTTTTTACACAACTAATCGCTGAGCATACTAGGGTTGCCAAATCAATAACTCTGTGTAAAGGAATTTCTTCTGATTGACGAGACCATTTTTCTCCAGTGTATCGCCAAATTTTTACAGATAAAGCGTCGTCACCAGAATCTCTCCATTGAGCCAATCCCAAAGATAACCCTTTGGCATCAGTCTCGTTACGATAAGGACCATCAATCTTATCGTAGTTTTCTACTTTTAAAATTGGTGTATGTTTTAGATGGTTTGGGATTTCCATGAATTCTTCCCCTGTTAGTAGTTAATTTACTAAAAATTTTAGTAAAAAACTTACTAGCTGTAAAGTGTTTTCGTACGAGATTTCTCAAAAATTTCATCTGAACCCAAGGCATTGTTATTACTTAAAATATCAAACTTCTTATTTTGCTGAAGCAACCTAGTTAAGCATACAGATTTTTAAATTTTATGCTAATATCAAAGTAATCCCATTCACATTGACGGTAAAAAAATCATGACCGACTTACGTATTCTTCGCACCAAACACGCCATTCGCACCGCCTTTTTGGAATTACTGGAAACACAGGAATTTAAACAGATTTCGGTGCAAGACATTGCTGATAAAGCGATGATTAACCGCAATACCTTTTACAAACACTATTCGGGTAAGAGTGCGTTGGCAAGTGAGATGATCGCTGATTTTAAAGCAGAATACGCCGCTATGTTGCAAAAGCGTTTGGCAACGCCGAATGTGACGGAGGCAATGCAAGAACTGGCTCAAGGACTGTTTCAAAAACGCCGTCAGTTGTTGGCGTTATGGAAAATCGACACTCGCCGACATCATCTCTATCAAGATATGGAAACGATGATTAAACAAACTTTTATTCGCCAAGCGAATAATACATTTCCAGACAAAACAACCGATTGGGATTACCAAGCTACGCTGTTTGCCGTCAATGTGCTGACCACGGCAAGATACTATTTTGAACGGGATCTGATACCGCCATTTCCACAAGTGTTTCATCAATGGCGAGAAATGTTTGCGGTGATGGGGGTGAAAATTTAATTGTGGGTAAGTTTGAGAAAATCTGCAAAGCGTAAATTTTGCTCAAAATTCCACACCCTTTTCCTGTAAGCGTTTTTGGTTAATCGCATAACCTTGCACCAAAAATTGCTTTAAGGTTTGTGTCGCCCACTGGCGAAATTGCGTAGCACGTTTGGAGCTAATGCAATAACCGACTGAAATAATAGCGTCAAGGTTGTAGTGTTTCCGTTTACGAGAAACAGTGCGACTACCTTCATTTTGAACTTGTAAGAAATCCTTACAAGTTGAATTTTTGTCCAGTTCTTGTTCATCGTAAATATTTTTCAGGTGCATTGTGATGTTTTGCGGTTTCACACCAAAGAGACTTGCCATTTGAGCTTGCGTGAGCCACACAGTTTCATTATCTAGCGACACTTGCAGTGAAATTTTGCCATCTTCTGAGATATAAAGTTGAATTTGATTATTCATATTAATCCCTTTTTATATACTGTTTTTATTTTCAGTATTTGTGTAATTATAAACAGTGTTTTTAGAAAGAAAATAGATAAAATTCAATTTTTCGACGCAGATCACAAAATAGATTTTTGCTAAATTTTGCCCGAATCTTACCGCTTGTTATGTGCTATTTTCTCCAAACTGACTAAGTTGTAGATTATTTCAGATGGTATTTTTTGTTGTATTCGCTAGATGTGTAGTCACTTTCAGACTATCTGAATGATTGTATAAAGTTAAAAGTCACTAAGTTCTAAAGAGTTATTTGGCGTAAATTATTTCTAAATATTATTCTAATTTGAGTTTTTTTAAGAAAATAGGCGATAATGTCATGGTTTCAGGTTATCTGATACATCACTTGTATCATTAAAAATATTTCAAAGAACTCATATGAAAAACATTAAATTGATATTACTCGGTTTTTTGATTGTCTCTAGCGGTTTGTGGCTAATAGCGGATACGTTGTTTCCACAACCATTTACTTATTTTGCCTTTCGTGAAGTGATGAACCAATACAGTGGTATCGTGGCATTTGGTGCGATGAGTTTGTGTATGTTGCTGGCGACTCGTCCACGTTGGCTGGAAAATACGTTAAACGGCTTGGATAAAGGCTACCGCTTGCATAAATGGCTGGGGATTACCGCACTTTAGAAGGTGCGTATGGACGATTCACCTTTGACACGCCCCAAAACGAAGCACAAATTTGGGTAGCCACAGGCATCGGCATTACCCCATTTTTAGCACGTTTGGGCGAATTGGCAAAACAGGGCAATCAGCAACAGATTGATTTATATTACAGTTACCGCGACAACACGCCCGAATTTCTCGCGCAACTGCAACAAGCGGCACAACAAGCTAATGTTCGCCTACATTTACACGACTCCGCACAACATGGCCGTTGGGATACCAAACAACTACTGGCACCCATTTCAGATTGGCAAAATACATCATTATGGTATTGTGGCTTAGATGAATTTGGGTAAGCATTGCGTCATACCGCCACGCAACTTGGTTTAGCCAACAGTAAATTCCACCAAGAATTATTTGAAATGAGATAGTGATATTGATGCCGTTTGAATAAGATTCAAACGGCATTTTTCTTTCTATAAAAGTGCGGTGGAAAATTACCTTATTTTCGGCAAGAAAACTGCGTATCTCAAAGTCATTTGCTAGATAAATTCTGGGAAACGATAAAATTCACGATTTTTAGGATCGATTTCTCCAACTAAACGTTTTTTTGATGTCTATGCCATTGTTGAGTGTAAAAGGGGCAAATAAAGAGAGGATTTTGGCTTTATTATAGTTATCCAACTAAAGGAGTGAGAATATTTATAATCTTGGATAGATATTTTACGAATATGAAATTGATACCTTAACTTTTCTTTATTCCATTTTTTTCATGTTATTTTAAACAAATTTCGATTAGAATCTCATCGCAAACAACATTAATTATAATTTGTTCAAATTTAGAGGAAGAACTATGTCCAAACCAATGAACTTTGTGATGATTTCCCCTCACTTTCCTACCAATTTTGAGGCCTTTGCGGTCAGATTGCGTGAAAGTGGTTTTAACACCTTGGGGATCGCAGACACACCTTATGAGCAATTAAGCGAAGGCTTACGCAACTCGCTTACTGAGTATTATCGTGTTGATAATATGGAAGATTATGAACAGGTTTACCGTGCGGTTGGCTACTTTGCTCACAAATATGGTCGCATTGACCGTGTGGAATCCCACAACGAATACTGGCTTGAGTTAGACGCAAAATTGCGTACGGATTTCAACGTATCGGGCTATAAAAACGAAGATATGTTGGCAATCAAAACCAAAGCTCAAATGAAAGAAGTGTTCCGTAAAGCAGGCTTAAAAGTAGCGAAAGGACGTGTGTTTAAAGATGATGAAGACGCGCGCAAATTAGCGAAAGAGCTAAAATTCCCTGTGATCATTAAGCCAAATTCTGGCGTAGGGGCAAGCGATACGTACAAAATCAAATCAGCGGACGAGTTAGAAGCGTTTTTTGGCTATAAAAATGCTCACGTTGAATACATTATGGAAGAGTTTATCGAAGGCGATATCGTGACCTTTGACGGCTTAACCGATAAAGACGGTAACATCGTATTCTACTCAAGCCTTGAGTATTCTGAAGTGGTGTTAGAAACCGTTGAAAAAGACAACGATATGTTCTACTACATTCCACGTGAAATCAAAGAAGATTTAGTGAAATTAGGGCAAAAATGTGTCGATGCCTTTAAAGTGCGTGAGCGTTTCTTCCACTTTGAATACTTCCGTGTTAAGAAAACAGGCGAATTGATGCCACTTGAAATCAACTGTCGTCCGCCAGGTGGTTTAACCATTGATATGTGGAACTATGCAAACGACTTTGACGTGTTCAGAGAATATGCGAATATCGTTAAAGAAAACAAATTCTACTCAAACATCACTCACCCGTGGAATGTGGTTTACATCGCTCGCAAAGCGAACAAAAACTACAAACATACCATTGATGAAGTGTGTCAGAAATTTGCTGGCAATATCATCAGCGTTCAAACCGTTCCGGGCGTTTTCGCTAAAATTATGGGCGAACACGGCATTTTAGCTCGCACGGAAACAATGGAACAAATGCGTGAAATTGCACGTTTTGCACAAGAGAAGCAATAACAAATGAAAAATGTAGGGACACACTGCGTGTGTCCATTACATCTTAATTATTTAAGTGGACACACTCAGTGTGTCCCTACTTTTTAGAAAAACAAAGGACAAACAAATGCACTTTGAAAGACGTAGCCACTGGAGTGGTGAATTAGGGCGTGAAATGCACTTCAATGTCTATGGACACGCTGGCAAGCCTGTGATCGTTTTCCCATCATCAGGCGGAAACCAAAATGAATATGGCAACTTTGGTATGATCGAAGCTTGTCGCTCTTTTATTGATCGTGGATTAATCAAATTCTACACGCCAGATTCCTTTGATAGCGAATCTTGGCTTGCGGAGTGGAAATCAGGGCATGATATGGCACAAGCACATAACGCTTACGACCGCTATATTATCAACGAATTTGTGCCATTAATCCGTCACGAATCACAATGGGGCGGTGCGATGATTGCAACAGGTTGCAGTATGGGGGCTTATCACACCATCAACTTCGCACTTCGTCACCCTGATCTTTTTGATACTGCTATTGCGTTAAGCGGTGTTTATGATGCTCGCTTCTTCACAGACGAATATTATGGCGATGAAGCCGTTTACTTCAACTCACCGATCGACTACCTTTGGAATCAACACGATAATTGGTTCTTAGAGCGTTACTACCGCAATCACTACATTGTTGCCGTAGGACAAGGTGCGTGGGAAGAACAACACGTTATCAGTACTCAACGTTTAGAAGAAGTCTTTAGAGAAAAAGGCATTCCAGGTTGGTTCGACTACTGGGGACATGATATGGCTCACGACTGGCCATTATGGCGTCAACAAATGCCATATTTCCTAGGTAAGTTGGAAGAGCAAGGGATTATTTAAGTGATAAAGCACATCAAATGATGTGCTTTATTTATATGATAGCAAGCGGTGAGATTCTTGCGGAAATTTGCAATCTTTTTATAGAACTGACCGCTTGTACTTAATGATTCATCAACGAAAACCGTAAAAACTCGACAAAATGATCCGCCCAGTGCATCTCGTGGTGAATCTCGTTCGCCATGAGTTTTAAGCGAATGTTATCCAAGGGGTGACCCGTGCGGAGCAAGGCTTGATAATAGTGTAGCGTACAATCGATGTAGGCTTGGTTCATATTTGAGATAAAGTGCGAATCGACTTCATCACCTTCTTTCGTCCCCACCTGGATAAAGACCTTGCTCGAGCGGTTTAAGGGGTGAGTGTGGATAAACTCTAAAAAGGCAGGTTCGCTAAACCAAGAAGCAAGGGAAAAGACGCCCAAATGCCCAAAAACGTCAGGATATTCTGCCCCCATATAAGCGGTGATAATACCGCCCATTGAGCTGCCTGCCAATAGCGTATGCTCACGATCACGTTTGGTGCGATAATGTTGATCGATAAACGGCTTAACGCTTTCCACCACCCAACGCCCATACGCCATACCGTAGCCCCCAGCATTCTGCGTTTCAGGAGTTGAGCCGGTATCCGTTCGCCACGGACCGTATTCATCAAGGCGATTTTCGCCTGCATTATCAATCCCGACAATGATCATTTTCGGAAATTCTTTATGATTTTTAATCGTGGGGATCACTTTCCACGAATGACCTGAGTAAGACTCTTTGCTATAAAAGATGTTCTGCCCATCGTGCATATAAAGCACAGGGTAATGTCCTGCTTCTTCGCGATAACCTTTAGGTAACAGCACACGAATACGGCGTTGTTGGTTGAGATAAGGAACGTGCAGATAATGCTCACGCATTTCTAAAAAATAGTATTGAAGGGGATCTCGCATTGTAAAACTTCTTAGATAAAACAGATAATCAGCGGAAGTATATCACAGATCATATTTCCCTAAAAATTTCCCTATCCATTGCAAAAATCCGTTAAAATCGCACCGCTTATTACTTTTCGAGAAAATCAATGTTAAACCAAGTTTCAAACAGTCTGCTGTTGCCAAGCGGACTTCAATTATCCGATCTCACTAAAGTGTTAGATCATTTTTCGAGCCGTCAGATTGATTATGCGGATCTCTATTTTCAGTTCAGCCAAGATGAGAGCTGGTCGCTGGAAGATCGCATTATCAAAGAGGGCGGTTTTTATATCGACCGAGGTGTTGGTGTGCGTGCGGTATCGGGTGAAAAAACAGGCTTTGCCTATGCGGATCAAATCTCGCTCTCTCAGCTTGAACAGTGTGCAATAGCGGCTCGTAGTATTACGCAGGAAAGCGGTCAGTTATTGGTAAAACCTTTCAAAGAAACGACCGCTATCAAACGTTATACGTCAATCAATCCCCTTGATACCTTAAGCCGTGAGCAGAAAGTGGAGCTGTTGCACCTTGTGGATAACGTGGCAAGAGCGGAAGATCCCCGTGTTATTCAGGTGAATGCCAACTTGTCGGCGGTTTATGAAGAGATGTTAGTCTCGGCAACGGACGGCACTTTGGCGGCGGATATTCGTCCGTTGGTGCGTCTGTCGATTTCAGTGTTGGTTGAGCAAAACGGCAAACGTGAACGGGGCAGTGCAGGGGCAGGCGGACGCTTTGGTTTGGAATGGTTCTTTGAGCCACATCATACGGGCGACAGCCGTGCGGTTTATCTCGCCAAAGAAGCGGTACGACAAGCGGTCGTTAATCTTGATGCGGTTGCAGCACCCGCAGGCTCAATGCCGATTGTACTAGGGGCAGGCTGGCCGGGTATTTTGCTACACGAAGCGGTCGGACACGGCTTGGAGGGCGATTTTAATCGCAAAGAGTCGTCAATGTTCACAGGGCGAGTTGGTGAGTTGGTGACATCGCCACTCTGCACTATTGTAGATGACGGCACTGTGCCGAATATGCGTGGCTCGATTACCGTTGATGATGAGGGAGTACCATCCCAACGTAATGTGTTGATTGAAAACGGAATTTTGAAAGGCTATATGCAAGATAAGCTCAACGCACGTTTAATGGGCGTTGCCCCAACAGGAAATGGGCGCCGTGAGTCCTATGCTCATTTACCGATGCCACGAATGACCAACACCTATATGACCGAAGGCAACCACGAATTTGACGAGATGATCGAATCCGTCGAATTTGGCTTGTATGCTCCCCATTTCAGTGGCGGACAAGTGGATATTACATCGGGCAAATTTGTCTTCTCTACCGCAGAAGCCTACTTGATTGAAAAAGGAAAAATCACCAAACCTGTCACAGGGGCAACGCTGATCGGCAGTGGCATTGAAGCAATGCAACAGGTCTCAATGGTCGGCAAAAAAATGGAACTCGATTTAGGTATCGGCACTTGTGGCAAAGAGGGGCAAAGTGTACCTGTCGGCGTAGGGCAACCGACTGTTAAGTTGGATCGGATTACGGTTGGGGGTAGGGGGTAATACCTTGCACGCTAAAGCGTACAAGGTTAAGCATAAGTGAGCCACGCAGTGGCTCAGGGCATACAGTCCCAGTGGGACTGACTTATGACTAACCCTGTACGGCTTGCCGTGCAGGGTAGGTAGTAGCGTAATCAGATATATATCTTGCACGCTAAAGCGTACAAGGTTAAGCATAAGTGAGCCACGCAGTGGCTCAGGGCATACAGTCCCAACGGGGCTGACTTATGACTAACCCTGTACGGTGTGCCGTGCCGGCAGTAGTGTAATCAGATATATACCTTGCACGCTAAAGCGTACAAGGTTAGGCATAAGTGAGCCACGCTGTGGCTCAAGGCATACAGTCCCAGTGGGACTGACTTATGATTAACCCTGTACGGCTTGCCGTGCAGGGTAGGTGGCAATGTAATCAGATATATACCTTGCACGCTAAAGCGTACAAGGTTAAGTATAAGTGAGCCACGCAGTGGCTCAGGGTAGAGCATACCGTTATAACTAAATTTGTGATCTCGATCGAAAAACTTAAAATGTTTACTTGATAGCTTGCTTACCAATGCATACAAAATGTGGTCTTGTATAGATTATTTTTTAAGGAAATAAGATGAGTTATACGAGAGCGATTTATCACATTATTTTTCGTACAAAATCAGGTGTGCCAGCAATAACAGAAAACTATGAAGAAATTTTATATACGTTTATTTGGAAGTTTATCAAAGAGAGAAAATCGGTTTTATATCGTATAAATGGTATGCCTGATCATATTCATTTATTGGTTGATCTCCACCCTAAAATTGCGGTTGCAGATTTTGTGCAGCAATTAAAAAATGCGACTCATCTTTTGTTAGAACGTCATAAAGAAGAATTTCCATTTTTTACAGCTTGGGCTGTTGGTTATTGTGCTTTGACATACAGTGAAAGAGATAAAATACAAATTATTAATTACATAAAAAACCAAAAAACACATCATAAAACACAAAATTTTCTGAATGAAGTTAAATGCTTGATGATTGATAACGGCATTGAAATTAATGAAAAGTTTTTTGAAAGAGATATTTAGACTAGAAATAAAGGAAAACAAAATGGCTTGGGTACAAATTCGTTTAAATAGTACAGACAGAGAAGCTGAGAAAATCAGCGATTTTTTAGAAGAGATTGGGGCGGTGTCCGTGACTTTTATGGACAGCCAAGACACGCCGATTTTTGAGCCGTTGCCGGGGGAAACTCGACTTTGGGGCAATACCGATGTGGTGGCGTTGTTTGATGCAGAAACCGATATGAAAGCGATTGTAGCGGAATTGGTGGCAAGCAAATTAGTGGCGGTAGATTTTGCCCACAAAATTGAGCAGATTGAAGATAAAGATTGGGAACGGGAGTGGATGGATAATTTCCACCCAATGCAATTTGGCAAGCGGTTGTGGATTTGCCCAAGCTGGCGTGAAGTGCCTGATCCAAATGCGGTGAATGTGATGTTAGACCCAGGTCTTGCCTTTGGTACAGGAACACACCCGACAACTGCCCTTTGTTTAGCGTGGCTTGACGGGCTTGATTTGACGGGTAAAACGGTGATTGACTTCGGTTGCGGTTCGGGGATTTTGGCGATTGCGGCTCTTAAATTAGGGGCAAAACAGGCTATCGGGATTGATATTGACCCACAAGCGATTTTAGCAAGTCAAAACAATGCAGAAGCTAATGGTGTAGCGGATAGATTACAGCTCTTTCTTGCAAAAGATCAGCCGAAAGATCTCATTGCAGATGTTGTTGTTGCCAACATTCTTGCAGGTCCGCTTAAAGAGCTTGCGCCACAAATTATCACGTTAGTCAAACCGCAAGGAGATTTAGGCTTATCAGGTATTCTTGCCACACAAGCCGAGTCAGTCTGTGAGGCTTATCAAACGGCGTTCAATCTTGATCCTGTGGTGGAAAAAGAAGAGTGGTGTCGAATTACAGGCGTGAAAAAATAATCTTTCTTTTTAAATAATAACAAGCGGTGAGATTTGCAAAATATTTTACTAATCTCACCGCTTGTCTATTTAAACTATTTTAGATTTATTTTATTTACGACATTGTCCTAAAATATCTAAATCTTTACGATAAGTAGAAAGGGATAAATTTAAGTCTGTAGTACCAATTACAGAGTGGAAAAAATTATCGTGAGAATAGGTTTTTGTTTTCGCATTTTTACGAACACAATTTAAATCAAATGGCTCGTTTTTCACCCATTCTTTTGAGAACCACATAATCATAGGAACTTTGGTTTGATATTCAGGGGCAATAGAATAAGGCGCACCATGTAAATATAATCCATTTTCACCTAAAGATTCACCATGGTCTGACACATAAAATAATGTACTTTCCCATTTTTCATGGCTTTCTAACATTGAAATAATATTATTTAAAAACTGATCTAAATAAACAATACCATTATCATAGGTGTTTATTAATTCTTCATTGCTACAACGATTAATTTCATTGGTATCACACGTTGGCGTAAAGACTTTTTCTTTATCGGTATAACGTTCATAATAAGTCGGGCCATGACTTCCCATAGTATGTGCAACAATCACAATATCTTTATTTGTAGATTCTTTTAGTGCCTTTTCAATTTCAGGTAATAAAATATTATCCAAACATTCACCGTCACGACAAAATTCCGGCAGATTTAATTCAATAATATTTTTGGTAGGCACACGCTCACAGACACCTTTACAGTCGCTATTATTATTCAGCCACATCACATCCATGCCTGCACATTGCAGGATATCGAGTAAGTTATCTTGTTTATAGGCTTTAGCATTACTAAATTCATCTTGTGTTAAGGCAGAGAACATACAAGGCACGGAGACAGCCGTTGCGGTTCCACAGCTATTAACATCAGTGAAGTTGATGATTTCATCACCACGAGCGGCTAGTTTTGGCGTCGTTTGGCGTGCATAGCCATTAAGCCCCCAGTTTTGTGCACGGGTTGTTTCGCCAACGACAAGCACGGTGACATGGCGATAATCATCAGGCTTAGCTAATTTTGCATCTAAATCAAGTTGGGTATAAGGTAAATTATCACGATAGTGGTGACGAATTTTCTTAATACTTGATGCAACAAAATTTGATGGTGTAATTAAATATGGCAAGCTTTTATTATTACGGAAAAAAGAAGCGTAATCTTGATAATAGAATTTAGCAACACCTAAAATTACCACAACAGAAATCATTACACTCCCTAAGCGAGCTAATAATTCTTTCCACCACGGTTTATATTCTATTTTTACCGATAAATATAATAAGGTAGGAATAATGCCTAAACAAAATAACCATAATAAAAAGGATGTGGTTAATGTACGAGAGCTTTCTGCGAAGTTGGTTTGTAATACATTATTTAACATATCTACATCAAAGTAGATATTAAAAAAGAGAGAGTTATAACTAATTGCAGCACTAATTAAAATTAAGAGTGGAATAATTATTTTATGTAAATAGGGAATAGATAATACATTTAAAATAATATTCAATGCAAAGAAATAGACAAATGGAATAGTTAATAAGAAATAGCTTTCAGGTTGCCACGTTAGTGGTTGTGCAACTAGAACTTGTTCATAAAAACCAAGATTAAGCGCTAACGTAAAGTAGAGCGATACGATAAAATTTAGCGTTGTGGATGATAATTTCCATTTAGGAAGAAAGGAGAACATAAAAAAACCTTATAAAAATACATATTGCCTTGCTTAGAGATAGGATTTTAAATTACGTTCACATCTTTACATAATTTTTTATCTTTTTGCCTAAAATATAACAATATTATTACTGTTGATAATAGTTCGTATATAAATAAAGATCGGATTTGCAAAATATTCTGCAAATCCGACCGCTTGTATATTATTAAAAGAAATTATTTTTTAGTGACTTGTTTTACATCAATCTCGGTTTTACCCCACTCGCTATCGACTTTACCACGAATTTGAATGGTATCTTGTGGAGAAATGGTTTGACCTTGCCATGCATGTTTGCTCACATCGATCTGAATTTCACCTGTTGCATCTTGGAAAGTAAATTCATCTTTATCGATCTGTTTGACGATTTTACCTTCTAATAACGCGGGTGTGTCATCGCTCGCTTTAAGGGCATCTGCAACGGTTTTAACTGCAAGGCTTTCATCAAAGAAGCCTTGTTGCATTTGACCTTTGCCGTCATGGTAACCACCACGGTGGCGATCGTCGCCATCACCTTTTGCCATAGAGACGGTAGAAACGGCTAATAATGTTGTTAAGATAATTGCTTTTTTCATAGATTACTCCGAATAGTTAAAATAGTTATTTAAGTTTACTGTTTTCAACGAAGGTGTCTTGCCTTTCGTTGTGTGTATTAAAACAAGCAAATCTTAAAAAAATCTTAAGAAATAAATATTTTTCAAAAATTTTTTATTTTTCTATCTTGATTGCTACTCTTAAGTAACTTCTGTATAATCTCCAACCTTTTATAAGTTCAGAATTTTGCAAAATTTGGAGTAAACAATGGCTCGTGTAACCGTTCAAGATGCAGTAGAGAAAATTGGTAACCGTTTTGATTTAATTTTAACGGCGGCGCGCCGTGCAAGACAGCTTCAACTTCACACACGTGAACCGCTTGTAGCAGAAGAAGGCGACAAACCAACGGTTATCGCTTTGCGTGAGATTGAAGAAGGTTTAATCAACAATCAAATTATGGATCAGCAAGAGAAATTTGATGCGATTGCACAAGAAGTGGCAGAAAAAGAAGCGATCTCTTTTCTTGCAGATGTACAAGCAAATTCATAATTCGCTTAACTTTTAAGTAAAATGGACAATCAAAAGGGTAATTTACTCTTTTCATTGTCCATTTTTCGTTATACATTATCTTTATTTTTCTAATGTTTTCATTGTGGTGGAGTAAAAAGTGGAACTATTTGAGAGTCTTGATCGGATTATTCAGCGGTATTTACCCGCAGATCAAATAGAGATCGTTAAGCGCGCTTTTCTTGTCGCAAAAAATGCGCACGAAGGGCAGTTTCGCTCAAGTGGCGAACCTTATATTACTCACCCTGTCGCTGTAGCCTGCATTATTGCAGAGATGAAACTCGATCACGAAGCGGTAATGGCAGCGTTATTGCATGATGTGATTGAAGATACACCTTATACCGAAGAGCAACTTGCCGCAGAGTTTGGCACAAGTACTGCAGAGATTGTGCAGGGTGTATCAAAGCTCGATAAACTCAAATTCCGCACTCGCCAAGAAGCGCAAGTCGAAAACTTTCGTAAGATGATTTTGGCGATGACCAAAGACGTGCGAGTCGTGTTAATCAAACTTGCCGACCGTACCCACAATATGCAAACCCTTGGCGCATTACGTCCAGATAAGCGACAGCGCATAGCCAAAGAAACCTTAGAAATTTATACACCATTGGCTCACCGTTTAGGCATTGAGCATCTTAAAAACACCCTAGAAAATCTCTGCTTAGAAGCGATGTATCCCCATCGCTATCGTATATTAAAAATGGCAGTCGATGCCGCAAGGGGATCGAATCAAGAGATGATTCAACGCATCTCAAATGAAATTCAAGCCCGATTAGGTGAGTTTGGCATTAAAGCCAGAGTCTATGGCAAAGAACGTCATCTCTATTATCTTTATGAACGTATGCGCCAAAAGGCACAACGTTTTAATTCTATTTTGGATATTTACTCGTTTCGTGTTGTCGTGGATAGTATCGACAACTGCTATCGTGTATTAGGGCAGATGCATAGCCTGTATAAGCCCCGCCCATTCCAAGTCAAAGATTACATTGCCGTGCCGAAAACCAACGGCTATCAGTCGTTACATACGTCAATGATCGGTCCAAAAGGTGTGCCAGTAGATGTGCTGATTCGTACGGAAGAAATGGATCAAGCCGCTCGCCTTGGTGTCGCAGCATTTTGGGGCTATCAAGAGCAGGCGAATATGAGCGTGCAAGTGCGAGCGCAACAATGGCTTAAAAGTATTGTAGAAATGCAGCAAAGCGCAGGTAATTCAGCAGAATTTATTGAGAACGTCAAATCCGATCTTTTCTCAAGCGACATCTACGTCTTCACACCGAAAGGTAAAATTGTACAGTTGCCCGCCAATGCGACTGCCGTCGATTTTGCTTATGCCGTGCATACAGACGTGGGAGATCGCTGTATTGGTGCTGTGGTTGATCATCAGCCTTATCCACTTTCACAGGCGTTACAATCAGGGCAAACCATTGAAATTCAAATGGCAGAAAGCCCACGTTTAAATGCCTTGTGGCTCAACTTTGTCGTGACGGCTAAAGCCCGTTCGTGCATTCGCAATACATTAAAACGTCAGCAACGTACGGAAGCGATTTCACTTGGTCGAAGACAGCTTTTATTGTCGCTGAATTTGCAAAATTTTGACGGAATCGACCCGCTTGTTATCCAAACGGTATTGCACGACTTAAAACTAGAGCAGTTCGACGACTTATTGGCAGAAATTGGTTTAGGTAATCAAATCAGTGGCGTAGTCGCTCAACGTTTATCGGGTAAAACCTTAGAAATTGATACCGATGGCAACCCTGAAAACAATCAACCGCTTGCAATTCAAGGCGTGGATAGCGGTTTGATTAGCTTTGCAAAATGCTGTTTGCCTGTGCCAGGGGACGAAATTATTGCCCATATCAGCTCGGGTAAAGGATTAATGGTACATAATTTGACTTGTCGAAATGTCAAAGATGCCACTACCGATCATCGTCATTATCTGCCTGTGAGTTGGGAAATTGCTAAGGATAAGTCGGTCGAATTTGAAGCAGAAATCGTTGTGGATATTCTTAACCAACAAGGTATTTTAGCGGGTATCACCTCAGCCATTGCCAAAATGAACAGCAACATTCTCGACATTCACAGCCAACAGCGAGAAGGCGGTGTTTATCAAGTGAAATTATTAGTGAGCGTTACCGATAGATCTCATCTCAACGATATTTTAGCCAAACTCAGTCATTTGGTTGGCGTGGTGAAAGCGGTGAGATCGAGTGTGTGATTTATGAATTAAATTCAGTGTTTGGATATGAAAGGCTAAGTTTGATATGGTATCAAACTTAGCCTTAAATCTTTTCAATATACTAGAGCGTTATTCAAAGAAACTAAATAGGGGTGAAATACAGAGTAAGATGCCAAAGAAAGCCACATACCAAGCTTTAAAGCCTTTCAAATCACTTAGATTTGCTACTTTATAGATAAGGTAAACAGGAATCAAACAAGCAATAATACCATAGGTAGGTCCTGCAAGCTGTAGTAAATAAAGTACTGAGAATTTTGTAGAGACCCAAACCCAAAGAGCCAAAATAATAAAAATGGTTACTGAATAATGCAATACCATTTTATTGATCCTTTTTTCTTCTATGAAACGGCTAAGTATATTGATAACAATCCCTTTAATAGATTCTTGTACACCTAAATAGATCCCTAAGAAAGCAGTAATAATTGAGAAAACATTCAAGATACTTGCCATTACCTTAATCGCATCACTTGACATTACTTGTGCTGCAATGGCAAGAGCTGATATATTTTGTTCAAATGCCTGTACTGCTTGCTCGTGGCTAATAGAGAATGTAAACGAGAAAGCAAAGAAGAGAACAGCGATGGCAAGAATAATATAAGTAATACGATTTACTCTTACTGCTCGGTAGGCTGCAATTTCTTTATTACTTTCAATTTTACGATATGCAATATTCATTGGATTTAGAATTTGCACAAATAAGATAGAATATAAGGTGAATGGTAAAGTAAGGAAGACATCTCGTAGGAAAGGTAACAACTCTGGGAAGGACGTAATATTGTCAAAATTCCAATAAGGTATCATCAGTAAGCCTAAAATCAAAATGATACTAAATTTTACAATAATCATCGGTCCCGATACTTTAAATAGAAGTTTCTCTCCTTGTGCTGCAATAGAAACTAGTATTGTAAATACAATGAGACTATACCAAGGTTTTTCTGATAGGAGTGTTTCTGTAATACCAAATGTCTTGATATAGGAAGCGCTATCGAAAATAACAGCTAACGAATAAGAAAGAAATATCATTATAAGAGAAAGAAAGTAAATCGCACCAAGAGTTACTCCCCAGTTCTTACCTAGATATTGTGAAATTATATTAGTGTAATTCTCACATTCTTCAGTTCTCGATAATGTTTTTAAATAGAGATCTTGAAGAAAGTAAATTGCAGGGTAAGACAAGGCAATAGCTACAATAAAGACCCAAATACCTTTTAATCCAATTTGAACTGGCATAAAAACAATTCCAGCCCCAATTGCCATACCGATACATAAAACAACCCAACCAGCATCATACATTGTAAAAGGTATTTTTTTAGGATCTATTTCTTGTTTTGATATTTGGTTACTCATAATAAATTCCTTATTGTTTTTTAGTTTTTGCTATTTACTGCTGTACAAATTCGTTTCATTCCTTCCGCTAGAAGAGCTTTTGGACAAGCCAAATTTAATCGAATACATCTATCTGCGTTTTGTACAAACATATTTCCATCTTCAAGTAAAACACCAGCTTGATAAGCAAAAAATCTAGATAAATCTTCATGAGGTTCAAAATATGCACTTAAGTCTATCCAGCCTAGATAGGTAGCCTCTGGAATACGGTATTTAGCTTGTGGTAGATGCTCAGATAAATAGTCACGAACAAATTGAAAGTTCTTATCTAAATAGATTTGTAGTTCAGATAACCAATCTTGCCCTTTTTCATAAGCGGCTTGTGCAGCAGCGATACTCAGAGGATTATCGAAATTGTAATGGCGATTTAGCCAAACCTGTTTAAGTTCCTTATTGCGAATAATGACATTAGAAATCATTAATCCTGCCATATTAAAGGTTTTACTTGGAGCCATTGCTGTAATTAAACGTTCGTAATTAGGCATTATTTTACCAAAAGGTATATGAGTTAAGCCCACTCTCAATAAATCACAATGGATTTCATCTGAAATAACCCAAAGTTGATGTCTTTCAATGATGGCGGCAAGTTTTTCTAACTCTGTTTTTGTCCAAATACGTCCACATGGATTATGTGGATTACATAAGATAAATAATGTTGTTTTAGGATCAGCGGCTTTTTTCTCTAGATCTTCAAAATCAATTTGATAATAACCGTCAGTATTTTTCAAATCAGAGCAGACGATTTGTTTGTGGGTGTGGTCAGCGGCGTATTTGAAATAAGCATAAGATGGGGTAAGAAAGAGAACTTTTTCGTCAGATTTGCAGATGTAATCCACAAGTTCGAATAGGGCGGGAATAATACCATTGGACATTACCAAATCTTTTTTATCGAAGCTCCAGTCATAACGTGTTTTACACCAGTTGGCAAATGCTTGATAATAACTGTCTTCGTGTACTCTGGTATATCCAAAAATTCGTTTATCTAGCCTTTGCTTGATTCCTTCAATAATGACATCTGGCGTGGCAAATTCCATATCCGCTATCCACATTCGAATAAATTCTTCATCTTTATAGGGGAATTCCATTGTTCCATCATCATCTTTAAAGATATAAGAACGAAAGCCATCAGTATTTAACGCATTTGTATGTCTGCGTTCAATGATTTCATCGAAGTTATACATTGTGATCTCCTTTTGTGTTGTTAAAGTGATCTTTATTCTAAGCACTGATTTTACTCAGTCAAATCAAGCCAGTTTTCTTTAAAGTAAAAATTTAACTTTTAAATTTTCTTCAAAATATAAAAATGAGTGACGCAAAGCATTGCGTTTCTAGAATAAATAAAATAGAGTATTTAGTGTAACTTTTTATCTTTGTAGGAAAATATGAACATCAATATTGAAATTGGGCGTTTAATCCGTATCGCTAGAAAAAAAAGTGGCTTAACTTTAGTAGAATTCTCAAAGCTTGTTTATAAGAATCCATCAACGCTATCTAAGTATGAAAAAGGAGAAATTGTTCTTGATATACCAACCCTATATCATATTGCACAAGTGTTAAATATTGATATTGAGCAGTTGTTGATTCGTCCACATAGAGAATTGAAGACCAGCCTTACAGCCAAAGTGCCAACTTTCTTTATGGGGTTATCACAATTTTATGCCTATTTTTATGATGGTCGTAATAATTCTATTGTACCTTGCGTTGTTGATCTTATTAGTCAGCTAGAAGAAAATCGTTTTAAGGTCGTTATGTATATGAATTATAAGGATTTTAATAATTATCAAGAATGTGAGAATACTTACACAGGCTACATTGAACATTTTGATGCAGTCACTAATATTATTTTGATAAATAAGCATATGCCAATGGAAAAACCGAGTATTCAAATCCTTGCCTCACAGCTGGAAGCAGATAGAAAATGGGGGCTGTGGACGGGATTTTCTACACGTCCAATGATGCCTGTTTCAATGAAAATGCTTTTTTCTAGAATACGTTTAAGCGAAGATACTGAATTACTTAATCAGCTGCGTATTTCGAAAGAAGATATTAAATTATATCGTTTATATAATATGTTTATGGTTATTTAATCGTTATTCTCTTACCTAATTTGGGGAAAATGGAAAGAACTATCGGATAATTTGCAAATCATAGAAAGGTGCCATTGCGACACCCATTGTTCTTTTATACAATCAAGCGGTTATTTTCCACAACCATTTTACAATGAGCCAACAACTATTAGACGGTGTGCCGCTGACTGCTCTTTCGGGCGTGGGGGCGGCGATTTCAGAGAAACTCAGTCGGATCGGCATTAATAATGTGCAGGATCTGCTGTTCCATTTGCCGATGCGGTATGAAGATCGCACTCGGATCACGCCGATTGCTGATGTGCGTCCTGAAAGTTTTGCGACTGTCGAGGGCTTTGTGCAACTGACGGAAGTGCAGTTTGGTCGCCGTCCGATTTTAAGTACCACCATTTCTGACGGTACGAGCAAAATCACCCTGAAATTTTTTAACTTCAATGCAGGAATGAAAAATAGCCTTGCAACTGGGGCAAGGGTAAAAGCCTTTGGGGAGATTAAACGGGGGCGGTTTATGGCGGAAATTCATCACCCTGAATACCAAATTATTCGGGGGAACCAACCGCTTGAGCTGGCGGAAACGCTGACGCCGATTTATTCGACAACGGAGGGGCTGAAACAGGCTTCGTTGCGTAAATTGACTGATCAGGCGTTGGCGTTGTTGGATCGGGTGCAAGTGGCAGAGCTGTTGCCCGATGAATTTAATCCGCACAAATATAGCTTAAAAGAAGCGTTGCAACTGTTGCACCGTCCGCCGCCGAGTGTGTCGTCTGAGCTGTTAGACAAAGGCGAACACCCTGCTCAGAAACGGCTGATTTTTGAAGAGCTGTTGGCACATAATTTGGCGATGCAACAGGTGCGAATGGGCGTTCAGCAACATTTTGCCGAGCCGTTGTGTTATCAAACTAATCTCAAACAACGCTTTTTGGCAAGTTTGCCGTTCCAACCGACCAATGCTCAACGGCGAGTAACTGATGAGATTGAACAGGATTTAGCCAAGCCGTTTCCGATGATGCGGTTGGTGCAGGGCGATGTGGGGTCGGGTAAAACGTTGGTGGCGGCGTTGGCGGCGTTGTTGGCGATTGATAACGGCAAGCAGGTGGCGTTAATGGCACCAACGGAAATCCTTGCGGAGCAACACGCCAACAATTTTGCCAACTGGTTGAAGCCGTTTGGGATTGAAGTGGGCTGGCTGGCTGGCAAGGTGAAAGGCAAGGCGAGAACGGCACAGCTAGAAGCGATTAAAAACGGCGATGTGCAGATGATTATCGGCACGCACGCTCTGTTTCAAGATCAGGTCGAGTTCAACAATTTGGCGTTGGTGATCATTGATGAACAGCACCGTTTCGGCGTACATCAGCGTCTGACCTTGCGAGAAAAAGGGGCGAAAGGCGATGTGTATCCACACCAGTTGATTATGACCGCCACGCCGATTCCACGCACGTTGGCGATGACCGTTTATGCCGATTTGGATACGTCTATTATTGACGAGCTACCGCCGGGGCGAACGCCGATTACTACGGTGGCAATTTCGGAAGATCGCCGAGATGAAGTAGTTCGCCGTGTTTATCAAGCCTGCAAAAATGAGCAACGGCAAGCCTACTGGGTTTGTACCTTGATTGACGAGTCGGAAGTGTTGGAAGCACAAGCGGCGGCGGCAATCGCCGAAGATTTGCAACGAGCCTTGCCTGATTTGCGGATCGGCTTGGTTCACGGGCGAATGAAACCGCAAGAAAAACAAGCGATTATGGCGGAATTTAAGGCGGCAAATATCGATTTGTTGGTGGCAACAACGGTGATTGAAGTGGGGGTGGACGTGCCGAATGCGAGTTTGATGATTATCGAAAACTCGGAGCGTTTAGG
Organism: Glaesserella australis; assembly: GCF_003260095.1. GTDB lineage: Bacteria > Pseudomonadota > Gammaproteobacteria > Enterobacterales > Pasteurellaceae > Glaesserella > Glaesserella australis. The sequence goes on from NZ_PTPX01000001.1 coordinate 154,371, forward strand.
GCTGGCACAGCTTCACCAACTGCGTGGGCGTGTCGGGCGTGGGGCAACGGCTTCCCATTGCGTGTTTATGTACAAAGCACCGCTCGGCAAAATTTCATCAAAACGCTTGCAAGTGCTACGAGACAGTCAAGATGGCTTTGTGATCGCTGAAAAAGATCTTGAAATTCGTGGGCCAGGCGAAGTGTTAGGCACAAAACAGACGGGAATGGCGGAGTTTAAAATCGCCAATTTAATGCGAGACCGCAAGATGATCCCGTTGGTGCAAAATTATGCAAAACAGCTGACCGTAACCTATCCCGAGATCGCCAAATTGCTTATTCGCCGTTGGCTAGATGAAAAAACGGTGTATAGTAATGCGTAAATATCAGCATAAAAATATGTGTAGGGACACACTGCGTGTGTCCCTACGAGTGAAAAACGTGTTATAAATTACCAACAACCCCAAGCGGTAAAATTTAGCCTATTTTTTACTAAAGGAACAAACAATGAAAACAGATCAAGATATTTTAAACCGAGCCTTAAGCAAACAAGCGGAGTTTGACAAATCGCCACAAATTAGCCTTGTTGGGCATTCGTTATTTGATATGTGGGCGGATATGGAACAGGGTACGCCAAATTTGGCAGGGCGGACGGTGGCGAATTTAGGTTTGTCAGGGACGAGTACACGTCAATACCTTGATGTGATTGTAAAAGGCAATTTAATCAAACAGTTAGGTGATGATGTCTTTCTCTTTTTAGGGGTAAACGATATTGTGAAAGAGCCTGATTATTCGCCAAAACAGGTGTTGGATTGGCTGTTGGAGATTGTGGATCATTTCAGACGCTTATCGCCAACGTCTCGCTACTATCTGTTGGAAGCGACACCTGTAAATAACATTGCGACCACCGATAATGCGGATATTTTGCTGTTAAATCAATATATTGAAGTACATTGCCCTGCGGATATTCGCTATGTGAAAACGTGGAATGCCTTTGCAAATCAAGAAGGTAAGCTCGATCTCAACCTTTGCCACGACGGTTTGCATTTCACCCAACAAGGCTATGATGTGTTAGAGAAAATCTTGTTGGAACAGCTTGGGGCATAAATGCACGATTTCGACCTGTATCGGAAGATCTTAGCCACAACCGCTTGGCAAACATCGGAAGTCGGTTTGCCAAGCGATGTTGCACAATGGTTGTTACATACCCATTCTCTCACGGAAAAGTTGCAACAAGTTTGCACCAAGTTGCAGGTTGAGATTGTGCAGCAAGGGTGGCAAGCGGTCACTTTTGAGCAAAAATTTGCAAAAACGTGGGTCAGGGAAGTGTTGCTAAAAGGCGATGAAAGTAGTTGGCTTTTTGCTCAAACGTTACTGCCTGAAGCGACCATTGACGCTGTGGCTCAAGCGGTTTTAACTTTGGGCGATAAACCGATTGGCTTGTGGCTCTTTCCGCAACATCCGCAACGTGTAACGTTGGAATGGCAACAAGATCAACAAACGGGCTTGTACGCTCGCCGTTCGCAACTGTTGCTAAAAGGCTATCCGTTAGAAATTCGAGAGCTGTTTTTGCCACCATTTTCCTTTGAAACCATTTAAATAAAAACATCTAATGAAACCAACAATTCTACTTTATGACTCTGGAATGGGCGGATTGACCATTTACGATGCCATTCGGGAAAGCCTGCCAGACGCACATTATCTCTACTGTTTTGACAACGCCTATTTTCCCTATTCGGAAAAATCGGAAGCGGTGTTGATCGAACGAGCGGTGTTTATTGTGCAAAAAATTGCCGAGATCTACCCGCTTGATTTGGTTGTCGTGGCGTGTAACACCGCAAGTACGGTGGTTCTGCCTGCCTTGCGAGAGCGATTTGCAATGCCGATTGTGGGGACGGTACCAGCGATTAAGCCTGCGGCACAGATTTCTCAAACGAAAACCATTGGGTTATTAGCAACGAAAGGGACGGTGGTTCGCCCTTATGTTGATGAGCTTGTAGCACGTTATGCGAAAGATTGTGTGGTGGAGCGAATTGGTTCGACAGATTTAGTGGAAATTGTGGAAGAAAAGCAACAGACGGGTGTAGTAGATATGCTTCGCTTACAAAAAGTGGTGGCAGAATGGCAAGATTACCCGAAATTAGACACGGTAATTTTGGGCTGTACTCACTTCCCTTTAGTAAAAGATGAGTTACAACAACTTTTGCCTAACGTGAAATTTTTTGTAGATCCAGGTAATGGGATTGCTAACCGAGTGGTGAACTTACTGAAAGATATAGAGATAAAAGCAGATCACGAAAAGAGAGAAAATCAGGCGTTTTGTACGAAAAATAGTGCGGATTTCCTAAAAAGAGAACAGGTGATGCAAAAATGGGGTTTCAGACAGTTAAATGTACTTCATTTTGACGAAAAATAATATGTTTATAAATCAATATGTTATGTTTTGTTGATAATGTGATTTGTTGAAAAACAAAACATTTAGAAAAAAACTTTAAAAAAGTGCTTGCACGTATTTCTAAAATCTCTATAATGCGCACCACACAACGACGCACTGTTGTGAAGCAGTTAAGATTACAGTGCGTCGTTCTTTTT
>NZ_PTPX01000006.1 GCF_003260095.1 Glaesserella australis
TCAGAAGTGAAACGCAGTAACGCCGATGGTAGTGTGGGGTTTCCCCATGTGAGAGTAGGGCACCATCAGGGTTTTATACCAAAGAAAACCGCAAGTTAGAGATAGCTTGCGGTTTTTTGCGTTTGGGGATGGGGAAACATAGTAGACGAAAAGCAAAAAGGTGGGTAGACAAGCAGGGAGATTGGGGAAAGGTTTTACAAATGATGGAAAATTTCTGACCGCTTGTATAATTACTTCTTATGTTGTTTCTACTGGATAACTTTACTTTTTTCTTAAAAATGTTACATTGATCACATTTTTAACGATTGAGAGTAATGGTATGAAAGAGCTGATGTTTTCCGCAATGAATCAAAATGTCGCTTTTTCTTCATGGTTTGAAAATCGTCTCTCAATGGCGAAAAAACGTATTGATTGCTTAGATCAATTTAGAATTCACAGTGCTCTACGAAATCATTCTGATGATTTTCAGTTTGTCTTCTCTGTACTACCTGCATTAGTCCATTATAATATTCCAGAACTTCCTACTTATGTCGAAAATGCCCCTAAGGGTATTTTTAATTTCTCTCTTTCATCTACCCAAAAGGCTCATTTATCAACCTATTTCCCTTTAGTTGAAGAGAACAAATCTATCGCTTTTGATGGTTTGTATGTCATGGGGAGTATAGGTTCTATTACACAAACTCGTTTTTCTGATTTAGATCTATGGTTGTGTCATTCTCAAAGTTTTACTGAAACAGAAAGTCATTTATTACAGAAGAAATTAGGCTTAATTCAAAAATGGGCAAAGCAGTACGGTATTGATGTTAATTTTTATCTGATGAATCCTAATACATTTAAAGATAAAAAATATAATAGTGATGTGAGTGATGAACATAATGGTTCTGCTCAACATTTTTTTCTACTTGATGAATTTTATCGTTCTTCTATTCGCCTTGCTGGTAAACGTATTTTATGGTTGCATATTGATAATGAGGAACAGAATTACGATGATTTCGTTCAACAAGCGGTGCTTTCGGGTAAATTAAATTCAGATGAATGGGTTGATTTCGGCGATTTTTCATCACTGGCTATTGATGAATATTTTGGTGCAAGCTTATGGCAACTTTATAAGGGAATTGAAAGTCCATACAAAGCAGTTATTAAAATCCTATTACTAGAAAGTTATGCAGAGACTTATCCTGAAACACCATTAATTTCCAAAAAATTTAAACATTTATTATTGTCAGATAAAGCAGTGAGTTATCACTTTGATCCTTATTTAGCGATGTTAGAGCAGGTAACCACATATTTGCAAAATCGTAAAGAGTTTGTTCGATTAAACCGCTTGAGAAGTTATTTTTATATAAAGGCTTATAATGGGCAATATGACCCTTTACGTAAGGAAATCTTGAAAGAGCTTGTTTCAGCTTGGAATTGGAGTGAAAAAGAAGTTCAATGCTTAAATAACAATGAAAATTGGAAAGTAAAACAAGCAATTATTCATCAGCAAATGATTGTTGAGCAATTATTACAAAGTTATCGGCATTTAATTCAATTTGCGCGAAAATTTCATATTGATCCGAGTATTTTACCGCAAGACACTGATATTTTGATGAGAAAACTTTATTCTGCTTTTGAAGTTGTTCCAGGTAAGATTTCCTTAATTAACCAAAATATTGGAAAGAATCTTGCAGAAGATGAAGTGACTTTTATTGAAGTGACGGAAGGTGTTTCAACAAAAGAAGGTTGGTATCTAATAAATCATGCTCCCTTGAGTTCTTATGATTCAACGACAAGACATGTTCAGTATCAACGTACGTTGATTAAGGCGATTGCTTGGGCGTATTTTAATCGAGTCATTACGGCATCAACACAGATTCATTTAGTGAGCCAGAGTGTTAGTTTAGAGAAATTACGTCGTTTTATCACAGATTTACGTTTATCTTTTCCTGCGACAACGCCTATTTTAAGGGATGAAGATCTGTATCATCCAAATGAAATTAGGAATCTTATTGTAGCGATTAATTTGGTTGAAGATCCGACAAAAGAGTTACCTTTACTATCTAGAACAGATACAGCTCAGATTGACTTATTTAACTTAGGATCTTCTGAGAAAGGGATGATTGGTAGTATGAGTATTATCTATCGAAATATGTGGAATGAAATCATGACTCAGCATTTTGATGGAAATGATGCTTTATTGAAATCTTTAAAGTTTATTTCTAATAAGATATATCGTAGTTCAGCACCACCACAATCGGTTAATGTTGTTTGCTATAGTAGTCAGTTAAGGAATGAGCTACAAAGCTCAGTAATGAGCTTAGTGAATCGTTGTATTACGATTCAAACAGGATCGATTTTTCAGCGCCAAAAACCGCAAACGTTTAAAATGGCTGGTAAGCAATGGCAGTTAATTTTTGATAAGAAAAACCAATTAAAAGATATTGTAGTAGATGATAATCAAGATAATCTTATAAATACTCAACAGACGGAGTTTCATATACCAAAGGAAATTTTTGATTTTGCGAGTGAAGGTTTTCTTCAATTTTTCTTTGAAGATAATATTGATGGGAGTTTTAATGTTTATGTGTTAGATAAGAAAAATCAAACGGAAACCTATCGATATTGTTTGGGAGAAAAAGAGAATAAAGTGAAGAAGATTAGTCGATTATATACAGAGAATAATGACACGCAACAGAAAGATAGTTTCGGGAGTTTTAATTTTCCCCAATTTTATCAACTATTAAAACAGAATGAACGAATTTTTATTGTTCCTTTTCAAAGTAAGCAGCATCGTGATTTTTTAGAAAAATAAAAGTAAGTATAGGGTTTATTATGTCTACAGCACTCAGTCCAGAACTTATTAAGACGGTTGCTCTATTGGCAACCAGTGTCACTATTGTTCCTTTATTTAAGCGTTTAGGCTTAGGTAGTGTACTTGGATACCTTGTGGCAGGTTGTTTGATTGGTCCATCGGGTATTGGGCTTTTCCAAGATCCTGATGTGGTTGTTCATATGGCCGAATTGGGTGTGGTGATGTTTCTTTTTATTATTGGATTGGAAATGCACCCCGAACGGCTATGGAGTATGCGTAAAGCGATCTTTGGTCGTGGTTTTCTCCAAGTTGCCTTATGCGGAAGTTTACTCACTTTTGCGGGTGTTTTTATTTTAGGATTACCTAAAGAAGTGGCATTTATTGCGGGAATGGGCTTCACATTATCTTCCACCGCCATTGTGATGCAAGTTCTAGAAGAAAAAGGCATTAGTACAACGCCGAAAGGACAACGAATTGTCTCAACCTTAATTTTTGAAGATCTTGCGATTGTGCCATTACTTGCTTCTATTGCCTTTTTAGCCCCAACCCAAGCGGATGTAGAGCAAGGAACAGATTGGACATCTATTGGTGCAGGGCTTGTGGGTGTACTTATTTTGGTTGCATCAGGCAAGTGGTTAATGAACCCGCTTTTCAAAATGATTTCTAAAGCACATATCCGTGAAATGATGACAGCAGCTGCGCTATTAGTCGTATTAGGCTCCGCATTGCTTATGGAGTTGAGTGGTTTATCGATGGCAATGGGGGCATTTGTTGCGGGTGTTATGCTTTCAGAATCGTCTTTCCGCCATCAACTAGAGGCAGATATTGAGCCTTTCCGTGGCTTATTACTCGGTCTGTTTTTCATGGGGGTGGGCATGTCTTTAGATCTCTCACTCGTGTTTAATAATTTACTTTGGTTATCGGGTATTGTCTTGCTCTATGTATTTGGTAAAGGTTTATCGATCTACATTGTTGCTCGTGTAACCATGCTCACAAACCGTGAAGCAATTATGCGTATGGCAATTATGTCCCATGGTGGTGAATTTGCCTTCGTGTTATTTGCCGCAGCGGCAACCGCAGGCGTATTCTCTGCAGACAATAAAGCCACCTTTACTGCCGCCGTGATTGTGTCTATGTTGCTTTCTCCCCTTATTGTCATCGCCATTCAACGTATGATGAGCCGTCACATCAATAAAGTAGAAGGTGAGACAAAACCAAACTTAGAAGGGATTGAATTTGCTGAAAATTTAGATAACAGTGTGTTGGTTATCGGTTTTGGTCGTTTCAGTCAGATTATTTGCCAGGCGTTACTTGCTCGTGGTATCAATGTCTCTGTGATTGATTCTGATCTTAATAATATTCGTACTGCCGCTAAATTTGGTTTTAAAGTCTATTATGGTGAAGGAGAGCGTATTGATGTGCTAAGAGCAAGTGGTATTGATCAATGCGATTGTGTGATTGTCGGGATTGCAGAGCCTGATCGTATCGTGAAGATTGTTGAGCTGATTAAACATGAATATCCATTGACACCGGTATTAGCGCGTTCTTATGACCGAATTAACACCGTTGATTTAATCAAACACCATGTCGATTATCAGGTGAGAGAAACCTTTGAATCTGCTTTATTATTAAGTAAAGTTGCCCTTGAAAAATTGGGTGCGACAGAAACAGAAGCAGATGATGTGATTACCTTAGTCAGAAATTTGGATCAACAGCGTTTGCAGGAAGAAGTGCTGCATGGCTTCTCCGATGAATTGGAGAAAAAATATTGGTCTGTTGAGCCTTTTATCAAACCAACACAGGAAGCTCAAGCCTTAAATGAAGAAACGGCAGATATTCTTGAAAAAGATGAGCGGGCAGAAGTTATTCTTTCTGATGAAAAAAGCATTAAAAATACATAAATGTTATTTTATATCATAGGGCGATGTTATATCGCCCTTTTTTCATTTACGACAAGCGGTTAGAATACCGTGATTTTTTACCAATAATGGATATGACATGGTTGCTGAATTTGGTTATTTCTGCTTAATTACTCTGGTTTTGGTTTCGGGATTAGAAGTTCTGTTATCCCTTTGGGGTGAGATCCGTAAGCAACCGCAATGGTTATCTGCAAATCGCATATTAAGCGTGTTTCAAGTGCTATTGGCAATGGGCTCTTTTGGGGCTTTAGCCTATGGATTTATCACGGATGACTTCACCCTGAGCTATGTGGCTCAACATTCTAATAGTCAGCTTCCTACTTTTTTTAAATTTGCTGCTACTTGGGGCGGACATGAAGGTTCCATGCTTTTTTGGCTAACGGCATTAGTTTGCTGGACGGGTGTTTTTTGCATTTTTTCAGGCAAAACTGACCGCTTGTTTGCCCATCGAACACTCGCTTCTCTTTCGTTCATCATTTTAGGTTTTGCCCTATTTATTCTTTTAGCATCAAGCCCTTTTGAACGAACTTTTCCACCACAGCCCGAAGGGAGAGATCTAAATCCTATGCTACAGGATATTGGCTTGATTTTTCATCCACCATTGCTCTATTTAGGTTATGTCGGTTTTGCTATTACTTTTGCCATGACGATAGCCATGTTACTTGGGGGCGTTTTTGATTATGCCATTGCTCGTTGGATGCGACCTTGGGCTGTAACGGCATGGGGCTTTTTAACCGCAGGGATAATATTAGGTGCTTGGTGGGCATACTATGAACTCGGCTGGGGCGGTTGGTGGTTTTGGGATCCAGTTGAAAACGCATCATTGATGCCATGGTTACTCGGAACCGCATTAATCCATAGTTTAGTGGTGAGCGAACAACGTGGTATTTTTAACTATTGGACTATTTTATTCGCTATTTTTGCGTTTGCACTGAGTCTATTAGGGACTTTTATTGTGCGCTCTGGCGTACTCACATCTGTTCACGCTTTTGCAGTCGATGCAGAGCGTGGCTTTGCATTGCTCATCTTATTTTTTAGCTTAAGTTTTGTTGCGTTATCACTTTTTGCCTTAAAAGTGAATTTATGGCAGGGGCATGTCCGTTTTTACCTTTTATCAAAAGAAACAGCGTTATTATTTTTAAACGGGCTTTTTACACTGGCGACAGTCGTAGTGGTCTTAGGCACTTTTTATCCTATGATTTTTAGTGCAATGGGATGGGGAGCTATTTCGATTGGTCCACCTTATTTTAATACCGTATTTACGCCACTTGCGCTTATTTTAATGAGCATGATGGGCTTTGGAACGGTACTGAAATGGAAACGTTTTGATGCAAATTATCTATGGAAACAGGGCATTATATTTATTGTCGCCATAGTATGTAGTATTGGGTTGAGCTATTCCATGCATTCTCGAGTGACGGCAGATACTTTTGCGTTTCTACCTATTGCATTTAATAGTCTCGCTATTTGGATTATCTTCACTCATTTTCCTTATCGGAAATTTATGTGGCAAATCAGACCGCTTGCAATGCGTTTGGCGCATATAGGATTTGCCATTTGCGTGATTGGCGCCATGATGAATAGCTATTATGGCGATGAAGTGGGCGTGCGTTTAAAGCCACAAGAACGTTCGGAGTTGGCTGGCTTTTACTTTGAATATGCCGAACATTATCATGATATTGGGGAAAATTACACTGCAGAGAAAGTCGCCATTCGGCTTTATGATGGAAACCATTATTTAGATACGGTTTACCCTGAACGGCGTTATTATGATGTTAGAACCATGACGATGGCAGAAGTCGGCTTAGCTCATAAGGGACTAGACGATATTTATGTGGTGATGGGCGACAAACTAGGGCATAAGGAGTATGCATTCCGTCTACACTATAAACCTTATGTCAGGGCGTTATGGTTAGGGGGGCTTATTATGGTGATGGCAAGTATTTTATCTGTTATTGGGTATCGGAGAAAAGGCGCATGAAAAAAGGATTATTGTTACTGCCACTGATTTTATTGCTTGGTTTTGTATTATTTCTTGGGCTTCAACTGAATACATCTGAGCAGATTGCACCTAGCGAAGATTGGCGAAATAAGCCTTTTCCTGAGTTTCGTGCAAAAGATCTTCTTGATAGTCAGAAAGAGAGAACAAAAGCAGATTTACCCAAAGAACCCTTTATTCTCAATGTGTGGGCAAGTTGGTGTACTTGGTGCATCAAAGAGTTTCCGATGTTGTTAAATATGCAAAAACAAGGTGTGAACATTGTTGGATTAACCTATGTTGATAGACCCGATGATGCAAGACAAGCTTTAGCAAAATGGGGTAATCCGTTTAGTTTTATTATAGATAATTATGAACATAGCCAACTACTTGAGACATTACGCATAAACTCTGCGCCAGTGACATACCTTATCGATCATAAAGGCATTATTCGCTATCAACAAAAAGGTTATTCACCTGATTTTGAGCAAGACTTTATGCCGAAATGGTTAGAACTGAAAAAGGAAATGCCATGAAATTACTTTCGTTCTTTTGTGCCATGTTTTTGGCGGTATTTGCTCATGCGGAAATGGTAGATACCTTCCAATTTCACTCAGATGCAGAGCGTCAGCGGGGCATTCAGCTTGCCCGCTCGCTACGCTGTTTGCAATGCCAAAACCAAAACTTAGTCGAATCCAATGCAACTCAGGCTTATAAATTGCGTTTGGAAGTCTATGAAATGGTTAATGCGGGTAAAAGTGATCAGGAAATTATTCAAATAATGACCGAACGGTTTGGCGATTTTGTGTATTACAAACCGGCACTTAATCCACAAACATGGATTTTATGGGGAACACCTTTTGTATTACTTTTTGTTATCTTTGGCGCTATTGTTTGGCGAGTAAATAGGAAAAAGCATGAATAATCGGGATCACATCAACCAAACCTATTATCAAAAGGCTGCTCAATTGGCGCAACATTTATCAACGCAAGAGCGTGATGAATTTTTAGCGGAACTCAACGCACGTCAGCAATTCGAACAATGCCAGCCAAAAGATCATTTGCAAAAAAATACGCTAAAACGACCGCTTGTTATTATGGCTCTTTTTCTTATTCTTCTATTAAGTGGCTTATTTTATTGGCAAACGGGGCGTTATGATGTAGTTCAACATGGGCAAACGGCATTTCAACACTTTAAGCAACAAAGGGCTGAAGAGAGTAGTGAACAGCGCAACCAGCATTACATAACCCATTTGCAAGATCAGCTAAGACAAGATAGCAATAATGGCGAACGTTGGTTTGAGCTTGGGCAAGCTTACTCTTTGAACAATGATTTTGAAAGCGCATTAATTTGTTTTCGTAATGCACAGACTGTGTTAGGTGAAAAAGCCACAATTTTAGGGGCAATGGCAACGGCAGACTATTATCTGAATAAGCAACAGTTTACCCCACAATCAAAAGCGTGGCTTGATCGCGCCTTACAATTAGATAGTCGAGAAAGTGCAAGCTTATTGTTATTGGCATCAGATGCGTTTTTCCGCAATGACTTTAAACAAGCGATTTTTTATTGGGAAAGTGTGCTAGACAATGAAAACAACCCTGCGCTAGATCGACGAGAAATCATCAAGAGTATCAAAATGGCTGAGCAGATGTTGAAAGCAGGGAAATAAGCTCTATGTTGAAAACTGGCACAGTCTTTTGTGCCAGTTTGAGTAGGTTAATTTATTCGTGAATCTTCTTCGCCAACATGGTCGCAAAACGTAGTTGGATTCGGTTGCCGTTTGCATCCGTTTTATGTAAATGCCCTAAATCTTCGTTATATTTCACTAATTCCCAATCTTTGTAATAGTCTTTTAATTCCCCTTCTTTAAAGGTAAAAGAAAATGGCATTGGGCAAGGGTAATCATCAGTACTCATCGCACAAACAATCAAATTGTACCCACCCACATTAGTATTATTTTGCATATTTTCAATGATAGCCGGGATACGACTACGATCTAAGAACATCATCACCACCGTCGAGACAATCAAGTCAAACTTGCCTTCAATATTAGCTTGATTAATATCATAAATCGCGGTGCGAATATTCTGCGCCTGCTCTTTCTCAATCACGGTATTTAAGAAATGAATACTCTCTTCACTGTGATCAACCGCAGTAACATCACAACCTAACAAATTCAGATAGAGTGAATTTCTGCCACGTCCACAGCCGAGATCTAACACTTTACCCGAAGAGATGTAATTGGTTGCATTTAACACTTCCGAATGAGTTGTGGTTAGATTATATTTCTTCGCAAAATAATCTTCAGGTTTGCAATAAAAGGCAAGTTGACACATCAAATCGTCACTTAAAGCTTCTACTTTATGCCATACTTGTGGCTCAACAAAAGGTGCTTGATGTTCAGTATCAAAAACAAAAGTCTGGACGACTTGCCCTTCTTCCGTAAGTTCATAGAATTTGAGCTTGCCTTGCAAAATCGTTAATTTTGCCCAAGTACCTTCTTTGGTATTGTGCTTTTCTTGGAACATTTGCGGTAGGCTTTCTTTATTCCAAACAGGCATTTGTTTATAGCAGATTAAATTTTCCATACATTTTCCTTTAAATGAATTTCATGTGTTGATCTTATGATTTTCTATTTTTAAGGCAATAAAAAACCGACTATTTTAGTCGGTCTTTCTGATTTATTTGATCTTTATCAAATAGCAAGTGATTTAAACTGGCGGGCAAAATAGACTAAGCTTGTTTGTGGGTGAGTTTGTATTTCATTGAGTTGCACGATAAAAATCGTATGTGTTCCCACCGCTTGTGTCGCCACAATTTCACCATGAAGCGATGAAATCGCTTCTTTTAATGCAAATTGCCCTGTTTTACCTTGCTGCCAGATATCCCAAGAGAAGCGTTCTTCCATACTACTGTCTAACATAGCAGCAAAATGTTTTGCCAACTCTGTTTGCTGATCATTGAGAACATTCACACAGACTTTACCATTTTGTCGAATAATATCGTGTAAATCACTGCTTTGATTTATACAAAATAGTAAGGTTGCTGGCGAGTCTGTGACGGAACAAACAGACGAAATAGTCATTCCAACTTTACCTGCCGTACCACAGCTAGTAACAATGCTAACAGCAGCGGGAAGATGAGCCATGGCGTCTCTAAATTGTTGTACGGTAGGCGTATTCATTTACTCTTTCCAAATCACGTGATATTCACGATTTTCTGCATCGTGAGAAATTAAGAAACGGGCAAAAATATCGTCCATTTCATCTTGTTCATTGACTAAACCGACCCAAACTTCCGCAAACGCATCAGGATCAATCAGTGTGCCAATTTCCTGATCCCATTGATCGCTTGTTTCCACCATTTCAACCGCACCACGCTCTTCAAATTGTAGGTTAAAAAGTAAAATATCTGCAGGGTCAAGGTTTTCTCCCGCCATTTCTAAGAAAATGTCATAGGCAATGTCAATGGCTTCATCTGGGGTTAATTTTGTTGTCATAAAATTCTCTACATTAAAAATTTAATACTTTAGTGGCATCCATCGTCCAATCGGCTAATTCCGTAAGCGTGCCAATTTCTACACCTTCTGCAAGCGTTAATTCTGTCAATCCACGTGCATTTGTACAGGTTTTGCATAGTTTCACGACAGCCCCTTGAGACGTTAAAATTTCCAGCATCTGTTGAGCATGATAACCTTCTGCTGGTTGTTGTTTTGCAAGCCCTGCAGTAACAGCATCAGACATTAAAAAGAGTTTAATATCAGCTTTATGTTGTTCTTGAATTTGTAAGGCTAAACGTAAACCACTAAAAAAGCTTTCGTTACCATAAGGTGCTGAATTTATAATAAAAAGTAGTTTTTCCATCATTATCTCCAAAGTACAAGCGGTTAGTTTTCCACAGTGTTTTACAAACACTCAACATTATAGCGTTTTGAAATGGTTTAGAAATAGGATTTACATATCTCATATAAGCAAAAAGCCTTAACATAAATGTTAAGGCTGATAATCACAACAGCATTAAAAGCATAACACATTGATAATAAATAGATTTCATTTTTCAATGCATTTTACTGGGTACTTCATTGGGTACTATTTCCAAATATCAAAGTGGATTGATGTAGATTAAAGTAGACGAATTAGACGGGAATTTTGCAGAATTTCCCGCTTATTCCAACATTATCCCGCATTTTCCCGTGTTATTTTCTCATAACGCCCTGTAAATACGGTATTTTTGCAAAATTTTGAAATAGCCCATTTTTCAGGGCCGATAAATGTTTTTATTTTATACAACCGTTAATCAAGTAACCAGCAGAACTACCTAATAAATGAGGTTTATAAATATCAGTACAGCGAACTATTTCAATTTTACCACCGATTTCATGATAGGTATCTACTTTTAATCCTTGGTTTCTTCGGATTGTATAACCAAAAGAAGGATCGTAGATATTCCCTTTTTTATCTTTAGAGCGTGGGGATACATAAGCTAAAACAATACAATTTGTCCAAATAGCTTTTAATTCATTACTAACTTCTTGTGTAGCTTCGCCAATTTTAACTGTATCAATGCCTATAAGTTCTGCAAAAATATCAGGTGTCAAAATTCCAGTTCTAGTATATTTAATGCGCTCCAATAGTACTTTATTTTCTTTTAATTTTGCCCATACATCACCCGCAATTACACAGACATTAGGTTTATAACCTATGCTTTTTGAAATTGCGTTAATACCTTCATCAATTAAAATAAGTGGGTTTACATCTAAATTTGTTAGCTTAGTTTCTTCAGTAGTTAAGGTCTTTTTATTGCTTTCATCGTAATTATCCGTATTTTGTGCTAATTCTGCCACTTCGATCTCTCGCCCTAATGCTATAATATCTTGAGTTACAGACAGAGCATATTGCTTAAGAGGATAGCTAGCATCATTATCTTCCCGATAATCAATAGGATATTCAATGTCATGTTCTTCTAGTGCTACGTTTACAGTAGTAACATATTCTGGTGTTAGTCGGTTTGATTTTCCGTGTAATTGACGGATCGTTGAATGCTGTCTAAATGATAAACGTCCGAATTTAGGTACAACCCCTGTTTCTTTCTCTATTTCAACTATAGGCATTAATGTTTCACATACTAATTCATTGTTATAATAACCTTGAGCTAGTTTTGTTAAAACGGGATCTTGTAAACTAACTTGTTTTGTATTACTCATTGTTTTCTTCTCCTATGATTTTTTGAAATGCTTCTTTATAACTAATATTGTGTAGTTGCATACATCTTTGTATGCGTTGATCTAATTCTTCTGGTGTTTCTATTTCTCCGTCTAAAATTCCATAGCCTCTTCTTTCTTTAGTTAGTTTGTTAAAATGTGCCACTCCCCCTATTTTTTCAGTTTGCATAGTTAATTCAATAGCAGGAATACTATTTAGAAAATCCTTTACTTTTTGCTGTAGGCTTTCCCCTTCGCTGAATTGTAAAATGCCTAAATCATATTCTGTAGCATAGTTTAATATTTCCAATGCTGCATCTTTCGAACCAGGTCTCAATTTGTTACTTGATAATAATTCATCAATAAAATATTCATTTTCTCTTTTTGAAAATAAATATTCTTTTTCAGAATTTGACTTCGCTACATTTTTAAAATCTTCATTTTCTTTTTTGAGTTTTGCTATCTCTTTTTTTAACTCATCTATTTCTTGTTCTGCCATATTCTATTCTTCCTTAAATTAATGTGTTTGAATAACAATATTAAAGGCTGTTTTATAGTCTGTGCCTAATACAGATTGGAAATAACTTATTTTTGCATCCAACTGTTCTTTTAGTGGTATTTGATCATTTTCACAAAACATTACTATTTCTTCATTGCTGCTATAATGAAAAATATCTACACTAATTTTGGGATCTAACATTCCTTCAACTGCAGGTTCTTGTTTCCCTCGCTCTAAAAATCCAACGTGTTTAAGATAATTTCCTAAAGTCCCTAATGGATTTTCATCATGTCCTTCACCAAAAATAGCAATAGAAATACCGCTGATCTCATTATTTTTTATTCGTTGGATAAGCTCATCTGCTACTTCAGTTTCTGCAAAGATTGAATTGTTATATTGAATAAGACGCTTTACCACGCCTAATTTAGGCTCGTCATTTTTGGGATGTCCAATAGTGAGAGGTGCAGGGCGGGTAGTTTCATCATAAAATTTAACTAAATCTGCTAAATGGGATTTAGTCCACGTGATATTTTTAGCTATTCCACCGCCTTTAGAATGCTTTCCTGCCCTAAATATTTCAAAAATTGCCTTCTGCATTTAATTTACCTATATTTGCTGTCCTTCATACTTTCATTTAATCAAAAAAATTATGAAGTTTATATTTGATACTTAGCAAACTTAACTTTGTAATATATTAAAGAAAAACGGCTGGGACAGCGGGACAGCGGGACAATTTTGAAAAACTCTTTTATTTTCAAATGGTTACAAGTCAAAAATTGTCCCGCTAGGTGCGGGACAATTTCAAAAACAGCGGGACAAAATACAAAAAAAGAGCGTTTTCAGTATAAAAAACGCTCTTTTTGCTATTATTCTTCGCTGTCGTCTGCTTCATCAAACAGGGTTAAAACGTAACATCTTGTTCGTTTAGGGTCAATTTTAAGCGGTAATTTTTGCGTATTTCGCCTATCTTTACTCCGTTTTAGCATTCCCGCATTAAATAACACTTCATTGGCTTGCTTCTCATTAAATCCCTTGATGATGTCGTTCAAGTAAACTTGTTGGAACGTGTAAAAGTGCGGTTCTTCGTTGATACTGATCGCATATCCCGCCGCATCGTGCGGTTCTGGTCTATCGTGGTTTATCGGGGTTTGAATATATCGCCCCGCAAAACGCTGTAAAAAGCCGTTTACTTGGTCAATGATTTGCTTATCTTCTCGCCCGTGTAGCCCGTATTCGTTGATCCACTCATTGAAACAATGCAAAATCGCTTCGGCGTTGCTTTCTATGCTCCAACTTGTTAAATCTCGGGCTAGTTGTAATGCGGTTTCAAGTATGGCGAACCGGTTCGCTACTCGTTGAACTTGTGGGCTTGCGTCACTTGGCAAACGGAAAAGCCATTTTTCTTTAATGCATTGATAGGTTTCTACCGCCAACGCCTTATTTTTAAGTAGCCACTCAATCCATAAACGCCCAATTACGCCATAATGCTGACGGCTTGCCGTGTTGATGTGGTCTGCGTGTGCCTTACCGTCTGCTAAATCGTGGTATTGCTTCGCCTTGGTAATAGGTACATTCAACAAGCGGACTAATTGCCCTGCATTGACTTGAATACCGTTCATTTTAAGATAGGTTTCTATGTCTTTTTCGCCTGTTGAAAATACCACAGTACGCCATCGTAAAAGCTCACGATTTCCGCCATCTTTCGCCCCTTGGAGTTTCCCCACGCCATTAAATAAGGCGTAGGACGTTTCAAAAACGTATCGAGGGTTTACCCCTTGCCCGATTTCGTCCATCGGTAATAAATTATCATTGTGCGCCAGTCCTTCATTTAAAATGCCTAGTGTTGTACCGAACCACGATAATTTAAGCAGTTCAGGGTTACCATAAAGGCTAATAGAAGCAAGTGCGGTTGTTGTTTTGCCGGTGGTGGAGTCGCCATAGAGGTGTACGCCAAAACTGTCCGCCTCAATCACGCCAATTAAGGGAGCAGATAAAGCGCATGCCACGCCTAACATCATAGACGGATTACCGTTTAAATATTTGCCTACGTTCTCTTGCCAGCTTTCCAGCGTGCCTTTTGTGCTGTAACCGTTATTGCTTGCGGATTTCCCTTTAAATAGCGTTGGAGTGTCGGGCGTTCCTATGATTTCGCCATTAGGTAATACATACGCCCCATTTTTCCAGCCTGTTGTATGGGTGATCGTCCATTTTTGGCGGCTACCGCTTAACTGCAAGTAATCCGCCAAGTAGTTGCGGGCTGAAGAACTATTTGCAATTTTTAGCCCTTGCTGTCGCAACTGCTTCCAGCCTTCCCGCTCGCCTAAATCTTTAAGCGGAACGGCTTCAGTAATTGGGGATAATTGCCCTTCGGGTATCCAGCGTAAAATGATAAAGGTTTCTATCTCGCTTGCTCCAATCCCCACCACTTCTACAAAATCAGATAGCCATTGTTCCGTCTCGCTTAATAGCTCGCCTGTGTTGTTGTCGTATTTCGGAATAATGCGATACAGTCCGCTTATTCCGTTTACTGTACGCTTTTCAATGTACGGCTGTTTCTTGTCTTGGCTTGGTTTAGCCGTCATTTCTGCTACTGCTTCCGCCATACTGTCTCCGCTACGAATGCGGGCGATATAATCGCTTACATTTTCCGTTTGCATTGCTTCATCTACGAATGAAACAATCTCGGCTTTTGTATGCTTGGCGATATTTAAACAGATCGCATTTTTTTCAAGTTCGCTTAATTTTCCCGATTTAAAAATAGAAATATATTTTTTATTTTCGGGAGCAATCCGCAAACGGTCAATTTCGGCTAATCTTTCGCTATTTAAAATAATCGGCTGTAAATTATTTTCTGCTTGCGTAAATAAAATAATTTGTGCCAGTCTTTCTTTATTAAATGCATCACTTCCCGCAATAATATATAATTCATTAAGTGGGTTATTATCTTGCTTATTTAAATAAGGGGCTTTCTTTAATTTCATATTATTCCCCTTGTGCTAATAAATATAAATGATCGCCTATTTTATCTTTAGCAAATAAAGATAAATCCAACATATCAAGGCTATTTTTTAATAAAACGCCTGTAGAAATTAGCGTACTCGGGTAAATATGCTGATCTTCTTCTAGTTCTCCATCTTCATTAATACCGTGCCAGTAAAGTAAATTGGCAAAATCTCGCAAGGCCTTTAGGGTGGATAATGCATTTTCATCAAAAAGGCTGTAAAACTCGTTCAGTTTTTCTTTATCTTTGCCGTATTGCTCAATGCGTTCTTGTAAATGTTTGTTTAAAGCAATGTGTAATTCATTACGCATTTTTACCCCCTTCTACATCTGCTAAATACATGAAATTCGTGTTCTTGATTGTTTGCAAAGCTAAATAGGCACGCTCTAGGTTTCCTTCTTCCGTGAGCTCTTTCGCCCATTGTGTCCATACTTCGATATGCTCGATTTCTTTCAGTAGCTTTTCCGGTGTGAGGTTGTTTTTAAGCATAAACCACCCCCATAACCGCAAATAAAGGGCATACAATAGATTTGGCTTGCTCTAAACTCTCGGCTTTAATGCGTAGGGTATAGCAAGGGAAGGTATGAATAGGTTTTGATGTGTTGCGTAAGTCTCTACGGCTTACGGCTTTGAATAGGTAGATCATCGCTGATAGCTCCATTAGTGATTTATGAAGGCTACCGCTAAACTTCTCAGGGTTTGGGCGGTAACGTGTAACGGGCTGAGAAACTGCGACTAATGGAACACAGCAAAGGGCGATACCTTTCCCATTACACGCTACCATAGATAGACGCTCTAGGCGTTCTTTGGGTGTGCGTATGCTACGAACAAAAAAGCACGGTAATAGAAAGGCGTGCTAGTGTTCGCCATTAGTAAATCATTCGAGTTCTCAGGCTCGGTTGTAGATTTTGCTACAACGCTTAAAATATAATTCATTTTTACCCTTGATGTAAAGTGTTTTTTTTGTTTGCACTTTCTTTTTGAATTTTCCGCTGCTGGCGAATAATGGTATAAATTGTAGTTTGACTAAGCCTAAATTTTCTAATTAGCTGATCTATGTTCTTGCCATCAAAAGAGCGATAAATTTCATAATCTCTTAACGCTCTTTTTAATGGTTCTCCTGCAGGTAGATAAAAAGACTTCCCTCCAAAATAACTACTAATAGCAAACGTAATTTTTTTTGCTTTTTTGATTGACTCTTCTTCATCATAGCCCAGTTCTTTTAATTCATGGGCTACTACGTCTACAACTTCAGTTAATAACGTTGGCCATTTAAAATGGTCATTTTTCAAATTGTGTACATCTGCTTTCATTTTGCCAAATCCTTAATATTAGTTAGAAATACTTCAAACATACTAAAAAAAACTTGCTATTTTGTTTATTTGAAATACTTCAAACTTTGTTAAGTTGAGAACACTCCAACAAAAAGCGGTTGATTTCGCTAGCAGAAAAAAGCACGGTTTGCCCCACTTTGATTTTATGGAGCTTGCCCGCCTTGGCTAATTTATCAATTTTAGAACGTGAAAAGCCAAGAAGCTCATTCAATTCTTTAATGGTGTAGTGTTTTTCTAAAGTGGGTGTAAGGTTCATCATTTTTTCATCTCCTTGCGTTAGCATTCATCTGTGTTATTTATCTTTGATCGTTTTAAATTGCTTGTAAATACGCTAATTTTGACGGTATTTGTTGCTAAAATTCACAAAAAACCACTAAAACTAAGAAAAACGCTATTTTTCTATAAGTTGTGCCTATTTGTTGCGTATTGTCGTTTAATACCGTTTAAATAGCGTTTAAATTTTGGCGGTGTTGAACGGTGTAATAGGGATTTAGACGATTTAAGAAGAAGTAATTTAAACGCTTTGAAGGCATTTAAACGCCATTTAAACGTGAACTGTTTGCTTGTTTTTTAATCTTTTTATAATGAATGGGGATAAAAAAGTATTTCCCGCTTATCGTGGGAAAATTCCACATAATGCGGGACAAAATAGGCATTTTGCGGGACAAAATGGGGCATTTGCGGGACAATTTAAGGGGTTAGCGGGACAATTTTTTATAGTTATTTTTATTTAAGATATTGATTTTATTAGTTATTTTATATTTATAAGGCTTGATTGTCCCGCTGTCCCGCTGATATTTCACTATAAAAACATTTTTAAAAGTTCAGGCAATAAAAAAGCCTAGCAGAAGGGCTAGGCTTTGGGGTTATGGTTTGCGGGCTTGTTCTATAAAATCCGCCCATAATTGCATAATAACTTTACGCTGTTCTATATAGGTTGCGTGATTGTATGCAAGGCTAACATTGCCCCCTGTTTTGTGGGCTAAACACGCTTCTGCGTGTTCGTGGGTTATGCTTTGCTCTGCTAGATAGGTTCTAGCCAATCCCCGCAATCCGTGGGCGGTTTGTCGCTCTTTATAGCCCATTCTTTCTAGGGCTTTTCTAACACTATCGCGGCTCATTGGCTCGTGTATGTGTCCACGTTTAGGGAATACATATTTAAAACGCCCTGTAATCTGCTGTAACTGCTCTAACAATGCGATAACTTGGCTAGATAGTGGGACTATATGCGCTTCTCCCGCTTTCATTCTTTCCGCTGGAATAGTCCATAGTTTTTTATCTAAATCAAATTCTGCCCATTCTGCTTCAGATGCTTCACCAGGTCGAACCATTGTTAAAAGCTGGAAATAAACTAAAGCCCTTGTTTGTGGTTGTATCTTTGCGTTTTCAATATCCTGCAGTAATTGCGGGATTTCTTCCGTTTTAACGTGTGGGTTATTCTTTTTCTTTACCCGCTTTAAATTCTTGCCCATTTTCAAGCAAGGATTAAAAGAGAGAATACCGCCATTTACCGCAAAATTTAAAATTTCGTTGATATACATTGCCAGCCGTTGGGCCATATCAATATTATTTCGTTCTTCTACTCGTTTTAAAGGAATTAGGGCAAGCGTGGGTACTATCTCATTTATTGGGTACTCTCCAATAAACGGGAAAATGTGAAGCTCGAGACTACGCCAGTATTTATTAAGCGTTTTATCTGTAATTTCGCCTTGCTTCTTCTCTCTCCACTTTTCCGCTACGGCTCGGAATGTTCGGCTATTTGCTAACTTCTCTTCTTGCTCTTGCTGGGTTTTGTGAAGCTGTGGATCTATCTGCTGTGCTAGTAATGCTTGGAACTCGTCCCGCTTAACTCTTGCTTGTGCAAGGCTTACCGCTGGATAACTGCCTATGGTAATCTTTGTTCTTGCTTTAGTTTGCGGGTGGTTGTAGCGGTAACGCCATTTTTTAGCCCCAGTAGGGAATAGCTGAAGAAATAGCCCCTTGCCGTCGTTTAGCTCGTTTGTTCCGCCTTGTATATATTTGGCTTTCTCTACTTGTGTATTGGTTAATGGTTGGATAATTCTCGCCATAAAATCCCCTGTTTTAGTACCCAAATTTTTTGTAGTTTATCATGTGGGTACTTTATAGGGTACTATTATTTCGGCTCATTATGATGAAAGCTGACGAATGTAGACGAATGAAATAATAAAAAAGCCTTGAAAATCAAGGCTTCTAGAGTAATAAAAATGAATGTTGAGTAATGTAGATGAATAAAGATGGTGGAGATAATCGGGATCGAACCGACGACCTCTTGAATGCCATTCAAGCGCTCTCCCAACTGAGCTATATCCCCGAAATTGCGAGAGATAATATGCTCTCGCTTTTTTTCTGTCAATCTCAAAATTTTGTAAAAAGGTTGATTGTTCAAAAAACAACTAGCTTTGAGATTCAATAAATGCAATTGCTTTTTGGATTCGAGTAAGGGTTCGCTCTTTGCCCACTAATTTGGCAGTAATATCCATTGACGGTGATTGACCTGAACCTGTTACAGCTAAACGGAACGGCATACCGACTTTGCCCATACCAATTTCAAGTTCAGCAGCGGTTTGGTTCATTGCTTCGTGGATATTTT
Organism: Glaesserella australis; assembly: GCF_003260095.1. Taxonomy (GTDB): domain Bacteria; phylum Pseudomonadota; class Gammaproteobacteria; order Enterobacterales; family Pasteurellaceae; genus Glaesserella; species Glaesserella australis. The sequence goes on from NZ_PTPX01000006.1 coordinate 19,338, forward strand.
CAACTGTCCAATCATTACAAGCGGTCAGTTTTTCCAATAATTTTGCAAGTGGAGCAACGGCTTCGACTTTGAAGTTTTTGGCAGCGGCTTTTTCATCATAGCTTTCAAACTCTTGATAGAAATAACGGCTTTGGCTAGCAAGCTCTTTCAACGTTTTAGCACGTTCACTTAAAACTGGAATGATCTCGGTTAATACAGGACCATTTGTAGTGTCAATGCCTTGATCGTTCATATGCCATTCAAGGTATTTCGCCACGTGTTCCGCTGGTAATGAACGCATATAGTGTTGGTTCAACCATTGTAATTTTTCGGTATTGAACGCACTAGCAGATTTGCTGACCGAATGAATATCGAATAGTTCGATCATCTCTTCACGGGTGAAAATCTCTTGATCGCCGTGTCCCCAGCCTAAACGTACCAAGTAGTTAATTAACGCTTCTGGCAAATAACCGTCATCGCGATATTGCATGACGCTCACTGCACCGTGACGTTTGGATAGTTTTTGACCGTCATCGCCGTTAATCATCGAAACGTGAGCGTAAGTCGGGATTTCTGCCCCTAACGCTTTTAAAATGTTGATTTGACGTGGAGTGTTGTTGATGTGATCTTCACCACGCACAACGTGGGTGATGCCCATATCCCAGTCGTCCACCACCACACAGAAGTTGTAGGTTGGGGCGCCATCGGTACGGCGGATAATTAAATCGTCTAATTCGCTGTTGCTGATTTCAATACGTCCACGCACTGCGTCATCAAACACAACGGAACCTTCCGTTGGGTTTTTAAAGCGAACAACGTGTGGCTCGCTAGGATCGTGTGAATGCTCGCCTAAACAGTGGCGGTCGTAGCGTGGTTTTTCTTTATTCGCTTCTTGAGTTGCACGTAATTCTTCTAAACGTTCTTTTGAGCAGTAGCAACGGTATGCCGTGCCTTCTTCGATCATTTGGTCGATTACTTGATTGTAACGATCAAAGCGTTTGGTTTGGAAATAAGGTCCATGTTCCCACGCTAAATTTAACCATTCCATACCCTCGATAATCGCCGCAGTAGCTTCAGGGGTTGAACGCTCAAGGTCCGTATCTTCGATACGTAAGACAAATTCGCCGTTATTGTGTTTTGCATAAAGCCAAGAATAAAGAGCTGTTCTTGCGCCGCCAACGTGTAAATAACCTGTCGGGCTAGGAGCAAAACGGGTTCGTACTTTGACGTTTGGGTCGAGAGGGAAAAGGGTTTCAATTTTCATGTTATCGCCTATTTTTCTAAAATCTATAAACAAAAATATTTCGGTATTTTACCCCTATTGAAATGAAATCATAGTGAAATATCGACAGTTTGGGTGAATTTTTCAACGAATAAGTAAAAAATTGCAAAAATGGATTGACTGAATTTTTCATCCCCCTATAATGCCACCCCACAACAACGGGCGATTAGCTCAGTTGGGAGAGCACCTCCCTTACAAGGAGGGGGTCACTGGTTCGAGACCGGTATCGCCCACCACTTATTTCTTTATTTTCCACATTTTCAAAAGAGACATCATAACTCACCGCTTGTTTTGCTTTCTCAATTTTTGTGATCTCCGTCGAAAAACGCACAATTTCAACTTTTCAAATCTTGTAAAAATCACTAGCCTAAATAGCCAGACAACAGTAGAATTGCCGACTTTAAATTATTCAAGCAAAACTAACCTTTTGCCACAAACCGTGTAATAACGAGGCTTTCTATAATGTCTGAACAAATTCAAGCAACCGATGCAGGTTGCCATTCAATCAAAACAGAAAAAATTAACTTACTTAACTTAAATCGTCAGCAGATGCGTGAGCTGTTTGCCGAGATGGGTGAAAAGCCGTTCCGTGCTGATCAGCTGATGAAATGGATTTACCATTTTGGCGAAGATAATTTCGACAATATGACCAACATCAACAAGGTGTTGCGTGAAAAATTAAAGCAGATCGCTGAAATTAAAGCCCCAGAAGTAGCCGTAGAACAACGTTCTGCCGACGGCACAATCAAATGGGCGATGTGGGTGGGCGATCAGCAGATCGAAAGCGTGTATATCCCTGAAGGTGATCGGGCGACATTGTGCGTTTCATCGCAAGTGGGCTGTGCCTTAGCCTGTACTTTCTGCTCAACGGCACAGCAAGGTTTTAACCGTAATTTGAGCGTTGCTGAGATTATCGGACAGGTGTGGCGAGCATCTAAAATTATCGGCAACTTTGGTGTAACGGGGATTCGCCCAATCACTAACGTGGTAATGATGGGAATGGGTGAGCCGCTGCTCAATATGAACAATGTTATTCCAGCAATGGAAATTATGTTGGATGATTTTGCTTACGGTTTATCTAAACGTCGTGTAACTCTTTCGACGTCTGGCGTTGTGCCAGCGTTGGATAAAATGCGTGAGCAAATTGATGTGGCGTTGGCGATTTCTCTACACGCTCCAAATGATGAGTTACGTGATGAACTTGTTCCAATTAATAAAAAATATAACATCAAAATGTTGATCGACTCGGTCAATAAATACTTAGAAGTGTCGAATGCGAATCATGGTAAAGTGACGATTGAATATGTGATGCTTAATCAAGTGAATGACGGTGTGGAACACGCACATCAGTTGGCAGAAGTGTTGAAAAATACACCAAGTAAGATCAATCTGATCCCGTGGAACCCGTTCCCTGAAGCACCTTATGCGAAAAGCTCGAACACCCGTATAGACCGTTTCCAAAAAACGCTGATGGAATATGGCTTTACCGTTACCGTGCGTAAAACTCGTGGCGATGATATTGATGCCGCCTGCGGACAACTGGCTGGTGATGTTATCGACCGCACCAAACGTACCCTTGAAAAACGTAAGTTTGGGGAGGGAATTGCGGTGCAGAATCAGTAGTTTTGTATCTGTGGGAAATACACTAGCTAAATATCGTGAGAGTACCGTGGGAATACCCACGGTTAAGCATAGAAGCATTCCTTTGGAATGCGAAGTTATACTCAAAATCTATCCCAAAGGGATAGTCCTATGCTTAACCTAGGGTGAACCCTAGGCAGAACGGAGATAAAATGAGCTATACGAATTTGCTTTACCATATTATTTTTAGAACAAAATATGGAATACCTTCAATAAATGAACAAAATGAAATGATGCTTTACCGTTATATTTGGTCTTTTGTCAAAAAGCATAATTCAATTTTATATCGTATTAACGGAATGCCAGATCATATTCATTTGTTTGTTCAATTACACCAAACAATTTGTATTTCTGAGTTTGTACGAAAATTAAAAATAGATACGCATCATTTTCTAAAAAATAATCAAGATAAGTTTCCAGAATTCAGTGAGTGGTCTGTAGGCTATTGTGCTTTAAGTTATAGTAGCAGAGATAAAGAAAGAATTATTAACTATATTAAAAATCAAAAAGAACATCATAAGACCACCGATTTTTCAAATGAAATAAAAGAGCTAATTATTGCAGAACATATTCAATTTGACGAAACATATTTTGAAAGACATTTATAACCCTATCTCTATGCTTACTTAGAGTTTTCCCCTAGGTCTAATAAATAAGGAATTTCTATGAATTTTGCAAAATTTCTCCCCAAACTAACCGCTTTTAGCCTTGTTTTATGGCTCACAGCCTGCCAAGCCCCAACGGAACAGACCACTTTCAATCGTTCAGAAGCAGTTAAAGCTCGTATCAATTTAGCCCTTGCCTATCTTGAACAGTCTGATTTTCCTAAAGCGAAAGAGAATATCGACAAAGCCCTTGAACACGATAATAAGGATTACCTACCACATTCTGTCCTTGCCTATTATTACCAACAAATTGGTGATTATTCAAAAGCAGAGCATACCTATCAACAAGCGATCGAACTGAGCAAACCCCACAGTAAAAATGCACAAGCTCGTCCAGATGTTCTCAATAACTACGGCACGTTTTTATGTAAGCAAAAGCAGTTTGATAAAGCCTACCAGCAATTTGATACCGCATTGACGAGCCAAGAAAGCTATTATAATCAAGCAGATACTTTAGAAAATGTAGCATTGTGCGCCAATATGGCAAAAGATTTAGCTAAGCAGAATAAAGCGGTAGATGACTTGGCGAAGTTAGATCAATCCAGAGCTGAGAAACTTCGCCAGTTATTTAAATAGAGCGTGTGGATTTTGCTCTGATAAGGCTTTGGAGTTGCTGTAATCCGTTTAATCTCGTACTCGTTAAATGGCGAGTGATTTGTAGCTCATCAAAAAGCTGTTGAATATCAAACTGTTGTAAATTTTCCGCTGATTGTTCATTAAGGTAAGCGATTAAAATCACCAACAGCCCCTGCATTAAACGTGCGTCACTGTAGCCTTGCACCTTGCGTGGCTCAAGTTGAAAATCAAACCATAAACGGCTTTCGCAGCCGTGAATTTCTTGCCAGCTTGCAAGTTGTTGCTCGGTTGGTTTAGGTAATTGACGGCTTAATTGAATTAACAAGCGGTATCTTTCTTCCCACGATTTGCAAAGGGCAAATTGTACGTAAATGTCGTTAAATGGCATATCGTCTCCCGTTCAAAAAGGCTATATCATACTGCGATTTTTTGCTAAAATCCCCCAATTTTTACCGATTTATAAAAGGAATAGAAAATGTCTGTTATCCCTATGGTTGTTGAGCAAAGCTCAAAAGGCGAACGTGCCTACGATATTTATTCACGCTTGTTAAAAGAGCGTATTATTTTCTTAAATGGTGGCGTGGAAGATGAAATGGCGAAGCTGATTATCGCCCAAATGCTGTTTTTGGAAGCGGAAGATCCTGAAAAAGATATTTATCTCTACATCAACTCGCCGGGCGGCGTGGTGACGGCTGGTTTGGCGATTTATGATACGATGAATTTTATCAAGCCTGATGTTTCTACATTATGTATGGGTCAAGCCTGTTCAATGGGGGCATTTTTGTTATCCGCTGGGGCGAAAGGCAAGCGTTTTGCGTTACCAAATTCCCGTGTGATGATCCACCAACCACTTGGCGGCTATCGTGGTCAGGCAACAGATATTCAAATTCACGCCCAAGAGATTTTAAAACTCAAAGAGATGCTCACTCGTAAAATGGCAGAGCATTGTTCACAGCCGTTTGATAAGGTTGCAGCCGATACAGAGCGAGATAATTTTATGTCTGCCGATGAAGCGAAAGCCTACGGTTTAATTGATGAAGTGGTTACGCATAGAGAGAGCAAATAATGGCAAATTTTGAGAACACACCCCACTGTAGTTTTTGTGGCAAACGCCGCAATGAAGTTGATGCCTTAGTCGAGGGGACAGAGGGGCATATTTGTAACGAATGTATTGAAGAGTCTTACAATCTATTGAATGGTAAGAGCGAAGAGGCGATTGAGGAAGAAAGCCAAGCCGAAAGTGAAGACGTATTGGCAAAAGTGCCAACGCCACACGAAATTCACGCCCATTTAGATGATTATGTGATTGGGCAAGAACACGCTAAAAAAGTGTTGTCGGTGGCGGTTTATAACCACTACAAGCGGTTACGTAATGCCCTTTCTGACAATAAAGAAAGTGAAGGTGTTGAACTCGGCAAAAGTAACATTTTGTTAATCGGTCCAACGGGAAGCGGTAAAACCTTATTGGCAGAAACATTGGCTCGCCGTTTAAATGTGCCGTTTGCTGTTGCGGACGCTACAACGCTAACCCAAGCAGGTTATGTGGGCGAAGATGTGGAAAATGTGATCCAAAAATTGTTGATGAAATGCGATTTTGATAAAGATCAGGCGGAACGTGGCATTATCTTTATCGATGAGATCGACAAGATCACCCGTAAATCTGAAAACCCATCGCTCACCCGTGATGTGTCAGGGGAAGGCGTTCAGCAGGCGTTGCTTAAACTGATTGAAGGCACGGTTGCCAACATCAATCCACAAGGCGGACGCAAACACCCGAAACAAGAGACGATTCCAGTCGATACGTCTAAGATCTTGTTTATCTGTGGTGGGGCTTTTGCAGGATTAGATAAAATTGTGGAGTCTCGCACTAATATGCAAGGTGGCATTGGCTTTAAAGCGGAATTGAAAAAGGACAAAGATCTCCAAGCCTTAACGGAATTATTTAAACAGGTGGAACCTGAAGATTTGGTGAAATTTGGCTTGATCCCTGAATTGATCGGGCGTTTGCCTGTGATCACACCGCTTGAAGAACTTGATGAAAAAGCGTTAATCAACATTTTGACCGAACCGAAAAATGCGATTATCAAGCAGTATCAAGCCTTGTTCAAAATGGAAAATGTAGAGCTGAAATTCACCAAAGATGCTTTAGTTGCTATTGCTCAAAAAGCGATTTCTCGCAAAACAGGGGCAAGGGGCTTGCGTTCTATCGTAGAAAATCTCTTACTCGACACAATGTACGATTTACCGTCACTCAAAGCTAGCAAGGTAACAGTAGGTAAAAATTGTGTGGAGAAAGGGGAGAAGCCGAAGGTGGAGTAAAAAATGGGCAATGGATCTTTCCATTGTCCTTTATTATTTTAAAAGGCAGAAATATCTATTTAACATTAGTATTATTGAACTACATACTATGAAAATTTGGCAAACCAAATCTCTCATCACTTGGCTACTGGCCCCGTTTTCGCTAATCTTTTGGTTGATTAGCCAAATTCGAGTAGCGTTATATCGCAAAGAAATCTTGAAATCTTACCGCTCGCCTGTGCCAGTGTTAGTGGTGGGTAACATTTCTGTGGGCGGAAATGGCAAAACGCCTGTGGTGGTGTGGCTGGTGGAGCAGCTACAACAACATAGCGTGAAAGTGGGTGTGATTTCTCGTGGCTATGGCGGTAAAAATAAAGTTTTTCCGCAGTTGGTGACGGAGGATAGTTCCCCTGAAATGATGGGCGATGAGCCTGTGTTGATCGCTCAACGCACCCAAGCTCCTGTTGCCATTTCACCGAATCGCCAGCAGAGTATTGAACTATTGCTTAGTCAGTTTGAACTAGATTTAATCGTTACCGACGATGGCTTGCAGCATTACGCTCTTGAGCGAGATATGGAATGGGTGGTGGTGGATGGCGAGCGCCGTTTGGGTAACGGTTTTGTATTACCTGCAGGTGGGTTGCGAGAGCTGCCTAGCCGCTTGAAGTCGGTACAAGCGGTGATTTGTAACGGAAAATTTGCAAAAGAAGGTGAATACGCAATGCAACTTGAGTCTGAATGGGTGATTAACTTAAAAACAGGCGAGAAGAAGTTGATCCGTGAGTTTTACCAAAAACCTGTTATTGCCCTTGCAGGCATTGGCTATCCACCACGTTTTTTTAGCATGTTGCAAGGTTTTGGCATTCAGCTTGAAGATTGCTACAGCTTTGCCGATCATCAACCTTATTCTTTAGAGATAATTGAGCCTTTACAAAAAGGCGATTTGCCATTGTTGATGACCGAAAAAGATGCGGTAAAATGTCGTGCTTTTGCTCAAGAAAATTGGTGGTATGTGCCTATTTCTGCAAAATTTTCAGCGGAAGATACCGCTTGTTTATTAGATCCTGTACTTAAATTGGTGAGAGAAGAATATGAACGAAAAGCTGCTTAATAATCTTGCTTGTCCAGTGACGAATGCGAAGTTAGCGTGGGATAAAGAGAATAACCGCTTAATTAGCCGTGAAGCACAAGTTGCTTACCCAATAGAAAATGGTATTCCAGTATTGTTACCTGAAAAAGGAGTACATATTGATTTTGATGCTTCTAGTATCAAATAGTAGTGGAAGCAATGTAGCGTTATTCATATAAAAAGCCTTGAAATTCTGATATTCCAAGGCTTTTCTTCTTAGGTATATTTAAATATTTTCATTATAGAATTTATAAGCGTCATCAATAGATGGGAATTGATGCATATGACCTTTGTTTAATACCATTGCATTATCACAGTATTCTTTGATTGATGCAGGGCTATGAGAAACTAAAATGATTGAACGATCTTTACGTTTTTCGAATAACTCATATTTACATTTCTCTGTAAAACGGGAGTCTCCAACCGCAATGACTTCGTCGATTAGATAGCAGTCAAATTCTACAGAAAGTGAGATAGCGAAAGCTAAACGTGCTTTCATTCCCGAAGAATATTTTTTTACAGGTTCATGAAGATATTCACCTAATTCAGAAAACTCCTCTGTAAAAGATTTCATATAATCTAAATCAGTCCCATAAATTCGGCTAATAAAGCGGAGATTATCCATTCCTGTTAGGCTGCCTTGAAATGCGCCGCTAAAGGCAAGAGGCCATGAGATGCTCATTTGGCGATCAATTATGCCTGTCGTTGGTGGTTCTACGCCACTCATTAAGCGGATAAGTGTAGATTTTCCCGCCCCATTTCGTCCTAAAATACCAATTTTTTCACCTTTTTTCAGTTCAAAATTAATATCGTGTAAAACTGTTTTCCAACCGTTTCTCGTATGATAACGCTTACTGACATTTCTTACACTAATCATTGTGGCTCTATTCCTTTACTGAAGTTTCTTACCATGATTAAGCCAATTAGTAGCATTGCTAAATCACAAACTAAAAGAAATCCTATGTGTTCATAGGTGGGGATAGCATCACCAAAATAGCCATGACGGAACATTTCTGAACCACTCACCATAGGTACCCACTGGAACATTTCTCTTGCTTGTTGGGGTAAGGTATGTAGAAAGAAAAAAGCACCAGAAAGTGGCATAAAAACAAAGCTTAATGTTCCCCAAATCTTTCCAAAGGCTTCAAATTTTTGAGCAATAGAACAAATAATTAGCCCGAGTCCTATAGCAAAAATCGCCATAATAAGCCATGCAATCACCATATAAAGTGGATCTTGTGGCATATCGATCCAGCCTATTGCAACAAAAGCAGACATAATTAATATTTGTGCAATAGTAGCACCGGCTATTTCTAAGAGCATTCTTGCGAAGATAGTATCTAGTACTCTCACATTACGATGGTAGAGCAGACTCAAATTTGATGAAATGGCTCCTATTGCCCTATTAGATGCATTACGCCACATCATCATAAGAGGGTAACCTGTAATTGCAAATGCAATAATGTTTAAGGTAGACATTTGATCTGCTCGGGTAAACTTCCAAAATAATGTTATCAATAGCGTCATCATTAAGGGCTCAACAAAAAGCCATAAGAAACCAATATTCTTACGCCCATATCTAGTGATAATTTCACGCATAAGTAGGGCATAAATAACCCGTCCTTGAATTACCCAAGATCGCTTAAATGTGGTTCGGTCACCGTATCGCATTAGTTTTTATGCTCTCTAATACTTGCAATTAATAATCCTAAAACGCCATATAACATTAAACCAATAATGAAGGTTGCTAAAATATTATATAAACGATAAGGTTCCAATGCCCAGTCAGGTTTACTTGGTTTATCAATTACTTCTAAGTAAAGCTGTTGACGATCTGCTTCTCCACGGGTGTTTTGTAATGATGTCATTGCAGCGGTAAGTTGTTGTTGTGCAAGTTCGTTGGCTAACACAAGACGTTGATATTCTGCTGTTTGCGTCGTAATTGAGTTATTACTTCCCGAGAGTGATTTAGATTGTTGATCAATTTCCTTACGTAAGCTTTTTTGGCGCATTTCTAATGCAGCTACTTGGGGATTATCAGGTGTAATAGAAAGTAGCTGTGCTAATTGTGTTTCTACTCGGATTAATTCACTTTTTAAAGAGGAGATTAATGAGAGCTGAACACCTGATTGTGCAGGTAAGTCAAAAATTTTATTTTTAACACGATATTTAGTAAGCGCTTCAGCTGTATCATTTACATTTTTTTCTGCTTCTTGAACCGCTTGTGTTGCATAAGAAAGCGTATCTTTTCTTGCTCGCTCATTCAAACGGTTAATCAACTCTTCACCCATATCAAGTAGCTTTTGGTTTATAAGCTGCCCTTCAGCGGCATCAAAAGCACGGACTTTTAATGTTGAAATCCCAGAGACTGAATCTAAATTGATACTTAAATGATCTTTAAAATAGCGGAAAAAGGCTTCTTGGGAATCATTCAAACCTAACCCATTGAAACGGCTAAAAATATCTCCTTTAGAATCATAAAAACTTTTTACTGGAATCGTTTGTTGTAGTTGTTCTAATGCAGTTAATGAACGCATATATTCTTGAACTGTATAGGCATCATCTTGAGAACGTGAAAATCCTGTACTCTGTAGCAATGCTCCAAATCCCGTTAAAGAAGATTGATTTTTAGGAGAACGAACCACAAAACTTGATTCTGAAATATAAATATCTGAAGCAAATCCACCAAAATAAACGATAGATGCTGTTGTTGGTAGAATTACCGTGAGCCATAATAATGGTTTAGCAAACCAACGTTTCTTTTTTTTCTGTTTTGAAATTTGTACAGACTCTGTCATGCTCTACTCCTATAATGCCTTAACATTGCTGATTGTACTTGTTACTGGTGACGTTAAAGAGAAGATCATTCTCAAGAATTTTTGGAATTCAGCCAGTGGTGCATTTGATACATACACAATATCTTTATCCTGCATTGGGAAACGCTGTAGCAAAAACATCGATTTTGGATCGAGTAAATTGACACTGTATACGGTTGGTACATCAATGCCTACACCATATCCTTTAGCTTCCCAAATTTGTTGTTGTTCCAAATCAAGTTGCCCGAATGGAATGTGGCGGAATACAAATATACCACGTGGATCAGAGCGGTCATCAATAAGACCACCCATTTTACCGATGGCTTCTGCTAGGGTAATACCACGAGTAGAGAATTTCACCTGCTGATTTGAACCAACAGCTCCCAAACCAGTAAAACTATAAGGGGTTGTTAAGAGTGAAACTACATCACCAGAACGAAGAGTAATATTTTGTGTTGGATCTGAAATCAGTGTTTCAAAAGCTAAGGTTTTAACTTGATGTCCGCGTGTAAGTTGGATCGTAACGTCTTGAATATCAGCCTGAGAACCACCAACGGCAGATACTGCGTCTAGTACTCTTTCTCCACCAGACGTCAGCGGCATACGAATAGTATTTCCTTGACGGATAACGGTAACATCTGATGAATTGTTATTCACAATACGAACCAAAGCTTGTGGCTGATTAGCTTTACGTGCAAGTCTTGCGACTATCAGCGTTTGGATACTTTCAGGTGTTTTTCCTACGACAGAAATGTTGCCAACAAACGGAACAGAAACTGTGCCATTGTTGCTTACCATTTGTGGTGGAAGTTGGGTTAAATGCCCACTACCTTGCCCTTCTATTGATAGCGTTCCACCAAATAATACCGCTGGAGGAGCTTCCCAAATAGAAATTTCTAGCATATCGCCTACATTCGCTGTACCTGCATACCCACTTCCACCTTGTAACCTATCAAACCCTGAAAACAGTTGGCTCTCTTGTGCACGATATAATCCTTGAACTATCTGGTTATTCAACTCAACAAGGTTTACGTCTGGTAGTTGCTGATTTTCATTGACTTCAGTTACTTTACTATAGCTAGGGCCTGATGTGGGTAAGGAGCTGCAAGCAGTAAGTAATAACCCTAAAAGAATTACTGATAAAGGAGTATATGAGATTTTCATCTTAACTGTTACCTTATTTTTCAAATTAAATTCCTTTAATTATATCTCAAAAGACCTAATTCAGGTGCTAATTTAGCTTTATATATTACCATATTTTGAACAATTGTAGGACATAGCCAGTATATGAATAATTATACTATGGATTAATCACTGGAACATGGGGAAGAAATAAATTTAATTACTAAATATAGTAGGATTTTATGGTTACATCATGTAAAATTAGCTAGATTTATGGCTAAACATGTAATGTATAGTAAATACAGGCCATTATGGATTATGGAAAATTTTTTACTTAAGAGTTAAGTGAGTAACTAATGAAAAAAATTCTTATTATTGGGCATAATCAAGCTAATAATGAACATTTGGAATCTCTTTTCCAAAAATTTGGAATGAATAAAGCATTACCTTCAAGACGAGAAGGTCTTACTCCTATCCAAATTGGAGAATTACTAAATAAAGTAATCAAGTTACAAGTATCTCAAGAGAAAAGTATAAATGTAGATGGTGTAAGCTTACCTAAGAAGTTGCCAACAAATATTAGTAAGCGTCGTTTTAAGAAAGCATTAAGTAAAAGAGATAAGAATTTTTCGACAGCTTCTCAAATGATTCCTAAATCGACGTGGGACTATATACCTATGGATTTACTCATTGCTAATGTCGATAATGAATTTTGGGGATGGGCAGATAAAAATGCTATAGATCACTTAGAATATTGGAAGGAGATTGACCCATCTATATTGTTCGTATTTGCATATGATCATCCAGAGTCTATATTTTTTGAACTTAATAATAGAAAAGAAATTGCAAGTAAAGAAGAAATTGTAGAAAGTATAAAAGATTGGAATGAATATAATTCTAAATTTCTACTATTTTTAGAAAAAAATCCAGATAATATTATTATTGTAAATAATGAGAGACTTCATCAGCAAGAGCAAATTTCTATAAAATCAATATGTAGCCGAGTTATTCCAGATTATATTGGGAAGAATAATGGGATGAGTATACCATCTTATTCAGAACAACGTGAATATAGGAAGCTACCTTCTTCATTATCCGTCATAGTAAGTAATATCATTAGTAGTTTTCCTGGGATAGCTAGTACTTATAACAAACTGCAAGACATATCTCATCTTCCTTTTTATAATAGTAGTTCTGAAAATACTATAAGTATAGACGAACATATTGATGCATGGATTGATGCAAATCTTAGAGAAAGAGAATTAAATAGTGTATTAAGTTTGAATGAAACACTAAATTTCCAAAATAAAAAATATGATGCTAAGCTTAATCTTTCTAATAAAGAAAAAGAATTACTTATATCTCAGGTATATAATCTCCAAGAAGAGATTGAGAAAGTTTATTTGGATAATTCTAAATTAAAAAAAATAAATCTGGATTTTTCCAAAAAAGATAAAGCTTATATTGATGAGTTAAGTAAAAAAGATAAGGAAATAAATAATTTAAATAAGCTTAATCTGAAATTGGAGCAAGACTATTCAGAATTAGAGAAGGCTAAAGAAAGAATTTCAGATGACAATAAGTTATTATTAGAAGAACTATACGTTATTCAAGAGAAAATGGAACATAATTTGTATAGTGATACTAAAAGAAATACTACTTGTTTAGTAGGGGCATCCAATATAATTAGGAACCAAATTAAATACAAATTGGGAGCATTAATGATAAAACAAAGTAAAAGTTTTTTAGGAATGTTAACACTGCCATTACAGCTCTCAAGTACATATAAAAGAGAAATTAAATTAGAAATTAATAATATCAATAATTTAGAAGAATATGTTGACTTTTATGATGCAGAAAAACTCAAAAAACATTTATCTTATAGATTAGGAGATGTGTTTGTACAAAACTTTAACAATCCATTTAAATGTTTTATATTACCATTTAAATTGATTCATACATCATTTGATTTTAAGAGAAAAATAAAAAAATAGGAAAAGTATATGGCAGAACATATTTTCAAAATGCTTAAGTCAATGGAATTAGATAATGACTTTCTAAGTGTTGTTAATAAATCAAAAGAATTATTGGATAATAAAAACTTCGAAAGTATACATGCGATAATCCAATCAAATATGAATAGGATTATTCATGGACTACATAATAGAATTTATACTTATTGGGATAATCCTATTCCCATATATGAAACATCTAAAACTCCTTTAAGTTATGCTGTAGATACTAAAGATATAATAGATGTAGAAAAATTACCTGTAATTATTTCATTAACTACAATTAGTGGAAGATTGGGGAGATTGCATAAAACAATTGAGAGTATTAAGAATCAAACTGCAGAAATACATAGTATAAATCTATATATTTCTGAAGAGCCTTTTTTATTAGATGTTGGAATTAACAGAAATAGTGATGAGTTAGCTAACCTTCATAAATTAGGTGTAAATATATATTCTGTACCTAATACGGGTCCTTATAGAAAACAAATACCTATAATTTATCAGTTAAAGAAAAATAATGCATCTTCATTAACACCTATAGTTACTATTGATGATGATGTTATTTATCCAAATGATATTATTAATAGATTTCTAGAAGTTAAAGAATATGCTGTTGTAGCTCATAGGGGTAGATGTATATCTTTAGATAATAATAGTATTGGTCCTTATAATACTTTTTATGCTCCTAAAGATAAGAAACATTATTTAAACTTAGGAACTGGAAAAAATGGGATATTATATAGATTAGGCTTTTTCCCAGATAAAATAAGTAATTATATTGGGCCATTACTTATCCCAACAGCTGATGATTTATGGTGTAAATGGATTACTGCATTTTGTTGTATTCCTACAGTAATTTTAGAGCCTGAAGCGGCATATAATCCTGAATTAGATTTTCCTGAATCAGATCCTAAAGATAAAAATGGATTATTCCATAAATTTAATAATAAAGGAAGCAATGATATATCTATAAAAGGTCTAGAAAATTACTATAATTTTGTTTTCGGGAAAAATCTATTTTCTATTTATTCTTTCAAATAAGGTTGTGTTTATGAAATATGATGTGGCAATAGTAACTCCATTTTTTAATACAGAAGAATATTTACATCGCTGTATTCAAAGTGTTTTATCTCAGAAAAATATAAGTATTCAATTTTTTTTAATTGATGATGCATCAACAGATAATTCCTTATCTATAGCAGAATATTATTCTAGAATTGATTCTAGAATTACTCTTTTAAAAAATGAAGACAATTTGGGACAAGGAGAGTCTAGAAATAAGGCTATAAGATTAGCAAATTCCCAGTTTATTTATTTTATTGATAGTGATGATTATTTAGAAACTCCAGAGACATTAAGAAAACTATTTGATACGGCACAGCAATATCAGCTAGATATTTGTTCTCCAGATGTGCCAAATCATTATTTTGAAAAGCCAATGGAAGCAATAGCGTGTATTCCATGTAAATCTCAGTTCATTCGTTTGGATATTGTTAAACGATTCAATATTTTTCAGCCAAATGCCAGAAGTGGGCAAGATGGTGTATTTAGCCATTTAGTTTTATCTCATTGCTCACGCATAGGAATGACAAAAGCTGCTAAATTTCATTATACTCATGCACGAGAAGGATCTACATTTGCTTCTTATTTGAAGAACCATTCGGTTGTGCCAACTTTAATTAAACAGCACTATGATGCTATTTGGAGACATTACGACGAATTTGGATTATGGAAAAAGAATGCGCTAAGATTATCATTTTTTTTAACGGATGAAACGATTAGAAATAGAATAGCTCCACATTTTGATTATCTAACAGAACAGCAAAAATTAGAATGTTTTACTATTCTCAAAAAGATTTCATTGAAGATTATTAGTAATTTATCAGATAGTTATAACAATACTATTCATCCAATGATTTTGGATATGTCAAAATTGGACGTAAAAGATTTTATCAAAGCCTTTAATGAGAAGTGGAAGAATTACAAACACAATTATATTTTCAATAAAAATGAAAATATCATAAAAAAAGACTTGGTTATTTGTAAAATTGCAGATACAAATCTAGTTCCAGAAAAATATAAACAAGCTGAGAAAAATGAGAGTAATGTAATTGAAGATAAGAAAGTAAAAAATAATCCTACTGATTCTTTATTAAAAAATAATAGAGATTCTTTACCACTTTTAAATAAAGATATTGAGAGATTAGAGATAGAGATTAAATCTCTTAAGGGAAAATTGGATCTAGTATTAAATACTATAAACAATTCAACAATTCACTTAATATCTGCAATAAGATCAGATAGGACTAATTTATCTAAAGCAGGGAAAAAAGATCTTGTGGTTAGCTTGACTACTTTACCACATAGATTACCGTTGGTTCATTATGCAATCGAATCTATTTTTTCTCAGACTATCTTACCTGAGAAAGTTATTTTATGGGTATCGGATGTTACAAATGATAGTTTGATTACTCCTGAACTAAAATCATTAGTTGAGAGAGGATTAGAAATTAGAAAAATAAAAGATGTAGGTCCACATACAAAATTGATGTATTCCTTAATTGAATACCCAGATAAAACAGTTGTTACTGTAGATGATGACATAATATATCCAGCCAATATGTTGCAATATTTATGGGATCAACACGTTCGCTTCCCAAATTGTATTGTAGCTAACTGGGCTAGAGAACTTAGTTTTGATTCTGAAGGTAAAGTAAGAGGGGTTAGAGCAGGTAAATTATTAACTCCAATTTTATTAGAGAAAGAAATTGAACAAGCTACAACGTTTAGTCCAAAACCTAATATGTTGGCATTCCCTTATGGTACATCAGGTGTATTATATCCCCCTAAATCCTTAAATAAAGAGGTGACTAATGTGGATTTATTTAGAAAACTATGTCCAAAAGAAGATGATATATGGTTTAAAGCAATGGCTATTCTGAATAAAACACCTGTAATTGTGACTAATTTAGGAATTAATCCGGTGCATCATAGTTTAGTTGGAACACAACAAGTAGCGCTGAGACATGATAATCATGGCTTAAATCAGAATGAAAAGCAAATGAGAGCAGTATTTGATTATTTTGATTTATATAAATATATAGGAAAATAATAAATGAGTTTTTATATATTAGGCAGTATTCGGCAATCAGTTGCTCACAATCCTACCGGTGGTATGGAAGCTGTAACTCATGATTTATATAAAGGATTAGTTTTAGAAGGCTTTGAAGTAGAAGTTGTAACTTCTTCTATAGATGATAGTACGCAGCAGGTTGATATAGATGGCGTAAAATATTTATTTGCACCTAATTCTCCCAAGGGTATGTATAGTCAAGAGTTACATCAATATAATAAAGATTATTTGGAATATAAAATTTCTCAGGGGAAAAGACCTTTAGTTATTCATTCAGCATCTGGCGCAGCAGCAGCATTGACGAAAAATCAATATGGAATTCCAGTAGTAGCTAGTTGGCATGGGACAAATATTGAACAAGATTTAGATAGGATGATGTCATATGTTTATTTGGATAAAAAAACTCTTTTACCTAGTCATTGTGCCGATTTATTACTGAAAACTTGCAATAATTATAAGTTATCTCAGGATTTCCAAAGTTTTGATGGACATATAGCTATTTCTTCTTTTATGAAAGAATGTATCCTGTCATATGGTGTTCCTGAATCAAAGGTAGCTGTCATCCAAAATTCTTTACCTGAATATTTCTTCTTAGAAGAAAAGAAAAGTATTGGTTTTCAAAAGCCAAAAGATAAGGTTTTATTAGGCTTGGTTGGGCGTTCAGTTCCGATGAAAGGGCATGATTTCTTTATAGAAGTAATAAATAAATTAGATCCTAATAAATATGAACTTATAGTTATAAGTGGTAATACAAACAAAGATTTGTTCAAAGACTGTAAAATGAATATTCATTTTGTGTCAGAAAAAAGGGAGAATATGCCATACTTATATTCTCTGATGGATATATATGTTAACCCTACATTTCGTTATTCTGGATTTGATTTAACAGTTCAAGAAGCATTAGTCTCAGGTACAGTAGTACTTAATTCAAATGTGAAACCATATGCTAATTATTATAATGAGCTTAATTCATTATTTGGAAATAATTCTCCATTTTTCATATTCAATGTCGGTGATACAACTAGTTGTGCAAATGCAATTAATTATATTGCTAATAACGGAATTAAAAATCAGCAGATTGATCATTTTTTAAATAGATATAAAATGAAAAATATGATTAGCAACTATATCAGTTTTTTTTCTGAATTAAATAAGTAAAGTCCCATATGGAAAAAGTACTATTTGAAAATGAAAATATAAGAGTTATATTTAGTGAAAATGATATAACAGATAAAGATAAATTATTAATAATGTTTTCTCCTATGAATTTTTCAATGAAGTCTATAGATGACTTTTATGGGAAAGGAATTGTGAAAAATAATAAAATAAACGCCATATCTATTATGGCGTTGAAAAGTCATTGGTATCCGGAGAACTATATGAAGGATATTCTAGGATTAATTAATAATATTTCGAGAAGTTTTCAACACATTATTATATATGGCGTATCTATGGGAGGATATGCAGCTATAAAGTATTCTAGAAGATTGGGGGCGACTCATATTATTGCTATGATGCCACAATGGTCTATTAATATAAATGATATAGATGATAGAAGATATTATAAAGAATATTCTTCATTGGCAAATGAACTTGATAATATGGCTATTAAATCAGAAGATATATCAGGAGATTTATATGTATTTTATGATAATTACCATAAGGAAGATAGCCTACAAGTAAATAAAATTATTGATATTTACCATAATGTTTTTGTAACTCATACGCCTTTTGTAGGGCATACATTAGGCCATATATTGATTGGGTCTGAGTTTTTCTTAAAATTATGCCATACTGTTCTTAAAAAAGATAAAAATGAATTAATACACCTTGTGCGAAATAAAGTTCGAAATCACCCGATGAAATATCAAGGTATCATGAGAAATGCTTTTAAGAGACATATCAGTTTATTAGTAGGCGTGATTGAACGGTTGCCAAATGATCATGTTATTTTTAATAATGCTTTGTTTGTTGAAGAAATAAAATATCTTTTGTCAAAAATTGGGGATGTCAATAGATTGTTAAGAATAATAACAAAGTTTAAGCAAGTGAGCTTTGAGAATATCTATAAGTTCATAATGAATCGTTCTTTAACTTACCCAGTCATATATACAGCACATGAAAATTTCTTATGCTTTGATTTACTTAATAAAAAATTAGTTTTATGTGAAGATAGTGAAATTAAGTCTAATATGTTTCTTATCCCTTTGAGATTCCATTATGATGCAGGGATTCTTGGTGTTTTTGAAGATAATAATACTTTTATTCCTTTAATTGACATTGGGAATAAGCAATTTTCTTTGATGAGTACTATGGATTTCTATAGTTTAGGAAATTATAAAATGCAGCCATTCTTATTTTATAAGAAAATATCTAACTTTTTTGTGATTTCTAACGGTATATTTCATGCTACGGCAACCCCTAAAAAAATAATTGATTTTGGTAAAGAGCATATAAAAGATTGGGAGAAATTTCAAATGAAGCTACTTCCTAATAGTGGGAGGGATATATTGTGATTCAGCCTATTATTATCGCGGGTGGTACAGGTAGCCGTCTGTGGCCGATTTCTCGTGAATCATACCCAAAACAATTTCAAAAATTGTATGGAGATGTCAGTATGCTCCAAGCAACGATTCAACGTTTGCAAGGTTTGGATTGTTTTCCACCGCTTGTTATTTGTAATGAAGAACATCGTTTTATTGTTGCAGAGCAACTACGCCAAATAGATCAATTAGCTCACAATATTATTCTTGAACCTATTGGAAGAAATACGGCTCCAGCTATTGCTATTGCTGCCTTTATTGCTACTCGTCAGCAACAGGATGCTCATTTTCTTATTCTTGCGGCAGATCACGTCATTATGGATGTGAATGCATTTCAAGAGTCAATTCGCCAAGCGATTCCTTATGTAGAAACTAATAAATTGGTTACTTTTGGCGTTGTCCCAAAGACTCCAGAAACGGGGTATGGTTATATTCAATGCGGAGAAAAGCTTGAGAAAGCAGGCTTTTCGGTAAAGCAGTTTGTTGAAAAACCAAATTTAGAAACGGCACAACGCTATTTAGAAACTGGCAATTATCTCTGGAATAGTGGAATGTTCGCTTTTAAAGCTCGCGTTTATTTGGAAGAACTTAAAAAATATCGTCCAGATATTTATGAAAATTGTGCAAATTCGACAGCACATTTAGAGCAAGATCTTGATTTTATTCGTATTAAAGTCGATATTTTCAGGAATTGCCCTGAAGATTCTATTGATTATGCAGTAATGGAAAAAACCACTGATGCTGTTGTTGTACCGATGGATGCAGGTTGGAATGATGTAGGAGCTTGGGCGTCATTATGGGATGTTTCGTCTAAAGATGAACAAGGTAATGTGAAGCAAGGCGATGTGTTGTGTATCAATAGTTGCAATAACTATCTCTTCTCAGAAATGGGATTAGTCGCAGCAGTAGGCATTGAGAATACGGTTGTTGTTCAAACGAAAGATGCGGTATTAGTTACCACCAAAGAGTATTCTCAAGATGTAAAATTGATTGTTAAGCAGTTACAGGCAGATAAGCGTAAAGAAACGAAACAACATAGAGAAGTTTTCCGTCGTTGGGGTAAACAAGATGCCGTTGATGTTGGAGAACGTTATCAAGTAAAACGTATTACGGTTAGACCTAATGAACGCTTGTCTATGCAGATGCACTATCATCGTTCTGAACATTGGATTGTGGTTGCAGGAACTGCAAAAGTTAATATCAATGGTATAGAAAGTTTATTGACCGAGAATCAATCCATTTATATTCCGATTGGCGTAAGTCATTTTCTTGAAAATCCTGGTAGAGTAGATTTGGAGTTAATCGAAGTACAAGTTGGTAGCTATTTAAAAGATGATGATATTATGCGTTTTGATTAAGTAAGATAAAAATTACATAGAGAGTAATAATTTTATGAAAAGAATAGCAATAGCAGGTGCTGGCTATGTTGGTTTATCCAACGCTGTATTACTTGCACAACATAATGAAGTAGTACTTATAGATATTGATGAATCTAGAGTAGAAAAAATAAATAACTTTGAGTCTCCAATTTCGGATGATCTTTTAGAAGAATATTTATCAGACAAAAGATTAAATTTAACTGCAACAATAGAGCCAGAAGTTGCATATAGTTCTTGTGATTTTGTTGTTATTGCAACACCGACGAATTATGATCCGGATACTAATTTTTTTGACACTTCGAGTGTTGAGAATGTAATAAGTAAAGTATTAGAAATTAATAAAAACTCAGTGATGATTATTAAATCGACAGTTCCTGTAGGTTTTACAGAGAAGATTAAACAAAAGTTTCGTGCTGGGAATATTATTTTTTCTCCTGAGTTTCTGCGGGAAGGGAAAGCTCTATACGATAATTTATATCCTAGCCGGATTATTATTGGTGAAAATTCTGAAAGAGCAAAAGTTTTTGCTGAATTACTTCAACAAGGAGCTGTCAAAAAAGATTGTCCATTATTATTCGTTGATAATACGGAAGCCGAAGCAATAAAGCTTTTTTCTAATACTTACTTAGCGATGCGAGTAGCTTATTTTAATGAATTAGATACTTATGCTTCGGTACATGGCTTAAACACTAAACAAATTATTGAAGGTGTTAGTTTAGATCCAAGAATTGGCTCACACTATAATAACCCTAGTTTTGGTTATGGGGGGTACTGTCTACCAAAGGATACTAAACAACTATTAGCTAATTATAATGATGTTCCACAAAGTTTAATTAAAGCTATTGTTGAATCAAATAGAACTCGTAAAGATTTTATTGCAGAAGATATTTTGAAACGTAAGCCTACAAAAGTGGGCATATATCGTTTAATCATGAAATCAGGATCAGATAATTTTAGAGCATCTGCAATAAAAGGAATTATTAGGAGATTAAGAGGGGAAGGTGTTGAGATTGTTATTTATGAACCTCGAATTAGAGAAGAAAGTTTTAATGGTATAAAGGTTATTCCCTCTCTATCGGAGTTTAAAAAACACTCAGATGTTATTATTGCAAATAGAATAACTGATGAATTAAATGATAGTTTGCTAAAAGTTTACTCAAGAGACATATTCGGTGGAGACTTTTAATAACTGCTTAAAATATAAGGGTATGTATGCCAAGGGTGTTGAAGAAATTCTTTCTAAGAAAGAAAAATAACATTGAACTATTACTGAGCACTAATTCTAAAAGTGAACGAGCAGTTATTTTTAGTAAAATGGGGCTATATAGAACAATATTAGCGAACCCGGAATATAAGAATACATATCCGTATATTATTTCTTTATATGCTTGTGGATACTCCGAACAGGCTAAAGTTTCTTTGGATAAATATATAAAAACAGAAAGTTTCTCCAAGAATAAAGTACATTTCATTTTAAGTATATTGCCTTTTGATAAAGATGTTGCATATTCTTTATTAGACAAAAGTTTTGATGTTTTATCAATAGCTAATATTTTGTCCCAAAGAAATGACTTAAAAGAACTGAGTGACTTTTTGTTATCCTTGGATAAGAAAGCCTTTAAAGCTAAACCTGAATTATATTTGCTTTATAATTTTATTACTAGAGATACTAACTCAAAGTTGAATAATTTGAATAGGTATTTAGTTTCATATCATTTAGATAAGATCGAACTATTAGACTTAAAGGGTAATCTTTTTGTTACTAATCTAAAAAATAAGGAGCTTAGACTAAGGAAATTAGTAAATGATAGTCTCCCTTTAGTATCTATTATTGTAACTACATATAATAGTCAAGAATATATAATCTCTACACTATTGTCATTAGTAAATCAAACATACCCAAATAAAGAAATTATTATCATTGATGATAATAGTAAGGATGCTACAATAGATATTATTCAAAATATGATGTCAAGATATTCTTTTATTAGGCTAATAAAGCTTGAACGTAATGTAGGGACGTATGTTGCGAAAACTATTGGGACCCTTTTATCTAAGGGGGAATTTGTTACAAATAATGATTCGGATGATTGGGCTCATCCCAGAAAAATAGAGTTACAAATATATCCTTTACTAAAAAATCCTAAATTAGTTGTATCTTTTTCTAAATGGATTAGATTAAAAGATGATGGTACTTTTTATGCAAGGGCTGTAAGTCCATTAACTCGTTTTAATCCATCTTCAGCTCTATTTAGAAAGAAAGATGTAATAGAAAAAACAGGATTATGGAATTTAGTCCGAACTGGAGCTGATAGTGAGTTTAATGCTCGATTGAAGTTAGTGTTTAAAGATCAATATGTTATGGTAAATAAACCATTAACTATAGGAGCTCATCGAGAAAATTCTTTAATGACAGCTAAAGATACAGGCTATTCTCCTAATGGGATATCCTTAACTAGATTACAATATTGGGAGTCATGGAATTATTGGCATATTAATGCTATAAAGAATAATATTTCCTTAATAATAAGAGAGAATCTTGCATATCCTTTTACTGTTCCCAAAGAGATTATGGTGAATAAAGATGATATTTTATTTTGTTTTGAACAATTCGGAATACCAAAGCGAAAGTTGGTGTTAAATTAGCATAGTAAAGATGGGCTTAATAGCCAAAAGGGTTGCTAAAAAGTGTAGTAAAGCCTTATATTACGGGCTTTACTGCACTTTTTTGAAATATGAACAAAAAACTGTCCTTTTTGCAAAGGATCTACTATAAAGAAAAATGGTCATCAAAATAATATTCAACGCTATAAATGTCTTCAGTGTAATAAAACATTTACCTTTAAAGCTAAATTAGATCCTGCTCAAATTTGGTTTGATTATTCCGTTGGAAAACAAACACATCAGCAGCTTGCAGATAAATATCGTTGTTCCCCTAGAACAATCCGCAGATATTTAGAAAAAGCCCCTAAATCACATTTAAATCCCCCGCAAAATAAATATTTGAACCTTATTATAGATACCACCTTTTTTCACCGTGATTTTGGCGTAATGGTGTTTATGGATAGCTATTCAAGCAAAGTGGTTTATCACCAAATTGTGAAAACGGAAAAAGACATTTACTACAAGAAAGCACTTAATCGTCTAAGAGAAAAAGGCTATGTAATTCAATCAATTACCTGTGATGGTCGCCGAGGCTTATTAAAGGATTTATTGAATACGCCGACACAAATGTGCCAATTTCATTTAGTGGCGATTGTGATGCGAGCATTAAGAAAAAAACACCAATCTCACGCAGGAAGGGAATTAAAAACGATGATAAAAACCTTGAAAACGAGCTCAAAAAATGAATTTTATTTAAAAATATATCATTGGAAAATAAAACATAAAGCATTTTTAAATGAACGTTCAGAGAAGCCTAATGAGAAAGGAAAATATCCTTATAAACACCGAAATGTAAGAAGTGCAGCAGCCAGTATTAAGCGCTATTTTGACTCTATTTTTACTTACGAAAAGTGTCCTGAGCTAAATATTGAAAAGACAACAAATCGAATAGAAGGACTATTTAAAGAACTGAAAGACAAATTATGCCCACATAGCGGTTTAACCAGAAGACATAAGATATTGTTTATACAGGATTTTTTAAATAAAAAGAGTTGATAATAATTATTTAAAAATAATAAAATCAACCCTTTTGTCCAATAGAGGCATAGTTTTGCAAAACACCAACCTTTTTATCTACTATGCCCATAATATTGCTAATTTGGATAAATAAATAGTTTTTATGCATTTTTCAAAAAAAGATAGCTTAACGTCTCGTACTATTAAACTTTAAACCGATTTCGTAGGTTATTAAGCTCCTTTTTCTATGAATAATGCAGTGGATATAAATTTAATTTTTCCATTAATAGTTGATCCCGATCTTCTTCAGGATTTTCTGTCGTAAGTAATTTATCGCCATAGAAAATCGAATTTGCCCCTGCCATAAAACAGAGAGCTGCTTCGGGCATATTGCCACGCCCTGCGGAGAGACGAACATAGCTTTTGGGCATCGTAATACGAGCCACAGCAATGGTTCGGACAAACTCCGTCCAGTCAAGATCTTCCGCATCAGCAAGAGGTGTGCCTTCAACTTTAACTAGTTGATTAATTGGTACACTTTCAGGCGGTGGATCTAGATTGGCTAAACTTGCGATAAGCCCTGCTCGCTCAGGGCGAGTTTCATTCATTCCTACAATGCCACCACAACAGACTTTAAGCCCCGCATTGCGGACTTTCCCAAGCGTATCCATTCGGTCATCGTGGGTTCGGGTGTGGATAATTTTGTGGTAGCTGTCAGGATCGGTGTCTAAATTATGGTTGTAGTAATCTAGCCCAGCGTCTCTAAGCTCTTCCGCCATTCCGTCTTCAAGCATACCGAAAGTTCCGCAAGTTTCCAAACCGAGATCTTTTACTGCTGTGATAATTTTGCTGACCACTTCAATATCTTTCGGCTTAGGTCCACGCCATGCTGCTCCCATACAGAAACGACTTGCCCCACGTGCTTTAGCGATACGGGCTTTTTCGACAATCTCATCAATCTCTAATATCGTTTGGCGTTCTAGCCCCGTGTCATAACGGGCAGATTGTGGACAGTATTCGCAATCTTCAGGGCAACCGCCAGTCTTAATCGACAACAACGTTGAAAGCTGAATTTCTTGCGGATTGAAATGCTCTCGGTGAACCTGCGCCGCTTTGAATACCAGCTCCATAAACGGCATTGCAAACAGCTCTTCCACTTGGCATTTCCGCCAGTATTGTGCTGTCGGATGTGGGGTGAGTTCGCTTTTGGCTTTAAGACGAAGATTGAAGGTTGTCATTTATTCTCCAATAACAATCAAATTACTTGTAGGGGCGGACCGATGTGTCCGCCCGAAAAAGATAAATATAATATGGGCGGACACATCGGTCCGCCCCTACATCACATTGCTCTACATTTTACGATATTTCGTATGTTGCTTCACGGCTTTGCGGATTTGTCGGGTACTGGTACGACGACGGTTTTTGGTGACATCCACTTTGGTTTCTGTTTCAGGTTTTAAGCCAACCAGTTCACGCAGATAGTTCACTTGCTCCAATCCCATTTCTTCCCAACCGCCACGAGGTAGGCTTTTCTCTAACTTGATATTGCCATAGCGAATGCGGATCAAACGACTGACTTGAATACCTTGCGACTCCCACAAACGACGCACTTCACGGTTACGTCCTTCGGTTAAGGTAACATCAAACCATTGGTTCAATCCTGTTCCACCAACGACTTTAATTTGTTTGAAATTGGCAGGGCCATCTTCCAACTGTACGCCTTTGCGTAAGCGTTGCAACATCGCATCATCGACTTCGCCAAACACACGTACAGAATACTCACGCTCAACTTCACGGCTCGGGTGCATCAAGCGGTTAGCCAACTCGCCGTCCGTAGTAAAAAGTAACAAACCAGACGTATTAATATCTAAACGCCCAACGGCAATCCAACGAGAGCCAGTCAAACGTGGCAAGCGGTCGAATACTGTCGCACGCCCCTCAGGGTCGGAACGAGTACAAAGTTCGCCTTCAGGCTTGTAGTACATCAACACACGGCAGATCTCTTTTTGCGTTGGAATCAGGCTGACCAAATTACCGTCAATACGAATTTTGGTGCTTGAGCTGACTTGCACACGGTCTCCAAGGGTCGCAATTTTACCGTCCACACTCACACGCCCTTCTGCAATCACCGTCTCAATTTCACGGCGAGAACCTTGCCCTGCACGAGCAAGCACTTTTTGCAATTTCTCACCGACAATTTTCTCGTTGCTTTTTTCTTCCGTTTCAATGGAAGCGGTCGGTTTTGTTGGTTTTTTTACAAGGGGTTTGCGAGGTTGCACTTCAGTACGCGAATTACGTTGCGTTGGTTTTTGCAAATTTTTTGCAGAATCTGACCGCTTGTTTGCAGTCGGTTTACGAAATGTTGTCATTTAAGTTCCTTATTTGTCGCTTTCACAAGCGTCAGGGGTTATTCAAACGGTGTCGGATCGCCCGATCCCACACGGATAATTTCAGGGCTGTCTTGGGTTAAATCAATCACGGTCGTTGGCGATTGCCCCAAATAGCCGCCGTGGATAATTAAATCCACTTGATGTTCTAAATGCTCTCGAATTTCATCGGGATCCGATTGCGTTATCTCTTCATTTGGCAACATCAGAGAGCAAGAGAGAATCGGCTCACCAAGTGCTGAAAGTAATGCCAAAGCGATTGCATTATTTGGCACACGAATCCCAATCGTTTTACGCTTAGTCAGCAAACGACGTGGCACATCTTTGGTCGCAGGCAAAATAAAAGTATAAGGATTCGGTACGTTATTTTTAATCAAGCGGTAAGATTGATTAGTGACTAATGCATAACTCGAAAGCTCCGATAAATCACTGCATACCAAAGTAAAATTATGATTTTCAGGCAAACGGCGAATTGCCACAATTCTGTCCATTGCATGTTTATCACCTATCGCACAGCCAAGGGCATAGCCAGAATCCGTTGGATACACAATCACACCACCATTTTTGATGATTTCTACCGCTTGATTAACCAAACGAGCTTGTGGATTTTCAGGGTGAATGTAAAAAAATTGGCTCATGCAAGTTCCTTATCAGTACGAAAAAGACGCGGGCGATTATACGCTTTTGTAAGGTGTATTGAAATAAAAAATCTGCACCTTAGTCAGTTGGTTGTTTAGTCCAACTTTTGGGGTGCAGATCAATTACCCACTTTTATTTTTTAACGATTTCGTTTTGCTTCAATCGTATCTAATAATTGAGAAACAGACCAATCAGAGAAAATCTCTTGGGTCGTTTTACTCAATTTTCTCCTCCAGTTCGGAAACTCGGTACTCGTCCCCGGGATATTCACTGGATCGAGCATATTGAGCCAGTCTTCAGGTTGTGAGCCGAATAGCACGCTGTTGGTATCTGCCACATAGCTTTGTAACTGGTGGTTGAAAGTTTGCGTTACGCCCGCACTGTCTGGCTCTAAGGCTTGTACCGCTTCAACAGCACGGCGGATCGCTTCTTTGTTTGAGTGACGTGCATTTTTTAAGATGTTCAACACTTTTTCATTTGGGTAAACGCCATATTTTTGCCCCAACTCAAAATCATAGCCTTTCCAGTAGCCTTGCACCGTTGGTAAATCGTGGGTGCTGAGTGTGGTCATCGCTTGATATGGATAGTGAGCAAGCGGTTTACTGCCTTGATGATCGTACTCAAAATAGAAAATGTTGTAGGCTAAAATGCCTTTATTTTCAAGGGTTTTCAACATTCCTTTCGGCACAGTTCCCAACGCTTCGGCAATGATTAAACATTGGTGGCGTTGGCTTTCGAGTGCCAAAATCGACAACAGATCTTCCAACGGATATTTCACATAAGCGCCGTTTTTCGCCGAATCGCCTTTCGATACCCACCACAAGCGAGCAAAGCCGAGAATATGGTCAATACGTAACGCACCGCAATCTTTCATATTGGCACGCAGTAGGTCGATAAACGGCTGGTAGCCACGCGCTTGCAACACTTCAGGGTGCATTGGCGATAAGCCCCAGTTTTGCCCTTGTGGTGCCATAATATCAGGTGGTGCGCCGACAGAAGCCCCAAGCACGAACAGATCTTTATCTGCCCACGTTTCCGCCCCGTTATCCGCCACGCCCACCGCTAAATCACGGTAGAAACCAATCGGCATTCCAAGCTGTTTGGCTAATTCGTTGCAGGCTTTGAGCTGTTGCTGTGCCACAAATTGTAACCACATATAGAAACGGACTAAATCGCTCTGCTCTTGTTGGAACTGTTGTACCGAAGCGGTGTGATAATCTTGATATTTTGCGTCCCAGTTGTTCCAGCCCCACTGCTCGCTAAATTGCGATGAAAGCCATTGGTGCAACGCATCAAAAGTCCCCTGTACTTTTAAGGCTTCGCCATTATCGGCAATAAATTGTTCAAAGGCTGTCTGATCTTGCTGTTTAAATTGCTCAAAGGCTAAACGTAAACCTTGTAATTTCAGCCACATAACCTGTGAGTAATCGACATAATCCTTTTGGCGAGCTTCGTGTAATTGCCGTTGAATTTCCGCCGAGTTAAACCACGCTTGTGCTTCGCGACTTTGTTGGAAAGCGTCAATCGCCCCCACGTTGATATAAACGATATTTTGCCACAAGCGAGAAGACGGACTATATGGGCTTGCCCCTTCAGGATTGGCGGGGAACAACGAGTGAATTGGGTTTAAACCAACAAAATCACCGCCTTTTTCAGCAAGTTTTGTTAAAAATTCCGCTAAATCACCAAAATCGCCAATCCCCCAGTTCTGTTCAGAACGCAAGGTATAAAGCTGTAAAATCGCTCCCCATAATTTCTTTTTCTCCGCCAATTCTTGCGGCTGGAAGGCTCGTTCAGGGGTAATAATCAGGCGACATTCAGCGGTTTTACCGTCTAAACGGAGCTGATGATAGCCAAGCGGTAAATCACGTGGTAGTTCAATGCTGTTGCGTTTGCATTTTCCTGTCAAAATCTCACCGCTTTCAAGGGTTAGTGTCCAGTTTGCTTGCACACGTTGGGTTTTGTCTGCCACGAAAAGGGGAATAAAAACTTGCTCACCTTGTTTCACGACTTTCACAAGCGGTAGGATTTTGCGACTTTTTGGCGAACCGAGTAGTTTAGCCACTTTGCCGTAAACGGACGGTTGAGCATAGATACGGCGACCGTGTTCGTCAAAGAAATAAGGGTTTAAAAATGGGTGGTTTTGTTTCATTGTTATTGTTCTCGAATAAAATTTATCTTATGGACGCCAAGCGTGGCGTCCCTACTTAATTTATACGGAGTGAATGTAGGGACACGACGCTTCGTGTCCCATAAAATTATCCTTTCACACCCCCAGCCGTTAATCCGCCAACTAACCAACGTTGTGCAATGATAAAGACAAGGGTAATTGGGATTGCAGATAAAATTGCGGCTGCTGCAAAGTCGCCCCATAAATAGTTTTGTGGGTGGAGATATTGTTGCATACCGACTGCTAAGGTGTAGTTTTCCACATCACGCAATAAGAGAGAAGCGACTGGTACTTCGATAATTGCGGAGATAAAGGCAAGGATAAATACCACCGCTAAAATCGGCACCGATAACGGTAATAAAATTAAGCGGAAAGTTTGCCACGGGGTTGCACCGTCAAGGGCTGCGGCTTCTTCGAGCGATTTGTCGATAGTTTCAAAGTAGCCTTTGATTGTCCAAACGTGCATTGCGATACCACCAAGGTAAGCGAAGATCACGCCACCGTGGGTGTTTAAGCCTAAGAATGGTACATATTGCCCCAAGCGGTCAAATAATGCATATAACGCCACGAGTGAAAGCACCGCTGGGAACATTTGGAAAATCAACATACTTTGTAACAACATTGATTTACCTGCAAAACGTAAGCGTGCAAAGGCATAAGCCGCAGTGGTGGAAAGGGCAAGGGTGATGATTGCCGTTACGCCCGCCACTTTCACTGAGTTCCATAACCATAATAAAACAGGGAATGGCGGTGGTGTTACGGTTCCGTCTGCATTGGTTACGCTAAAGCCTAACGCTAATTTCCAGTGTTCAAGGGAAATTTGGCTTGGGATAATTTCCCCGAGTGCTAAGTTCCCCGGGCGAAGTGAGATCCCTAAAATCATCAATAGGGGGAACATAATCAATGCACAGAATGTGATGAGAAAGAAATGCGTTGCAAATAAGCGTGCTTTCATTGATTTAGGTTGAACGATAGCCATAGTATTAATTCCTATGTATTTGATAATTTTCTTATTTGGACGCCAAGCGTGGCGTCCCTACTTAAATATCTACGGAGTGATTGTAGGGACACGACGCTTCGTGTCCCAATGATTAATCCTGCTGTAACTTAGTCAAACGAATTTGGAACAACGCTAATCCACTGACGAGTAAGAAGATAATTACTGCAATGGCTGCGGCTAAACCAAAGTCTTGTGTACCACTACCTTCAAAGGCGATACGGTAGGTGTAGCTAACTAATAAATCCGTATGTCCTGCTGGGGTACTTGTACCGATCATTGACGGACGACCTTGCGTTAATAATTGGATTAACACGAAGTTGTTGAAGTTAAAGGCGAAACTCGCAATCATCAACGGCATTAACGGTTTAATTAACAGTGGCATTGTGATTTTTGTGAAGTTTTGCCACACCGTTGCACCGTCAATCGCTGAAGCTTCATATAAATCCGTTGGGATCGCTTTGAGCAAGCCCATACAAACGATCATCATATAAGGATAACCTAACCACACGTTCACAATTAAGATCATCACTTTGGCAAGGAATGGATCGTTAAACCATTCTGGGCGAATACCGAATAAGCTGTTTAAAATCAGGTTGATTTCACCAAAACTTTGGTTGAACAAGCCTTTAAACACAAGGATTGAGATAAAACCTGGTACAGCGTAAGGTAAGATTAACAATAAACGATAAACAGCTTTACCTTTCAATGCATCCCATTGCACCAATGATGCAAAGATCATACCGAGTAAGGTAGTAAATACCACGGTTAAGAACGCAAAAGTGACTGTCCAAATAAAGATTTGAATAAACGGTTTTTGTACGCCTTCGTCCGTTAAAATTTTCACGAAATTTTGCCAGCCGATTGTGACCGTATAACCAGGTTCAACACGTTTACCGGTAAAGTTGCCTTGCTCATCAATCTGCTCAAAGAAACCGACATCATCATTCGGTTTATAACGTTCGTTGGTTTCGTGGTTAGTCAAAACTTGGCTATCCACATCGAAACTAAAGCGGTTACTTTGTTGTGAAAATTGGCGAAGTGAACTCATTGAGAGCATTTCTTCACTTGGCAAAATCGCATTGATCGTTTGTAGCTGTTGGCGATTTTGAGTAATGGTTTTAAGGGGAGCAACTTTGCTTTCAGGCAAACTCACCACTTCTTCCAGTTTCACATCGCCTTTTAAATCAGCTAATGCAAGCGGTGCGGAAAGGTAATTTTTTTGCAATGCTTTGTTTTCTAGCATTAATTGATATTGATTGTCTGCATTCTCAAGCAGTTTGAAATCGTAACGCTCGCCTGAAAAATAACGTTGGCTCTGTAATTGGCTCACCACTCGTTCAAAGGCAAGTTGGTTAGATCCGCTATAGTTGGTAAAGGCAATTACTACCGTACAAACCAGTGGGAACACCACGAAAATACCGATAGCCGAAATACCAGGAAAAAGGTAACGCCAGCGGTAAGCACGCTCAGAACTAAAAACAAAAATACCTGAAGCCACCACGACTAAGGTCAGTAGGGCAAATAAAATTTCACCTTGCAGGTAAATGGTAAAGACTAAATAAAAAGCAATCAGGTAAAGAAGTCCGACAAAAACCCGTTTGCCCCAAAGTTGAGCGGGTGAAAGAGAAGAATAAGTTGAAGTTAGCATTTTATTTTCCTTGTTTTGAACTGCTAAGGGAAATGGCAAAAAATTGTGAGAATGTGATCGCTTGTATATACTCTTTTTAACATTTGTAGGGACACACTGCGTGTGTCCGACTAATCTCGCTTTTGCATAAAATGGGATGTGACGGACACACACAGTGTGTCCCTACATTTGATTACGTATCAATAAGAGTCGTGATTACTCTTTCTCAATCTTCGCCTGTGCTTCATCAAGGGCTGCTTTAACAGACTGACGACCATTGATTGCACTGTCGATAGCTGCTTTTTCTGAGTACCAGAAGCGGCTCATTTGTGGAATGTTTGGCATAATTTCGCCATTTTCCGCATTTGCCATGGTTGCAGCAATGCGAGGATCTGCCGCTAACTTCGCTTGGTAGCTCTTAAGCGCAACCGCACCTAACGGGGTGTCTTTGTTCACAGTTTCTAAACCAGCGTCTGTTAATAAGTGGTTTTCTAAGAACTCTTTCGCTAAGTCTTGGTTCGGGCTTGACGCATTGACCGCTGCACTTAATACGCCCACGAAAGGTTTACCTGCTTTGCCGTTTAAAGTTGGTAATACCGCCACGCCGTATTTGATACCGCTTTTCTCAATGTTCGCCCACGCCCATGGACCATTGATAGTCATTGCAGTTTCGCCTTTGTTAAATGAAGCTTCAGCTACTGAGTAGTCGGTATCTGCGTTGATCACTTTTTTCTTCACTAAATCAACTACAAATTGTAAGCCTTTTTGTGCTGCTTCGTTGTTTACACCGATGTCTTTCGCATCATAGCCGTTTGCCGTTACTTTGAATGCATAAGCGCCTTGAGATGAGATAATTGGCCATGTGAAATACGGTTCTGCTAAGTTCCACATAATCGCATTTTTGCCTTTGGCTTTGAGATCTTTATCTAACTTCTCAATTTCTTCCCATGTTTTTGGTGCTTCTGGCACTAAATCTTTGTTATAAATTAAAGAAAGTGACTCAACGGCAATTGGATAGGCAATTTGTTTGCCGTTATATTTGGTTGCTTCCCAACCGATGTCAGACAATTTTGCTTTGAAATCAGCACTTGGGTGAACTTCTGCAAGTAAACCTGATTGCGCATAACCACCCATACGGTCGTGAGCAAAAATAATGATGTCAGGACCATCGCCTGTTGAAGCTACTTGTGGGAATAATTCTTCTAATTTACTTGGATGCTCAACAACGACTTTCACACCTGTTTCCGCTTCAAATTTTTTACCTACTTCGGCCAAGCCGTTATAGCCTTTATCAGCGTTAATCCAAATGTTTAATTGACCTTCAACTAATTTAGCTTGTACGCCTTGAGCAATACATAATCCAGCTAATACGGTTAAAGCTGCTGTGGTTAATTTTTTCATAGGTTTTTCCTCATTTTAGTGAAATGAAATTTGCGGTCGAATAGTGGACGATTTTCTCTCATACTTCATCATACCCCCTTATCATCCCCCCTCATCCTTTTAGTGATCTGTATCACATTTTTCTTATTTTTTAAAATAAGTGTGAAAGCCATCACAAAAAAAGCATTTAATTTTGTGATCTTAATCACAAAAAATCTGATTTTTAACGAAAAAAATTTTTCAATACCAAGAAAAAAATTTTTTATAAAGTATGATTTCAATGCTTAAGCAAATGAGTAAGCTTGGCACCCATTAAACAAGCAGTAACTTTGAGGATGAAACAATGGCAGATGTAAAAATCATTGGTGTAAATAAATCATACGGCGATGTACATATCTCACGAAATATTAACCTTGATATCAAAGAAGGTGAATTTGTAGTATTCGTTGGTCCATCTGGATGTGGTAAATCTACCCTATTACGTATGATTGCAGGCCTTGAAGATATCACTTCTGGTGATCTTTTTATTGGCGAAACACGAATGAATGATGTTCCCCCTGCTAAACGTAATATTGGAATGGTCTTCCAATCTTACGCACTTTACCCTCATTTAAACGTTGCAGAAAATATGTCTTTCGGTCTAAAACTTGCAGGTAAAGCAAAAGAAGAAATTGAACAACGAGTTAATCACGTTGCTGAAATTTTACAACTTGCTCACCTGCTTCAACGTAAACCGAAAGAGCTTTCGGGCGGTCAGCGTCAACGTGTTGCCATTGGTCGTACGCTTGTTTCCCAACCTGAAGTGTTCTTATTAGATGAACCACTCTCTAACCTTGATGCTGCGCTTCGTGTGCAAATGCGTGTCGAAATTTCCAAACTACATAAAAAATTGGGCAGAACCATGATTTATGTTACCCACGACCAAGTTGAAGCCATGACTTTGGCGGATAAAATCGTGGTATTACAAGCCCTTGGCAATAATACGCAAATCACCACCAACGTAGCACAAGTCGGTAAACCGCTTGAACTTTACCACTACCCTGCCAACCGCTTTGTTGCGGGCTTTATTGGCTCACCAAAAATGAATTTCCTACCCGTGAAGGTCATTGATGTGAAAGAAGGTGGGGTAAAAGTGGAATTACCTGACTCAACGCATCTCAATTTCTGGATCCCTGTCGATAGCACAGGCGTAAATATAGGCGAAAATCTATCATTAGGTATCCGTCCAGAACATCTGTTACCTTGTGAACAGAGCGAAATCTGCATTAAAGGGACAGTTAAAGTCGTTGAGCAGCTCGGTAATGAAACCCAAGTTCACGTTGAAATGCCACCAATCAAACAGAGTTTAGTTTATCGCCAAAACGATATCGTTCTTGTTGAAGAAGGGGATGAAATGTCTGTCGGCATTAACCCAAACCGTTGCCACTTATTTAAAGAAGATGGTACGGCTTGCAGACGCTTGTTTAAAGAGTTGGGTGTTTAACGATTTTTTTCATAATGTCAATCTTAAGGATAAACCAAAGGAGTTCTCTATGAATATCAATAAAAGCTTACTCGCGACTTTAGTATCAGGAGCTGTACTTTCTACATCAGCTTTTGCAGTCGATTTCCACGGTTATGCACGTTCAGGTATCGGCTGGACATCAGGTGGTGGTGAACAATCTGCATTTACTGTGAATGGTGGTGGTTCAAAATACCGTTTAGGAAACGAATCAGATACTTACGCCGAACTTAAGCTTGGTCAAGAATTATACAATGGGGGGGGTAAAACCATTTATTTCGACACCAACGTAGCTTACGGCGGTACCTTACATAACAATGACTGGACTGCAACTAGCCCTGCTCTACGTGAATTAAATGTCCAATTCAAAAACTTTGCAGACAGCTTACCGGGTGCAACATTATGGGCAGGTAAACGCTTCTACCAACGTCACGATGTGCATATGAACGACTTCTACTACTGGGATATTTCAGGTCCTGGTGCGGGGGTTGAAAACATTGATTTAGGCTTTGGTAAACTTTCTTTAGCAGTAACTCGTGATACGGAAGCAGGTGGTGCATTCTCTTATTACTACGATTATGCAACCAAAAGCTATAAGAGCGATCGTTCTGTAGATAAAGATGTATATAACGATATTTTTGACGTTCGTTTAGCTGGTATTGAACTTTGGAAAGATGGTTCATTAGAGCTAGGTTTTGACTATGCGAATGCACACAAAAAAGATGATTCAGCCTATGCTAATAGCGATGCAACCAAAAATGGCTATATGGCAACGGCAGAATATACTCAAGGTAACTTCTTCGGTGGCTTCAATAAATTTACCGTGCAATATGCAAAAGATTCTATGACATCTTGGAATAACGGTCATGCTCAAGGCTCTTTATCTAGCAACCGTGGTCATATGCTCCGCTTAATCAACCAAGGTGTGGTTCAAGCAAGCGATAAAGTTGAAGTAATGTATGCATTAATCTACGAAAAAACAGACCTGAAAAACAAACAAGGTAAAACATGGTACTCAGCAGGTATCCGTCCAATGTATAAATGGAATGATACAATGAGTACCCTTGCTGAAGTAGGCTATGATGTAATCAAAGACCAAGCAACAGGTAAGAAAAATAGCTTAACGAAATATACCATTGCACAACAATGGCAAGCAGGCTCAAGCATTTGGGCGCGTCCTGCAATCCGTGTATTCGGTACTTATGCTCACTGGAACGACAAATTTAACACGACAAACCGTACAAACTCTGGTTATAAAGCGAAAGATGGTGAATTCATCGGTGGTGTTCAATTTGAAGCTTGGTGGTAATCAAGCATAAAATCAAACGCCCTTTAATCAAGGGCGTTTTATTTAATAACTCCCTTTCTTCACTTCTCTCTCCCGTTTACGGGAAATGGTGGAGAAAATCCGTAGGATTTTCGGAGAGAGAGGGCTTTGCAAATTTTTCATAGAAAATGACTGCTTGTTGCTCTCTCTCTGCCTACGGATTCTGAACGAATCCTTCGGCTGTCTCTCTCCCGTAAACGGGCGAGAGAAAGATAAGAGAGAAATCAATCTTAAAACTCGGAGACCCTATGAAAACAAAACTAACCCTTATTCTTTCTAGCTTATTTTTTGCGGCTCAACTTTCTGCAACCACATTACAACCAACCAAAGCAGAGCTTGCTAAGATTCAATGGCAAGATGTTGCCCTTTCACAAAAAAATGAAACCAATGTTGCCACACTTGCAAATAAATTAGCGGGAGCAAGCGGTTCTGTGGTGGCTTATAAAATCCCTGCTAATCAAGGTACAATCAAGTTAAATATCACCAGTCCAGTACAAAAAGATAACACTGTTTTTGTACCAAACGCCTTAATTTTAGATGCACAATTTAACCCAGCGATGAGCTATCCATCTTCACAATTCAAATTCAGTGAAGAGCGGGGGTTAAACCCAGCACAATACGAAGCGGAGTTAAACCTTACGCCAACAGCAAATCAAGATTTTATCTATCTTCTCGTTTATACCACCGAGCAAAATCTACAAGGTAAAACTACAATGACTCACCCTGCAAAATTATTAGCGAAAGCCAAAGGCAATCAACCGCCTGCGATTGCAGATATCAGCGTAGTGCATACCAATCAAGGTAAAGTAAATGTAGAAGTAGATGGTATTCAATCTAGTCAATTTATCGGTTTAAACGGTCCTTTATTTGAAGCTAAAACCCCAACACCAACACAAGTCGGCACAGTGGCAACAACGCCTAAAGCAACAAAATCAGCACAACCTGTTGAGCAAAGCACCGAAGATTATTTCAACCAAGCGGTCTTAAAAGCGTTAAAAAATAACGATGTGAATAAAGCGATGAACTTGGTTAATGAAGCCGAACAACTCGGCTTAAAACAACCCCGCCAGATTTTTATTAAACACGTTTCGGCGAAGTAGTCGATTATTATCGGTAGGGACACACTGAGTGTGTCCGATTATTTAAATTTCATTTGAATTTATCGTATTCGGACACACGCGGTGTGTCCCTACAACAAAATTTAACTATCCTGCTTTACTAAATCCCCACTTCATCACACACAAGGAAACCCAAATGAAAAAATCACTACTTTGGCTTTCACTTTTTGCTTGTGCCAATGTGTCGGCAAATCAATGGCAAAGCGAACATTTCCCGACTTTTGAATCAAGTGAAAAACTGCTCTACCAAGCTCACGCCCAGCTGAAAAAAGGTAACTATCCTTTCCAATTCTCGCTCAATCAACAATGTTACCAACCGCAAACCGCACTGAAATTAAATCAAGTCGTCAGCCTTGTGCCTTGCAAAGATCCTGCTGAATCGACCCGCTTGTTTCGTGATGGAAAATACAGCGTAGAAATTGATATGCGAAGTGGTACACCAACAGCAAAATTGACCGTTGAAGCAACCAAAAGTAGCAATGAATTAGTGCAAGTTTGTCCGAAATGGGATCAAAAACCGCTTGAAATTGATGTTTCCAGCCTTTTCAAAGAGGGCGAAACCGTGCGTGATTTCTATTCGGGCAATACTGCCAAAGTGCAAAATGGCAAAGTCACGATGATGCCAGCTGTGGAATCAAACGGCTTGATGTTGCTGGAATCGGCACAAGCGGTCAATTCCGAGCCGATTTTTACCTGGAAAAATGCGACTGTCTATTTCGTGCTGACCGACCGTTTCCACAACGGCGATCCAAGTAACGACAACAGCTACGGACGTAAAAAAGACGGGAAAGATGAAATCGGCACATTCCACGGCGGAGATCTCAAAGGCTTAACCGCCAAATTGGATTATTTACAACAACTCGGTGTGAATGCGATTTGGATCAGCTCGCCACTTGAGCAAATTCACGGCTGGGTGGGTGGCGGTGAAAAAGGCGATTTTCCACACTACGCTTATCACGGCTACTACCACCAAGATTGGACGAAAATTGATGCCAATATGGGGAGCGAGCAGGATTTGAAAACTTTTATCGACCAAGCTCATAAACGCGGTATGCGGGTGATTTTCGACATTGTGATGAACCACACAGGTTACGCCACCCTTGCCGATATGCAACAATATGGTTTTGGTGCGTTACATCTCAAAGGCGATGAAATCGAGAAAACCCTTGGTAAAAATTGGACTGATTGGCAGCCGAAAACGGGGCAAAACTGGCATTCATTCAATAACTTAATTAACTTCAGCGACAAAGCCGGCTGGCAAAAATGGTGGGGCAAAGCGTGGGCTCGCTCCGATATTGGCGACTACGACAGCCCGAAATTTGACGATCTCAAAATGTCGCTCTCCGCCTTGCCAGACCTGAAAACCGAAAGCGAACAAGCGGTCGGATTACCTGAATTTTTTGCAAATAAGCCCGATACGGCAGCGAAATTCCGTGAAAATGCCAAAGTGCGTGATTATTTAATCGGCTGGCTTTCCGATTGGGTGGAAAAATATGGCGTTGATGGCTTCCGTGTCGATACCGCCAAACACGTTGAAAAAAGTACTTGGTTGGAATTGAAACAATCGGCAGAAAAAGCCTTAGAAAAATGGCAAAAATTCCATCCAAATCAATCATTTAACGATAAATTCTGGATGGCGGGCGAAGCGTGGGGACACGGCGTACACACTAGCGATTACTATAAAAACGGCTTTGACGCGATGATTAACTTCAGCTTCCAAGATCAAGCTAAAGAAGCCTTAAGTTGCTTTGCGAAAATCGCACCGACTTATCAACAGATGAGCGAAAAACTCAGTGATTTCAATGTGTTAAGCTACCTTTCTTCTCACGATACCCGTTTGTTCTTCCATAGCGACAGTGCAAATGATGTAGAGAAACAGAAAGTCGCAGGCAGTTTGTTAATGCTCGCACCGGGGGCGGTACAAATCTACTACGGCGATGAAAGCGGACGAAAATTTGGTGCAACGGGTTCAGACCCGATTCAAGGCACACGGTCAGATATGAACTGGCAAGAGGTGGCGAAAAGTGCAGAACACCAAGCCTTGCTAAAACATTGGCAACGGCTGGCAACCTTCCGCCAACACCACAATGCGATTGGTAACGGCACACAGAAAATTCTCGAAACTAGCAAATACTTCGCCTTTTCTCGTCAAGATGGCAACGATAAAGTGATGGTTGTTTGGGTGGGTGAGTAAAACAAAACGCCATACTACTGTATGGCGTCTTAATTATAATGAAATATCAAACTTTTCTTTCACAAGCGGGGCAAAATCAGAATAACCGCCAATATGAACATTATCTAAGAAAATCTGTGGCACTGTCATAACTGGCTTACCAACACGTGGTTCGAGATCTTTTTTATCAAGCCCTTCTGCTATCATATCAATGAATTTGAAGTCAAAATCTGACAATTCTGTTTTCATTTTTTCGGCTAGCTGTTTAGCTCGAACACAATAAGGGCAGCTCATTCTACCGTAAATTTCAACTAACATAGTTTGCTCCTTTCGTCGATAAAATAAGGGCGAATCTTATTCGCCCTATTATTTCATACTATTTCGATTACTTCGTACTAGTACTGGTCGTCGTACGACTTGCACGTTTACGTTCAACTTCAGTCAGAAGTTTTTTACGAACACGTACAGATTTTGGTGTAACTTCCACTAATTCATCATCATCAATAAACTCTAACGCTTGTTCTAACGTCATTTTTACTGGTGTGGTGAGCGTTAATGCGTCATCTTTACCTGAAGCACGCATATTGGTTAATTTTTTACCTTCAAGTGGGTTTACGGTTAGGTCGTTAGAACGGCTGTGAATACCGATCACTTGACCTTCGTAAATTTCCGCACCGTGATCGATCATCAACTTACCACGATCTTGCAAAGCATAGAGTGAGTAGGCTAAGGCTTTACCTGTGCCGTTAGAAATCAATACGCCGTTGATACGCTGACCGATCTCGCCTGCTTTCACATCATCATAATGGCTGAAGCTCGAGTAAAGTAAGCCTGTACCTGATGTCATTGTCATAAACTCGTTACGGAAACCGATTAAACCACGGCTAGGAATCACATATTCTAAACGGGTGCGACCTTTACCGTCTGGGATCATATCACGCACTTCGCCTTTACGAATCCCTAATGCTTCCATTACTGATCCTTGATGTTGCTCTTCAATATCAATGGTGACTTGTTCAAACGGCTCTTGTTTACGACCGTCAATCTCTTTGAAAATTACTTTCGGACGAGAAACCGCTAACTCATAGCCTTCACGACGCATATTTTCGATTAAGACCGACAAGTGTAATTCACCACGTCCTGACACACTGAAAATATCAGAGTCATCAGTCTCTTCCACACGCAATGCAACGTTGTGTACCAACTCTTTTTTCAAGCGTTCTAAAATTTGACGAGATGTCACAAATTTGCCCTCTTGACCACAGAATGGCGAAGTATTGACGCAGAAGAACATGGTAACCGTTGGCTCATCGACCGATAATGCTGGTAAAGCTTCTACGTTGTTAACATCACAAAGCGTATCTGAAATATTTAACTCGCCTAAACCCGTTACCGCAATGATGTCGCCTGCGTAGGCTTCCGTTGCTTCATAGCGTTGTAAACCTAAGTGTCCCAACACTTGACCCACACGACCATTGCGAGTTTTACCTTCAGCATCAACAACGGTAATTGGTTGGTTTGGCTTCACCGTACCACGTTTGATACGACCAATACCGATAACGCCTAAGTATTTGCTGTAATCTAATTGCGAAATCTGCATTTGGAACGGTGCATCAAGTTCCACATCTGGCGGAGAAACGTGTTCCACAATCGCTTCAAATAGCGGATCCATATTTGGTGCAAGATCTTCGTGATCTAAACCAGCAACGCCGTTTAAGGCAGAAGCGTAGATGATCGGGAAGTCTAACTGTTCGTCTGTTGCCCCTAAATTCACAAATAAATCAAAGACTTGATCAACTACCCAATCAGGGCGAGCGCCAGGTCTATCCACTTTGTTAATTACTACAATCGGTTTTAAACCGTGAGCAAAGGCTTTTTGAGTCACGAAACGAGTTTGTGGCATCGGGCCATCAAAAGCGTCCACCACCAATAACACCGAATCTACCATTGAAAGTACACGCTCTACTTCGCCACCGAAGTCTGCGTGCCCTGGGGTATCAACGATATTGATGCGATAACCGTTCCAGTTAATCGCCGTATTTTTAGCTAAAATGGTAATGCCACGCTCTTTCTCAAGATCGTTAGAGTCCATTACACGCTCATCGACATCACCACGAGAAGTATCTAATGTGCCTGAAAGTTTTAAAAGTTTATCAACTAAGGTTGTTTTGCCGTGGTCAACGTGGGCAATAATTGCGATATTACGCAGTTTTTGAGTATCTAATTGTTGCATTGAAATTACTGTATTGTAGGGTGGGTTTTAACCCACCGTGAAAAGAAATGATGAGCCAAAACTCATCAGTACGAAATCCAAAATTGTGATAGTGATCACAAAAAGACGGGCGATTATACAGAACTTTCGCCAAACTGACTAGAAAGCAAGCGGTTTGTTTGAAGTAAAAATTTGCAAATTATTACGAATAACCTACCGCTTGAATAAAAACTCGAGCTTAAATAGGCTATAATTCCCTGAAATTTATTAATTGGAGAAAATTATGCCTTTACTAGATAGTTTTAAAGTTGACCATACAAAAATGAATGCCCCTGCGGTACGTGTGGCGAAAACAATGACCACACCAAAGGGTGATACTATTACCGTGTTTGATTTACGCTTTGTGCGTCCGAATGTGGAGATTTTATCGCCACGCGGTATTCACACAATGGAACATTTATTTGCAGGCTTTATGCGTGATCACTTAAACAGCGAAACCGTTGAAATTATTGATATTTCGCCAATGGGCTGTTGCACAGGGTTTTATATGTCGTTAATCGGCTCGCCGTCAGCGGAAGCGGTGGCAAAAGCGTGGGAAGCGTCAATGCGTGATGCGTTAGAAAAAGTACCCGATGAGAGCAAAATCCCTGAATTAAACGAGTTTCAATGTGGTTCATACAAAGAACATTCCCTTGCCGATGCCCACGAAATCGCTCGTAATGTGTTGAAACAGCCGATTGGCGTAAATCGTAACGAAGATTTGGCGTTAGATGAAAAATTGTTAAATCTGTAATAAGGAAATCCGTGTTAAATAAACTCTTTACTTGGTTTGAAAACCGTATCAATCCCTATCCCGAAGAGGTCCCGAATACGCCGAGAGCGAAAGTCATTCCTTTTATTTTTGAAACGACTAAAGGAATG
Organism: Glaesserella australis; assembly: GCF_003260095.1. Taxonomy (GTDB): domain Bacteria; phylum Pseudomonadota; class Gammaproteobacteria; order Enterobacterales; family Pasteurellaceae; genus Glaesserella; species Glaesserella australis. Next base: position 61,992 of record NZ_PTPX01000006.1, read on the forward strand.
CGAAGCTATTTTGTGGCGTTGATTGTATTTGTGGCGTTCATCGGGATTATTGAGGGTATTCTGTTTCAATATATGGGCGAGTTGGTGGACTGGGTGAATACCTATTCGGCTCAACAGCTGTGGCAAGAGAAAGGCACATCGCTGATCTTAATGCTGATTGTTGCTTTGATGAGCGTGGTGTTTGTCTATCTTGGCTGTGCGGTGCGGTTTCAATCATTGCAAGGAGTTTTTCCGATGCGATTGCGATGGAATTTCCACCGCTTGATGCTCGGGCAAAGTATGAGTTTTTATCAGGACGAATTTGCTGGGCGAGTGTCGGCAAAGGTTATGCAGACAGCCTTAGCGGTGCGAGACGTGCTGATGACTTGTGCGGATATGTTGGTCTATGTGATTGTCTATTTGACCACCACTAGCGTGATTTTAATCCAACTTGACGGTTGGCTGTTTGTGCCATTCATTATTTGGGTGGTGAGCTTGGCGGCGATTATTCGGCTGTATGTGCCGAAGCTGGCTCAAGCAGCACAAGAGCAGTCGGACGCTCGCAGTTTGATGACAGGGCGAATTACTGACGCTTATTCCAACATTGCCACTGTAAAACTGTTCTCACACGGCAATCGAGAGTCTCGTTATGCTAAAGAGTCGATGGAAGAATTTATGGTTACGGTGCATAAACAGATGCGTTTGGTAACCACGATTGAGACCTTAACTTACTTTAACAGCATTGCCCTGATTACTATTACCGCAGGCATTGGCTTATGGCTTTGGTCGCTCGGCGATGTTACTGCGGGTGCGATAGCCACTTCTACGGCGTTGGCGTTACGCATTAAAGGGCTGTCGCAGTGGATTATGTGGGAATTTGCCCGCTTGTTTGAGAATTTGGGGACAGTGCAAGATGGTATGGAAACCCTATCTAAACCGAAAACCATTGTAGATAAAAGCGATGCCAAACCGCTTGCCGTCACGCAAGGGGAAATTCGTTTCAACAAGGTCGATTTTGCCTATACCGAGAAAAAACCGTTGCTCAAAGGCTTTGATTTACATATCAAAGCAGGCGAAAAAGTGGGCTTGGTTGGACGCAGTGGGGCAGGAAAATCGACCCTAACAAATCTCTTGTTACGTTTTTACGATGTGCAAAAGGGTTCCGTTGAAATTGACGGGCAGAACATTTGTGATGTGACGCAAGAGAGCTTGCGATCTCAAATTGGATTGGTGACACAGGATACATCGCTGTTACATCGCTCTGTGCGAGACAATTTGCTCTACGGTCGCCCAACGGCAACGGAAGAAGAAATGCTCAAGGCGGTAGAACGTGCTTCGGCAGCAGATTTTATTCCGCTATTAAGCGATGCCAAAGGCAGAACAGGCTACGATGCTCACGTTGGTGAGCGTGGGGTGAAACTATCGGGCGGACAACGCCAACGGATTGCAATAGCCCGTGTAATGCTCAAAGATGCCCCGATTTTGTTGCTCGATGAAGCAACCAGTGCGTTGGATTCGGAAGTAGAAGTCGCTATTCAAGAAAACTTGACCGAATTAATGGAAGGAAAAACCGTTGTGGCTATCGCTCACCGCTTATCCACCATTATGGCAATGGATCGCTTAATTGTGTTAGACAAAGGCGAAATTGTCGAACAAGGTAGCCACGAAGAGTTGCTTGCCCTGAATGGTGTTTATGCGAAATTATGGGCACATCAAAGCGGTGGGTTCTTGCAGGAAGAAGTTGAATTATAAGCATCAACAACAAGCGGTCAGTTCGATATAAAATTTGCAAAAAATGTAGCATAAATGACCGCTTGCTGTTTTTAGAAATCCATTTTGATCTGAGTCGAAGTTTGCTACACTTCGACTTTGTTATTTATATTGTAGAGATAAAAATTTGAAAGGCCTAGCTATTCGACTTGTCGTAGGCATTGCACTCTTATTATGGGCTTGGGATATGGTTTTTCCTTGGCAACAAGCAATGCTAGCAGAAGAGAATCGATATTCACAAATACAGCAACGAAAGACACTCAAAGTTGGAATGATTAATCATCCCATCTCTTATTTTATTGGCTCTGAAGGCACTGCTGGGATTGAATATGATTTAGCAAAAGCATTTTCTGATTATTTAGGCGTAAATCTTGAAGTCAAAGCCTATAATAATAGTGAGCAACTCTTTGCAGGATTAAAACAGAATGACATTGATATTGCCGCCGCTGGGTTACTTTACCAAGTAGAGAATGTGGATAAATTTCAACTAGGTCCGAGTTACTACTCTGCTTCTTGGCAAGTTGTTTACAAAAAAGGTACACAACGCCCTTATACCATTGATGAACTCAAGGGCGATATTGTGATTCCTGCGGGTTCTGCTGTTATTCCTATTTTAACGGCATTACAAGAGCAATACCCAAAACTAACTTGGAAAGTAACCGATGGTTTCACTCAAGAAGAACTGTTATTGCAAGTTGCTGACGGCAAAATTCCCTATACCATTGCGGTTTCAATTGATGTTTCTGCAGCTCAACATATCAAACCCGATGTAGCCGTCGGTTTTGATTTGACCGATGAAGAACCTGTCGTTTGGTATTTACAAAATAGCGCTTACAGTGAATTACAAGCTGCTGTTTTAAGCTTTATGGATAATGCCAATGAAACAGGGCTTATCGCACGTATTGAAGAGAAATATTTCAACTATTTAAGCCGTTTCGATTATGTCGATAGTCAAAGCTATTTAAAAGCGATTGAAACCGTCTTACCGAAATATCAGCATTTATTTGAAAAATATCGGGGAACGCTAGATTGGCAAATGTTGGCGGCGATTGCTTACCAAGAGTCGCATTGGGATCCTAGCGCAACATCACCAACAGGTGTACGTGGCATGATGATGCTAACAAAAGATACCGCTGAAAGAATGAATGTGACAAATCGTATCAATGCAGAGCAAAGTATTAAAGCAGGTTCAGAGTACTTACATCTTTTAATGAATCAGCTACCGCAAAGTATTGCCACAGAAGATCGCATTTGGTTCAGTCTCGCTGCCTATAACATGGGCATGGGACATCTGATCGATGTGCGTCGCCTAACGAAGCAACTTGGTGGAGATCCTGATAGTTGGCTTGATGTGAAAAAGAACTTGCCACTCCTTGCAGAAAAACGCTATTACAACCAACTCAAGTATGGTTATGCACGTGGCTACGAAGCGTTTCAATATGTTGAAAATATCCGACGCTATTACAATAGCATCATTAATCATCAGCGGGTAAAAGAGCAAGAAGCCCAAATCCGCCAACAGCAAGAAAACGCAAATACAGATTTAGAAGTTAGTGAGACACAAAACAAATCGGAAAAATCAGAATAAATAAGGAATTAAAATCATGAGAAAACACAAATTAAAACAACGAGTTAGACGTTTAAATAGCAATAAATCTCGCCGAATTTTACATATTTATCAATTAAAACGTCGAATTGCAGAGCGTCGCCGAATTGGGTTTGTGATTTTAGAACAACAATGTTAATTCTTAAGTCATTGCAAACCACAACCCATTTAACTTCTCTATTTCAGGCTGATATCCCGCCATTTTTTCGATACAAGCGGTAAAATCCCAGCCTGTTTTTGCAAAATAGTGCCTAAAGAAAATCGCTTTTTGCTTCGCAGAAAAATGGTTGTTGTGGCAGAGCATTGCTAATTCTAACGCAGGATCGGAAATTGTCGCATATTCCCAATCGATCAGAAAAAGGGCATCGCCTTGTTGCACAAGATTAGCGAGATGAATATCGTGGTGACAGATCGTCTGTTTGAATGGAGTGATTGGCTTAAAGGGTGGAGCGAAATTCAACATTTGCTGTTTTTCTTTTGGCAGTTTTTGCCATAGAAATTGGCAACGTTCGGCAAGATTGAGTGTTGTAAATTTTTGTGCAAAATCAGCCGCTTGTAGTGGAAATAGATGAAGTTGTGCTAGTCGTTCTGCCAAAGAAGTTAAACATTTTTCATCAAAAAACGTAGGCGTTTGCCCATCGATCCAACTTAACAACGCCGAATGGCTGTCCGCATAAATCACCTTTGGCGAAAAGCCCAAAGGCGAAATCGCCCGTAAAAAAGCGACTTCTTGCTGATAATTGATGCCGTAATTGCTGGCTCGTTCCGTTTGGGTGCGTAACACATAGCGTTCGCCGTTTGCCAAACAGACCAACTGGCTACAAGCGGTCAATCCTGCCAATTTTGAAACAGAAACGACCGCTTGTTGCCGATGTTGCTCAATCCATTGCAACGCTTTCATCGAGAAAAACGAAGATAAAAGCGGTAGTTTTCGCTTTCCACTGTTGGCTTGTCTAGTGCTACTGCTTGACGCTGTTTTGGCTCAAGTAATAAGCTTTGCCAAGCAGAATGTTCTTCGCCGTTTAGCGTTTGGGTCACACCTGTTTTGTCGTACCAAAATAGCTTATAGCTAAGTGAAAGTGGTTGCTCGCTTTGATTGGTGAGCGTCAATTCCGTTGATTTAGCCACCACATCAACCATTTTAGCGACATTTTCTTCCACATTCACAATCGGCGTGTTACCTGACGGTAAATAGCTCGGCGGATTTGACGCACAAGCGGTCAGAAGCAGGCTAAAAAATGCAATAATCGAAAAAGTTTTTTTCATCTTATTTCGCCAACATTTTGCCAAGCGGTTCACCGCCGACAAGGTGCATATGAATGTGGAACACTTCTTGTCCGCCGTGTTTGTTGCAGTTCATAATCAAACGGTAGCCATCTTCGGCAATGCCTTCTTCTTTGGCAATTTTCGCCGCCACTGTAAACAGACGACCGAGTGTCTGCTCATCTTCTGCGGTAACGTGGTTTACCGTTGGGATAAATTTGTTTGGAATAATCAAAATATGGGTTTTCGCTTGCGGAGCAATATCACGGAAAGCGGTCACTAAATCATCTTGATACACAATCGCCGCAGGGATCTCTTTGCGGATAATTTTGCTGAAAATGGTTTCTTCGTAGTTGGTAAGCATAATGTTTCCTTATTTAATGGTTGTAAGCGGTGAGATTGTCTAATTTTTTTGGCTAATTTGCAAAATTTTCTGCGAATTTGACCGCTTGCTCCCTGTTTACCATAGCCAACGGGGAACTTGTTGCTGATATTGACGATAACGCTCGCCAAATTTTTCACTCAAAATTCGTTCTTCAGGCTCAATTTGAAAGCGATTGATATAGCCCACAAATCCCCACACCACCAACAAAGCAAAGGCATTTCCCCACCAAAACGCCCACGCAGTCAGCAGACTTGCCAGCCCTAAATACATTGGATTACGGCTAAAACGATAAATGCCATTCGTTGCCAATGATGACGTTTTATGCGGATCAAGCGGGGTGATTGTCGTCTTATTTTGCCAAAACGCCCATAACGCACAGAGATCAACTGCAATCCCAAATGCAAAACAAATCACCGCCAAACAGCGATAAACCCAGTTTGGTTCGGCGTAATTCGGTAAGAAGTAAATGATTACCGCACAGATAAATGCCACAAGGGGCGGAGGGAGTTTGAGATCCATAGATAAAACTTATTTTAAATAAAATTTTCCCACTCCTAGCAATAAAGAGTGGGAAAAACATTTAACGCTGAATTAAATAACGTAATTTTGTGCCGTCCTGTTCCACGCTTAATAGAGTATAACCGTGGTTTTTGGTATCCACAGGGATATTATTGATAGATTGTGCACAGTCGCTCAGTAATTCTAAAATCTCGCCTTTTTGTAATTGTGGCATTGTTTCCAACATCACAATCGCTGGGTAAGGGCAAGGCTCGCCTAAGGTGTCGAGCGTGTAGTCTGGGGTAATGTCTTTTGGATCTTTATCCAATTTTTGTACAACAGTAAATGCCATAATAAGTTCCTTTTGTCAGTTAAAAATTAGTTAATACCACAAGATGAGGCGGCAACTTTGGCTTTCGCTTTAGAAAGGAAACGTTTTTCCCACCATACCACTGCAATTAAGCAAAGAATCAGTAATGCATAATTAACAAGTAAGCCACCTACTGCACCAAATTCTTTGAGTAAGTTAAGTTTTTCATAATCAAGGGCGAGAACAGGTGCAAGATCGTCCCACATATACGCAAGTAACGTTGAGCCAATCACATTGCCCACGCCCACCCACATAAAGTGAACTTGCCCTTCCATTGAGCGATACATCCAACCTGTTTCACAGCCTCCAGCTAATACGATACCAAAACCGAACAGCAATCCGCCGATAATAGCATTTGGACCTGCCCACATAATTTTAGGCGAAACACCCAGTTGAATATAAGAGAACACACCGATAGTGCCTACGATAATCCCGAAGATAATCGCTTTTGCCATATAAGCACGCCCTGTTACCCATAAATCACGGAATGCAGAGGTAAAACAAATTTGAGCTCGTTCAATTAAAAGCCCGAATGCTAAACCGCATAACATCGCAAAACCGAATTTGACAGAATGTTGCATCACATAAAGTGAAGCGGCAAGATAAGCAAGGAAAATAACCATACCTAAACGGAAACGGCGTGTTGCTTGTTTTGGATCGGTTTCTTGCAGTTTTGCCGCACCTTTTTTCAGCTCCAGTTTGACACGGAACATTGGCAGTAGCGTGACTTTCACACCAACATAAGTTCCCACCGCAGTAGCAATAGTAAAGAACCACGCGTGAACCGAAAATTGTGGAATCCCCGTAAACAATGAAGCCAAATTACAGCCCATTGCCAGACGAGCACCAAAACTTGCTAAAATGCCACCAATGACTGCTTGCACAATACGGCGTTTATGGGGTTGATTACGCCATTTTACGTTATTCGCCCAAAGTGCTGCAGAGATGCAACCAGCGAACATTCCTAAAATCATCACGCCATCAATACGGGTAAAAACTGTACCGTTCATTCCGATGATTTTATAGTAGCTCCATTCGCTCACATCAATGCCCAACGCCTGTAAAGCGTGACCGCCCCAACGTGTAAATTCGCCCGTTACCGCCCAATAAGTGCCAGTAATGCCGAAATAATAAGCAGAAAGAAGCCCAGCCGCGATAACTGCTGCAACGGGATTCCAATACTTAATCAGATAATTTTGTTTGAATTGTTGCCAAATCTCTAACATAAGTTCCTTAAATCCTTAAGAGAAAAGTGAGTAGATTTGCAAGAAAGGTATAACGATGAAAAATAGAAAGGTGGTTTGACCGTTTAATTTGTTCATTTCCTATACACAAAACTTGCGATATATTAATGAATGCTTAAAAGCGGTGGAATTATAACAAAAATTCAACAAAGAGAAATATAAAAGAGAAATTGTCTTTAGATTTACAAATTTTCCTCTCTATTTGACCGCTTGCTGTCGTATTTAAATTCTAAGATTCCCCAAGCACAATATAATCCAACGGCTCGTCCCAACTTTCTATCGGCAGTTGCTCTACCTGTTGGCAATGGTGAGCCAAACCAACACTAATCAAATGTTTGGCTTGAGCAAGGGTGCGGTCATAAAATCCGCCGCCCATACCTAAGCGGTTGCATTGCTTATCACAGGCGACAAGTGGTACAAAAATTATCTCTAACTCACTGAGTGGCAATACATTTCTTACATCAAGTTTAGGTTGTAAAATGCCAAAGCGGTTCATCTCAAGTTGCTCTTGCCCTTGATATTTGAGAAACAGCAGTTGATTAGCTGAAAAAGGGTGAAGTACCGGTAGATAAAGATCTTTGCCTTGTTTCGTCAATTCATTTATCAACGCAAGCGGTGAGATTTCGCCGTTAAAAGGCAGATAAAAAGCGATATGTTGGGCAGAATGTTGTTCGATCAATTCAAGAGATTTTGGAATAATGCTTTGTGCGGCAAGAGTTTGCTGTTCTGAAGATAACGCAAGACGTTTGGCTCGCATCTGTTTGCGAAGTTTCTGGCGTTGTTGATTGAGTTGTTCGTTTATGGAAAGTTTTATCATAAAAGACCCGAAGTGCCGTTACAAGTGATGGTCCTTGAACCAGACGGTTCAAGGGAGTCGAACATTACCGTTTTTAGGCTTCTCGTCAAGCGAGCCTGCTCACCAACGATATAAGAGTCCAACTCAAAGTGTTTTAAATATCGGCTCAGGGACGTAACTCATAACGCACACCTCAGGCAAAAAGAATAGTAACGGAATTTACTGATTTTTCCTAGTGTTCAGATCAATAAAATCAAAGAAATTATCTTATTAGTTATTTTCTTGACCAACTGAAACAGAATCCATCCCACTTGTTTGGAATTTCGCTAAAGAATTATCTAGCTGCTCAACACAAGACTTTAAAATATTTTTATTTTCTGCATTCTTACGTTGTTCTTGTTCTAACTCATAATTAAGATTTAATGCCACAATCGATAATACTTTCTCTAATTGAATGATACCTGATTGCTCTTTCAGAATTGCCACTCGTTCTTCTAATCGCTCTGCCGACGCTAATAGCGCTTCTTGCTGTTCAGGCGGACAATATAAACGTAAAACCTGCCCAAATAGCGATAATTCAATATTATTTTTTGACATTGTTGAGAAATCCTCACGGAGATAGAAATTTTTGCTATTATGCCATTCTTTAACTAAATCATAAAGAATCACTATGGCAATTTCAAAATCAAATGACTTTAAACAACTCATTACTGAATTACAAATTGATTACACCCCCGCAGAATTTCACGGTTTTTTAAGTGGGCTAATCGCAGGTGGTATTCAAGATGAATCTTGGAAAACGCTCACTTACCAATTTACCAATGATGGACACGCTTTTTCTCAAGCGCCATTAACTAAACTCACTGAATTTTATCAACAACTTAGCGAAAGTTTTGATGAAACAGATACGCTTTTTTCACTTTGGTTAGATGAAGATAATGGCTTTGCGATGGCTGACGGCATTGCGGAATGGACAGGACATTTTCTACTTGGTTTAGGACTTGCTCAACCTAAACTACAGCAAGAAACGGACGAAGTAGGCGAAGCCATTGACGATTTAGATGAAATCGCTAAATTGGGCTACAGCGAGGACGATAAAAGTGAAGAATTGCTCAGTGCAGGCGAAGAAATCGTCGAGTATTTACGTTTAGTAACACTCTTTTTACATAGTCATTTTTCTAAGCCTAAAATGGAAGAAAAGCCCAAAGTACACTAATAAATTTGTTGCTTTCTAGATGATAGAAAGAATCAGCATCTTAAAGTTCAACTTTAAGATGCTGATAAATTCATCAACTATTATACGTTACTTTACTGTCACTCGTGCAAACTTTCGCTTGCCCACTTGATAAACGAATGTACCTTTTTGTGCATTTTGTTTCACATCATCGACTTTTTCGCCATCAATTTTCACACCGCCTTGTTGTGCAGAACGGATTGCTTCAGAGGTAGAAGGCACTAAACCTGCTTCTTTTAACAAGGTTGCTAAACCGATATCGCCTTCAAAGGTAAATTCAGGCATTTCATCAGGCATTGCACCTTTTTGGAAGCGGTTGATAAACTCTTGCTCTGCGGCATCGGCATCAGCTTCTGAATGGAAGCGTGCGATAATCTCTTTCGCAAGCAGAATTTTCACATCACGAGGGTTTCTCCCTGCTTCAACATCCGCTTTTAATTGAGCAATTTCCGCAAGCGGTCGGAATGAGAGTAAATTATACCAATCCCACATCAATTCATCGGAAATCGACATAATTTTGCCGAACATTTCATTTGGAGCTTCAGTTACGCCGATGTAATTGCCGAGTGATTTCGACATTTTTTTCTCGCCGTCTAAACCGACTAAAAGTGGTAACGTCATTGCCACTTGTGGTTTTTGACCTGCCGCTTTTTGTAATTCACGGCCGATCAACAAGTTAAAGGTTTGGTCTGTACCGCCAAGCTCAATATCTGCTTCTAGCGCAACAGAGTCGTGACCTTGCAATAACGGGTAGATAAATTCGTGAATTGCGATAGATTGGTTATTCGCAAAACGTTTTTTGAAATCATCACGCTCAAGCATACGAGCTACAGTGTAGTTTGAAGCCAAGCGGATCATACCTACTGTACCTAATTCGCCCAACCAATCTGAGTTGAACACGATACGGGTTTTTTGTGGATCGAGAATTTTGTAGATCTGCTCTTTATAAGTTTCCGCATTGCGTAACACATCTTCACGAGAAAGTGGCGGACGTGTCGCATTTTTACCTGATGGATCGCCCACGGTTGCGGTAAAGTCGCCAATTAAGAAAATCACTTCATGACCAAAATTTTGGAACTGACGCAGTTTATTCAACACAACAGTATGCCCTAAATGAATATCGGGAGCGGTCGGATCTGCGCCAAGTTTTACACGTAGTGGACGATTTTCTTTTAGTTTCTCAATTAAATCTGCTTCTGAATAAACATCTTCTACGCCACGTTTAAGTTCAGCGAGAATGGTTTCAATAGATTGTGTCATTATTATTCCTTTTACTTATTGCGAAAAATATTGGCTATTATAGCGGAGAACAAGGAAAAAAGGCGAAAAAAAACGCCGTATTTTGTGGGGGAATACGGCGTAAGAGTTGGAGTGATTACCTATTATTTTTGAAGTGATTAGATGATAATAATTCTCATCAACATAAACAATCTTATTTACAAAAATTTACAAATAAGAATTGTTATTAATAACCAAGTGCATTTCATAGTTCAAAATCTACAAAATAGCACAATTAATCTTCTTCATCATTACTCTCTTCTAACTCATCTGCCATTGCAGATAAGGCATCACGAGTTAATTGCGCTAAAGCTTTATAAAATCCTGTATCAAAAGCTTCTACTTTGCCCAAAAACTTACTTAGGCAAGGCAGTAAGAAGTGTTCAAAAAAGGTTTGTTGGGCAGCCAAAGAATCCAAATTATCTTCAATCCAAGATGCCGTTAACAATAATAATGCAACATGATCAGGCTTTTCGAGTTCAGGCATTCCACGTTGTTGACGAAAAGCGATAAACTCATCAACAGATAATCCATAGGCAGAAATTGTTGTAGCAATAGCGCCATTATTTGCAAAAAGAGCTTGATAACTGACCGCTTGTTCCGTAGGGTTAGCACCTTGAGCAACAGTTGCTAGCGCTAATTCGCTTTGGCTATCAGTAGATAACGCCCAGTGTTGTCGCAATCCATCTTGTTTTAACCAAGCGAATGTCCCAGCGAGAATAGGATCCGTCGGCTCACGGTAAAAAAGATTGCCAAATAGGCGACATAACAGAGAAAAATCATTAATTGTTGTATTATTCATAAGTTGAACGCGATAAAAAAGAAAAGCGTATGTTACACCAACTCTAAGGGGAAGAGAAAATGAAATATATTGGCGCTCATGTCAGTGCTTCAGGTGGGGTAGAAAATGCCGTTTTACGTTCTGTTGAAATTGGTGCAAATGCCTTTGCATTATTTACGAAAAACCAACGTCAATGGAAAGCGCCTCCATTAAAAGCGGATACGATTGAAAAGTTTAAACGCTTTTGTAAGGTACATCAGTTTTCGGCGGATCATATTCTTCCCCATGACAGCTATTTGATTAATTTAGGAAATCCCGATGCCGAAAATTTAGCGAAGTCTCGTGAAGCCTTTATTGATGAAATGCAGCGTTGTGATCAACTGGGATTAAAATTATTAAATTTTCATCCGGGTAGCCACCTAAACAAAATTACTGAAACGGAATGTCTTGCTCGTATTGCTGAATCCATAAATCTGGCTCATCAAGCTGTGCCTAATGTGATTGCTGTCATTGAAAATACTGCAGGGCAAGGTTCTAATCTTGGTTGGCGTTTTGAACATTTGGCAGAAATCATTTCACAAGTTGAAAATAAAAACCGTGTCGGTGTTTGTTTAGATACCTGCCATCTTTTTTCAGCAGGGTACGATATAAGTTCGATTAAAGCCTGCGAAAAAACCTTCGCAGAATTTAAAAATATCGTCGGCTTTGAATTTTTGAAAGGTATGCATATTAATGGCTCAAAGACACCGCTTGGTAGCCGAGTAGACAGACATCACACATTAAGAGAAGGAACTATTGGTACTGATGTCTTTAAATTTATCATGAACAGTGTTCATTTTGACAACATTCCGCTTATTTTAGAAACAATTGAACCTGAAATTTGGGCAGATGAGATAAAATTTCTACGATCTTTGGAACAAAAATAGTTATACTTGGTCCTAATTTACGTAAAGGCTCTGCGCAAAAGAGCCTTTTTATTTTTCACTTTATCTTTGTTTTACGAGGTAATTCGCTTTTTTAGTTCTGGCGAGACAAATTATTATGCAAAAATCATTTTTCAATTTAACGAAATCTTTTTTACTTTCTACACTTATTGTAGCAAGTATGAGTTTCTCATCAATGGCTTATGCAAGCTTAAGTACAAAAGCTGCAACGCCTACTCAATTAATCAAAGCAAGACCTGCAACCGATCTAGAACTTGGTAAATCAAATCAAACAACATCTGATGCAAATAACAAAGTATTAAGTGTATATCGTCATTGGGCAGGCACGCGTTACCGTTTAGGTGGCACAACTAAAGCGGGTATTGATTGCTCTGCATTCGTTAAAACAGTAATGAGTTCTGCATTTAATTTGCATCTTCCACGTTCAACAGCGGAACAAAAATATTCTGGTAAATCAATCTCTAAATCTCAATTACGCCCTGGTGACCTAGTCTTTTTCCGTAAAAATAACCATGTCGGTGTTTATATTGGTAATGGTAAATTTGTACACGCGAGCTCTAGTCGTGGCGTCACCACAAGCTCACTATCTGAAAGCTACTGGGCGAGAACTTATACGCAATCACGTAGAGTCCTTTAACTTTTTCACTAAGCCGCATATTTTCTTTGATGAGATGTGCGGCTTTTCATTTGATGAACCACATTCGTAATTACACCTGCAACATTTACTTCTTCCCAATGTTGAATACGTAAATTGGGTTCGCTCACATCTAGTGAAAAAAGAATTTTTTCATTTCCGATTTCACTAAAAAATTGGTAAAACTTATATTCCCCTTGTTTTTCAACCACAAGCAAATCATTAACTTCAAATTCACTGCCATTTTCAACAATCAATAAATCGTCTAATTCAATTCCCCAAGAAATTAAATTGGGGTTTTTAACATGAATAAAAAATGTTTCCTTAGGCTTACGAATACATAATGAATTCAAATCTAACTTGATTGCTCGGTTAATATTTGAATCACGATACAAAGGCATTGGTTGATAAGATAATTCGCGGGTTAATTGTCTAAGGTGTGCCATAAAATTCTCCAATAAACTGTTTGTTTATACAGAGTGCATTTTACTGGTTAAAAATACAGAGTCAACTAAAATTTAACCATTTTTTTGTAAATATTTACAGTGTTAAAAAAGCCTCTAAGAAAATCTTCTTAGAGGCTTTATTTCATCGTTAATACTTCACCGTATGCCCGTAACTCTCAATAATCCCTTTGATATGCTCCAACGACTCTTTTGTCGGCGGCATCACATCTTCAAGTTCATACTCTAGCCCTAAGGTTTTCCATTTATGCGCGCCTAATCGGTGATAAGGCAATAATTCCACTTTTTCAATGTTATTCATACCTTGAATAAATTGCCCAAGTAAGTGAATATCTTCATCGGCATCAGTATAGCCTGGCACGACCACATAGCGAATCCAAGTGCGTTGGTTGCGTTTGTGTAAATAGCGTGCGAAATCTAAGGTACGCTTATTGGAAACGCCGATAAAGTCTTTGTGGATCTCCTCATTCAGCTGTTTCAGATCAAGCATAACCAAATCGGTTACATCTAACATTTCATCGACCATTTCCGAGTAATTTCGCACAAAGCCGTTGGTATCTAAACAGGTGTCGATCCCTTCTGCTTTACAAGCTCTGAACCAGTCTCGCACAAACTCCATTTGTAACACTGCTTCGCCGCCTGATGCGGTAACACCGCCGCCCGTTGCTCGCATAAAATGCTTATAGGTCACCACTTCTTTCATTAGATCTTCAACGGAGATCTCTTTGCCCCCTTCCAGATCCCAAGTATCTCGGTTGTGGCAATACTTACAACGCATTAAACAGCCTTGTAAAAAGAGAATAAAGCGGATTCCCGGACCGTCCACTGTGCCACAAGACTCATAAGAGTGATAACGTGCTAAAACTGTCATTCTTTTTCCTTTATCTAAATATGATTAGGACAAATCTTCATTTCTGCTAATCACACTTGTAACTAAGATACAACAAGCGGTCAGTTTCTGCAAAAATTTTGCAAAATCTGACCGCTTGATCTTTTAGCCTAAATTACATCGACTGTGTGAAAGTACGAGTAATTACGTCCATTTGTTGCTCTTTGGTTAAAGAGTTGAAACGTACTGCGTAGCCTGAAACACGGATGGTTAATTGTGGATACTTCTCTGGGTTTTCCATTGCATCTAATAACATTTCACGGTTCATTACGTTTACGTTTAAGTGCTGACCACCTTCGATGGTTGATTCGTGGTGGAAGTAGCCGTCCATTAAGCCTGCAAGGTTACGTTTTTGCGACTCTAAGTCTTTACCTAACGCATTTGGTACGATAGAGAAGGTATAGGAAATACCGTCTTTCGCATAAGCAAATGGTAATTTAGCAACCGATGTTAATGATGCTACCGCACCTTTTTGGTCACGTCCGTGCATTGGGTTTGCACCTGGTCCGAATGGTGCACCTGAACGGCGACCGTCTGGGGTGTTACCGGTTTTTTTACCGTAAACCACGTTTGATGTAATGGTTAAGACAGACTGTGTTGGGGTCGCATTGCGGTAAGTTTTGAGCTTCTGAATTTTCTTCATAAAGCGTTCAACTAAATCAACAGCAATGTCATCTACACGGTTATCGTTGTTACCGAATTGTGGATATTCGCCTTCAATTTCAAAGTCAGTTGCCACATTTTTAGACACGCCAACCACTTCACCCGCTTTGTTTTTGATTTCAATGTCGGTACGAATTGGTTTAACTTTCGCATATTTGATTGCTGAAAGTGAGTCTGCTGCAACAGAAAGACCTGCGATACCACACGCCATTGTTCTGAATACATCACGGTCGTGCAACGCCATTAATGCAGCTTCATACGCATATTTGTCGTGCATAAAGTGAATGATGTTCAACGCAGTAACGTATTGTTTCGCTAACCAATCCATAAAGCTGTCTAAGCGAGCCATTACATCATCGTAATCTAAGTATTCGCTCATAATTGGATCGGTTTTCGGACCAACTTGATCGCCTGATTTCTCATCAATACCGCCGTTGATTGCGTATAACAAGGTTTTCGCTAAGTTCGCACGTGCACCGAAGAATTGCATCATTTTGCCGACGATCATCGGGCTTACACAGCACGCAATCGCATAGTCATCGTTTTGGAAGTCTGGACGCATTAAGTCATCGTTTTCATACTGAACAGATGAAGTTTCGATAGACACTTTCGCTGCATAACGTTTGAAGCCGTCTGGTAAGCTTTCAGACCAAAGGATCGTTAAGTTTGGCTCTGGTGATGGACCCATTGTGTACAGGGTATGTAATAGACGGAAGCTGTTTTTGGTCACTAATGTACGACCGTCTAAGCCCATACCTGCAAAGGTTTCTGTTGCCCACATTGGGTCGCCAGAGAATAATTGATCGTACTCTGGGGTACGTAAGAAACGCACCATACGGAGTTTCATCACTAAGTGATCCATTAATTCTTGTGCTTCTTGTTCAGTGATACGACCAAGTTTTAAGTCACGCTCAATGTAAACGTCTAAGAAAGTCGAAACACGACCGAAAGACATCGCCGCACCGTTTTGTGATTTCACCGCCGCAAGATAAGCGAAGTAAACCCATTGTACCGCTTCTTGTGCGTTAGTTGCTGGGTTTGAAATATCAAAGCCGTAAGATGCCGCCATTTCTTTCATTTTGCCTAAAGCACGGTGCTGTTCAGCAATTTCTTCGCGTAATTGGATTGTCGCTTGAATATCTTCGCCCGCTTCTAATTTCGCTTGTAAAGAGTTGAACTGCTTCACTTTGTCTTTCATTAAGAAGTCTGCACCGTAAAGTGCCATACGGCGATAGTCACCGATGATACGACCACGACCATAAGCATCTGGTAAACCTGTGATTACGCCTGATTTACGGCAACGTAAGATGTCTGGGGTATAAACATCGAATACACCTTGGTTGTGAGTTTTGCGGTATTCGGTGAAGATTTTTTCAACCATTGGGTTTAATTCACGACGGTAAACTTGGCAAGAGCCTTTTACCATATTGATACCACCAAATGGCATAATTGCACGTTTTAATGGTGCATCGGTTTGAAGACCAACGATTTTTTCTAAATCTTTGTTGATATAGCCCGGTGCGTGTGATGTGATGGTTGATGGTACATCGCAGTCGATGTCATACGGTTCGTGGGTTTTGTTTTCCACTTTGATTTTTTCCATTACATCTGCCCAAAGCGTTGTGGTTGCTTCGGTTGCATCAGCTAGGAAAGATTCGTCCCCTTCATACGGCGTATAGTTTTTTTGGATAAAGTCACGCACGTTTACATCGGTTTGCCAGTCACCCGGCGCAAAACCTTCCCACGCTTTCTTTTGAGCTTCGGTTAGTTGAGTCATTTTAAGTCCTCGTTAGTTAATGTCATAAATCGAACGCAAGCGGTGCGATTTTGCAAAAAATCTGCGAAAAGTGACCGCTTGCAATTATTGAATTAATGCTTCTTCAAGTGCAAAAACCACTGCACCATACCAATGAAAAATGCACCGCCAACGATATTACCTAGCGTCGCTGGGATTAAATTTTTCACCACAAAATTTGCCATTGTTAAATCGGCGAATTTACTTGGTTCGACACCGATTGTCGTCCAAAATTCCGGACTTGCCGAACCGTGAATTAATACGCCCATTGGGATCATAAACATATTCGCCACACAGTGTTCAAAGCCTGATGCGACGAACATTGCAATCGGTAGGATCATAATAAATGCCTTGTCGGTCAGACTTTTACCTGCATAAGCCATCCAAACCGCAATACACACCATCAGGTTACAGAAAATCCCAAGACTAAAGGCTTCAATCCAAGTATGATGAATCTTATGTTGGGCCGTTTTCAAAATAGTCAAGCCCCATTGCCCATTTGCCGCCATAATTTCACCGCTAAACCATACTAGCAACACAATAAAAGTTGCCCCGATGAAATTACCGCCATAAACCACCAACCAGTTTTTAAACATCTGAGTCCAGCTAATTCGCTTGCTCGCTTTGGCGACAATGGTCATTGTTGTAGAAGTAAAGAGTTCGGCACCAAATACAACACACATAATAATGCCAAGAGAGAATACAACACCGCCGATCAGTTTGGCGACACCCCAAGGTAACTCGGCCGCCCCTACTTGCGTTGTTGCATAGAACACAAAGGCAATCGAAATATAAGCCCCTGCAGTAATTGCGGAAATGAAAGAGTAAAATTGATTTTTTGTTGCTTTATAAACCGCACCATCTTCGGCGATCTTAGCCATCTCTGCTGGAGAAAACATCACTATCCTTAAATGAAAATTTGAAAATTTATAAAATTTGTTGAGAATTATAGACCTGTTCAGATAATGATTAAATAATTTTTACGTTTAAAATAAATAAAGTAGAATTATTTCTTGATCCATATCAATCTTTCAAAAAAAGTACAATTTTTAAAAAGTGAGTTTGAACAATAAACCAACAAAACTAATACAAAATGACTGATTATTTGACTGCTTTACTTGGTTTTTTCTTCAATGAAGAAAACCAATTCTTAATTATGCTAGCGAGTAGCTTTTTAAGCTCAACACTACTTCCTGGAAACTCTGAAATTATTTTTAGTACCTTTACTAGCCAAGCTTTACTCGTAAAACCAACATTATTCTCTTATACGCTATGCGGTCTCTTATTTACTGCGACGGTAGGAAATAGCTTAGGCAGTCTCACTACCTATTTTCTTGCACAGTTTTTTCCACCACCTAAACTTCATGAAAAACAAGGCAAAAGTGTTCAACTTGCGTTTAAATTCAGTGAAAAATACGGTGTCTGGGTACTTTTATTTAGTTGGTTACCCGTCGTAGGCGATCTCTTTTGTGGAATTGCAGGTTGGCTACGCTTTAACTTATGGCACAGTTTGCTACTTATTGTGATTGGCAAAGCTATTCGCTATGGCTTATTACTTTGGAGTGTTTATTTAGTTGTTGCGTAAGCTGTAACAGTCTAAAATGGCGAAAAATTTACCCTATTTGAGTTCATTATGTCTAAACAACTCCCTGAAATTAAATCCATTTCAGTGATTGCCAAAACCCGTATTTTTGAAGTGCAATCCGTTGATTTACGTTTTTCCAATGGCGAAGAACGAACTTACGAGCGTTTAACACCACAGCGTCGCTCATCAGTAATGGTTGTGCCGATCCACAATGATCAGCTGATCTTTGTAAAAGAATACGCTGTCGGTCCTGAACGCTATGAACTCACCTTTCCAAAAGGTATTGTCGATTTGGGCGAAGATCCAATGGAAAGTGCCAACCGAGAGCTACAAGAAGAGATTGGCTTTGGAGCGAAAAAAATTGAGCCACTGCGTTCTTTATACAGTGGTCCTAGCCATATGTACGGCTTAATGCACGTCTTTGTGGCACAAGATCTCTATCCTTCACAGCTTGAAGGCGATGAACCTGAACCCCTTGAAATCGTCTATTATCCGCTAGATAAAATTGATGAATTATTAGCCGATAACCATTTTGCCGAAGCACGCAACCTATCCGCTTTATTTTTATTAAGAGAGTATCTCAATGCACAAAACTAGTCCGCACATTCTATGGATTTTCCCTTTACTCAGCCAAGCCATCGGCTCTGCGTTACTGCCGTTGCTGAGCAAATTCAGTCAAGGGGGCATGCTGGTCGTCTTTCTACTGTTTACTTTGCCAACTTTTTTGTTTGCACTAATCAGCTACAAACAGCAGTATCATCAACGCAACATTATTCAAATCGCCTTTTTTTCAGGCGTGATTATGTTTATTTACAGCTTGCTTTCCTTTTCACTGATGCTTGCTTTTGATGACTACACAAGCCTACAAGAACCCATTCCCCTGTGGGAACAATCCCTTGCCACAATCCTATTCGCCTTGACCTTTGCATTGGCTAATGTGATGTATACATTGTTGGTATTGCGGTTGTGTCTGCCGAAGAAAATAGTGTCTGAATGAAATAGATAAGAACAAATGTTATTCGGTTTGCAACATTGCGTTACGTAAAATCGAATTTAACAATGTTTGATAACCTTGTCCCGTTGCATTGGCTCTACTTTTTAGCCAATGCAACGTGTCTATATCAATTCTTACCGTAATACGTTCTTTGACTGGTTTATAGAAAGGATTTCTTGCAGCTCCTTTCCAAAAATCATCATTAAGTTCCGCAATATCTGATGTATCAATTTGCGTATCGTCTAATCGTGATAACTGGTTTAAACGAGCTTTAGTTGTACGATCTAAATTAGGGGCTTGCTTTAAATCAATAGTGCGTGTAACGATTTTGCTCATACTGTTGTCTCTCTTTTTTAGTGGCAGGGCGGGCAGAAATAATACGAATATGCTCAATACCATCAATATCATTCCAAGTATGTGCAACAAGTAATATCACTTGATTAGCCGCCATACCAATTGCTTGCCAACGCATTTCGCCTTGTTCTATACGATCTTGTTTATGCCACATAAATTCATCATAAAAAACCAAAATCGCATCATCAAAGCTTACTTTGTGTTTGAGCAGATTAGTTTTTGCTTTCTGCTCGTCCCAAGAAAATTTCATAAAAGTCCTTATGTGATTATCTTATGTTGTATGCACATATCAGTCAATATAAAACGTCTTTTTATTAATCTTTTTAAATTCTGTTTACTAGTAACGTATCAAGTTTGTTTTAGGGCATAAAGCCGCAAGATCTCTTTTTTCGATCTAGATCGAAAAAATAAAAATACTCCAAAACATTCTTTCTGACTGTAATAATTACCTTTGGCATTCCGCACAGAGTAAGGTATTATTCAGACACCGTTAGGGAGTTTTATATGCAAGCACTTACTCAACCATTATTAGACAATATCCTGAATATCGCCGACCAAGCCGGCGAACATCTTAAACGCTTTTATCAACAGTCTGTGGCAATTCAAATTAAAGCCGATAAAACGCCCGTGACTGAAGCGGATCTTTTTATTAGTCAATTTGTGATCGAACAATTACAGAAATTGACCCCAAATGTACCGATCTTGTCGGAAGAGAGCTGTAAAATTCCACTTTCTGAACGTTCCCAGTGGCAGGAGTATTGGATTGTGGATCCTCTTGACGGGACGCAACAATTTATTGATCGCACTGATCAATTCTCTGTGGTGATCGGCTTGGTGCAACATAATCGCCCTGTGTTGGGGGTTATTCATTCGCCGATGTTGGAAAAAACCTACTATGCAATGCACGCAAGCGGTGCTTTTGTGCGAGAAAAAGGTGAAGTACGTCCTTTAGGAATAATGGGTACAACTTGCAAAGAACAGGCTCAATCCGACCGCTTGTTAGTCACCATTGGCACGACCGACAGCAATAAAATTCGTGAAGCGGTACGTCCGCCTTATCAGGTCGATTTTCTGCAGTTTGGCTCAAGTAGTTTGAAAGCAGGGCTTGTGGCAGAAGGCAAAGCCGATTGTTATGTTCGTTTGGGCGATACGGGGGAATGGGATACGGCGGTGGCTGAGATTTTATTGGCAGAAACGGGCGGTCAGGTGTTTGATCTTCACTTTCAACCCTTAAGCTACAATCAGCGTGAAACCTTTGTGAACCCTTATTTTATAATGGTGGCGAACAAACAGCGTGATTGGCAACAGATTTTCGCTTTTAATTAATTTTATTTATTGTTATATTTCCGTTTGTTTTTTGAAATATAACAATTTTTTTACATTTTAGGATTGCAAATGAAAGCAGATAGTAACTGTATTGTGATTTTTGGTGCGTCAGGCGATTTGACTTACCGAAAATTAATCCCCGCTCTTTATCATCTCTATAAAATCGGCAGATTGTCCGATAATTTTTCCGTACTCGGTGTGGCACGTTCAGCGTTAGACGATATGTCTTTCCGTCAAAAAATGTACGACACCTTAGTTAAGCTCGAAAATGCAAGCGGTGAGACCTTAGAAAAATTTTGCGAACACCTTTATTATCAAGCGATTAACACGTCCGATGCGGTTGATTATGCCAAATTGCTCCCCCGTTTAGACGAACTGCACGATAAATATGGCACGGGCGGCAATACGCTTTATTATCTCTCTACGCCGCCGAGTTTGTATGGCGTTATCCCTGAATGCCTTGCGGCTCACGGCTTGACTACCGAAGAGTTTGGCTGGAAACGTATTATTGTCGAAAAACCGTTTGGCTATGATATTGAGACCGCCAAAGCTCTTGATATTCAAATCCATAAATACTTTGAAGAACATCAGATCTACCGTATCGACCACTATTTAGGCAAAGAGACAGTGCAAAATTTACTCGTGTTACGTTTTTCAAATGGCTTATTTGAACCCCTTTGGAACCGCAATTTTATTGACTATGTGGAAATCACAGGAGCAGAAACCATTGGTGTAGAAGAACGTGGTGGCTACTATGACGGCTCGGGGGCAATGCGTGATATGTTCCAAAATCACTTATTGCAAGTGTTGGCAATGGTGGCAATGGAACCACCTGCGATTATCAATGCCGACTCAATGCGTGATGAAGTGGCAAAAGTGTTGCACTGTCTGCACCCACTTTCATCTGACGATCTGAAAAATAACCTTGTGCTTGGGCAATATACCGCCAGCACAATCAATGGCGAAGTGGTGAAAGGTTATCTGCAAGAAAACGGCGTGCCTGAAGACTCGAACACCGAAACCTATATGGCGGTGCGTTGCCAAATCGACAATTGGCGTTGGGCGGGTGTGCCGTTTTATGTGCGGACTGGCAAACGCTTGCCGGCTCGAGTTACCGAAGTGGTTATTCACTTTAAAACCACGCCACACCCTGTCTTTAGCCAAAATGCCCCTGATAATAAATTGATTATCCGCATTCAGCCTGACGAAGGTATTTCAATGCGTTTCGGCTTGAAAAAACCAGGTGCAGGCTTTGAAGCGAAAGAAGTGTCAATGGATTTCCGCTACGCCGACCTTGCGTCACCAAGCCTTTTGACCGCTTACGAACGTCTGTTGCTTGATGCAATGAAAGGTGATGCAACGCTTTTCGCCCGTACCGATGCCGTTCACGCTTGTTGGAAATTTGTTCAACCTATTTTAGATTACAAGGCAGAACGTGGGCGAGTATATGAATACGAAGCTGGCACTTGGGGTCCGTCAGAAGCCGACAAACTTATCGCAAAACACGGCAAAGTATGGCGTAAACCAAGTGGGTTGATGAAAAAGAAAGTGTAACAGTAGGGACACACTGCGTGTGTCCACTAAATGCTAAATAATATTGATAATTAACGGACACACACAGTGTGTCCCTACAAGGAATTTATGAACACTATCACTTTCCCAACAGCCCAACATGCTGTTGAAAAAATCGCACAAGAATTTGTGTTATATAGCCAACTTAACCACCCTGTGCATATTTCGCTTTCAGGCGGAAGCACACCAAAATTGCTGTTTAAAACCCTTGCTCAAGAGCCATATAAAAGCCAAATTCAGTGGCAACATTTACATTTTTGGTGGGGCGATGATCGAATGGTGCCACCACAAGATCCTGAAAGCAACTACGGCGAAGTGCAAAAATTACTGTTCGATCATATCCAAATCCCAGCGGAGAACATTCACCGTATTCGTGGCGAAGGGCCTGTCGAGCAAGAACTTGCAAGATTTTCGCAAGAACTGACCGCTTGTGTGCCTAACCTTGCGTTTGATTGGATTATTTTAGGAATGGGAACAGACGGACATACCGCTTCACTTTTCCCACATCAAACGGATTTCAACGATCCAAATTTAGCCGTGATTGCAAAACACCCAGAAACAGGGCAAATCCGTATTTCCAAAACAGCAAAATTGATTGAGCAAGCAAAACGGATTACCTATTTAGTCACAGGGGCAAGTAAAGCGGAGATTTTAAAAGAACTTCAGACGACAGCAACGGAAAACTTGCCTTACCCAGCAGCAAAAATCAAAGCGAAAAATGGAATTACCGAGTGGTATTTGGATAAAGAAGCGGCGAAGTTGTTGTAGGCTATAAAATCTAAATTTGCGATCTGTGTCGAAAAATTGGAAAAATGTGGTCGAGTTTGGAGAAGAAATGGTTCATTCTAGGTTTTTTAAGGTCACAAATTGTGACCTCAAAATAACAATTAAGAAAAAAACAAAGGAAAAAAAGATGAACCATTTAGTACAAATTGCTCCAGAAATTGAACCACAAATTTTTACGATCCGAAATGTACAAGTAATGCTAGATGTCCATTTGGCAAGCCTTTACCAAGTGGAAACAAAGGTTTTCAACCAAGCGGTAAAACGAAATTTAGAACGTTTTCCCGATGAATTTCGGTTTCAATTAACAGAACAAGAGTGGGATTATTTGCGGTCACAATTTGTGACCGCAAATCAGAGTTCATATAGACGATTTTTACCCTACGCCTTTACCGAACAAGGCATTGCAATGCTTTCAGCCGTATTACGAAGTGAAGTCGCTGTTCAAGTCAGCATTAAAATTATGCAAGCCTTTGTGCAAATGCGGCATACATTGTTGAATAATGTTGGTGTAATGCAACGGTTGGAAACGGTTGAACGTAAACAGATTGAAATGTCTGGGCAGTTGGAACAGGTGTTTTTAGCCTTAGAAAGTAATAAACCACAAACACAGGGGATCTTTTTTGAAGGTGAAACCTTTAATGCTTATACCTTTGTGGCAGAGTTGGTGAGAAAGGCGAAATCATCGATTATTTTGATTGATAATTATCTTGATGATACAGTGCTGACGTTATTTAATAAGCGCCAATCAGGTGTAGTAGTTACACTTTATACCAAAACAATCAGTAAACAATTAGAGCTAGATTTGGCACGTTATAATAGCCAATTTGAACCGATAGCAATAAAACAATTTAGTAAATCACACGACCGATTTTTAATTTTAGACCGCGCTGAGCTTTACCATATCGGTGCATCATTAAAAGATTTAGGCAAAAAATGGTTTGCTTTTTCTAAAATGGATTTATCCACAAGTAGAATTTTAGAGCAGTTAGAGAGTGAAAATGTTGATGATTGAATTTGGAATAAAATCATTGTTAGCTTCTAAAATAATTATGGGAATTAAAAAGGTTTAAAATATGAAAAAAGCATTATTATTTAGTTTTTCTTTAATTCTATCAGCGTGTAGTTCTGTACAAAATACGCAAAGTACATTTATCGATCCTTATCCACAAATTACATCAATTCAAGATTTACCACAGGAACATCGTTACAAGCCAAAACAATGTTCTCCAAAATTTGATAAAAATGGGGAACTTGATGAAGTTGTATCAAATGGAAGAAGAATTAAAGCGAAAATAAAAAATCATTGTATTGATGAAGAAGTTTTTATTTATCATCAAAATGGTCAGCTACATTCTAACACCCCTTTAGTCAATGGATTAGCAGAAGGCTGGTCTAATGGATACACTATGGACGGTGTGTTGAGAACTCGAATTTTATATCAAAAAGGTGAAACTAAACTTATTCAGGTCTATCACAATGGTCAATTAGTGAAAGAAATTAAATAAACATAAGTGGTAGAAATCTATCCAAAAATTTATCAAGCGGTCAAGTTCCCAATATTTTCCGCAACAAATTCAACAATCCAACAGGAGCAAAAAATGTCAGTAAAAGGCGATATCGGCGTTATCGGTTTAGCGGTAATGGGTCAGAACCTTATTTTAAATATGAACGATAACGGCTTTAAAGTCGTGGCGTATAACCGTACCACATCAAAAGTGGACGAGTTTTTAGAAGGTGCGGCAAAAGGCACGAACATTATCGGGGCATATTCGTTAGAAGATTTAGCGAATAAATTAGAAAAACCACGCAAAGTGATGTTAATGGTGCGTGCGGGCGAAGTGGTTGATCAATTTATCGATGCATTATTACCGCACTTAGAGCAAGGCGACATCATCATTGACGGCGGTAACTCAAACTACCCAGACACCAACCGCCGTGTAAAAGCATTGGCGGAGAAAGGCATTCGCTTTATCGGCTCGGGTGTTTCGGGCGGTGAAGAAGGTGCGCGTCACGGACCTTCTATTATGCCGGGCGGTAATGAAGAAGCGTGGCAATATGTCAAACCAATTTTCCAAGCGATTTCAGCGAAAACTGACAAAGGCGAGCCTTGCTGTGACTGGGTGGGCAAAGAAGGGGCAGGTCACTTTGTGAAAATGGTTCACAACGGGATCGAATACGGCGATATGCAGTTAATCTGTGAAGCTTACCAATTCTTAAAAGACGGTTTAGGTTTAAGCTACGATGAAATGCAAGCTATTTTCGCAGAATGGAAGAAAACCGAGTTAGATAGCTATCTGATTGATATTACAACAGATATTTTAGGCTACAAAGACACAGACGGCACGCCGTTAGTGGAAAAAATCCTTGATACCGCAGGTCAAAAAGGTACAGGTAAATGGACGGGGATCAACGCTTTAGATTTCGGTATTCCATTAACTTTAATCACCGAGTCCGTATTCGCTCGCTGCGTTTCATCTTTCAAAGATCAACGCGTGGCAGCGTCTCAGCTCTTCAACAAAACTATCGGCAAAGTAGAAGGTGATAAAAAAGTATGGATTGAAGCGGTACGCAAAGCGTTATTGGCATCAAAAATTATCTCTTACGCACAAGGCTTTATGCTCATTCGTGAAGCCTCAGAAAACTTCGGTTGGGACATCAACTACGGCGCAACCGCCTTGTTATGGCGTGAAGGTTGTATCATTCGCAGCCGTTTCTTAGGCAACATTCGTGATGCGTACGAAGCGAATCCAGACTTAATCTTCTTAGGTTCAGATGCGTACTTCAAAGGCATTTTAGAGAACGCATTAAGCGACTGGCGTAAAGTGGTAGCGAAATCGATTGAAGTGGGTATCCCAATGCCGTGTATGGCATCTGCGATTACCTTCTTAGATGGTTATACATCAGATCGCTTACCGGCAAACTTACTTCAAGCTCAACGTGACTACTTCGGTGCACATACTTACGAACGTACCGACAAACCACGTGGTGAGTTCTTCCACACAAATTGGACAGGACGTGGCGGGAATACAGCATCAACGACGTATGATGTGTAAAGTATAAAAAGAAGGGCTAATAGCAAAACTATTAGCCCTTTTCATTACTCTATTATTTTTGTCCTATATGCCTTATTTTTCCAAATTCGTGTTTGATAATCACGAATTGAGCGGTCTGAGCTAAATGTGCCTAAACGTGCAGTGTTTAAAATCGCAGATTTAACCCAAGCGGTTTGATCTTGGTAACGTTTTGCGACTTCTTTTTGGGCTTCACGGTAGCTGGCGAAATCGGCGAGAACGCAGAAATAATCCTTATTGAGTAGGTCGTAAACCAAAGGCTCAAAGGTCTCTTTGTTTCCGCCTGAGAAAGTGCCGTCCGCTAGAGCATCAATCGCTTGTTTTAACACAGGATCTTGCTCATAGTAATCTTTTGAGACATAGCCTTTTTCACGCAATTCACGCACACTTTCAACGGTATGTCCAAAAATCACCACGTTTTCATTGCCTGCAAATTCGGCAATTTCCACGTTTGCCCCGTCTAACGTACCTAATGTAATCGCTCCGTTTAACGCCAATTTCATATTGCCTGTTCCTGACGCTTCTTTACCTGCAAGAGAAATCTGTTCAGACACATCTGCTGCTGGAATGATTTTTTCTGCAAGGCTGACACGGTAATCTGGCAAGAACGCTACTTGTAGCTTACCTTGCATATCAGGATCGTTGTTGATCACCTTAGCAACGGCATTAATCGCTTGAATGATCTGTTTTGCCATAAAGTAACCTGGTGCGGCTTTACCAGCAAAGATAAACAAGCGTGGCACAAAATCTTGCGTTGGGTTTGCTTTGAGTTCTTGGTATGTCGCAATGATGTTCAACAGGTTCAAATGTTGGCGTTTGTATTCGTGGAAACGCTTGATTTGTACGTCAAAAATCGCATTACAGTTCACTTTTAAGCCTAGTGATTGCTCGATTTCTTTGGCTAATAGCTGTTTGTTTTGCTGTTTGATTTCATTGTAAGCGGTCTGAAATTGGGGATCTTCTGCGAATTTCTCAATTTGGTTGAGCAATTCAAGATCTTTCGTCCAGTCGCCTTTGATATGTTTATCCAACAAGGCACTTAATAACGGGTTAGCTTGGCGGATCCAACGGCGTGGGGTAATGCCGTTAGTTACGTTGTGGAAACGCCCTTTGAACAAGCGGTTATATGCTGGGAATAAATCGCTTACCACCAAATCAGAGTGAATTTGTGCTACGCCATTGACTGCAAAAGAGCCAACCACACACAAATTCGCCATACGCACTCTGTGGTTCATCAGTACAGCTGTTTGATCCCACGCATCTGCAAATTCAGCTTCGCTAAATTCCGCTTTCACCTGTTGATAAAGCTCGTGGTTAATACGATCAATGATAATTAAATGGCGTGGCAACAGTTTCGCCACGAGATTTTGATCCCACTGTTCTAAGGCTTCTGGCAACAGGGTGTGGTTGGTGTAAGCGAATGTTTTGGAACAGATCGCCCAAGCACGATCCCAACATAAGCCGTGTTCATCAATCAACAGACGCATTAATTCAGGAATAGCAATGGCTGGGTGAGTGTCGTTGAGTTGGATCACTTCAAATTCAGGCAGTTGCTCTAAGGTTCTGCCTTGAGCCAAGTGATTTTTAAGAATGTCCGCCACAGAGCAAGCACAGTGGAAATACTGTTGCATTAAGCGAAGTTCTTTACCCTCTTGATGATTGTCGTTCGGGTAAAGTACTTTGGTGAGTTTCGCTGCATCAACAACCTTACTTTCCGCTTCAAGATATTCGCCATCATTAAACTGAGCTAAGTCAAAGGCAGTTTCGCTATAACCTTGCCATAAACGCAACGGCTGTTGTACGCCTTTATAGCCGACTACAGGTAAATCAAAGGCTTCGCCGTAGATTGTCCACGCAGGTTGCCACTCGTAGCGGTCGCCGTCACGATGCCACACTTCGCCGCCAAAGCCGACAGTTTGGCGGAAATCAGGGCGGTGATACTGTTGAGCATAAAAATCACGGCTCCACGCATCGCCCTCTTCACGCTGTTCGCCTGCCCAGCCGAAGCTCTGTTTAAATAAGCCATATTGATAATGTAAACCGTAGCCTACCGCTGGTTGAGCAAGGCTTGCCATTGAGTCTAAATAGCACGCCGCCAAACGTCCTAAACCGCCGTTACCTAAAGACGGATCACGTTCTTCTTCTAAAATATCGACTAAATTTTTGCCATATTGTGCAAGGGCTAAATCCACATATTGATAAACCCCAAGGCTCATTAAGTTATTGCCAAGTAAACGCCCGATCAAAAATTCCATTGAGAGATAGTTCACTTTACGGCTATTTGCAAGCGGTGCGTTTTTAGGGAAATGTTGCAAAATCGCCTGTTGGCTGACTTTTGCAATAAATTGATACCATTGTTGTGTAGAAAGTTGTTCTGGTTTTAAAAAGCGTTCTTCACAGTAGCTTTTTAACGACTGTTCAAACAAGGTTTGAAATAGTTGAGTAGATGGCATAAATCCTCCAAATAAAATTTTTCAAATAGTATAGGTATTATTAACAAAATTGCGAGTGGTAAATCATTCTTTTAAGTATGAATTAGGGATGAGAAAGGAGTAGGAAAGCATGATAAGTAAAATAGCACGGTGAATACGTGCTATTTTACCTTTTATTCTAGATTATTTTTTTGCTTTTAAATCAGCTACTTTTTGTGAACGATAAATAGCATTAATTGCATGGATTAACGCTCGAGCCGATGATTCAACAATATCTGTTGCTAAACCAACGCCATGGAAACGGCGACCTTGATGTTCAACCACAATATCCACCTGACCTAACGCCTCAGCCCCTTCGCCTTTTGCCGTTAAGTTGTAGTTCAGCATTTTTAGCTCCATTCCTGTGATCGCTAAAATCGCATTGTAAACGGCATCAACTGGACCGTTACCACCTTGTGATACTTGGCTAATTTGTTTGCCGTCTAGTTTAACTTGTACAAATGCGGATGCTGGTAAACCGCTGATGATCTGTGTGGTAAAGACATCAAGTGCCAAACGATCTTCGTCACCTTGTTGCATATCAATAAAGGCAAGGGCTTCCAAATCGTAATCAAATACTTGTCCTTTTTTATCAGCAAGTTTCAAGAAGGCATCGTAAAGTTTGTCTAAATCGTAATCGCTTTCGTGGTAGCCCATTTCTTCCATATGGTTTTTCACGGCGGCACGACCTGAACGAGCGGTCAGATTGAGCTTCTCTTTTTTCAAGCCGATGGTTTCTGGTGACATAATTTCGTAGGTGTTTTTATTTTTCACCATACCGTCTTGGTGGATACCTGACGAGTGAGCAAAGGCATTTGAGCCAACAATCGCTTTATTTGGCTGAATTGGCATATTGCAAAGCTGGCTCACCATTTGGCTGACACGGTGAATTTCTTGGGTGTTGATGCGTGTGTCCAAACCGCCAAAAAGTGCTTGGCGAGTTTTGATTGCCATTACCACTTCTTCAAGGGCAGTGTTGCCCGCACGCTCACCGATACCGTTAATGGTACACTCAATCTGTCTTGCCCCGTTTTGTACTGCAGTTAATGAGTTCGCCGTTGCCATACCTAAATCGTTATGACAGTGAACGGAAATCACCGCTTGATCGATGTTCGGCACACGGTTCATTACGTTAGCGATAATGTCGCCGTATTCCATTGGCAAGCAATAGCCAACAGTGTCGGGGATATTGACAGTGGTTGCCCCTGCTTTAATTGCGGCTTCAACAATACGGCAGATATTATCTACCCCTGTACGCCCTGCGTCTTCGCAAGAAAATTCCACATCATCGGTATAATTTCTCGCACGTTTCACGGCGTGAACCGCCATATCTAACACATCGTCAAACGTCTTACGCAATTTGGACTCAACGTGTAAAGCAGATGTAGCAATAAAGGTATGAATACGGAATGCTTCCGCCACTTTTAACGCTTCCGCCGCTACATCAATATCTTTATCCACCGCACGAGATAAGGCACAAACTCGGCTGTTTTTAATATGGCGAGCGATAGTTTGAACAGACTCGAAATCCCCCGCAGATGATACAGGGAACCCCACTTCCATTACATCTACGCCTAAACGTTCAAGAGCTAAAGCAATTTGTAGTTTTTCTTTTACCGTTAAGCTTGCTTTTAACGACTGCTCGCCATCACGTAAGGTTGTATCAAAAATAATAATGTTGTTATTAGCCATATGAAGCTCCTCTTACTCTTGTATGTAGATATATTAACATGTACACCAATAAAAAAAGCCCGCATTTTAATGTGCGGGCTAAGTGTGGATAGTGAACTATTTTCTCTAACCGAGACTTATCCTCGCACAGAATGCGTGAGAAGAAGCAGGCTCAGAGAAGAGAGTTTTACCATTGTTGTGTGTTTATGTTTGCATTGTTATTTGGAACAGCCACTATATTAGCTTCAAATGGAGTGATGTCAATAGCATTTTATACTTTGCGCAAACGTTTACTTGCTTGAATTAAGATATTAAAACAGAATATTTATCTGATAAAGCTAAAAAATATAGTGATTATATAGACATAGTTGGTTTAGATTGAAATAAAAAGAAGGTTATTTAGTGAAACATAATCTTTCATTCGGTATAACCGATCAGTTATTTTTTATACAGTTATTAATCTATCACAAATAAAATAGGATTTTTTTTGATATACCTGAGTAAATTTGTTAGCCTTATCGCTACTTTTCTCTCAGCCAAAGGATATTTCATGGCGACTCAACCTTATCGTGCAATTATTTCAGATCTTGATGGTACGCTACTTAATGCCAATCACCGCATTGGCGATTTTACTATTGATACGTTACGTAAACTTTCTCAACAAGGTGTAGATATTTTTTTAGCGACGGGACGAAACTATCCCGACGTTAAACATATTATTAATAAAGTCGGTATTGCTGATGCAACGCTTGTAACATCTAATGGTGCTCGTGGTAATAATCTTGCGGGTCAACAGCTTTATGGAAATCATATTCCTGAATCATTATCTCTTTCCATTATGCAAGAAACACCTTTTGATCCTAAACGGGTATTCATTAATAGCTATCAGGGTGACGAATGGTTTATTAATATTGAGATAGAGCAACTGAGAAAATATCACCAAGACTCTGGCTTTATGTATCAAGTTGTCGATTTTTCAACACATCATGGGAGAGAAACTGAAAAAGTCTTTTTTATTGGTAAAAGCCCAGAAGACTTATTACCTATTGAACACCATGTACGTCAACATTATGGCGAACAATTACAAATAACGTATTCAACACCATTATGTTTAGAGATGATGAATAAAGGCGTTTGTAAAGCGAATACCTTAGCTGAACTAGTAAAATTAAAGGGCTACACCCTTAATGAGTGTATTGCTTTTGGCGATGGCATGAATGATATAGAAATGCTTTCTCAGGTTGGAAAAGGCTGTGTAATGGGAAACGCTGATTCACGCTTAAAAGCCATGCTACCAAACCATGAACGTATTGGTGA
The DNA here is from genome assembly GCF_003260095.1 of Glaesserella australis. Taxonomy (GTDB): domain Bacteria; phylum Pseudomonadota; class Gammaproteobacteria; order Enterobacterales; family Pasteurellaceae; genus Glaesserella; species Glaesserella australis. The sequence goes on from NZ_PTPX01000006.1 coordinate 93,732, forward strand.
CCATAAACATGAAGCCGTGGCCAGCTATCTCAGAGCTATTTTCGGCATAATCTGACATAATACAAGCGGTAAGATCTTGGAACAATTTTGCAAAAATATTGTCGGACTTACCACTTATCTATTTTTATCGGAAAATCATGAAAATTCTAAAACCATTGTTACTGATAATGCTACTTGCTGGCGCAGGCATCATTGGCTACAACTATGTAAATACAGGTGAAAATCAACAAATTCACTATATTACTGAAGCAAGTAAAATTGGCAATCTAGACAAAAGTGTATTAGCTACAGGTTCTATTCGAGCAAATCAACGAACCGAAGTAGGCGCTCAGGTTTCAGGCAAAATTCAAAAACTTCATGTTGTTCTTGGACAATCTGTGAAAAAAGGTGAACTGATTGCAGAAATTGATTCTGAGACACAGCAAAATAATTTAAATACAGCTCAGGCTGAACTACTAGCCTATAAAACCCAGCTAAATGCGAAACAAGTAGCATTAAACGTTGCAGAATCCAATTATCAGCGTCTCTCTAAACTCTATGCACAAAAAAGCACATCATTAAATGACTTAGAAGCAGCTAAAAATGAACTTGTTACTGCAAAAGCAAATTTAGAAGATGTCAAATCAAAGATTCAGGTTGCAGAAATCTCGGTTAATACCGCAAAAACAAACTTAGGCTATACGAATATTACTTCACCTATTGACGGTATTATTGTCTCAATGCCTGTTTCTGAAGGACAAACAGTAAACTCTAATCAAACATCACCAACTATTGTACAGGTTGCAGACTTATCTAAAGTGTTAGTGAAATTAGAAATCGCAGAAGGCGATATTGCTCAAGTTAAAGCAGATCAATCTGTTAGTTTTACAACGTTAGCTGAACCAAATCGTTATTATCAGGGAAAAATAAAATCAATCGATCCTGCATTAACTACTTTAACAGACAATAGTTATACGGAAGCATCTGGTAATAGTAATGCCGTATATTACTATGCCAATGTCGTGGTTGATAATCCCGATATGAGCTTACGTATTGGTATGACAACACAAGGTAAAGTGATTATTGCAGAAAGAAATGGAGTCCTTTTAATACCGACTACAGCAATCAAGAAACGTGAGAAAGAAAATATTGTTCAAATTCTTGAAAATGGAAAAGCGATTGAGAAATCTGTCCAAATTGGATTATCCGATAGCCAATATACAGAAATTATATCTGGATTAACGGAAGGTGAACAAGTTATTACAACGCAACGTTCTGCGGATGAACAAATTGGCAACAATAATATGCGTATAAGATTCTAAATCCAAATGACTCTGTAGAACTTTAATTTTAAACGGGGACTGTCAGATTGGGTTTGATCTTCTACAATTGGCAATGCCAAAGTATAAACAGGCAGCTTCTGCAGAAAATTGTCCATTTTTGACCGCTTGTATCACGTTAAGCTTAAATTCGGGTGAGTGAACGATTTTTACCGTTTTGAAGATAAAATTCGATGACTTGCTGTTTGAAAAGTGAGTTGTATTTGGTCATAAAAAATCTGCACCTTAGTCAGTTGGTTGTTTAGTCCAACTTTTGGGGTGCAGATCAAATGCCCACTTTTATTTTTGCCAAGGATAATTTCCACCGTATAACTCTAAATTTAATTTATTCTCTTGTTTTCTAATGGCATTTACTAACTCAATAGCATTTTGGTCAGATAGACCTAATTGGTAAAGGTAGGATATTGATGTTCCTATTTGTTTTATAGCATCAAAAATATAATTGACAGAAAAAGTATTAGTACATGCGCAAACTAACCCTAATTCTTTTATCTTGTTAAAAACAGTATAATCATTTAATTTATCTTCACACCAATATTGAGCTAATTTAGCTGCGATATTTCTTTTCATTGCATAACAATTTGTATCTATTAAAGTACGATTTAATGTATGGGTAATAGAATAATCTTCATTGTCAAAGTTAAAATTTATTGTTCTTGGATATGAAAGCTTATTTTCATAAAAACCGATGGATTCAATAAAGTCCTCACAAAGAAATTCCTTGTCTAAAGTGTAAAGATTTCTTAAAGAATAAACTAAGTCAGCATCTGTTTTTTCTAAAGTAGCTACACAATTTTCAATATGATTTGGTGCATACCAATTATCATCATCTAAATAACAAATAATATCTTCTTTCACAAGGAAAGGAGCGATAGCATTTATACTACTGTTTGTCCAGCCATCGGCACCAGTGTTCATTGGCAAATATGTAACGACAGTATTTGGATATTCTTTTAGAATTATTTCAGCTGCATCTTTATGTTGTTTTCCATCAACAAAAATATAGTGTGTACAAGGATAAGTTTGCGCTTCAACACTTTGTATTGCTTGCCTTAATTCTGGTCGGCCAATAGTTGAAGTAATTACAGCGACAGATTTATTATATTGTTTATTTTGCATAAGTATATCCTAATTAAATTCACTTACATCAACAACATCATAACTACGAAGTTTCGGTGTAAATCTTGTTATATTTCAGCAAATTTAAAATACAGCAGATTTATTCAGCATCTCATCTTCATATTTTTAGCCAAAGTCATTTTCTCAAATATTCCTAATGATTAGAGAATGGTGAGTGATGGACAAATGTTGCAGTATTTTATTTGTAGTTTCTTACCTGTAGAGTATTTTATCCTAAATAAGAAATTTGTCAGTTATTTAGAGCAATCCTGAAATTTAAAAGTCAATTGAGATTAATAAATAAGCACAAAGAGATTGTTTTTTATCCTTATATAGTATGTGTCAAGAAAAAGATAGCGATAGACTAGTAATCTGTCTTTGTGTAAAAAATATCTTAGTTATTCCTAAAAAGAAACTTGACTTATCTTTAGTGTACTAGTTTAATAGTACAAAATAATTTTCAAGGAAAGCAAAATGAGCATGCAGATTCAACAACAGGAACTTCCTTACTACGCTGATACCACAGCGATTTTTCATTATTTGTGCGGTGATCAACCCCATACATTACTCTTAGACTCTGCTGAGATTCAGAGTAAAAACAGCTTAAAAAGCCTGTTATTTGCGAAGTCTGCGTTACATATTTTTTGTGAAGGACAACAAGTCTATTTTCAGGCGTTAACGCATAACGGAAAAGCGGTTCTGCCGTTAATTGAACAGGCATTAAACCAGCTCAATCCTGCGCCGATTTGCAAATTTTTCCACGAATCTGACCGCTTGCAAGCAGATTTTCCAACTATAAATGACGATTTAGACGAAGACAGCAAGCTCAAAACCACCACCATTTTTGATGGCTTGCGCACCGTCAGCCAACTGTTTGCAGAGGCGACATCACCTGTCTATTTAGGCGGTTTATTTAGCTATGACTTGGTGGCACAATTTATTCCAATGGACAATATTACGCTGAAAGATGACGGTTTATCCTGCCCTGATTATAGCTTTTACCTTGCAGAGCAACTTATTTTTATTGATCACCAACAGCAACAGGCGACACTGCATACCTTCTGTTTTGATCCAAAAGAACAGCAAATGCTTACCGAACAAGCGGTACGATTTGCCGAGAAATTAGCGAAAAATGTGACAAACGATCTCGATCTTGATGTGAAACAGGCTTCAACTGAGATACAAACCAATTTAGACGATGACTCCTTTAAAGCCATTGTGTGTAAGCTCAAACACCATATCAATATCGGTGATGTGTTCCAAATTGTGCCGTCTCGTCGCTTTAGTTTGCCTTGCCCGAATACCTTGGCAAGTTATCGCCAACTTAAAGTGAATAACCCAAGCCCTTATATGTTCTTTATGCAAGGGGAAAATTTCACACTGTTCGGCGCGTCGCCTGAAAGTGCGTTGAAATATTCGCAAACCAATCGCCAGCTAGAAATTTACCCGATCGCAGGTTCTCGCCCACGGGGTTTTGATGAGCAAGGCAATATTGATTTAGAACTCGATTCTCGCCTTGAGCTTGAACTGCGTTTGGATCAAAAAGAGTTAGCGGAACATTTAATGTTGGTCGATTTAGCCCGCAATGATGTGGCTCGGGTGTCTGTTTCAGGCTCTCGCCGAGTGGCTGATTTAATGCAAATTGACCGTTATTCGCACATTATGCATCTCGTTTCTCGTGTAATCGGCACACTTCGCCCCGATCTTGATGCGCTACACGCTTACCAAGCCTGTATGAATATGGGAACGCTCACAGGCGCACCTAAAATCAAAGCGATGCAGTTAATTTATCAATTTGAACAACAAAAACGCCATAGCTACGGCGGTGCTGTCGGTTATTTAACGTCCGACGGCAATTTGGATAGCTGTATTGTGATTCGTTCTGCCTTTGTGCAGAACGGCACAGCCTATGTGCAAGCCGGCTGTGGTGAAGTGTTGGATTCCGATCCGCAAATGGAAGCGGACGAAACCCGTCATAAAGCAAGAGCGGTATTAAAAGCAATTGCACAAGTGAATCAGTAAGGAAAGCGTTATGGCAAATATTCTTTTCATTGATAATTTCGACTCTTTTACCTACAACTTAGTCGATCAGTTTCGCCAACTTGGGCATTCGGTAACGATTTTCCGCAATGATTATCCGCTAACTCGCTTTTTGGAAAAAGCGTTGACGACACCCGACTGTATTGTGGCACTCTCGCCTGGGCCGGGTAATCCGCAAGAAGCGGGGAACTTACTTGAGATCATCAAACAGCTTAAAGGCAAAGTGCCGATGATTGGTATTTGTTTAGGACATCAAGCGATCATCGAAGCCTTAGGCGGCGATGTGGTGCATACAGGGCAAGTGCTACATGGAAAAGTGTCTAAGATTGAACATGATAACCAGGCGATGTTTGCAGGAATCAACAACCCAATGCCCGTAGCTCGTTATCACTCATTGATGGGCGATAATTTGCCTGATGAATTGGAGGTTAATGCCCGATTCGGCGAAATTGTAATGGCAATTCGTCATAAAACATTGCCAATTTGCGGTTTTCAGTTCCACCCAGAATCTATTCTGACAGTTGAAGGCACCAAATTGCTGAAACAGTCGGTGGAGTGGTTGTTAAAATAATCTTACTCTCTCCCGCAAGCGGGAGAGAGACAGCTCAAAATAGCGTAAGGCTATTTTGAGCAGAGAGAGGGGGTAACAAGCGGTCAGTTTTCATCAAAAATTTGCAAGCCCTCTCCCTCCGAAAATCCTTCGGATTTTCTCCACCCTCTCCCGTAAACGGGAGAGGGGAAGAACGGCAATAACGACAAAAGGATTCCCTATGCAACTCGATCAACTCTTAGAAAAACTATTTAATCATCAAACTTTATCCCAAACCGAATCGCACTTTTTATTTCAACATTTAATGCAAGGCAAACTCTCTAGTGAGCAACTTGCAGGGGTATTGATTGCGCTTAAATTACGGGGCGAAACCATTGCCGAAATCGCAGGTGCAGTCACAGCGACCCTTGAACATGCACAACCTTTTGCCACGCCTGATTATCCTTTTGCCGATATTGTCGGCACAGGGGGTGATGGTGCAAATACGATTAATATTTCCACGGCAAGTGCGATTGTCGCTGCTAGTATGGGCTTGAAAATTGCCAAACATGGTAGCCGTAGCGTTTCCAGTAAAACAGGGGCAAGTGATGTATTAACGGCGCTAGGGATTGATGTTTCAATTTCTGCCGAGAAAGCACGTCAAGCCCTTGATAATACGCACCTTTGCTTTCTCTTTGCACCGCAATATCATCAGGGATTTAAATATGCGATCCCCGTTCGCCAAGCACTAAAAACCCGCACACTATTTAATATTTTAGGTCCACTAGTCAATCCTGCCCGCCCGAAACATCAACTGCTTGGCGTGTATTCCCCTGAATTAATCAAAACGTATGCGGAAACGGTGAACAGTTTAAATCATCGGCATACGATTGTGGTGCATGGTTCAGGTTTAGATGAAGTGGCGGTTCACGGTGAAACACAAGTGGCGGAAGTGGAAAATGGAGAAATTTGCTATTTCAGCTTAACCCCAGAAGATTTCGGGGTTCAAACACATTCTTTAGAAGCCTTAAAAGGCGGAGAACCCGTCGAGAATGCGGCTAAAATCACAGCGTTATTGCAAGGCAAAGGAGAAGCAGCGCATATTGATGCTGTAGCGGTGAATGTGGCGATGTTAATGCGTTTGTTCGGCGAAAGAGATTTAAAGACCAATACAGCCAAAGTTAAAGCACATTTAGCGACAGGTAAAGCTTTCGATACCCTACAACAATTGGCAAAATTTCGATAAAAATGTATGAAGAGCGGTTACTTCTTTGCTGTTTTTTGTAATCATAGAAAATGATTGAAATTGTTTAAAATTTCGCTCAATATATCACCCTTTAATTTATCGCCCACAATATTGTGGGCTTCTTTTTGATCATTTAAGGAAAGAAAATGGCGTTTAGTTCATTATTTACATTACTCGATGATATTGCCTCCGTGCTTGATGACGTGGCGTTGATGACCAAAGCTGCAACCAAAAAAACTGCAGGCGTAATTGGAGATGATTTAGCTTTAAATGCTAACCAAGTAAGTGGCAAAGATATTAAGCCAGAGCGTGAATTACCAATTATTTGGGCTGTTGCGAAAGGCTCATTAATCAATAAAGTAATCTTGATTCCTATTGCGCTGTTGCTCTCTGTTTATTTGCCAGTATTAATTAATCCGCTATTGATGATTGGTGGGGCTTATCTCTGTTTTGAAGGGGTTGAAAAGTTATTGCATAAGTTTTTACATAAAGCGGATAGTCACGAACCACAAGAAATCGTTTCTGAAGCAGATAAAATTAAAGGTGCTGTACGTACCGATTTTATTCTTTCTGCTGAAATTATCATTATTGCCCTTGGCGTACTACAAGGCTCTACAACTTTAACAAAAGTGCTATCACTTTCAGCCATCGGTATTGGTATTACGCTATTTGTTTATGGATTGGTTGGATTAATTGTTAAACTTGATGATATTGGCTTATGGATGCTGAATAAAAAAAGCACTTTATCTCAAGGTATTGGTAAGGGATTACTCTTTATTATGCCATGGTTTATGAAATCTCTTTCTGTAATTGGTACTATTGCAATGTTCCTTGTTGGTGGGGGTATTTTTACCCATACCGTACCATTTATTCACCATTTTATTGAAGGATTACAGATTGATTTAGCATTTTTAAGCTTTGTTGACTTAGTTGTAGGTGTCGTTATTGGTTCTATCGCGTGTTTAGTTTTATTGCCGTTGATTAAACTATTAGGTAAAAAATAAGTGCATATAAGAAAAATGGCGATTTCTAATGTATAACCCTATGAAAAATTTAATATTTCTTTGTAAATTGTTAGAAATTAGCCATTTTGCTTAGTTACTAAGCAAGCGGTCTGTTATTTTACTTTTTTTGCAAAAATAATTTGACATATTTCTAGAACCTAGTAATATGCACGCCCACAGACACAGTGAGTGGTGAGATGGCCGAGCAGGCTGAAGGCGCTCCCCTGCTAAGGGAGTATGGGGTTAAAAAGCTCCATCGAGGGTTCGAATCCCTCTCTCACCGCCATTTACTTTATCACGCACCCGTAGCTCAGCTGGATAGAGTACTCGGCTACGAACCGAGCGGTCAGAGGTTCGAATCCTCTCGGGTGCGCCATTTCTTAATATTCAAATCTTTTCGTTATACCAAGAATAAAAATAAAGTCACGATAAGATCTTACTTAGCGATTTTTATGCTTAATTTTGCTCATCAAGAACATATTCGAACTTACTATTCCGATTCTAGAAATATTCATTTTACTCTTCCACATCTTGCCACTAATCAATCCACCGATGTTTGCATTATCGGGGCAGGTTTTTTAGGTTTATCCACGGCGTTAGAATTAGCTGAAAAGGGCAAAAACGTAATTGTCGTTGAAGGCGCTCGTGTAGGTTATGGGGCTTCAGGGCGTAATGGTGGGCAAGCTATCAATGGCTTTGAAGAAGGAATTGACGAGTATATTGAACAAGTCGGCGAAGAAAATGCACGCAAGCTTTGGGATATGTCTTTAGAAGCGATTAATATCATTGATGAGCGAGTTAAGACATACAACATTCAATGTGATTGGAAAAAAGGCTATGCGACATTGGCGCTAAATCATCGTCGTATGGATGATCTTATGGCTATCGAAAAAGAGAGCCGGGAACGTTTTGGCTATCAACATATGGAATTATGGGATAAGACAAAGCTAGAACAGCATTTAGGCAGTAAAATTTACTGTGGCGCTTTATATGATAGTCAGTCTGGACATTTACATCCACTTAATTACTGCTTAGGTTTAGCAGCGGCTTGTTTACAACGTGGTGTGACAATTTATGAACATACCCCTGCCCTTGATTTGCAATTTTCAGGTAATCAAGTCAAAGTTATTACACCACAAGGTTCAATTACGGCAGATAATGTGGTTTTAGCCACCAATGCTTATATTGATGCGAAATCAAATAAAAAAATCGGTTTTAAACTCGCACGAAAAATTCTGCCTGTAGAAAGTTTTATTATTGCTACAGAGCCGTTAAGCCAATCCGTTGCAGATAGTATTATCAATAATGGTATGTCTGTTTGTGATAACAATATTTTGCTTGATTATTACCGCTTGAGTGCAGATAACCGCTTGCTGTTCGGGAGTGACTCTAGCTCAAATGTCGATATGATCGCCAAAATGCGTCGAAATATGCTTGATGTATTCCCACAATTAGAGAATGTAAAAATTGATTATGGCTGGGGTGGACCGATTGATATGACACTCAATGCGTCTCCACACTTCGGTAGAGTAAAATCTAATGTTTATTTTGCCCAAGGCTTTTCAGGTCATGGTGTTGCACTCACGGGGTTGACTGGACGTATTATCGCAGAATCTATTCTTGGCAATGACGAGCGGTTACGTGTCTTTGAAAGCCTTAAAGTACCTAGTTTATTTGGTGGGAAGTGGGTCAAGAAAGTCGCATTGAAAATTGGTATAAATTATTACCGTTTCTTAGATAAGTATAGGTAAAGTAGTGGCTATTTTATCGCTCTTATGTGGCATCTAATTAAGTATGCCCATTCAGGCATACTTAAAATAATTTTATTACCAATAAGCACGTAAGCCGATAACCGTTTCGTTATTACGAACTTTTGATGATTTTACACCGTTAGTATAGTTATTAGCTTTTGCTGTTTTCCACTCAACAAAGGTTTTTAGGTATTTAGGTACGATGTAGTATTCTGTACCTAACATAAATTCATGGGTTTTCTTGTTAGTATCTGCACTAGAAACACGATCTAAACGATCTGTTTTATAAGCATACATTGTGTAAGCAGACCAATCTTTCGTTAATTGTTGATAAAGCACAGTACGAACTTCTTTACGTACACGTTTGTTGCCAATAGTACCTTGATCGTTTGTTACACCACGTTCTAAGTCGATACCGACAGTGGTTTTATCATAGGTATAAGCTGTTCCAACAGAATATGCGGTATAGCCATAAGTATGACCAGTGCTACGTTGTTCAAAACGCTCACGAGATACACCTGTACCCAATTTTACACTTTGTAGCTCATCAATTTTATGATTATAGATTGCTGCAGCACCCCAAATATCTTTACGCTCGTCAGTTAAATCTTTTGCATCATTACCGCGTTGGCTATGACCACCATAGAATGCACCTAGTTTTAAACCTTTAATACCACTGTAAGTATATTGAGCTACTTTACGTGATGAACCGTTTAATAAGCCACCACTTAAGCTTAACGTATTTGGTAAGTCTGTACGTTTAACTTCATCAGTAATCGTTGCCATATGACCATAGGTTAATTCACCATATTGTTTATGACCGATACCAACATAAAGTTGGCGAGTATAAATGTCGTCGAAATTATGCTGTGAGGGCGCAGTACCACGGAAGCGCCATTCAGCACGACCGATACCATAGAAACCATTCGCAATTTGTTGCGTTAATTTGAAACCAAAACGTGAGCCATCATTTGCTACTGCACGGTTAACATGATTACGCTTAGTCGTGTTTTTTTCATAATTCTCGGTTTTTTCAGAAGAACTCTGCCACTTAAGGCGAAGAGAACCGCTGAAATCTAATTTTGTACCTGTTTCTTGGTTATCAATTAGTGTGTATGCTTGCGCTGAGCTTGCTGCCATCGCTAAAGCAGATAATGTAAATAGTGCTTTTTTCATAATTTGTCATTCCGAGTATGGTTGAAAATATGGAGTGTAAATGAAATTTACCGCTCCATTATATCCAATAATACATAACTGTGCCGATATATTTTTTTATTTCATAGAAATAAATGTCATAAAAAGTAGCCTAATAAAAAATTTAGATGAAAGTGGGTTATTAGCCTATAATGTCATCATCTTTTACTTTTTATAAACTATTGACAGTATATGACAACATCATCTCCTCTTATTGCTATTGTTGCAGGTGAAATTTCAGGCGATATTCTTGGTGCGGGTTTAATTCGTGCATTAAAGATTCACTATCCTAATGCTCGTTTTATTGGGGTTGCAGGTGAGCGAATGTTAAATGAAGGTTGTGAGACCTTATTTGATATGGAAGAGTTGGCTGTCATGGGATTAGCTGAAGTGGTTAAACATTTGCCTCGCTTGTTAAAACGTAGGAAGCAAGTTATTGACACTATGTTGGCATTAAAACCCGATATTTTCATTGGTATTGATGCCCCTGATTTTAATATTGGTGTTGAAGAAAAGCTTAAAGCCAATGGAATTAAAACCATTCATTATGTTAGCCCTTCTGTTTGGGCATGGAGACAAAATCGGGTACATAAGATAGCCCGGGCAACTAATTTAGTGCTTGCCTTTTTACCGTTTGAAAAAGCCTTTTACGACCGTTTTAATGTGCCGTGTCGTTTTATTGGGCATACAATGGCAGATGCCATTTCATTAAAGCCTCATCGTCAAGATGCTTGCCGTTTACTTGGCATTGATGAAACTCAACGTTATATGGCAATTTTAGTAGGTAGCCGTGGTAGCGAAGTGAATTTTCTCACAGAGCCATTTTTAAAAACGGCACAATTACTTAAAGCTCAATATCCCGATGTGCAGTTTTTAGTACCACTGGTAAATCAAAAACGCCGTGAACAATTTGAAGCCATTAAAGCACAAGTTGCCCCTGAATTAGATGTGATTATCTTAGATGGAAATGCACGCTCTGCGATGATTGTGGCGGAAGTGACATTACTTGCATCAGGCACAGCAGCCCTTGAAGCGATGCTTTGTAAGTCTCCGATGGTTGTGGGCTATAAAATGAAACCACTTACCTATTGGTTGGCGCAAAAATTGGTTAAGACAGACTATATCTCTTTGCCAAATTTACTCGCAAACGAACCGCTTGTACCTGAATTGATCCAAGAAGCTTGTGAACCTGAAAATTTAGCGAAGCATTTAGCGGTTTATTTATCGCAAGCGCCTGAAGATGTTGCACAGAAAAATGCTTTAAAACAACGTTTTATTGATTTGCATAAATTAATTCAATGCGATGCTGATGCTCAGGCGGCACAAGCGGTTGTTGATGTAATAAAAGGCAACATATAGACAATATTCAAATAATGGAAATGGAGAATTTATGTACTTACGTAATATCGATATCGTCGGATTTAGAGGTATTAGTCGCCTTTCCATGACATTAAGACCTAATATGGTGTTGATTGGGGAAAATGCGTGGGGTAAATCGAGTTTACTTGATGCATTAAGCCTAATTTTCAATGCAGAGCAAAAACGTTATCAATTTCTTTATTCCGACTTTCATGTTACAGCAGGAAAATCTCCTTCTGTCTCAAATCAGATAACGTTACTTTTTAGCTTTAGTAATAGTTTTATTGATGAGCATTTAGATCTTCAACATCAATGCTATCAAGCACTTTTTATAGAACACCAAGATCAATACCATCGTGTTTATCTCAAAGTAAGTGGTGAACGAACAGAAAATGAGATACAAACTTACTATGATTTTATCGATCAAAATGGTGAAGAGATCTATTTAGAAAATAAAGAAGAAATTATTACTAAATTGCTCCAATATTTTCCGGTTTTTCGTTTTCGTGATGCGCGTTTAAAAGAGCATAGATCTTTTAAACAGTGTTATATAGATGATGGAGATGGCTGTAATCACTTATTTGATGAAAAGATTAATGCTCTTGTACTCTTATTACAATACTATTTTTTTCATGATGAAAATAAACAATTATTGCTCAAAACTATTCCCGACCCGTCTGTATTATGGAGTAAAGTGAAACAACTTTGTTCTGATTTAAGAACTGGAGATTTAGCATTACGTCAAACTCTATTTGAGAAAATCTCACAATTTTTTATTCCCATTAGTGAAAAATCAGAATTTGGTGCTGTACTGCAACCCATCGTATTATTTGAAGATCCTGATGCAAGATTACACCCTAGAATGGTCGCTATTATTTGGGAGCTGATGCAGTTTTTGCCTATTCAACGTATTACAACAACGAATTCTGTTGAGTTACTTTCACAAGTTGAGCTACGTTCTATTTGCCGATTGGTCCGTTCCCCTAATGCGATAAAAGCTTATCAGCTTTCAAAATATACATTATCTAAGCAAGCTTTACGTCGTCTTACATTTCACATTCATTACAATCGTAGCATCGCTCTATTTGCAAATGCTTGGATATTAGTAGAGGGTGAAACAGAAGTCTGGCTATTGTCTGCTTTAGCGGAGCAATTAGGGATTAACTTGGAATTGGAAGGAATTCGTATTGTTGAATTTGCGCAATCAGGTCTTACTCCTTTACTGAAATATGTGAAAGCGATGGGGATTGAGTGGCATGTTTTAACTGATGGAGATATTGCTGGTAAGAAATATGCAGAAGCGGTGAAAAGTATGTTGGATGAGCATGAAACTACTTCGGAGCGTCTTACGATATTACCTAAAAGTGATATTGAACATTTTCTCTACTTTTCTGGTTTTGCATCAATCTTTATTCATTTATCTCGTTGGAAAGCTCAAGGGAATTACTACCCAGCTACTAAAATTATTCAACAAGCGATACGTCGAACATCTAAACCTGATCTAGCTCTTGCTCTTGCTAGTGAAATTCAAAAAAGGGGTAAAGAGTCTATTCCAACACTTTTTACACGTTTATTTTCACGTGTAATAAATTTTGTAAGAGAATAATGATGAAAAATTTGGGGCTTACTAAGCCCCGTAGGTATTTTGAGTTTTATGTAGCATTTGCACAAACACAGTTGCTACGAGCTTTTTTGAGTTTTATGCAACTGCTACATCATATTGGATATTTTAATTTAGTTTAAACACTCACTAAATTGGCTAGCTAAGGATTGTAAAAACTCAGGATACGCATTTTTGCTTAATTCAACTTTAGCACCAAGTGGATCAAGCTGACCGACTTTCGCTGAAGTGCCTTTGCTTAAACTTTCAATCACTTTCGGTGTAAATTGTGGCTCTGCGAATAAACATTGTGCTTTTTTCTGAGCAATGCTTTGCTTAATTTTGTTTAAGGTTTTTGCACCTGGTGCAACAGTTGGGTTAATGGTAAAGGAACCTAAGGATTTTAATCCGTAAGCATCTTCAAAATAGCCGTAAGCATCGTGGAAAGTGTAGTAACCTTTTGATTTTACAGGCTCTAGCTGTTTTGCAATCTCTACATTTTTAGCTGCAAGAGTTGCTTTAAAGCTTGCTAAATTTTCCGCAATTTTCGCTTTTTGTTCTGGTAATTGTTGGCTTAAACGCTCGGCGATTTGCTCGGCGATATGCTCACTGGCGGTTGGTGAAAGCCAAATGTGCCAGTCTTCATCGTGGCTATGAGCATGATCGTGTCCGTGTGAATGTTTGTGTTCATGCTTATGCTCATGTTTGTGGTCGTGCTTATCTTCTTTATGTTCACTTGAATGCTCCGCGATCTCTTTAATGGCATCAACATTTTCAAGGGTTAATACTTTCTCTTTCGGCAATTTCTCAATGCTTTTTTCTAGGAAAGATTCCATCTCTTCACCCACCCAAACGACTAATTGAGCGGATTGTAATTGCTCAACATCAGATGGTTTTAAGCTGTAATCGTGCGGCGACGCGCTGACTGGCAGTAATACTTTAGTTTCAGTTACGCCATCAGTAATTGCACTAGCAATAAAGCCAAGCGGTTTTACCGTAGTAAGTACATCTGCATTTGAAACAGCGGTTGCAGCTAATAAAGCAAGGCTTAATACACTTTTCTTAAACATAAAAAAATCTCCTTTAAATTAAAGTGGCGAAATATTAGCAGAATTTCACAATATTTCTATAATTTTTTTATGGTTATTTAATTTTGTAAATTTTTTATGAAAAGTAACCGCTTGCAAGCGGTTAGATTTAAGCAAAATTTTGCTATACTGCAATGAGTAATCAGGAGAACTTATGAAATATAAAAACCTGCGAGAATTTCTCGATCTACTTGAGCAAAAAGGTGAGTTAAAGCGTATTCGCCAAGAGATCGATCCTTATTTGGAAATGACCGAAATTGCCGACCGCACTTTACGCAAGGGCGGTCCTGCGTTGCTGTTTGAAAATCCGAAAGGCTACGATATGCCTGTTTTGTGCAACCTGTTCGGCACGCCTGAACGGGTGGCAATGGGTATGGGGCAAGAAGATACCAAAGCCTTACGAGAACTTGGTAAGCTGTTGGCGTTTTTGAAAGAGCCTGAGCCACCAAAGGGGTTTAAGGATTTAATCGGGCAGTTGCCACAATGGAAGCAAGTGCTGAATATGCCAAGCAAGGTGTTGAGCAAGGCGGATTGTCAGCAAGTGGTGCTCTCGGGCGATGATGTCGATCTCTATAAACTGCCGATTATGCACTGTTGGCAAGGCGATGTGGCTCCCCTTGTCACTTGGGGGCTGACGATAACACAAGGGCCTTACAAAAAGCGGTTGAATTTGGGGATTTATCGCCAACAGCTGATCGGTAAAAATAAGCTGATTATGCGTTGGCTTTCTCATCGTGGTGGTGCGTTGGATTTTCAGGAGTGGAAAGAAGCCAACCCTGATAAGCCGTTTCCTGTTTCGGTGGCGTTGGGGGCGGATCCTGCGACCATTTTGGCAGCGGTTACGCCGATCCCTGATACCTTGTCTGAATACGCTTTTGCAGGTTTGTTGCGTGGACACAAAACGGAAGTAGTAAAATCGATCAGTAATGATTTAGAAGTGCCAGCCAGTGCAGAAATTGTGCTAGAAGGCTATATCGATCTCAATGAAACCGCTCTCGAAGGGCCTTACGGCGACCACACGGGCTACTACAACGAACAAGAGTATTTCCCTGTGTTTACCGTAACGCACATTACGATGCGAAAAGATGCGATTTACCATTCCACCTACACGGGCAGACCGCCTGATGAACCTGCGGTGTTGGGGGAAGCCTTGAATGAAGTCTTTATCCCGATTTTGCAGAAGCAGTTCCCTGAAATTGTCGATTTTTATCTGCCACCTGAAGGCTGTTCCTATCGCTTGGCGGTGGTGACGATTAAGAAACAGTACGCAGGACACGCCAAGCGAGTGATGATGGGGGTTTGGTCGTTCTTACGTCAATTTATGTACACCAAATTTGTGATTGTGTGTGATGATGATGTGAATGCTCGAGACTGGAAAGATGTAATTTGGGCGATCACCACCCGCTGCGACCCAGCACGAGACACGACACTTATCGAAAACACCCCGATAGATTATTTGGATTTTGCTTCGCCAATCGCTGGATTAGGTTCCAAAATGGGTATTGATGCCACAAACAAATGGGCTGGCGAAACCCAACGAGAATGGGGGACGCCGATTAGCAAAAATCCTGATGTCGTCAAACGGGTTGATGAAATTTGGGAGAGTTTGGGCTTATAGTACAAATAGGGGTATCTTGCCGATACCCCTATTTTTCTTTTCTATATTCCTTTTTCGTAATGGTGACTTTTCTCCTTTCCGACTAATTCCCATAGTTGTGGAAGTAGCTGGACGATAAGTCGTAATTGTTGCAGAAGAATGAAGCTTCGCTCATCAATTTGTGATAATTGGAAATCCGCTTCAAATTTTTGTAACTGCTGATCCATGGTGTGAATGGTTTGTTCCGTACATTTGTCTCCTAATGCCATTTTTTCTAACAAAGTCGAGATCTGTTTTGCCTGTTTAAAAAAGACACTGGCAAAGTCAACATGATGATTTAAATGAGCGCTGTCAATTCTATGTGAGCCTAATGCTGAAATATAACTCATCAGCGTATAACTTAAGCCTAATAAGGTTGGAGCGAAAGTTAACTCTTTACTGTATTTTTTAGGCTCACCGGTCATATTGGATACGGCAGCACTCAAATTTGCTAGTGCGTTTTGTGCCGAACGTCTTGCAATACGATAGGAAAATTGATCTCGATAACCAAATTGTAATTGGGCCACAATGTATTTGAGATAGGTTGAACTGGTTTTTAAGGTCTCTTTTAAACTATTGTGTAAATTGATATAACGCCAATCTGGCCATAAATAAGATACCCCAAACCAAGCAATACCAACACCTAACAACGTATCTAAAATACGCGGTAACATTGCACTATCTGAACCAAACCCGACTACATCAAAACTGACTAAAACTTGAATCGTAATAAAAAAGGTCGAAAAGCTGTAATTATTCGTTCTAAAGAAAAAGAATAAACTACTTGCAGCGACAATAATGCCTAATTGAGCTTCCAAAGTTGGAGAAAGATAGCGGAAAGACATACCGACAATCACACCAAGCACTGTCCCAATCACACGTTGAACCAAACGTTTTTTGGTGGCTGAGTAATTAGGTTGGCAAACCAAAACTGCGGTCAATAAAATCCAATAGCCTTCTTGAATATGAAAATATTCCACCAAACTACTACACAAACACACAACAATGGATAGTCGAACAGCATGGCGAAAAAGCTGAGAACCAAAGTGACACTGACTTTTGATTGCTTTAATCATATTGCCTAAACCTGAAACATTTTCTGCAATCAAACGAGCTGTTTTTGGCTGATGTTGGTGATTAATAGCAGTTATATTGTCATTTGATAATTGAGCTAATTGCCCTTCTATATTCCGTAAATTCTCCGTAATAGATTGTAAGATAGAAATCGAAGGAATACCTTGTGTTTGATGGTAAGACAAAGATTGAGTTAAACCTGTTAATACTCGCTCACCTCGGCTATTATGTTGATAAGCTTCATTATGACGAAGTGCATTTGCAATTTGTTGGCAAGCAATGGCTTGTAACTCTAATAACCGCTGAAAACGGAAAATTAAATCCGTATTTTTAAGCCCTTTAAATAGATTTTCGTACTGTGAGTGACTTGAACTCGCTCTCTCCCAAATATCTTGCCCTGTAAAATAGTAACGTAGCATCTTTTGTGTACATAAATGGCGATGCTGTCCTCTTAAGCGATAAAATAAAGACACTCTTGCTTTATCAAAAGTAGCCATAACGTCTATATTCG
Source organism: Glaesserella australis (assembly GCF_003260095.1). Lineage (GTDB taxonomy): Bacteria > Pseudomonadota > Gammaproteobacteria > Enterobacterales > Pasteurellaceae > Glaesserella > Glaesserella australis. The sequence continues at coordinate 111,202 of NZ_PTPX01000006.1, forward strand.
CTTTCGCTAATGCTAATTGCTTAGCAGGCAAGGACTCCATTTCATCGGGATCGAAAAAGTCAGATTTTGCCTGCAAATATTTACCTAAGGCTTCAAAATAGAGCGCCATATTCTCTTGTACTGTTCGATTGGGGAAAATCAGATAAACCACGACAGCAACTAATCCATAGAGCAGTGTTCCAGCTAAGATCATGAGCGTATTACCATACCAAGCTGTTGTTTCTACATAAGTTAATGTGGTATATACGGAGACTAGTAGTGTACCAAAGGCGATGGTGCTATAACGTTGCCCTATTGCACCTAACATGATAACAATAAAGGTAATCATGGTGATGAGAGGAATGAATAGCCAACCATGGCTTAATGCAAGCTGAGAACTTAATGCTGAAATAGCAAAAGCAATAAGGGTGAAGAAAAGATTAGTTAAACGACCTGTTAAGCGGTTATCTAGATCTGATAATCCAGCAGCAATAATGCCTAAAATCAAAGGCATAGTTTGCTCTGAAATATTGAGTTGCCAAATGAGTAATGCGGCAATATTGGTTGCGAAAAATATTGGCAATGTACCGATAATATTCGCATTTAACCAATCAGATGAAAGTTTTCGAAGAAAAGCGTGCATAACAAGCGGTTAGATAAGATGAATTTTTTACATTTTATGTCAAATTTAGGCATAAAAAAACCTCGATGAAATCGAGGTTTCTATACTTAGCCTGAATTATTTAAACTCGTAACGAGTAATGGTTTTTAAATCAGGATCTTCGTGATTGTAGTTGTCAGTTACATTTACTCTTGCGCCAACAGCTGCGTGAGCATCATATTCGCGAGTCATTGTAACTAACTCACCGCTATCTTTTTTAACAACAAGTTCTACAACATTCTCAGATAAATATTTGCTACTTACAATAGTCGCATTACCTTTATCAGAGTAAACATCTGCAGTACAAGCTGCTAATACAGCACTCATTAATACAATAAGTGAAAATTTTTTCATTTTTATGTCCTTAAGATATAAACAAAGTAAATTATCTAAAAAATTATAAAAGTGAAACGTTCAAATCAGAGCTAGAGCCCACAATTCTTACACGTTTACCTGGTACGAAACCGTCTTCTTTCTTCTGAACTACAACGATTTCTTTACCATCATCTTTACGAATCACCATTTCTAATGAAGAAACTTGACTCGCTTTTTCTTCAACTGTGCTACCAATGACTGAGCCAGCAATTGCACCAATTGCTGTCGCTACAGCTTGTCCGGTACCACCGCCGATTGTTGAACCTGCAATACCACCTAATACACCGCCACCTACAGTACCAATAACACCTTGATTATCTGCTTGGATTTTCACATCGCGTACAGATAAGATCGTGCCGTAGCTAATTGAACGGGCTTCTTTTGCCTGTTCACCACGATATACACTTCCGCTATAAACGTCTGTATTTGCACAACCAACAAGAGTTAAGCTAGTCATTAATGCTACTGCGAATCCAAATTTTTTCATATTGTTCTCCAATAAAAAAGTTCAAAGATTGCTCTCTGAACAAACGATTGTATTTATATCATAAGGATGCAACTTTAGACAGCAAAAATTACGATAAGTTGCATTTTTTAGTGAAATTGCCACACTAGGATTTGGTAAACGTTCGCCATTGACTTGTGGTTGACTGAATTTAACCTTTAATTCAGGGTTATTTTGCAAAGAAAAGTGCGAATCTATCCGCTTACACCAATCTTCAACGCTTTCGTTTTCAAGCATCGGCACGACTAGCTCAATATGCTCCCAGCCTTGTTCTGCATAGATTTTGCCTTTGGGAAAAGGTAACTCAATCACAGAAACCTGCTGCCCACAAAAGTTAAGCGGTTGGTTTAAGGTAAATAACCCAATCGGGCGACCATTCACTTCACTCTCTTTCAATAAGGTTGAGCCGTTGAGTAACAACGCTCGCCACTGTTCCGCCAGTTCATTGCTGTTCATTCGCACTGCCAGATGATCGATTTGATAACGTGACAAATCGATCTTTGCTATTTCGGCGATTTGTTGAATTTTCTGCTCAAATACCGCTAGATCGCCAAAACAAGCGGTCAAATTTGTGAAAAAGTTTGCAAATTCGGAGCTTTTATCCGTATTTTTTAGTATCATTGCACTCATTTTTTAGGGTTAAAAATAGGTATAAACGTGAATATACAACACATTCTATCGGAAAAAATTAAACAGGCAATGATTGTAGCTGGGGCAGAGCAAAATGTTGAGCCGTTGGTGCGTCAATCAGGCAAAGTGCAATTTGGCGATTATCAAGCCAACGGCATTATGGGGGCCGCGAAAAAACTTGGCTTAAACCCACGCGAATTTGCTCAAAAAGTGTTAGACAATGTTGAATTAGGCGACATTGCCGAGAAGTTAGAAATCGCAGGTCCAGGCTTTATCAATATCTTCTTAAATCCAGCGTGGTTGGCACAAAATGCAGAAAAAGCGTTAGTTGGCGATAAATTAGGCATTGAATTAAATCAAGCTCAAACGGTGGTAGTCGATTATTCATCCCCAAACGTAGCAAAAGAGATGCACGTTGGGCATTTGCGTTCAACCATTATCGGTGACGGCGTGGTGCGTGCGTTGGAATTTTTAGGTAACAAGGTGATCCGAGCGAACCACGTTGGCGACTGGGGAACCCAGTTCGGTATGTTGATTGCGTACCTTGAAAAAATGGAAAACGAACACGCTTCGGAAATGGAATTGAGCGATCTGGAAGCCTTTTACCGTGCAGCAAAAGAGCATTACGACAGCGATGAAGCCTTTGCGGAAAAAGCCCGTAACTATGTGGTGAAATTGCAAAGTGGCGATGAATACTGTCGCACAATGTGGAAAAAGTTGGTCAATATCACGATGCAACAAAACCAACATAACTACAACCGCTTGAACGTGACCTTAACCGAAAACGATGTAATGGGCGAAAGTTTGTACAATCCAATGTTGCCTGAAATCGTGGCGGACTTGAAAGCACAAGGTTTAGCCGTTGAAGACGATGGGGCGTTGGTGGTTTTCCTTGATGAATTTAAAAACAAAGACGGCGACCCAATGGGCGTGATCGTGCAGAAAAAAGATGGTGGCTTCCTTTACACCACCACTGATATTGCCGCCGCTAAATATCGCTATGAAACGCTAAAAGCAGATCGTGCGTTGGTTTTCTCCGATACTCGCCAAAGCCAGCATATGCAACAGGCGTGGTTAATTACTCGTAAAGCAGGCTATGTGCCAGAGAGTTTCAGCCTTGAGCATCACAACTTCGGAATGATGTTAGGTAAGGACGGCAAGCCGTTCAAAACCCGTACGGGTGGCACGGTGAAATTAGCCGATTTGTTAGACGAAGCGGTGGAACGTGCAGAAAAATTAATTGCAGAAAAAAATCCAGATCTGACCGCTTGTGAAAAACAAGCGGTGGTTGAAGCGGTGGCTATCGGGGCGGTGAAATACTCCGATCTCAGCAAAAACCGCACCACTGACTATGTATTTGACTGGGACAATATGTTGAGCTTTGAAGGCAACACCGCTCCGTATATGCAATATGCTTACACCCGTGTGCGTTCAATCTTCAGCCGAGCAGGGATTGACCCGAACAGCTTAAATGGCGAGATTGTTCTCACGGAAGAAAAAGAGCGTGCGTTAGCCCTAAAATTGTTGCAGTTTGAAGAAGCGGTAACAGTGGTTGCCAAAGACGGCACGCCACACGTTCTGTGCCAATATCTCTATGAACTTGCAGGGGTATTCTCAAGTTTCTATGAAGCCTGCCCGATGTTAAATGCAGAAGAAAGCATTAAACAAAGCCGTTTGAAACTGGCTCACCTTACAGCAAAAACCTTACAGCAAGGTTTAGGGTTGTTGGGGATTAAGACAGTAGAGAAAATGTAAAAAATAGCCCTTCCAACTGGAAGGGCTATTTGCTATTCAAGCGTGATTGCATCTTTAATTTTCTTCAATGCTTGATTTTCAAGCTGACGTACCCGCTCGGCAGAAATATTATATTTAGCCGCTAGCTCATGTAAGGTGGCTTTGTTTTCATCAAGCCAACGGGTTTTGATAATGTCTTGGCTACGTTCATCAAGCTGTGCCAATGCATAAGCAAGTTGTGCTGTTGCTTGCCCGTTATGTTCTTCATCTTCTAATTCATCGGCAAAATTCGATCTATCATCTTCAATATACATTGATGGAACATAAGCTTCATCACTGTCTTCACCGACAGGCAAATCAAAGCCCATATCTTGCCCAGTCATACGAGATTCCATCTCTTTTACATCTTCAGGCGAAACACCCAGTTCTTCTGCCACTTTTTGAATTTCTTCTTCATTAAACCACGCCAAACGCTGTTTATTTTTGCGTAGATTAAAGAACAGTTTACGTTGTGCTTTCGTCGTGGCAACTTTCACGATACGCCAATTTTTTAATACATATTCGTGAATTTCAGCTTTCACCCAATGCACTGCAAAGGAAACTAAACGCACCCCCACTTCAGGATTAAACCGTTTTACCGCTTTCATTAAGCCAATGTTACCTTCCTGAATCAGATCTGCCAATGGTAAGCCGTAGCCCATATAACCACGTGCAATATGTACCACAAAACGTAGGTGCGACATAATGAGCTGTTTTGCTGCATCTAAATCTTCATCATAATAAAAACGTTCAGCAAGTTCTTTTTCTTGTTCCGCAGTCAAAATTGGATATTGATTCGCCATACGAATATAGCTATCAAGACTACCTCCCTGCGGAATAAGCATATTATTTGCTAAAGCTGGGTGGGTCGCTTCATCATTAGTATCAATTAATTCAACTTCTTCAGGCTCTATAATTTCAGCATCTTCGATATCTGTATCGTCAAAATCTGCGTTAGGATATTTATTCATTCTTTTCTCACATTTAAAAACAGTTTGGGTATGAAACTGTAAAAAATCCCTAAGATCTTACCGCTTTCTCGACAGATCACCAAATCATTTAGTGATTTAATAAAAAAACCGAGCTCATTGGGCTCGGTTCTCTCATTAAAATAAGCATTTAGGCTTTAATCGTTTTCTCTTCATGTTTTGCCAATATTAAATAACCAATAGCAGAAAAGGCAGATAGTGCTGCAATAACAACATAAGACCAGAACCAACCAAATCCATCTGCCATTAATGGCATAATCCAGTTCGCCCCCATATTTCCAATCAGATAAGCAGTTACGCCAACAAAACCAATTGCTGTACCGGCTACATTTAGTGGAACAAAGTTGATTGTTAAAATATTCACAATGAGTTGCGGACCATAAATTAATGCACCGAGAATGCCACAAATTACAAGCAGTAAGGCATAATTTGATGGGCCTGAAACTGCAACATACTCATAAGCAAATACGATACCTACCATAATGAATAGGCCGATAGCGCCCATTTTTGCCATTTTATTTGGATATTTAACCGCTAGCCATGCAAAAACTAATGAGCCTGGAATCGCAACCCACTCTAAGACAGAAATAGCCATGTGAGCTTCAGCATCACCAAGATGTGCAACTTCATGCAGATAAATTGGCATCCAATCTTCAATACCAAACCGAATAAAGTAGAGTGCGACATTAACTGCTGCGACTAAGAGCAATGCAGGATTTAAAAATACATATTTCCAAATCAATTGCCAATATGTTAGTGTGCTTTTCTCTTCTTCTGTTGCCACATTGGATTCACCTGCATCACCATACATTGTTCTTAATGAATCTAGCCCTTCAGCTTCAGGATTATCACCACCATATTTCCAACAAAATAGTGCAAACAATAATACTAAAACGCCCGGAACTAAGAATGCCATAAAGATATCGCCTGTCGCAGGTACAATAAAACCCATCGTCGTCATGGTCGCAATTGCCATTGGTAATAATGCAGAACCCATGTTTTGAGAAATATTCCAACCTGCAATTGCTGCACCACGAGTTTTATTTGGATAGTAATTCGCAATCATATTTTGAGAAGCAGGAGCTAAAGCACCTTGCACAACACCACAAAGAATCAGCAATACAGAAAGTAAAATAATAGATGTATGCGAAATACCAATAATGATACAAATAGCGGCACTCGCAGCTAAACAGATAGAGAATAATTTACGCAAATCTACGCGGTCGCCTAATGCCCCCATGTAAAATTTTGCTAAACCATAAGAAATGGTTAGACAAGATAATAGCATTGCAATATCTGCTTTGTCCCAGCCATTTGTTACCATAATAGACTTTGACATTAACTTAAAGTTATTTCGCACAAGGTAAGCACAGACATAACCTAAAAATGCCACGATAAAAATCATTTTCTGACGTTTTAAAAATGTCAGAAATTTTTCAGGTTCTTTTTGAGCATAATCGAAAGACATAATCGACTCCTTATTCATAAAAAAACATCATTATTCGTGATACATTTTATTTAACTTGATGATAAATAAGTCGAATAAAACGAAATTTATATTATGTAAAGTATTCGTAATTTACCATCTTTTTATTTTCAAAATCGAAACTAATTTGTAGTTATGTGAGCCACTTCAAAAAATGAATTGATAAAAAGTAGGTAAAACGTTTTGCAAATCTCGCAACTTTCCTTTACAATCGCCCAACTTTTGGGGCTGATTCAGGATTCGACGGGATTAGCGAAGTCCAAGGTGCACGTCGAGGTGCGGTAGGCCTCGTAAACAAACCGCAAAAAATAGTCGCAAACGACGAACAATACGCTTTAGCAGCTTAATAACCTGCTCATAGCCTTATCGCCTCAGCTTCCGCTCGTAAGACGAGGAGTCCGATAAGTCACCCAAAACGAGATCGTGTGGACGCTTACGCTTGGAGATCGAAGCACTAAATTAAATCAAGCTAGCTTATTCTTTGCGTGTCTGTCCGCTGGGGGTAAGCGAAATCAAAGACGAGACTAAACGTGTAGTGCTGAAGATGGAGTAATTTCGGACGGGGGTTCAAATCCCCCCAGCTCCACCAAATCGAAATAAACCAACGTAAATAGACGTAACACAAAGCCTTGAACACCAACGATTCAAGGCTTTTTTATTAACACTAATTGAGAACTACGAAAGCAAGCATTTCCGTATTGAATTGCCTGATCCGATTGAAGTGATTAAATTGGAACAAGACGGCTTATCCATTAAAGGTTTAGATGGCATCTTTGGAAAATCTAATTGAGTGTATAAGATATCGCCTTTTCATTTTCACCATAACCTATTTATGCACATCGCCAAATATTTACTAGCAAACAAATTATAGATAGATTCTGTCTATTTATAATAAAAAAGGAGTAATGAAAATATTCATTACTCCTTGTCTATTATGCTACTAAAGCTTTATTTCCAAGCTTTAAATTGATTAATCAGCCCGTTCGTTGAACTATCATGGCTTGTGATTTTTTCATCATTTTCCAATTCAGGTAAGATGCGGTTTGCAAGTTGTTTACCTAATTCTACGCCCCATTGGTCAAAGCTATAGATGTTGAAAATAACGCCTTGAACAAAGATTTTATGTTCATACATGGCAATCAATGCACCTAATGTAAATGGTGTGATTTTTTGTACTAAAATCGAGTTCGTTGGCTTGTTACCTGTAAACACTTTGAATGGCACAATTTCTGCAACATCTTCTAAAGATCTACCCGCTTGTAAAAACTCTTGTTCCACCACTTCTTGTGATTTACCAAAGGCAAGAGCTTCAGTTTGTGCAAAGAAGTTAGAAAGCAGTTTAGCATGATGATCTGCAAGTGGATTATGCGTTTGAGCTGGCGCAATAAAGTCACAAGGAATTAATTTTGTGCCTTGGTGAATTAATTGGTAGAAAGCATGCTGACCGTTTGTTCCCGGTTCACCCCAAATAATTGGACCTGTTTGATAATTTACTGCTTTGCCATCACGTCCTACAAATTTGCCATTCGATTCCATATTACCTTGTTGGAAATACGCAGCGAAACGATGCATATATTGGTCATAAGGTAAAATTGCTTCCGATTCTGCACCTAGGAAGTTGTTATTCCAAATTCCCACCAATGCTAACGTTAATGGAATATTCTCTTCTGCAGAAGCATTTAAGAAATGTTTGTCCATTGCATGTGCGCCTTCAAGCAACTGCTCGAAGTTCTCAAAACCTAAAGAGAGCGCAATAGAAAGTCCGATGGCAGACCAAAGAGAATAGCGACCGCCAACCCAATCCCAAAACTCAAACATATTCGCGGTATCAATACCAAATTTTGACACTTCTTTTGCATTGGTAGAAAGTGCGACGAAATGTTTTGCTACCGCAGCATCATCTTTTGCCGCCGCCAATAACCAATCACGAGCAGAATGTGCGTTAGTCATGGTTTCTTGTGTTGTAAAGGTTTTAGATGCAACTAAAAATAACGTCGTTTCTGGGTTAGTTTTACGCAATGTTTCTGCCATGTGAGTTCCATCCACGTTAGAAACAAAATGCATATTAAGGTGATTTTTATATGGTCGTAATGCTTCAGTTACCATATAAGGTCCTAAATCAGAACCGCCGATACCAATATTCACTACATCGGTAATCGCTTTGCCTGTATAACCTTTCCATTCGCCTGAAATCACACGCTCACAGAAACCTTTCATTTTCTCTAGCACTGCATTCACTTCAGGCATCACATCTTTGCCATCCACTTCAACCGGAGTATTTGAACGGTTACGTAAAGCGGTATGAAGTACCGCACGATTTTCAGTACGATTGATTTTTGCACCGCTAAACATTGCATAAGTTGCCGATTTAACTTGGCATTCATCGGCTAGTTGACGTAAAAGTGAAAGGGTTTGTTCATTGATCGCATTTTTAGAAAAATCTACAAGGATTTGATCTTCAAATCGTAGTGAATATTTATCAAAACGGGCTGAATCTTCCTTGAAAAGTTGTGGAATTGTTAAATTTTCCGTCTTATGCTGTTCTAAAGCATTCCATGCGAAAGTTTGCGTCGGATTGATTTTTTGCATTAAGTATCCCCTTGAATTTAATTTTAAGATTCTGTTGATGATTTTGTACTTAACTCATCTAAGCGTTTTTCTAATTCGTTGAGTTTTTCACGAGTACGAAGCAAAACTTGAGACTGTACATCAAACTCTTCACGGGTGACGATGTCAAGTTTGGCAAGTTGAGCTTGTAAAATTTGTTTAAATTTCTCTTCTAAATCATTACCGACATTTTTCAAACTTTGTGGTAATGCATTATGAAGTTGCTGTGCGATAGATTCTAAATTTTTTGGATTAAGCATCGTTTTCTCCTGATAAATTGAATGTTAATTTTAAAGAATTTCTCAAGAGATAAAAAGAAAAAGTACTGATGAAGAATGAAAATTAAGGATTATTTTGATCTAAGGAAAATAAAAAGAGATGGCTGGGGTACTAGGATTCGAACCTAGGAATGCTGGGATCAAAACCCAGTGCCTTACCGCTTGGCGATACCCCAAAAGAAAAAAACTAACTTTCGTTAGTTCATTTAGATTTGGAAATAAGATGGCTGGAGTACTAGGATTCGAACCTAGGAATGCTGGGATCAAAACCCAGTGCCTTACCGCTTGGCGATACTCCAGTCGTTTTATTTGCAAGCTTCAAATGGTGCGGGACGAGGGACTTGAACCCACACACCTCTCGGCGCCAGAACCTAAATCTGGTGCGTCTACCAATTTCGCCAGTCCCGCAAATGGTGGCTACAACGAGATTCGAACTTGTGACCCCAACATTATGAGTGTTGTGCTCTAACCAGCTGAGCTATGTAGCCATTTGCGTCACCATATCGGCTTTGCGGGGCGTATTATGCTGATTTAGAGCTATCTCGTCAAATACTTTTTTGAAAAAAGTAATTTTTTCTGCTTGTTTGACTAGAGATTCGGCAAATTGTTAGAAAAAACATCAATAACTTTTAAAATTCGCTTATTTTATAGTAAGTTATAAATCTTCTTTTAGGATTCCATTTCTTTCTTCAAAGTAGCTAATACCGATTCTATATTAGGTAATTCACCTTCCCATAATTTAAAAGCGTAGGCAGCTTGCCCAACTAACATACCTAGACCATCTTGGCATTGTGTTGCACCTTGAGAACGTGCATAGTTGAGAAATGGTGTTTGCATGTTGGGAGCATACTGCATATCGTAAAGTTTAGCTTGGATAAGCATTTTCTTTGGCAATTCAACACATTTTCCTTGTAAACCCAAAGACGTTGCATTGATGATAAGATCGAAAGATTGCTCTGCCATATTATCTAAATAAGCGGTCTGAATTGTGCCAAATTTTGCAAATTTTTCCGCTAAACTCACCGCTTTCTCCAACGTTCGATTATAAATCGTGATCTGCTGTTGAGCTTGTAATAGTGGATAAAGTACGCCTTTTGTTGCACCACCTGCGCCTAGAATCAGTACTCGTTGATTTGGCTTTAGCCAGCCAAGTCGATCCAAATCAGAGACTAAACCTACACCATCGGTATTATCTGCATATAAACGCCCATCATCTAAACGTTTAAGCGTATTACACGCTTCCGCTTGTAAGCAACCTTCGCTATATACATCGGCTAAGGCAAAAGCTCGTTCTTTAAATGGTGCGGTGATATTTCCCCCTTTTGCACCATCGGCAAAGAACTGCTGTAGTTGACTTTCAAACTGCTGTTCATCGCCCAATTTAGCCACATAAGAGATTGATTTGCCAGTTTGTTCGCCAAAAAGTGTATGAATACGGGGAGATTTACTTTGTGAAATCGGGTTTCCCCAAACGGCGTAGTGGTTCATTGTTTATCCTTGTCTAAAAATATGCTGGCTAAATATATCACGAATTTCGGATGGATTTTGCTTTCCACCTGTGGCTTGATCTAATACAGGGAAATCTTCACCAAATTGTTGACGAACTTCGTCGGCAGTTCGACAGGGCGGTAAACTCGTTAAATTTGCACTTGTTGATGTCAATGCAAATCCCGTAGCGGAGCAAAGTTCAGCAACAGCTGGCACTTGGCATAATCGAACCGCAATCGTCTCAAACTGCCCCTTTAAATAACGTGGTACGCTTTCCTTTGCAGGCATTACCCAAGTTATCGCTTGTTCGCCAACAGTTTCAAAACGTTGCCATTCACATTCAGTTAAACGGTTTTCATCAATATAAGGCAAGAGCAATTCGCTTTTATGTGCAATTAAAATCAGCCCTTTCTCTTCAGGGCGATTTTTCAATTTCAGCAGAGATCTGACCGCTTGTTCAGATTGTGGATTACAACCCAATCCAAATACAGCTTCTGTCGGATAAGCAATCACTTGATTTTGTTTGAGTTTTTCAACAATTTGATTAAAAGAAGACATTATTCATTTTCACTAAATAGGTGCTGACATTTTTTGTTCGCACAAAGAAAATAGGATTTACCACGTACTTTTTTGATAATTGCCAACTCACATTGGCATTCAGGACACGGCTGTTTTTGTGGTTTACTCGGCAAAGTAAATTTACATTCAGGAAACCCTGCACAACCATAAAATGTTTTACCCAAACGCCCTGTACGAGCGACTAGTTTATGTTGTTTACATTCAGGGCAGTCAAACTCTTCTTCTACTTCAGCTTCTTCATGCACGGTAAAATGGCAATCAGGATAGTGGCTACAGCCAATAAACATACCAAAATGCCCTTGTTTTAATTGTAGTGGCGATTTGCATTCAGGGCAAAGTTCATCTAACGTTTTAATAACATGGCTTGCTTGATGAAGCGGTTTGAGATAATCGCATTCAGGATAATTAGAACAGCCAAGAAAAAGCCCTTGTTTTCCCCGTTTAAGTTGTAACGGGGAGTGGCATTGTGGGCAAAGTTCTGCTTGTTTGGTAGATTTAAAAAGGCTCATTTCTCAATTAAATTAGTTCAAATTCAATGACAAAAAAGTCGTTATCGTTCGGATAAATCTCTTTGATAACCTGTTTAAGCTGTTCCAAGCTCATGTTTTCTTGCTGTGCATGTTTCTCATTGAGTTGTTCAAAGTGAATTGGAGTAACCGAGATGACCTGAATATGTGCAAACAAGCGGTCAGTTTCATTGGTAAAAACGCAAAGTTTTTGCCCTACTTGAAAGTGTGACTCTGATTTATCTCGAATGGTAATTGTCTTTTTACCGCTAACAATATCTGCTTCAAAACGGCTAAAAAAAGTAATCTTATTCATCGTATTCGTCATAATCTATCTCCAATAAATGCCCAAAGTGATCATGGTAAAAACCGTGACTCACCATATATCGCCACATTTTTTGCTTTGCTTTAAGATCCCAGCTACGTGGACGCTTTTTCTCAAAAAGTCGCTCCGCCAATTCAAAGAAATCTATTTCAGATTCATCAAGTGCTTGGCTGATCACCCACTCTTTCACACCTTTTTGTTGTAACTCTTGTTTCAATCGGCGTGGTCCATAGCCTTGTTGCGAGCGGTAACGTACATAGCTTGTCGCAAAACGTTCATCACTTTGCCAACCATTTGTTTGAGCCTGAATAATCGCTTGCTCTACTTCTTCAAGCTCATATTCTTTGAGTTGCAACTTATGGTGTAGCTCCATCTCGCTATATTCTCGCTTAGAGAGAAGATAGAGTAAATAACTGCTCGCAGAGTATTTATTTTTCATGGTTAATGGTAGTCAAAATAAAAATGCGGTTTATAAAACCGCATTTAATCCTTATAGCTCTTCTTCGTTAAATTCTTCAGAATCATCTTCGGCAACATCAGCATTTTTTGCTTTTAACGTATTATTCGCTGTTAAAGCCTGACGGATATCTTGTTCGATTTTATTTGCAATCTCAGGATTTTCTTTTAACCAAGTCACTGCATTATTCTTACCTTGACCAATCTTCGTTCCTTCATAAGAGAACCAAGCCCCTGATTTCTGAATAAATCCATTTGCTTCGGCAAGAATTAATAGTTCACTCATACGAGAAATTCCTTCGCCGTACATAATATCAAATTGTACTTCACGGAATGGCGGAGCAACTTTATTTTTCACGACCTTGACTTTGGTTTCACTACCAATCACTTCATCGCCATCTTTTACCACACCGCTACGACGAATATCTAAACGTACAGATGCGTAGAATTTTAATGCATTACCACCCGTCGTAGTTTCAGGGTTACCAAACATCACACCAATTTTCATACGAATTTGGTTAATAAATACCACAAGGCAGTTTGTATTTTTAATATTCGCCGTCAATTTACGTAATGCTTGCGACATTAAACGAGCTTGTAAACCCATATGTGAGTCGCCCATTTCACCTTCGATTTCTGCTTTTGGTGTTAATGCAGCTACTGAGTCTACAATAATGACATCAACTGCTCCAGAACGAACTAAAGCATCACAAATTTCAAGCGCTTGTTCTCCATTATCAGGCTGAGAAATTAATAACTCATCGGTATTGACACCTAAATTTCGTGCATATACAGGATCTAAAGCATGTTCGGCATCAATAAAGGCACACGTTTTTCCTGTCTGCTGTGCTTGAGCAATTAAAGAAAGCGTTAGTGTTGTTTTACCTGAAGACTCAGGTCCGTAAATTTCAACAATACGGCCCATTGGTAAGCCACCAATACCCAATGCCATATCTAAACCGAGAGAACCTGTTGAAACGGCTTCAATATCAAGCTGTTGAGTTTGACCTAACTTCATAATTGAGCCTTTACCAAACTGTTTCTCAATTTGGGTTAAGGCTGCTTCTAATGCTTTTTGTTTACTTTCAGGATCAACTTGTTTAACTGCAGAATTATTTGCTTTTGAAGATTTTTTATTGTCAGCCATGATGCTTTCCTTTATCTATTCGATGTTCATATACGACGAGCTTATCGTCACTTAACTGTAAATTATTATACTGTTTACTCATACAGTTTCAACTGTTTTTTTCAGATTTTTCGATCGAGATCCCAAAATTTGTAAAACTATTTCAAAATCTGACCGCTTGCAATGGAGATCGCTCTTGCCGGGTCAAAAGGATTCAATGCATTAATCAACATTATCTGCTCATAATCAAAAAGATCTTCTGCACGAATGTCCGTTAAAGAGACTTTTTGCTCTTCAAGAAGGCGAGTTAACTGCGTACCTTTTAATAAATAATGATTGGGGCTATACCATTTTCCTTGTTTTAAAAACAATAAATTACCAATAGTACAATCACTGACAAAACCACGATGAATAATAATAATTTCATCGGTATTTTCTGTTTTTAGTTTATCTAATGCAATACGATTACTATATTTAAATTGATAATCGATATTTTCAACATAGACACATTGAAACGTCTTTATTTTTCTAGGTTGATAAGGATAAAAATTAATTTGATAAGTCGTTTCATTATAATCTATTCTACAACGAATCAATCCTTTCGTATATTCATCTTTAACCTGAATAATTTTAGATAAATCCCATTTTGGATTACGCTTAAAATAATAAGTAAATGCATTATCTATTCGTTTTTGATGGTAAGAAATATTTTGAATTTCGCCATCAATAATTGCTAATGTTTCAAACAATGGGAATTGGCACATAAATCTTCTCTAAAATTTCACGATATTCGTCATCTAATTGACTTAATGCAGTGATGCCACCACCACTTCTAAAATAATATTTATCGTTTTCTTTTTCAATATAACGAATAGCAACGGCACTTTCTACATTTTCACCATCAAAATAACCAAACACTCCCGTATAGTAGCCACGTTCTTGCTGCTCAGCCTTTTGAATAATTTCAACAGTTTTAACCTTAGGTGCGCCACTAATTGAACCCGCAGGTAATAATTTATCAAGCATTGTACCAATATTTTCTTGCCAGTTTTCGTCAAGTTCACCACAAATTTCAGAACTCGTTTGATAAATTGCTCCACGATGCGTTTCTACTTTTTCCACATAGCGATATTTTGTTACCTGAATATATTTTGACACTAAGGCTAAATCATTACGAATTAAATCAACAATCGTATTATGTTCTGTAAACTCTTTTTCTGAGTTTAGTAATTTTTCTATAGCATTGTTTTCATCCGCATTTATTGTCCCTTTCATTGGATAAGAATAAATTTTATTATTTTCGATACGAATAAAACACTCAGGTGAAAAACAAGTAAACTGATCGTTAAAGAGTAGTTTGTATTTAGCTCTGCTTTGTTGAAAGATTTGCTCTAAATGATAATTTATTTTAACTTCTGTTTTTTGTGTTAAGTTTAAAAGGTAACTATTTCCCATTTGAATTTCATGTTGTACTAACTCAAATGCCTTTTGGTATTTCTCAAAATCAACAGGAAAAACATTAAGTTCAAATTGTTTATTTATTTCTAATGGATTAACTAATTTACCTTTGTTATTAAAATCAAATTGAATGTTTTTTTCTGACATTTCAGAATATAGAAAAATAAGTGGCTTTTGTTTTTCAAAGTCAATTAAAAAGAAAAAAGGCAAACGCATTTTGCCATATTGATTTGCCGTTTCGATAAATTGTTGCATTTTACTTTTCATTAGGCGTTAGTTCTCACTCATGTTTACGATACAAGGCATTTGGTGGATTTTCATCGCTATTATAGCGAGTTTTACGCTACGGTATATATTTGAAAAAATGATGAGATAGCGTCATCATGGCTTTTATTGTTTCGGATTAACCGAATTTATCTATTTTGTAGTATCATTTCACCCAATTATGTTTTATAAGCGGTTCGATCTTGCCTGTTTTTTGCAAAATGTCTTCATGATCTCACCGCTTGTTATTTTATTTGGATGAGATAATGCAACAAAATCACTACCGTGGGCGTTTTTCCGTTGCCCCAATGCTCGACTGGACAACCCGTCACTGTCGCTATTTTCACCGTCAATTTACCCAACATAGCTTGCTGTATAGCGAGATGATCACCGCCCCTGCGATTTTGCACGCAAAATACGATCTGTTGGCTTACGATCCGACTGAAAATCCTGTTGCCTTGCAGTTAGGCGGAAGCGATCCTGAACAGTTGGCGAAATGTGCCAAACTGGTTGAAGAACGTGGCTATGCAGAGATTAATTTGAATGTTGGCTGTCCGTCTGATCGTGTGCAAAATGGGATGTTCGGGGCTTGTTTAATGGGAAAAGCGGAATTGGTGGCTCGTTGTGTAGAAGCGATGAAAAATGAAGTGAACATTCCTGTGACGGTAAAACATCGTATCGGCATTGATGAGCTGGATAGCTATGAATTTCTCTGTGATTTCATTGAACAAATTCAGCCTTATTGCGATGATTTTATTGTTCACGCTCGCAAAGCGTGGCTGTCGGGGCTAAGTCCGAAAGAAAATCGGGAAATTCCACCGCTTGATTATGAACGAGTGTATCAGCTCAAGCGAGATTTTCCGCATCTGAATATCAGCATTAACGGTGGCATTAAAACTATTGACGAAATCAAACAGCATCTGCAATTTGTGGACGGCGTCATGGTTGGGCGTGAAGCCTATCAAAATCCGTCTCTACTCGGCTATATTGACCGTGAACTGTTTGACCCAACGGCAGAGATTGTTACACCGAAACAAGCGGTCGAAAAAATGTTGCCTTATATTGAGCAACAGCTTTCACAAGGGGTTTATTTAAATCACATTGTTCGACATATGCTTGGGGCATTTCAGAATTGCAAAGGGGCAAGACAGTGGCGTCGCCATTTAAGTGAAAATGCCTGTAAGCAAGGGGCTGACTTAAAGGTTGTGATTGAAGCATTAAAATTTGTCGAAACAGAATGAAAAAATATATCTTTATTATCACGCTAGCCAGTATAGTCACGGCTTGTACAAACCAATTAGTGAAACCTTTTGAGCAATCAAAGGGCATTCATACTCAAGCAGAGATAGTTTCAAACAATGTGCTTATTATTTTTTATGATCAACGTGTTGGAAAACAGCCTTTGATCAAGGCGATTCAACGCTATCAAGCCGAAACCGTTTATGAATATGAAAATATGAATGGATTTGCCATTCGGATTCCAAAAGGGAAAAATATTGAGCACGCTGAAGCCTTTTTTAAAGAAGTAGAAGGGGTACTAAGCGTAGAAAGAGATCAAATAATGCAATTACATTGATAAACAAGCGGTCAGATTCTCATAAAATTTTACAAAAATTTTTCATTTCCCCTTGAAATCTCAAATCATGCCACCAAATACCCAACGTTGCGTCACATTAGGTGACGCAAAATTTTTCAATTAAATTTTAGGAGCAACACAATGAAAATTCGTCCGTTACACGACAAAGTGATTTTAAAACGTGAAGAAGTCGAAACAAAATCAGCAGGTGGTATCGTTTTAACTGGTTCTGCTGCTACTAAATCAACCCGTGGTAAAGTACTTGCGGTTGGCAATGGTCGTACTTTAGACAATGGCACTGTGTTACCGTTAAATGTGAAAGTCGGCGATGTGGTGATTTTCAATGAGTATGGTGTAAAAGAAGAGAAAATTGACGGCGAGACGGTGTTGATTCTTTCAGAAGATAATATTTTGGCAGTAGTCGAGTAGTTTTTTATCTAGGGCTACACGTCCTAGGCTATGTATAAATAGGCTACTAGGTAGCCATTAGTAGAAAAAGAACCCCTTAGGGGTTCATCAATGCTTAACCTAGGGCGTGTAGCCCTAGGAGATAAAGGAACAGAAAAATGGCAGCAAAAGACGTAAAATTTGGTAATGACGCTCGTGTGAAAATGTTAAAGGGCGTGAATGTATTAGCAGACGCAGTGAAAGTGACATTAGGTCCGAAAGGTCGTAATGTGGTGTTAGATAAAGCTTTTGGAGCGCCAACAATCACCAAAGACGGTGTGTCCGTTGCTCGTGAAATCGAATTAGAAGATAAATTCGAAAATATGGGCGCTCAAATGGTGAAAGAAGTAGCCTCTAAAGCGAACGATGCAGCCGGTGACGGTACAACTACCGCAACAGTTTTAGCACAAGCGATTGTGAATGAAGGCTTGAAAGCCGTTGCTGCAGGTATGAACCCAATGGATTTAAAACGTGGTATCGACAAAGCGGTTGCAGCTGTGGTTGAAGAATTAAAATCACTTTCTAAACCGTGCGAAACGTCGAAAGAGATCGAACAAGTTGGTACGATTTCAGCGAACTCAGACAGCACAGTGGGTAAATTAATTGCTCAAGCAATGGAAAAAGTGGGCAAAGAAGGCGTAATTACCGTTGAAGATGGCACAGGTTTAGAAGATGCGTTAGACGTGGTTGAAGGTATGCAATTTGACCGTGGTTACTTATCGCCATATTTCATCAACAAACCAGAAGCCGGCACGGTGGAATTAGAAAATCCATACATTCTTTTAGTGGATAAGAAAATCTCCAATATCCGTGAAATTCTGCCTGTGTTAGAAGCGGTTGCCAAAGCAGGTAAACCATTGTTAATTATCGCAGAAGATATTGAAGGCGAAGCGTTAGCGACCTTAGTCGTGAACACAATGCGTGGTATCGTGAAAGTGGCAGCGGTGAAAGCACCGGGCTTTGGCGATCGCCGTAAAGCGATGTTACAAGATATTGCGATCTTAACCGCAGGTACTGTGATCTCAGAAGAGATCGGTATGGAACTTGAGAAAGCAACGATTGAAGAGTTAGGTCAAGCGAAACGTGTGGTGATCTCAAAAGATAACACCACCATCATTGACGGTGTGGGCGATGAAGCACAAATCAAAGGTCGTGTGGCACAAATTCGCCAACAAATCGAAGATTCAACGTCTGACTACGATAAAGAAAAACTCCAAGAGCGTGTCGCGAAACTTGCTGGCGGTGTTGCGGTGATTAAAGTCGGTGCAGCAACGGAAGTTGAGATGAAAGAGAAGAAAGATCGTGTAGACGATGCACTTCACGCAACCCGTGCGGCAGTGGAAGAAGGTATCGTTGCAGGTGGCGGCGTTGCGTTAGTGCGTGCGGCAAGCAAAGTGGCTGATACTGTGAAAGGCGACAACGAAGAACAAAACGTGGGTATTCGTTTAGCACTACGTGCAATGGAAGCTCCACTTCGCCAAATCGTGACCAACGCAGGCGAAGAAGCATCTGTGGTTGCTCGCAACGTGAAAGACGGCAACGGCAACTACGGCTATAACGCTGCAACGGAACAGTACGGCGATATGTTAGAAATGGGTATCTTAGACCCAACAAAAGTAACCCGTTCTGCATTACAGTTCGCGGCGTCTATCGCTGGTTTGATGATCACCACGGAATGTATGGTGACAGACTTACCAAAAGAAGAAAAAGCTGACCTAGGCGCTGGAATGGGCGGTATGGGTGGAATGGGCGGAATGATGTAGTTTTGTTCAACCAATAAGCAAAAACCACTGAGAAATCAGTGGTTTTTTATTTTATATTAAATCTCTTTTTGTTGGTATAACCAATTACGCAGTATTTGTTCTCCATACTCAGTAATAAAGGATTCGGGGTGAAATTGCACCCCATAAATCGGTAGTGAGCAATGTTTTACCGCCATTAATACCCCTTGATCGCAGGTTGAGGTTGGCACAAGCGGTGTGTTTTTGAGCGATTTTTGCGAAATCGCCCATGAGTGATACAAGCCGATATGAAAACGTTCGGGCAAATTAGCAAATAAAGGATTATCGGTTTGTTGGATCAACGGACGTTGCTGACCGTGACGAACATTTGAGAGATTGTAAAGCTCTCCGCCGAAAAATTCGCATAAGGTTTGATGTCCGAGACAGACGCCCAAAATAGATTTGTGTTGATGATACCGCTCTAACATCTCAAACAGTTGCGGATAAGCCCTTGGCACATCAGGGCCAGGCGAAATCATAATGTGGCTAAACTGCTCAATCTCGTCCAAATCCAACTCTTCGACAGACACCACTTTCATCTCTGCCCCGATTTTTCGCAATAAATCGACCAAATTGAATGTGAAAGAGTCGTGGTTATCAATAATAAGTAACATTAGGCGTTATCCTGTTCTGTTCGTGTCTCAATCGTTTTTTCAATCTGCTTTTCAATCGGTTTCTCAATAAGCAAGGTTAAACGTGTGGTATCCCAATCCGTTTCAAGCAATTCGACCTGTGGCGTGCTTTGTTGAGCCTTAGCCGAAAGCTGTTGAAAACGTTCAACTTTACCCAGTAAGCCTTGTTTACCCACCAATGCGGTAACACTTTGATTATATTGATTACTTGCGGTATTGAGCGTATTGCCCAATTTTGCCAAACGTTCGGCAATCAAACAAACTTGATTGTAAATATCCCCTGCTTTTTCGCTGATTTCACGGGCTTCGGCATTGCCTCGCTCAATTCGCCACAGGTTCGCCACCGTGCGTAAAATCGGCATTAGGGTCGTGTGAGACACCAAAATCACATTGCGTTCATAGCCAAAATTAAACAGTTGCGGATCGTGCTTCATCGCCTCAATGTAGGCTGGCTCTATCGGCACAAACATCAGCACAAAATCAGGGCTTTTAATGCCAATCAAATTGCTGTAATTTTTCTTCGACAATCCATCAATATGGGTACGCAACGAACGGCAATGCTCATCAAGAGCCTGCTGAATTGCAAATGGATCGTCCGATCTCACCGCTTGATCGTACGCCACTAGCGACACTTTACTGTCTAAAATCAAATGCTTATCGTCAGGCAACTTTACCACAAAATCGGGAGCAAAGCGTTTGCCTTTCTCATCTCGATAGCTCTCTTGTGCCAAATAGTGATCGCCTGCCAATAATCCAGCCGACTGCAAAGCACTTTCGAGCTGAATTTCGCCCCAGTTACCTGCAATTTTATTGCTACCTTTTAAGGCGGTCGTGAGATTTTGTGCTTCTTGCGACATCGACAGCCCAATTTCTAGCACACGTTTAATCTCCGCCCCTAAATCCGCATTTCCTTTAATCGCCTCACTATGCACCTCGTTCACTCGTCTTTGAAAGCTCTCAATCTGCTCTTTAAAGGGCTTGAGCAACAAGTCTAACGCCGACTGATTGCTCTGTGAAAAAGACTTGCTTTTCTCTTCCAAAATTTGTTGAGCAAGGTGTTGAAATTCCACATTTAACTGCTGGCGAACTTCTAAAAAATTCCGCTGTTGAGCGTCAAAATTTGCCTGTTTTTCGTGAAGTGTTGTGCGTAATTCGGTCAATTCCTGTTGCGTTTGGGAAAATTTTGCCTGTAACTGACCGCTTTCATTCCGCTGTTGTAGAAGCTGTAACTGTGATTGTTGCAACTGCTCTTCCAAACTTTCCGCTTTAGTTTGAGCCGATCCAATCCGCTCTTTTAGCTCATTAATATAGCGTTCGAGCTGATCTTCTTGTTGCTCCGCTTGCTCCAGCTGTAACTGTAATTTTGAAATTGCCACATCTCGCTCATTTAAACGCTCAAGGGTGGCTTCGGCTTTGCTCTGCTGTTGAATTGCAAATTGCTCCACCTGATTTTTTTCAACAGCAAGCTGTTCCGCCCGTTGAGAAACGGCAGAAAATTGCGTTTGAAGTTGGTTCAAATCTTGTTGCAATTCTAGGCTATCTCGCTGTGAACGAGAGTAGCTAAAGAATAGAAACAATGAAATCAAGCAGAGTAAAGCTATTGCAACGTAAAGCCAAATTGGGTCGATATTCATAGATATAATACTGTAAAAATAACTAGTGGTATTGTAGCGAATTTTGGGGAAAAAATGCAAGTGTTGATCGCTCTACCAATCTTTTTCTTCAAACCTTTCTACTAAAAAATCCACGACTTTACGAACCGCAAACGGTAATTTGTGGCGTGATGGATATAGCAGATAAATTTGATATGTCGGTAATTGCCATTCTGTCATTACAGCTTGTAGTTGCCCTGTGGCTAATTCCTTTTCAATCATATACTTAGGTAACATTGCGATGCCATTATGGGCTAGAACACTGTTAAGCAGTGCCGTTGTTTCGTTTGTCGTAAATTGGCTCGTCAATTCCAGTAAGACTTCTTGCTTATCCCGATAAAAACGCCATTCACGACGGTTGATATTAGCGTGAGTCAGGTATCGATGTTGACGCAAATCTTCAGGGTGATTTGGTATGCCGTATCGAGCAAGATAATCAGGGGTTGCCACCAATAAAGAGTGGCAAGCGGTGAGTTTACGTGCAACTAAATTCGGATCGGGATTGTTGGTGATTCTCACCGCAAGATCGATACGTTCTGCAATCAGATCTACAAGACGATCGCTTAAATCAAGTTGAATGTGCAGATTGGAGTGTTGCGCAAGAAAAGCATTTATCGCTTCAGTTAAATGGCTTGCACCAAAAGAGCTATTACTGCTAATGCGGATTGTGCCACGTAATTCCCCTTGTTGAGACATCATTTCCTGTTCCATTTCTGCGGTTAGATTTGCAATTTTTTGGCAGAAAGTCACCGCTTGTTCGCCCGCTTCAGTGAGCGATACTTTACGGGTCGTACGCTGAAATAGCCGTGCATTGAGCCACTCTTCCATTAATGCAATATAACGGCTGATCATCGGTTTAGATATGTCGAGTTGTTCTGCCGTTGCGGTGAAGCTCCCTGTTTCAGCAACGGAAAGAAAAACGTTTATTGCGGTCAGTTTGTCCATCAGTGAGATACCTTTTTGTTTCTTAATATGAAACAATTATATTCTAAAATCGCTGTTTTTCTATTTTTTTATTTCTTTATAATGCGCAACATCAACAGCGAGATAGTCGCTTTATTTCATTTAACATAGAAGGAAAACAGTATGAAAAGAATCGCAGTAATTGGCGCAACAGGTTATGTCGGCAGTGCAGTAGTGGCAGAGTTAGCGAATCGTGGTCATCAAGTGACTGCTTTTGCCCGCAATACGGAGAAAGTTGTCAAAGCAGAAAACGTACAAGCGGTCAGTTTTGACGTAAATTCTGCAAATTTTGCCGAGCAGTTAAAAGGTTTTGATGCCGTCGTAAGCGCATTCAACCCGGGTTGGACAAACCCAAATATCGCAGAAGATTTTACCCGTGGGGCAAATGCGATTGTGGAAGCGGCAAAAGTTGCACAAGTGCCTTATTTATTAGTGGTTGGCGGTGCTGGTAGCTTATTTGTTGCACCAAATGTACAACTGATTGATACACCAGAGTTTCCTGCAGAAATCTTTGCTGGTGCCAATGCTGCACGTAACTTACTTAACGATTTACGTGATCGTCGTGATGTAAATTGGGCATTTGTTTCACCACCAGCGTTACTTGGCGCAGATGCTGGCTTTAGCGAAGAACGTACGGGCGAATACCGTTTAGGCAGTGAAGAGTTACTAATGAATGGCGATATTCCAGCGGGCATCAGTGTAGCAGATTTAGCGATTGCCATCGCTGATGATGCAGAGCAACAGGCGCATTTGTTTAAACGTTTTACTGTAGCAAGTAAGTAATTATTGACGGAAAACATGCAGTGGGATTTTGGGGCATTTGTAATTGTAAATAGGTGCTAAAATCTCACTGTTTGTTTTATCTAACCAACACTATTCTTCTCTCTAATAGCCCATCAGATTTTCGTTCAAAATCTCCCCTACATTTGTTAGAATCGCCTGAAATTCTATGTAGAAGAATTAGGTGGAGTGACATAAAAATGCAGAACTTAGGTAATTATCTATATCAAGTATTAAGTGAACTTGGTTCAGCAAAACAGCAACCATTCAAAGATCACAAGTTGGCAAATTTTCTTCGAGATGAATTTCCTAAAGAAATTTCTGGCATCCTTAAAGCAAATAACCTTTCTTCTTATTCTATAAAAGGGCATCCGGGTAATGGTGGTTGGGCGGATATATTATGGATTGAGATTATTAATCCTAGTATCACTCAATCGGTGCAATCGGATATTTATCCTACGTATCTTTTTAAATCTGATGGCTCTGGTGTTTACCTTTCTTTGCAACAAGGAGCCGATAAACTTTCTAATGAGCAATTTTCTAAGTTTGCAACATTTAAATCAACTCTTTTATCCAATATTCCAGAACTCCAAGGTTGGAATACAAATTTTATTGATTTGTTAGCTTCGACCACCCGTAGTAAAAATTACGAGAAAACTAATTTAGCAGCAAAATTCTATGATAGAGAGCATATCCCTTCAGATGAAGAATTAATATCTGATTTATTTGCGATGTTAAAGTTATATGAAAAGGTTGCAAAGCAAATAAAATCAGAACAGCAAAAAAGTGAAGTTATAGCTGAAAATGATGTAAAGCAAAATTTACTTTCGATCCCCAAGCCATTCCTTCTTCTCGCTGGTATATCAGGTACAGGCAAATCACGTTTTGTGCGTGAACAAGTCGTGGAATCTGAACGTAGTGAACGTTATCAATTAGTTGCCGTTCGTCCTGATTGGCACGAACCTTCAGATTTATTGGGTTATGTTTCTCGTTTAAGTGGAACAGCTCAATATGTGATGACTGATGTACTAAAATTTATTGTGAAAGCGTGGCAAGCGGTCGAAAAGGCGCAATTAATTGAAAACAATACAGTAAAAGGTTCAAAAGAGAAATTAGCAGAAGTTGCTCCTTATTGGCTCTGTTTAGATGAAATGAACCTTGCACCTGTAGAGCAATATTTTGCTGATTATCTTTCTATTATTGAAAGCCGTAAATGGGAATGGGTAAGTCCAAATCATTTTATCTATAAAACAGAAGCATTATTAAGTGCAACAGCTTGGGATACTATTGTAGGATTCAAAGAGCAACTTGGTGTTAGCGAAAAACTTTGGAATTTCTTTCAACAAAATGGTATTGGTATTCCGTTTAACTTGATTGTGGCGGGAACGGTAAATATGGATGAAACTACGCACGCTTTTTCTCGTAAGGTGTTAGATCGCGCTTTAAGTTTTGATTTTAGCGAGTTTTATCCTAATGATTTTGAATATTTCTTTGCACCTAAAACACAACAAAAACAACTTACTTATCCTATTTATTCGCAATTAACTCAAGAAAATTTAACGGAAGAGGAATTGGTTTTTGCAAAAAAATCTACTCAATTTCTAACTGCACTTAATAAAAAACTTGAGAATACGCCGTTTAAATTGGGTTATCGTGCACTCAATGAATTGTTATTGGGTTTGAAATCATATCAACCCAAAAATGATGATGAATTAGAAGCTGTGTGGGACGACTTTGTGATGATGAAAGTCTTACCGCGTATCGAGGGTGATGAGAATAAACTGGGGACGGTGTTAGATGATGTGGGAAATGTGCTAGAAACAAACTTAACTCATATTTGGAATGATGAATTGACTCGTCTTGACTTCTGGCAAACGGATAATGATGGTAACGAGTATAAAGTAAAATGCCGTACTAAGCCCAAATTAGCCCATATGAAAATGCAGTTAATCAAACGCGGTATGGTAAGTTTCTGGTAGATAAAAATGAAGAATGTAAACGCGAATTTTCAAATTCATAACAAAAGAGAGCTTGAATTTGCACTCTTTTGTATCGATTTTGTTGCAAAAGAGTTGAAAATGCCTACAAACGTTATTTATCAAAAATTAGCAGAAAGTAGTTTGTTGCAAAGCTATATTATTGCGAATTATGAGATATTGCATACGCTTGGAAAGGATTATTTGGTGGAGGATATTATTGGTTTAATGCGAGAAAAGGATTTGTTATGATTTTATATCATGGTTCAACGCTGGAAATTTTACACCCGGATATTACTTTTTCTCGTGAAAAACTAGATTTTGGTCGCGGATTTTATACGACACCAATTAAACAACAAGCTATAAATTGGGCTATGCGTTTTAAGAGATTGGGAAAAAGTGCGGTGTTAAATTATTATGAATTTGATGAATCGCTATTTTCCCAATTTCATACTAAGGAATTTTATTCTTACAATGAGCAATGGCTTGATTTTATTTTAGCAAATCGTACTGGAAAAGAGATTGAGCTTTTTGATATTGTGATTGGTGGTGTTGCGAATGATCGCGTATTTAATACTATTGAGTTATTAATGGAAAATTTGATCTCAAAGCAAGATGCATTAGGGAGACTGATTTATGAAGAAAATAACCAACAGATTTGTTTTTTGAAACAGGAAGTTTTGAATCAACACCTTATTTTTAAAGGAAGTGAAATACTATGATGGCAAATCCCATATTATTACAACGTAAATACGCTCGAATTATTGTATTGCTTGCTACACAGTTACATATTTCCTTGGCGGAAGCTTTAGATTGCTTTATGTTCTCAAAAACGTATGAAATGATGAGTGAAGGTATTGCTGATTTACATTGCTTGAGTGATGATTATTTAGTTGAAGAAATTCTCCGAGAACAGCAAAATGGATAATACAGTTTATATTTATCCGTCCGAGAAATGTGTAGCAACATCTCATTTCAAATTTTCTATTTATTCTACTAATCTTCTTTCTCGTCAAATTCGCCATGCACAAACCTTAAAAAAACGAGGGGAGTCTGTACCAGTTTATTACGTGCAAATTAATGGTGAAATTCAATCGCTTGGACTGCCAATTTTCTTTGAAAATAGCCGTTATGATTTTGAGTGGGAATTTCATTGTGATGTTCTGTCCGTTAAGCTAAATCATAAACTTAGTGCTGTTAATCATGCTTTTCGTTTTAATAAAAATAAACAACTTTTTACCGGTTCTATTGATACAGCTAATGATATTGGCTGGTTTCATTTGCCATTAAGCTACGAACTTTTTGATGGTTCAATTCACGATTTTGAATTTGCCTTTGAAGTATTGCCAAGCAAGATAAACCTACATCAAGATTTACCTAGAATGTATCAGGATATTGATGCAGAATATCCGTTATGGCGATTTAATTTGGCAGAAAAAACAGAACAATATGCTAGCGATAGCCACCAAGTTGGTGAGTATTTTCCCTTATTATGGATTGCACAATTCCAATGTTTACAAGAAGATTTTGTAGCGGCATTGAAAGTTATCGCCAATAGCCCACATCATCGCTTACAAACCGTAGAAAAATATCAAAAAGCGGAAAAAATCAAAGGTAAAGTGCCAGAGCGTGTTGCAATAAAAATTCGGGATGATTTTAGAAATGGGTTACACCACAAACGTTATGCCATAAAGGAAAAACTTTTATCTGCAGATACGCCTGAAAACCGTTTTGTGAAAATGGCTGTCATCCGTTCAGATCAGATTTTAGGAAAATTTAATCGCACTTTACGCAAAGAAAATGAGAAAAGTGACCGCTTGTCAGATGCGTTTTTTGAGCGATTAAGTGGCTGGCAAAAGCCATTAAAACAGATACTACATCAACCATTTATGCAACAAGTGGGTGAATTTCAGGGATTAATGAAAGAAAGTTTGGTATTGCAACAACGCTCTGGTTATAGTCGCTTGTTTCAAATTTGGCAAGAGCTGAAACATTATTTAGATTTATTTGATAATCAAGCGGAAATTTCACAGAAATCAGTGGCAGAGATTTATGAAGTCTGGTGTTTTTTAGCATTAAGACGATGTTTACTCGCATTAGGTTTTGAAGAGAAAGTGAAGAAAAAAGCAAATTTAAATAAAAATACTGATTTCAGCTTAATTATGCAAGATGGGATATGCGGTGCTTTTCGCTTTGAAAAAGAAGGCATTCATATTTGTTTAGCCCATGAACCTAAATTTACCAAGCAAAATCAGACACTTCGATCTTTCGTAACCCCACAAAAACCCGATATTTTCTTAGAAATTACCTTTCCAAATCAACAACGTTATATTTGGTTATTTGATGCAAAATACCGAATTAAAACTGAACAAGAGCAAGGTGAACAAGATGATATTGAGCATATTGATTATGTGCCTGATGATGCTATAAATCAAATGCATCGCTATCGTGATGCCTTAATTTTGTTGAATGAAGATGAATTAAATCCCAAATCTCGCCCTATTTTTGGTGCTTTTGCGTTGTATCCAGGTTTTTTTGCTCAAGAACAGATGGATAACCCATACAAATACGCCATTGAACAAGTAGGTATTGGCGCCTTTGCATTATTACCTGTGAAAAATGGTGATTATTGGTTGAAGCATTTTTTACAAGAACGATTATTAAACAAATCTAGGTTACAATCTCAATTATTATTACAACACGAAGCGCGTATTGCAGACCATGGTATGCAACAGCGTATCTATTCAAATTTAGTTTTAATGATCTCATTAGGTGAAAATCGTTCTGAGCAATACTTAGCAGATTTTAAACAAGGTAAGTCTAAATGGTATCATACACCTGTTGCTACATTTGAACTAAAAGTTGCAGATTATCTTGCAAGCGAAATTCAATTTTTAGCCTTGGCATTTAATGGAAAAATTGAACGAATTTACCCTGTTAAAAATGTACAAAAATTAGCACGTTCAAAAATTACCGAGAAACAATCTGGCAGTAAAAGTCAAAGTGCTGAACCTTATTATCTCTTTGAACTTAGTAAACCATTTCTTTTAGAAATACCAATTTTAGATGTGCCATGCTTAGATAGTCAAGGTAGAGGATTCCGGCATTCCATTAAACTAACAACACTAGATAAATTAGACGATATGACATCATTTGATGAGATTGAGAGTGTATTAATGAAATAATATTGCTAGTGAATGGTAATATTTCCATAGACATTAGCGTTGCCGTTGTGGGTTTAATCCTAGAACACTCGAAAATAGTGGAAAAGCTCTCGAAGCTTGCTATATTTCATACAACTTTTCTATAATTATTTATTATTTCAATATAAGAAACAAATTTATTCTAAAATCGCTATTTTTCTCTTTTTTTATTTCATTATAATGCATTTCATCTTGTTTAATTTTAAGGAAAACCAAATGAAAAAATCATTGATTATTTTAACGACACTTTTATCTTCTGCTTTCGCCATGGCGCAAACGACACCTGAGCAGAATAAAGCTAACGCCCTTGCATTTTATGAAATGGCTTTTAACCAACATAAAGTTCAAGAAGCAACCGATAAATACATCGGTAAAGAGTATTTACAACACAATCCGACCGTCGCAGATGGTGGCAAAGCATTTGTAGATGCATTTGCACCATTCCTTAAAGCTCATCCACAATCTCGTGCAGAAATCAAACGAGTGGTGGCTGAAGGCGATTTAGTGATGTTACACGTACATAGTAAATTGAACGAACAAGATCGTGGTGAAGCGGTGGTTGATATTTTCCGTTTTGATGAGAATGGTAAAATTGTGGAACACTGGGATGTGATTCAAGCTGTTCCAGAGAAAAGCGTCAGTGGACGTGGAATGTTCTAATGAAGATCTACTACCTGTTTGATCCACTTTGTGGCTGGTGCTATGGGGCTTCGTCTGTTTTGCAAAAAATTAACGAAATCTACCCGCTTGTATTAACGCCAACAGGTTTGTTTTATCAAAGCGGTCGCAAAATGGATGCCAGTTTTGCTAATTATGCGTGGCAAAACGATCAACGTATTGAAAAGCTTACAGGGCAACCTTTTAGCCAGGCTTATTTGGAAAATGTGTTGCAACAAAATGGTGATTTTGACTCTGAAAATGCCTTGCGAGCCTTAACTGCCGTACAACAAATTGCCCCTGAAAAAGGGCTTGCTGTACTTTCTGCCTTGCAAACAGTGCGTTATGTAGATGGATTAGATAATACAGATTGGAACGTGATTGAGCAGGTGTTACTTCAACAAGATTTGGGTCAAGCAGTGGCATTATTGAAAGATCCTTCAATCGAAATGGCAACCTTGCAACGTATCCAATTTGGGCAACAGCTTGCTCAACATTGTAATGTGCAAGGCGTACCGCAGTTGATTGTGGAAAAAGATGAGCAGTTGTATATTGTTCCTAGCCAGTTGCTATATCAGGATGGGGATAAGCTTATTCAATTTATTGAAGCTCGATAACCGAATGGTTAAGTTATGCAAATAGCTTAACCATTTTTTACAGAGATTAATGATATTGCGTGCTTAGCACCAATACATTGAGAAATAGTGTACTGATTTAACGTTTGATAAAACTGCTCTAACGCTTCATCTAGCAAATTTTTCAAATGGCAATCTGCTTTTAAAATACAAACAGGCGTATTGCAATCGACGAGTTTAGGATCGCCCTGTAATGTTCTAATTACTTCACCTACGGGCATAGATAAAACTAGTGAAGAGACTCTGATCCCCCCACCTTTTCCCCTTGTGGTAATTAACCAATGTTGCTTTGCCATAAAATGCACCACTTTCACTAAATGATTTTGTGAAACATGTAACTGTTCTGCAAGCTGTGGAATAGTGTGAAGTGCGTCTTGGTGATGAACAATATACATCAATACTCGAAAAGCATAATCGGTAAATTTACTTAGCTGCATAGGCTGTCCTTGTATTTTTATTATTGCCTATAGTTTAAACCATTTTTTGTGATTTCTTCTATTTTACTTTATTGCAATTTGAATGTTTAAAGGTGTATTATAAATACATCTTTAATCCTATTAACTTAAAAGGAAAAACTTATGTCTCTTACCGCTCAACAAATTGAACTCGTGAAAGCAACTGTTCCTGTTTTAAAAGAAAATGGCGTTGCATTAACAAGTTATTTCTATAATCGTATGTTAACAAACCATCCAGAATTGAAAGAAGTATTCAATTTAGGGCATCAACGCAGTGGCGCACAGGCACGTTCACTTGCAGGAGCGGTATTAGCGTATGCAGAAAATATTGAAAATCCAGCCGTATTAGCTGCTGCGATTGAATTAATGGCGCACAAGCATGTAAGCTTAGAAATTCAAGCGCCAGACTACAATATTGTAGGAACAAACCTTTTACACTCGATCAGTGAAGTGCTAAATATTTCGATGGATGATCCATTAATTGAAGCATGGGCAGCGGCTTATGGGCAATTAGCTGATGTACTTATCAGTACAGAAAAAGCCATCTATGATGAACATGCTCAAACACAAGGTAGCTGGTTAGGTTGGCGTAAATTTAAAATTGCGAAAAAAGTAGATGAAAGCAGTGAAATTACTTCTTTCTATTTAGTGCCAGCTGATAATGGCAGCTTGCCACAATATAAAGCAGGGCAATATATTTCTGTCCGTGTTTTTGTTGAAGAGTTAGGTTTAAAACAACCACGCCAGTACACGTTATCAGATAGTCCAAAAGCAGATCATTTACGTATTTCAGTAAAACGTGAAGATGCGAAAGGTGATTTTGCTGCAGGTTGGGTTTCAAATACCTTACATGGATTAAAAGAAGGCGACGAAATTGAAGTTACTGCACCAACGGGTAATTTCTTCCTTATCAATCAAGATAAGAAAAATGTTTTTATCAGTGGCGGTGTGGGTTTAACACCAATGGTAGCAATGTTAAATCAGTTAGTTGAAGCAGGTATTCCACAACCTGTAAGCTTTATCCATGCTTGTCGAAATGCAGATGTTCATGCAATGAAGCAACATATTGCACAAGTTAAAGCGCAATATGCTAACGTGAAAACCTTTGTGGCTTATGAAGAAGATAGCCGTGGTGAAGCCGATGTTATTGGTCATTTAGACTTGGCGCAAGTTCCGGCTGAGATGTTACCAAAAGATGCCGATTACTATTTATGTGGTCCAACATTCTTTATGCAAGCACAGCATAAAGCCTTAGTCGAACGTGGTATCGCACCTGAACAAATCCATTTAGAAGCCTTTGGTACGGGGGGCGTGAAACTAAGCTAATCTATAGCGAGTTCACTTTTCGACGACAAGCGGTCAGTTTCGTTAAATCTTTTGCAATTTGCAAAAAGTTCATCGGATCTGACCGCTTGTGATTTTATAGATTAAACGTAAAGTCGATACCCGTCGCTTACAAAGCGATCTATAATGCCTTATTTATCAATACAGTAAGGAATAACAATGACAGCAATGCAAATTACACTATCAACAACGCCAGCTCATGAAGCATGGGGAAAAAATGCCATTTTGTCAGCCAATGAGCAGGGAATGACAATTCATCTTGTCAAAGATGAACTTACCACCATTCAAAAAGCTGCTCGCAAAATTAAAAATCAAGGGATTTTAAATGTGGCTTTATCAGGTAATGGCTGGGGGCTAGAGCAATGTTGGGCGTTTCATCAAGGTTTTGTGAGCGTTAAAAATGCAGGTTCAGTAACATATCCCGCACTTAATGAACAGCAGGCGGAATTTGACGCTCGCCTTGCTTGTAGCACCTTTACCCGTGAGCTGATTAATGAGCCGTCAGATAGCCTTACCCCTGAAGTGTTAGCTCACAAAGCGGCGGAATTTATCTTACATCAAGCGGATAAATATGTGGGCAAGGGCAAAGTTTCCTTTGAAATTATCGCTCGAGAAGCCCTAAATGAGCGTGGCTATCACGGTATTTGGACAGTCGGCAAAGGTTCTGCACACTTGCCAGCAATGTTGCAATTAGATTTCAACCCGACAGGCAATCCTGATGCACCTGTGTTGGCGTGTTTGGTCGGCAAAGGAATCACCTTTGATACGGGCGGCTACAGCTTAAAACCAAGTGACGGTATGTCCACAATGCGAACTGATATGGGCGGTGCAGCGTTGGTCACGGGGGCGTTGGGCTTTGCGATTGCTCGTGGCTTGAAACAGCGTGTCAAACTCTATCTTTGCTGTGCGGAAAATATGGTCAGCAGCCGTGCGTTCAAATTAGGCGATATTATCACCTACCGCAATGGCGTCACCGCTGAAGTGCTGAATACCGACGCAGAAGGGCGTTTGGTATTGGCGGACGGTTTAATTGAAGCCAGCAAGCAGAAACCGCAATTTATCATCGACTGTGCGACTTTAACGGGGGCGGCAAAAGTCGCTGTCGGCAACGACTACCATTCGGTTTTATCCATGGACGATCAGCTTGTCGCCCGTCTATTTGACGTAGCAAAAGCCGAAAATGAACCGTTCTGGCGTTTGCCATTTGAAGAGTTCCACCGTTCGCAAATTTCATCTTCTTTTGCTGATATTGCCAACATCGGTTCTGTACCTGTGGGAGCAGGGGCAAGTACCGCAACGGCATTCCTTTCCTACTTTGTCGAAAATTACCAACAAAATTGGTTACATATCGACTGTTCTGCCACTTTCCGCAAAACCGCAAGCGATTTATGGGCAGCAGGGGCAACAGGCATTGGCGTGAAAACCTTAGCGAATTTGTTAATCTCGAGCAAATAATCAATGTAACAACGCCCTGACTATTCAGGGCGTTTTGCAAAAAGAGTTTAAATCTTACCGCTTGTTAAGCAAAGGCTCGTATCGCTCATCGGTTAATGTGCGAAGAAAGGCTTCTAAAGCGTCAATTTCGTGATCGGTTAAGGCTTTGGCTTTTAGATCTTGTTTGGCAAGGGTTGGAGCATATTCGGGGCTTTCCCATGCTTGTTGTGTTTCAGGATTGATCGCTCTTTTTTCATTGTTGAAATGATCTAAATAAAGCAAAACCGTTCTCAGCTCTCGAAATACGCCGTTGTGCATATAGGGGGCGGTAACGGCAACATTGCGTAAAGTTGGCACTTTAAACTTGCCTTTTTGTGCTTCATCGCCTTTTACCTTTGGATTTTCAAATAGCCCGAAATCGACAAAATCCGCAGAATAGCCATTGTGAGCAATCAGTGCTTTGTTGCTCGGTGTGCCGATGTTGTAATAGTGGTAATTTGAAAAGGTTTCTTCTAAATGATCTTGTGTCTGTTGTAGCTGGTGGCAACTGGCGCAGTTGGCTTTGTCTTTGTCAAAAAAGAGTGCCTTGCCTTCGGCTTCAAGGGCGGTGAGCTGATATTCACCTTTGAGCGATTTATCATATTTTGAGCTAAAAGGGGCAAGCAATTTCTTCTCTTGCTGAAAAGTTGCTAAAGCATCTTCCATTGCCGTATAGACTGTATCAACGCTGTTCCAAACGTCTTTTCTATAATGTTGAGTCAGCAAACTGGCATACATTGGGATTTGCCAAAGTCGTTTTGCTACCGAAAGTTTATCAGGCATTCCCATTTCAAGCGGATCAAGCGGTGGCATTCCTGCTTGATTTTGCAAATCCATTGCCCGCCCGTCCCAAAATTGCCCGCCGATATATTGCTGAGTCGTCTCGTCAAAATGAAATTCAGGGGCATATTTGGCATAGAGTATTGTTGGCGAGTTACGTTTACCAAATTTGGTTGGATCATCGCCCTGTGAAACCATTCCTTTCGCACTCGTCTCCCTAACATCAATAAACGCATTATCAGGATTGTGGCAACTGGCACAGTTCTGATTACCGTGAAAAGAAAGACTGTTATCAAAAAAGAGAATTTGCCCTAGCAATGCTTTATCAATACCACCGGCAGGCATTGTGCGGGGTTCTTTTTCGACGGCAAACGTAAAGGCGGGTAGAATAAGGGTAAGAAGAAGTTTTTTATTTTTCATAGGGTTATAGGAAAAACGGCACATCATGTGCCGTTTAGATCATTAAGAGCGTTTCATAATTTCAAAAAACTCATCGTTGGTTTTTGCGACCATTAATTTATCGATGAGAAATTCCATTGCTTCCACTTCGCCCATTGGGTTGAGAATTTTGCGTAAAATCCACATTTTTTGTAGTTCATCTGGGCTGGTGAGCAAGTCTTCTTTACGTGTGCCTGAACGGTTAAAGTCAATCGCAGGGAAGACACGGCGTTCAGCAATTTTGCGAGAAAGGTGTAATTCCATATTACCTGTTCCTTTGAACTCTTCAAAAATCACTTCGTCCATTTTGGAACCAGTATCGACAAGGGCTGTGGCAATAATGGTTAAGCTGCCGCCTTCTTCAACGTTACGCGCTGCACCAAAGAAACGTTTTGGACGGTGTAATGCGTTGGCATCAACACCACCAGACAAGATTTTGCCCGATGCTGGAGTAACGGTATTGTACGCACGAGCAAGACGGGTAATACTGTCTAATAAAATCACCACATCTTTTTTATGTTCGACTAAGCGTTTGGCTTTTTCAATGACCATTTCTGCTACTTGAACGTGGCGAGTAGCAGGCTCATCAAAGGTTGAAGCGATCACTTCGCCTTTAACGGAACGTTGCATTTCCGTTACTTCTTCTGGACGTTCGTCAATCAACAACACGATCAACTCACATTCAGGATAGTTATGGGTAATGCTTTGGGCGATGTTTTGCAGTAACACGGTTTTACCTGCTTTTGGTGGAGCCACGATCAAACCACGCTGACCTTTACCGATAGGCGATGCCAAATCTAAAATACGAGCGGTTAAATCTTCTTTCGAGCCGTTACCACGCTCCATACGCAGACGTGAGTTTGCGTGAAGTGGGGTCAAGTTTTCAAAGAGAATTTTGCTGCGAGAAACTTCAGGTTTGTCATCATTGACTAAATCGACTTTTAACAACGCAAAATAGCGTTCGCCTTCTTTTGGTGGGCGGATTTTACCTTCGATTTTATCACCTGTTTGAAGATTGAAACGACGGATTTGACTTGGAGAAACGTAGATATCATCAGGGCCTGCAAGGTAGGAACTGTCGGCAGAGCGGAGAAAACCAAAACCGTCAGGTAGGATTTCTAACACGCCTTGACCGAAAATGTCTTCGCCACTTTTTGCGTGCTGTTTAAGAATGGCGAAAATAATATCTTGTTTACGTAAGCGAGCTAAATTTTCTAGCCCCATTTGTTCTTCACCGATACGGACAAGCTCCGATACAGGTGTATTTTTTAACTCTGTAAGATGCATAGGAATAATAAATTGTTATTAAAAGATTGGATTAAAAAAGGTTAATTCAGATTTGTTTGTATGAATTGTGGTGGCAAAGAATACAGCGAAATAAGCGCTTTTGCAAATTTTTTCTGCGATCTGACCGCTTGTTTGCAAGAAAAAGAGTAGAATATGCGGAAATTAAGGGGGGAAAATGGCTGAAAATACAGAAGAAGTTCGCTTGGATAAATGGCTTTGGGCAGCTCGCTTTTATAAAACCCGTTCCATTGCCAAAGCAATGATTGAAGGCGGAAAGGTGCATTACAACGGGCAACGGGCGAAAACCAGTAAAATGGTTGAAGTTGGGGCAACCATTAAATTGCGACAAGGCAATGATGAAAAAGAGATTGTGGTAATGGCATTAAGCGATCAGCGTCGTGGTGCACCTGAAGCACAGTTGCTTTATCAAGAAACGGAAAAGAGTATTCAAGAGCGAGAAAAAATTGCTTTTGCTCGCAAAGCCAACGCTCTTTCAATGCCACATCCTGATCGCCGTCCAAATAAAAAAGAGCGACGGGATTTGATTAAGTTTAAATATCAAGAAAACGATTTGTAATTGGCGAAATCGTCCCCATATTGTGAACACTTGCGGTGAAATAAGTCACCGCATTTATATTTTATAAGGATACAGAATGACAACTTATCAACAAGATAACGATAAACTCTATCGCTTTTTATTTCAAAACCGTGCTGTACGTGGAGAGTGGGTACGCTTGAACGATACCTTTACGGAAACATTAAATACGCACCATTATCCTACGGCAGTACAGCATTTATTAGGCGAAATGTTGGTTGCAACGAGCTTATTAACGGCAACCTTAAAATTTGAAGGGACAATTACCGTTCAAATTCAAGGTGACGGAGCCTTGAAATTAGCGGTGGTAAATGGCAATGATCAACAGCAATTTCGTGCTTTAGCCCGTGTGGATGGTGATATTGCCGAAAATGCCACGTTAGCGGAAATGGTTGGCAATGGCGTATTGGTAATTTCGATTATTCCTGAAAAAGGTGAACGTTATCAAGGGGTTATCGCTTTAGATAAGCCGACTGTTAGTGAGTGTTTGGAAGATTATTTCGCACGTTCTGAACAGCTTGCTACACAATTAGTGATCCGTGTGGGTGAATTTGACGGCAAAGCGGTCGCAGGCGGTACGCTATTGCAAATTGTGCCAGACGGTACGGGATCCCCCGATGATTTTGAGCATTTAGCAACATTGACTTCAACCATTAAAGCAGAAGAACTGTTCGGCTTAACCGCTGACGAGTTGCTTTATCGTTTGTTCCACGAAGAAACAGTCGAAGTTTATCCGCCACAAAAAACCGAGTTTAAATGTGGCTGTTCAAGAGAACGTTCAGGGGCTGCGATTTTGTTGTTACCTGAAGCGGAAATTGCCGAGATGCTTGCCGAAAAGCAAGGGGTGATTGATATGCAGTGTGAATGCTGTGGCACCCAGTATTTCTTTGATCAAAAAGCGATTGATGAATTAAAAGCAGGTAGCTAATTTGAGCTATGAGCGGTGAGATAGGCAAATTATTTTGCAAATCTTACCGCTTATTACTTTTTGTTAAGTTAGGAATTAATATGAGCGAACCACAAATTTTACGTCAAGTCGTACTCGATACCGAAACCACAGGTATGAACTTCAACGGTGCTCCCCATCTTGGACATAACATCATCGAAATTGGGGCGGTGGAAGTGATTAACCGTCGTTTAACAGGGCGAACTTTCCACGTTTATATTAAACCGCCGAGAGAAGTTGATGCAGATGCAATACAAGTTCATGGTATTACCAATGAAATGTTAGCAGATAAGCCTGTTTTTGCAGAAATTGCCGATGAATTTATCGAATTTATCAAAGGAGCAGAGCTGATTATTCATAATGCTCCCTTTGATGTGGGCTTTATCGATCACGAATTTTCGTTTTTGCCTAATCCACCTGAAAAAGTCAGTGAGATGTGTGTGGTGACCGACAGCTTGCAACTGGCTCGCAAAATGTACCCTGGTAAGCGTAACAATTTAGATGCCTTATGTGACCGCTTGGGGATCGATAACAGCAAGCGGGTACTTCACGGAGCTTTACTGGATGCGGAGATCCTTGCTGATGTATTCCTGATGATGACAGGGGGGCAAATTGCGTTAATCGGCGAAGAAGAACACGAAAAGGTGGCAACAAGCACAGCGGAGCAAGTGTTTCAGCCATTGCAGGTCGATACGTCAAAATTGGTGTTAATTCACCCTGATGATGAAGAGCAAGAAGCTCATCTCAAATATTTGGAGTTGATCAATAAAAAATCTAAGGGAAATTGTTTGTGGACGAGAGACTTGAGTGCAGAAAATGCAACAATTAACTAAAAACAATGCAATTTGTATAGGAAAAAATCAATCAACAAATTTTTTTAAAAAAGTATTTGACGCTTAAGAGCGAAATCATTAATATACGTCTCGTTCGCTGCGGAGTGGTAGTTCAGCTGGTTAGAATACCTGCCTGTCACGCAGGGGGTCGCGGGTTCGAGTCCCGTCCATTCCGCCAACTAATTTAAAAACGTCATAATATACCTCCTTAGTACGTTAATAGGAAAAGCCCTTGAGTTAATCAAGGGCTTTTTCTTTGCTATGCTATTCATTCATTGCATTTTAATAGGCATATAGGACAAAATAGTTGCTAAAAGTTGGGTTAAAGCCTTATAGTACAAGGCTTTAAGCTACCTTTTTGAAATATGAATAAAAAACTGTCCTTTTTGCCAATATTCG
>NZ_PTPX01000009.1 GCF_003260095.1 Glaesserella australis
AAAAATAAACATTAGCAACAATTTTGTCCACATGGCATAGTTTTTGACGGTTCAGCAACAATTTTGTCTACTATGCCAATAAATATATGTACCGTATGTACGGAGAACTAATTATTGCAATGTTATCATCATTATCAATGATGTTAGCAATCTACGCCATATTGCTCTTTTGTCATTTGATTGCAATATTTGGCTGCCCCAATGAGATCAGGAAATAATGTACCATTATGAATGTTCATATTTCTCAAATCATTCAAACAATTACTCCTACTTTTAGCAGAACTTTTTATATAGATCTTGCAAATAAAACCTGCTATATCCATAGGTTGAATAATTCCATTTTTTCTCAATGTGTCAATTAAACTATCTTCTAATGTTGTGCATGGTGGAGCAATAGTAAACATACCTGATTGATTTGTTAATCTTCCGAAAGGATCTACCTTAGGCTCAAAAAATAGCTCTTCTGAAAATTCAGGAAGTTCTCTACTAATTCGTCCTTTATTCAACGCATATATAACTCTATAGTCTTCATTATCAACTTTATTCTCGAATGCAAAAAATAAAGCTACATAGGGAGAATATGACCAATCTAATAATGGTGTAGCTAATCCGTAATGTTGTCCTATTGCCCAAAGCCCATTTTCATCAAGAGTCAATAGTGTATTGTCTTTTAGAGTTCTTCTACACTCTTTTTTAAATCTATTAAAATGATCTTCTCTTAACTCTAACGACTTAGAGCCAATTCTTTCTAATGTAGATGTAAGACTCCAATTATGATCTTTATGCCCTCTAAATACCCAATCAGAATCAATGCTGTTAAAATGATCTGTATATAGTAAACATCTCAAATTATCGTAGTATTTTATTTTTACTGAAGGTACATATGAGCTAATATTAAACGTAATATTATTTGCTTTGCTCTTTTTTACACATTCAACTGTAGATAGTTCATCACTAAAATCTTCTTGAAAAAGATCGTCCCAGAAATCTAACTCTTCAGGAATTGACTTTTTACACATAAAATTCATAAATATTCTCCCAACAGTCTCGACAATAATAAATTTCTTAAGCTTGCCAAAGTTTTATTTTGATTTTCAGTACAAAGTATTTCTTTGCCATAAGTACCAAAAATAAGGACCTATATTTTTCTAGGGATATCCCATGCGACGCCCTACTGCTCTATCCAAATCACAAAATCTGCAACAGTATGGAAAGAACCAAATACGAGAATAATATCTTGTTCCGTTGCCTTTTTAAACAGAAATCCGCTTGCTAATGCGACATTCTCATAAGCAATGGCGTTTACTTCAGGCAATGTTGCCAGCAGTTTTGTTTTGACTTCGTCGCCGCTTTGTCCACGATATCCTTGTAATCCTGCACAGTGCCATTCGTCAATCAGATGTGCCAACGGCTCAACAATGCCCGATAAATCCTTATCTACCAATGCACTAAACACGGCGTAGATTTTTCGGTTTGGTTGAACAAGTTCAGCTAAACGATCTGCCAAATAGCGAGCGGCGTGCGGATTATGCCCCACATCAATAATCACCTGTGCAAGCGGTGGGTTTTGCGAAAATATTGCAAAATCTTCTGCCGTTAATCGCTGAAAACGCCCGACCATTTGCGCTTGTTCAACGGCTTCAGTAATGATGTCATCACTTAACTCAAAGGGTAATTGCGTTAAAACAGCTAAGGCTGTAGCACAGTTTGGCTGTGGAATTTTTGGCAACGGTACAGACAGCGATTTATCTTTTGATTGCCAATACAAGCGGTCAGTTTCTATAAAAAACTTCCAATCAATATCTCGTCTAAAAACGTGACATTGCAACTCTTTTGCATAATCTAAAATCGACTGTGGGCAATCAGGCTCGCCAATCACTACAGGGATATTTTTACGGAAAATCCCCGCTTTTTCTCGCCCAATCGCTTCTCGGTTATCCCCTAAAAATTCAACGTGATCAATATCAATGGAGGTAATCACCGCTAAATCAGGATCGACAATGTTGGTCGCATCTAAACGTCCACCTAAACCGACTTCCAAAATCGCCACATCAACTTTCGCCTTACGGAACAGATCTAAGGCTGCCAAAGTGCCAAATTCAAAATAGGTGAGCGATTGGGATTTGTGCTGTTCGATATAATCAAAAGTTGCAATTAAATCGGCATTTCCGACCGCTTGTCCTTGAATACGAACCCGTTCGTTGTAGTGAATTAAATGGGGGGAAGAATAAACGCCAACTTTTAAGCCTGCTTTCAACAGAGCTGTTTCAATTAATTTGCAAGTTGAACCCTTGCCGTTTGTGCCAGCAACGGTAATCACATAAGGGGCAGGCTTGCGTAAACCTAACTCGTCAGCAACGCAACGAATACGCTCCAATCCCATATCAATCGGCTTGAAATGGCTTTTTTCTAAATAGGAAAGCCACGTTTCCAATGAATCCGTGGCTTTAGGTGAAACTAATGTCTTATTCATTATGCTTCTTCTTTGGTTTCTTCAATCTCTTCAACTAATTCGCCTGTTTTAAATGGCGTTGGTTGATGAGTCATTTTAGCGAGTAAACGAGCAAGAGTATCACGCATCTCTTTGCGGTGTACGATCATATCAATCGCCCCTTTCTCCATTAAAAACTCACTGCGTTGGAAGCCTTCAGGCAATTTTTCACGTACGGTTTGCTCAATGACACGAGGACCTGCAAAACCGATTAACGCTTTTGGCTCAGCAATGTTAATGTCGCCCAACATCGCCAAACTTGCAGAAACACCGCCTAAAGTTGGATCGGTCAAGACCGAAATAAACGGCACGCCTTTCTCTTTCATTTTCGCTAAAACAGCACTGGTTTTCGCCATTTGCATTAACGAGAACAAGGCTTCTTGCATACGAGCGCCACCAGAGGCAGAGAAACAGATAAACGGAATGTTTTCGCTCAAGGCTTTTTCTGCAGCACGCACAAATTTTGCCCCAACCACAGAACCCATTGAGCCGCCCATAAACTCAAAGTTAAAAGAAGCAACGACTACAGGCAT
The DNA here is from genome assembly GCF_003260095.1 of Glaesserella australis. Taxonomy (GTDB): domain Bacteria; phylum Pseudomonadota; class Gammaproteobacteria; order Enterobacterales; family Pasteurellaceae; genus Glaesserella; species Glaesserella australis. Next base: position 3,025 of record NZ_PTPX01000009.1, read on the forward strand.
ATCAAATAATTTGCCGTACATCACGATAAAAGAATCTTTTTCGCCTGTCTGTTTTTGTGCTGCCGTCAAACGATCTTTATATTTTTTCAGATCTTTAAACTTCAACACATCTTGTGGCTCAAGCTCTGCTGCTAATTCTTCTGCTGTATCTGCATCTAACAGTGAAAGTAAACGAGTACGAGCGTCGATACGCATATGGTGGTCACACTTCGGACAAACCTTCATATTACGTTTTAGTTCTTCGCTATAAAGCACCTGTTCACAGCTTGTACATTTTGTCCAAACGCCTTCAGGAATTTTTGATTTGCCATTTGACGATGATGAAGACGTTCTTCCTAAAATTTTTTCAATCCAGCTCATTATTACACCTTAATTGTGTTGAGAAAATTGGGCGTATTAAAGCACAAAATCAAGAAAAATTCTATATTGAAAGGTTCAACCTGTTAAGCAAATGTAAGAGAACCGAAGATTTACAAATTATTTGCCATAAATATCCGCTTGCTACTTGCCAAAAAGTCTAATTCACCGTATAAATTCACCTGTTTTGCAAACACAACTTACAGAGGAAACTATGTCAATGTTTAATCATATTCAAGCAGCCCCAGCGGATCCGATTTTAGGTTTAGGCGAAGCATTTAAAGCAGAAACTCGCCCTGAAAAAATTAATTTAGGGATCGGGGTGTATAAAGATGCTAAAGGGCAAACACCTATTGTTAAAGCGGTGAAAGAGGCGGAAACTCGCCTGCTTGCTAAAGAGAATACCAAAAACTATTTAACCATTGATGGTATTGCCGATTTTAATGCACAAACGCAAGAGCTATTATTTGGTGCAGGAGCGGAAGTGATTACATCAGGACGTGCAAAAACTGCTCAAAGTCTTGGTGGTACAGGGGCATTACGCATTGCAGCAGAATTTGTAAAACGTCAAACTAATGCTCAAAACGTGTGGATTTCTACACCAACATGGCCAAACCACAATGCAATTTTCAATGCCGTTGGTATGAATATCAAAGAATATCGCTACTACAACAAAGAGACCAAAGCGTTAGATTGGGATAACTTAATTGCCGATTTAAGCCAGGCAGGTAAAGGTGATGTGGTGCTTCTTCACGGTTGCTGCCATAACCCAACGGGTATCGACCCAACTCCAGAACAGTGGCAAACCTTAGCCAATATGTCGGCGGAAAAAGGCTGGTTACCATTATTTGACTTTGCTTATCAAGGCTTTGCAAATGGCTTAGATGAAGATGCGTTCGGTTTACGCACTTTCGTGAAAAATCACCGTGAAGTGTTAGTTGCAAGCTCTTATTCGAAAAACTTCGGCTTATATAATGAGCGTGTCGGTGCATTCACTTTAGTGGCAGACAACGCAGAAGTGGCGAACAATGCCTTTAGTCAAGTGAAATCGATCATTCGTGTACTCTACTCTAACCCATCTTCACACGGTGCAAGTGCGGTTGCGACAGTGTTAGCTGATCCACAATTAAAAGCGAACTGGATTGAAGAATTAGCGGAAATGCGTAATCGTATCAAAGAGATGCGTGCAAAATTTGTTGGGTTACTCAAAGCGAAAGGCGCAACCCAAAACTTTGATTTCATCATCGCTCAAAACGGTATGTTCTCATTCAGTGGTTTAAGTCCTGAACAAGTGGATCGTTTACGTGATGAATTTGCAATTTATGCGGTGCGTTCAGGTCGTATCAATGTGGCAGGTATTACGGAAGATAATATCGACGCATTGTGTGAAGCAATTGTAAAAGTACTTTAATCCTATTGAAATAGCGGTTAAATTTGCAATAAATTGTTCAAATCTAACCGCTTGTAAGGTACAAAAAAACCTCTCATTAGAGAGGTTTTTTCATTCAGAAGAAATTATTTTTTCTTCGCTTTTGCATTTGGAAGGTCGGTAATAGAACCTTCAAATACTTCTGCTGCTAAACCAACAGACTCATGTAAAGTTGGGTGCGCGTGAATAGTTAAAGCGATATCTTCAGCATCACAACCCATTTCGATTGCCAAGCCAATTTCACCTAATAATTCACCGCCGTTGGTCCCGACAATCGCACCACCTAATAAACGGTGTGTGTCTTTATCGAAGATTAATTTGGTCATACCGTCTGCACATTCAGATGCAATCGCACGACCTGACGCTGCCCACGGGAATTTCGCTACTTCGTAGTTCAACCCTTCTTGTTTACACTCTTTCTCGGTTTTACCTACCCACGCTACTTCTGGCTCAGTGTAAGCGATTGATGGGATTACTTTTGGATCGAAGTAATGTTTTTGTCCTGCAATCACTTCTGCCGCAACGTGTCCTTCGTGTACGCCTTTGTGTGCTAACATTGGTTGACCAACGATGTCGCCGATCGCAAAAATATGTGGCACGTTGGTACGCATCTGTTTGTCCACAGCGATAAAACCACGCTCGTCCACGTTTACGCCTGCTTTTCCTGCGTCTAACAATTTGCCGTTTGGTACACGTCCAATCGCCACTAATACCGCATCATAACGTTTAGTGTCATTACACGCTTTACCTTCCATTGAAACATAAATACCATCATCTTTCGCATCAACTGCGGTTACTTTGGTTTCAAGCATCAATTTAAATTTTTTCTCAATGCGTTTGGTGAAGATCGCAACCACGTCTTTATCTGCCGCTGGGATCACTTGGTCGAACATTTCAACCACTTCGACTTCTGAACCTAACGCTTGATATACCGTACCCATTTCCAAACCGATAATACCGCCGCCCATAATCAACAGTTTTTTCGGAATTTCTTTTAATTTAAGGGCATCTGTTGAATCCCAAATACGTGGGTCGTGGTGTGGGATAAATGGTAATTGAATTGGGCGAGAACCTGCTGCAATAATTGCATTATCAAACTTGATGGTTGTTGGGTGTCCATCACGGTCACGAGCAACGAGTGTATGCGGATCAGCAAAAGTCGCTTGACCTTCAACAACAGTGACTTTACGGGCTTTCGCCATTCCAGCCAAACCGCCTGTTAATTTTGCAACAACCGCTTCTTTCCCTGCACGCACTTTGTCTAAGTCAATAGTCGGTTCACCAAAGGTAATACCGTTATGCTCTGCGTGTTTTGCTTCTTCAATGATTTTTGCCACGTGAAGTAATGCTTTAGACGGGATACAACCAACGTTTAAGCAAACACCACCTAAGGTTGAATAACGTTCAACTAAAACCGTCTCTAAACCTAAATCGGCACAACGGAACGCCGCAGAGTAACCTGCAGGGCCTGCACCGAGTACCACTACTTGTGTTTTAATTTCTTGGCTCATAAATTTTTTTCCTCTACTTGTAGGGACACACTGCGTGTGTCCCTACAATGAATTTGCCCCTACTTTTTTAGCAAAGGGGGGATTTCTTACATTACTAAACGACGAATATCCGCCAACACGCCATTGATATAGCTTAAGAAGCGAGCACCATCAGCACCATCAATCACACGGTGGTCGAACGATAATGATAATGGGAGCATTAAGCGTGGCTCGAACTCTTTGCCGTTCCATTGTGGCATCATTTCAGATTTTGATACGCCTAAAATCGCCACTTCTGGTGCGTTCACAATTGGGGTGAAGTGCGTTGTACCAATACCGCCTAAGCTTGAAATGGTGAAACATCCACCTTGCATATCTGCTGCGGTGAGTTTGCCATCACGGGCTTTCTTAGACACTTCCATCAATTCACGTGAAAGCTCAACAATACCTTTTTTGTTCACATTTTTGAACACAGGTACAACTAAGCCGTTTGGTGTATCCACCGCCACGCCGATGTTGATGTATTTTTTGAGTGTCAGTTTTTGACCATCTTCAGAGATAGAGCTATTGAAACGTGGGAAGGCTTCTAATGCTTTTGCCACCGCTTTCATAATGAACACAACAGGCGTAATCTTCACATCTAGTTTTTGTTTTTCTGCCAGTTTATTTTGCTCTTTACGGAAGTTTTCTAAATCTGTGATGTCGGTGCGATCGAAGTGAGTAACGTGTGGAATCATCACCCAGTTACGATGTAAGTTCGCCCCTGAAATTTTGTTGATACGGCTTAATTCAACTTCTTCGATTTCACCGAATTTACTGAAGTCTACTTTCGGCCACGGTAATAAGCCTAATCCTGCACCGTTCGCTACGCCATTGCCTGCTGCTGCTGGAGCTTTGCCTGCTTTCACATCTTCGAAGACCTGAACCGCAGTTTTCACGTAAGCTTGAATATCTTCTTTAACGATACGACCTTTACGACCAGTACCTTTCACGCGATCTAAGTTAACACCAAATTCACGAGCTAAACGGCGAATCACTGGGGTTGCGTGTGCGTAACCTGCACTTGCCACCACTTGTTCTTGGCTTAAGCCTGACACATTCCCGTTTTGTGCTGGTGCAGCTGCAACAGGTGCAGGAGCTGCCGCTTGTGGAGCTGGGGCAGAAACTGCTGGTGCTGCACCTGCCACTTCAAATTTCATAATTAGAGAGCCAGTTGAAACTTTATCGCCTACTTTAACTAAAATTTCTTTCACCACCCCTGCGATTGGTGCTGGTACTTCCATAGACGCTTTGTCGCCTTCAACGTTGATAATAGATTGATCTACCGAAACGCTGTCGCCTACTTTCACCATGATTTCAGTCACGTTGACTTCATCGCCGCCGATATCTGGCACATTCACATCTTTAATTGCAGATCCTACCGCTTGTGGTGCTGGCGCTGCTTCGGCAACAGGCGCTGGAGCAGCTGCAGGTGCTGCACCCGCAACTTCAAAGCGCATCACTAATTTACCTGTTGAGACTTTATCGCCTACATTGATTAAGATTTCTTTTACAACCCCTGCAACTGGTGCTGGCACTTCCATAGACGCTTTGTCGCCTTCAACATTGATGATAGACTGATCTACTGCAACGGTATCACCGACTTTCACCATAATTTCAGTCACGTTTACTTCGTCGCCACCAATATCAGGCACGTTGACGTCTACCACTGCGCTTGCTGTTGGGGCAGCTACTGGTGCTGCTTCAACTGGAGCGGCTTGTGGTGCAGGTGCTGCACCAGCTGCTTCTAATACAAGCATTGGTGAACCTGTGGTAACTTTATCGCCCACTTTGACTAATACTTCTTTTACTACGCCTGCTTCTGGTGCTGGCACTTCCATAGAAGCCTTGTCGCCCTCTACGTTAATAATTGATTGATCTACGGCAATGGTATCGCCCACTTTGACCATCACTTCAGTTACGGTAACTTCATCACCACCGATATCTGGAACTTGAATTTGTTTTGACATTTTTGTAATCCTTCTTGTAAACGGACAGGGATAAACCCTGTCCCTACAAATTACGTTTTAAATTTCGTAGGGGTGGGGTTTATCCCCACCCGATTTTGTAAAATTTTATGAAAATCTTACCGCTTGTATTAAGCGTATAACGGATTAATACGATCCACATTTAAACCGAATTTCGCAATAGCATCTGCGACGACTTTTCTGTCGATAGTACCTTCGTTTGCTAATTGGGTTAATGCAGCAACCACAACATAACGCTCATCTACTTCAAAGTGTTCACGTAAGTTTGCACGGCTGTCTGAACGACCGAAACCGTCTGTACCTAACACTTGATAATTTTTGCTTGGTACGAATGCACGAATTTGATCTGCATAGACTTTCATGTAGTCCGTTGATGCAACGGTTGGTAAATCTTTTAATACTTGCGCAACATAAGGAACACGTGGTGTTTCTGTTGGGTGTAAGAAGTTCCAACGTGTAACATCGTTACCTTCACGGGCTAATTCGTTGAATGATGGTGCAGAGAATACATCTGCAGTGACGCCATATTCATTTGCAAGGATTTGTGCTGCTTCACGTACATGACGCATAATTGCACCCGAGCTTAATAATTGAACGTGACCTTTACCTTTACCTTCAACCGTTTCAAATTTATAGAGACCTTTACGAATACCCTCTTCTGCCCCTGCTGGCATTGCTGGTTGTTCAGTAATTTCGTTTAAGGTGGTGAGATAGTAGAACACATCTTCTTGTTTTTCACCGTACATACGGTTGATACCATCTTGTACGATAACCGCCACTTCAAAGGCAAATGCTGGATCGTAAGTGATACAGTTCGGGATAACACCTGCTTGAATATGGCTGTGACCATCTTCGTGTTGTAAACCTTCACCATTTAAGGTTGTACGACCTGATGTACCACCAATCATGAAACCACGAGCTAATTGGTCACCTGCTAACCACATCATGTCACCAACACGTTGGAAACCGAACATTGAGTAGTAAATGAAGAATGGGATCATCGGTTGGTTGTTCACCGAGTATGAAGTCGCTGCCGCTACCCAAGATGCTGTTGCACCTAATTCGTTGATACCTTCTTGTAACACTTGACCGTCTGTTGCTTCACGGTAGTAAGCCACTAAATCACGATCTGACGGAACGTAGTTTTGACCGTGTGGGTTGTAAATACCGATTTGACGGAATAAGCCTTCCATACCAAAAGTACGCGCTTCGTCAGCAATGATTGGCACAATCGTTTGACCAATATTTTTATCTTTTAATAAAATATTTAACACACGAGAGAATGCCATTGTGGTTGAAATGCCACGTGGTTGAGCATCTAATAATGCTTGGAACTCTTCTAATGCTGGTACTTTGTACTCAACGCTAAATTTCGGTTTACGCGCTGGCAAATAGCCATTTAATTCTTTACGGCGACCGTGTAAGTAGTTGTACTCTTCTGAACCTTCAGGGAAAGTGACATACTCTAAGTTTTCTACTTGTTCATCTGTTAATGGTAAGTGGAAGTAGTCACGGAAGCCTTTTAAGCTCTCAAGAGACATTTTTTTAGATTGGTGAGCCGTGTTTTTACTTTCCGCTTCAGGAATTTTATAACCTTTAACTTGGTGAGCTAAAATTACCACAGGTTTGTTAGAACGTTTTGCACGCTCAAATGCCGCATACATTTTTTCAGAATCGTGTGCACCACGACGTAAGTGCCAGATCTCATCGTCAGTCATATCTGCAACTAATGCCGCAGTTTCAGGGAAACGGCCGAAGAAGTGTTCACGCACATAAGCACCATTTTTTGATTTAAATGTTAAGTAGTCGCCATCAACCACTTCCATCATTAATTGGGCTAATTTACCTGAAGTATCTTTCGCGAATAATTTATCCCAGTTGCTACCCCATAATACTTTGATAACTTCCCAACCGGCGCCTGTGAATAAACCTTCTAGTTCTTGAACAATTTTACCGTTACCATTTACTGGACCGTCTAAACGTTGAAGGTTACAGCTCACCACGAAAATTAAGTTATCTAATTTTTCACGACCTGCAACCGTTAATGCACCTTTAGACTCGATTTCATCCATCTCGCCATCACCTAAGAATGCGTAAACAGTTTGACCTGACGTATCTTTAATGCCACGGTTTTGTAAGTATTTTAAGAAACGTGCTTGATAGATCGCATTCACTGGACCTAAACCCATTGAAACGGTTGAGAACTGCCAGTATTCAGGCATTAGTTTCGGGTGTGGGTAAGAAGATAAACCATCTGCAAAAGCTTCTTGACGGAAGTTATCTAACTGCTCTGCCGTTAAACGACCTTCTAAGAAAGAACGCGCATAGATACCTGGCGCTGCGTGACCTTGTGAAAAGACTAAGTCGCCACCGTCTTTATCTGTTGCTGCTTTGAAGAAATGGTTAAAGCAAACTTCATACATGGTTGCAGCAGATTGGAATGTTGAAATGTGACCGCCGAGATCCAAATCTTTCTTCTGGCTACGTAACACCATTGCAATCGCATTCCAACGTACTGCAGAACGAATACGACGTTCAATCTCTTTATTACCTGGGTAAACTGGCTGTTCAGAAACAGGAATGGTGTTGACATAATCTGTCGTCACACCTGATGGAAGGCTTACGCCTTGGGTACGAGCGTGTTGCATCACTTGTTGAATAATAAATTGTGCACGCTCAGCACCTTCTTCTTTAACAAGAGAATTTACTGAGTCTAACCATTCTTGTGTTTCGAATGGATCTACGTCATGGGCTAACATTTCTGACATAGTCTTTTCCTTTTATTGTTTAGTGAAAAATACATTACAAAATCGTTACAATTTTGCTAACCGATGAAACTTTAACCAAAGAAACAGACTTTTATTTTGTTCTAGATCAATAAAAGCCCGATCGACCCATCTATTTTTACATATAGATGGATTGCAGGTAAGTATCTATCGTCTTGATTTTCAACGACTTTTTTATAATTATCAAAAATTGTTGAAAATTTGTAGACAAATTTGACTCAAAGATAGCAAAAACCGCCCTTTTTGTCTATTTATCAAAATCCAAAATGTTATCTACATCACAGATTATTTCTTTAGGCAAACGTTTGCGTTTTATGATACACTTCACACCGCTTGTTATTCATACATCACAAAAAGGAACAAAATGCCAACGAACATCGAAATCGCCATTGTAATGGGTTCAAAAAGCGACTGGGCAACAATGTCAGAAGCTGCCCAAATTCTCGACCAATTTGCTATTCCTTACCACCTTGAAGTTGTCTCCGCTCACCGCACGCCAGACAAGCTATTTGAATTTGCCGAGACGGCAGAACAAAAAGGCTACAAAGTGATTATTGCTGGGGCTGGCGGTGCGGCACATTTGCCCGGTATGATTGCGGCGAAAACTATTGTGCCAGTGTTGGGTGTACCTGTTAAAAGCTCAATGTTAAGCGGTGTTGATAGTCTCTACTCAATTGTGCAAATGCCAAAAGGTATTCCAGTTGGTACGTTGGCGATTGGGCCTGCGGGTGCAGCCAATGCAGGCTTACTTGCGGCACAAATTTTAGGTGCATTTAACCCTGAAATTGCTCTAAAATTACGGACTTTTCGCAATGAACAGACCCAATCTGTGTTAGATAATCCCGATCCAAGAATGTAATCAATGAGCAAGAAACTATTAATTCTCCACACAGGTGGCACGATTTCGATGAGCGAAGGGAAAGACGGTAAAGTCTCCCCTTCTGACAAAAATCCGTTATTAAGTGCTTTAGAAAAACTCAACCACCCTGCACAGCTTTACCAAGAAGCCTTATTACACGTTCCGTCACCACATATCACGCTGGCACATTGGCAGATCTTAAAAGATCGCATTGAACAAGCGGTAATTAATGAACAATTTGACGGCATCGTGATTACACACGGCACGGATACGCTAGAAGAAACTGCCTATTTCCTTGATTTAGCCTTGAACGTGAACGTACCTGTGGCGATCACAGGGGCAATGCGTTCCAGTAACGAATTGGGTTCTGACGGTTTGATCAACTTGCAAAGTGCCATTTTGGTAGCATTAAGCGATGAAAGCCAAAATAAAGGCGTGTTAGTGGTGATGAATGATGAAATCCACAACGCTAAATTCGTCACCAAAACCCACACCACCAATGTTGCTACATTCCAAACGCCAACCTTTGGTCCTTGTGGCTTAGTCACGAAAAACCGTGCAATTTATTTCCAACATCTCACCGCTTACGAACGCTTCCCGATTAAGCAGTTGGAAAAATCGAACATTCAACTGATTAAAGCCTATGCGGGAATGGATAGCTTTTTGCTTGAACAGCTTGCCCAAAGTCGTTGTGACGGTGTGGTGATTGAGGCATTGGGGGCAGGCAACTTACCACCGTCTTGTCTAGCGGGTGTTTCTGCCTTATTAAATGCAAATATCCCTGTGGTGCTGGTTTCCCGCGCCTTTAACGGTATTACGCAAGACGTTTACGACTATCTCGGCGGCGGTAAACAGCTTAAACAGCAAGGTGTGATTTTCACTCAAGGCTTGAGTGGACAAAAAGCACGGATTAAGTTGATGGTGTTGTTAAATCATACGTTGGAAAGACCGCTGACGGAGTATTTTTAAACGCTTTTAATTGTAGGGACACACTGCGTGTGTCCGTCTCATCTCAAATTGACATAAATATAAAATTTAGCGGACACACGCAGTGTGTCCCTACAAGTGAATACAAAATTTAACGGAAACATTCGACCCCATAAGGAACCCCTATGCAAAAAAGCTCTCTCTATCCCCCAATCTACGTTCTTGGTAACGGGCAACTTGGCAGAATGTTACGTTACGCTGGTATGCCGTTAGATATTGATGTTCAACCACTGGCGTTTGACGATCCTGTTTTTGAAATTGCTGAAAACAGCTTAATTACCGCCGAAATCGAACGTTGGACGCAAACGCCTTTAACTAGCCTACTGAGCAATCATCAAAACTTCGTTAATCTTTCCGTTTTTGGACAACTTGCCGACCGCTTTACCCAAAAATCATTACTCGATAAGCTCAATCTAGCTACTTCTACTTGGCAACTGTTGCAGTCTCCTGAACAGTGGCAATCGCTTTTTGAAAGCATTGGCGAAAAAGTGGTGGTGAAACGCCGTACGGGTGGTTATGACGGACGTGGACAGTGGATTGTCACCAAAGAGACGATAGACCAAATCACGCCTGACCTGTTTGGTGATGTGATTGCAGAAAAATTTATCCCCTTTGATACGGAAGTGTCATTAGTCGGAGCAAGGTTCCGCAACGGCGAAACCCGTTTTTACCCCGTGACCCATAATTTGCAACAAAATGGCATTTTGCGTTACAGTGTTGCGGATATCACACTACCATATCAACAAATATTCCAACAACAAGCAGAAAAAATGCTCTCAGCGATTATGCACGAACTGAATTATGTCGGTGTAATGGCAATGGAATGTTTTGTGGTTGGCGATAAGCTGTTGATTAACGAACTCGCCCCCCGTGTGCATAACAGCGGACACTGGACGCAACTCGGCTGCTCCATTAGTCAATTTGAGTTACATCTGCGTGCATTGCTTGACTTACCTACCCCCGAACTTAAGCCTATCGCCCCAAGCGTCATGGTGAATTTAATTGGGATCGAACATCATAATGAATGGCTAGAAATTCCGTTTAGTCAGTTGCATTGGTATGGCAAAGAAGTCCGTGCGGGCAGAAAATTAGGGCATTTAAATATATGCCATACGGATAAAGCTGTGATTGTGGATAGCTTGCTGGAGCTTAAGCCTTATTTGACGGAAGATTTTTACTCGGGGTTGGATTGGGTAGTGGCTAAATTGGCGTAATACAAGCGGTGAGTTCTGCTTAAAATATTACAAAATTGAAAGTAAAAGGCTGTTGAAATCTATTCAACAGCCTTTATCCATCCTTTGAAATTAAGAAAGATACTTCGCTTTCAAGGTTTTGACTACGGCTTTTTGCTCTGCGTTGAGTTCTTTGGTCATTGGTTCACGGCAGTAACCTGCTTGAACACCTTCTTCTTCCAACAAGCCTTTGATAGTTTGATATAAGCCGTTGCCTAAAATGCCTTCAATTAAATCGTTGGTCACATTTTGGATTTCAAGAGCTTCTTTCACTTTGCCTTGTTGTGCTAATTCAAAGATTTGACGAGCACGGATGCCGTTGACGTTAAAGGTACTGCCGATCGCACCATCTACGCCCAAAACTGTAGCAGGTAACATCATTTCATCAAAACCTGCGTAAATTAAGTGGTTCGGGAATGCTTTGCGTAAACGCTCTAATAGATAGAAATCGCCTGCAGTGAATTTCACGCCGATGATTTTTTCATTTTGGAACAACTCTGCAAATTGTGAAACGCCAATATTTACCCCTGTTAAGAATGGGATTGAATAAACGATCATTTTGTTGCCTGTTTCACGAATAATAGTTTCGTAGAAGTTTTTGATTTCGGCAAAGCTGAATTTGTAGTAGAACGGAGTGACTGCTGATAAGCTGTCATAGCCTAATTCGGTTGCATATTTGCCAAGTTCAACCGCTTCTTTTAAGTTTACGCTACCGACTTGAGCGATTAACGCAATTTCATCTTTTGCTTCATCTTTAGCAATACGGAAGATCTCTTTTTTCTCTTCGGTGGAAAGCATAAAGTTTTCACCCGTTGAACCGCCGACATATAAACCGTCCACTTTCATCTTGTCGATGTTGTGGCGGATAATTTGGCGTAAGCCTTTTTCGTTGATTGTGCCGTCAGCATTAAAAGAGACTAATAATGCACTGAAGATACCTTTTAAATTTTTCATTGTATTATCCTTTAGTAAGTAAATAAAAATGAGATGATTTACAAAAAATAGGCAAAACTGACCGCTTGTGACTACTTAATTCGCTGTTCTAAAATCACATTCAGTGTTTTTTGTTTTTGCTGAATGGCTTTCTCTGGTTCCGCTTTGACTAGTAAGGCATAAATCAAGTCTAACACAAAGAGCTGAGTCATTTTTGTACCAATAGAATCCCCTTGCATATGCCCTTGTCGATTACCATTGATCAATACATAGTTTGCAACTTCAGTAATCGGAGAGCGCAAATTATGTGTAATAGCAACAGTAACTGCGCCATTATCCTTTGCAATACGCAATGCTTTTGTGGTTTCTTCTGAATACCCCGAATGGCTAATCCCAATCACGACATCGCCTTTTCGAAGTAATGCGGCTTGCATATACATAAAGTGATTATTTGTCACTGCTGCAGTTTGTAAGCCAATTCGCATGAATTTATGTTGAGCGTCTTCAGCAGTTAATCCAGAAGATCCCACCCCAAATAAGAATATTCGATGAGCTTGTCTTAATTCCATAACGACCTTTTCAAGCTCTTCATAGCTAAGTAAATTAACTGTTTCAGCAATCACATTACTTAATGTATTTTGAAGTTTAATGGCTATTTCTTTTGGTGTGTCGGTTTCGGCAACATCCGTATCCAGTAATGTACTGCTCTCTTTTTCTTGGGTTGCTAGTTCAATCGCTAAATCCAGTTTAAAATCAGTATAGCCTTTAAATCCTAATGTTCGACAAAAGCGAATAAAGGTTGCTTCACCAACATCAAGCTGTGTTGCGACTTCAGAAAGTGAACATTGATTAAGTAAATCAGGCTGAGACAAAATAGCGTTTGCAATTTTCTTTTCTGTTTTGGTTAAGCTATTTTGTAACGCGCCAATCGTATCAAGAATTTTGCCTCTTGTTGACATATTAGTCTCCTAGCATCTCTACTGGAACTTTAACAACTAGCTTTTTCAATAATTTATTTTCATTAACTGTATTACCCGGTGTATGTGGTTCATAAGGTAAGAAAATAGCAAACATATTTGGTTTTAAGATCACCACATTTTTATGTTCAAGTGTTGGCGTAAGCTGGTAATCATCGTCATCACGATATTCATCATATAGTGCTAAATTTGGATAAGCCAAGCTGTATTCAATTGCTTCCTCACCTGAAATTAAGAGTTGGATATCGATAAATTTTCGATGTAACTCGGCTTTCTTCCCATCTGATGGACTCGTCTCAAATTCCATCACATTCATTCGAATGCCTTCTTCTAAGTCTTGCCATCCTAAAGGAAGATTAAGTAAATCAAGTGATTTTAACTTTGTGCATAATCTAGCGAAGACTGGGGGAAGAGATTTGATGTAATCATCTCGAGATAAATCACCTAGTAACATAGATACCTCCAAAATGTTTCACTACACTTCAAATGAGCAAGCTACTCCATAAAAAAACAGATAAAAGAAAATATACTCCATAGAGTACGCCTTTCTATAGGCAATAACAAGACAAAAAATAAAAAAATGAGAAGTAGATCAAACTTTTCCCTATTCGATAAGGCTTACCCCCTAAAAACACTCCGAAAAAACATCAATTTCAATCAAGGGGATTTTTAATTTGCCAAGTGACATTTTATTTATAGACAAATCTCGTCAGTCTATAAATATAAAAAACCCGATGATTTTCATCGGGATTTAGTTGATTGACTTACAAGCGGTCACTTTGAGCAAAAAATTGGCAAATTTATCTATTTAAGGATTAAACCTAATGTTAAAGCCTGCAATGTTTTTTGCTCTTCTTCTAAATCTGCCTGAATTAACGGGTTTTGGGTTAAAAATTGTGGTTCAAAACTTAATGTCCAATCTAATCCATCAATATCTAATACAAGCTGTTGTGGAATATTTGTCGCTTGGCGTGAACGATTAAGCAGTACTGCTAAACGGAATAAACGTAATAGCGTTAAAATATCTCGATGCTGAAAACGGTTTGAACTTTTAATATCATAGCGTTTAAATCCTTTTAAATGAAAACGCATTAACGTGGCTAAGAGATTTTGCTGTTCTGTATCAAACCCTGGCAAGTCACGATTGGCAATAATATAAGCAGAATGACGATGTACGCCATTATGATTAATGGAAATCCCCACTTCATGCAATAAACTTGCCCACTGCAAAATTGCTCTCAATTCGCCGACTTGGCGTTTATTTTTCCAATGAGAAACTTGATCAAACAAGCGTAGCGCGGTAGTTTTTACTCGTTCTGCTTGTGCTTGATCGATATTAAATTGCTCTGCCAACGCTTCCGCTGTCCGCTGACGAATATCGCCGACTTGGAATGCTAATTCAGATCCGTATAAGATCCCTTCACGTAATGCGCCATCCGAATAACGCATAGATTGAATATGAAAGGTACGGAATAATGCGAGCAAAATGGCTAACCCCGGTACTAGCACATCAGCTCGTTCTTCAATGAGTCCTTTTAGCTGAATATCATTGAGTGAATCAAAGGCAAGACAACGTTCAATGATGGTTTGTAAGCGGCTTTCAGTAATCAAGCCATCTCGATAGCCATTAGCACTTAAGACTTTACTGACAGTTTTAATCGTACCCGATGAGCCTAAAACATGCTGCCAACCTAAATCTCGGTATTCCCAAGCTAAGTCATCAATTTTTTCCATTGCGGTTTGATAAGCTTGATCAAATCGTTCGGCATTAAGTTCTCCCTGAGGAAAGAAACGCTTAGCAAAACTCACACAACCCATGTGGCGACTTTCTGCTCGAATCGGTGTAAAACCATCGCCAATCGTCATTTCCGTTGAACCACCGCCAATATCCACCACAAATTTTCGCCCTTTTTCCGCTTGTGTATGGCTTACACCTGAATAAATTAAGCGGGCTTCTTCCTGACCTGTAATAATTTCAATCGGAAAAGGAAAAACGAGTTTTGCTTGTTCAAGGAAATCTTGATTATTGATCGCTCTACGCAAAGTATAAGTCCCGACCACTTTCACATTCTCAGGTGCAAAACCTTGCAATCGTTTTGCAAATAATGCCAAACATGCCACACCACGATCGATCGCTTGCTGATTTAAATGGCGATTTTCATCTAACCCTTCGGCTAAACGCACACGACGTTTAATGCGAGATAAAACTTGAATCGAGCCATTCACAATTCGAGCCACAATCATATGAAAGCTATTTGAGCCTAAATCAATGGCGGCAAATTCACGAGGTGGTGGGTTATCCGAGAACATGATGAAATCCTTGAAAAGAGTGTCTAACACTCGGATTTTAGCACTTTTTCATTAAAAAAGTGGAATGGATTGTACGAAATTCACAATATTCTAAGAATAACCGCATGATGATCTTAAAATTTCCTTATATTTACTGCATTTTTCGAGTAAAATGCGAAAGTTTTTTTCCCAAAATTCAAAGATTTTAACTAAATTGATTGAGGTTTATATGTCAACATTTCCTACAATTTCAGAAATTCTTTCTGGCAAAGTTGCCGTAGGCGAAGAAGTTTCTGTGCGTGGTTGGGTTCGTACCCGCCGCGACTCTAAAGCAGGTTTATCATTTCTAGCCGTGTACGACGGTTCTTGTTTTGACCCAATCCAAGCGATCATTAATAACGATATTGCAAACTACGAAAATGAAGTATTACGTTTAACCGCAGGCTGTTCTGTGATTGTTACTGGTGTGATTGTTGAGTCACCGGCTGAAGGACAAGCGGTCGAATTACAAGCAAAAAATGTAGAAGTAGTAGGTTGGGTTGAAGATCCTGATACTTACCCAATGGCAGCAAAACGCCACTCTATTGAGTATTTGCGTGAAGTAGCCCACTTGCGTCCACGTACAAACTTAATCGGTGCGGTCGCTCGTGTTCGTCACTGTTTAGCACAGGCGATCCACCGTTTCTTCCACGAGCAAGGTTTCTACTGGGTTGCAACACCGTTAATTACTGCGTCTGACACTGAAGGTGCAGGCGAAATGTTCCGCGTTTCTACACTTGATTTAGAAAACTTACCACGTGGCGAAGATGGCAAAGTGGATTTCAGCCAAGATTTCTTCGGCAAAGAGTCATTCTTAACCGTATCAGGTCAGTTAAATGGTGAAACTTACGCTTGTGCATTAAGCAAAGTTTATACCTTCGGCCCGACTTTCCGTGCGGAAAACTCAAATACCACACGTCACTTAGCGGAATTCTGGATGGTGGAGCCTGAATTTGCTTTCGCAACTTTAGCTGATAATGCAAAATTAGCGGAAGATATGCTTAAATATGTGTTCCGTGCCGTACTTACAGAACGCAAAGACGACTTAAAATTCTTTGAAAAACACGTAGATAACAGCGTAATCAGCCGTTTAGAGAACTTTATCAACTCAGATTTCGCACAAATCGACTATACCGATGCGATTGACGTGTTACTCAAATCAGGCAAAAACTTCGAGTTCCCTGTAGAATGGGGTATCGACCTTTCATCTGAACACGAACGTTTCTTAGCGGAAGAGTATTTTAAATCACCAGTAGTAGTGAAAAACTATCCGAAAGATATTAAAGCTTTCTATATGCGTTTAAACGACGACGGCAAAACCGTTGCGGCAATGGACGTGTTAGCTCCGGGAATCGGTGAGATTATCGGTGGTTCACAACGTGAAGAGCGTTTAGAAGTATTAGATAAACGTATGGTTGAAATGGGTTTAAACCCAGAAGATTACTGGTGGTATCGTGATTTACGCCGTTATGGTACTGTACCACACTCTGGCTTCGGCTTAGGTTTTGAGCGTTTAATCGTGTATGTAACAGGCTTGCAAAACATTCGTGAAGTAATCCCGTTCCCACGTGCACCACGCAATGCGAATTTCTAATTCTTTATAAAATCAATAGATAAAAAGGCGAGCTATATGCTCGCCTTTTGTTGTTACAAGCGGTTAGTTTTGACCACTTTTTTACACATTTTTATTTTTCAAAAATTTATTGCTTAATGTACCCGCGACCATTGCACCATTTACATTTAATGCTGTACGCCCCATATCAATCAAAGGCTCAATGGAAATGAGTAATCCCACTAATGCTAATGGTAAATCTAATGCAGAAAGTACTACAATTGCCGCAAAGGTTGCACCACCACCCACGCCTGCAATACCAAATGAAGAAATAGCCACAACTAAAATTAAGGTTGCAAGATATTGAATCGTGAATGGATCCACACCAACCGTTGGCGCAACCATCACGGCTAGCATTGCAGGATAAATCCCTGCACAGCCATTTTGACCAATTGTTGCACCGAAGGTTGCTGAGAAGTTTGCAATGACACTGTGATTACCTAATTTATTCGTTTGAGTTTCAATATTTAAAGGTAATGTCGCTGCACTTGAACGAGAACTGAAAGCAAAACTTAACGTTGGCATCACTTTTTTATAGTAATCAATCGGGTTAATTTTTGCTAAGAGTAACAAAATACCGTGCACCACAAACATTAAAATGATAGCAATATAAGATGCCACAATGAAACTACCTAAATTCATAATATCTGCCCATTTAGATGTTGCCCCCATTTTAATCATTAACGCAAGTACACCATAAGGTGTTAAACGAATAACGAAGCGAACTAAACGCATCACTAATTTATTTAGTGTATCAACACCTTGAGCAATACGATCACCCAGTGCTTTATCTTCTTTCGCTAAACTCAATGCTGACACACCTAAAAAAGCTGAAAAAATCACCACACTGATAATTGATGTAGGGTTTGCGCCAGTCAATTCTGCAAATGGATTACGAGGAATAAAGGAGAGTAACATAGCTGGTACTGTTAAATTACTCACTTGCTCTACTCGTCCGTCTACTTTT
The DNA here is from genome assembly GCF_003260095.1 of Glaesserella australis. Taxonomy (GTDB): domain Bacteria; phylum Pseudomonadota; class Gammaproteobacteria; order Enterobacterales; family Pasteurellaceae; genus Glaesserella; species Glaesserella australis. The sequence goes on from NZ_PTPX01000009.1 coordinate 21,009, forward strand.
GCTTGAGCCGCTAATTCACGCTCTCCCGCCACAAGCCCTTCAGCAGATAAATCAAAAAGATAGACCATTGCAATACCAATTGCTGCTGAGATTGCTGTTGCTATAAGCAATATAGATAAAACACTAAAACTGATTTTGCCCAATGATCCCGCTTGATTTAAACGTGTTATAGCAGACAAAATTGAGATAAATACCAATGGCATAACAATCATTTGTAGCAAACGCACATAACCATTACCTACCAAATTTATCCAATCTAATGTAGTGTCAATAACTGCTTTATCATAGTATGTTTGTAATAACACACCTCCGACTAAACCTAAGAGTAAAGCAATAAAAACAGTACGCCCTAATTTTTCTGTTTGTTTGAATATTATCGCAAGCAAAGCTAGCAAACTTGCGAAGACAGCTAAGTTTAAAATAACCATAGTTCCTCCATAAAATAAAAGCCAAGAATACGATCTCGGCTTGCTATTTTTCAAGTAGATTTATTTATGTGATATAGCTTATAGTTATATGATTTCCCAACTCAAATTCGACACCAGTCGGCATTGATCGCATTTGAAATGAAAAATCTCGTGTAGCGGTTGAGCCAGTTTCCAATTACCATGACAACTCGGGCAAAGACGTTGATGTTCAATATCTGGGTTTGTGCCTAAGCGATAAAGATAGTAATAGGTTGGCACATTGGTGTGTTGTTCAAGTCGCTGGCTTAATACTCTGCCCTGTATGGCAAGTTCGCTATCGACATCACAAATCTGTGCTAACGCTTGCTGTTCAAGGGTTGAGGCGTTCATTTGAAGTTTGTCACACGCTTGCCAATCTTCTTGCCATTTCAGCACTCGTTCGCTTAACGATTGATTGGCTAAACGGTACAACGGCACGGGGCGAAAGGTTTCGCCGTCATAAATCGGTGAACAAGTATCTAAATGGGTGGTGTAGAGAATCTGAAAGCTCGGATTGTCATTATCGCTCGTCTCTTCCGCCTGATAATCTCGCCCGATCAATTCAAAATATTCAAACACCACACCTGCTTCTTCTGCTTGGGCTAAGGCTTCATCAACTTCAAGACTATTATTTTTAGGCAACAGACTATCTTGCTTTGGCGTAGAAAGGCGAACTTGAAATTCAGTTTGATGATAAGTAACCGCCATTTCTCGCCCAATTACTTGCCCGTTATAAAGCCATTGATTAAGCACTTGATTAATCAGTGTCACAGGATCTTGCTCGAAATGTTGATAACTGAAATGGGCTAGTATTTGGTACATATCATCTCTCTATTTTTTTATAATGTAGGGACACACGCAGTGTGTCCCTACGCCTACTTTGATGTTTTTATTTGCGAATATCGAAGTTGAACTTAACCTTTTTCCTGCTTCACAATCGTTGTCGGTTCTTGATGGATCATCACTTCCGAATGGGGAAATGCCGATAAGATCTTTTTCTCCAGGCTATCGGTAATATCATGAGCGACAACCAATGGCAGATGATCATCTAGTTCTAAATGAAGCTGAATAAAGCGAATTGCGCCTGCTCGGCGGGTTTTCACATCGTGAATGCCGATAATACGCGGGTGTTGTAAGGCGATAGACCAAATCTGATCAACTTCTTCTTGCGGTAAAGCTTTATCCAATAAAGATTGCATTGCCTCCCAACACATTTTGCCTGCGTTGAATAAAATATAGATCGCAATTCCAATGGCAAACAAGGCATCGGCATAAATTACACCATAAATATTCAATATCATTGCAACCAAAATCGCCGCATTCATATACAAATCTGTCTGGTAATGGAGTGAATCAGCTTCAATCGCTGGGCTTTGTGTGAGTTTTACTACGCGCTTTTGGTACCAAACTAGCGCCGCAGTGAGCACGATTGAAAATAGGCTAATCGCAACGCCCAATTCACTACTCTGTACTAATTGAGGCTCCGTTAAACGTTGAATACCTTGTAGTAACAAAAACGCTGCCGAGCCGGTGATAAAGGCACTTTGAGCCAATGCCGCAAGGGATTCCGCCTTGCCGTGACCAAAAGTGTGATCGTCATCGGCAGGTTGTAGGGCAAAACGTAGTACCAACATATTAGTAAGTGATGCAAAGAGATCGACTAATGAGTCGGTCATCGCCGCCAAAATCGCCATTGAGCCTGTTTGCCACCACGCAAATGCTTTGGCGATAATCAAGGTAAATGCCACAAAAACGGCGAAGTTCGCCGCACGTTTAACTAATTTCGTATATTGTTGTTCCATTATCGACACTCAATTTGCCACGCTAATTGCGAAAATTGTAACGCCATTTGCTGAAGTTCGTGAAGATAAGCGGTCTGATTTGGCGATTTTTTTGCAGAAACTGACCGCTTGTCTGACCATTGCATTTGGCTGTAACCACATTGCGACTCTCGCCCACGGCTCACTTCAAGCTGATAATCGTTGAAACGTGCTGTCGGCGGATATAACACTTGGCTTTGCAATTCATCCCTAACAATGCCAACGGTCGCTTTAGTTTCAGGCTGTTGAGCAAAGGTCTGTTGGCGTAACGCTACCCTTTCCGCAAGGCTTTTCTGTTGGCTGTTTTTATCGGTAAACAACAAAATCCCCTGTTGCCACTGGTCAGGTGTTTGATGACTGCCTTGTGGTAAAAAAAGTGACTGTTGCATTTCATCAATCTGATTTTGGGTTACTTTTTCATAAGTTTTCCCCTGAAAATTAACCTGATCGGGTATCGAAAATTGCGGTTGCGTGACGACACAGCCTGTTAAAAACAGGGGTAACAAAATAATTTTTCGTAACATTGTCACGTTACTGTCCCTCTCGTTTGAAGACTAACTCAGTTTCTGTGGAGCTATCTTCATCAAACCAGTAACCTCCGAAATTAAAGGCTTTCAACTGTTCAACGGTTGTCGGCTGAGTTTGCAACATAAAGCGCACCATCATGCCCCGTGCTTTTTTAGCATAGAAACTGATGACTTTATATTTGCCATTTTTCTCATCTAAGAAGACGGGTTTTACAATTTTTGCGGATAATCTACCCGCTTGTACTGCGCCGAAATACTCGTCTGATGCTAAATTGACTAATAGATTATCGCCTTGTTCATCAATAGCTTGTTGTAGGTGATCAGTAATCACATTGCCCCAAAAGTGATAGAGATCTTTGCCTTTCGGGTTGGCAAGTTTCGTTCCCATTTCTAAGCGGTAAGGTTGCATTAAATCCAACGGTTTTAACAAGCCGTACAAGCCCGACAACATCCGCAAATGGTGTTGAGCATATTCAACTTGCTCTGCCGTTAAGGTTTCCGCTTCTAGCCCTGTGTAAACATCGCCTTTAAAGGCAAATAAAGCTGGCTTGGCGTTTTGTTCGGTATGGGTTTGCGTCCACTCTGCAAAACGTGCGACATTCAAGCTTGCCAATTTATCACTAATCGACATCAACGACGCCACTTCTGCAGGGGAAAGCAGTTTACAAATATCGATCAACTGTTGGCTGTAAGCGGTCAGTTTTGGTTGAGAAAAGGTAAATCCATCAATTTTCGTTTCAAAATCAAGGGTTTTGGCTGGAGAAATAATGGCTAGCATAGAAATCCTTAAAAGACAGAAAGATTTGAATTATAGCAAAAAAGAAAAGGCAGGAAAATTCCTGCCTTTCTGGTAAATACTTTCGTATTAACGTTTTGAGTATTGTGGACGACGACGTGCTTTGTGTAAACCCACTTTTTTACGTTCAACACGACGAGCATCACGGGTAACAAAGCCCGCAGCACGTAATGCTGGACGAAGAGTTTCATCGTATTCCATCAATGCACGAGTGATACCGTGACGGATTGCACCCGCTTGACCAGAAATACCACCACCTTTAACAGTGATGTATAGGTCTAATTTATCTGTTAACTCAACTAATTCTAATGGTTGACGAACGATCATGCGAGCTGTTTCGCGACCGAAGTAAACTTCTAAAGAACGTTGGTTAATGGTAATGTTACCACTGCCCGGTTTGATAAATACACGAGCTGAAGAGCTTTTGCGGCGACCTGTGCCGTAGTTTTGATTTGCTGCTGTCATTTTTATGCTCCGTGATTAGATATCTAAAACTTGTGGTTGTTGTGCCGCGTGGTTGTGTTCGTTACCTGCGTACACTTTTAATTTACGGAACATTGCACGGCCTAATGGACCTTTTGGCAACATACCTTTAACCGCAATTTCAATCACTGCTTCTGGACGACGAGCAATCATTTCTTTGAAGGTTGCATCTTTGATACCACCTACATAGCCAGTGTGCCAGTAGTAGATTTTATCAGTTTCTTTTTTGCCTGTTACCGCTACTTTTTCCGCATTGATAACGATGATGTAATCACCTGTATCAACGTGTGGAGTGTACTCAGCCTTGTGTTTACCACGAAGACGACGTGCTAATTCAGTAGCTAAACGACCTAAAGTTTTACCTGTCGCATCTACTACATACCAGTCACGTTTAACTGTTTCTGGTTTTGCTACAAAAGTTTTCATTAATTAAATACCAAAATTTAAAGTTTAAACCCAATATCCTTAAGGATATTACCTAATACGGTAGAATCCGACCCCTTCGAGTCAATTCTGACCAAACATGTACGGTGGGAAAACCATACAAAAACAGGGTGGCAGAATTATACAGATCTCTGAAAGAAAAATCTAACTCTTTTTTTATAAAAGTCTATTTTTGTGGATCAGCTCAAAATTCTCATAAAAAAATTGTCATTTTGCTTCTCTTTACGTAAAGAAAATGGTTAGAATTCGTTGCTTTCAACCTAAATCTAAAGAAAGGAGTGAATTATGGAACAATGGTCTGGTAATGTTTGGACAGCAATTATTGCTGCATTTATTGTGGGTTGTATCATTGGTTATGTTTTTGTGAGAGCAACTAATAGCAATGTAAAAAAACAGCTCCAACTTGAAGCAGATTTGAAAGAAGCAACTAAGAAATTAGATGAGCAAAAACAGCAATTAGAGCAACATTTTGAACAATCTGCTACCTTGCTTGCAACACTTGCAGAAGATTATAAAAAACTTTATACACATTTAGCCAAAGGATCAGAATCACTTTTACCTTCTGATGCCACTAAAATTGAGTTTTTCCAACAACCTACTATTGCAAACAAATCAGAGACAGAAGAAGATCAACCTAAAGATTATTCAGAAGGATCATCAGGGTTATTAAAATCCTAATATAGTCTAAATAAGAAAGGGTTAGCACACATGCATGCTAACCCTTTCCTAATTTTTTATATTGTCCCTTATAATTTTTAGTCGATTGATTATCTATCATATTTAGTGGATTAATTCAGCTAACTTGCCAAGTTGATACAAATAATTTGATCAAGCTCATTATCTTTGATGTATTTTTCACTTACAATTCCAAGATCCTAATTTTTATTACAAGAGAAAAAAATGCCTTGCTTATTTATTACAGGAACAGATACTAACGTTGGAAAAACAATTGTGACGAGAGCATTACTACAAACGATCTCACAATATGAAATCCCCGTTGTAGGATATAAGCCTATTGCTTGTGGCGGAGATGATTCTCTCCCGACAGAACCCAACCATGATGATTATGCTTGTGAAGACAATAGTGATGTATTAATTATTCAAAAAAGTTGTCCGCAACCTGTTAGCTATCGAGAAATTAATAGCTACTCATTTATTCATTCTAGTACTCCTATTTTTGCAGCGCTTGATGCAGTACGCCATATTTCTGTGGATAAGCTTGATAAAGATCTGCAACGTTTACATAACCAGTATAGTAATGTCCTTGTCGAAGGGACTTATGGTTGGTTAACACCGATTAATAAAGATCTTTGCTTTGCTGATTGGGTCAAGAAAAATAAAATGCCTGTTGTACTCGTTGTTGGCATTAAGGAAGGCTGTGTCAACCATGCACTGTTGACTGCAGATGCAATTCAGCAACAAGGTGTTGAATTAGTTGGTTGGGTAGCTAATCGCGTAAACCCAGGATTACGCCACTATGCAGAATTGATCGAATTGCTTAGTCAGAGAATAAAAGCACCACTATTAGGGCAAATTCCTTATATTGCATATCCAGATAAAAAGGATCTGGTTTCTTATATCCAAAATCCAGACCCTTTACTACGTTATTTTAAAAAATAATATGCTTAATATCTCTTATGCCTAATCTATATTAGGCATAAGTTTCTTTCGTAGATTGATAGATTTACGCTTCAATTAAACGATGTAGTTCAGTATCTTTTCTATCTAAATAGTGATAAGACTGAATCTTACGAATAGTTCTAGAGCGTCCACGAATTAGTAAGGTCTCCGTCACTGCCAAATTGCCTTTACGCTGAATCCCTTTGAGTAAATCCCCTGAAGTAATACCTGTTGCAGAGAAAACCAAGTTATCGTCACGGACAAGCTCTTCCAGTTTAAGAACAGTGTTAATCGGTACATTTAATGCTTCACAACGATTAATCTCTTTTTCGGCATAAGCAAAATTCTCAAGGGTATTCCCTTTTACTTGATTGCGTGGAATTAAACGGGCTTGCATATCTCCACCTAACGCTCGTACAGCTGCAGCAGCGACAACGCCTTCTGGTGCACCGCCAATACCATAAAGCATATCAAGGTCGGATTCAGGCAAACAGCATTGTACCGCGGCCGCCACATCACCATCAGGAATAGCCATAACACGCACACCTAAATTCTGCATTTCAGCAATCACCGCTTTATGACGTGGTTTATCCAAGACAGCTACCGTTAATTGTGAAAGTAATTTACCTTTTTTAGACGCAACACGGCGTAAATTTTGTTCAATCGGTAGATTTAAATCGATCATTCCTTTCGCTTCATTCCCGACAACCATTTTTTCCATATACATATCAGGGGCTTGTAAGAATGTCTCTTTACCGCCAGCAGCTAACACAGACAAGGCATTCGCCTGCCCCATTGCTGTCATACGAGTTCCATCAATAGGATCAACGGCAATGCAGACTTCTTCATCTTCTGGACGGCACAATCCAATTTTTTCCCCAATATAAAGCATTGGAGCTTGGTCGATCTCCCCTTCTCCAATTACCACTTCGCCTCGAATTTCCATCTGATTTAATAAAAAACGCATTGCTTTCACCGCAGCATCATCGGCAGCATTTTTATTGCCACGACCAAGCCAAGCAAATGCCGCTAATGCCGCCGCTTCTGTTACACGAGAAAATTCGATAGAGAGAGATCTTTTCATTTTAGGTCCTTAATATCAGATGTGTTTGCAAAGAATTGAAGGAAACCTACCGCTTGTAGTAGGTTATAGGCGGGAGCAAATTGTAGGCTCTAGCGTTTTTTTAGTCAAATTTTATTGTAAATCCCCGAACTATTTTGAGTTAATGTCGATTAAAGTGTAGAATGTTTTGTTATTTTTCACTGTAAGAGAAAATTATGAGCAACGAAGAGATTTTAAACAACGAACACAGCGATGTTCGTGCCAACTTTATTACCCACATTATTGATGAAGATTTAGCTTCAGGTAAACACAATAACGTTTATACCCGCTTTCCGCCTGAGCCGAATGGCTATTTGCATATTGGTCACGCTAAGTCGATCTGTTTAAACTTTGGGATCGCAGAAGATTACAAAGGCTTATGTAACCTACGTTTTGATGATACCAACCCTGTTAAAGAAGATGTGGAATATGTGGATTCCATTAAAGAAGATGTGAAATGGTTAGGCTTTGAATGGGAAGGCGAGCCACGTTATGCGTCCGATTATTTCGACCAACTTTACGGCTATGCGATTGAGCTTATCAACAAAGGTTTGGCTTATGTGGACGAACTTTCGCCTGATGAAATGCGTGAATATCGTGGTACATTAACAGAGCCAGGTAAAAACAGCCCTTATCGTGATCGTCCGATTGAAGAAAACCTTGCGTTATTCGAGAAGATGAAAAACGGCGAAATCGAAGAAGGCAAAATGAGCTTGCGTGCCAAAATTGATATGGCATCGCCGTTTATCGTGATGCGTGACCCAGTGCTTTATCGCATTAAATTCGCCAGCCACCACCAAACAGGCGATAAATGGTGCATTTATCCAATGTACGATTTTACCCACTGTATTTCTGATGCGATTGAGCGTATTACGCACTCTATTTGTACTTTGGAATTCCAGGACAACCGCCGTTTGTATGACTGGGTGTTAGAAAATATCAGTATTGAGCGTCCGTTGCCACATCAATATGAGTTCTCTCGTTTGAATTTGGAAGGTACATTAACCTCTAAGCGTAAGTTGTTGAAATTAGTTAATAACGGCATTGTGGACGGTTGGAACGACCCTCGTATGCCGACCATTTCAGGTTTACGCCGTCGTGGTTATACCCCTGCGTCAATCCGTGAGTTCTGCCGTCGTATTGGTGTTACCAAACAAGATAACGTGGTGGAATACAGTGCGTTAGAGTCTTGCATTCGTGATGATTTAAATACCAACGCTCCACGTGCAATGGCAGTGATCAACCCTGTGAAAGTAGTGATTGAAAACTTTGAAGGCGAAGAGTGGCTAACTGCTCCAAATCACCCGAACCGTGAAGAATTGGGTAGCCGTGAATTGCCATTTACCCGTGAATTGTATATTGATGAAGCGGACTTCCGTGAAGAAGCAAACAAACAGTACAAACGCCTTGTACTAGGTAAAGAAGTGCGTCTGCGTAATGCCTATGTGATTAAAGCGGAACGTGTGGAGAAAGACGCAAGCGGTAAGATTACGACAATTTATTGCACATACGATCCTGAAACCTTGGGTAAAAACCCTGCAGACGGACGTAAAGTTAAAGGCGTTATCCACTGGGTTTCTGTGGTGCATAACAAACCAGCAGAGTTCCGTATTTACGATAAACTCTTTACGGTGGCAAACCCAGGGGCAGAAGAAGATATTTGTTCAGTAGTAAATCCAAACTCTTTAGTGGTCAAACACGGTTTTGTTGAGCCAAGTTTAGCCAACGCCAAAGTAGAACAAGGCTATCAATTTGAACGTGAAGGTTATTACTGCTTAGACAGCAAAGACGGCAGAGCTGATAATCTCGTGTTTAACTTGACGGTAAGTCTGAAAGAAAGCGTGGCGTTCTAATTTTACGGTTGTAGAACTTACACAAACTCCGTGTAGGGGCAAGATTTATTCTCACCCGAAATACCTGAGCTTAAAGTCTCTCATAAAAGGCTTTAAGCTCTCTTTTCTAAAATAATTAACATTTCTTTCTTCTAATTTTTATTTCCCAAACCTTATAAAGTAATAATTTCCTATTTATTTGATTCAAATAAAAGAATTTATTCTTCAACACATTTATTTTTCTTACTAAAAAATTAAAATAGATAATATATTATGTGGAAATCATTCCATTCTTAGCTATAAAAATAACATAGCAAATACTACTTATCATAAGAAAAGGTGAGAAAATGACATCATTAGAACAATTAATTAAAGAAGGAAAAGAACTATTTAGAGAAGAACGCTATGATGAAGCAATTAATAAACTAAGTCAGGCATTGGGCAATATTACAAATAAAGACTCACATGTACCACAACAAGCTATTATTCATTTCGGGTTAGGTCGTTGTTATTTAAAAAAAGCTATTCAGACCAAACAATTAGACCTATTTGATAAGATTTATAAGCATTTTACAGAATTGAAAAATTTAATAGCACAACTAGCTGATGGAGAAAATAAAATACACAACCAAATTATTGTCCATCGTTGGTTAGGGCGTTGTTATTTAGAACAAGCTAAGCAAACTAAACAATTAAACTTATTTGATAAGGCTTATAAGTATTTTGTAGAATGCCAAAATTTAATAGAGCATCTACCGGAAGGAGAAAATAAGGTACACGAAAAAACTAAGGCTCGCCATTGGTTAGGGGATTTTTATTTCAAAAAAGCTATTCAAACTAAAGATAAAAAATTATTAGAAAAATATTTTCAAAATAAAAATGAAGGAATTATAAAACAATTACCAACTCAACTTCCTTCAGGTTTAAAAAACTCGATTGCATCTATTTTAGCTGTATTAAGCATTTCACCTGTTGAGTTTAATAAACCACTGGCACATTATACTAGCCCCCATGTGTGCGAAAAATTATTAAATATACGTAGAAATAATTCAGAACAAGAAAATGGTCCTAGTCCGATGCGAATGAATAGTTCTACTTATATGAATGATCCATTCGAAGGGAAATGCTTGGCTGAGTTTTTAGGTCTTCAGGATATCGCATTAGAAAATAAAACCAATTTTTCTGAAAATAATGCATTTTTTACTTGTTTTTCTGCCCGTGTTAATGATTTAAATCAATTCCGTTTATACGGTAAAGTAGATAATACTGAAGCATCAGGTTGCTGTTTGGTATTTAATAAATATGGTAACTGGATCAAAGAACCTGATATCGGTGCTTCTTATGCCAAACTCAATTATACAAACGATGATGAACTCGCTACTACTGAGTGGCAACCATCGTCTAATAATTTACCACTATATCAAATAGCCTATATTTTTTACCGTGATGACTATGTAAAAAAAGATGAGTACGATATTTTAGATAAAAAAATTTCAGAAAATTTTGGTGTTCGGTTAAAGCCAATCAGTAATCATAAACAATGGGAAAAAGTAAGAAAACAAAAACTTAGAGAAGCTTTAACAGAATTAAAAGAATTTTTTGAAAAAAACGATGCTAAAAAACATAAAGCTGCTTTGGAATATATCCGCTATTTGTTTAAAGACTATGCTTTCCGTGATGAAGAAGAATTTCGTCTACTGAAAATAGAACAGCTCGGTTCAGACAACATTCAATATTGTGAAGTAACCAATTCTACATATGTTGAATATGGAGATATTTGTACACAAGTTGATGAAGTTATTTTAGGAACTAATTATGAATACACGGAAGAAAACTTAAAAGCGGAAGTATTTTATCACCTTTTAAGAAAAGAATTCCCCAAAATTCAAGTCTCCCATTCATCACTACCAATTGCATCAATACAACGTAAAAAGAGCTAATCGGCTAATTAGGAAATAGCTACTATTTAACAAACAAAAATGGAGAATGTTACCATCCTCCATTTTTTATTACCTAAAAATATTACTTCGTTTGCGCCTTAACCGCAGCAAAAGCAACCATGTTGATAATACGGCGAACCGATGAAACAGGGTTGAGAATATGAGCAGATTTGTTCATCCCTAAGAGAATTGGACCAACTGTAATAGCCGTTGTTGTTGCACGCAACAAGTTATAGCTGATACGTGCGGCTTCCATATTTGGCATGACTAATAAGTTTGCCGAGCCTTTCAATGGGCTATCTGGCATATAATCACGACGTAATTTCTCAGAGAGTGCTAAATCTCCATGCATTTCACCGTCAATCATCAATTCAGGATCACGGGCTTTCACAAGCTCTAACACTTTACGCATCTTTGGTGCACCAAGTAGATTAGATGCCCCATAATTTGAGTGAGATAGCAATGCCACTGCCGGCTCAATACCAAAACGACGGATCTCACGAGCTGCCATCAATGTAATTTCAGCAAGTTCTTCCGCAGTTGGATCAGCATTGACATAGGTGTCTGTGATGAAAACATTACCTGTTGGTAATACAAGGCTGTTTAATGCAGCGGGTACTTTTACGCTTTCTTTTACGCCGATAATATCACGAATAGCTTCTAAATGGCGGCTATAAGTACCAAACAAGCCACAAACTAAGCCATCCGCATAGCCCATTTCAACTAAAAGGGACGCAATTACGGTAGTATTAGATGTGGTTACACGTTTTGCAATCGCTTCTGTAATACCACGGCGTTTCATCAGGCTATAGTAACGTTTCCATAATTCTTCATGACGTTCATTGCGTTCATTATCTACAATTTCAAAGTCTTTTCCTGCCACAATATGTAAGCCGAGTTTTTTGATTTTTGCAGTAATGATTTCAGAGCGACCAATCAAGATTGGATAAGCAAGTCCCATTGAAACGACTTCTTGCGTTGCATGTAAAACTTTATCTTCTTCCCCTTCAGCAAGCACAATGCGTTTAATTTCTGCTTTTGCTTGGCTGAAAATTGGCTTCATAAAAAGATTGGTTTTATAAACAAATTGTGTGAGTTTTTCATGATACGCATCCCAATCTGTGATTGGACGTGTTGCAACACCAGATTCCATTGCTGCTTTTGCAACGGCTGGGGCGATACGCACAATTAAACGAGGGTCAAATGGGCGTGGAATGATGTAATCAGCACCAAAGGTCGTACCTTCACCACCATAAGCTGATGTCACGACTTCATTTTGCTCTGCAAGGGCAAGATCTGCAATTGCATACACTGCCGCACGTTTCATTTCTTCATTAATAGTCGTTGCCCCAACATCTAAAGCACCACGGAAAATAAATGGGAAGCAAAGCACATTATTTACTTGGTTCGGATAATCTGAACGGCCTGTACAGACGATTGCATCAGGGCGAGCTGCTTTGGCTTCAGGTGGGGTAATTTCAGGGTTTGGATTCGCTAGTGCAAGAATGATTGGGTGGGCTGCCATGGTGCGAACCATATCTTGCGTCAATGCCCCTGCTGCTGAACAACCAAGGAAAATATCTGCATTCGGCATTGCATCGCCTAATGTGCGCCAACCATTATCTTCAATCGCATAATGTTTTTTGGTCTCATCCATACGATCGTCACGATCTTTGTAGATCACACCTTTTGAGTCACATACCACGATATTTTCACGTTTCATCCCAAGAGAAACAAGCAAATTCAAGCATGCAATTGATGCCGCACCTGCCCCTGATGCCACTAAACGCACATCTTCAATTTTTTTATCAACAATACGTAATGCGTTGATGACAGCGGCTGCACTGATAATTGCTGTACCGTGTTGGTCATCGTGGAATACTGGAATATTCATGCGCTCACGCAATTTTTGTTCAATATAGAAACACTCTGGCGCTTTAATATCTTCAAGGTTGATACCGCCAAAGGTTGGCTCTAGAGAAGCAATAATTTCAACGAGTTTTTCAGGATCTTTCTCATTGATTTCAATATCAAAGACATCAATACCAGCAAATTTTTTAAAGAGAACCCCCTTCCCTTCCATAACAGGTTTACCTGCTAACGCACCGATATTGCCTAAACCTAATACGGCAGTTCCGTTTGAAATTACAGCGACTAAGTTTCCTTTTGATGTATAACGATAAGCTGCTGAAGGATCTTTCTCAATTTCTAAACAAGGCTCTGCCACCCCTGGTGAATAAGCTAAAGCAAGATCGCGTTGTGTTGCAAGAGATTTAGTTGGAGTTACTTCAATTTTACCTGGAATAGGAAATTCATGAAAATCAAGTGCTGCTTGGCGTAATTGAGATTTATCATCCATAGTTAATCCTTCTTTTAAAAAAATGGGTCACTGTCATTCTACCTTAAATCGCTAGTGATATTTTGTGATGTAGTTCTAAATTTTTAGAATTTGTTAAAAATAGATATTGCTCTAATCCCCCACAGAATCAGCTCGCATCAATTATCTCACTCATTTAATGTGATCTTTATCACATTTTATAAATGTTTATTATATTTTATGGATTTTATAAAAATCGGTACAAGCTGCCAAAAAAGTAAAAATAACAAGATTTATATACATAAAAATCCAATTTTTTAGATTTTATAGAAAATTATTCTGCAACAATAGGTATTTGATTAATATTGAACCTATAGACAAGCGGTTAGATTTCTTGCAAAATTTGCAACATCTTGTTTGTAAGAACAAACCCTAATTTTGTATTTAGTTGGAGGATTTAATGAAAAAACTTTCAGGCGCTGAAATGATTGTGCAATCCTTGCGTGACGAGGGCGTAGAATATGTCTTTGGTTACCCTGGTGGCTCAGTTCTTGATATTTATGATGCTATTCATACGTTAGGTGGCATCAAGCACGTACTTGTTCGCCATGAACAAGCTGCGGTACACATGGCTGATGGCTATGCTCGTTCAACGGGTAAAGTCGGCTGCGTATTAGTGACATCAGGTCCTGGTGCAACCAATGCGATTACCGGGATTGCCACCGCTTATTCGGACTCTATTCCTCTTGTGGTATTTTCAGGGCAAGTTCCTTCAAGCTTAATTGGTAGTGATGCATTCCAAGAGTGCGATATGGTAGGTATCTCTCGCCCTGTGGTTAAACACAGTTTCCTTGTTACAAATCCTGAAGAAATTCCTGAAATTGTGAAAAAGGCATTCTATATCGCTTCAACGGGTCGTCCTGGTCCTGTGGTGATTGATGTACCAAAAGATATGGTAAACCCTGCAAATAAGTTTAACTATAGCTATCCAAAAGATGTGGCATTACGCTCTTATAACCCGACAGTTCAAGGACATAAGGGACAGATCAAAAAAGCGTTAAAAGCAATTCTAGTAGCCAAAAAACCAGTGCTTTTTGTGGGTGGGGGTGCGGTGATTTCTGAATCTAATCAAGAACTTACCGAATTTGCACAAAAACTTAATTTACCTGTTACTAGCTCTTTAATGGGTTTGGGGGCTTATCCGAGTACCGATAAACAGTTCTTAGGAATGTTAGGAATGCACGGCACTTACGAGGCCAACAATGCAATGCATGAAAGTGATTTGATTTTAGGTATCGGAGTACGTTTTGATGATCGTACCACCAATAACCTTACAAAATATTGCCCGAATGCGAAAGTCATTCACGTGGATATTGATCCTGCATCTATTTCAAAAACCGTACCTGCCTATATTCCAATCGTTGGTGATGCAAAATTTGTGTTAGAAGAATTTTTAGCCTTATTGGGTGAAGAAAATCTTGCAAAAAGTCAGGCAGATCTGACCGCTTGGTGGGAACAAATTAATGTATGGAGAGCGAAACAGTGCTTGCGTTTTGAGCAAGGGGATGTGATTAAACCACAGCAAGTAATTCAAACGATTTACAAATTAACTAAAGGCGACGCTTATGTAGCATCTGATGTAGGGCAACACCAAATGTTTGCAGCACTTCACTACCCATTCGATAAGCCACGTCGTTGGATCAACTCAGGTGGTCTAGGTACCATGGGCTTTGGTTTACCTGCTGCGATGGGCGTAAAATTTGCACATCCTGAAGCAACGGTTGTGTGTGTTACGGGCGATGGCAGTATTCAGATGAATATTCAAGAACTATCTACCGCAAAACAATATGATACGCCAGTTGTGATCGTGAGTTTAAATAACCGTTTCTTAGGCATGGTAAAACAGTGGCAAGACATTATTTATGCAGGTCGTCACTCGCAATCTTATATGAATTCATTGCCTGATTTCGTTAAACTTGCGGAGGCTTATGGACACGTTGGTATTCAAATCAACACCCCTGATGAGCTAGAAGAAAAAATGGCTCAAGCCTTTGCCATCAAAGACAAATTGGTGTTTGTGGATGTATTGGTCGATGAAACGGAACACGTTTACCCAATGCAAATTCGTGGTGAATCAATGAAAGATATGATGTTAAGCAAAACGGAGAGAACAGATGCGTAGAACATTATCCGTCTTATTAGAAAATGAATCAGGGGCGTTATCCCGTGTGGTTGGGCTATTCTCTCAACGTGGTTTTAACATTGAAAGCTTAACTGTTGCCCCAACTGATGACCCAAGTTTATCCCGTATGACCATTGTGGCACAAGGTGATGAACAAGTTTTAGAACAGATCGAAAAACAGCTACATAAACTCATCGATATTTTCAAAGTGATTAACTTAAGCCACTGTGAACATATTGAGCGTGAAGTGTTATTACTGAAAGTCCGAGCAGTCGGTAGTGCGCGTGATGAAATCAAACGTATGGCAGATATTTTCCGTGGTCAAATCGTGGATATTACGCCTAAGCAATATACCATCCAGCTTGCCGGAACAAGCGATAAACTCAATGCGTTTATTGATGCAGTAAAAGCAGAGACGACGATTATTGAAATTGTTCGTTCAGGGGTGATTAGCCTTTCTCGTGGTGAGAAAAACAATCTCTAACAAATTAGGGGACATTGAGTCCCCTAATCTTTTTTAATGGGCTTCATCCCAATTACTGCCCACGCCCACTTCCGCAATCAGTGGCACTTTTAAGGCAATGGCTTTTTCCATTTCGGATTTAATCAGTTGCGTATAATGCTCGACTCTATCGGCTTTGACTTCAAATACCAATTCATCGTGAACTTGCATAATCATTGCAATATCATCACAATTTCTGACCGCTTGATCGATGCCGATCATTGCCACTTTGATAATATCTGCCGCCGTGCCTTGCATCGGGGCGTTGATTGCTACACGCTCTGCCGCTTTGCGTCTCATTTGGTTGCTCGAATTAATTTCAGGCAGATACAAACGACGACCAAACAGGGTCTCAACATAGCCTTTTTCCGCCGCTTTTTCACGAATATCTAACATAAACTGTTGAACCGCTGGATAGCGTTGGAAATACAGCTCCATATATTTTTTAGCGTCCGTTCGAGAAATACCGAGTTGGTTAGATAAGCCAAACTCCGACATTCCGTAGATCAAGCCAAAGTTAATCGCTTTCGCACTGCGGCGTTGTTCGCTAGTGACTTCGTCCAACGGCACGCCGAAAATCTCGGCTGCAGTTGAGCGGTGAATATCTTTGCCGTCCGCAAAGGCTTTAATCATATTCGCATCATTAGCAAGGTGAGCCATAATGCGTAGCTCAATTTGTGAATAGTCGGCGGCTAAAATTTGATAACCTTCACGGGCAATAAAGGCTTGACGAATACGTCTGCCCTGCTCGTTGCGGATCGGAATGTTCTGCAAGTTCGGATCGCTTGATGAAAGTCGCCCTGTTGCTGTTACCGCTTGATGATAAGAGGTATGCACTCGCCCTGTTTGTGCGTTGATCATCTGTGGCAATTTGTCGGTGTAGGTCGATTTGAGTTTGCTCAAGCCACGATGTTCCATTAACAACACAGGCACTTGATGCCCCATTTGTGCCAACTCTTCCAACACTTCTTCGTTAGTGGACGGCGCGCCTTTCGGGGTTTTCTTCAACACAGGCAAGCCTAATTTGTTGAACAAAATCTCTTGTAGCTGTTTGGTGGACGCAAGGTTAAACACTTCGCCTGCTTCTTGATGAACCTGCTGTTCTAGCTCAATCAAACGCTGTTCAATTTCCGCTGAATGTGCCAACAGTTTGGCAGGATCGATCAACACGCCATTGCGTTCTACACGAGACAACACGCTAACCAACGGCATTTCGATCTGCTCAAACAGTTTCACCAATTCAGGCGTTTTTTGTAGTTCAGACCATAAAAGTTGGTGCAATTTCATCGTGATTTCGGCATCTTCGCCAGCGTATTCAGTGGCTTTGTCGAGCGGAATTTGGTCAAAGGTAAGCTGATTTTTGCCCTTGCCTGCCAGCTCTTCAAATGGAATGGTGGTATGCCCTAAATAGCGTTGAGCCAACTCGTCCATATTATGCCGTCCTGTGCTGTCAAGGGTGTAAGATTGCAACATCGTATCAAACGCCACGCCTTGTAGCTCAATGCCGTTGCGAGCAAAAATGGTTAAATCGTATTTGATATTCTGCCCGATTTTACGAATGCTCGGGTTCTCTAAAATCGGCTTGAGCTGTGCCAAACAGTCCGCTTTGTTGAGCTGATTTGGGAGCAACACGTCCGTCTCTTCGCTTTCATTTTCGCTGTCGCCAAACAGATCGACCTGTGTTGGTTGAGCCACTCTGCCCTTGTGTGCCAACGGAATATAACAGGCTTCGCCACTTTCCAAACCAAAGGAAATACCGACCAAATTCGCTTGCATTGCATCAAGGTTATCCGTTTCGGTATCGACTGCTACTAGCTCCGCCGCCTGCAATTTCTCCAACCAGTTGCTGAACAATTCAGGGGTATTTACGCAATCGTAAGCGGTGCGATCTATCTCAATTTTTGCAAATTTTTTCTCAGAAGTGACCGCTTGTGTCGCTTGATAATTGTTCGGGATCTTCTCCGCTGCCGTTTGGGTAACAGGGTTGGCATCGTTCATCACTTCATTCAGCCAACGTTTAAATTCATAACGCCCAAAGAGTTCCACCAGCTGATCTCGCTGTTGCGGTTGGGTGAGCAGTTGATCGTGGGTCACATCAAGGGGAACATCGGTTTTAATCGTGGCTAACAAATAAGAGAGAGCCGCCGTTTCTTTTTCGGCTTCAAGTTTCGGGGCAAAAGTTTTCGCTCCACGAAAGCCCAACTCCGCCACTTTATCTAAGTTGGCATAAATCGCTTTCATCGAGCCAATCCCTTGTAGCAAGGCAATCGCCGTCTTTTCGCCCACGCCTTTCACGCCTGGAATGTTATCGGACGAATCGCCAAGCAGGGCGAGATAGTCAATAATCAATTCAGGCGGAATGCCGTATTTTTCAATCACGCCCTCACGGTCGAGCAAAGTGTTGTTCATCGTGTTAATCAGCATAATATGATCGTTCACTAGTTGAGCCATATCTTTATCGCCCGTACTGATTAAAACGTGCTTGCCTGCTTGTGCCGCTTGCACCGCAAGAGTGCCGATCACATCGTCTGCTTCCACACCTTCAATGGATAACAGCGGAATACCGAGTGCTTTAATCATTGCGTGTAACGGCTGAATTTGCGAACGTAGCTCATCAGGCATCGGCGGACGGTGAGATTTGTACTGCTCAAACAGTTCATCACGAAACGTTTTGCCTTTCGCATCAAACACCACAGCAATATGGCTCGGCTCGACCTGTGCAATCAAACTTTTTAACATATTCAACACACCATACATCGCCCCCGTCGGTTCTCCCTGTTTGTTAGTTAAAGGGGGAAATGCGTGGAATGCACGGTATAAATAGGACGACCCGTCCACCAAAACAAGCGGATTTTGTGCGATAGTTGCCATTGAAACTCTCTTTAGTATAGAAAAAATCGATCTGAAAATTGGGCGGTATTATAGCGAAAATGTGGGGGAAATTGGGAATTAATATAGGGTGAGAAAATCTCACCCTATAAATTACTTACCCACAAATCTTCCCAAACTCTTCAAAATAGGTCGGGAAGGTTTTGGCGGTACATTTTGGATCTAAAATCGTCACCGGCGTATTTGAAAGAGCAACGAGTGAGAAACACATTGCCATTCGATGATCGTTGTAGGTCGCAATTTCAGCATGTTGGAATTGGTCTAATGCAAGCGGTTGGATTCGGATAAAATCTTCCCCTTCTTCCACTTCAGCACCGACTTTGCGTAACTCGGTTGCCATCGCTGTTAATCGGTCGGTCTCTTTCACTCGCCAGTTGTAGATATTACGAATCACGGTTTCACCTTCGGCAAAAAGGGCTGTGGTGGCAATGGTCATGGCTGCATCTGGAATATGGTTCATATCCATATCAATGCCTTTAAGTTCGCCCTGCTCTGCTTGGATAAAATCGTCACCCCAAGTGATTTTTGCGCCCATTTTTTCGAGTACGTCAGCAAACAAGCGGTCACCTTGAATCGAATTTTTACCAATGCCTGTGACTTTGACTTTCCCTTTAATTGCCCCTGTGGCTAAGAAATAAGAGGCTGAAGAAGCATCGCCTTCCACCAAATATTTTTGTGGTGAAACATAGCGTTGATTACCTTTAACAAAGAAAGTTTGATAATTTGTGTGAGACACTGTCACGCCAAAATCTTTCATCATCGCAAGGGTGATGTCGATATAAGGTTTAGAAACCAATTCACCGATAATCTCGATTTCCATATCATCCGATGCCAAGGGTGCAGACATCAACAATGCGGTGAGAAACTGAGACGAAATCGAGCCGTCAATTTGAATTTTGCCACCCTGAATCCCTGTATTGCGAATAGCAATCGGCGGATAGCCTTCATTTTCAAGATATTGAACCGAAGCACCCGCTTGACGTAACGCATCAACCAAATGCTTAATCGGACGCTCTTTCATACGTGGCTCGCCCGTTAAAATCACTTCCGCTTCTTGTTTGCCTTTTAAGCAAAGTGCCGCCGTGAGTGGACGCATTGCAGTGCCCGCATTGCCTAAAAAGAGCGACAAGCCATTTTGCCACTGAAATGCACCGCCAACGCCTTCTACAGTGCAAACGGTTTTATCTTCTGAAAGTTGGTAATTTACGCCTAATGCTTTTAACGCATTGAGCATATGGCGAATATCATCGCTATCGAGCAAGTTTGTCACTTGCGTTGTGCCTTGTGCGAGAGCCGCTAATAATAAAGCACGATTTGATAGGCTTTTTGAGCCAGGTAAATTGATTTCACCTTCGACACGGGTGATAGGTTGTAATGTCAGTTTTTCCATGTTGTGTCCGAAAATTTGCAAAAAAGCGGCAAATCTTACCGCTTGTTATGGTTATATAAAGCGTGAAAGCAGTTTAGCGGTTGAATTTAAAATTACAATGGGTTTCTACTATTTTCTAATGAAATATAAAACCACGCCCACAAAGTGAATATAAATTCATTTATATTGCATAATTATTAAAACCAAACTTGCATTTAAATGATTTTATGCATAAACTGCTGAAAAATTAACATGAGAAGATTGTATGACCAAATATAAAATTTTTGTTGATGGCGCAGTAGGTACAACGGGATTGCGTATTCACGAACGTTTATCCACTCAAACAGACATTGAATTGTTAGAACTGCCCGAGCATCAGCGTAAAGATTTGACTGCACGTTTAGATAAAATAGCAGAAGCAGATCTTACGCTACTCTGTTTGCCTGATGATGCAGCAAAAGAGATTATTGCTCTTGCGCCTAAAGAGAGCAAAATTTGTGATACCTCAACGGCCCATCGCACTCAATCCGATTGGGTTTATGGCTTTGCAGAACTCACTTCTCAAACAGAAAAAATTGCGCAAGCGAATCGAGTTGCCGTACCAGGTTGCCATGCCACTGGGTTTATTTCTCTCGTCCGCCCATTAATTGAAAAAGGGGCATTAAGTGCAGATTATCCACTCATTTGCCATTCACTCACAGGCTACTCGGGTGGTGGAAAAGCCATGATCGCGGATTATCAACAGGCTGAACGTAGCGCTGATTTTGATGCGCCTCGTATGTATGGATTGAATTTAAACCATAAACATCTACCTGAAATGATGGCAGTAACAGGTAGCTCAACTGCTCCGATTTTCACGCCTGTGGTTGCCGATTATTATAGCGGTATGCTCGTTACTGTGCCGTTGCCAATGACGGCAATCCATGCTGAATATGCCTCAGGTGAAAAAATTACACAGCTATTATCCGCTTATTACCAAGGTAAAAAATTAGTCAATGTACATCAGCTTAATACAATGCCAACGCCAATGATGGCAGCAAACCAACTTTCAGGCAAAGATAATCTTGAGATCTTTGTTTATGCTAATTCAACCCAAATTGTGCTTATGGCACTGTTTGATAATTTAGGCAAAGGATCTTCAGGGGCGGCTGTTCAATGTATGAATATCATGCTTGGACGTGATGAAACAGCGGGCTTAACCATTTAAAAAAATATAAGGAAAAGAGAAATGAACACAACAGCAATTTTAGGCGGCGTGACCGCACCACAAGGGTTTAAAGCAAGCGGAATTCATTGCGGTATTCGTAAAAATAAAGAAAAGTTAGATTTAGCCTTACTTGTCAGTGATGTACCTTGTGCCACAGCCGCTGTTTATACACAAAATAAAGTCAAAGGCGCACCTATTTTAGTGACCAAAGCGAATATCGCCGACGGCTATAGCCAAGCGATGATGTGTAATAGTGGCAATGCCAACACTTGTAACCCAAACGGTATTGAACTTGCTGAGAAATGTTGTGAAATGGTTGCAACTGCGTTGAATTTAAAAGCAAGTGATATTGTGATTGCATCAACAGGGGTAATCGGTCAGCCGCTCCCGTTAGAACCGTTTGAACAAGGCATTCCAAAAGCCGTCGCAAGTTTAAGCTATCAAGGTGGTACACAAGCGGCAGAAGCGATTATGACCACCGATACTCGCCTTAAAGAGTATGCCGTCGCCTTTGAATTAGGCGGGAAAACTTGTCATATGGGCATCATGACCAAAGGCAGTGGTATGATCAATCCAAATATGGCAACCATGCTGACCTTTATTACTACAGATGTGGCGATCAGTCCTGAGATGCTTAATCTTGCCTTGAAAAAAGAGATTAAACAGACTATCAATCAAATCAACGTCGATGGCGATACTTCGACTAACGATATGGCAAGCATTATGGCAAACGGCTTAGCGGGTAATACGCCTATCACGCAAACAGGGGCTGATTTCGATCTGTTCTGCCAAGTGTTAAATCATGTCTGTATTTGGGCTTGTCGCCAAATTGCCTTTGACGGCGAAGGCGCAACCAAATTATTAGAATGTACCGTCACTAACGCTCGTACTGAAGATGTCGCCCTTGCGGTATCAAAAAGTATTATTTCAAGCGACTTATTTAAATCTGCTATGTTTGGCGAAGATGCAAACTGGGGGCGTGTGCTTTGTGCGATTGGCTATACCGAAGGCGACTTCTCTATTGATGGCGTATCGTTAAAATTAAAGAGTGAAAAAGGCGAAGTACTTGTCTGTCAAAACGCCATGTATCACCCATTTAGTGAAGAGAAAGCGGCAGAAGTATTAAGCGCACCGCACATTGAAATTTTAGTTGATATGAATGATGGCACAGCCAATGCACAGGCTTGGGGCTGCGATCTCACTTATGAATATGTCAAAATCAACGGCGATTATCGTAGTTAGTGATTAAAAACAAGCGGTCAGATTTCAATAAAAATTTGCAAACACAGGAAAATAAAATGAAACCATCCCAAGTACATTTACTCTCAGAAGTGATGGAACAAGCGCATCCCTATATAAAAAAATATCAAGATAAAATTATCGTGGTGAAATATGGCGGTAATGCCATGATTAATGAAGAGCTCAAAATGGCTGTTATGCAAGATTTGTTGTTGCTTAATCAAATCGGCATTAAAGTTGTGCTTGTTCATGGCGGTGGTCCTGAAATTTCACAAGGATTAAAGTTAATAGGCAAAGAGAGCAAATTTATCAATGGCTTACGAGTAACGGATAAAGAAACCATAGAAATTGTGCAACAAATGTTAGCGGGCAAGATAAACAAAAGCCTTGTTGCATTGCTTAAAGGCAAAGGCATTGGCTTGTGCGGTATTGATGGACAAATGTTGCTTTGTGAGCCGATCAATGAAGAACTTGGGTTTGTTGGAGCAGTAAAACAAGTGAATACCAAACTACTTGATTTTGCTTTAAATTCAGGCTTAATCCCTGTGATTGCGACAGTGGGTGTTGATGAACAAGGCACTGCCTACAATGTTAATGCGGATACGGCTGCAAGTAAAATTGCCATAGCCCTTGGTGCAGAGAAATTGGTGAGTATGACCGATATTGTCGGTGTGCTAAAAGATCGCTTTGATGATACTACTCTCATTCCACAAATTGAGATTTCAGAAGTTAATGCGTTAGTCGAACAAGGTATTATCACAGACGGTATGATCCCGAAGATCGAGTGTTGCATTGACTGTGTGCGTGAAGGGGTAAAATCTGCTTCTATTATTGATGGACGTGTACCCCACGCTTTATTGATTGAAACCTTTACCTCACAAGGCAATGGAACGCTGTTTTATAAAAGGAAAAATGATGAATAGCCAACAAATTAAAACATTAGATAGTCAACATATCGCTCAAACCTATGGACGTTTTGATCTTGCGCTTTCTCATGGCAAGGGCTGTGTTGTATGGGATTTTGAAGGAAAACAGTACCTTGATTTTACCAGCGGCATTGGCACAAACAGTTTAGGTTGGGCTGATGAAAATTGGCTTGCAGCGGTCACGGAACAAGCTGGTAAGCTGCAACACGTTTCCAATCTCTTTTTTAGTGAGCCATCTGCAAAACTTGCAGCAAAACTGACCGCTTGTTCAGGCTTAAAACGTGCGTTTTTT
Organism: Glaesserella australis; assembly: GCF_003260095.1. GTDB lineage: Bacteria > Pseudomonadota > Gammaproteobacteria > Enterobacterales > Pasteurellaceae > Glaesserella > Glaesserella australis. Next base: position 44,942 of record NZ_PTPX01000009.1, read on the forward strand.
TGCAATAGCGGTGCAGAAGCAAACGAAGGAGCAATTAAAACGGCTCGTAAATATAGCTTTGATAAATATGGCAAAGGGCGTTCAACCATCATTAGCCTACAAAACTCTTTCCATGGTCGGACAATCTCTACCCTTTCTGCTACAGGGCAAGATACTTTCCATCAATTCTTTTTTCCTTTTACAGAAGGTTTTGAACATCTTCCCGCTAACGATATTCAAACGTTGACTCAACGTTTAGATCAAACAGATGTCTGTGCGATTATGGTTGAGATTGTGCAAGGTGAAGGTGGCATTTTTACCTTAGAAACAGATTATCTCAACGCCTTGCAACAACTTTGTACTGAAAAAGATATATTACTAATTATTGATGAAGTACAAACAGGTATTGGGCGTACAGGGAAATTTTTCGCCTTCCAACACTTTGATTTACAACCTGATATTGTCACCCTTGCTAAAGGCTTAGGCGGTGGCCTACCGATTGGTGCTGTGCTGTTTGGCGAAAAATGTCAGCATACGCTAGGCAAAAGCGATCACGGTTCGACTTTTGGTGGAAACCCCGTTTGTTGTGCCTCTGCCAATGCTGTGCTCGATAAACTCACCCCTGAATTTTTAGCCGACGTACAAACCAAAGCAGCCAAACTTCACACTGCCCTACTTAATTTACCCAAAGTCAAAAGTGTCAGTGGGTTAGGTTTAATGATCGGTGTTGAATTTGAAGAAGGAATTGTGGCGAGCGATATCGTCAATAAAGGCATTCAAAAAGGGATTTTAACCTTAACCGCAAAGCATAAATTGCGTTTATTACCGCCTTTGATCATTAGCGATGCACAGATAAATGAAGGCATTACAATATTAAAAGATATTCTTCAAGAACTTTAATATTTAATTCTATAGAGAAAATGAAATCTCATTTTCTCTATTCTTTATATAAATTAATTTCCATTCATATCATTCAAACAATTTACTTTTAAACATAAAACTTACATTAAATTACAAATAAGCATTTCATCATATAAAATGATAATTTATTCCACTCCACAAGAATTTATCATCCTTCTCATACTAAAATAACGTTTTGATTTATAAGAATAAAAAACCTACTTAGAATATTTATGATTTACATCAAAATTATCAGTTGTTTTGTAAATCTAATTTTAATAGAATGCCATGCAAACGTTTATTTCAGCATTTCCATTTACTGTAGTGTAGCCAAGGAGAGCAGATGAAAGACCAAGCACTAAATATTAACTTGATTAAGCAAGACAAAACCTTTATTGAACAGCTCGCTAACGGTTGCTGTAAAGATCCATTTGCTTTTTTAGGCGTTCACCAAATTGATGACGGTATTATTATTCGTGCCTATTTACCTGAAGCGTTACAAGTTTCTGTTATTGATGAAAATAGTGAACCAATAGCTGAAATGCAACAAGTTGACGATCGTGGCTTTTTTGTTGCGAATTTAATTGGTAAAAAAACCGACCTTTCCTACCGCTTGCTTGTGCGTTATGCCCATACCGAAATCGATATCGAAGATCCTTACCGCTTTCAATCCCATTTCTCTGACTTTGACAACTGGTTGCTTTCCGAAGGAACTCACGTCCGTCCTTATGAACGATTAGGGGCTCATCTTGTTACCCAAAATGAAGTGGGCGGTATTCACTTTAGCCTTTGGGCACCAAACGCTCGCCGTGTTTCTGTTGTAGGTGATTTCAACTACTGGGACGGTCGCCGCCATTCAATGCGTTTTCATCAAACGAGCGGTATTTGGGATATTTTCATTCCGAACATTCCAAAAGGCACACTCTATAAATTCGAGATTTTAGATAAAAACGGGCAAATCCGTTTGAAATCAGACCCTTATGCTTTTTCAGCACAATTCCGCCCTGATACCGCTTCTGTGGCATCTGGTTTACCTGCGATTGTGGAAAGTGACGAAAAACGCCGTAGAGCAAACGATCCAGACCAACCGATTTCTGTCTATGAAGTGCATTTAGGCTCTTGGAGACGCAATTTAGAAAACAATTACTGGCTCAATTATGAAGAAATTGCTAATGAACTCATTCCTTATGTGAAAGAGATGGGCTTTACCCATATTGAGTTATTGCCAGTTACCGAATTTCCGTTCGATGGCTCTTGGGGCTATCAGCCAACGGGAATTTATGCCCCAACAAGTCGCTTTGGCTCCCCTGAGGGTTTGCGTACCTTGATTAGCAAAGCTCACGAAGCAGGCATTAATGTGATTTTAGACTGGGTAGTCGGACATTTCCCAACGGACGAACACGGTTTGGCTTACTTAGACGGCACACACCTTTACGAACATTCCGATCCAAAAGAGAGCTATCATCAAGACTGGAATACCTTGATTTTCAACTACGGTCGCCACGAAGTACGCAACTATTTAACAGGCAATGCACTTTACTGGATTGAGCGTTTCGGCATTGATGCCTTGCGTGTCGATGCGGTTGCATCAATGATTTACCGTGATTACTCTCGTAAAGATGGCGAATGGATCCCAAATCGTTACGGCGGTCGTGAAAATTTAGAAGCCTTAGATTTCTTGCGTGCAACGAATGATATGTTGGCAAAAGAGGGCAAAACAGGTATCACGATTGCAGAAGAGTCCACGTCTTTTGCAGGCATTACACACCCAACGGAAAATCACGGCTTAGGCTTTGATTATAAATGGAATATGGGGTGGATGAACGATACCTTACGCTATATGAAAACCGATCCGATTTACCGCAAATATCATCACGATTTGATGACTTTCGGAATGATCTATCAATATAGCGAAAAATTTATGCTACCGCTTTCACACGATGAAGTAGTACACGGTAAATGTTCACTACTTGGCAAAATGCCGGGCGACTGCTGGCAACAGTTTGCCAACCTGCGTGCTTATTATGGCTATATGTGGGGTTATCCGGGTAAAAAATTGCTCTTTATGGGTAACGAATTTGCTCAAGGGCGTGAGTGGAATTATCAAGAGAGCCTTGACTGGTTCTTGCTCAACGATGAACACGGCGGTTGGCATAAAGGTATGCTCAACTGGGTGCGCGATTTAAACCGCATTTACCGCCAATACCCTGCCCTTTATCAGCAAGATTACGATCCTGCTGGCTTTGAGTGGTTGGTGGTGGACGATGCAGAGCAATCGGTCTTTGCCTTTGAACGTAAGGCGAAAGACGGATCAAGTGTGATTGTGGTGAGTAACTTCACTCCGATCCCACGAGATAACTATCGCTTTGGAGTTCACGAAGATGCGATCTACAAAGAGATTTTGAACTCCGACTCTGCCTACTATATGGGTAGCAATTTGGGTAACTTCGGTGAAATCAGTTGCGAAGAAATCGAGTCTCACGGCAAACCGTTCTCTATTTCGCTCACAATCCCACCGCTTGCCACGATTTTTATCGTGAAAGAAGCTAAACCACAAGCGGTTAAAAAAGCGAAAAAATCTGCGAAAAAGGTAGAGCCGAAAGCAGACGTTGTTAAGGCAACAAAACCAAAAAGTAAAAAGAAATAACGTAGGAAATAAATCCGAAATGTAGGGACACACTGCGTGTGTCCGACTAATCTCATTTTTACGCAAAAACGATATTTAACGGACACACGCAGTGTGTCCCTACAAAAATTATATGTACTAAGGCTGTATATGAAGTACCTTGCAGGCAGACCATTTCCATTAGGGAGCCGATTAACTGAAATCAATGGAGAAAAAGGCGTTAATTTCGCACTCTTTTCTCGCCGTGCAAGCGGTGTGGAACTTGCGATTTTTTGCGATGGAAAAGAAATTCGATTACCGATGATCAAAACCGATGAAATTTGGCATCTGTTTGTGGTCGGGCTAAAAGCTGGGACGCAATATGGCTATCGGGTAACAGGACAAGTGAATGAAGAAAAAGGCGATCTGTTTAACCCGAATAAGTTATTGGTGGACCCCTATGCAAACGCCATTATTGGCGATCCCGATTTATCGAGTGATGACGCGGTAAAATGGTTTCATTGGAACGATCCAAGAGACAATGCACATCTCGCACCAAAATCCATTGTGGTAGAACGCCACTCTTTTGATTGGGAAGGTGACTATAAACCTTTTACACCGTGGTCAGAAACGGTTATTTATGAAACACACGTAAAAGGTTTTAGTAAATTGAATCCAGATGTTCCTGAAAAAATTCGGGGAACATTTGCAGGATTAGCACATAAAGCATCTATTGCTCATTTGAAACGTTTAGGTGTAACAGCCATAGAGCTATTGCCTATTACCTACCATGTGGATGAGCCACATTTACAAAAAATGGGGTTATCTAATTATTGGGGATACAACGTTTTAGGTCATTTTGCGGTTGATCCCAAGCTTGCTTATAACCAGGCAGACCCATTAACTGAATTCAAACAGTTGGTTAAAACTCTACATAAAGCAGGGATTGAAGTCATCATGGATGTGGTGTTTAACCATACTGCTGAAGCGGGTAAAGATGGGCCGATGTTGTCACAACGTGGTATTGATAACGAAGCGTATTATTGGCTAACCGATAATAGCGAATATTTAAATTGGACTGGGTGTGGTAATACACTTAATGTCTCCTCCGATGTGGCGGTATTGCGTTGGGTGATAGACTGCTTATGTTATTGGGTAAAAGAGTGTAATGTTGATGGATTCCGCTTTGATTTAGGTGCAGTACTTGGTAGAGCACCAACCTTTTCAGAGAAATCAGCATTTTTCACCGCAGTGTATAGTAATTCCAAGCTTTCTCATGTAAAACTCATCGCAGAACCTTGGGATATTGGTTGGAGTGGATACCAATTAGGTGCATTCCCAAAACCTTTTGCAGAATGGAATGATCGTTACCGTGATGATATGCGTCGCTTCTTCTTACAAAGTAGTGGTGAATTAGGCGGATTCGTAAGACGATTTGCAGGTAGCGACGATATTTTTGCGCATAATCGCCAACCATTTCACAGTATTAATTTTATCACGGCTCATGACGGGTTTACGCTACAAGATCTCGTCAGTTACAACGAAAAACATAACTGGGCAAATGGTGAAGATAACCGTGATGGACACGGTCACAACATTAGCCATAATTTTGGGATTGAAGGAAATACAGAAAATACCGCTATCCTAAAACAACGTGATTTAGCAAAACGTGCATTATTGGCTACCCTACTTCTCTCTGGCGGAACACCAATGTTACTTGCAGGTGACGAATTAGGACATACACAACAAGGCAATAATAATAGCTATTGCCAAGATAATGAAATTAGTTGGATTGATTGGAAAACAGCAGATCAATCATTAATTGACTATACCGCTAAATTGATTGCGTTACGAAAACAAATTCCATTACTTTCACAAGAAAGTAAATGGTGGACAAGCGAATCAGTGCAATGGTTGCGCCCTGATGGTAACGTCATTCAATTTAAGGACTGGCAAGATCACTCTAGCAAAGCTTTACAAATATTATTAGAAGATAAATGGCTCATTTTAGTGAATGCCAAATCAGCAAAACAACTATTTTTATTACCTAAAGGCAACTGGCAAGTGCTTTTAGGTGAAAAAGAAACCACTCTAATGACAGATACGCTTGCGGTTACGCTCAATCATATTGAGGTATGCGTACTTCAAAGGAATTAATATTCACTATCCTACTTGGAGATAACAACATGTTAAAACAGGAAGCTTCTACAGACAGACGTAATCTTACCGCACAAACTTTAGTGCTTATTTTAGCGGGTGGTCGTGGCTCACGCCTTTATGAACTTACCGATAAACGTGCAAAACCTGCAGTTTATTTTGGTGGTAGCCGTCGTATTATTGACTTTGCATTATCTAACTGTATTAACTCTAACTTATTGAAAGTTGGGGTAATTACTCAGTACGCTGCACATTCACTACTACGTCACTTACAGCGTGGTTGGTCGTTCTTACCTTACGAACGTAATCAATATATCGATATGCTTCCTGCCCGTCAGCAAATCGACGAAAACACATGGTATCGTGGTACAGCGGATGCGGTTTATCAAAATATGGAAATGATGAAATCACACTATCGCCCAAAATATGTGATTATCCTTGCAGGCGACCATATTTATAAAATGAACTATAACCGTATGCTTGAAGATCACGTGGACTCAGGAGCGAAATGTACCGTTGGCTGTATCGAAGTGCCACGTGAACAAGCGACTGAATTTGGTGTGATGGCAGTAAACGAAAAATTAAAAGTACAAGCTTTCGTTGAAAAACCAGCTAATCCGCCTGCAATGCCAGATAAACCTGAATCTTCTCTTGCTTCAATGGGAATTTATGTCTTTGACGCAGATTATCTCTATGAAATGTTAGAAAGTGAGGTTAGCAACCCAGATACTTCTCATGACTTTGGTAAAGATATTATTCCAAAAGCAGTAGAACAAGGTGTTATCTATGCTCACCCATTTGAACGTTCTTGCGAAGGCCGTAATACAACAGGATCTATCTACTGGCGTGATGTAGGTACAATTGATAGCTATTGGTCTGCACATATGGATCTCGTGAGTGAAAAACCACAACTTGACCTATATGATGAATCATGGCCAATTCATGGTCGTCCACAACAGACTGCACCAGCTCGTTTCTTCTATAAAAAAGCACGTGCACACACCCTTGATAACTCACTTATCGCAGGTGGCTGTGTGATTACTGATGCAGAAATCAGTAACTCTGTGCTCTTTAGCCGAGTCCATGTTGAAGAAGATAGTGTTATCGAACAATCTGTTATTCTTCCGCAAGTAAATATCGGTAAAAATTGCGTGATTAAACGTACTGTTATTGACCGTCACTGCACCATTCCTGATGGCTTGCAAATCGGGGTTAATCCTGAAGAAGATGCGAAATACTTCCGTATCAGTAAAGGCGGTATCGTGCTTGTTTGCCAAAAAATGTTAGATAAACTAGCAAAAGATAAAGCAAACGCATAATAATGTTTGAAAATGGCACAACAATGCTGTTGTGCCGTTTTACAAGCGGTCAATTTTTTCAAAAATTTTGCAACTAAACACAACAAATCTTTAATATCAAAACTGGTTATTCATTAAATGAAAATTTTACATGTTTGTTCAGAAATGTACCCGCTTATCAAAACGGGTGGACTTGCGGATGTAATGGGCGCACTTCCCTATGCACAACAATCCGTAGGTAATGATGTTCGAGTATTAATTCCTTATTATCCGCAAGTGGCCGAAAAATTAGGCGAAACCGTTGAAGTTGCCACTGTAGGCACATTCGCAGGCGTGATAACTATTCGATTTTCCTATTTCAATGGCTTAGGGGTTTATGTGATCGATGCCCCACATCTGTTTAACCGCCGTCTACCTTACTATGATGATAACTATCAAGACTACACCGACAACTACAAACGCTTTGCGTTATTAGGTTATGTTGGGGCTCAACTCGCTTCAGGCTTAGATCACTGGTGGGGCAGAAGTGATGTGCTACACGCTCACGACTGGCAAGCTGGTCTTGCTTGTGCTTATCTCAAAAGCTGGAACAGCCCTGTTAAAAGCGTCTTCACCATTCACAATATCGCCTATCCGGGTCGTTTCCAAGCGTATCATTTAGCTGAATTAGCACTACCATGGGAATATTTCCACATTCATGGCTTAGAGTTTTACGGAGAGATCTCTTACTTAAAAGCCGGTCTATTCTACGCAGACAGAGTAACCACCGTCAGCCCAACTTACGCCCGTGAAATCACCGAACAGATCGCAGGGGCAGGTATGCATGGCTTATTGCAACAACGTCTTGCCGAAGGGGCATTACGTGGTATCTTAAACGGCGTGGACGACAGCGTTTGGAACCCTGAAACCGACAGCAACATCGTGGCAAATTACCGCCCGAACTATATGCAAGGCAAAGGCAAAAACAAATCGGAACTCCAACGCTATTTCGACTTGCCAGAAGATAAAGATGCCCTACTGTTTGTAATGGTTACCCGTTTAACCGAACAAAAAGGGGCGGATTTCCTGTTGGCTCGTATCGATCAAATAATGCAACACAATGTACAGCTCGTGGTTCTCGGTAGCGGATCGCCTGATTTAGAATGGGCATTGCGTGATGCACAATCTCGCTATCCACACAAAATCGGCTTAAAAATCGGCTACGATGAAGCCCTATCGCACCAAATCATCGCAGGTGGAGATGTGATTTTAGTGCCAAGCCGTTTTGAACCTTGCGGTTTAACCCAACTTTACGGCTTAAAATACGGCACATTACCACTGGTTCGCAGAACAGGCGGATTAGCCGACACCGTAAACGATGCTCACAAAGAAAGCATTGAAAACCGTACAGCCACAGGCTTTGTGTTCAGCTATCCTGATGCCGATAATTTCTATGATGCAGTAATGCGTGCGATCAATTTATGGAGCAAAAATAAATTGTGGTCAAGCGTCCGCCAAAATGCTCTTGCTCAAGATTTTGGTTGGGCAAAAGTAGCACAGCAGTATCAAGATCTTTATCATGAAATTGTCTAAAAATAATGGCGAGCAAGTTGCTCGCCTTCTTTTTACAAAATTTTCAACAAATCCGACCGCTTGGAAATTTACAATTCAATGAGATCTCTGTATAATCCGCCCGCAATTTTTCCAACTTTGTTTTAAACTTTTATTTAAGGAACTATTGCAATGCTACGAGTAATTAAAGAAGCACTCACCTTTGATGATGTTCTTCTTGTCCCTGCACACTCTACTGTGCTTCCAAATACCGCAAACCTTTCTACTCAACTCACTAAAGAAATCCGCCTTAATATTCCTATGCTTTCTGCTGCAATGGATACCGTTACCGAAACGAAATTAGCGATCTCCCTTGCTCAAGAAGGCGGAATCGGTTTTATCCATAAAAATATGTCGATTGAACGCCAAGCAGATCGTGTGCGTAAAGTGAAAAAATTTGAGAGCGGTATCGTTTCTGAACCTGTTACCGTTTCACCTGAAATGAATCTTGGTGAACTGGCTGAATTAGTGAAAAAGAACGGTTTTGCTGGCTACCCTGTTGTTGATGCAGAAGGTAATTTAGTCGGTATTATTACCGCTCGTGATACACGTTTTGTGCGTGATATGACCAAACCTGTCTCAGAAGTGATGACGCCAAAATCTCGCTTAGTGACCATTAAAGAAGGTGCAACTCGTGAAGAAATTTTGGATTTGATGCACGATCACCGTGTTGAAAAAGTATTAATGGTTGATGATAGTTTCAAACTCAAAGGCATGATCACCGTGAAGGACTATCAAAAAGCAGAACAAAAACCAAACGCTTGTAAAGATGAACTGGGTCGTTTACGTGTAGGCGCAGCCGTCGGTGCAGGTCCGGGGAATGAAGAGCGTATTGATGCACTCGTTAAAGCCGGTGTAGATGTGTTACTTATCGACTCGTCACACGGACACTCTGAAGGCGTATTACAACGTGTACGTGAAACCCGTGCGAAATACCCGAATTTACCGATTGTGGCAGGTAATGTAGCAACGGCAGAGGGGGCGATTGCGTTAGCTGATGCAGGTGCAAGTGCGGTCAAAATCGGGATTGGACCAGGCTCAATTTGTACTACTCGTATCGTCACAGGCGTAGGTGTTCCACAAATTACCGCTATTGCGGATGCGGCAGAAGCACTAAAAGATCGTGGTATTCCAGTGATTGCCGACGGCGGTATCCGCTATTCAGGCGATATTGCTAAAGCGATTGCCGCAGGTGCATCTTGCGTAATGGTTGGCTCAATGTTTGCGGGTACAGAAGAAGCACCGGGCGAAATTGAACTTTACCAAGGCAGAGCCTTTAAATCTTATCGTGGTATGGGTTCATTAGGGGCAATGTCAAAAGGCTCATCAGACCGCTATTTCCAATCAGATAACGCCGCCGATAAATTAGTGCCAGAAGGCATTGAAGGACGTATTCCATACAAAGGTCTCTTAAAAGAAATTATCCATCAACAAATGGGCGGATTACGCTCTTGTATGGGCTTAACAGGTTGTGCAACTATTGATGAACTACGTACTAAAGCACAATTTGTACGCATTAGTGGTGCAGGCATTAAAGAAAGCCATGTACACGATGTCACTATTACCAAAGAAGCACCAAACTATCGAATGAGTTAATGATATTCCCCTCATGATGAGGGGATTTCTCATTCACAAGGATAACAATGAAATTAAAAATAACCTTTTTTTCAGCGATTTCAGCGCTACTTTTAACCGCTTGCAGTAGCGGTAACTTTTCGCAAAGCGATTTAAACAATGATATTTATAATGGCTATTGGGCAATGACTCCCGTTGATGATATACATCGCGTGGTTAAATTTGAAACAACGGGCGAAGTTAAAATTTATGACTATACCTGCGATTACCAATACCAAAGCTATAAATTAAACGGCACAGAACGTTATTATTTAACCACTATTGGCTCAAATACGTTTAATGTATTGGATGAAAATAAAAAAGCATTCTCTAAATTTGAAATCACTCAATTAACTAAAACGCATTTAAAAGCAAAACAATATTTTAATGATAAATCATTAGGCTCTTTAAACTTAAATTATTTTAATATTAAAGGTGCAAAACCTATTTGCTAATGGTAGAGAAAATGTTTTCAATAATAAAACGGAAAATAAATCAATTACGTCGTTCATCAATAAATCAAAGAAATAAACAACGGCTGACTAATCATCAATTTTCGGTGATTTCAAGTAATTGTAACGGTGCATTTATGCTACATGATTTAGGTGAACGATTTAATTCGCCTTTTGTGAATCTCTATCTCACGCCAAAAGATTTTATTCGCTATTTAAAACGTATTGAATATTACCAAAAACAAGAGATCACTTTTCCAAAAGAGAAGCAAAAGCACTACCCTGTTGGTCAATTAGATGATATTACGATTTATTTTATGCACTATCATTCAGAACAAGAAGCAGTAAAAAAATGGCAAGATCGTACCGCTCGTATGAACTTAGACAATTTGTTCATCATCATGACCGACCGTGACGGCTGTGATTACCAAGATCTTGTTGAGTTTGAACAACTTCCTTTTAATAACAAAGTGGTTTTCACCCATAAACCTTACCCTGAATTAAAATCGGCTTTTTATATTCAAGGATTTGAAAACCAAACTCAAGTGGGCGATCTTTTTGAATTTAGCGGTTGGAATGGCATGAAATATTATGACCAATTTGATTATGTTGCGTGGTTTAATCAGGGGCACAAGCGGTAGGATTTTATTAAAAATTTAGTTACACAAAAATTAAAAAACAACCTACGTTGTATTTGTGTAAGCGCTACACAGGAAAATGAAGATAAATTTAAAATAGTATATGTCATAATCTATAATTAAGGATAAGCTATGGAAACACAAAAGGTTGCTATTTTAATTGATGCTGATAATGCTAATAGTGCATTGATTGAACAGATTCTAAATGAAGTTGGAAAATATGGGCGAATCACTGTAAAAAGAATTTACGGTGATTGGACAACACAAAGAAATAATAAATGGAAAAATGTATTAAATACTTATGCAATACGCCCTATTCAGAAATTTGCATATGCTAATGCTAAAAACTCTAGTGATATTGCACTAGTAATTGATGCAATGGATTTATTACATTCAAAGATTGTTGATAGTTTTTGTATTGTATCTAGTGATAGTGATTATACAGGTCTTGCTCATAGAATTAGAGAAGAAGGTCTTAATATTATTGGAATTGGAAAAGAACATACACCTGAAGCGTTTAAAAAAGCCTGTATTACATTTATTTGGGAAGAAAATCTAGAAAATAATAATGAAACCAAATTTAATAATGTGAAACTACCTTCAAACAAAAAGGTTATCAATTATGATTTGATACAAAAAGCATTTAATATGGTTCAAAATGATAGTGGAATGGCATTATTTTCAAAATTTTCGGAAGCATTAAGAAAAATAGATCCTGAATTCGACTATCGCTCCTATGGGTTCAACAACTTTACAAATTTCTGTAAATCTTTATCTGGATATGAAATATTTACACATCAAGATAAAACAACTTATTCATTAAAAGTTAAATAATTTTATTAAATAAGGGAATTAAATGACAAACATCCACAACCATAAAATTTTAATTTTGGACTTCGGTTCACAATATACACAGCTGATCGCACGCCGTGTGCGTGAGATTGGGGTTTACTGCGAGCTTTGGGCTTGGGACGTGACGGAAGAGCAAATCCGTGAGTTTAACCCAACGGGGATTATTCTTTCGGGTGGGCCTGAAAGCACCACCGAAGAAAACAGCCCACGTGCACCTGAATATGTGTTTAATGCAGGTGTGCCTGTGCTTGGGATCTGCTATGGTATGCAAACCATGGCAATGCAGTTAGGCGGTCTAACAGAAACTTCCGATCACCGTGAGTTTGGCTATGCATCCGTTGAATTAAAAGCAACTGACGCACTATTTGCAAAACTTAACGATGATCTCACCGCTTCACAGCCAAAATTAGACGTTTGGATGAGCCACGGCGATAAGGTCACTCGCTTGCCTGCGAATTTCCAAATCACTGGCGTAACGCCAACTTGCCCGATTGCGGCAATGTCGGACGAAAGCCGCCGTTTCTATGGCGTGCAGTTCCACCCAGAAGTAACCCACACTAAGAGCGGTTTAGAATTACTGAAAAACTTTGTGGTCGGCATTTGTGGCTGTGAAACCAAATGGACGGCGGAAAACATCATTGAAGACGCCGTAGCTCGCATTAAAGCACAGGTGGGCGATGATGAAGTGATTTTAGGCTTATCAGGCGGTGTGGACTCATCTGTTACCGCATTGCTGTTACACCGTGCAATCGGCAAAAACTTGCACTGCGTATTCGTCGATAACGGCTTGTTGCGTTTAAACGAAGGCGATCAAGTAATGGAAATGTTCGGCGATAAATTCGGCTTGAACATCGTCCGTGTAAACGCAGAAGACCGTTTCTTAGACGCACTCAAAGGTATTGATGAACCTGAAGCGAAACGCAAAACGATTGGTAAAGTGTTCGTGGACGTGTTTGATGACGAATCGAAAAAACTCACGTCTGTCAAATGGTTGGCACAAGGCACAATCTACCCAGATGTGATCGAATCAGCCGCAAGCAAAACAGGCAAAGCTCACGTGATCAAATCGCACCACAATGTTGGCGGATTACCAGATTATATGAAGCTTGGTTTAGTTGAGCCATTGCGTGAATTATTTAAAGACGAAGTTCGTAAAATCGGCTTGGCATTAGGCTTGCCTGCTGAAATGCTCAATCGCCACCCATTCCCAGGTCCAGGCTTAGGCGTGCGTGTGTTAGGCGAAATTAAGAAAGAGTACTGCGATTTAGTCCGCCGTGCTGATGCGATTTTTATGGAAGAGCTTCACGCTTCAGGTTGGTACTACAAAGTCAGTCAAGCATTCACCGTGTTCCTGCCTGTAAAATCTGTTGGTGTAATGGGCGATGGACGTAAATACGACTGGGTTGTTAGCTTGCGTGCAGTAGAAACAATTGACTTTATGACCGCTCATTGGGCTCACTTGCCATACGATTTACTCGGTAAGATCTCAAATCGTATTATCAATGAAGTCAATGGCATTTCTCGTGTGGTGTACGACGTTTCAGGCAAACCACCTGCAACGATTGAGTGGGAATAAAAAATCCGCTTTTCAGTTAATTTCAATTCATTTCAAAAATAGCTCAAAGCCCTGTAATTACAGGGCTTTTCTATTTCACATCATTTCATAGTATTTCGTAGTAGTTTATTTTTCTTTCGGTAAAATTGACGGTATAGCCTTGCGCTTGTCGGTAAAAAGATAGAAAATACCGTCAAATTAATGACGGTAAAAATAACGTAAAATGCTAACAGATACAAAAATCAAATCTCTTAAACCCAAAAACAAACTTTATAAAGTCGCAGATCGTGATGGACTTTATGTGACAGTATCTACTGCCGGTACTATAACCTTCCGGTATGATTACAGAATCAACGGCAGACGAGAAACTCTAACAATAGGCAAATATGGTGCTGACGGTATCAATCTTGCGGAAGCACGTGAACGTTTGATGATTGCTCGTAAGCAAGTAAGTGAAGGTATTTCGCCCGCCGGAGAAAAGCGGGCCGAACGAAATCAAATTCGTAATGCTGATCGCTTTTGCGTATTTGCTGAAAAATATCTTGCCGATGTACAACTTGCTGACAGCACCAAGGCTTTACGTGTTGCTACTTATGAGAGAGATATAAAAAATACGTTCGGTAATCGTCTGATGACGGAAATCACAACGGATGAAATTCGTCGCCATTGCGAGCAAATTAAAGATCGTGGCGCACCGTCCACGGCTATTTTTGTGCGTGATTTAATTGCTAATGTTTACCGTTACGCTATCCAGCGTGGGCATAAGTTCACGAATCCAGCGGACGAAATAGCGAACTCATCAATTGCTACATTTAAAAAGCGTGAACGCACATTAACACCACGTGAAATTCATTTATTCTTTAATGCCCTTGAGGAAACGCAATCGGATTTTGGCTTGAAAAAAGCAGTCAAATTCATTCTGCTAACGCTTGTACGAAAAGGCGAGTTAATCAATGCCAAATGGAATGAAGTGGACTTTAAAAATAAAGTTTGGACCATTCCTGCAGAACGAATGAAAGCAGATCGTGCGCATAATGTGTATTTATCTGAACAGGCTATTGATTTAATCGTGGCATTTCAGATTTATTCGGAAGGATCACCATATTTGTTACCTGGCCGTGTAAATCGACAGCAGCCAATCGCTAATAGTTCACTAAATCGAGTTATTGCTAATTGCATTAAATACATCAACCGCCATGAACAGTTAATTGATGATTTTACTGTTCACGACTTACGCCGTACTGGCTCTACTCTACTACATGAAATGGGTTTTAATAGTGATTGGATTGAAAAAAGTTTAGCCCATGAGCAACAGGGTGTGCGTGCTGTCTACAATAAAGCTGAATATGCGGAACAGCGCCGAGCAATGTTGCAACAATGGGCTGATAAAGTTGATGAATGGATAAAAGGTATTAATTTGTAGTAAGAGCTAATAGCCTGTAGAAGATCAGACTTAATCTGACAAATCACTCTAAAAGTGAGAGTTTCCCGTTTAGAATATGAGTGCAAAAATTCAATCTAAACAAAAAAGGAAACTCTCATGTTTTATTCTAGCAATCCACTCATTAAACACAAGACGGGTTTATTAAATTTAGCAGCAGAACTCGGTAACATCTCTCAAGCCTGTAAAGTGATGGGGATGAGCCGAGATACCTTCTATCGATACCAACAAGCCGTAGAGCAAGGTGGTGTTGAAGCTCTACTGAATCAAAATCGACGTGTACCCAATCTCAAAAATCGGGTAGATGAAGCCGTTGAACAAGCTGTTGTAAAGTTTGCCTTAGATAATCCTGCTTTTGGACAAGTACGTGTAAGTAACGAGCTTCGTAAGCAAGGCATCTTTGTATCATCAGGTGGCGTACGTTCAATTTGGCTTAAACATAACCTGGCAAACTTTAAACAAAGATTGGCAGCTCTTGAGAAATTGGTTGCAGAGCAAGGCATCATTCTTAACGGAGCACAGGTGCAAGCGTTAGAGCGTAAGAAAGAGGATGATGTGGCTTGTGGTGAAATCGAAACCGCACACCCAGGCTATCTAGGCTCACAAGACACCTTCTATGTTGGGAATTTGAAAGGCGTTGGGCGTATCTATCAACAAACCTTTGTTGATACTTATAGCAAAGTCGCCTTTGCAAAATTATACACAATGAAGACCGCTATCAGTGCTGCTGATATGCTCAATGATAAGGTGTTACCTTACTTTGAAAGCCAAGGATTACCAATGTTACGTATCTTGACGGACCGTGGAAGTGAATATTGCGGTAAGGTAGAAAATCACGATTATGAGCTTTATTTAGCGATAAACGATATTGAACATAGTAAAACAAAGGTGAAGCATCCGCAGACAAATGGTATCTGTGAACGCTTCCATAAGACAATTTTGCAAGAGTTTTATCAAGTGGCATTTCGGAATAAAATTTATACTGATTTAGCGACATTGCAAGCTGATTTAGATGAATGGTTGATGTATTATAACCATGATGGCAACTTTACTTGATGGGAAACGAATTTGGGCAGAAAAGAATTTAAGCTCAAATTAATCTGACAAGCACTGTAATTTTAAACGGGGACTGTCAGATTGGGTTTGATCTTCTACAAATAGCCATCTACAGAGAATGGCCATTTACTGTTTCTTTACTTTTTCGCTTATAAAACACCCACCCCAAACATCTCACCGCCATCCAAGCACACCAAGCAAAAACAGGACGTTTTTGAGCGATTAAACATTCTCGCAATCTACGATCTGCTTCTGCTCTACTCACTTTCCCATTTTGACCGTAATCACGATCGTGCTGATGACAGCAAGTATTTATGTTTTCAGGGGCATTTTTCAGCCCCGTGCAATATTGTTTCTTTGCCATTAAACCTGAATCATCCCTTGCTCTTTCATATAATGGTAGATACGACCTAACATGAGATCTTGGAAAGATTTGCCGATGCAATCTTTGGTCAATGGGGCAAACATAATCGTTTGTACTTGTGATGCATCAAGGTATTTGTACTCTGTCACAAGCGGGTTGAACTCGGTGATTTGTTCGTTCTCTTCCGTTGCAGTACCGATTTGGTAGGTGACGTTCATTGAGCCGTCTGGGTTCATCCCGAAACCTGCGATAGTTGAATAAACTGGATTTAAAATTTTGTTAAATGTTGTCATATAAGACTCCTTTGGTTTGTGTTAGAAAAAGAAAAACCCCAAATGATAGTAAATCACTTGGGGCTTTGTTGAATTAAACATTGTTTATAAAAAAGACAAATTGCGTACCCTCTGGTACTGCCGAACCGCCGTTATGCGTAAATGATAACGTGATGTCCGTATTAGCGGGTAGCTCAATCGTACCTTGTAACGTTACGACATGATTTTGACCATCGTATCCGTTTGTGCTGGCACTGAGTTTTAACTGTCCATTCATCAGTACCTGAATAGTTGTGGCAGATGTTGTACTCCAATCTCCAACATCATTTTCCCCTGGACCAGGACGATACCAAGTACTGATTTGGACTAATAATACTGGCATTAAAAAAGCAATACGATTTTTATTGGAACGCGGTATCACGATTTGATCAATTACATAATCTCTCTTTACTTTACGCAAAGAGGATGAATAAACCTTTACAACATCACCTATAATATTCTGTGCTTCAATCGTTATACCCTCAATTCTTGCACCTTTAATTGTCCCACCATTGATTGTTGTACCACTAATCGTGGTGCCTGATATCGTACCACCACTAATCGTATTACCAGATATTGTGTTACCTGTAATCGTTACCCCACGAATACTCCCCGCCGTCACCGCACCCAAATTCGCACTAATCGCAGATAAACTATTGATGTTAAGCTTATCTGCTGTAAGAGATTGGGAAACAACATGACCAGCATTAACAGAGTTAGCAGATAAATGATGTGCTGCAATCGCATTACTTGCAATTTCATTCGCTGTGATGGTATTAGCCGCCATTTGTTGTGCGGTAATAGTGTTTGTAACAATACTGCCACCATGAATTGCGGTTACTCCCGCATTCTGCCAAGGGCTAGGCTCTCGGGTATGTTCGGTGCATTCTTCGAGCATTGGGCGACAGACGAACATATAACTATTTGCAGGATTTGCTCCAGTAACTGTTGCTGATTTCCGTAAATGCATACGAATGTATTTACAGTCTGCTGGGGTCTTTACCTTTCTGAAAACACGATCTGCATTAACTATCCCCGCAAATGATTTTGGGTTAGCGGTGGTATGTACTGCACTACCTATCACCGTGTTATCAGATCGATAAAATTGCAAAATCATCTCGACTTTGCTTGCCCTATGGTTACCCATATATACGGAGGCTATATACCACTGGCTAGGATTCACAGGGATATTTTGCCAAATACCAATGATAGATGTAGATCCTAAATCTTCACCAGTCGAGTATTTGACTGTATTTTCATTAGGCAAATAAGAGCCTTTTGCCATACCCCAATCAGGATCTTGGAAACATTCAAAATTGCCTACATTTCCTTCTTTTGTCCACCCATAAGGTATACCGTTTGTTGGATTGGCGAATATTGGGTTAAAAATTAAATTCCCACCCAATCCAATCGTTAATTTATCCGCAGAAATCTCCCCTGCTGCAATATGATTTGCCCGAATTGCACCTGCTGCGATTGCTCCAGCCTGTACCGAGTCAGTCGCCATCATTCTAGCCGATACTGTTCCATCTGCAATCAAATCGCCATTAACCGCTACTTTGTTATTAACCACACCAAACATCGGTTTAACGTTACCATCTTGTGCATTTTTGACCACGTTAAACTTATCAGCCATCACAATCACAGAACTTTCGCTACCACTTGCACCCATTGAGATGCCAGCAATGGCTTTTTTGCCACCAGTAATCGCAACGGCTTGGATTGTGTGCATTGCACTGACAGTGCCATTAAGTGTTGTGATAGATTGACTTGTTGTGGATAGGCTCGATTCAGCATTTCCTAAGCGAGTTGTTAATCCTGATATTTGAGTCGCTTGTGCTTGCTCTTTATTTGACTGGGTTAACTTGTAACTCGTCAATTCTGCTGACACTACATCGATAGACTGCTCTACATCTTCGGGAGCAGGTGTCCAGTCCGTTGCAATAGTACCTAATTCTAATTTAGGGTTTTTTACCACAATATCATCTGCAACAATATCATATAGACGGATTAATGGTGCTGTGAGCCGAATAATGCGACGTCCTTCTGGTACTACATAAGTTTTACTAATTCGACCATTAAAACTCTCTGTACCATCTGCGGGTATGACCTTAAAAATATTAAGGTAAAAAGTACTCTTATCATCTAGCCAAACTCGCACTTCTGCACCAACAGTAAACCATTTAGCATCAGCAACTGTCGATCTAGTGGCATTCGTGTAATTTACATCGCAAGATATAACCAAACTATTAATTTTGGCGTAATCTATGGACGGACTCAAATCAAATATTATTTGATGTCTTTGTGTCTGAGTTATACTCGTGGCAGATCTTAATATAAGATTTCTACCGCCAACCTTAACACTATCCACTTTAGCTTGAGCATCCGCCTGCCAAACAGATTGCAGCGACTGCTGAGCAATACTTGCCACCTCAGTTTTACTTGCCTTAGTAGATTCAATATTGCTGATAGTCGACTCAGCGGCTCCAACACGAGAAGTCAACGTAGCAATTTTATCTGAATTTGCTTTATCGCCATCCGCTCGAGCTTTTTGCTCCGTGACTATTTTTGCCTCAAAATCTGTTTGATTAGCTGTAAGATTGCGGTTTACTTGCGTAAAATTTGCGGCAACTTCACTAAACTTAGTCGCCACTGAGCTATTCAGGGTCGTCAGTGTTTGCTCTGCCGCACTGATTTTACTCTCTGCCGTCCCCAATCTTGCTGTATGTGCCGTGATTTGGTCAGTCTGTGCCTTATCTACATTAGCCTGAGTAGCTTTGTAAGTGGTTAAATCCGCTGATACCGCATTAACCGAGCTTTCAATATCTTCCGGTGCTGGGCTCCAGCCGGTTGCGATATTGCCTTTCTCCATTTTAGGTAGCTTGAAATTTATATCAATACCTGTTGCTGCGTAAGAAACAACCTCAAAATTAACCGAAACCACCTCAAAAGCAGCTATATCTTGATAAACTAGTGTTACAGTATATAGCTTATATTCCCGACTATTAATGAGGATAGTTTTACTAATATCCGACGCTTTAGTGGTATTATCTCTCCGTCTAAATCTGATAACTAAATGACCATCTTGATTAGATTTAGCTAAAAAACTTATTGTATAAGCTGCCCCAATTTCAGGGATTTCTGGTAACGTATATACAAGGAATACTCCCGAACCTTTACCTATGAAGGTCGCTTCTCCATCAACTCTAGTAACGGAACCACCCCAACCCGTAATAAGTTGTGACGAATTACGCAATAAGTTACGTCCACCTATCTGCAAACTATCAACTGCCGTTTTAGCATCTGCTTTCCAAATTGCCTGCAACGCAGTTTGAGCAATACTAGACACTTCGGTTTTATCTGCTTTGGTAGATTGGATATTCGTGATGGTGGATTCTGTAGCTCCAAGTCTTGAGGTTAATGAGGCGATCTTATCCGCGTTTGACTTATCACCATCGGCTCTCGCAGTCTCTTCTGTAGAAATTCGACTACTAAGATCAGTCACATTCTGATTTGTTCGTGTAAAATTCGCTGTAACATCATTAAATCGAGTTGCAGTGGACTCTCTTAGTGTTGTCAAAGATTGTTCGGTTGTTTGAATTTTACTTTCTGCTTCTCCCAAACGTGCAGTATGAGTAACCAATTGCTCAGATTGAGTTCTGTCTATTTCAGCTTGTGCTGACTTATAACTTGTCAACTCTGCTGAAACCGAACTAATAGACTGCTCTACATCCTCAGGAGCTGGACTCCAGTCTGTTGCAATTGTGCCTAATTCTAATTTAGGGTTTTTAACTATCATTGCTTCAGCAACAATATCAAAAATCTGAATTTTTACTGAATCAATTGCCCTTACGATTTTATCTGCCGGCATGGTAAATTTAGCAAAAATACGCCCATCAAAACTAGTTGGTGCTACTGTTGCAAAACGCCAAACAGACAAATATTGATTGGTTCCATCTATGTAATGAACTCTGATTTCTGCCCCAATTCTAAACCACTTTGCACCAGAAGTTGTTGCTCTTATTGCATTTGTATAAGCTACATCACAAGATAATACTAAATCTCTAATTTTCGCATAATCCAAATGACGACTAAGCTTAAAGTTTATTGTTCCTTGTGCCATAAGACTTTGGTTACTATTCAGCAATAAATTTCGTCCGCCAACACTCATCCCATCAATCTTCGCATTAAGGTTTTGGCTTAACTCTGAAACACTACGATTAGCACTTGTCACACTATTCTGCAAAGTAGCAATACTACTTTCCGCATTCGCCACTCTCGTCGTCAAGACTGTTCGTGCTTGTGATTCGGCATTATCTCCCGCAATGCGAGCTAGGCGTTCTTCAGACAAGCCTGATAACGCATTATCGGCTTTAGCGGTTGCTGTTGTAATTAACTGGGCTTGATCACGATCTACTTGCTCTAATCGGCTCACCGCAGTACCACGAGCATTCGCTTCCGCTTGCAAGGCTTGCGTTCTGGCAGTTACTTCAGCAGAGATTGCCGTTGTTCTCGCTCTTGTCTCTGCTTGT
This sequence comes from Glaesserella australis, assembly GCF_003260095.1. Classification (GTDB taxonomy): domain Bacteria; phylum Pseudomonadota; class Gammaproteobacteria; order Enterobacterales; family Pasteurellaceae; genus Glaesserella; species Glaesserella australis. The sequence goes on from NZ_PTPX01000009.1 coordinate 66,286, forward strand.
ATCGCTTGCGTGCGTTGATTGACTTCCTGAGCTAACGCACTTTGTACGGTGTTAGCTTTGGATAAGGCATTATTGGCTGTACTGCTTGCTTGGGTAAGCTGATTAATAAGAGCTTGGTCTAATTGACTACTTGCAAGTTTTCCTTCTAAATCGACCGCTTGTACTTTAGCGGTGTATTTTCTGCCGTCCCATACATATAACTTGCCGTCAGCTTCGTTATACAATTGGTTATGCCCAATGTTTTCCGTTGGGTTATCAATGCGAGCAACGGTTTTAGTCATCTCTAATTTGCGTGCCGGCATTGCTGTATCAAAGACTTCATCAATGATATTTTGCCCTAGCTTTTCATTCAGTAACGCAAGCTCGGCATCAATATCTGCCCCTGTTTCCGCACTTAAGCCTTGCTGTTGGTAAAAATCACCAACATTTTGCCCCCTTGTATGGCGTAGCCAGTAGTATCGTATTTGTCTTGCCCCTATAGCGTGGCTGTAAAAGCTGGCTAACACTTTGGCGATACGTTTGGCTGTGCGGATATCATTGGTTTCACTTGCCCAAATTTCCGTTTGGGTCACGTTATCCACATAATCCCACGCAAGCGAGATCTCACTTAATCCGCCAAGCACTTGTACATTTTGTGGAACAGGTGGTCGATTGATCGTAAATGTTTTGCTTTTTTCACTAACAATCTGACCGCTTGCATTCCTCGCCTGAATAACAATTTGATACTCACCATCAGGTAAATTGTCAAATGCTACTTCACTGCTTGTTAGCCCTTTGTATTGAGCATATAGTTTACCAGCTTTAATAATGCGGACATCGTAAGTTACAGTGCCGACACCACTTGTTGTTTGCCACGTCAATTTTGCATTGCCCGAGGTAAGATCGACATCTAAATGTTCCACTTTAGGAGCTTGGTGCAAGGTAGTATTAACTGGCTCAAATACAGCCCCATTATCGACAATCGCTTCTTTCTGCGGTTCGTGCTGCAGAGCAACAATGGTGTAACTGCCATTATCATTTTCAGCAATTGACATTGCTCGATAAAGACGAGATGTAATAGTTTGAGTTGTTAATGACCAAATAGATGTATCAGTTAAACCAACCGGTTCACTGTCCAAGGTGATCACATTGCCCTTTGCTCGTAAGATACGAATATGACTATGTTTAGCTTCAGCATTTATATAGCAAAAATAACTATTACCATTAAGTTGTATTGCACGATCAAGCGTTACTGTGTGGCCATTAAATGACAATACTCGTCCGCCAATATCTGTACCAGCATAATTATTATCTGACACACGGATAATATCGCCAGGGATATGCATCAAGCCTTCTGAACCAACACTAAAAGTGATTGTTTCTGTTTCTAATCTTTCTGTTTCTAAGATCCAACGACCTGTACAGTATGCTTGCCCACGATTAGTACAACCAAACGCCACTACTTTTTTCAGATTCAAGCCGTACTTACGAATGTCATCGTCATTAGAGACATATTCAATTGTTTTCTCATAATTGTTGGCAGCATCTTGATATTCAACTTGGATAGCATTGCGGCGAGCCTTAACTGCAGAATATTGACGAGAAAATTCACCATTGATTACATTGGCATTAGTATAAGTCCAAACAGGGTCGCTTGGTCGGTCCATTATCACTGTCAATTCTGTACCATTCCAGACAGGCATCGCACGGAAAATTGAGCAAATATCGTTAATTACATCGTAAGCTGAGCGTTGTTCAGTCATCCACACATTACAAGTAAAGCGTGGGCGTTTACCACCATATCCGTCAGGAATCATCTGATCGCAATACTGTGCAGCTTGATATAAAGCCCACTTATCTACACCAAATTCGCCTAATCTATGACCTAAGCCGTAACGTTTATTTGTAACAATATCCATAAGGATTAATGCTGGATTGTCACTATAAGCGATCTTAAAAGTCCCATCCCATAAACCTGAGTAAGTACGAGTTACAGGATCATAATTGCTCGGCACTTTGATTTTAATACCATAAATTTCATAGCTACGGGTTGGAATATTAGAAAAATAATCAGAGTCAAATTTAATTCCAACTAATGCTGTGTTAGGGTAAGCAAAGTCTGTATCGATAATTTCAGTATAGCTTGCCCAAATCGTTTTATTCTGCAGTCTTTGACTTTTTGAATCATCCTGCATTCGCTCAACTTTTACAGTAAATGGTACAGGTGGTAAGCTATCAATAACGAGATTACGTAAATACTGCGAACTATATTTACCATCAATCGATAAGTTATAAACTTGACTACCAACAGTAATTTTGAAATCAACTGTTGCTCCCAATGTATCTCCATTATCTTCTTGACGAAATAGTGCAGATACGCCCAACGTTAGACGTAACCGAGTTACTTTTCCATCGGTAATTGTTCGAGTTAATGGTGTACGTTTTCGAACTTCAGTACCTACAGAAATTTCTTTCTCAGTGGTATCAAAACCAACCATCACAGCTTGGTCTTGGCTGCCAATTCTTCCCGCTGTTTCAATATTGGTAAAATTATAACTATCGTCTTCCGCCTGAATCGGAGTATTATCTAAAAAGACTGATTTCGCTCCGTTCACTAATCCTTGGATTTCTCCTTCAGAAATAACTTCAACAATCTTAATTTGTTGTGTTGATCGCCCACTATCAGGAGCTTCATATGGCGTACGACCTTCGCCACCACTACTTCCACCCATATATCACCCCTTTGTAAATCCGATTGGTTTATCTTGTTTATCTTTCTCGCTTTCCGCATCGTAGGTTTCCACCCCTTGCGAAATGATCATAGCCCCACATCTAATTCGGCCATAAGCTAACGGCACAGGTTGACCTTGAGCAGCAATATTCTGAATATTGCCAAAGCCTGAAGATTGTTTTTTATCTGAGTCACTGCCAATTCCACCCATTGAAGGTGTTTTTGTTAGCATCATTGACACACCACTAAGCATCATGGATACCCCCATCATTGTGCCCATCGTTGCCATACCATACCCAGATGCTCCCAAATATCCCCAACCAGCTGCACCACCAGCATACCAAGATGCTGCAACTAAAATCGCACCGACGACTAAATTAAATACGCCTGCTTTTTTAGCCCCTGCAACGACAGGGGTAATATGAATCGTCATTCCTGGTTTCAGCCGATAAAATAAGCCTTGCTCTAAATAGCGATTATCGAGATACTGCCGTCCAATGCGGACTTTATAAAATCCTTGCTGCATTGTTTGGCGAAGATTAGGCAACTGTGAAAATAAGGCTTTCAAGGCTTCAGCCGTATCTTTTACATCGAGCTGAAATTCCGAGCCAAATGTTTTAAGGGAACCATAAAATCTAACTGTGACCATTGTTCAAATCTCCAAATACTATGAGTGTGTTTTAGCCAGTAGCCATCATACAAATCCCGTTTTGATAAACGTTTTGGGCTATGATGTAAGACCATTTGCTCCCCAAGGTAAATGCCTGCGTGGTTTGGCACATCTGCACCTACTTGCATTAAAATTACATCGCCAACTTGTAATGACTCACTATCATCTAATCGCTTAAAGCCGTGATTTTCCATATTCTGTAGATAAAGATTTCCACCTTTCACCCACCATTCGTCCACGCGTTCAAAATTGGGAAAATCTGCTCCAGCCAAGAAATAGAAATCGCGGAAAATAGAATAACAATCCGACTGACCGTGAATAAATTCTCGCCCTACAAGCGGTTGGATCACTGGAAATTTTTGCAAGTGACCGCCACATACCAACCAAAAATCAAACTGGAGTAAATCCTGCATTTGACGGTCCGCAATTGACAACCGCATTTCACCATTTGGGTGAGAATGAACTACAGCAATAATCTCGCCTTTCTGTTCTGCTTGGATAAAATCATCAGGCGAAATCTCGAAGTAATTTTCAGGATCGACAGCAACATTTTCACAAGATAAAAAAACTGGCTCGCTTTTCTGATAACTCAAAATAACAAAACCGCAGGCTTCGTTAGGCTCTGCGGTTTTGCAATAAGTAAGAATTTCTTTTCTTAATTCATCAGGGATTTTCATTTTTAACTCAACTTATTCACAGCAATAAATCCACCATAATTTCTGGTATTGTTCCGTAACTGGCAAGCACGTAGGCAACCACTGCACTTGTCATTTTTTGGATCAATGGTTGGCTGATCTTTATCGGTAAACATTTCTGTTCCCGTGTAGCCACATTCACTTGAACGATACACCCAACCACAAGTCACTAACATTGTGCGACTATTAATTAACGCATTATCTGTTTCTGTTGGTAGAGCTAATGTAAAAGTGGCGATCTCGTGGGTAAGATTGCTTAACTGTTCAATTAGATAGTAACTTACCCGTTCTTGTTGTGGATCAGAGTATCGATTACCATCTTTAAAATTGACCGCATCAAGAAACTTCGCATAAACCTGACGACGACGAACAATCGCACCAAGGCATTGTTCAAATTCGTTCGATAATCCTGTAATAAAGCCATTCAAGTTAGCAACAGTTAGCGTAGGACGATTGCTTGGGCCTTGTCCCGATAATTCAAATCCTTCCGCCTTAACCCCAAAAGGTTGATAAGTTTGCCCTTGCCATACTATGGGCTGTTGTAATTCGTTCGTGCCCGCATAAAATCGGAATAACTCACCACGTTCTCCCAATGTTGATGTCAGGTTTCGCAGATCAACTTCAAATAGACTTAATAAAGCATCTTGCTCTAACTTAGCCAGCTCAAGCTGAAACTTAGGGGAAATGTGACTTGGCATTAGATTACCTCTTCAAACTCACAACTAAACTTGGTATGGGTTTTGCCTTTGGAGGTCGACCATTTCGGGCAGACGACTTTAACGATACCACGATCTTTATCCAGAAACTGGAAGGCTTTTACCCCACCGTGATTTGTAAAAAAGCGGTCTAAAATGACCGCTTGTGAATGGACTAGGTTAAACGACAGGCTATATTTTCGTTGTAATGGATTGAGCCCATCAACGATTCGTTGCTGATAGCCATCGCCAAATTGATTGACCTTTCGCCGAGGTTCGTTTTCACTGGTGTAACCTGGCTGTGGGCAAAAAGGGAGTGTTTGTAGGGTCATTTTTACATCCTAAATTAAATCAGATTCAAGGGGGTTAGGGCTGATAGCAAAAGTTACTAATGCGCCAACATTCCGCCAGCTCGTCTTTCTCTGGATAGTACTTCTAGCACCTTGGCTTGAATTAAATTACCTAGCTGTTTGCCTTGTTGAGCTTGCTGTTCAACACTTGATTCGGCATTACCGTTTTTATCGATATTTACCGTGACCGTCACACTATTATGAGTTTCACCATTGCTAGCAAGCTGATGGTTGATGGTTGATGCTCGGTACTCTCGGCACAGCCACGCCACCACCGCTTGCAAAACCACGTTTGCCGTAGTTGAGATAATTGAGGTAATCCAAGCCAATTCGGCTTGTGGCTTCTTTGGTAATAACGTATTCGCCCTTGTGGACGATACCTGCAGGGGTAAACTTGCCGCCATCTCCTGTGTAGCCGCCTGTGGCCCAAGTCCCCATACCGTGAACCGCATTAGCATTTACCGTTGTTGTACCTCCAGCCCACCCACCAAAAGCACTGGATATAGCTCGAAAAATCAACATTTTTATGATCATATTAGAAATGTCTTTCAGAATAGATTGTGTCATTGATCGGAAATCAGCTTTACCTGTTGTAACAAGCTCCGTCATCGCATCAGACATCTGACCAAAGGCATTTACAGTAATGTTCTTCGTGTTTTCTGCCACATTTGTAATGTCGTCTTGAATAGTATTCCAACCCTGCTGCATACCTAATTTCCAGCTACTACGTGCTGTTTCTGCTTCTGCTTGAAGATTAGCGTGTCGCTCTTTAATTTTTGCAATTTCTTGATCAAGAATGGCAATATTTTCTTTACTCATATCCTGACGAAGTTTTGTCACCTCCAAATCAAGCTGATGATTAAACTGAATCAACTCTTGCTCTGTACGAGTTTTACCTAAGAGATCAATACCTAATTTCATTGCATCTAGAGATTCATTACTTTCAAATTTTAATTTGGCAATTGCAATTTTTTGGTTTTCTGAATCTATCTGAGAAGCAAGAACTTTGAGTTTTGCAATACCTTCTGAGCCATATCCAGCATATTTTTCCGCATTAAGTGTAATATCTTCCGTCAATTTTTTGACTTCTTGATATTGTGATACCTGACCAAACATCTCAATATCTTTAGTATTCGCTTTTAACTCAGACAAACGATACGACATCTCACCAAATTGTTTTTGGTAATCTTCACGAGATTTTTCCGCTTGTTTACGGACTTTCTCTGCTGCTTTCTCCGCTTCGGTTTTCTTAGGTTTCTTAGGCTTACCACCACCTTTAGGCTTATTATTGTACTGATATAAAAAACCTTCGGTATAGGACTTCATTAACGCATCAAAATCTGCACCTTGAAATTTATCACTATCAATTTGTAATTCTGCTTTAAGTTTCGCTGCTTCTGCAAAATTACCTGATTTTTCTAGTTGCTGGATTTTCAACTGTTTACTATTACGGTCGATAATTTTCTGTGCATCAGCCGAAATACCTGTGCTAACTTGTTGAAAATTTGCTACTGCAACCGCTGCTTGCAATGCAGTAGCCGCTACAGTACCGATTGCCCCAGCAAAGCTCAAAGCTTCTGTTGTTGCTGATGGGATCGCAAAAGTAAAATTACCAACAGATACATTCAAGCCATCAACCTTAATTTGCGATTGTTCTATATTCGGGAACAATTCTGCGAAACGATCTCGGAGTTCGGCGATTGGAATATGAGCTTTTAAATCCCTTTGCCATTCCAATGTCCGATTTAATTTATTTTGTTCGTTCTCTAAATCTGCAGTAACTATAATCAGTTTTTCTTTTTTCTCAGCTAACTCTTTTGCACTGAGAATACTCTCGAATAAGATGCCTGTCATCTCATCCATAGAACGATTTATTCCCGTTTCAATTTGCTGAATTAGCTTGTCCTGTTCTGCCTTTAAATTAGCAACACTTTCTTGTTGTGCTTCAATGGAGCGTTTCACTTTAATTAGTTCAGCAAAAGTTTGAGCTGCCGTCATTCGTTCAAGATTGCCACGTACCTGTTCAATAGAGTCTGCATAACGTAACGATGCTTCTGTGGCATCATTAGTGCTTGACGAGAACATATAGAGTAGAGAACTTGCCGTCGTTAAAATTGTAAGCCCCATCATAATAGGATTTGAAAGCATTGCTACCTTTAAGGCATTCATTTCAGCTTTTACGCCTGCCGTAATAGCACTAAATGCTGTCATTGCAATACCACTCGCTTTAGTACTTGCTGCAAAGGCTGATTGGGCGAACGCATTTTCTCGATAAGCTAAGCTTAATGCTTTTTTAGCTGCAGCTTGTTGCTGATCTAAGAATGTTTGCTTTTGTGTAAGTTCCGCACTAATCCGATCTAATGCTTGTAATTCGACTTGAATAGCTTTACGTTCTGCATAACTTGTAGCAGACAATGAGAGAATGCGTAACTTAGCTTGCTCCGCCTGAATTTGCGCTTGTGTCGCGACAACATCAGCTTGTTTTGACTGTATGCTTTGGTAAGTGGCTAATTGGGTTTGATAGGTAGCTTGTGTTTCCTGAGTAAGGGCTGCTAGTTTTTCATATTTTGCCGTAGTCTCTGCTTGAGTTGCTTTAATACTGTTATATTGACCTTGAATAACCGAACTCAATTTCCAGCTACCATAAGCAACACCAACGACAACGGCTGTTTTAGCTAGATCATCAAGATGTCTCGCTAATAATTCTGTCACCTTTACAGCTTTATCAGATACTCCAAGCGAAGTATCTAACTCTCCTACCCATTTTTGTGTAGCGGTCTGTAAATTTTGCATTGCCCCACTTACGGTGGTTGTCGTCTTGCTATAAAGTTCATCTACAGACGTTTTGGATTTTTCTAACCCTTGAATTATCTTGTCTGTTGTCAGTTTACCGTCATCAGACATCTTCTTCAATTCACCCATTGTAATACCAAGACCACGAGCAATTGCCTGTAGTACAGCAGGTGTTTGAGTCATAATAGAGTTGTATTCTTGCGATCGCATTTTACCCATTAAGAGCGTTTGGCTAAATTGCGTCAGGGAATTTTGAGCTTCTGAAGTACTTGCACCAGAAATTGCAACCGCTTTGGAAATTGTTTCTGTAATGCTAGCAACCTGTTGCTGATTGATACGAAGCTCTTTCGCATTCTGAGAGAATGAAGAATAAATAGCAGATACCGCTTGCGTTGATTGAGCGGTTTTTAGCGAAATATCGTACACATCCGCCATTGCTTTGGCGTGTTGCACTTCATTTTCAGTCACTAATTTTAATTTATTTGATAATTCTGTACTTTTATCTGCAATTTCAACAAAATTGGCCGCTAGACTTTTAATACGTTCAAAATTATCAATTTTGAAATTCCAACTCGATGTTTTATTGATATTATGAGCTGCATTTTCAATATTGTTTAAATACTGTGTTGTTCGCTCAGAGAACTCACGAACTTTCTTTTGTGCCGATGAAAAATTAGCTTCGAATTGCTTTACAAATTTTTTTGTTTCTTGATCAGACTTGCTTAATCCATTTTGAAATTGGATAGTTTCCAGATTCAGAATGATATTTAAACCACCCAAAGATGACATATTTCCCCCAATAAAAAAGCCCGCAATATGCGGGCTTTCGTATAAAGTTTAATAACTATTGATGATGCTGTTTATAAGCAATGTAAAAAAACCAAAAGCTAATAAAAATCATAACCGAAGCAATAGTTAATACTAATGTTCTAGAAGATAAGATATAAACTAGAGCTGACAATCCACCGATGATTATTGCTAAAGCAAGAAACATTCTGACAATACTCCCAATACCCCAAGCAAATAATTTGAATTCTTCTTTCATATCTATACCTCCATACGTATATGTTTTATATAGATAATTAATGTCGATTTCAAGTATTTTCACTATCTTTTTGCCAAATAATCCGCCACGCCGTCATCTTCTACTTCCACCGTCTGCTCATTAAAAAATGGCATATAATCCGCCAGTTTCGGTGGCTCGCCTTTCGGATCTCGGTTGATCATTGCAAGAATATGGGCGATTTGGGCGGTGCGATAATCTTCGCGCCACAAGCCGAATGGTTGCTCTTGGTAAAAAAGTTGATATTCAGCAAAGTGTTGCTCAGGCATTTGCTCTATTTCTTCTAGCGTTTTACCTAATGTAAGCGAAAGTGTTAGCTGGAACTTTCTTCGCTCGCTGAGTTTTTTGGTTCACCCGCCGATAAGGCTTCTGTAACAATTTCAAATACAGACTTATCTAATTTTGCCAGTTCTGCCAAGTCATCGTCATTTTCAGGATCAAATAAGTTATTTCCATTCTCGTCGCAAAGGCGAATTGCGATTTGACGTGTTAATGCGTGTTGGTCATATACATTTTTTAAAGCACCTTGTAATGCTTCTTCGTTTTCAAAATCAAGTTCAAGGCCCTGCTCTTGTGCCAATTTAATCAGGTGCTGACGTTGTCCAAAAATGTGTTTATTGGTTTCACCAACTGTAAGCTCACGCAGATAGTAGGTTGTGCCGTTGATGTCGATAGGTTGGGTTTTGGGTTTGTTTGAGAGAAGTTGTTCACGAAGTGTCATCATTTTTTCCTTTTTGGTGAGCTGAAAATAAAAAACCGCTTGTTACTTAATACAAGCGGTCAGTTTTTGCCAATTTTTTGCAATTAGGCTGGGAGTAAGTAATCACGCCCTGCAGGTTTAATGGATACCGAGCCGTCAAATTTACCTTTGACTTCACCACTAAAGCCGTTGCCTGATTCGATAAAACCACGACCGTAGGTTGTGCCGTTGTCGTTTGGCAACTCTAATTTGTATGGGAAGGTTTCTTTGTCGTAGAACAGTTTGCGTAGGCGTTTTTGCATTTCGGTACTTGGTGCGAAGAAGAAACTGAGTTTGAGAGAACCAAATTCAATTTCACCAGGTTCGGTTTCTGTGCCTTCTGAACATACCGTCGTTACATCTTCTGTTGTGAGCGTATCATCCGACTTTTCAATATTTTTAATCGCACAGAATTGGGCAGACCACTGTACCCGAGCTGCTTTCACGTTGGCATAGCTGGTTGGGAGATCTTTACCTACCCAATTCACTTCTTCGCAGAATTTGACTTTATCGCCACTGACAGAAAGCACAGGGTAAACACCATCAAGAGAGCCTGCACCAGTAATTTCAATGGCATCGCCTTTTTGATAGCCTGAGCTGGCAACGGTAATTTCATTAGTCGCAAGGGCAATGGCGGTAATCGCTTTTTGCCCCTCACGCCCTACGCCAATACGGAATTTTGTGCCTTTAAAGGGAGTTGTTTTTGCCATAGTTAGTTATCCTCATAAGCAATTTGGTAAGAAAACATTCGCCGATGGAGTTTGGTATCGGCTTCGTAGTCACTAAAATCTGACTGCCTTTCTGCAAATTCAAAGGCGGAATTGACCGCTTGCTGAATCGGTTTGCGTAGGCGAAAAATGTCGTCAGGATTTGGACTATATATGTCGATTTGTACGGTGAAATCGTCTAGATCACCATCTTCTAGTGCAGAATTTGGCGATATATTGGGAAATTGATAGACGATAACGGGGAAATTCCGATGATTGTCGGGGATCACTTCATAAAAACAATGCCCTGCCACCAACGGCGACAGGGCCGAATAGAGTGTTTGTTGAATCATTTGTTACCCTCATTGAGAATTTCAGTGCGTAAGGTGGAAATAATGGTATTAGCCGCTTGCTGTTTACTTTGTTCAAAGGCTGGTCTTAAAAAAGGTTTGGCGGGCATTTTGCTTGTGCCAAACTCGACAAACCGCCAATAAAACGGATCGTTTGGATTTTTTGCTCCGCTTTTGCCTGTTTTCCCTTTGAATTTTGCAATTTGCTTACCACTGAGGTTTTTAACAGAAATTAATGTGGTTGTTTTGCCGTTTTTACTGACTTTCGTCCGCTCAACAATGGAACGTTTGAGAGTGCCTTTTCGGCGGTGCGGTACGCTTTCTTGCAATACAGGAGCTTTGGCTCTGGCGGTATCTCGCACTATTCGCCCACCCGCTCGCATTGCTTTGGCTGAGATACGATTTCGTACCTTTTTATCTAGGGCTTGCAAGTTTTTCCCTAGCTCTTTGAGCCCATTAACTTTAACGCTCACGCTCATTTGCCACGTCCTTACACTGTAATAACAGCGTTTTGTTGAGTGATTTGTAGTTGATCACGCTGACGATGTCGTAAATCTGCTCGTTAAATACCACTCGCATTGTGCTATCCACATTAGGCAAATAACGTAGCCAAATTTGCGTGGTCACTTCCGACTGTATTTGCGCTTCTGCAAAATACTCTCTACCTGAGAGCGGTTTCACTTCCGCCCAAACGTGATGCACATCTAGCCATTCGGCAATAGTGGCACCATAATCGCTTGGGCGGTTACGTTGTTTCTGCAATGTAATGCGGTGGCGAAGTCTGCCGATGTTCAAAAATCCCCCTTAATCCCCCTTTGATAAAGAGAGAACGGTTAAAGTGTAATAAAGCGATACCGCTGAACAATGGCTTCTACGGTGGGTGGAATTGCAAAATTCGGTGAGTTATTTGCTTCATTCCAACCACTTCTGTTTTCGTAGTAGTGTGCTGTTAGCATTAAAATGGCTAATTTGAGATCATCATTGATTTCTAGAGCATCAGTCGGCGGTGGTGATGGTAATTTTTCAAACAAGGTGCGATTGGTTAAATTAGCGATGGTTGCTTTTGCTGAGTTCAGATAAGTTGTCAGCAGTTCATCTTCTAAATCGTGTTCAATGCGACACTGTTGTTTGACTTCATCAAGGGTAATTTTCATAACACCTCACAAATCAGGTGGGATTACCCCACCTGAAACTATTTACCCACTAAGGCTTTGATTGCCGAAGTATCTTCCAACACACAGTCGAAACGGTGGAAGGCTAAGAAACCAACCTGATCAAATTCCGCATAGCGTTCTACAAGACGTTTTAAGGTCATATAAGATACTCGGCGGACGATGAAACGATTGAAATCGCCTAAGTAGATGAATTTATTACCTGTACCAATATCTTTGATACCTTGGTCGATAACATATTGGTGGCCTAAAATGGTGGCTGGGGCAACACCACGAATATCAGGCAACCAAATTGGGCGTTTTTGTGCATCTTCCATTTCTTGTAAAAGGCGGAAGGTGTTGTCGTTAAAGGCTAAACGAGTGTTGCCTGCGCCACGATAGGCAGGGTCGATAGAGTGAATTAAGGCATTGATGTCTTTCCAGTCCACTTTACCTGCAGCCGCTGCGGTGGTTGTACCCGTTACACTCACTTCTAAGCCTTTTGGTTGAGCAGGCGAACCTACACCTGTGCCTTGAATTAAGAACTTCGCTTCTGCACGGCCGATACGCTCAGCAATGCGTTGAGCAAGGTAGCCTTCAATATCAATCGCACTGTCTTGCAACAATTCGTTTGAAACACGAATAATTTTAGACGTGAGTTTTTTCACACCTAAGTTTGCCACACCAAAACTGGTATCCATTTCGGTCGCAGCTTGGTTTTCGCCAATCAACTCACCAATTTCAGCGGTACTATCTGCAGTGATCCATTCGATATTGCGACCATCTGATGTGGTAAGAATTTTACTGACTGAAGCAATACCACCATAGGCTTTCATCTGTTCAACAATGCGTGCTTGAAACTCTTTGGGTACGGTGTAGCCACCGTGTTCATTGGTGCCAACAGATTGAGCACGCATTTCCGCCAAGATCTTACGCTGTTCAGGCGACATATCCGCCATACCACGACGTAGGAACTCGTCAAAGACATTGCCTTGTTCTTCTTGCGCTTGACGTTTGTCATCTTGTGGTGGTGGCGTTTCTTCGACAAAGGTTTTGTCTAAGGCTCGTAAATCTTCTTCACGCTGAATTTGAGTGTCGAGATTATCGAGTTCCTTTTTCATATTTTCCCAAGTGGTGCGTTGATCGACCGTCCATTCGTTTTCACCAATGGTTTCGTGTAGATTACGCATATTTCCAGCAAGGGCGGTACGTTTTTGTTGAAGTTCTTTTAAACTCATAGTGGTTTCCTTTTTGATGAAGTGGGAATAAAAAAACGGTCAGACTTGCAAAAAACTGGCAATATCTGACCGCTTGTAAGGCAAAATTAAGCTGAAATCAGCTGTAAAAAACGCTCCCGAGCGGAGCGTTGATTGATAGCATTTTTGATTGCACCTGAATGACGTGCTTCTTTCCACGCTTCCAGTGAGCGAAGGGTACTGCTTGCTTCTTGGTAAGCGGGATAGGTGACGGGGCTAACATCGTACAGTCGGGAAATTTTGTGGATTTCACGAATGATCACGCCATCATCGTTTTCATACCATTCGTCGCCATTACGGGCAATGCGGAATGCAAACGACGATTGCGTGATGTCACCACGTTGCAATGGGGCAATCACTAAATCCCGAATGGTTGGGGTATCAGGGGCGGTGATGTCGTATTTTAAGCCTGTTTCATCAACGGATAGGCTTAATGTTCCTGCAGTGCTTCTGCCTAAAATGAAGTTTGGATCGTGGTTAAATAAGCCACGCACATCATCATTTAGGCAATCATCAAATGCGCCTGGCATAATAATTTCACGAAAGCCCCACATGACTTCTGATTTGCTGTTAAATACCGAGCCATAACCGATAATATGCGTGGGTTCATCTTCTCGTTTTTCTGCTCGGACTTCGCCGAGATAAGATCGTTTTTCAATATCACTCATTCGGTTGCTCCTGTTGGTTGTTATCTTTGATTTGTTGTGCGGCATTGACGCTGACAAGAAACTCGTCTAAGCCTTCTACTGGGTTCATATCTTCAAACATTCGGGCTTCGTTACGGCTCATCCAACCGTCTATGATGGCATTATGGTAGAACGCAGCACGCTCTGTTGGTGTGCCACGCATAATGCCTGATAGATTAAATTTGACGAAATAGCCTGCTTTTCTTTCCGCTTGTGTGAAGACTTTGCGATTGATCTCTTGCTCCCAATTCACAATCCAAGGCATTAGACTGTATCGGATAAATTGGATAGTTTGCTCGGAAATGTTAGAAAAGGTGGCTTTTTCTAAGTCGTTGATCATATGCGCTGGCACATTGAAAATCCCTGCAATCTCTGAGCGGTTGAGCTTCATCATTGAGAGTAATTCGGTATCCACTGGCGAAATTGTCAGTGCCTTGTAGTCTAAGTCTGCTGGTAAGAGAATGGTTTTGTTCTCTTTTTTGCGTAACTCTAACTGTGCCTTTTCCCACATTTTTTTGAAGTTATCCCACGCACTGGCATTCACTTGCTGTTTCATTGTGACAATACCAGAGGGGCGAGCATTCCCATTGAAAAAGCCTTTGGCAAAATCTCGTGCATCTAGCCCTAAACCAATGGTTTCAGCGTGTTGCTGAATCACTGATTTTCCCTGTTTAAGTGATGTTCCCAATGCTTTAATGTGGATCATCTCATCAGGGTTGATGGCTAAAGTTTCATCTTCATTGTAATAGCCATAGACATAGCGATTACCATTTTTGAGCAGTTGTACAAGCCAAGGCTCACGAGTTTCAAGGCTAGTCACTTCGCCTTTTTTATTGCGTTCAATATGTAAGTAGGCATTGCCATAGAGTAATACCGCACTTTGGTTATATTCCCGCATTTTGTAGGACGTTTGCCAGAAATTCGGGCTGTCGTGCAGTAGGTAGAACAGTGGGTGATCTCTAGCCCCTTCAATTTTGTCTTTCTCTTTGCGTAAAACGTGTAGCGGTAATTGAGCCAGTGAGCTTGCTAATACATTGACACAGGCGTAAACCGCTGCCGATTTCATCGCAAGATCAGGGCTAACCGTTCTCCCGATACCTCCACCAAAGAGTTCATCAACGGCATTTTCTGCCGAGAGTGGTATTTGCGGATTTTCTAGCGAGCGTGGCTCGAAAAGTTGGTCGAAAATCATCGTTTACTCCGTGCGGAAAATAAGGCATAAAGCAACAGTAGCCCACCGCCAACCATTAAGGCAATCGGTAAGCCAAACTGCAGATAAACGCCATAGCAAAGCATTGCTGTGCCAGCAATACCGACAAGATCAGTGAGAAAGTTTTTCATAGGATTTCCGTTACAAGCGGTCAAATATTGGGTGATTTTTGCAATTACAACGTTAGAATTTCATCAGGCATATAGCCGTCATCATCATTGAGCATTAGCCGCCCGATTGCCATCATTAAGCCAACTGCTCCGTCAATTTTGTTTTCGGGAATTTCTTTGACGGGGCGGACAATATCATCATTCCCTGCTGTATATTTACCGACCACATTCCCGATACACCACGTCATAATCGGATTGCCGTCGTGATGAAATCTGCCCGCTTCGATAGCAGCTTCAAGTTCTTTCATTGGGTCAGATAAGTTGGTGTAGTTTTGGGTAATGGTTATCGGATTTAAGCCTTCGTCCGCTAAGTCGTGGCTGATAGCGATTGCACCGTGTGGGTCAATCGGGCAAGCAACGACTTTATGCTCTTTGTTGGTATCTTTGATGCTTTCCAAGATCTCTCGGTAATCGACTTCTGCACCGTCTGTTGCAGTAAGATGTCCGCTTACTACCCATTTTTGATATTTATCCACCACTCGTTTAAGCGCTGTGTCTGTGCTGAAAATGGTATCTTCTGGCACGAAAAATTTTGGGGCAATACAGTAATAGTGGCGTTTGCCGTCTATTATTCGGGTAAATACTGGCACTAGGCTATTCATATCGAGCTTGCGAGCCATATCTAAGCCGAGTACCACATCTTCGCCAGCAAAATCATCAAGGGTTAGGCTGTCATCACGACAATTTTCCCAACTCACCATATTGAAGAAACTCTCTTTTGCCGATACCCAAACATTTAGGTGTTTGGTTTTGAATTTGTTGGTAAAGCGTGGGTTATTGATCGCCTGTTTTTGTTGGCTTTCAAGGTAATCACCATAAACAGAAATATCAAAATTGGGGTTGGCTTTGCGTAAGATGACTGGATCAGTCCAGTCGTCATCTTCATCAATGGTGTAAATCATTCCAAACAATTCATCATTCGGGGTTGTACCATTGAGCATATCAATCACTTCTCGACGTTTGTCGTAGCACGGCCCTTCGATGTTGTAACCTGCAGTGGTGATGATCCACATTAGCGGTTGTTTTCTTGCCCCCATACCTGTGAGCATAGTTGTATAAAGTTCATCATCTTTGTGTTCGTGATATTCATCGACTATCGCACAGCTTGGGGATTGCCCATCGCCTGGTGTGCCGATTAAGGGTTCAAAGCGTGAACCATCGGCTGGTCGGTTCAGGTTTGATGCGTTTACTTCAATGCCAAATGTTTGGCGAAGTAAGTCGGTGTTTTTACACATTAGCCGAGCAGGTCGGAAAACTTCCCACGCTTGCTTTTCTGTGGTTGCCCCTGAATAGATTTCTGCACCAAATTCGTTATCCATACAGAACATATATAGCCCTACGCCTGCGGAAATCGCTGACTTGCCGTTTTTGCGTGGAATTTCGGTATAAACTTGGCGATATTTACGTAAGTTGTTGGATTTTCGCAACCAGCCAAAGGCATTAGCAATAATGAATAATTGCCACGCTTCAAGGGTGATACTTTGTCGCCGCATTGCCCATTCGCCCTTGGTGTGAGGTAAGTATTGGATAAACTTACACGCCTTTTCCGCTTTTTCATTGTCGAAATGGTAGGGGAACGCAAGATCTTGCTGTTTTTCCAAGTCGTCTAAATGGCGTTGGCAGGCTTTTTTGATGTAACGGCAAGCGGCAATTTTGCCAGATACGACATCTTGGGCGTATTTGTTAGCTTTTTCTACGTTATTCATCATTGTAATAGCTCTGCGAATGGGTTGTTGTGTGCTTCATCTGCTTTACCGATAAGCCGTTGGCGACTACTTGGGTCTAAGCCGAGTAGTGATCCGAACGTGGACATTTGGCGAACAGCTTCATTAAACACGGTAAAGGCTGGATTTTTTGATAATCCGCCATTACCGTTCTCAACAAAAGTGCCATACTTATCAATGTCCTTACAGGCAATGTTGCGGTTTTGGTAGGCAAGGCAGTAGTTGGCAACGGTTTCAAGATCCGTTTGGAATAGTACGCCTTGCGGAAGTAATTCTTTCAATAAAAAAGCCCACATTCGCTTGCCATCTTCATTGAGTTGGGGTGGTGGTGGGCTGTGTTCGTTAAATTCGCTGAATTGGGGTTCGTTTTCATTCAGCTTGCGTTTACCAGGGTTGCCTCGACGTTCTTTCACTTTCGTCGGGGTGGGTTTTCTACCTCGCCCTGGCGTAGTGGCTTTTCCTGTCATTTGGCATTTACCCTAAAATTTTAATTTTGCGGTTGTAAAAATTGAGTTCCGGGGGCGGTTTTTGGGGCAAAAGGTGGTAGAGATTTACCCCCCCCACCTTGATAGAACGTCATCTCAATCTCTCTCGAGCAGTTTTATTTTTGTGACATGCATCACATAAACTTTGTAAATTGGATAATGAATCTGTTCCACCGTGAGCTTTTGCCACAATATGATCGACCGTTGTTGCTGTCACATATAAGCCTTTGCTTAAACAGCTTTGGCAGAGATAACTGTCTCGTTCGAGCACAAAGCCTCTTAGCTTACGCCATTCAGCACCGTAACCACGTTGCGTTGCTGTTCTACCTTTCTGATGTCGTTGCCAACCGCAACCACGATGTTGCTCACAATATCCACTACGATCTGTCGTAATATGTGGGCAACCTTGTTTGCGACAGGCTTTTGCGATACGTGGTGGCATAATTACCCTTACTAAATTATTAAAAAAAGAGCGATCATCTGACCGCTCTCTATCGTGACACAAACGTTAATCAGCTATTTAAACCCTTGCTTAGTTCGTGCTTGCCACTCTCTAATGCTATCAATCTGACCCGCACACAAGTCACGCTCTCCCATCACTTTGACAAGATACTCGATAGCATCGCCATAGGTTGTGCCACTAAACTCTGACCGCTCACACTGCACTAAAAAGGCTTGCGGTGGATATAAATACTCAATCTTTGTCCTTGCTGTGCAACTGCTTAAGCTCATCGACAACAGGGCGAGGCAAAGCAGTAACGCCACACGGCTCTTTCTGTAAAATAGATTTAATCTGTTCATTACTCTGCTCCACCTGCTTTCGTAGTTTATTTGCAACGTTTTGCTGATATTCAACCGCTTGTCGCTCTTGTTGCAGTTGCATTGTCAGCTTATTGTTTGCTTCTTGCTGTTGCTCAATGGTTTGGGCTTGCGTCTGGTTCTCGGCTGTTAATGCACTTATCCTCTGTGACTGACCCCACGACCACGCACACAAGCCCAAAATCACAATGGCACAAACGCCATAAATTAGTTGGTTAAACCTGCTAAACATAATGTACGCTCTTTCTCACGACGGATTTCTAAACCGCGCAATTTCTTGCCACCCGCGTAAACCCACTTAGGCAATTCATTACACGCACCTACATAATCGCCACTACGGATTTTGCGGAAGAAAGTGGATTTACTCGTTGCACCACACCCAACATTAAACGTCAGCGAAGTAGCAACATCAAACACCGACTGCGGAATATCACCACCGTTTGCGTAACGGTTCACACATTTTTCCGCATTTTTAATATCGACCAACCAACGCTCAGCAATCTCTTTGTCTGTGTAAACTTTTCTTTCAATCTTACCGCTTGACGCTTCCGTTGAACCAATACCAACAGTAAGCACATTTGCAGGACACAAATAAGGCTCACGTTTACAACCTTCTGCATCGCCGATAATCTCAAGCCCTTGCTGACTTGTACGAAATTGACCGTGAAAATCTGTATTTAACACCGCAATAATGGCACTGACAAAACAAACCCCACCGCCAAATTTACCTAGTGTTTTTATTCGGCTCATCTCTTAATCCTCTTGAGAGTTGTTGTTTACGTATCTGATGCATTTCTTCAAGGTGGCGCATCTCTGCTTTATGCTTTTCTTCAGCCCTTTCTTCTTGGCGTTTTTTTATTTTCCCTTCTCGGCATTTTGAGTACATATTAACTAGCGCTGTAATAATCCCTAGAGCCAAACTAATGAACATTAAATTTTGTTGTTCGCCTAACCATGCTAACCAACCTGTAAGCCCATTCCATGCATAGCTCTGCATTCCTGCATCTCTCATAGCATTTTTCATACCTTAGCCCTCATATCAGGCAATAAAAAAGCCCAGTCCGTAAAGACTGAGCTTGGTTAAAAAATCTGCTAGAATATTGTTCCCCAACAAATAAACTAGCAGAGGTTTAAAATGATTGACCATAATACAATTATTAATTCTATTCCATATCCTATAAGATCATTTTTTGAAATAGAATCAATGGAGTTTGAAGATAATGAACAATATCAAACAGCAATTAAGGCGTTTATAACAGCTGTAGATATTATAAACTCTCACTGCCACATTAACAAAAAGGTAGTTTTAATTTTTGGTTCGAGACAAATGCAAGTTGACATTGATGGAATACCTTTTTCATACTACATCCCACAACCAGCACTACATCTTCACATAAGAAATTTCATCTACCTTAATGTAGTGGAATCATCTACTCTTTCTTATGAATCTCAAGTAGGGGCATATTTAGAAGAATTAGTTCACGCTTTCATGAATGCTCGCAATGAAGAACTAACACATAAAATTGTTGAATTACTGTACCCTTGTGTCAAGCACTCTGCGGAATATGGTTTTGTGAGACGTTGAATTTATTCACCTCTATACTAGAGGTGATAATTTTACCATTGCACTCAACTGGATTTTGCGGGTATAAAACATTGATATTATCTCGAAGTGCCTTGAGCAAATACTCTGGCACTTCTTCGCCATTGATTTTAATTTTATCGCCTAATGTAATTTCCATCCCTTCCCCCAAACAAAAAACCCCAAGCATTTCTGCTCAGGGTTACAAAATTATTTCGCTTTCTCTCGCTTGTACGAGTTGCAAGCATAGCTGAAATGTATCAACTTTAGTGCGCACTTGCAACTACTTTTTATCTCTAGACATCTGGGAAAAGCTTACCACTAAAATAAAGTCCACTAAGTTAGAAACTCATAATTATTTTTCATGCAACAATAGCTTACTTTCTTGAACTCCTTTTTTACCAACTTCTGCTGACACTTCTTGAAGTTTATTTCTTGCAGCAAATACGCCCATTTTAACTTCTTGCCATACGAATTTGATTGTATTTGGTAATAAATTGACTGTAAGGATACTTGTACCTTCCGCTGCAATACCTTCAACTTTATGCTCACCTGCAGGTAAATTTTTCATAATATAAGTTTTGGGTCCTGTTGTAGCTACACGATGATTATCAATCAAAATATCCATATTAATAGCCCCGCCAAAATTTTCATTGCGGTAAACGTATAAATTTGCTGTATTATCCGTTGGGACAACAAATTGTTTAGCTTTAGCGTCATCTTCAACTGTTGCTTTAGGACCACCCGCACAACCAACAATTAATAGAGATGTTAAGATAAGTAATAATTTTTTCATTGTAAGATCTCCCTTAAAAAAACGCACTAAATCTATACAATTTTTGATTATAAATCCGTGATGCATCTCACAAATTTGACATATTTTTACAAAAAAAACCACCGTAGAACGGTGGCTTATTTATGTCATACCCAAACCTGAATATCTCTACCTATAATACCGCCAGTCACAAATGCTTTAGCGTAAGCAAGATAAGTAAAATAAGTTCTACGATTTAAATTTAATGATTTGTAACTCTCTACATCATCCTGAACTTTAATGTATTTATTACGCAAAATCTGAAATTGCGTGATGTCATGATCGTACAAGGCAATAAATAATTTATCGATTGCAAAAAAAGTATCGTCCGACAATCTGATAGATGACGTTCCCTGATATTTGCTTTCTCGACAAAAACTTTCCATGGTTGGATAACCTTTACACCCCTTCTCTCTCGCCATTTGTCCCCAAATAATCAACACCGAATGAATATTAATGACCATGTTCAATCTCCTTAATCATCACCACGACTTTGCCGTCTTGTACTGGGGCGAGTTTTTCCGCCACTAATTTATACACCAAGCTATCATCAGCAATTACACCAGACTTGGTTAAACCGTCTAACAATGCTTTGAAAATATTATCAATGTCACGTTTACGGTTATCTGGTGGGTAAATATCAATTTTGAGCTCTACTCTCCCTTTGAATTTTTTTGCATGTTTTGTTTGCCAAATCACCGCTTGTTGAAATGCTTTGCCTTTTGGGGTCACATAATGAATCCCATTGCGAGTATGCTTCCAATAGTGATTCACCGTTGGCGGATAAGGTAGCTCTAACGTAACCATACTTATTCGCTCCCTTTGAGTTTTGGCTCTAACTCATTTTCAGCCCACCGTTTACCACAACGAAACCCTGTACACTCAAACGGTTTGATGCGGTCTACTTCGTCTTTTTCTGCATAGTTCCGCCAATCTTTCATATCTGCCCCACAACAAGGGCATTTCAATACATATACGCCCATAATTTATCCATCAATTACTAATGCACCCATACCAATTGCTCTATCTAAAAATTTATACAGTAACGTAATCTGCGAACCGTACTGCTGTTCAAATCGTTCTACACTCGCATGTAATTCGTTATGGTGACTACGACAAAGTGGAATCGTAAATAAATCATGCTCTTTACCACCCATTTTGCCGTTATACCCGATAATGTGATGTGGATCGTCAGCACGTTGGCCACAACAAACACAAGGCTGAGATTTCACAAACTGCAACCACTTACGGCACTCAAAACGTTTTAATTTAGGTCTTGCGAGAAAGCTTGATAGTGGTTCGGGATCGACCTTAAGAGCCAATAGAGGCTTAATGCTGTTTTGTAGTGTTGACATTGGCGAGGCAACTTCGAACCCAATCGTACTCTCTTTGCCTAAATCTACCTGCACAGGCAAACCTAAAAACTGACGTAATTCATCCTGATTTAATTCACCTAATAATCCTTTGAGCGTTGCCCAAAAAACCAAATCTGCAAATTCAATACTGGCATATTGTGATTTTCTCAAATCGTTACGAATACACATGGCGATAAAATCACACCAATTTTGCTCCGCCAAAGCTGATATCGTAGATGCGTCAATTTTCCCTTCTATCCATAATTTGTCATGATGCCAACAAACTAACGCAGAACCACTCTCTACTTCCGCCAAGGTTTTTTCAGGATGACAATACTCACCATCACGGCATTGGCACGTTTTAATGCTTTTAACAAATTTGACATAAGGTAAATCGCCATAAGTACCAAATGCATTTTTATTAACGCTCGCTCTCACCTTAAGCGATTTAGCAAAGGCTTTTAATTGCTTACAAGCGGTTGGATTATGCTCAAAATTTGCAATTTTCCCCGATTTTACGGTACGCAATGTCTCTGGAGCTGGTTGCAATACTGTTCGTTCACCAAAATCTGACACGCTCACCGTTGGCGGTATGCGATAAAACACCAAACCAAGCTCCGTTTGAAAATAAGGTGTGAGAAGTAATGCCATTTAGTTATTTCCACAGGATTTAATAAAATCCAAACTGACTGAACGAGTGACAAATCCTCGCAAATTTCGCTATCTTTGCCGATCCAACGGTGACACAGTGTATTTCTTGCATTAGCACAACCATCCAAATGAAACCAGCAAAATAGGTTATATAACCAATTAAAAACATATTTCGGTGTCTGCCATGTATTTTTGTCAAAACTCATCTTCTCCCCCTAACCTGTTTCAACAAACCACTCCAGAAAGCGCTAACTTTTTCACGATCAATTACCTTCACTTCTTCAGGTAACGCCAGTTTGGGTTCTGGTAAAACCTCCCCTGTTTTTAACCGCTTGCTCATCTTGACGAGAGATTTTTGAATCTCATCTTTGAGTTGCTTATCGCTCCATTCACCAGTCCGACAACGCACATATAAATCGGTAATCAAGTAATACTCCGCCGTAGAAACAAACTTAAACTGCTGGATTTCTTCCATACCAAATGCCATAAACGCTTGTAACCGCTTGTAAAGTTTATCCTCATCAGGCAAACCTAACGTTTCGTAGTCCACCGCTTTGCACCACTCCACAAACTCGCCTACGCTTGGCCAGAATGGATTTTTAGATTTTTTCGCTCGCTCAATCCCGTTTTGCAGTTGCTCAATCGTCGTAATTTTTTCGTTCACCAACGTTTCAAGCCAAATCCGTTTTGCTTCACGGTAACTGTCTGCATCAGGGAATGAATTTTTCCACGCAGGAAAAATCGCCCGAAGCTGAATGAATAATTGATTAACGGCTCTAATCGCACCGTCTGGAATTGCCGTTGTCTTTGCTGGCACTTGGTAATTTGGCTCTTGCCCGACAAGGCTTTTCAAGTTCATTGATGCCACGTTTTGCATTAACTTCCCCTTAGCGTGATAGACATACCTTCCGCCCAGTTGCCTTCGTCATCAGGGATAAACGGCTTGGAAGTATTACGAGCGGATGGATTTTGTGGATTTTTTGCAGAAACTCCGCCATCTTGCCAATCCCAACCAGCATTGAACCCACGCCAACCACGCTCAATTGAAATTGCAATGGCTTGTTGAATAGGAATTTTGGCTTTGTCCGCCTCACGCTGAAAACCTTTCAACGCAGTTTCAGTGATCGGAGATTTTTTGGCTTTGCGGTGTACGATGAAATCTTTTGCCAGTTGTTCGGTAATCCCAAACTGCTCAAGCAAAATCAACGTTTCAGATTTTTTCTCACACGCGTTTATACTTCCCGTCAGGGAAGTATTATTGTTAGTATTCTCTGTAGTATTCTCTGTATTAACGAATGGCGGTTTTGTTTCTTCCCGAATGTCGCTTTCCGCCATTGGGGAATGCTCATTAGTGACATTGGGTAATGGCGGTTTTGTTTCTTCCCGAATGTCGTCCATTAATGCATCAAATTTAACTAAATCCAGCTTAAAATAAATACGGTGTTCTAGACGTTTGTGAGTTTCAACTAAGATACCTAACTCAACTAATTTTTTGCGTGCTGTTTCTTGCTCACGGCGACTTAATCCCGTTTCTTGCTCAAGCTCAGCTTGTGTTTTATATACGCCTAATGAGTTTGAGGTCTTATCCTGCCAAAAGAATAATTGTCCAAATAAAATTGCAGCTGTCACACCGCCTAACGGTTTTGCTAATTGCGGATAGTACGCAATAGGTTGCCCCAATTGGCGTAATTTTTGGCTAAAACTCATAATCCCACCACCTTATCTTGAGTAAATACGCCATTCCAATTTGCTTTCATCGGTAATTCTCGCTTTGTGTACCACTCATAGAGCTTTGCCGCCCCCTTCTTGAGTAAAATAGGTTTATATGCCACAAACGGATCTTTGCCGTGTTGAGAAATCTCCGTCGTTTCTTCCGTCAAATACTGATCACGAGCATACGACTTCACCCGCTTATGATTACCATCTTGATAGAGCCAGTTTTTATCCACTAAAAACGCACCGATTTTCAGTGAGTTCACACCATTTAAGCCTTTTACAAACTCAAAGGGAGAAATGCCATTGCGGAAATAACTTTCAATTGAGGCAATTTGAAGAGATTTCTGCTCGCTCTCTTCGATTTTATCGGCGAGTTGGCGTAATGCTTCTGAATAGCTAGGGAGTTGTTGCACTTGCTTTTGCTCTAATTCTTGCCAGCGATCGACAATCGCAGCTGTAAACTCTGGACAATTTTGAGCAACCACAACTAAACAATCTCTTTTCTCTAAATGGTATTCATAGTATGTTTGTCCGTTCTGTGGGTGGGTGTACGCCATCGGCTGATACCCCTTAATAATCCCTTTTGCACTTAATCTTTCGATTGAGCGGCACAGATCAGCGTGATTTTTATTGATTAATAAAGCAATCTCCCGACTACTCATCGTTAGGGTTGCATTTTCTCTCTGATTAGTAGATAATAACTCTGTTTTCATAAACATTATCTCCCTTTGATATACCCACGTTCCAGCGTGGGTTTTTATTTGGAATAAAGCACAATAACGCTTTCAAAAAGTGCTGCTTTCGTTTGCTGAGCCTTGTACAAAAGCTGCCTTAATACTTCTTGCTCGTTTTGTGTTAAATGCCCATCTCTAACGAACTCGTCTAACTTGATATACAGTGACCCATTAGCTGCCTGATCTTGCATTTGAAGCCGAGAAATCTCGACAGTATCAAGTTCATTTTTATTTGGTTGGATAAAACTAACCTTTCCTAATCTACGATTGACTTCGTCAGACCAATCACTTACGCCATATTCTGTTTCAATGGCAATCAGCTCTTCATCACTGAATTTCTGCCCTTTAGTCTGATAAAGTCGATTATTAAAAGACTGCTCTGACATCCCAAGAAATGCGGCAACCGCTGTTTTACCTCCATGACACTTCTCTATCATCGACATAATGATTTGCTTCATCGTCATAAAAATCCCTCTTTTTTTATGGTGTTGTTCTAAGAATTTGTTTGTTACGATAGCTAACGGTAAGTGATTAAATCCTATTTAGTACGCTTACCTCGCCCAGCTGGATTGGCTGTTTGATTATTACGAGGGTGGGCGATTTTAAGGATTTCCTCTTTTGATAATTTCCCACCAAGTGCCTGCGATAACCGTTCGGCATAATTCGTTTCACCTGTCCATTCAGTTCTGGGGAGAGCCTCTGCTTTTAACCATCGGTGAACAGCAGAATGACTTACATTTAAATATTCGGCAGCTTTTAATACACTACCAAATGAGTTGATAATCTCAGTTAAGCTCGTCATGTTTACCTTATGATTTATACATTTTGTTTAAGTTTAATAAAAAACAAAATGAATGTAAACATTTTGTGCCTGTATTTTGAGTGCGTGATTGTTTTTTTGATTTTTTTTATTATTTAAACAAAATGTTTATATTAAAAAGGGAAGCTACTTATGTTTACTGAAGAAAAATTCAGACAAGATTTCTCAAAAAGACTAACCAGAATCTTAAAAGATAAAGGGTTATTGGAAGAACGAGGGATAATCTCAAAACTAGCTAAAGAAACTAACCTTACAGCAAGTGCGGTTAGACGTTGGTTTAATGCTGAAGCTACGCCTTCAATGGTAGCAACTTATGATCTCGCTAATTTTTTAGGTGTAACACCAGAGTGGCTAATTTTTGGTGTCGAAGCACCAAATAACGAGAACCCAACCTTGTCACCGCCAAACAACGATGTTTATCCAGTAGAGAATTATGAACAGCAAACTTGGGACAGCCTTGCCAAACACTTAGCTGACTACCGTTCATTCATCATTACTATTACGAGTGATATCGATCGATTCAAACAAGGTGACACAATAAGATTTGAACAAAAAACCAAACTGATTTCAGGGTGCTATATCTTTGTTCATCTCGACAATAAGTTGTACTTCGGGAAATTTAGACAAATAAATAAAGACAATCTTTTACTTGTACCACTAAATGAGCGCGACCTTGTCACGTCCATTACAGAAGCAGATATTATCGGCGTGGCGGTTGAGCATAGGAGTTATTTGTAGAACGGAAGTGGATTTTATTAGTTAATACTTTAGGTGTAAATTAGGTAGGAGTTATTAGATGAATACAGAAAATAAATCTGCAAAAGTAATTAGTTTTATCAATATGAAAGGTGGTGTTGGGAAGACAACATTGTGTGTAAGTGTTGCTGATTGCTTTTCCAAACAAGGAAAGAAGGTGCTAATTGTAGATGCAGATCCGCAATTTAACTGCACTCAAACCTTCTATGATACAGAAGAAAAAATAGATGAATATCTTAAAGAAGTCTCTAATGAAAATACTATTCGGAAAATCTTTAAAACCAATAATACATTATATGAAGATTCGGATGAAGCAGATGCAGAACAGCTTATTAAATCCATTGACGAAAATCTAGATATTGTATTGGGAGATATAAACATTATAAATGAAAACCATAGCGACTCATCTCAAATACATAGACTTAAAAATTTTATTTGTGATAACAAGTTAAGAGATAAATATGATTATATTTTAATTGATTGTCCTCCTACTATTTCAATTTATACGGATGCATCGCTATTTTGCAGTGACTATTATATTCTTCCGTCTAAAATTGATAAATATTCAGGTTTTGGCACCGCCAATTTAGTAAATGTCGTTAAAGGATTAGTAAAGAGAGCTAGAATACAAGTACGTCCTCTTGGTATAATATACACTGACACTCCAAAAGAGTTACTAGAGAAGCAAAAAGCTTTGAAAAGAGATATGGAAAGTAAATTGCCTGATATGTACTTTTTTAATAATCAGTTTCATACAGCGAATGATCTTAAACATTCAGGGCGTGGGAATGTTGCAACCAGATATGCTCGAACAAGTTCTAATATCGCAAATATATGCGATGAACTTGAGCAGCAATTAAAACAAGGGGGGATAAAAAATGAACGTTAATTTTAATGAGGAATTAGACCTGCTTACAAAAAATAAAAACATCTATTTTTTCTTGGGTTTCCTTGCAAAGGCATTATTTGATAAAAACATTTTTAATAAAAATGAAACAATCAATTTATTTTTAACAAAAGAAATTAAATTGAATTTAAAACCTTATATTCTTTCTTCAAGAACGCTTATTGTAGCATTTACTATTAAACATATCCTACAAAAAGGATATAAAGAAAATATGAGCGTATCGTTATATAATCATATCTTGAGAGTGACAAAAGAAAGGGAAAATGACGAACCAATTAAAATAAGACATAGAAAAAATAAGAAAGATGAGTCTCTCCAATGGATAACAAAAATCTTGGGCAAATAGAAATGAACTACATTGATGATGATCCGCTCAAAATAAAGCAGCAATTAAGATGGTTTAAAGACCATTTCCAAGAAATTGGATATGAAAATTTAAGTATCGTAAACACCATTATAAAACGCATTATTTTCATCAAGGTAAGCACTGCTAAAAGTGACCGATTTATGAATAGTATTATTTATGATGCTTTATGTTGTTTGAATAACATCAAAGTAAATCATACTAGATATTTCTATTTTTCTTATCGCTCCTTAATTGAGAATGTGGCTCGTTGCTGTTTAGAAAAGAGTGCTGATGACGAAACAAGAATAACACCTCTGTTTCAAGCACTTAGAGATAAACTATCCAATCATCAAGTTTATTCTCAAGATATATATAGCGATTTTATGAAGGAATATTCAGATGCTTGCGGTTATATTCACAACAATCAAGCATCAGGGCTTAATGTTATGCTTAGTTATTCAAAAATTATGGAGCCAGAACCATTAACATCAGATGAAATTAAATCACTACTAAACCAACTATTATCTCTATTAGAGAATAGCATTAGAGCATTATCATTATGCAGAAAAGAAGATATGTTAAGAAACATAGGGCGAAACCACCTGTTTATTCCTGAACTACTTCCTAAAACAATCAGTTGCGTTTTTGTTCCAAATCTGAGTCGATAACCGCCCACCGTGGCGGTTTTCTTTTATCCCCTACCCCATTTATGCATCAATAAAAAAAGCCACGCAACTGCGTAGCTTTTCTCAATTAAAAATGTTTCCACTCTAAACCTTGTGTATCAAAGGTGAATTGACCTTTACCATAGTTGTAAAAGCTGGCTTCTACAATCAACTTCTTAGATTTTTTCAATTTATCTACAAAGGTTTTCACTGATTTTGCATTTTCAATGAAAATCGTATCATTACTGCCACTATCTGAACCAACCATACGATAGCTTTCTAGTTTACCATCATCAAATTTTACAGTAATTTTACAGCTATTAATCATACAACCATTAAACTGCCCATTGATGAAAAACATCACATCATTACCATATTTAGGATCTTTCCTTAATGTTAAATAGAGTTTTGAACCATGATAAGGAAAACCGAAGTCAACCGCATTAAGAGATGCATTATCAGCTCTGTATGTTGTCGCATTTCTTAACTCATCCTTTTCCTGTTCATACTCCCATTGTGATTTTTCAACTTTCACTTCATTGGTTTTCTGTTCTGTTTTCAAGAAAACACCGTCATAACACTCAAGACGTTTAGTGCTATCTTCGATCTTGGCACAGCTTTCACCTGTTTCTGTTGCTAAGGCAATAGCAGGAAAAAGGCATAAGGTAGTCAGTAGTTTTTTCATAAGTTGTCTCCTTTACTTGTTTTATTGTATTTTCTTTATTTTCCCATTTACAATTCTACAAGCGGTCACATCTCATCAAATTTTTACAAACCACTTTAGATTTCTAAATGGCAAAATAAAAGCGGGATCACTCCCGCTCTTATCGTTAATGGATTTCTATTCCTCTTGCGACCCACTCGGCCTGAACATCGTATGCTTCTCCTAATACGTCATACAATAAGCCAAATACACAGTTCATTTCACCAACAGGGATCGAACTCAAATCTGTTTTCTCTAAAACACCTAACAGCGCAACAATATTTTCGATCCGTTTCGTTGAAAAATACAAACTATCAACACTGTCATTGATAACAAACTTCTCCATTTCAACTTCCTCCTTTTTATTATAACTGTTTTTTTGAACAGTATATTTTATAGCAACATTTAGTTCAACTAGCTAGCGTTCAATAGATTAAAAAACAATCTCACCAAGTAAGAAATAAAACAAATAGGTTAAAATTTAATCAATCAAAAAATTAAATATCGTTTAAAAACAAATAGTTGCAAAAAACCATTAACAACTTAAACATTTTGATGTTGATTTTTCTTAAACACAATGTTTAAATTGTCACATAAACAAAACCGAGTCCCAACAAGGTTTCTTGCTCTTTAAAAATTTTACTCAAAAACACCTCAAGCGGTCAATAAGTGCAGATGCTTAAATTTGCGGATTGAAAGCCCCGTAGGCTGATTGAACGTTTAGTCTTATGTGAAAAACTGCCGTGACGGCAGATTGGCAACAGAACCATTGAGGTGCAACTAACCCATTGTTGACAAGTTTGCCAGTGAGTGGAACGGATAGTGGGGGCAGAACCACATTTTTTGGTCTGTTTTTTAGTTGGTGAACAATGAAAAAGCAACAGACAGCAAACGTTAGCTAAAAACGTGACAGCTCGGAGAGACGGCTGACCATCTCGTTGAACTCAACGAAATGGCTATCGAGGCTTAGCGTTGAGCTAGCGTAGCAAATCAACGCTTCAATGGACTTAACATGGTAGTTAAGTTTGCTCAAAGATTTAGTCACTACGAGCTATCTCAGTAGAGGTCCTGACAAGGGATGACGACCCAAATTTTTAAATGTACTCTCTTCGCTCGACTGTGGCGAGTATAAATAATTCACAGTCACCATCGACCGAATAGTTCAAATCGGATAGAGCAACTGCCTTCTAAGCAGTATGTTGTGGGTTCAAATCCCACTGCGGTCGCCATTCAAAACCGCATTTAGAGATCCGCTAAAGGTCTGGGTAATAGCGCTGTTACCAAATCAAGGATAACTAAGCCAGAACTAAGTGCGGTTTTGAATGGCAACAAACAAAAGAGATTAATAATGGAAACCGAAAATTATGAAATGGTTAAAAAGATTATTCTTAATGACCAGCTTGAACAGCCTGAGAAGTTAAAACTATTAGTAATAAAAAACAGCCTGTCTGACTTAGATAAAGAACGAATTAAACAGGCTGTTTTGGAAAGTGTATCAAGAAAAACTGATTATCCACCAGATGAATTAGCAAAACTCACTTGTAAAGCTATCTATCTGATTGATTCTTATGAGAATTAAAAATCATTGGTAATGATACACCATCGTCTATTGACTCAAATCTACTTGAAAGAGTCTCGATAAAGTCAGCAAGAGAATTTGCGTTTTCCTTATCTAAGCAAAGAAAAGACGATGCTGTCGAAGCATTTGAAGCTTTTAAAATATCTCTTGCGAAAAGCAAAGCAAGTGAGTCAGCAGATGACTTGTTCATAATGTTTTCTCCTCTTGATTAAAATGTAGTCGCAGAAAACATTATATTCCTCGGTGTAGTCGCATACAAGAGGCGAGTTCCCGATCTCGTCAAAATCGGACTGAACAAAAGTGTATGCGGTAAGCACTTAAAACACCCGTAATCATAATGATGATCCGTTAGCCCACTGTAACAGGTGGGCGTTTTTTTAGGAGACAAAACATGAACACACTAACTAATCTACTTTGGGCAATCGTCTTGGCTGTTGGGTTGTCTCTCGCAATGACTGCTGCAGGTATTACCCTAAATGATGACTACGATGGTAAACAAGTAGTGTCACTGCTTGAATGCCAAGATCTTGGACAAAAAGCAGTAACTAAACCAAACGGCATTTTCTTTCAACAATCCTTAACCTGTGAATAGCTATGAAGAAACGGACTTATACCATCAAGCCTTGTATTGTTGCTCTCCCCAACGGAAACCGTGAACAACAAGGCTATCTCGTCACAAATAACTACGATAGCTGGCAAGCAAGCCACGGCACAATCTGCCTATGTCAAAGTGCAGTGATGCGACGTGAACAAATACGAAGTATGACCCGCCAAAAAGAGCAAATCTATAATAAAGATTGGTGTGTCGCCTATGAAGATTGTCAACCAACTCAGGAGATTACAAATGTCAGATTGGAAATATATCGATGAAGAAAAACCCACTCAAGATGGCAAATATTTAGTTGTTGCCATTGTTGGTAAGAAAAAAGGAGACCGAAAGAACTTTGTTTTCTTAAGCGAATGGGAGAGCGAAAAGCAAGCATTTAGCTACGATTTAATCATTAAAGATCGAAACCAAGAAAAAGAATATCCGTTGATCCACGCCTGGATGAGTTATAAACAACCGCCATCACCTAAAAAACAGGAGAATGCTGAATGTCAGGAGTAAATAAAGTCATCATCTTAGGTCGATTAGGGAATGCCCCTGAGTTACGCACATTACCCAATGGCGATCCCGTTGCTCGTATTAGTGTCGCAACATCTGAAACTTGGATAGATAAACAAAGTGGCGAAAAAAAGGAAAATACGGAATGGCACACTGTTATTGCATTTCGTAAGCTCGCTGAAATATTTGAGAAGTACTTAAAAAAAGGTTCTCAAATTTATGTTGAAGGCAAGCTCCGCACACGCAAATGGCAAGCACAAGACGGTACAGACCGCTACACCACTGAAATTATCACCGATCAATTACAAATGCTCGGCAATGCTCAAAGTAATAATAACTGGGCACAAGAGCCACAGGGTAAACCACCAAGCCAAAACCACCGCCAAGATGACATTTTGTCAGAAGATGAAAAACGGGATTTTGATTCGGACATACCGTTCTGAAATCCATATACAGAAATTATGTAAAAATACATCATAGAAACCAGAGAGAAGCCTTATAAAATAAGACT